>NZ_JARUBP010000001.1:2654421-3981632 GCF_029626225.1 Asanoa sp. WMMD1127
GTGTAGTTGCCGAGCAGGTCGTAGGAGATCCGGGCGCGCAGCCACTCCTCCATCTCGGGCCACATGTCGGCCGGGTCGACCTCGTCGATCGCGTCGTCGGCCTCGGTGGTGATCTTGCGGATCCGGTCGCGCAGGTCGAAGTCGACGTCGGCGGTCAGGTCGGCGGTGCCGTCGTTGAGCGTGACGCTCCACCGGGCGGCGGCCGTCTTCAGCTCCTCGACCCGGCGCTTGGCCGTGTTGAGGTCGTCGACGATCCGCTGGGCGTTGGCGGGGTCGGCGAGCGTGTCCCGCTCGGCGGTGAACTGCCCGCGCAGCTGGTCGCAGACGGCCAGCACCTCGGCCGCGGCGTCCTTGGTCCGGCGGGCCGCGGCGCCGCCGCCGACCCGTTCCTGCACGAACTTGACCAGGTCGGGGAACCCGGACTCGACGTTGAGGGCCTGGTTGTTGGCGCGCACGGCACGGGCGCGCAACGGCGACGAGACCGGCAGCAGCGGGATCTCGCCGACCATCCGGAGGTGGCCGGCGTTGAGGTCGCGGATCCGTCGCCAGGCCGGATAGAAGTCGATTTTGGTGAGTACGCAGACCACGGTGGAGCACAGCTCGCGGGCCTGCCGGAGGAACTCGACCTCGCTGCGGGTCAGCTCCTGCGCGGCGTCGGTGACGAAGAGGACGGCGTCGGCCAGCGAGATGGCGGCCAGTCCCGCGGCGGCGTGCGCGGAACCGAGGCCACCGACGCCGGGGGTGTCGACCATGACCAGGCCGCCGCTGAGGATCTTGCGCGGGACGGTCACGTCGACCCGGGACGCCCGGGCGCCCTCGTGTCCCTCGACCACGTGCCGGCGCAGGTCCGCGAAGTCGACCTGCTCGCGGCGGGGCGGGTTGCCCTCGTGCACCACGGTGGCGGTCTTCTCCGCGCCGTGCCGCACGAACGTCGGCACCGCCGTGGCCACGTCGTCGTCGACGGGGCAGACCGCCGTGCCGAGCAGCGCGTTGATCAGTGAGCTCTTGCCCTGCTTGAACTCGCCCGCGACGACGATGTGCACCGCCGGGTCGGCCAGCCCGGCCTGGAGCCGGCCCAGCCGCGCGGCGAGGTCCTCCCGCCCGTACGCCGTGCACGCCTTGATCCCCAGGTCGACCAGGGCGGTCGCCGGGGCGGTGGCGGTGGCTGGCTCGGTCATCGCTGCGTCCCTCCGGTGTGGACGGCGCAGCGGGCCGGCCGGGCCTAGTGGCCCGACCGCCCGCTGTCGGCGAGTGGTGTGTAGTTGGGTGGATGGATCAGGCGGGGGCGTCCTCGGGCTCCGGCTCGCGCATCGAGGGCTCGTCGTGCTCCTCGAGGGTCCGCGGCGGCGGGACGCTGAAGTCCTGGTCGAAGTCGGCGTCCTGGTCGCCCGGGCCCTGCTCCGTGTTGACCACCGAGTCCTCGGCGTTGACGTTGGTGTTCTCCGTGATCGTGGTGTCGTTGTCCTCGTTGGTGGTGTCACCGTCGCCGAGGCCGATCGCGGAGTCGTCGTTGTCGGCGATGTTGGTGCCGGAGCCGACGTTGGAGTTGTCGAGCGTCGAGTCGTTGACGTTGTTGACGTCGCCGTCGCCGAAGTTGATGACGCCGTCGTTGTCGCCGTCGACGTCCACGTCGTTGGCTTGCTGGTCGTTGTTGTTGCCGACGATCGAGTCCTCGACGTCGCCGTCGGCCACGATGCCGGTGTTGGTGCCGGTCACCACGGGCGCCTCGAGGTCGCCGTCGACCGAGACGGCGCCGTCGCTGTTGAACAGGTTGTCGCCCTCGATGTCGCCGTCGACGACCTGCGAGTTGGCCCCGGTGGCGGCGTTGACGTCGTCGGCCTCGCCGACCGCCACGGCGCCCGCGCCGGACGCGTTGGCGTTGTTGCTGTCGATGTCGAGCTCGCCGTCGAAGTCGTCGCCGACCTCGACGTTGGTGCTCTGGTCGACGATCTCGTTGATGATGTCGTTGTCGTTGGTCACCTGGTTGACGTAGGTCAGGTGCTGCACGACCTGCTCCATCGACTGCGGCCCGGAGGTCACGTGGTGGGTGGGCGGGGTGTAGCCGCCGCCACCGCCGCCGCCGCTCGTGTAGCTCTGCAGCGCCCGCGCCGCGTCGGCCGGGAAGCCCGGCTCGCCGCAGGCCTGCTGCACGATCGCCGGCATGTCGAGGCCGGACAGGTCGTGCTCGGTGATGCCCTGGGCGACGAGCTCGCCCTGGGGGTTCTGCGCGAACTGCAGAGCCTTGGTCGGGTCCGTCGCCAGCTGCTTGACGAGGTTGACCAGGAGGTTGGTGAGCTCGAGATTCTGCATTTCCCTTGCCTCCTTCTGAGGAGTTCTCCCGGCCTGTCTGGCGGGTGTGCATACAGCGTCGCCGTCGGCCCACCCCCCGGACATCGGGAAGACCCCCCTGGTTGGGGGGAGGGGATAGGGGGTGCCGGCCGGTACACAGCAGACCGCGAAACAACCCGCTGATGACGCGGAGTGTCAGGAATTGAGCAGGGATTTCAACGCGGCGACGAATTCCGCCCGGTCGGTGGCGCCGACCTTGACGCGGATCCGGGCCACGTGATGCTCGACGGTCTTCGGCGAGATGAAGAGCTGAGCCCCGATCTCCTTGTGGGTACGCCCGTCGAGCACCAGCCGGGCCACCTCGACCTCCCGTTCGGACAGTCCGGCCGCGTTGCCCTCGCCGGCCCGCTCCGGCTCGGCGCCCGACAGCTCGCGGGCCACCTCCAGCAGCCGGCGGGCGGCGGTCGGGTCGGTGGTGCGGATGGCGGCGTGCCCCGCCAGGCGGGATGCCTCCCACGGCAGTTCGGCGGCGCCGAGCGCGTCGGCCGCGGCGAGGACGGCGTCGAGGTCGACCGCGCCGGCCAGCGAGCGCGTCCACGCCGCCGCGGCCGCCGCCTGGGCCCGCTGCCGCTCGCCGCCCGCGCCGGCCGACCCGACCGCGTCGGCGGCCGCCTTGACCGCGGTCGGGTCGTCGGCCGCGACGCCGATCTGCAGCCGGATCCAGGCGAGGGCGACGGTCCAGGCCGGCGGATGGCCGAGCCCGGCGACGACGCCGTCGAGCGCCGCCAGCACCGGCGCGATCCGTCGTGGTTGCCGCAGCCGGGTCGCGGCCACGGCCAGCTCCTCCACCTGCTCCAACTGGAACAGGTCGACCGCCTGCCGGGCCAGCACGGGCTCGACGCTCACCCACGCCTCGCGCAGCTTGGCGATGTCGCCCGACCGGCGGGCCAGCCCCGCCCGCAGCGCGGCCGCCAGCAGCACCTCGCGGCCGGGCAGCCCGTCGCCGAGCCGGCGCAGCTCGGCCAGCGCGGTGTCGTAGCGACCCGTGCGCAGCCGGGTCCAGGCCAGCAGCAGGCGGTGGCGCTGGGTGAAGACCGGGCCGCCGACGCCGCGGTCGAGGGCGCGGTGCAGCAGGTGCTCGGCGGTCCCCGCGTCGCCGGCCGTGACGGCGACGATCGCGGCCAGCGCGTGGGGCGTATCCGGCAGCACCACCGTGGGCGGCGTGCGCTCCACGGCCTCGGCGGCCTCGATCAGCAGCGGCACCGCCGCCCCCGGCTCGCTCGCCGCAGCGACCACTGCTTGCGCAAGAAGGAACGGCCCGTTGTTAACGCTTTCCGCAGAGGAACGGTCCGTTCCTAACGCGGCGCGGGCGTCGGCGAACCGGCCGAGGGCGACGAGCGACGGCACTGCGAGCAGCGGCCCGGGCGAGGCTGCGGTGGCGGACGGGGCGGCCGGGTGGCCCGACCGCCCGTCGGCGGCGGCGAGCGTTTCGACGGCGCGAGCCGGCCGGCCGTCGTGGGCCGCGACTGCGCCGGCCACCAGGGCGAACCGGTGTCGGTCGGCCGGACGGGAGGCACCGGACGGCTCGACGGGGAGTCCGACCAGCGCGGCCGCCTCGGCCCGGCCCGCGGCGACCGTCGCGGGATCGGCGCCGGCGTCGACCGCGTCGGCGTACCAGGAGATGGCGGCGGCCGGGTCGGTGAAGCGCAGGCGGTCGCCGGCGGCGCGGAACACGTCGGCGCCGGTGCGGATGCGGGCCGCCCGCAGTTGGGTGGCGGCCGCGACCGGGTCGGCGCCCGAGGCGGCCAGGGCCGTGGCGACCCGGGCGTGCACCCGGCGGCGCTCGGCCGGCGCGAGATCGTCGAGCAGGGCCGCCGCCACCGCGGGCACGAGCCGCTCGGTGTCGGGCGCCAGGAAACCGAGGTCGCGGAGGGCACGCAGCGCCCCGGCGAGCGCGTCGGGCGGCTGGCCCGTGGCGCCGGCCAGCACGTCGTCGGCCAGGTCGAGGCCGAGCGCCAGTGTGCGGGCCACCTCGATCACCATCGGGTCCACTGTGGCCAGGCGACGCTGCACCCGGCCGAGCAGTCCGCCGTCGGCCAGCAGCGCGGCGATCGCCGGCCAGCCCGCGCAGGCCTCGTGCAGGTCGGGCCGGCCGGTCAGGGCTGCGATCGCCGCGGCGTCGAGCGGCGCGAGCCGGGTCAGGCCGTCGTGGGCGGCCAGCTCGTCGAGCTCCGCCAGCGCCGGCCGGTCCAGCGTCGGGCGGCGGCCGAGCAGCAGGGGTATGCCCCGACGGGCCACATCGGACAGCGCTGCCAGGATCGCGTCGGGCAGGCGATGCGGGTCGTCGACGACCACGGCGGACGGGGCCGCGGGCACCTCGGGCCGGTCGGGCGTCACCCACACGGCGTGGGGTGGGGCGAGCGCGCGCAACCGGTGCGTACGCCCGGCTCCGTCGACCCCCACCACGACCGCCATGCGACGCAGCGTGCCATCACTCGAGCCGCGCGACCAGTCGCCCGGTCGCGACTGTCCGGTAGGCGTCTGTGCGTTAGGTGTGCACGGCCGCCTCGCCGGTGCGGCGGAGCTTGTGCCAGCGCAGCCGGCCGCCGGTCAGGGCGGTGACCAGCGACTGGATGAGCACGAGATACATGAGCTGGCGGTACGCGAACTGCTGCAGCGGCAGTGTCCAGAGTGGCGTCAGGCGCTCCTTGTCGAGCTTGAACGCCACCACGCCCGTGATCAGCTGTAGGCCGAGCATCGCCAGCCAGGCGAGCGCGGTCTCGCCCCGGCCCGCGAACAGCACGCCGTAGACGGCCAGCAGGTCGATCACCGGGGCGAGCAGCGGCAGCGCGATGCCGAACAGCGCCAGGAACGGCAGACCGCGGCGGCCGAAGCGACCCGAGGGGCCGTCGTCGACCAGGGACCGGCGGTGCTTCCACATCGCCTGCATGGTGCCGTAGCTCCACCGGTAGCGCTGCCGCCAGAGCTGGCCCAGCGACGCGGGGGCCTCGGTCCAGGCGCGGGCGCGGCCCTCGTAGACCACCTTCCAGCCGGCCCGGCAGAACGCGATCGTGACGTCGGTGTCCTCGGCGAGCGTGTCGTCGCTCATCCCGCCGATCGCCAGCAGGGCGTCCTTGCGCCACGCGCCGATCGCGCCGGGGACCGTGGGCATGCAGCGCAGCGTCTCGTAGAGGCGGCGGTCGAGGTTGAAGCCGATCACGTACTCGATGTGCTGCCAGCGGGCGACCAGGCTGGCCCGGTTGCCGACCTTGACGTTGCCGGCGACCGCGCCCACCTCGGGGTCGGCGAACGGCTGCACGAGCTGGCGCACCGAGTCGGCCTCGAAGATCGTGTCGCCGTCGACCATCACGATGATGTCGTGGCTGGCCGCCGCCACACCGGTGTTCAGCGCGCTCGACTTGCCGCCGTTGGGCTTGCGGATCACGCGTACGTTCGGCAGGTTCAGGCTTTCCGCGATGTCGGCGGTGTCGTCGGTCGAGCCGTCGTCGACGACGATCACCTCGATGCCGCCCGGATGGTCGCCGCCGGCCAGCGAGCGCACCGCCGACTCGATGCCCTCGCGCTCGTTGTAGGCGGGCACGATCACCGACACCGGAGCGGTCACCGGCGGACCCCACGACCAGTCGCCGCGGCGCCGCCGTGCCTGGCGACCGGAGAGCACGAAGAGCAGCAGCGTACGGGCGAGCGTCAGGATGCCGACGATCAGGAACAGCACCGCGACGAAGTCCAGTGACCAGTCGGCGATCCGGATCGCCGTCGCCAGGGCCAGGCCGCGCTGCTGCTCGGCGGCCGCGGCGGGCGGATTGCGCAGCACGGTCGGCGCGGCGCCGGTCTCCGGGTCGGTCAGCGCCTGGCGCAGGCCGTCGGTGACCGTCACGAACGAGTAGCCCCGCGCCTGCATCATCGGGACGAACCGCTCCAGCGCCTGCACGGTCTGCTCGCGGTCACCGCCCGCGTCGTGCAGCAGGACGACCGCGCCGGCGTCGCCCTCCGGCATCATGTTGGCGATGATCCGGTCGACGCCGGGCCGGGCCCAGTCCTGGCTGTCGCGGTCGTTGACCACCGTGACATAGCCGAGCCCGCCGGCCTGGTTGACCAGCTTCCAGGCCGCGTCGTCGATCGCGTCGGCCCGCGACGAATAGGGGAAGCGGAGCAGCGAGCTGCGCACCCCGGCGGCGTCGGCGAGGGCGAGCTGGGTCTGCGAGTACTCCATCCGGCGGCGCCACTCGGGGAGCGTCGCGACGTCCGGGTGGGTGAAGGTGTGCACGCCGAGCTCGTGGCCGTTGTCGACGAGCTGCCGGGCCAGGCCCGGGTGGCGGACGACCTGCGAGCCGACGACGAAGAACGTCGCGTCGGCGTGGTAGCGGTCGAGGGTCGCCATCACCCGCGGCGTCCACACCGGATCGGGGCCATCGTCGAACGTGAGCGCGATGGTCTTCGGCGGCATGCGGTACGAGCGGGGATCCTGGCCCGGCACCGCGTTGATGATCGGCCCGCCCTCGAGGATCTGGTCCGGGACCGTGGTGGTCGGGCCCGGCTCGCTCTGGTGGTCGGGGGTGAAGCGCGCGTTCGCGTACGCCTCGACGAGCAGGAGGCTGACGAAGACGAAGACCAGGACGGCGGCGACGACCCATTTGGGCTTGGGTACGACCCGGCGTGCGCTGCGGCGCGGCGGCGCGTCGTCGGCGGCGACGGTGACCGGCGGTGGTGGCGGTGGGATCGGAGGCTGGTTGGCGAGGATCACGGCGGTGTCGGTGGCGGCGGTGCGTTGGTTCGGGAGGGGGGTCCCGACGACGGCGCGGCCGGTCGCCGGTGGGACCGGGATCGGCTGGGTGTCCTCGTCGGGGTCGACGTCCTGGTCGGCGTCCTCGTCGTCCAGCAGGGGGTATTCCGGTAGCTGCGGGGCGATCTTGAGGCCGGCGGGGATGCTGGCGCGGCCGAGGACGGGCTCGCCGGCGGTGCCGGCGAGCCCGTCGTACGGGTCACGGGTGGGTGCGCTCATGCGGCCGCGGTGGTCGGGGTCGGCGTCCGGGCGCCGGTGGCCGTCGTCGACGCGGTGACCGGTGCGGCGCTCGACGACGTGCCGCCGGTGTTGTCGCCGCCGCTCTCGTTCGCGCCGTTGCCGCTGGAGCCGCCGCCGGTGTCGCCCGATCCGCCGCCGGTGCCGCCGGTGTTCCCGGTGCCGCCGCCGGAGCCGCCCGGGTCGCCGGTGCCGCCGCCGCTGCCGGACCCGCTGCCGGATCCGCCGCCGCTGTCCGAGCCGGATCCGTTGCCGGAGCCGCCGCCGTCGGAGCCGCCACCGCCACTGCCGGTGCCGCCCCCAGCGCCACTGCCGGTTCCGCCGCCACTGCCGGTTCCGCCGCCGCTGCCTGTGCCGCCACCGTCGCCGGTGCCGCCACCGCTGCCACCGGCGTTGCCGGTGCCGCCGCCGGTGCCGCCACCGCCGTTGCCGGTGCCGGTGCCGCCGCCGTTGCCGGTGCCGTTGCCGGTGCCGCCGTCGCTGCCGTTGCCGGGCTGCGGGCCGGCGGGCTGACCGCCGCCACCCCCACCGCCGGCCGGCGGATCGACGGTCGGCGGCGCGGTCGGATCCTCGGTCGGTCCGGGCGGTGCGGTCGGCGTGCCTTCCGGCGGCCGGGTCGGTGGGTTCGTCGCGGGCGGTGGCGAGACGGGCGCGGTGCCCTTGGTCGGGCTCGGCGTGGGCCGGGCGGCGACGGGCAGGGTCGAGGTGCGCAGCCCGCTCGGCGCACCGGGCGCGGTCGGCGGGGGCAGCGGCGCCACGAACGGCCCGGGGTCCGGCGGGCGGAACGCGGTGCGCAGCGGGTTCTGCGCGGGCCGGTCGTCCTGTTCGGGTTCCTGCACCCGGTCGGGGAACGGCATCAGCGCGTGCGGCAGCGCGGGGCCACCGGCGATGCTGACGCCGACCAGCGCGGTGTAGCCGAGGCACACGGCGCCGATCCCGTACGCCGTCCAGCGCACGAGCCGCCGCCGCCGACCGGTCTCGTCGACGAAGATGGGCGCCGCGGGGTCCTGCCCCAGCGTCACTCCAGGCGCGTCGACCGGCTCCGCGGCGCTGACGATGATGTCGGTTTCGGGTTCCTGGTCCGGAATCACGCCGGGAAGCGTAGAAAGCACGCTGCGCGATGAGGAGACGTCAGTCACCCAGCCGGGCGTCGTCGGCCCAGTCCGTAAAACTGCCCGAACCGGCCGCAACCGACCGGCCCACCCCGCGCCGCCGACGCGCGTCGGCCACCGAAACGCCACTGTGACCAGCATTGATGTCAAGCGTCAAGGCCGGTAACGGAAATCTTGTGCGACGCTCACTGTCCGGTACGCGACAACTGCGCAGGTTGTTCGACGATGCTCGCGTCGGGAATCCGACCACATTTCTGGACCCCATCACCCGTTGTGCCGGTGATCGCCGCTCGTTAAGCTCTCATGTGCGCGCCCCTATCGCCCGCTTCCCCCGTGGCAGGCGATCGGGGCGCGCCCTATTTGCCGGTTGCCCGCGACCCGGTCGCACCTAGGCCGGCCCGTCGCGTGATGACCCCGCCGCAGACCGCCCTTCACCCGCCGGCCGGCAACTCTCCGCAGCCCGCGTTCCACGATCGGAAAGCGCCGCCTCCGGCGTTAGGAACGGTCCGTTGTTCTGCGGAAACCGTTAACAACGGACCGTTCCTTTCAGCTCAGGCGGGCTGTCACCGACGTGCCGTAGCGCTCCGCGACGAGCGCCTTCAGACCGGCCGGGAAGCGATCCTTGGCCCGCAGGTGCGGCTCCAGCAGCGCCCGCTGCGCGGCGGCGTCCCCGTCGAATGCCGCCACCGCTTGGCCCGGCGCCGCGTTGGCGACGGCGAGGATCGCGCCGGCCGCTCCCACCGCGCCGGCCATCAGCACCAGCGCGCTCGACCCCACGTAAACCGCGCGGTCCCAAACCGCCAACTCCTGGAGCAGGCGCTCTGCCGAGCCGGTCGAGTCCTTGAGGCCGGTGAGGGGAAGATCGGGCAGCGCCGGCACCGGGACGTCGCCTCCGGCGACCCCGGGGAAGTGGTACGCCAACACCGGGGCACCGCCGGCCGCCTTGGCGGCGGCGCCGTAGAAGGCCGCTAGATCGGGAACGCCGCGGCGGGGCGGGGCGACCAGCACCGCATCCGCGCCGGCGCCGACCGCGGCCTCGATGCGGCTCACGGCCGCCCTGCGCCACGCGCCGCTGGCCCCCGTCACCACGGGAATCCCGCCCGGCACCGCGGCGCGGACCGCAGCCGTCAGGCCGGCGAGCTCCGCGTCCGTGAGGGTGTCCGCCTCGCCCGTGCTGCCGCCGACCAGGACCGCGCGGATCCCCTCGTCGGTCAGGCGGGCAGCGTGGGCGGCGGTGGCGCGCTCGTCGACCGCGCCTTCGTCGTCGAACAGGGTCACCAGCGCCACCGCGACGCCGGTCCACAGCGGATCGGTCACGACCCCCACGCTATATCCAGCGGGAGCCCAGCCACATCCGAGCGGACCAGTCCCCGTAGGGCATGACGTCGCCGACGAAGACCTTGAAGAAATAGGCGAAGCAGAGGACGACCAGCACCAGGTACGCGCCCGCGACGACGCCCCCTACCAAGCGGCGGTCGGCGAGTTTGCGGGCGTTCTCCGGGGTCGGCGCTGGCCGGCCGGCCGGATACATGATGGCGCCGAGCACGTACACCACCGCAAGGATCATGAACGGCAACGCGGGGGCCGTGTAGAAGGAGAACATCGTGCGGCCGTTGTCGATCGCGTAGTAGAACCACGGCGCCAGGCCCACGAAGACCATCAGCAGGATCGCGCCGGCGCGCCAGTCGCGGCGGGCGATGCCCAGCCAGGCCAGCGCGGCCAGCGCCGGGATGAACGACCACCACAGCAGCGGCGTGCCGAGCAGCAGCACCTCGGACGCGCACGAGTCGGTGCCGCAGGTGCCGGTGTTGGACCAGTAGAACGCGACCGGCCGGCCCAGCAGCAGCCACTGCCACGGCCACGACTGGTAGGTGTGCTTGGCGTCCAGCCCGGAATGGAACTTGAACGCTTCCTGGTGGTAGTGCAGCAGGTTGTGCAGCGCCCCGATGACCGGCGGCTCGGACCGGCCCGAGTCGGCCAGCCAGTGGCGGTAGAACCCGTCGTCGGTCAGCAGCCAGCCGCTCCAGCTGCCCACGTAGACCACGAACGCGACCACGACGAACAGGCCGACCCAGCCGAGCTCGTCGAGGAACGTGTCGCGGATCGGGTGCCGGGCGCCGACCGTGCGCCGCACGCTGTATTCCCACCAGAGGATGAGCAGCAGGAACGCCGGCAGGAAGAACAGCGCGCTCCACTTGACCGAGACCGCGCAGCCGAACAGCACCGCCGCGGCCAGCCGCCACCACGGGAACGCGAACGGCAGCCGGCCCGCGCGGCCAGCCCGGGTCGGGTCGAGGCCGCCCTCCATCGCGGTCAGCCAGCGGCGCCGCCGGCTGTCGCGGTCGGCGACCAGCGCGGCGAACGCGGCGAGGATGAACAGCAGCAGGAAGATGTCGAGGATGGCGGTACGCGACAGCACGAGGTGGAAGCCGTCGAGCGCGAGCAGGAGGCCGGCCGCGGCGCCCAGCACCGTGGAGCCGAACATCCGCCGGGCAACCCGCACCATGATCAGCACGGAGACGGTGCCGGCGACCGCCGCCGAGAACCGCCAGCCCAGCTCGGGCGCGGCGGTCCAGAGGTGACCGGCGGCCCGCACGTTGCCGTCGGCGTCCTGGTAGCCGAACATCCACTCGCCGATGGCGATCAGCCACTTGCCCAGGGGCGGGTGCACGACGTACGACGCGACGCCGTCCTTGTAGTTCCATTCGACGCCTTTGGTGAGCAGACCGTAGGCGTCCTTGGCGTAGTAGGTCTCGTCGAAGATCTTGCCCGGCGGGTGGGACAGCCCGACGAACCGCACGAGGGCCGCGACCGCGACGACGAAGCCGGTGACCGCCCACGACCACGGGTCGCGGCGGGCGTCGAACGGCTGGAGGCGGCGCCGGATCTGGTCGGAGACCGTATCCCGCCGCGCGGGTATGGAGGACGGGAGCTCCGGTGCCTCGGCCTCCTCGGGCCCGGCCTCGGGGCTCGCTACGCTCGTCGCCGCCAGGGTCACCCCGCGATCGTAGGCTGCCAGGACCGAATTGGGGGGTTCGGCAGGCTGGCTTAATTACGCATAAGGGGCTATGAAGTGCCGGAGAACGGCGGGATTGGGCGTTTGGTTCTTGTTGGCGCGCCGCTCGGCAACCCCGGCGACGCGTCCACCCGGATGCGGGAGGCGCTCGAGACCGCCGACGTCGTCGCGGCCGAGGACACCCGGCGACTGGTCCGGCTCGCCCGCGACCTCGGCATCACGGTGCCCGGCCGGATCGTCTCCTACTTCGAGGGCAACGAGGAGCGGCGTACGCCCGAGCTCGTCGAGACCCTGCGGGACGGCGCGCTGGTCGCCCTGGTCACCGACGGCGGCATGCCGAGCGTCTCGGACCCCGGCTACCGGCTGGTGCGGGCCGCCCTCGACGCCGGCCTGCCGGTCACCGCGGCCCCCGGCCCGAGCGCGGTGACCACCGCCCTGGCCCTCTCCGGCCTGCCCACCGACCGGTTCTGCTTCGAGGGCTTCCTGCCCCGCACCGGCAGCGCGCGGCGCGCCCGCCTCGCCGCCCTCGCCGCCGAGGAGCGCACGCTGGTCTTCTTCGAGGCGCCGCACCGGCTGGCCGCGATGCTGGCCGACCTGGCGGGCGCGTTCGGCCCCGACCGCCCGGCCGCGGTCTGCCGCGAGCTGACCAAGACCTACGAGGAGGTCGTCCGCCGACCGCTCGGCGGGCTGGCCGAGTGGGCCACCGACGGCGAACCCAAGGGCGAGATCACACTGGTGGTCGCCGGCGCCACCGCGACGCCGGCCAGCCGGCCGCCCGACGACGAGCTCCGGGACGAGGTCGCCGCCGCGGAGCGGGCCGGCAGCTCACGGCGCGACGCGATCACCGCGGTGGCGGAGCGACACGGCGTACGCCGGCGCGAGGTCTACGCCATCGTCCACGCCAGTGGTCAGTAGCTGGCGGCCAGGAATCCGACCGTGACCAGCAACGGCGCCGCCAGCCCGCAGACCGTGGCCGTGCGGCGGGCCCAGCGTTCCTCCAGCCGCCGGGCGCCGGTGGCGAACACGATGCCCACTCCGCAGAGCAGCACCAGCAGCAGGCCGAGCAGCCAGCGCAGCGTCAGCACCAGCCGGTCGTCGAGATAGGTCGACGTGCTCCCGGCGTGCACCATCTGCGCCCGCACCTGGGTGCCGGGCGCGGTCTGGGCCTCGTCGACGCCGAGCACGCGTACGCCCTGGGTGGTGTAACGCCCGTCCGCGGCGGTGAACGAGCCCCGGCAGCGCTGGGTGAGCCCCGAGCCGACGCAGCCGGCCACCGTCGCGGTGCCGGAGTCGCCCCGGCCGACCGCCAGCCAGATCGGCTCGGCGGTGACCCAGGCGAAGAACGTGCCCGTGAGGGCCAGCACGATCAGCATGGCCAGCCCGACCCGGACCCCACGTGGCTTGCGCGGCCGCCTGCCCCGCTTCGCCGCGTGGCGGGCCGGTCGGGCCGCGGACCGGGCCTTGGCGGCCAGCCGGGTCGGCGACCACGCGTCCCGGTCGACCTCCTCGACGACCAGCGGCTTCGGCGGCGCCGGCGGGGTGGCGTCCCGGAGCGTGTCGACCCGCCCGCCGCTGCGGGCCACGCTGGCGCCGTGCACGGCGGCGGCCAGGCCGTTGACCGCGGCCGGCTCGCGGGTCGGGGCCGGCACGTGCGCGACACCGACCGCATCCCGCACCGGGTGCGGCTCGTTGGCGGGTACGGCGATTTCCACCTCGTGCGCCAGCGGCTCAAGCTCGCCGGTCGTCTCGGGTCGTTCGGCGGTCACAAATCTCATTGGACAACGCCTCACGTCACGGTTCGTGCAGGCAAAGGGCGTGTCGGCCGATAAATCCGGACAATGCGGCACCGGCCGGTACGGACTCGCTGGCCGCCCTCCGCGCCGGGTCACTACCCTTGCGCCCATGAGTCACGTTCTCGCCGCGGTCGCCTGGCCCTACGCCAACGGCCCGCGTCACATCGGCCATGTGTCCGGCTTCGGGGTGCCCTCCGACGTGTTCAGCCGTTACATGCGCATGGCCGGGCACGACGTGCTCATGGTGTCGGGCACCGACGAGCACGGCACCCCGATCCAGGTGCAGGCCGACAGCGAGGGCGTGACCGCCCGCGAGCTGGCCGATCGCTACAACCGGGTGATCGTCGAGGACCTGCACGGGCTCGGGCTCTCGTACGACCTGTTCACCCGCACCACGACCGGCAACCACTACCAGGTCGTGCAGGACCTCTTCGACGGGCTCTACCGCAACGGCTACATCGTCGCGAAGACCACGCTCGGCGCGATCTCGCCGTCGACCGGCCGCACCCTGCCCGACCGCTACATCGAGGGCACCTGCCCGATCTGCGGGTACGGCAGCGCGCGCGGCGACCAGTGCGACAACTGCGGCAACCAGCTCGACCCCGAGCAGCTGATCAACCCGCGCTCCCGGATCAACGGCGAGACGCCGGAGTTCGTCGAGACCGAGCACTTCTTCCTCGACCTGCCGGCCGTGGCCGAGGCGCTGGCCGCCTGGCTCGACACCCGTGAGGGCTGGCGGCCCAACGTGCTGCGGTTCTCCCGCAACCTGCTCGACGACCTGCAGCCCCGGGCGATCACCCGCGACCTCGAGTGGGGTGTGCCGATCCCGCTCGAGGGCTGGCGCGACCGGTCCGACAAGCGGATCTACGTCTGGTTCGACGCGGTGATCGGCTACCTGTCGGCCTCGATCGAGTGGGCCCGCCGGTCCGGCGACCCCTCGGCGTGGAAGCGGTGGTGGTCGGCCGACGGCGAGGGCAAGGACGCCGCGGCGTACTACTTCATGGGCAAGGACAACATCGTCTTCCACTCGGTGATCTGGCCGGCGATCCTGCTCGGCTATTCGGGCCAGGGGGCGCGCGGCGGCTCGCCGGGCGACCTCGGCTCGCTCAACCTGCCCACCGAGGTGGTCTCCAGCGAGTTCCTCACCATGGAGGGCCGCAAGTTCTCGTCGTCGCGCCAGGTCGTGATCTACGTGCGCGACTTCCTGGAGCGCTACGACGCCGACGCGCTGCGCTACTTCATCGCCGTGGCCGGGCCGGAGAGCCAGGACACCGACTTCACCTGGGCCGAGTTCCTGCGCCGCAACAACGACGAGCTCGTCGCCGGCTGGGGCAACCTGGTCAACCGGTCGATCTCGATGGCCGCCAAGAACTTCGGCGAGATCCCGCCGGCCGGTGAGCTGACCGAGGCGGACGAGGCGCTGCTGGCCTTCGCCAAGGCCGGCTTCCGCACGGTCGGCGAGCTGATCGAGAAGCACCGGCAGAAGCAGGCGATCGGCGAGGCGATGCGGGTCGTCGCCGAGGCCAACAAATACCTGTCGGAGCAGGCGCCGTGGAAGCTCAAGGACGCGGCCGACAAGCCGCGGATGGGCACCATCCTGCACGTCGCGCTCCAGGTCGTCAGCGACGCCAACACGCTGCTGACGCCGTTCCTGCCGCACTCGGCGCAGAAGGTGCACGAGCTGCTCGGCGGCGCGGGCGTGCACGCGCCGATGCCCGTCATCGAGGAGGTGTCGGACCTCGACGGCGGCCCGTCCTACCCCGTGCTGACCGGTGACTACTCGGTCGGCGCGCGGTGGGAGTCGGTGCCGGTCGAGGCCGGCCGCCCGCTGGCCGCCCCGAAGCCGGTGTTCCGCAAGCTGGACCCGTCGATCGTCGACGAGGAGCTCGCGCGGCTCGGCTGAAAGGAACGGTCCGTTATTAACGCAATAGCGTTAATAACGGACCGTTCCTTTCTTAGATCTCGTAGTGGTTGTCGACCACCTGGCGGTCGGTGACCTCGCTCAGCGGCGCCCAGGTCTCGTAGACGCCACGCTCGTAGCACTGGGCCGCGAGCCGGGCCACCGACTCCGGGTCGGGGCGGCACAGCCGCAGTCGCAGCCAGCCCGACTCCTGCCGGAGCACCAGGCAGGGCGCGTCGCGCCAGCGCCCGTACTCGTTGCGGCGGGCCAGGGTGTCGACCGGGTAGCGGGCCGCGCGGGTCATCGCCAGCACGCGGAACTCGCCCGGCGGGTCGGCAACCGCGACGCACTCCTCACCCCGGCAGGTGCCGACCAGGTGCACCGCCGACTGCTGGTCGCCGATCTGCACGTACTCCTGGTCGGGGGAGATGCCCGGCAGTTCGGACAGCAGGGCGCGCCAGCGCGGGCCGGCCATCCGCAGCCACCCGCGCTGCTCCGGCTGGAACGAGTAGAGCATCGCCTCGTCGCCGTCGGCCGTGTAGGCGACCAGCGTCGCGTTGGCCGGCATCGGCAGCTCGGTGAAGTTGCTGGTGACGAACTCGGGGATGACGTGCCGGCCGCTGGGCGCGAACCCGGTGCCGAGCACCGGCGCGCCCATCCGGTCATGCGCGGGCATGGTCACCAGACCCGGATAGCGGTCGTACGAGGGCACGTCGTAGTCGGACGCGTCGACGGCCCGCCAGCGCAGCGCGAACGCGATCTCCTCGCGGTCCCGCCCGTTGTCCGCCTCGGTGCGCAGCAGTTGCAGGTCGCCGGGGGTACGCAGGTGGGCGACGTCGTACTCGCGGTAACAGAACCCGTGCGGCAGCCGCCCCTTGAGGTAGGCCGCGACCTGGTTGGCCGACAGGTGCTTGACCATCCGGGTGCCGCGCCGGATGTGCGCGCTGGCCCGCACGCCGAGCAGGATCGGGTCGTTCGCCGAGCCCGGGTTCTGGCTGCGGTGGTGCACCTCGCGCCAGCCGACCGCCCGGCTCAGCGGCAGCATCAGCGGGTCGTCGGGATCTTCGGGGTTGTTGTGGTGCGCCTGGTCCGGGTGGTGCGGGTCGGCCGGGCGGCCGTTGACCGCGGTCAGCTCCGTGACGTGGGCGAACCGGTGGTACGGGTAGCGCGCGCCGGTCCGGGGATCGCGCTCGAAGCCGTCACCGTCCTCCGCGCTGAACAGCTCGTACGCGGCGCCCCGGGCGATCTCCACAGCCGGGTAGCTCGTGTCGCCGAGGGTGACGCGCAGATCGGTGGTGGCGGTGCCGCGCTCTGGGTTGGTGACCTGCACCAGGCCGACCTTAGGGGCGCGTCGTGAGCCGCTCATGAACAGTTCGTGAACATCGGCGATGCGGCGTCGCGCGCGGTGGCGCGGCGTCTATGTGTGATGCTGACCGGCGATGACCGAGCAGTCGCAGTCACGTCAGGAGCGGGCCGCCCGCCGCGCCGGGGAGTTCCCGCCGCCGCCGCTCCCGCTGGCGGTGCCGGTGGCCGACAGCCACACGCACATCGATATCACGGTAAGCGAGGCCGCCGGCGGCGGACGCGACGTCTTCGGCCCCGACCCGGTCTCGGGCGCGATCGCGGCGGCGGCCAACGCGGGCGTCGACCGGCTGGTCCAGGTGGGCGTCGACGTCGAGTCGTCCCGCTGGGGTCTGGCCAAGGCCCGCGAGCACTCCGCCGTGGTGGCCACCGTGGCGTTGCACCCCAACGAGGCGCCGCGCCTGCCCAACCTCGACGAGGCGCTGCGGATCATCGAGGGGCTCGCGGCCGACGAGCGGGTGCGCGGCATCGGCGAGACCGGTCTCGACACGTTCCGCACCGGCGCGGAGGGGCGGTCGGCCCAGGAGGCCAGCTTCCGGGCGCACATCGCGATCGCGAAGCGGTACGGCAAGACGCTGGTGATCCACGACCGCGACGCCCACGACGACGTGCTGCGCGTGCTCGACGACGAGGGCGCACCGGACACGGTCGTGCTGCACTGCTTCTCCGCCGACGAGGCGTTCGCGGCGGAGTGCGTGCGGCGCGGCTACCTGCTCTCGTTCGCGGGCACGGTGACGTTCGGCAGCGCGGGCGCGCTGCGGGCCGCGGCGGCGATCACCCCGGCGGAGCAGATGCTGGTGGAGACCGACGCGCCCTACCTGACGCCGATGCCCTACCGCGGCCGCCCGAACGCGTCCTATCTCATCCCGTTGACGGTGCGGGCGCTGGCGCAGGCCAAGAACGCCGACGTCGACGAGCTGTGCGCCGCGATCTCGGTGGCCACGGAGCGCGCCTTCGGGCAGTGGTGACTCAGCGGTCGGAGAGCACCGAGAGGACGTTGCCGGCCGGGTCGGTGAACCAGGCGATGTCGGGACCGTCGCCCCGCACGATCCCCTTCTCGTCGTGCGGCATGCCCTCGTAGCGCTCGAACCTGATGCCCCGGCTGGCCAGGTCGTCGACCGCGGAGTCGATGTCGGCGACGGGGAAGTTGAGGATCGTGAACGTGGCCGGCTGGTGGTTGGCCTTGGGATAGACCAGCACCTCGGCCCCGGCCCCGATGTCGATCATCAACATGCCGTTGAGCTCGGAGACCGGCAGACCGAGCGTCTCGCCGTAGAACCGCTTGGCGGCCGGGATGTCGTCGACCGAGAAGCCACTGAACGGCCGGGTGGGGTTGAACATCGCTGTCGCCTCCTGCTCGGGTCGTCACCCCGATCGTCACATGCTCAACCCGGCCGCCGCACCGCCGCCACGCCGCGGGTCCGCCGTGCCAGGCGTTAGGAACGGACCGTTCCTATGCGGAAAGCGTTAACAACGGGCCGTTCCTTTAAGCTCGGCGCCGTGACCGAACTGCTGGGACCGGCCGAGATTCGTGCGCTCGCGGCGCGGCTCGGGGTGGCGCCGACCAAGCGGCTCGGGCAGAACTTCGTGCACGACCCCAACACCGTGCGGCGGATCGTCGCGGCCGCCGAGCTCGCGCCCGACGAGGTCGTCGTCGAGGTCGGGCCCGGGCTCGGCTCGCTGACGCTCGGGCTGCTCGCGGCCGGGGCCCGGGTGCAGGCCGTCGAGGTCGACCCCGTCCTGGCCGGCGCGCTCGCCGCGACCGCGGCCGACCGCGGCGCCGCCGACGGCAGGCTCACCGTGCACGCCGCCGACGCCCTGCGGATCACCGCGGCGGAGCTGAGCCCGGCGCCGACCGCGCTGGTGGCCAACCTGCCCTACAACGTCGCCGTGCCGGTGGTGCTGCATCTGCTGGCCGAGCTGCCGACGCTGCGGCACGGGCTGGTGATGGTGCAGAAGGAGGTCGCCGACCGGTTGACCGCCGGGCCCGGCAGCAAGGTCTACGGGGTGCCGTCGGTCAAGCTCGCCTGGTACGCCGCCGCCCGCCCCGCCGGCCGGGTGCCGCCGAGCGTGTTCTGGCCGGTGCCCAACGTCGACTCGGGCCTGGTCGCGTTCACGTTGCGGGAGCCGCCGCGGGCCGATGTACCCCGGGCGGATGTTTTCCGGGTTGTCGACGCGGCCTTCGCGCAGCGCCGCAAGACGCTGCGGGCGGCGCTGGCCGGGTGGGCCGGTGGCGCCGAGCGTGCCGCGCAGGTGCTGGTAGCGGCCGGTGTCGATCCCGGCGCGCGCGGCGAGGCGCTGGGCGTCGAGGCGTTCGCCGACATCGCGGCGGCGGCCAACGTGCCGGCGACCGCTCCCGAGTAGGCTGACCGGGTGCTGAGCCGGGACATCACTCCGTGACCGAAGCGTGGGAGCCGGAGGGGGAGGAACGCCCTCGGCTGGGCGCATCCGGCCCGGTCAAGGTCCGCGTTCCGGCGAAGATCAACCTGCACCTGGGCGTCGGGCCGGCGCGCGCCGACGGTTACCACGAGCTGAGCACCGTCTATCACGCGATCGCGCTGCACGACGAGATCACCGCCCGCCGCGGTGACACGCTCGCGTTGACCATGGAGGGCGTCGGCGCCGGTGAGCTGGCGCTCGACGAGAGCAACCTGGTGATCCGCGCGGCCCGCGCGCTGGCCCGGCACGCCGGCGTCCCCGCACACGCCCGCCTGCACCTGCGCAAGCAGATCCCGCTCGCGGCCGGGCTGGCCGGCGGCAGCGCCGACGCGGCGGCCGCCCTGGTCGCCTGCGACGCGCTGTGGGGCACCGGGATGACCCGCGACGACCTGGCCGCGATCGCCGCCGAGATCGGCTCCGACGTGCCGTTCCTGGTCTACGGCGGCACCGCGCTGGGCACCGGCCGCGGCGAGACGGTCAGCCCGGTGCTGGCCCGCCCGACCACCTGGCACTGGGTGGTCGCGGTGGCCGACGGCGGCCTGGCCACGCCGGCTGTCTACGCGGAGCTCGACCGGCTGCGCGCGCTGCGGGCCGCCCCGCCACCGCTCGGCAGCACCGACGACCTGCTCGCCGCCCTGCGCCAGCGCGACCCCGAGGTGCTGGCCGGCGCGCTCGGCAACGACCTGCAGGCCGCCGCGCTCTCCCTGCGCCCGCAGCTCGCCGACGTGCTCAAGGCCGGCCGGGCCGCCGGCGCGCTCGCCGGCATCGTCTCGGGCTCGGGACCGACCTGCGTCTTCCTGGCCTACGACGCGGGCGAGGCCAACATGATCGCCGGCGCCCTCGAGCAGGCCGGTGTCTGCCGCGAGGCCCGCACCGCCACCGGCCCCGTGGCCGGCGCCCGAGTGATCTAGAAATGGTCAACATCGTCAACCTGGACCGGGTGTCCAAGGGCTACGGCGCGGCCGGGCCGCTGCTGACCGGCGTCTCGGCGGGGATCGACGACGCCGACCGGATCGGCGTGGTCGGCCTCAACGGCGCCGGCAAGTCGACCCTGCTCCGGCTGATCACCAGGCAGGAGGAGCCGGACGGGGGCCGGGTGACGCTCCGCCGCGACCTGCGGGTGGCCGCGCTGCCGCAGACCCTGTCGTTCGCGCCGGACGACACGGTGCGCGACGTCGTGATCGGCACCGCGTGGCTCGCCGAAGGCCTCGGCGCCGAGCACGAGTGGGCCGGCGACGCCGGCGTACGCGCGATCCTCGACGGTCTCGGCATGCCCCACCTCGGCCTCGACCAGCCGGTCGGCCCGATGTCCGGCGGCGAGCGGCGCCGGGTCGCGCTGGCGGCGCTGCTGGTCCGCCCGGCCGACCTGCTCGTGCTCGACGAGCCCACCAACCACCTCGACGTGGCCGGCGTCGACTGGCTGGCCCGGCACCTGCTCGGCCGCAAGGGCGCGCTGGTCGTCGTCACCCACGACCGGTGGTTCCTCGACGCGGTCTGCACGACGACGTGGGAGGTCGCCGACCGGACCATCCGGGCGTACGAGGGCGGCTTCGCCGCGTGGACCCTGGCCCGGGCGGAGCGCGAGCGGATCGCGGCGGCGACCGAGGCGCGCCGGCAGAACCTGCTCCGCAAGGAGATCGCCTGGCTGCGCCGCGGCCCGCCGGCCCGCACCTCGAAGCCCCGCTTCCGCATCGACGCCGCCAACGCGCTGATCGCCGACGTGCCGCCGCCCCGTGACACGCTGTCGCTGCAGCGGCTCGCCACGGCCCGGCTCGGCAAGCAGGTCTACGACCTGGAGAACGCCTTCCTGACCGCCGGCGCCAAGCCGATCCTCGACGACCTGACCTGGCAGGTCGGGCCCGGCGACCGGATCGCGATCCTCGGCGCCAACGGGGCCGGCAAGACCACGCTGCTGCGGCTCCTGGCCGGCCGGTCCACACCGCACGCCGGGCGGTTCACGGTGGGCGCCACGGTCAAGCCGGCGTTCCTCTCGCAGGAGCTGGCCGAGCTGCCGGGCGACCTGCGCGTGCTGGAGGCGGTCGAAGAGGTGGCCCGCCGGGTCAACCTGGGCGGCCGGGAGCTGTCCGCGGCCCAGCTCGCCGAGGTCTTCGGGTTCGTCGACCGGCCCTCGGGCGGTGGCACCCGCACGTCGAGCCTGTGGACGCCGGTGAGCGACCTGTCCGGCGGCGAACGGCGCCGGCTGCAGATGCTGCGGCTGCTCGCCGGCGAGCCCAACGTGCTGCTGCTCGACGAACCGACCAACGACCTCGACACCGACACCCTGGCCTCGCTGGAGGACCTGCTCGACTCGTGGCCCGGCACGCTGATCGTCGCCTCGCACGACCGCTACCTGGTCGAACGGGTCACCGACGCCGTTTACGGCATGTTCGGCGACGGCCGCCTGGTGCACCTGCCCGGCGGCGTCGACGAATACCTCGCCCGGGTCACCGGCGCCCCGGCCGTGGCCGGCCCGCCGATCACCGAGCCCACGGCGGCGCAGGAGCGGACCGGGATGTCGGCGGCCGAGGTCCGCGCGGCCCGCAAGGACCTGGTCCGGCTGGAGCGGGCGGTCAGCCGGCTGACCGAGCGCGAGGCGGCGCTGCACGACCAGCTGGCCACCCACGCCACCGACTACGCCAAGGTGGCCGAGCTCGACGGTCAGCTCCGGGAGCTGCGGGCGGAACGCGAACGGGTCGAGGAGGAGTGGCTCGAACTGGCCGAGCAGGTCGACGCGTCGTAACCCCCGGTGTGTGGGCGGCCGGCAGGTTGGGCACAATGCAACTCGACCGACGAAGCGCTGGAGGCAGGCAGACCATGCACAACCCCATCAACCACCCCGCGCGCTCGACCTATCGCGTGCTGGCCGGGCTTGTCGGGCTCTACCTGGTCGTCTTCGGCGGCATCGGCCTCGCCACGACCGGCGGCGACGGCCTGTTCGCGCAGGACGCCGGCCGGGCGCTGGGCCAGGGCACCAACCTGGCCAACTCGCTGGTGAGCATCGTGATCGGCGCGATCGTGCTGATCGCCGCGGTCGTCGGGCGCAACTTCGACGTCACGGTCAACCGGCTGGTCTCGTACTTCCTCATGGCCCTCGGCCTGCTGACCCTGGCGCTGCTGCAGACCGACGCCAACTTCCTCGGCCACACGCTGGCCAGCAGCATCGTGATGATGAGCCTGGGCCTCGTGCTGCTGCTCGCCAGCATGTACGGCAAGGTCGGCTCGGCGGACGACCACGAGGCGTGGCAGCGGGCCCGTCTCGAGTTCTGATCCCGAACAAAGCGGCTTAGCCCCACAATTGGGGCATGGCGCACTTCCCGCTCAACCACCCGCTCCGACCCCTCTACCGGGCGCTGGCCGGGCTCACGGGCACGTACATCCTGATCTTCGGTTGTGTCTCGTTGACCAAGACGGTCGGCGAGACGCTGTTCGCGCGGGAGAGCAACTGGGCGCTGGGCCTGCGCACCAACCTGGCGTTCGCCATCGTGTCGGTGATCTGGGGCCTGATCGTGCTGGGCGCCAACCTGATCGGCGGCAACGTCGGCCACTACATCAACCTGGCCGGCGCGGTGGTCTTCATGGTCACCGGCATCTTCATGCTGGCGTTCATGCAGACGGCGGCGAACTTCCTCAACTTCTCGGTGTCGACGGCCGTCCTGTCGTTGATCTTCGGCGTGGTCCTGCTGCTGGCCGGCATGTACGACAAGACCGGCTCGGCCGAGTCCCAACGGGCCGAGCAGGCCTACAAGAGCACGTCGATCCCGCGCACCGCCCCCCGGCGGTGACCTCAGCGGTGGTCGCGGACCACCAGGGCCGGCTTGGACTCCAGGTGGGACAGGCCGTTCCAGGCGAGGTTGACCAGGTGGCTGGCGACCACGTCCTTGCGGGGCTTGCGCACCTCCAGCCACCAGCGGCCGGTCAGCGCGACCATGCCCACCAGCGCCTGTGAGTAGAGCTCGGCCAACTTCGGGTCGAACCCGCGCGTCTTGAACTCGGCGCCCAGGATGTGCTCGGCCTGGTGCGCCAGGTCGTTGAGCACGCTGCTGAAGTTGCCGGTCGACGACATCACCGGTGACTCGCGCACGAGCACCCGGAAGCCGTCGGTCTCCTGCTCGATGTAGTCGAGCAGCGCCAGCGCGGCCTGCTCGAGCAGCTCGCGCGGGTGGCCCGCGGTCAGCGCGTTGGTGATCCGGTCGAGCAGCGAGCGCACCTCGCGGTCGACGACGACGGCGTAGAGGCCCTCCTTGCCACCGAAGTGCTCGTAGACCACGGGCTTGGAGACCTTGGCCCGGGCCGCCACCTCTTCGATCGAGGTGGCGTCGAAGCCACGCTCCGCGAAGAGTTGACGCCCGATCGCGATCAGCTGCTCACGACGCTGGGTCGCGGACATCCGGACTCGGGACCGGCCGCCCGCCGGGTTGGTCGGGTCGGCTACCACGCGAGCATCCTGCCAGGCGCCCGGTGCGGGCCGCTGACCCGCACCGGGGGCGTCATCAGATCAGGCGTTCGTCTTGACGAGCTTGGCGGCGATCCGCTCGGGCTTCGGCCAGCGCACGTTGGACACCCAGCCGAACTTCTCGAACAGCCAGATCGTCCGGGCGGAGCTGTCGATCTGGCCCTTGAGGACGCCGTGCCGGGCGCAGGTCGGGTCGGCGTGGTGCAGGTTGTGCCAGCTCTCGCCGAACGACAGGATCGCCAGCGGCCAGAAGTTGGCGGCCTTGTCACCCTGGCGCACCTCGAACGGGCGCTCACCGTAGACGTGGCACACGGAGTTGATCGACCAGGTGACGTGGTGCAGCACCGCGATGCGGACCAGGCCGCCCCAGAAGAACGCGGTCAGCGCGCCCTGCCAGGACCAGGTGACCAGGCCGCCGACCAGGGCCGGCGAGAGCGTCGAGATGACCACCAGGAGCGGGAACAGCGCGTCGACCCGGCGGATGTCCTTGTCGGCGAGCAGGTCGGGCGCGAACCGCTGACGGTTGCCCAGCTCGCGCGAGAACATCCAGCCGACGTGCGCGAAGAACAGACCCTTGGTGAGACCCCAGACGCCACCCCCGAAGCGCCACGGGGAGTGCGGGTCGCCCTCCACGTCGGAGAACGCGTGGTGTCGCCGGTGGTCGGCGACCCACTGGATCACGTTGCCCTCGATCGCGAACGAGCCCGCCACCGCGAGGGTCACCCGCAGCCAGCGCTTCGCCTTGAACGAGCCGTGCGTGAAGTAGCGGTGGAACCCGACCGTGATGCCGAGGCCGGAGACCACGTAGAGGACCAGCGCGATGGCCGCGTCGGTCCAGGACAGCCAACCGCCGACGACGGCCACCGGAATCGCGGCCATGACCGCCAGGAACGGCAGGACCACGAAACCCCAGAGGGCGACGAGCACCCCGGTTGACTGCTTGCCCTCGGTGAGTGGCTTAGGGCCTGTCGATGTCGTCTCGGTGGGGGTCGCGGTGATGGTCATGGCACCTCGCAGCGGGTGGGGGTGATCAAAAAGTTACGCTTACGTCACCGTAACTTACGGACCCGTAGTGACGCATCCGCTGGCACGCGGAATTTAGGTTGGGCTAACCCCGTGGGGGTACCACGTCAACGTGTGTCCCAAACAGCGCGACAGGCTAGGCTTACCCGGCTGTAGTGGGACGTGGGGTAACGGCAGCCCGCCGGACTTTGAATCCGGAAGGTCCTGGTTCGAATCCAGGCGTCCCAGCACTCTCTTTCGGGTGAGCACGGACCACTCGCGAACGGCCCGACTAACATGAGCGGGCACGCCGCACGCCGTCCGACGGGAGCCCCCTCGTGACCGAAGTCCGCACCGTCGTCATCCTCGCCGCGGGCGAGGGAAAGCGGATGAAATCGGCACTGTCGAAGATGCTGCATCCGTTGCTGGGCCGCACGTTGCTGGGTCACGTGCTGACCGCGGCGGCGCCGGTCGGCGCCGAGCGCACGCTGGTCGTCGTCGGCCACGCCGCCGACCAGGTCGAGGCGCACCTCGCCGAGGTCGCGCCGCACGCGACGCCGGTGCTCCAGGCCGAGCAGCAC
Organism: Asanoa sp. WMMD1127; assembly: GCF_029626225.1. NCBI lineage: Bacteria > Bacillati > Actinomycetota > Actinomycetes > Micromonosporales > Micromonosporaceae > Asanoa > Asanoa sp. WMMD1127. The sequence goes on from NZ_JARUBP010000001.1 coordinate 2,679,410, forward strand.
GGCACCGGCCACGCGGTGCGGATCGCGCTCGAGGCGGCGCCCGACGCGACCGGCACGGTCGTGGTGCTCAACGGCGACGTGCCGCTGCTGCGCGGCGAGACGGTCACCGCGCTGGTCGAGGCGCACGAGCGGGCCGGCGCCGCGGCCACCGTGCTGGCGGCCGAGGTGCCCGACCCGAAGGGGCTCGGCCGCATCGTCCGCGATGCCACCGGCGGCCTCGAGCGGATCGTCGAGGAGCGCGACGCGACGCCCGCCGAGCAGGCGATCCGTGAGATCAACGCCGGCATCTACGCGTTCGACGCCCGCCTGCTGCGCGCCGCGCTGGCCAAGCTCACCAGCGACAACGACCAGGGCGAGGAATACCTGACCGACGTGTTCGGCCTGCTCGCCGCGGCCGGCGAGCCGGTGGCGGTGCACGTCGCGGCGGTCGCCGAGGAGACGCTCGGCTGCAACGACCGGCTCGAGCTCGCCGGGCTGCGGGCCCGGCTGCGAGACCGGGTCAACGCCGACCTGATGCGCTCCGGCGTCACCATCCTCGACCCGGCCACGACCTGGATCGACGTCACCGCCACGGTCGAGCGCGACGCGGTGATCGACCAGAACACCCAGCTCCGCGGCGCGACCCGGGTCGGCCCCGGCGCCACCGTCGGCCCCGACACGACGCTGATCGACACGGTCGTCGAGGCCGGCGCCACGGTGCTGCGGGCCCACGCGGTGCAGGCCGAGATCGGTCCGGGCGCGAGTGTCGGGCCGTACGCCTATCTGCGCCCCGGCAGCCGGCTCGCCGACAAGGCCAAGGTCGGCACGTTCGTCGAGACCAAGAACTCCGAGATCGGCGCGGGCTCGAAGGTGCCGCACCTGTCCTACGTCGGCGACGCGACGATCGGCGAGCACAGCAACATCGGCGCGGCATCGGTGTTCGTCAACTACGACGGCGTCGAGAAGCACCGCACGGTCATCGGCAGCCACGCCCGCACCGGCTCCGACAACATGTTCGTCGCCCCGGTCGAGGTGGGCGACGGGGCCTACACCGGCGCGGGCACGGTGGTCCGCCGCGACGTGCCGCCCGGCGCGCTCTCGGTGTCCGGCGGGCCGCAGCGGATCTTCGAGGGCTGGGTCGAATCCCGACGTCCCGGCACAGCTGCGGCGGAAGCGGCCCGCAGGGCGCGTGACCAACTGCACGAGAGCCAAGACGGTCATGCCGCCGCCGACGCTCCGGGTGATACTTCAAGCGAGTAAACATCCGCCGAACTCACGGAGCGCCTCACCCATGGGCAGCATCGTCGCCGAAAACCGCAAGAGCCTGATGCTCTTCTCCGGCCGGGGGTTTCCCGAGCTGGTCACCGAGATCGGCGAGGTGCTCGGCGTGGCGCCGACGCCGACCGACGCCTACGAGTTCGCCAACGGCGAGATCTTCGTCCGCTACCGCGAGTCCGTCCGGGGTTCCGACGCGTTCGTCGTGCAGTCCGCCGGCGAGGGCGTCAACAAATGGGTGATGGAAACGCTGATCATGGTCGACGCGCTCAAGCGCGGATCGGCCAAGCGGATCACCGTGGTCCTGCCCTTCTACCCGTACGCCCGGCAGGACAAGAAGCACCGCGGCCGCGAGCCGATCTCGGCGCGGCTGGTCGCCGACCTGCTCAAGCAGGCGGGCGCCAACCGGATCCTCACGGTCGACCTGCACACCGCCCAGATCCAGGGCTTCTTCGACGGCCCGGTCGACCACCTGTTCGCGATGGACACGCTGGCTGGCTACGTCGAGCGGAAATACGCGGGCCGGCCGATGACCGTGGTCGCGCCGGACTCGGGCCGGGTGCGGGTCGCCGAGCGGTGGACCGACCGGCTGGGCGGCTGCCCACTGGCCTTCATCCACAAGACCCGTGACCCGCTCAAGCCCAACCAGGTGGTGGCCAACCGGGTCGTCGGCGACGTCGAGGGCCGGGTCTGCCTGATCGTCGACGACATGATCGACACCGGCAGCACGATCTGCAAGGCGGCCGAGATCCTGCACGACAGCGGCGCCGCCGACGTGCTGGTCGCCGCCACCCACGCGCTGCTCTCCGACCCGGCGACCGAGCGCCTCAAGAACAGCCGGATCAGCGAGGTCGTCGTGACCAACACGCTGCCGCTGCCGCCCGAGAAGCGGCTCGACAAGATCACTTCGCTGTCGATCGCCCCGCTGCTGGCCCGCGCGATCCGCGAGGTCTTCGACGACGGGTCCGTTACCACCCTGTTCGGCGGGTTGAGCTAAATACGGCGGGGCCGGCGGTAAGGTGTCGCGCCGGCTCGGGTAGAGTACTGAGGTTGCCACGGCGAGGGTGACCCAGCTGGTTCTCAACATAGCCACGGGCGCCGTCATCGACGCGGTGTCCGGGCCAGCCCGCGCGCCTCTCGCCCGGCACCGCCGCCGACTTACGCAGCCCAGACCAAGATCCAGGAGTTCTCCCGTGTCCGAGGTAAAGATCGCCGCCGAGCCCCGCACCGAGTTCGGCAAGGGTGGTGCCCGCCGCACGCGCCGGGCCGGCCTGGTGCCCGCCGTGCTCTACGGCCACGGCGAGAAGCCCAAGCACATCGCGCTCCCCGCGCGTGAGTTCGCCGCCGCGATCCGCCACGGTGGCGCCAACCAGCTCTTCGCGATCGAGATCAGCGACGGCACCCAGGCCCTGGCCCTGCCGAAGGCGATCCAGCGCGACCCGGTGAAGGACAGCTTCGAGCACATCGACCTGCTGATCGTGCGCCGGGGCGAGAAGGTCACCGTCGACATCCCGGTCCAGCTCCTGGGCGAGGCCGCCGCCGGCACCCTGGTGGTGCACGAGAGCGACACGCTGTCGGTCAGCGCCGACGCGACCCGCCTGCCGGACCACTTCGAGGTCTCCATCGAGGGACTCGAGGCCGGTTCGAAGATCACCGCCGCCGACGTCCCGCTGCCCGAGGGCACCGAGCTCGTCGCCGACCCCGAGACCACGATCGCCGTCATCAGCGTCGCGCCGAGCGCCGAGGCGCTCGAGGGCGAGACCGCTGAGGGTGAGGCGGCCGAGGGCGAGGCCGCCGAGGGTGAGGCGCCCGCCGCCGAGGCGAGCGAGGAGTCGGCGAACGCCGCCTCCTGACGATCAGGTCTGCGTCTGCGCGAAAGGCCCCTTCCGGTGCACACCGGGAGGGGCCTTCGCCAACTCTGTTGCGTCAACCGGGAGAATGACAAGCGTGGAAGCGACAGCGCCCTTCCTCGTGGTGGGACTTGGCAACCCCGGCAAGGAATACGCCAAGAACCGGCACAACGTGGGCTTCATGGTCGCCGACCTGATCGCCGAGCGGATCGGCGCGCGGTTCGGCCGGCACCGGCGTGCCGTGGCCGAGGTCGCCGAGGGCCGCATCGGGTTCGGCGGGCCCCGGCTGGTGCTGGTCAAGCCGCTGACCTACATGAACCTCTCGGGTGGCCCGACCGTCGCGCTCGCGCAGTTCTACAAGGTGCCGCCGGAGCAGATCATCGCGGTGCACGACGAGCTCGACATCCCCTACGGCCAGATCCGGGCCAAGCTCGGCGGCGGCGAGGGTGGCCACAACGGCCTGCGCTCGATCTCCAAGTCGCTGGGCACCAAGGACTACGCCCGGGTGCGGTTCGGCATCGGCCGGCCGCCGGGCCGGCAGGACCCGGCCGACTACGTGTTGAACGACTTCTCCTCGGTCGAGCGCAAGGAGCTCGAGTTCCTGGTCGACCGGGCTGCCGACGTCGCGGAGGCCGTCGCCGGTAAGGGCGTCGAATGGGCGCAGAACGCCTATAACGGATCCTGATCAAGTCCGTATCGCTTGCCCGGTTCCGCCCGTTGTGTCTTAGGCGGAGGTTAAGTCGGGGAGGCGCGGGTGGAGCGAGGGCGGTTCGATCCCGCGGCGGTACGCGACCTGATGGACCGCGGGCTCGACGCCCGCGAGCGGCCGACCGCCAACCGCCCGCACAACCTCACCTCAGCGACACGCACGCGGCCGCACCGCAGCGCGCCCGACCGGGGACCGAAGGGCGCGACGCCCGACCACGGCCGCCCGGGCGCGACGGTGCATCGCGGTCGCACCACGGTGGAGCGCGGCCCGACCGAGACCGCCCCGCCCCGCCGGCCGCTGCTGCGCCGGATACCCGGCCGGCACGCCGCCCTGTCCCGCCGGGCCGCCTGGGAGTGCCGCTACCTGCGCCTGTTGCTGCTGGCCGACCTGGCCGTCGGTGGCGCCGCCGGCGGGCTGGCCTTCGAGCTGCGGTTCGGCGACGGGCTCACCGCGTACAACCAGGACTATCTGGTGTTGTCGGCGCTGCTGCCGGTCGCGCTGGTGGCGTCGCTCGGGCTGGCCCGGGCCTACGAGGCGCGGTTCCTGTTCGTCGGCACCGACGAGTACCAGCGGGTGATCCGGGCCGGGCTGGGCCTGATCGCCGGCGTCGCGATGGTCTCCTACGCCCTGGAGATCCAGCTCGCCCGCTCGTACGTGCTGATCGCCCTGCCCGCGGCCACCTTCGTCACCGTCGCCGTCCGGTTCGGCCTGCGCAAGCGGCTCCACCGGGCCCGCAAGCGCGGTGACTGCCTGCGCCAGGTGATCGTCGTCGGCCACGAGCTGGCCGTCATCCACCTCGCCCGCCAGCTGCGCCGCGAGCGCTACCACGGGCTAGAGGTGGTCGGCGCCTGCCTGCCGCCGAAGCACGACGGCGACGTCGGCCTGCCGGTCTACGGCACGTTCGACGACGTGGCCCAGGCGGTCGAGCTGTCCGGGGCCGACACGGTGATCGTGCTGTCCTGCCCGGAGATCGACGGGCAGACGCTGCGCCGGCTGGCCTGGCGGCTGGAACGCGACGAGATCGACCTGATCCTGGCCAACGCGCTGATCGACGTGGCCGGCGACCGCACCACGATCCGGCCGGTCGACGGGCTGCCGATGCTGCACGTCGAGCACCCCCGGCTGGAGGGCGCGGCCCGGTTCGTGAAGGAGATCGTCGACCGGGTCGGCGCCGCGGTGCTGGTGGCGCTGCTGTCACCCGTCCTGCTGGTGGTCGCCCTCTGCATCCGGATCGACTCACCCGGCCCGGTACTCTTCCGGCAGGTGCGCACCGGTCGCGACGGCCGGGAGTTCCTGATCTACAAGTTCCGCAGCATGTACCTCGACGCGGAGGCCCGGCTCGCGGAGCTGCGACACCTCAACGAGCACGACGGCGTGCTCTTCAAGATTCGCAACGACCCGCGGATCACCCCGGTCGGACGCCGACTGCGCCGGTTCTCGCTCGACGAGCTGCCGCAGCTGTTCAACGTGCTGCTCGGCCACATGTCGCTGGTGGGACCGCGGCCGCCGCTGCCGCAGGAGGTCGCGCAGTACGCCGACGACGTGCGGCGCCGGCTCGCGGTCAAGCCCGGGATGACCGGGTTGTGGCAGGTCTCGGGACGGTCCGACCTGCCGTGGGAGGAGGCGGTCCGGTTGGACCTGCGCTATGTGGAGAACTGGTCGCTCTCCCTCGACCTGGTGATCCTCATGCGTACGCTGGCCGCCGTCGTGCGCCCGAGCGGCGCCTACTGAAGGAGCACCCCCTCATGACTCCGCCGGTGATCGACGGCGCGTTCGCCCGCTGGCTGGCCGGGCGCGCCGGGGACCTGCTGCTGCGCACCCGGGCCGAGGTCGGCTTCGCCGATCCGGACGCGCTGAAGGCGGCCGGTGACAAGCTGTCACACGAGCTGATGCGCACCGAACTGGCCCGCTGGCGGCCAGCCGACGCGGTGCTGTCCGAGGAGGACAAGGACGCCAAGGCCACCGGCACCGACCGGCTCGGCGCCGAGCGGGTGTGGATCGTCGACCCGCTCGACGGCACCCGGGAGTACGCCGAGGAGGGCCGCGACGACTGGGCGGTGCACGTCGCCCTCTGGGGCCGGCACGGCACCAGCCCGCACAAGCTGCTCGCCGGCGCCGTGGCGATCCCGGCCCAGCACCGGACGCTGGCCACCGACTTCCCGCCCGCGTACCCGCCGATGGGTCCGCACCCGCGGCTGCGCCTGGCCGCGAGCCGCAGCCGGCCGCCGGCCTTCCTGGCCGACCTGGCCGCGGACCTGGGCGCCGACCTCGTGCCGATGGGCTCGGCCGGCGTGAAGATCGCGGCGGTGGTCGGCGGCGAGGTCGACGCCTACGTGCACGCCGGCGGCCAGTACGAGTGGGACTCGGCCGCCCCGGTCGCTGTGGCGACGGCCACCGGGCTGCACGCTTCACGTATCGACGGATCTGCGCTGGAATACAACGAGACCGATCCGCGCCTGCCAGATCTCGTGGTGTGTCGCAAGGATCTGGCTCCCCGGTTGCTCGCGGCGCTGCGGCAACACATCCCGGGGTAGAGTCGCTCGGGAAAAACCCAGTGGTCCACTAGACAATCCGAAGGGGTTCCATGCCGCCGGCTTACCGGGTCTCCCACCTCGCGGCGCTCGAGGCGGAGAGCATCTTCGTCATGCGCGAGGTGGTCGCCGAGTTGGAGCGCCCCGTGCTGCTCTTCTCCGGCGGCAAGGACTCGATCGTGATGCTCCGGCTCGCCGAGAAGGCGTTCGCCCCGGCGCGCATCCCGTTCCCGGTGATGCACGTCGACACCGGCCACAACTTCCCCGAGGTGCTCACGTTCCGTGATCGCCGGGTCGCCGAGCTGGGCCTGCAGCTGCTGGTCGCCAGCGTGCCCGAGGCGATCGAGTCGGGCCTCGTGGTCGAGCCGGGCGACGGCATGCGCAACCGGATCCAGACGCCGGTGCTGCTCGACGCGGTGGAGAAATACCGCTTCGACGCGCTGTTCGGCGGCGCCCGGCGCGACGAGGAGAAGGCCCGGGCCAAGGAGCGGGTGTTCAGCTTCCGCGACGAGTTCGGCCAGTGGGACCCCAAGAACCAGCGGCCCGAGCTGTGGTCGCTCTACAACGGCCGGCACCACACGGGCGAGTCGATCCGGGTGTTCCCCCTGTCCAACTGGACCGAGCTCGACGTCTGGCACTACATCGCGCAGGAGCGGCTCGACCTGCCGTCGATCTACTACGCGCACGAGCGCACGGTGCTCTCCCGCGACGGGATGCTCTACGCGGTCAACGAGTTCATCCAGCCGCGTGGCGCCGAGGAGCCGTTCACCGCCAAGGTCCGCTACCGCACGGTCGGCGACGCCTCGTGCACCGCGGCCGTCGAGTCGCACGCCGACACGGTGGCCAAGGTGATCGACGAGGTCGCCGCGACCCGGATCACCGAGCGCGGCGCGACCCGCGGCGACGACCGGGTCAGCGAGGCGGCGATGGAAGACCGCAAGCGGGAGGGTTACTTCTGATGTCGGCTCCGACCCTGGCTGCCACCGAGCAGCGCGCGATGGACCTGCTCCGGTTCGCCACCGCGGGCAGCGTCGACGACGGAAAGTCCACGCTGATCGGCCGGCTGCTCTACGACACCAAGTCGCTGTTCACCGACCAGCTCGCGGCCGTCGAGGCGGTCAGCGCGGCCCGCGGCGACGAATACACCAACCTGGCGCTGCTCACCGACGGCCTCCGCGCCGAGCGGGAGCAGGGCATCACGATCGACGTCGCCTACCGCTACTTCGCGACCCCCCGGCGGAAGTTCATCATCGCCGACACCCCGGGCCATATTCAGTACACGCGCAACATGGTGACCGGGGCGTCCACCGCCGACCTCGCGCTGATCCTGGTCGACGCCCGCAAGGGCCTGGTCGAGCAGTCCCGCCGGCACGCGTTCCTCTGCTCGCTGCTGCGGGTGCCGCACCTCGTGCTCTGCGTCAACAAGATGGACCTGGTCGACTGGTCGCAGGAGGTCTACGAGCGGATCGCCGACGAGTTCACCGCGTTCGCCGCGAAGCTCGAGGCGCCCGACCTCTCGGTCATCCCGATCTCGGCGCTCAAGGGCGACAACATCGCCTCGCGATCCGAGAACATGCCGTGGTACGAGGGCCCCTCGCTGCTGCACCACCTCGAGCGCGTGCACATCGCCTCCGACCGCAACCTGGTCGACGTGCGCTTCCCGGTGCAATATGTGATCCGGCCGCAGTCGACCACCGTGACCGACTACCGCGGCTACGCCGGCCAGGTCGCCTCGGGCGTGCTCAAGCCCGGCGACGAGGTGATGGTGCTGCCGTCCGGATTCACCAGCCGGATCGCCGCGATCGACACCGCCGACGGCCCGGTCGCCGAGGCATTCCCGCCGATGTCGGTGACCGTCCGGCTGGAAGACGAGATCGACATCTCCCGCGGCGACCTCATCTGCCGGCCCAACAACGCGCCGGCGGTCGCCCAGGACATCGAGGCGATGGTCTGCTGGATGGACGAGAGCCGGCCGCTGCGGGTCGGCGGCAAGTACTCGCTCAAGCACACGACCCGGTCGGTCCGCGCGGTGGTCCGCGACCTGCACTACCGGCTCGACGTCAACTCGCTCCACCGCGACGAGGAGGCGGGGGAGCTCAAGCTCAACGAGATCGGCCGGCTGCGCCTGCGGACGACGGCCCCGCTGCTGGCCGACGAATACCGCCGCAACCGCACGACCGGCGGCTTCATCCTGATCGACGAAGCCACCAACCGCACGGTCGCCGCGGGCATGATCGTCGAAGCGAGCTAGCGCCGGGACGCCGCATAGGTGAGGGCGGCGCCGAGGAGCAGCGGCGGGCCGTGGATGTTGCGCAGGGCCGTGAGGGTGATGCCGACGGCCAGTGCGCCGGCCGCGACGATGCGGCCCAGGGTGCGGTTGCCGCGGCCGGTCTCGCCGCCGGCCACCAGGGCCACCTGGACCGCCGCGCCGGCGGCGACACCGATGTAGAGGGCGAGCTCGGAGACCGTGCCCAGCAGGGCCACCGACCACCAGGCGACGCCCGCGGGCAGCCACAGGTGGCGGGGGTGGAGCGCCTCGCCGGTGGCCTCGGGCCGCCAGGCGGTGGACGGGCGCAGCGGGCGGGTCAGCAGGGCCACCGTGAGCGCGCCGGCCAGGCCACAGATGGCGATGGAGTTGCCGCCGCCGGTCGGTTCCCAGGCCAGCGCGATGCCTTCGGCCACCAGCCCGCAGCCGACGTAGCAGGTGGCCCAGAGCCAGCGGCGCAGCGTGAGCTCGGCCAGCGCGCCGACCAGCAGCAGGAAGAACAGGTTGGAGGCGGCACCGAACCAGCCGCCGTCCTGGACGACCAGCGACGTCACCAGCCGCCAGACCTGGCCGTCGCGGATCGCCGGTGTGCGCTGCAGCGAGGTCAGCACCCCCGGGTAGGCGAACTGCAGCAGGCTGGGCACCGCGGTGATGACGAAGACGGCCAGGGTGAGCGGGATCCGCCGCAGGACGGTCACTCGATGCGCTCCGCGCCGGCGCCCGGCCGGGCCGCGAACCAGACCGGGGCGGTGAACCCGCGCTCCGCGTAGGCGGCGGCGACCGCGGCCGCCACCCGGTCGGTCTCGGCGGCGTCGACCAGGGCCAGCACACAACCGCCGAAGCCACCGCCGGTCATCCGCGCGCCGTAGGCCCCCGCGGCCAGCGCCGTCGACACCGCGACGTCGACCTCCGGCACGGTGATCTCGAAGTCGTCGCGCATCGAGGCGTGCGAGGCGGTCAGCAGCGGCCCGATCTCGCGGACCCGGCCGGCCCGCAGCACGTCGACCGTGTCGAGCACCCGCTGGTTCTCGGTCACCACGTGCCGGACCCGGCGCCGCATCACCTCGTCCGGCAGCTTGGCCAGGGCGGCGTCGAGGTCGTCGACGTCGCGCAGGGCGGCCACGCCGAGCAGCGCGGCCGCCTCCTCGCAGGCCCGGCGGCGGCTCGCGTACTCGCCCCCGGCGTGCCGGTGCGGCGCCCGCGTGTCGACCACCAGCACCGCGAGCCCCGACGAGGAGACGTCGAAGGGGATCTGCTCGATGGCCAGCGACCGGCAGTCGAGGAAGAGCGCGTGCCCGGCCTCGGCCCGGATCGAGGCGGACTGGTCCATGATCCCGCAGGGCATGCCGACGTAGTCGTTCTCGGCCCGCTGCGCCAGCCCCGGCCGCTCGTCGACGGGCACCCCTAGGTCGCCGAGGTCGTCGAGGGCGGTGAGCACGGCCGACTCGAGCGCCGCCGACGACGAGAGGCCGGCGCCCGCCGGCACGTCCGAGGCGACGGCCAGGTCGGCGCCGGGCACCGCGTACCCCTTGGAGCGCAGGGTCCACACCACGCCCGCGACGTAACCCGCCCATCCTTCGACCCGGCCCGGCTCGTCGGCCTCCGCCGCGCCGAACTCGACCGTCTCCTCGGTCTGCTCGGACCACACCCGCCACCGGGGTTCCGCCACGGGCGCGGCCGCGACCACGACCCGGTGCGGCAGCGCGAACGGCAGCACGAAGCCGTCGTTGTAGTCGGTGTGCTCGCCGATGAGGTTGACGCGGCCCGGCGCGGCCCACAGACCGGTCGGTTCGGCGCCGAAGGCGGAGGCGAAACCCGCGGCCGCGCGGGAGGGGACGTCGCTCATGGCCTGCATCCCATCACAAGTGCTCGGCGGGAGGGGCGCTACGTGTCTACGATCGCTGCATGCAGGACCAACCCGGCACAGCCGGGCCCCGTCGGCGCGGTCCGACGGGGCGTCCCCAACGAAATCCAGGCCCGGTCGCCCGCCGCCTGGCCCGCCTCGTGGTGCGGACCGCCGACGGGCTGACCGCCGCGCTCGGCGCCGACCCCTCGGCCGGCCGCGAGCAGATCAGCGAGGCCGACCTGCGCGACCTGGTCGCCGCCAGCACCCGCCTCGACCCGGTGGAGCGCCGGATCATCGACGAGGTGCTGGTCGCCCGCGACACGATGGTCCGCGAGGTGATGCGGCCGCGCACCGAGGTGACGTTCCTGTCCGCGCGGCAGACGTTGGTCGAGGCGGCCGAGCGGGCCCGGGCCGAGACGCACACCCGCTATCCCGTGGTCGACGGCACCCACGACGACGTGGTCGGCTTCGTGCACCTGCGCGACCTGCTGATCCGGCCCGAGGGCGACGGCCGGGTGACGATCGGCGAGCTGACCCGTGAGGTCAAGCGGATCCCGGCCAGCAAGCGGGTGCTGGTCGCGCTGACCGAGATGCGTCGCGAGCGGCACCACCTGGCGGTGGTGATCGACGAGTACGGCGGCACCGCCGGCATCGTCACCCTCGAGGACCTGATCGAAGAGGTGGTCGGCGAGATCCACGACGAGTACGACGTCGAGCCCGACCCCGTGCCGGGCCGCCCGACCGACCTGGACGGCCGGCTCAACCTGGCCGACTTCGCCGAGCGCGCGGGCTTCGCGCTCCCGCCGGGCCCCTACGAGACGGTCGGCGGCTACGTGATGGCCAGCCTCGGCCGGGTGCCCCGGATCGGCGACGAGGCCCCGGTGCCAGGCCGCGACCCGGACGAGGGCTGGGTGCTGCGCGTGCTGGAGCTGGACGGCCGCCGGGTCGCCCGGGTCGGCATCCGCGCGGTCGAGCCGCCGCCACCGCCCCCGGCGCCGGAGGCCGAGGCGGCGCAGGTGATCGCCACGATCCCGATGCCCATGGTCCCGCGCCGCGAGCCGAGCGGCTCCGCGGTCGACTAGTGCACCTGGAGCTTCTGCCAGTTCGTGCCGTTCGGTGAGTACGCCGTCCAGCTGCTCTCGAACAGGTTGTAGGCGACGTAGCCGACGTGCGTGCGGCGGATGGTGCCGACGGCCGGCAGGTCCGCGATCGGGCTGAACGTGCGGCCGGCGTCCGTGCTGACCCACCACGAGCTGGGCGTCCCGCCCGGCTGCGCGAGCAGCAGGCGTCCGTCGAGCAACGGCACCGCGTCGCCCGCGAACGGCGGAGGGCCGTCGACGTCGCCGGACGGCGCCAGGAAGGTCGCTTCGAAGCTGGTGCCGCCGTCGGCGGAGTGGTAGATCCCGAGCACCTCACCGGTGTTGCCGCGGGCGACCGCGTAGACCTCGGCGCCGAGCGTGCTCACCGACACCGCGTCGGTCGGGCGCCCGGGAGCGGGAAGGGAGGTCGTCTTCCACGTGCGGCCGGAGTCGCGGCTGACGGCGACCGCGGGCGCGGCGCCGGCCACGCCGCCGACCCACCAGGCACCGTCGCCGGCCGCGGCGGGCGCCACCCAGCGGGCGTAGAGGTCCGGCTGTTGCGCGAGCGGCCCCAGCGGCCCGTGGTTCCAGCTGACCGCCACCACGGCGCCGGTCGCCGGGTCGATACCGGGCAGCTCGCCGGGCCCGATCACCGTGCGGGGGCCGGCCTTCATCGGCGTGACGGGCTGCCAGCTCGAGCCGGTCTGCGACGACCACCAGCCGCCGGCGGTGCGCGCCAGCCAGTGGCCGGCCGGGAAGGCCAGCACGTCCGTCGGGCCGTCGCCCTCCGGCGACGCCGGCACCGCCTGCCAGGTCAGCCCGCCGTCGGTGGTGTGGGCCAGAGCCGGGCAGCGCCGATCGCAGCCGGGGGCCGCGATGCCGTGCGTGCTGTCGACGAACTCCACGTCGGCGGTCTCGCCGGCGATGTCGTGGACCGGGTCGCCGGACAGGCCGGTGATGACGATGCCACCGCCGCCGTAGACCGGTGCGGTCGGCGACGTCGGCGCGGGTTCCGTCGCGGTGACGGTCGGCGGGCCGTCCTGCTCCCAGGGGCGGGCGCCGATGCCGATGACACCGAGCAGCGCGAGGGCGGTGGCGCCGGCGGCCGCGGCCCGGCGCCGGCGGATCCGGCCGGCGCGCCGCCGCACGTCGGCCAGCGGTGGCTGGTCGATCTCGTCGAGCAGGGCCGAGCGGGACCGGGCGAGCCGGTTGTCAAGATCGGGCACGGGTCACCTCCGTCCGGTAGCCGTCGAGCCGGCCGGCCAGCGCCGCGCGGGCCCGGGACAGCCGCGACTTGACCGTGCCGGTGGGCACGCCGAGCAGCGCGGCGACCTCGTCGACCGGCAGGTCGGCGTAGTAGTGCAGGACCACCACCTCGCGGAACGCGGGTGGCAGCGCGGCCAGGGCGTCGCGCAGGTCGGCCCGCTCGGGACCGGGCGCCGGCTCCACGGTCTGCGTCACCGGCCGGTCGCGCAGCAGGATCGTGTCGAGCAGCTTGCGCCGCCGCCAGCGACGCCGGACCACGTTGATCGCGACCGCCCGCAACCACGCCTCCGGGTTGTCCACGTCGGCGAGACCGCGCGGCCGGGCGATGGCCCGGGCGAACGCCTCCTGCACCACGTCCTGTGCCTCCGTCAGGTCGGTGGTGAACGCATAGACCTGCGTGACCAGGCGGCGGTAGCAGGCGTGGTAGATCTCCTCCATCGCCCGCTCGCCCTGGTCCCGGGTCACCCGTGCACCGTCGTCGCGCGCCAATCCCCGTCCTTCCGGTCTGGCCACAACCTACGAGTTCCGAGGGGCCCATGGGGTTCCCAGGGGCGGCTGGCAGAATTGCGCCCATGACCGCCGCCGCCGCTGACCGGCCCCGGGTGCTCTCCGGCATCCAGCCCACCGCCGACTCGTTCCACATGGGCAACTACCTCGGCGCGCTGCGGCAGTGGGTGGCCCTGCAGGAGACGCACGACGCGTTCTACTGCGTGGTCGACCTGCACGCGATCACGGCCGGCCACGACCCGGCGCTGCTGCGGTCCCGCAGCCGCGTCTCGGCGGCCCAGCTGCTGGCGCTCGGCCTCGACCCGGAACGGTGCACGCTCTTCGTGCAGTCGCAGGTGCCCGAGCACCCGATGCTGTCGTGGGTGCTGAGCTGCATCACCGGCTTCGGCGAGGCGAGCCGGATGGTCCAGTTCAAGGACAAGTCCGCGAAGCAGGGCGCCGACCGGGCCAGCGTCGGCCTGTTCACCTACCCGATCCTGCAGGCCGCCGACATCCTGCTCTACCAGGCCGACGCGGTCCCGGTGGGCGAGGACCAGCGGCAGCACCTCGAGCTGACCCGCGACCTGGCCGGCCGGTTCAACACCCAGTTCGGCAAGACGTTCACGCTGCCGGCGCCGTTCATCGTGCGCGACACCGCGAAGATCACCGACCTGCAGGAGCCGACGGCCAAGATGTCGAAGTCGTCGTCCTCGCCGGCCGGCATCATCGAGCTGCTCGACGACCCGGCGCGGTCCGCCAAGAAGATCCGCTCGGCGGTGACCGACACCGGTCGCGAGATCGTCTACGACCCCGCCAACAAGCCGGGCGTCTCCAACCTGCTGACGATCTATTCGGTGCTGGCCGACCGGCCGATCGACGACCTGGTCGCGGCGTTCGCGGGCAAGGGCTACGGCGACCTCAAGAAGGAGCTCGCCGAGGTGGTGGCCGAGTTCGTCCGGCCGATTCAGGAGCGCACCAAGGCCTACATGGACGACCCGGCGCAGCTCGACAAGCTGCTCGCGATGGGCGCCGACAAGGCGCGGACGGTGGCTTCGGCGACGCTGGCCACGGCGTACGACAGGGTGGGCTTCTTCCCCAGTCGGGGGGCCTGACGCCGCGCCTCGCGGATTCAGTTGATCCGCAACAATGAGCGTTGTGAACGCGCTCACCCGGCTCGAGGCCGGCATCAACCGGGGGCTCGACAACCTCCGGGCCCGGTCCGGCGCGTTCGACCACTTCTACCGGGCGGCCGACCGGTTCGGGTTCGTGCTCGGTGGGCGGCTCGCCGCGGCGATCGCGTACTACGGCTTCTTCGCGATCTTCGCATTCGCTCTGGTCGGCTACGCCGTCTTCGGCTTCACGTTGAGCAACGCCGAGGTCAACGAGGCGGTCGTCAGCTTCGTCGCGGGAAACCTGCCCTTCCTCGACATCAAGAGCGTCGAGGACGCGGTCAGCGGCGTGCAGACCTCCGGGCGCCCGATCGGCATCGTCGGCCTGATCGGCCTGGTGTTCACGGGCATCGGCTGGGTCGAGGCGATCCGGTCCTCGCAGCGCGCCGTGCACGGCTTCCAGCAGCAGCCCGGCAACCTCGTGGTCCGCCGGTTCATCGACATCGGCGTGCTGCTGATCGTGCTGGCCATGGTGATCGCCTCGGTGGGCGCGGTCGACGGGCTCAAGACGCTGCTGACCTGGGCGATCGGCGGCGGCGGAACGTGGTTGATGGTGCTCACCTACGTGCTCACCGTGCTGGTCAACCTGGTGATCGCCTTCGCGCTGCTGTGCGCGATCCCGCGGATCCACATGAGCCCGCGGCGGCTGGTGATCCCAATGATCATGGTGGCCGGCGGCCTGACCGTGCTGAACTCGGTCGGCCGGCTCTACGTCAACTGGGTGCGGGCGAACGCGGCGTACGCGCTGATCGGTCCGGTCGGATTGTTGATCTATCTCTACATCTACAACCAGATCATCATCTGGGCCGCCGCGGTGGCCGCCACGGACCGCCACGGCACGGTCCGCGACCTGGGCGGCGGCGAGCCTCAGACGGGGCCCCAACACACCGTCTCACCCGTCGACCATGACGAAGATGACCAGGAGAACGGTCACCAGGGAAGCTGACGCGGCGCATGATGGTCGGATGGGTGCACTGGTGACCTTGCGGCTGCCCGACGACTCGCCGCTCCACGAGCTGCCATGGATCATCACGTTCGGCCCGCTGGGCGACGAGGAGGACTGGGAGCCGGTGGTGAGCGGGCCCTACGAGCGCCCGCACGCGCTGGCGCTGGCCCAGTCGGTGGTCGCCGACGAGGAGCTGATGGCGGTCGTGGAGCCGTGCATGCCACACATCTCCACCGACGAGATCCGTGGTGAGATAGAGGCGGCCCGGATCGCGGCGTTCCGCGACGAGCGGCCCGCCGACGGCTCGCTCGACGACCTCGACCTCGAGGAGGCCGAGGACGTCCCCGAGGCCTTCGGCGAGAACGACGCCGGATATGCGGCACCGCCGCCCACGCCGGACCAGGTGATGGCCGGCTGGGGCCGGATCGCCGCCAAGCTCACCGCGCCGCGCTCAGACAACCCCTGAACGTATTGGTGCCCCGGCGGACCGAAGTCGACGCCGGGGCACCGTACCCACCACACCCCCACCACAGGGGCCTCGTGGACACCTCTCTACCCAAGCACCGCGCTGTTCAACCATGCGGCGCTGTCGACGGGCAGGAATTGTCCGTCGAGGTCGGCGCTGGCGATGATCGGGGTGCCGTAGCGGCGCACGTCGACCGGCTCGCTGCCCAGGTTGACCACGCAGGTCAGGTCGCCGCGACGGAACGCCAGCACGTTGGGCTCGGCCTCCAGCCAGGTGAGGTCGTCGGCGCCGCCGAGCGCGGTGCGCCGGGTCCGCAGCGCTGACCGGTAGAGCTCCAGCGTCGAGCCGGTCACGTCGAACTGGGCGGCCACCGTGCAGGGCGCCCAGCCGGTGGGCGCCGGCAGCCAGCTCGGGTCGGCGCCGTCGGGGCTGAAGGCGTACGGCGCGGTGTCGCCCGCCCACGGCAGCGGCACCCGGCAGCCGTCGCGGCTCTCGCCGGTGCGCCGGAACGCCGGGTCCTGGCGCAGCTCGTCGGGGATGTCGAGCACCTCTTCGAGGCCGAGCTCCTCACCCTGATAGAGGTAGGCGACCCCGGGCAGGGCCAGCATCAGCAGCGCGGCCGCCCGGGCACGGCGCAGGCCGGCCGCGCCACCGCCGTACCGGGTGACGTGCCGTGGCTTGTCGTGGTTGGACAGCACCCAGGTGGTCGGTGCGCCGACCTGCGTGGCCTCGGCCAGCGCCGTGTCGATCACCTTGCGGAACGAGTCGACGTTCCAGGTGGCGTGCAGGAAGTCGAAGTTGAAGACCTGGTGCAGCTCGTCGGGGCCGACATAGCGCGCGAGCCGCTCCGGCGTCGACGCCCACGCCTCGGCCACCGCCATCCGGTGACCCGGGTAGCTGTCGAGGATCTTCCGCCAGGACCGATAGATCTCGTGTACGCCGTCCTGGTCGAAGTAGGGCAGCGTGGTGCCCTGCAGCAGGCGGCTCTGGCGCTGGTTGCGGCCGGTCTTGCTGCTGTAGCCGACGTCGGGCAGCCCGGGGGCCTTGACGTTGCCGTGCGCCACGTCGACCCGGAAGCCGTCGACGCCCCGGTCGAGCCAGAACCGCAGGATGTCCTCGAACTCTCCGCGTACCTCGGGCTGCTCCCAGTTGAGGTCGGGCTGCTCGGGGTCGAAGATGTGCAGGTACCACTGTCCGTCGGGGACGCGGGTCCAGGCGTCTCCGCCGAAGATGGACTCCCAGTCGTTGGGCGGCTCGGCGCCGTCCGGGCCACGGCCGTCGCGGAAGATGTAGCGCTCCCGCTCGGGCGAGCCGGGCGCCGCGGCCAGCGCCTCCTGGAACCAGCGGTGCGCGCTCGACGTGTGGTTGGGCACCACGTCGACGATCACCCGCAGGCCCAGCGCGTGCGCGTCGGTGGTCATCGCGTCGAAGTCGGCGAGGTCGCCGAACATCGGGTCCACCTGGCGGTAGTCGGCGACGTCGTAGCCGCCGTCGATCATCGGCGAGCGGTAGAAGGGCGTCAGCCAGATCGCGTCGACACCTAAATCGCGCAAATACGGCAGTCGGCCACGAAGGCCGGCGAGATCGCCGATGCCGTCGCCGTTGGAGTCGGCGAAGCTGCGCACGTAGACCTGGTAGACGACTGCGCTGCGCCACCAGTCTGCGCCTGTTTGATCCGCAATGGTCGCGGAATGACCCCGTTCCTTTGGCACCGCAGAAGCATGCCGGATCAGGCGGCGCCTCTGCAAGGACCCGTCAGACCTTGCGCAAGCTTCGCAAGGAGCGCGTTCAGCGCGTTTTGGCGATCGCGGTCGACGACCGGACGACCAGCTCCGGACGGAACAGGTACTCCGAGTGCGGTGCCGCGTACCCCTCGATCTCGTCGACCAGCGCCCGCACCGCGGCGACCGCCATCGCCTCCACCGGCTGCCGGATCGTGGTCAGCGGCGGATCGGTGAAGGCCATCAGCGGCGAGCCGTCGTAGCCGACCACGGACAGGTCCTCGGGCACGGTCAGCCCGCGCCGGCGCGCGCTGCGGATCGCGCCGAGCGCCATCATGTCGGAGCCGCAGACGATGCCGGTCACGCCGGCGTCGAGCAGCCGGTGCGTGGCCGCCTCGCCGCCCTCGACACCGAATAGCGACAACGAGATCAGCCCGTCGAGTTCGTGGTCCGCACAGCCGACCAGGGTCCGCATCGCGGCGCGGTAGCCGGCGATCTTGCGGCGCACCGGCAGGAAGCGGTCGGGGCCGCTGATCAGGCCGATCCGCCGGTGGCCGAGGCTGGTGAGATAGGACACCGCCAGCTCCGCCGCGGCTGCCTCGTCGGGCGAGACGAACGGTGCCGGTAGCCCGTCGACGTAGCCGTTGACCAGCACGATCGGTAGCTCGCGGGCGACCAGCCGGCGGTAGCGCTCGTGGTCGCCGGTGGCGTCGGCGTGCAGCCCCGAGACGAACACGATGCCGCTGACCTGGCGGTCCAGCAGGATCTCGACGTACTCGTCCTCGGTCACGCCGCCCGGGGTCTGCGTGCACAGCACCGGCGTGTAGCCGCGCTGGGCCAGCGCCGACTCGATGGTCTGCGCGAACTCCGGGAAGATCGGGTTGTTGAGCTCCGGCACCACCAGCCCGACCAGGCCCGCGCTGCGTCTGCGCAGTCGGGCGGGGCGCTCGAAGCCGAGCGCGTCGAGCGCCGCGAGGACGGTTTCCCTGGTGTCGGGGGAGACACCCGGCTTGTCGTTGAGCACCCGGGAGACGGTCGCCTCGCTGACCCCCGCGCGGAGCGCGATGTCGGACAGGCGGGCACGCATGGCTGCACGATATCCGCTGCTCTTTCGTGTCTTGCGCAAGCCCTTGCTGCCCGGCAACAAATTCGAAACATGCTCGCTTACGTCGTGAGGGTGCGTACGCCGTCGAGGTAGGCCTTGGGGCCCGGGCCGGCGGAGAGGATGCGTTGCAGGGCGTAGCCGGGGACCATGCCGAACAGCACGGCGCCGACCGCGTCGACGTCGGCGTCGGCCGGCAGCTTGCCGGCGTCGCGGGCCCGGGTGGCCAGCAGCACGAAGTGGCCGCGCATCCGGCCGTAGGCGTCGGCGACGAACTCGGCCAGCACCGGGTCGCGCATCGCCTCGGCCCAGACCTGCAGGGCGATCCGCAGGAGACCGTCGGGGCCGGTCTGCCGGTCGACGAACTCGATCGCCCGCTCGACCGCCTCCGTCGGCGACAGCGCCGGCTCGTGCCGGGCCAGGTCCTCGAACATCGCCGACGCGTCGCCCAGCACCGACTCGGCGATCGAGGTGATCAGGTCGTTCTTGCTCTTGAAGTAGCGGTAGACCGCGCCGACCGACAGGCCCGCCTCCGCGATCACGTCCTGCATCGACGTGTTGTGGAAGCCGTCGCGCATGAAGCACCGCCTGGCGGCGTCGAGGATCTGCTGGCGACGGGCGGCGAGGTGGGCTTCCGAGACGCGAGGCATGACCCACATCATAAAACGAACGCTCGTTCTTGACTACCGACACCCATCGATGGGAACCTTGGGTCAACAAAGAAGAACGAGCATTCGTTTTAAGGAGATGGTCATGTCTCGCCAGGGTCGCCCGCCGCTCCTCCTCGCCGTGCTGATCGGCATCGGCATCGTGGTCGTGCAGGCGTTGCTCGTCCCGCTCTTCGCCGCGCCGGCCGCCAACCTCGGCCCGCGCGACCTGCCGGTCGTGGTGGCCGGCCCGGCGCCGGCAGCCGACGCGCTCGCCGCCCAGCTCCAGCAGAAGGAGCCCGGCGCGTTCGAGATCACCCGCGCGCCCGACGAGGCGGCGGCCGACGCGATCCTCCGCGACAACGCGGCCTACGCGGCCTTCGTCATGGGCCCGACCGGCCCCGCCGTGCACACCGCCAGCGGCGCCAGCCCGACCGTGGCCCAGCTCGTCGGCCAGGCCGCGGCGGGGATGAACGCCCCCGTCACCGACGTCGTCCCGGGTTCGCCCGACGACCCGCGGGGCGCGGGCTTCGCGTCCGGCTTCCTGCCGCTCGCGCTGACCGCGCTGGCCGCCGGCGCCGCGCTCGCCCTGCTGGTCGGCGCCCGGTGGGCCCGGTTCACCGGCGTGCTGGTCTTCGGCGTGCTGGCAGGCCTCGTCGGGCCGCTCGTGCTGCAGCAGTGGCTCGGCGTGCTGACCGGCGACTACCTGCTCAACGCGGCCGCCATCGGGTTGTTCGCGGCCGCGGCAGCGGGCATCGTGGCCGGCCTGGGCGCCGCCCTCGGTCGGCCGGGCATCGCGCTCGGCGTGCTCACCGTCTTCCTGGTCGGCAACCCGCTGTCGGCGGTCAGCGCGGCTCCCGAGCTGCTGCCGCAGCCGTGGGGCACCATCGGTCAGTTCCTGCCGGTCGGTGCGGGCGGCTCGCTGCTCCGGTCGACGGCCTTCTTCGACGGCGCGGGCGGCGCCGGTCCGGCCTGGGTGCTCGCCACCTACGCGGTCGTCGGCCTGCTGCTGACCCTCGCCGGCGCACCCCGTCGGCACGCGCCCGCGGCGAACGCCGTGGAGCCGGCGGAACGTGTGACCGCCGCGGCCTGAGCGGCATCGGTCAACAAGGGTCCCTTCCTATGCGGAAAGCGTTAGGAAGGGGCCCTTCATTACTGGCCGGGCGATTTCGCGCAGGCGTTCATCACGCCTGCGTAACGGCCATCCAACAGTCGAGTCTGGATTTTCGTTCCGGGCTGTAGTCGCGCGTACAGTCCCGAGCAACGTGAACTCACCGCGTATCCCTTGCGGTGTGTAATGGGAAGGAGACCGTCTTGCGCTCTGTGCGTGGGATGCGGATCGTCTCGATACTCGCGGTGGGTGGCCTCGCAGTGGGCCTCGCCGCTTGTGGTGACGCTCCGGAAAGCAGCAGCGGCACCGGCGACAGCAGCGCCGCCCCCGCCGCTGGCACCTATAAGGCGTGCATGGTCACCGACATCGGCGGCATCGACGACCGGTCGTTCAACGCCTCCGCTTGGAAGGGCCTCGAGGAGGCCAAGGCCGAGAGCGACAAGCTGGCCGACCCCAAGAACGTCTCGTCCAAGGCCGAGGCCGACTACGTGCCCAACCTGACGCAGTTCGCGCAGCAGGGTTGCAACTTCACCCTCGCCGTCGGTGGTCTGATGGGCGACGCGACCAAGCAGGTCGCCGCGGCCAACACCGACAAGCAGTTCGCGATCGTCGACGCGGCGATCCCGGGCGCGACCAACGTCTACCCGATGCAGTTCGACACCGCGCAGGCCGCGTTCCTCGCCGGCTACCTCTCGGCGGGTTACTCGAAGAGCAAGAAGGTCGCCACCTACGGCGGCCTGAAGATCCCCCCGGTGACGATCTTCATGGACGGCTTCGCGGACGGCGTCGCCTACTGGAACCAGCAGAAGAACGACAAGGTCCAGGTGCTGGGCTGGGACAAGGCCGCGCAGAACGGCTCGTTCGCCGAGAGCTTCACCGACCAGGGCAAGGGCAAGGCCCTCTCGGACGGCTTCGTGGCGCAGGGCGCTGACGTCATCATGCCGGTCGCCGGCGGCACGGGCCTCGGCACCGCGGCCAACGCGGCCGACAAGTACGCGGTCGTCTGGGTCGACGTCGACGGTTGCGAGAGCGCGCAGCAGTACTGCTCGTCGTTCCTGACCACCGTCGTCAAGAACATCCCCGAGGCGGTCAAGGAGGCGGCGGTCAAGGGTGCCGACAGCACCGGCATGCTGACCGGCTCCTACCTGGGCACGCTCGAGAACAACGGCGTCTCCATCGCGCCGTACCACGAGTTCGACAGCAAGGTCAGCCCCGAGCTCAAGGGCGAGGTCGACAAGCTGAAGGCCGACATCATCGCGGGCACCGTCAAGGTGACCTCGCCGGCCCAGCCGAAGTGATCTGATCCCGGCCGAACAGCCGGTCCCACCACTGCGTGGGGCCGGCTGTTCCCCGGCCGGGACCGATCGTGAACAATGCTCCGCACCGTCTGAAGGAGGTCACGCTGAGACTCGAACTGCGCGGCATCACCAAGCGCTTCGGCGACCTCGTGGCCAACGACGACATCCATCTCACCGTCGAGCCCGGCGAGATCCACGCCCTGCTCGGCGAGAACGGCGCCGGCAAGTCGACGCTGATGAACGTCCTCTACGGGCTGCTCCAGCCGGACGAGGGCGAGATCCTCGTCGACGACAAGCCGGTGCAGATCCGCGGTCCGCGCGACGCGATCAGCGCCGGCATCGGCATGGTGCACCAGCACTTCATGCTCGTCCCGGTGTTCACCGTCGCCGAGAACGTGATGCTGGGCGCCGAGCAGACCAGCGGCGGCCCGGTCGGCTTCCTCGACCGGCGCCGGGCCCGCAAGCTCGTCCGCGAGGTGTCCGACCGCTACCGCCTCGCCGTCGACCCCGACCGCACGGTCGAAGACCTCCCGGTCGGCGTGCAGCAGCGGGTCGAGATCGTCAAGGCGCTGACCCGCGACGTCGACCTGCTGATCCTCGACGAGCCCACGGCCGTGCTGACCCCGCAGGAGACCGAGGACCTGCTCGAGGTCATGCGCACCCTCAAGGCGGCCGGCAAGTCGATCGTCTTCATCACCCACAAGCTCAAAGAGGTCAAGGCGATCGCCGACCGGATCACCGTGATCCGGCGCGGCCGCACCGTCGGCACCGCCGCCCCCGACACCAGCGAGGAGGAGCTCGCCTCGTTGATGGTCGGCCGGTCCGTGCTGCTGCGGGTCGACAAGGGCGCGGCCGAGCCCGGCGCCGCCGTGCTCGAGGTCGCGGGCCTGGCCGTCAACGACGACCGCGGTCACCGCGCCGTCGACGGCGTCGACCTGACCGTCCGGGCCGGCGAGGTGCTCGGTGTCGCGGGCGTCCAGGGCAACGGGCAGACCGAGCTGATCGAGGCGATCATGGGCCTGCGGCCGGTGGTCGCCGGCAACGCCACCCTCGACGGCCGCCCGATGCAGGGCCTGACGACCCGCGAGATCCTCCGCGCCGGCGTCGGCTACGTGCCCGAGGACCGCAGCGTCGACGGCCTGGTCAAGGACTTCACCGTCGCCGAGAACCTGGTCCTCGACATCTACAACACCGCGCCGTACGGCACGCGCTGGGTCGTCCGCCCGGAGGCGATCGCCGAGTCGGCCCGCGCCCGGATCGAGCAGTTCGACGTGCGCACCGACGCGGCCGGGCAGGCCACGGTCGGCACGCTCTCCGGCGGCAACCAGCAGAAGGTGATCGTCGCCCGCGAGTTCTCGCGACCGCTCAAGCTCTTCATCGCCGCCCAACCGACCCGCGGCGTCGACGTCGGGTCGATCGAGTTCATCCACCGGCAGATCGTCCACGAGCGCAGCGAGGGCACCGCGGTGCTGCTCGTCTCCAGCGAGCTCGACGAGGTGCTGGCGCTGGCCGACCGGGTCGCCGTGATGTACCGGGGGCGGGTGATCGCCGTGGTGTCGCCGGACACCCCGCGCGAGGAGATCGGTCTGCTGATGGCCGGCGTCGCGACGGCGGGCGCCGGCAGCGCGAAGGACGGGGTCGATGACTGAGCAGACGACGGCCACCGCGGAGGACCTGGCCGCGGCCGGTGCCGACCAGCTGCCGCCGCCCAAGACGTTCGCCGGGCGTTACCTGCGCGCGCTGTGGACCGCCAACACCTTCACCGTGACCGTGCTCGCCGTGCTGCTGGCCCTGGTCATCGGCGGCATCCTGATCGCGGTCTCCGACGAGAACGTGCGGGCCACCTTCTCCTACTTCTTCAGCCGGCCGTCGGACTTCTTCAGCCTGTCCTGGGACAAGGTCAGCGACGCGTACGCCCAGTTGTTCAAGGGTTCGATCGTCGACCCCGAGGCGGTCACGGCGGCGGCCAACGGCACCGGCCCCTGGGAGCGGGTGTTCTTCCCGATCTCGGAGACGCTGACCTACGCGGCGCCGCTGGCGCTGACCGGTCTCGCGTTCGCGCTGGCGTTCCGCGGCGGCCTGTTCAACATCGGCGTGCAGGGTCAGGCGATCATGGGCGCGGTCGGCGCGGCCCTGGCCGGCTTCCTGCTGCCGCTGCCGGTGGGCATCCACCTGATCGTCGCGCTGATCGCCGGCGCCGCGTTCGGTGGCGCCTACGGGTTCGTGCCCGGCTTCCTCAAGGCCCGCACCGGCGCGCACGAGGTCATCACGACCATCATGCTGAACTACGTCGCGCTCTTCTTCCTGGGCTGGTTGATCATCCAGAAGGGCATCCAGGACCCCGAGCGCAGCGACGCCATCAGCAAGCCGGTCGACGAGTCGGCCCAGCTGACCCACCTGCTCGGCTTCCTCGGCCCCAGCCTGCGGGTCAACCTCGGCATCGTCGTGGCCATCCTGGTCGTCGCCGCGATCGCCTGGATGCTGCGCCGCTCCACGTTCGGCTTCGAGTTGCGCGCGGTCGGCCTCAACCCCGAGGCGTCGCGCACCGCCGGCATCGGCGTCGGTTCGACGTACGCCATGGTGATGACCGTGGCCGGCGCGCTGGCCGGCCTCGGTGGCGCCACCATCGTGATGGGCACGGCGGTCAGCCTGACCGGCGCCGTGATCGGCAGCGTCGGCTTCGACGGCCTGCTCGTCGGCCTGCTGGGCCGGGCCAAGCCGTGGGGCGTGTTCTTCGCGGCGCTGCTGTTCGGCGCGCTGCAGGCCGGCGGCAACCGCATGCAGTCGTTCTCCGGGATCTCGCTCGAGCTGGTCAGCGTGATCCAGGCATTGATCGTGATCTTCGTCGCGGCGCCCGCGTTGGTGAAGACCGTGTTCCGGCTGCGGCCGGCCAAGGTCAGCGGGCTCGGGACCGGCATGTCCAAGGGATGGTGAGACCGTGACGGCCAGCACCGTCGACACGGCCCCGGCGGTCGTCGAGCCGGTCCGCTACTGGACCCGGCAGCGCAAGGTGGGCGTCGGCCTCGCGGCCGTGGGCCTGCTCGCGGCCGTGCTCTTCGGCGCGCTCGCAAGCGGCCGCCAGGCCGAGTTCACCCTGGCCGAGACCATCAGCGGCAGCGCGGCCGGGATCAACGGCCGGGTCGGCGCGATCGTGTTCGGCGCGATCGCGGCCCTCGCCGGCGCGGCGATGCTGGTCACCGCGCGCCGGTGGTTCGCGTGGCTGCTCGGCCTCGGCATCGTCGCCGCGCTCGTCTCGTTCCTCTGCTGGCAGCTCTCCCAGGCGCCCGACAACCTCAACACGATCCCGCTCGGCAGCGTCGCCCGCAGCTCCGTGACGTTGGCCCTGCCGCTGATCCTCGGCGCGCTGGCCGGCGTGCTGTGCGAGCGGTCCGCGGTGATCAACGTGGCCATCGAGGGCCAGTTCCTGATGGGCGCGTTCGCCGCGGCGATGTTCGCCACGCTGGCCGGCAGCGTCTGGGTCGGCATCCTGGCCGCCGGCGTCGGCGGTCTGATCATCGGGCTGCTGCTCGCGGTGCTGGCCATCCGCTTCCTGGTCGACCAGGTGGTGCTGGGCGTCGTGCTCAACGTGTTCGCGCTGGGCCTGACCGGCTTCCTCTACGAGCAGCTGATGGCCCAGGACCAGTCGAAATACAACCAGCCGAGCTTCGTGCCGGAGTGGGACATCCCGCTGCTGTCGAAGATCCCGCTGCTCGGCCCGGCGCTGTTCAAGGGCAACATCTTCCTGTACGGCGCGATCGTGCTGGTGATCCTGATCCACGTCGGGCTCTTCTACACCCGGTGGGGCCTGCGCACCCGGGCGGTCGGCGAGCACCCCGCGGCGGCCGACACCCTCGGCGTGAAGGTGCTCGCCCTGCGCTACCGCAACGTGCTGGTCGGCGGTGTCGTGGCCGGCTTCGGCGGCGCGTACTTCACGCTGCTGTCGACCACCAACTTCAACAAGAACATGACGTCGGGCCTGGGCTTCGTGGCGCTGGCCGCGCTGATCTTCGGGCGGTGGAGCCCGATCGGGGCCACCCTCGCGGCGCTGTTCTTCGGCTTCTGCAGCGCGCTGGCGTTCAGCCTCGGCTCGATCAACAGCCCGATTCCCAGCCAGTTCCTCAACATGCTGCCGTACATCGCCACCATCGTCGCGGTGGCCGGGCTGGTCGGCCGCGTCCGTGCGCCGGCAGCGGACGGAACGCCCTACATCAAGGGTTAGGGTCTGCTCATGGAGATCGACTGGGTGGCGCTGCGGGCGGCCGCCGTCGAGGTGATGGGCAACGCGTACGCGCCGTACTCGGACTTTCCGGTCGGTGCGGCGGGGCTCGTCGACGACGGTCGGGTCGTGGCCGGCTGCAACGTGGAGAACGCGTCTTACGGGGTGACCCTCTGCGCCGAGTGCGGGATGGTGTCGGCCCTGCACGCCTCCGGCGGTGGGCGCCTGGTCGCGGTCTCCTGTGTCGACGGCGCCGGCCAGCCGCTGATGCCCTGCGGCCGCTGCCGCCAGCTCCTGTTCGAGCACGGCGGCCCCGACTGCCTGGTCGAGGCCGTGCCGGAGCCGCTGCGGGTGGGCGACCTGCTGCCGCACGCCTTCGGGCCGGCCAACCTCGACCGCGGCCGCGCCGCGATCCCGGAGGTCCCGGAGCGGCTGGCCCGGTGGCGCGGTCGCGGCACGGTCTTCGTGCACACCGACAGTGCGGGCGGCGCGCTGGTCTGGACCGGCTACTGGGAGCGCTCGGCCGGCGAGGGCGAGGAGACCGGCATCCTCGAAGAAGCGCCGACGTGGGCGGACCCGACCGCGGGCATCGAATGGGCGCGCGCCCGCACGGCCCGCATCGTGATCGTCGACGAGGCCGGCGAGACCTGGTGGGCCGGCGAGGGCGAGCCTCCGGCCGAGATCGGCAAGCGGTGGGAAGCGTGACTTTCGCGGCGGTCGATGTCATCCGCACCAAGCGCGACGGCGGTGTGCTCTCCGACGCCGCCATCGACTGGGTGGTCGACGCCTACACCAGGGGCGTCGTCGCCGACGAGCAGATGTCGGCGCTGGCGATGGCGATCCTGCTGCGGGGGATGACGCCGGCCGAGATCGCCCGCTGGACCGCCGCGATGATCGCCAGCGGCGAGCGGCTGGACCTCTCCGCGGTCGACCGGCCGACCGCCGACAAGCACAGCACCGGTGGCGTCGGCGACAAGATCACGCTGCCGCTCACCCCGCTGGTCGCCGCGTGCGGCGTGGCGGTGCCCCAGCTGTCGGGCCGTGGTCTCGGGCACACCGGCGGCACGCTCGACAAGTTGGAGTCGATCCCCGGCTGGCGGGCCCAGCTCGACAACGCGGAGTTCATCGCCCAGCTGCGCGACGTGGGCGCGGTGATCTGCGCCGCCGGCGAAGGCCTGGCGCCCGCGGACCGCAAGCTGTACGCGCTGCGCGACGTCACCGGCACGGTCGAGGCGATCCCGCTGATCGCCAGCTCGATCATGAGCAAGAAGATCGCCGAGGGGACCGGCGCGCTGGTGCTCGACGTCAAGGTCGGCTCCGGCGCGTTCATGAAGTCGCTCGCCGACGCCCGCGAGCTCGCGCGCACGATGGTCGACCTCGGCACCGCGCACGGGGTGCGCACGGTCGCCCTGCTCACCGACATGTCCACCCCACTCGGCCTGGCGATCGGCAACGCGGTCGAGGTCACCGAGTCGGTCGAGGTGCTGGCCGGCGGCGGCCCGCGGGACGTGGTCGAGCTGACCGTAGCGCTGGCCCGGGAGATGCTCGACGCGGCTGGGCGGCCCGACGCCGACCCCGCGGCCGCGCTGGCCGACGGCCGGGCGATGGACGCCTGGCGGGCGATGGTCCGGGCGCAGGGCGGTGACCCGGACGCGGCTCTGCCGGTCGCGCGGGAGACGCACACCGTCACCGCGGAGGCCGACGGCTTCGTGGCCGCCGTCGACGCGTACGCCATGGGCATCGCCGCCTGGCGGCTCGGCGCGGGCCGGGCCCGCAAGGAGGATCCGGTCTCGGCCGCGGCGGGTGTCGTGCTGCACCGTCGGCCCGGCGACGCGGTGCGGGCCGGGGAGCCGCTCTACGAGCTGCGGGCCGACGAGTCCGGCCGGTTCGCCGCGGCGATCGAGGCGGCCGCCGGCGCGGTGTCGATCTCGGCGGAACCGCCGGCCGCGACGCCACTGGTGATCGATCGGCTCGCCTGACATTCCGCTGCGCGCTCGGAGCCGCTATCCTCGCTGGCCAGGGGGATCACCGACGCCAGAGGAACGAACGCCGTGTCCGTGTCTGCTCCCGACCCCCGGCCCATCCGGGCTGCCAGCGTCGATGAGCTGCGCCGACTCCGGCTGCCGGTCCCACCGACGGGTTATCCGCTGGTCTGGGAGCCGGGCGACGCCGTCGAGCTGCGGCCCACCGGTGACATCGAGGCCCGCACCGCGATCCTGCACCTCGTGCTGGCCCGCTGCTTCGGCATGCCACCCCAGGCAGCGATGAGCTGGCTGCTCACCTCGCACCTGGTCGAGCTGGTCACGCCGCCGGAGTGGCAGTTCGTGGTGGCCGAGCGGGGCGACCGCCGGTCGTTCGTGCTGCACCACGACGCCATCTTCGCGCTCGCGTGGCTGCTCGGGCTGAGCAAGCACCTCGACCCGACCGCGCCCACCGACGAGCGGTTGATGGATGCGTTGCCGCACCTACCGGAAGGCGAGACATTCCGGGCATGGCGTTCACGGATCCTGGCCGCGCCCCGGGACGCCGCCGAGGCCGCCGCGATGCTCGACTTCTACTACTGCCTCGACTGGAGCTATCTCGAAGCCGAGCGCCGGGGGATGACCCTCCCCGGCGTGATCGACGCCAACGCGATCGGGCAGCGGCGCTGGGCACTGGAGTGGGCCGTCGTCTTCAAGGGGCCCTATCACGACCCACCGGGCGGGTGGGAAGAGGTCGACCTCTCCACCTGAGGGCTCTCCGGCCGTGGGCGGTACACGTCCAAGCGGACCGCGGCGGTCACCTCGACCGGGGTGGGAAGGTCGATGGTCGCCGCGTCGCGGTGCCAGGCGCTCGGGCCCATGCCGACCACGGTCGCGACCTCGGCCCGGTCCAGCCGCATGGTGGCCCGCAGCGAACGCCGCCGCAGCAGCGTGAAGTGAGTGTCCAGGCTGGCCGCCAGCCGCTCCTCCTTGGCCGGGTCGACGCGCAGCAGGCCCAGCCCCGTCACCAGCTCGCTCAGGTGGTCGGGCTCGGGAGTGACCACCAGCAGCCGGCCGTCGGGCCGCAGCACCCGGTGGAACTCGGCGCCGTTGCGCGGCGCGAACACGTCGAGCAGCACCGCCGTGTCGTGGTCGGCCAGCGGCAACCGGCCCCACGCGTCGGCCCGCACCGCGCCGGCCCGCTCGTGGGCCCGGGCGGCCCGGCGCAGCGCCGGCTTCGACGCGTCGAGCACGAGGCCGATCAGCCCGGGGTCGTGGTCGAGCACCGTCGCCAGATGCGCGCCGGTGCCACCGCCGACGTCGACCACGAGCCCACGCGCGCCGGCGGCCGCCTCGGTCAGGGCCGCGGAGACGAACGCGTAGTGCCCTGCCGCGAGGAACGTGTCGCGGGCGGCGACCATCTCGGCGGTGTCACCGCTGTGGGGCGAACGGCCCGCGCTGAGGTCCGCGTACCCCTGTCGGGCCAGGTCGAAGCTGTGGCCCCGCGGGCAGCGCAGCGTCCGGGCGTCGGGGGCGTCGAGTGTTTCGCGGCACACCGGACAACGCAGGTGCGCCACAACGTCACGGTTCATCCATTCCCAGCCACTAGGGTCTTTCCATGGTCGCAATCGGCATGGAAGAGATCGTCAAGGCCCCCAAGGCGCTGCTGCACGACCACCTCGACGGCGGGTTGCGGCCCGCGACGGTCGTCGAGCTGGCCGCCGACGTCGACCACGCCCTGCCCACCACCGATCCGGGCGAGCTGGGCCAGTGGTTCGTCGAGTCGGCCGATTCCGGCTCGCTGGAACGCTACCTGGAGACGTTCGACCACACGGTCGCCGTGATGCAGACCCCCGACGCGCTGCACCGGGTCGCCGCCGAGTGCGCGCTCGACCTGGCCGCCGACGGCGTGGTCTACGCCGAGGTCCGGTTCGCGCCCGAGCAGCACCTCGAGCGGGGGCTGACGCTCGACGGCGTGGTCGAGGCGGTGCTGCGCGGGTTCGCGGCGGGCACGCAGGAGGCCGCCGCCAAGGGTCAGCAGATCCGGGTCGGCACGCTGCTGACCGCGATGCGGCACGCGGCCCGCTCGCAGGAGATCGCCGAGCTGGCGGTCCGCTACCGCGACACCGGCGTGGTCGGCTTCGACATCGCCGGCGCGGAGGCCGGCTTCCCGCCCACCCGGCACCTGGACGCGTTCGAATACCTGCAGCGGGAGAACTTCCACTTCACCATCCACGCGGGCGAGGCGTTCGGCCTGCCGTCGATCTGGCAGGCCATCCAGTGGTGCGGCGCCGACCGGCTGGGGCACGGCGTGCGGCTGGTCGACGACATCACGCCCGGCGGCGAGCCGGTGCTCGGGCGGCTGGCGGCCTACGTGCGTGACAAGCGGATCCCGCTCGAGCTGTGCCCGTCGTCCAACGTGCAGACCGGCGCGGCCCCGTCGATCGAGCAGCACCCCATCGGCCTGCTCCGCGACCTGCGCTTCCGGGCCACCGTCAACACCGACAACCGGCTGATGAGCGGCACCTCGATGTCGCGGGAGATGGCGCTGCTGGTCGATGCGTTCGGTTACGGCTGGGCCGAGCTGCAGTGGTTCACCATCAACGCCATGAAGAGCGCCTTCATCCCGTTCGACGAGCGGCTCGCCATCATCAATGAGGTGATCAAGCCGGCGTACGCGAAATTGGCGTGATGGCCGTCTTCGCTTCATGCACAATCCGGCTTATCGGAAGTCCAATTCAGACGTAACGGATATTTTCCATCGGCTCTTCGGGCTAATCCACCGTGCGCTTCCCCTATAAGGGGCATTGCGGTGGGGGTGGCGCCGGTCGCCGGCACCGGAAGAAGGAGCCGCCGCCCGAGATCGACGCTCACCTAGGGTGACGCCGGGCGAACGGCGTGCTGACAAACGGTCTGAACATCGCATCAGTACGGCTATCGCGGACAGGGTGGGCTTTCTCTTTGCCCGGCCGACGTGATGGAATGCCGGGGGTCCGACCCGCCCGGGTCGGTCGATCGGCGGTGCCCGTGCGCAATTCCCTGACGGCGCCGAACCGGAGGGCGGTGACGTGAGCAAGCGGCCGAAGACGGCGAATTCCTTCATGTCGCGTCTCCGCCGGCCAGCCGGCCGGCTACGTGATCTGCCGATCTGGTCGAAGCTCGGCCTCATCATGATCGTGCCGACCCTGGCGACGATCGTGGTTGGCACCAACGGCCTGATCGATCACATCGAGACGTCGGAGAACGCGGACCAGGCACGTGACCTCGCCGTGGTGGTGGAAGCGTCCGGGGATCTCGTCCAGAACCTGCAGAACGAGCGGGCCGCGGCGGCGATGCTGCTGGGTGCCGAGTCCGAGTCGAAGACGGCGCAGGCCAAATACCGCTCCGCCTTCGAGGCCTCGTCGCAGGCGGTCGACCGCGTGGTCAACAACTACTCGACGCAGCGGGCCTCCCTCAACGACCTGCCCGGCAACTTCGTCGGCACGCTCGGTCAGATCGACGACGGCCTGCAGGGCCTCCCGGGCGTCCGCAGTCAGGTGACCGGCGGCAAGTTCGCCTTCACGGACGCGGCCCGGGCCTACAACGCGCTCGTCGACAACCTGCTCAACCTCCGTGACGGCGCCGCCCAGCTGGCCGCCAACACGTCACTGAGCGAGCGGATGCGGGCGGTGGCCGCCGTCGCGCGCCAGAAGGAGTTCCTCTCGCAGGAGCGGCTCGTCGTGCTCCAGGCCTACAGCGCCGGCGCGATGAACCAGAACCTGAAGAAGGAGTTCATCGCCTCGCAGACCGGCCAGCTGCAGGCCTCCGAGACGTTCCTGTCGGTCGCCACGGTGACCGAGGAAGAGCAATACAACCAGACGGTGGCCGGCTCCGACCTGCGGTCGTCGACCGCGTTCGCTGGCTGGGTCACCGGCAACATGCCCAGCGACGGCCAGCTCGGCAACGCGCCGTTCACGATCGACTCGTGGGACAGCGCGCTGCTCGGCCACAGCCGGTTGATCCGCAGCGTCGAGCGCCGCTTCGACAACTCCGTGGTCGATGTCGCCACCACCCTGCGTGACGACGTGCAGCGCCAGGTCCTCATCGAGACCGGCCTGCTGCTCGCCATGCTGCTGCTGGCCATCCTGTTCGCCTGGTTGGTCGCCCGGTCGATGGCGCGGTCGCTGCGTGAGCTGCGGCACGGCGCGCTCGCGGTCGCCCAGTACGGCCTGCCGCAGGCGGTGTCCCGACTGCGTGACCCGGCGCTGTCCACCCAGATGTCGCCGGCCCAGCTGGCCAACCAGATCGCCGAGCCGCTGCCCGTCCGCAGCAAGGACGAGTTCGGCCAGGTGACCGAGGCGTTCAACGCGGTCCACCTCGAGGCCGTCCGCACCGCGGCCGAGCAGGCCGCCCTGCGCGCCTCCGTCGGCACGATGTTCGTCAACCTCGCCCGCCGTTCGCAGATCCTGGTCGACCGGCTGATCGGCCACCTCGACCGGCTCGAGCGCGGTGAGGAAGACCCGGACCGCCTGGCCGAGCTGTTCCAGCTCGACCACCTGGCCACCCGGATGCGCCGCAACGACGAAAACCTCCTGGTGCTCGCCGGCGCCGACTCGACCCGTATCCAGCGGGAGCCGGCCGCCCTGATCGACGTGCTGCGCGCCGCGCAGTCCGAGGTCGAGCACTACACCCGGATCGAGTTCGGGGTCATCGACCGCGACATCGAGGTCGCCGCCCACGCGGTCAACGACCTCGTCCACCTGGTCGCCGAGCTGTTCGACAACGCGACCGCGTTCTCCCCGCCGGACTCGCACGTCATGGTCGAGGCCCGCCGGATCGGCGAGCACGCCGTGCTCTACGTCGAGGACCGCGGCATCGGCATCACGCCCGACCAGCTCAACGACATCAACGAGCGGCTCGCCACGCCACCGATGGTCGACGTGGCGGTCTCCCGGATGATGGGCCTCGTCGTGGTCGCCCGGCTCGCCGCGCGGCACGGCGTCAAGGTCGAGCTCCGGCCCGCCGCCGACCGCGGCACCGTCGCCGACGTCTCGCTGCCCACCTCGGTCCTGGTGCCCCGGGCGCTGGCCGGTCGTGGCCCGCAGGCCGGCGCCTTCGAGGTGCCGGTGCAGCAGCCGCCGGCCCAGGTCGCCCGCTCGCCGTTCCCCGCGCCGCTGGCGCTGGAGAGCGGCCCGGTGGCCCGGCCCGACCGCGACCTGGCCGGTGCCGGCGCGGGTGGCGGCCTCGCCAGCGCGTTCGGCGGCAACCGGCCGGGCGACGCGCACACCAACGGCTTCAACGGCGCCAACGGCAACGGCAACGGTCGCTCCGGCGCCGCGATGCCGGCGTGGTCCGACCTCACCGGCGCCGGCCCGCAGGGCGGCCGCGGTGACGACCCGTTCGGTGGTCCGCGCGGCGGCAACGGCCAGCGCCACGACCCGCTGCCGCAGCGCCGGGCGAGCGACGGCTGGGCGATGGAGGGCGAGGTGACCGCGGGTCCGCAGTCGCCGGCCATCCCGCGCCAGACCCCGCGCGACGACGTGGCCTCGCCGTTCTCGGCGCCGCCGGTCATCTCCGTGCCGCCGGTCATCTCGGTGCCGCCGTCGTCGAGCCCCTCGTCCGCACCGCGCCAGCCCGAGCCGTGGGAGCAGGGCGGCCCGACGCTGCCGCCGAGCGCGCCCGCCGGCCCGCCGATCGCGATGCCCGACAGCCCGATCGTTCCCGGCCGCTCCGGTGGTCTGCCCGGTCGCCAGCCGGGTCAGCCGACCGGTCCGAGCGTGCCGCTGCGCCAGCCGCAGGCCATGACGCCGCCGCCGGCGTCGGCCCCGCCGGCCGCTCCGCCGCAGGCCAGCCCCGCGGCGCCCTACGGTCTCGCGGGCGCCGGCACCCCGGCCGGTGGCCAGGCGCCGCCGGCTTGGCCGCCGGTCGCGGCCGAGCCTCAGCCGGCCGCCGACCACCTGTCGGCCGGCCTCGACATGACCGCCGAGCTGCCCCGGGTCGAGCGCCCGGCGGCCGCCGAGGCGGCATCGGCCCAGCCCGCCGTCCCGCCGATCATCCCGGCCACCAACAAGGCCCGGTTCGCCGACGAGACGATGGAGCTGCCGATCTTCCGCGAGCTGGAGTCGGCGTGGTTCCGCACCCGCCGGTCCGCCGCGGAGGAGTCCTCGCTCACGCCGACGCCGAGCGCCGCCGCCGCCCCCGCGGCTGCCGCGCCGGCAGCCACCGCGGCGCCGGCGCCCGCCGACGCCCGGGTGGGCGCCGCCGGCGCGCCGACGCAGCAGTTCGCCACCGTCGAGGCCAGCCAGCGGCTCACCAGCTCGCCGCAGTCGCGCACGGCGCCGCCGGCGGCCAGTCCGGTCGGTGGCGGCGGCCTGGGCGGCGGCGGTCTGGGCAGCGGCCTGCCGACGCGCCCGACGGCGCCGAGCGGTCCGGCGCCGAGTGGCCCGCCGCCGAGCGGTCCGCCGGCCCAGCAGCCCAGCGGCCTGTCCGGCAACGGCAACGGTGCCGCCCGTCGGCCCGAGCCCGAGTCGTGGCAGACGGCCGCTGACGAGGGGTGGCGGGCAGCGTCCGCCGTCTCCGACATGCAAGTGAACGAAACCACGCAGGCCGGCCTGCCCAAGCGGGTTCCGATGGCGCAGCTCGTGCCGGGCGGGGTCGACAAGGCGGCTTCCAACGTGCAGAAGCGCACGCCGGAAGCGGTACGCGGGCTGCTCTCGGCCTACCACCGAGGTGTGCAGCGCGGTCGCACCCAGCCCAAGGACGAAACTTCGGATACGACTCCGGCCGGGCAGCCCTCCCAAGCTGGCCACGGTCCGGGTGCCGGGAGCGGTCAGAAGGAGCACGAACGATGACAACCACGCAAGATCTCGGCTGGCTGCTCGCCAACTTCGCCGACCGCGTACCGGGTGTCGCACACGCGATCGCGGTCTCGGCCGACGGTCTGCTCCTCGCATCGTCGCGGGACCTGCCGCGCGACCGGGCCGACCAGCTGGCGGCGATCTCGTCCGGCCTGGTCAGCCTGACCCAGGGCGCGGCGCGGTGCTTCGAAGGCGGCGCCGTCCTGCAGAACGTGGTCGAGATGGACAACGGCTTCCTGTTCCTGATGTCGATCTCGGACGGTTCGTCGTTCGCGGTCCTGGCCGCCCGCAGCTGCGACGTGGGCCAGGTCGGCTACGAGATGGCGCTGCTGGTCGACCGGGTCGGCGACGCGCTGACACCGGCGCCGCGCACCGCCGCGGGCATGCTCGGCTAGTCGTTCCCCGGAACGGCGCACCACACAACAACACACAGACGCGACGAGTCCCGAGCGGTCGGGCCGTGCGGAACGGATGCGAAGGGGGTGAGCGGCGATGACCGACAGGGACGAGCCGACCGGCGCGTTGGTGCGGCCGTACGCCGTCACCCGCGGCCGCACCCGGCCCCGGCTCGAGATCGCCCTCGAGGCACTCGTCGAGACGACGGTCCGTGGCCGGACAGCCAACTCCACCAAGGGTGGGCACGGTCGCGAGCACCAATACATCGCCGCGTTGTGCGACGGCCGGTTGCAGTCGCTCGCGGAGATCGCGGCCCGGATGCAGCTCCCACTGGGTGTTGCCCGGGTCCTGATCGCCGACATGGCCGCCGACGGGCTCGTCGCGGTCTACGAACCGACCTCACTGGAAGACACGAACGATGCGGTGGGCACTGAACTGCTGGAGAGGGTGCTGAGTGGACTTCGCAGGCTCTGACGTGACGCACCGCCCGAGCGCTGGTCGTGTGACGTCGGCGAAGATTGTCATCGCCGGCGGATTCGGCGTCGGCAAGACCACGCTGGTCGGGTCGGTGTCCGAGATCACGCCGCTGACCACCGAGGCCATCATGACCTCGGCCGGCGTCGGCGTCGACGACACCCGGCAGGTGCCGGGCAAGACGACGACGACCGTCGCGATGGACTTCGGCCGCATCACGATCGACCGTGACCTGATCCTCTACCTGTTCGGCACACCCGGCCAGACCCGGTTCTGGTTCATGTGGGACGAGCTGGTTCGAGGCGCGATCGGGGCGATCGTGCTGGTCGACACCCGTCGACTAGCCGACTGCTTCGCCGCGATCGACTTCTTCGAGCATCGCCGCCTGCCCTACCTGGTGGCGATCAACTGCTTCGACGGCGTGCAATACCACGACCCCCAGGACGTGCGCGACGCCCTCGCGATCTCCAGCGACGTCCCGGTCGTGGCCTGCGACGCCCGCAACCGCGAGTCGACGAAGCACGTGCTGATCAGCCTCGTGGAATACGTGCTCAGCATGCGCCGGTCGCGCGCGGTCGCCCCGGCCTGACCGCCGACTCCGCAGCACCCACCCACTGCGCGAAGAAGCCCCACCGCCTCGGCGGTGGGGCTTCTCGTGTGGCCTCGGTAGACGACCCGTCAGCTGACGCGGATCCAGGCGTTCTCGACGACCTGGAAGACCGCCAGCGAGTCGGCGGTCATGCCACCGTGCTTGATCGGCTGGAAGTCGTAGGAGCCGGCGATGCCCTCGGTGATGAGGTTTTCCAGGTAGACCCGGATGCGGCCCCGGTCGACGCTGCGACCCAGGCGGGCGGCGTTGGCGATCAGGCGCACGGCGTCGGAGGTGTAGGGCGCGAAGCCCCGGAACGCACCGTGCTTCTGGATGTAGCGGTAAATGAAGTCACGCCGGTCGAGGTCGGCCATCGTCGTGTCGGTCAGCGACGTGCCGGCGAGCGAGGCCGGGTGGATCGCGTAGGCGCCCCGGACGGCGATCTCGTTGTCGCCGGCGAGCGTGTCGTCGGCCACCGCGCCCGGGTCGAAGATGAACATGCCCTCGAAGCTGGAGTCGCGGGCCGCCTGCGCCGCGGCGCCGGAGTCGGGCGCCTGGGCCCAGATGATGATGGCGTCCGGCCTCTCGTTGGTCACCTTGCGGACCGCCGAGGTGACGTTGTTGCCCGTGTTCGGCAGCTGTGACTCGATGAGATTGTTGCCGAAGGCCCTGCGCAGAGCGGCGATGCCGGCCGCGCCGTAGGCCCCGTCGGCGTAGATCACGCCGAGTTTGGTCGGGCGGTCCTTCTCGGGCAGGTTGTTGCGCAGGTCGACCATCGCCCGCGCCACGTCTTCGGCGTTGGGCTGCAGCTTGTAGATGTAGGTGCGCGCGGTCAGCGGCGTGACGATGCCGTCGGCGGAACCCAGCGAGATGAAGGGGACCTGCTCCTTCTGCGCGACGTTCAGCATCGCCAGCGAGGTCTCGGCCAGGATGCCGCCGAGCATCGCGTGCACGTTCTCCTTCTGGATGAGCTCCGTCGCCTGCTGCGCGGCGGTCTCGGGCCGGCTGCCGTTGTCGCGATAGATCATCTTGATCCGGCGGCGCAGGTTGCCGACGGGCACGCCCTCTTCGTTGAGCGTGTCGACGGTGATCCGCAGCGCCCGCTCCTGCAGCACGCCGTGCGCGGAGCCGGGGCCGGTCAGCTCCAGGCTGGCGCCGATGATGAGCTCCTCGGAGCCGCGCGTGGTGGGGCCGGGGCTGTCGCGCTCGTCATCGGCACCGCAGGCGGCGGTGAACAGGGTGCCGGCCGTGGCGACGAGGAGACCGCGCCGGGACAGCTGGACCCGGCTGAGCGCCGGCTTCGACATCTGGTGCCGCCTTTCCACAGCCCGGCGACGCCCGTCGCCAGACACCACGCGGGTATGCTCCCGGGCCGGCGGGCCCGCAGTCAAATCGCCCTCATATCCGGCCGGAAGGTCACGTCCGGGCAGACCGGTATTCGTATTCCTGGCTCTCGTCACGGCCACCGTGGTCGCGGCTGAAGTCCCAGCCACCGGCGGATTCGCGGCCGGGACGGCCGCCCACGGCGTAGCCACCGATCTCCTGACCGCGACGCCAGCCGCGGAAGTAGCCGGTGGTGTGCGCGGCGATGCTCGCGGCGTCGCGGACGATGCGCAGTGGCCGCTCCTCGCGCAACGGCGAGCCGGGCACGAGGTTGGCCTGCGGGACCCGGCGCGGGAGGCCCGACTTGGTCTCGACGCCCACCGCAGGCGAGGAGGCCTTCTCGGCGGCCTGCCAGCCCGTGTCGGCGACCGACGCCCAGGCCAGGTCTTCGCTCTCGTCCGGGTGACCGGTGAACCACGCCGAGCGGGCGGCCGCGAAGATCAGCAGGTCGCCGTCGCCCTCGTCGGAGACCGGCGGCGCGCTGATGCCGATCGGGAGCTGGTGGCTGCCGGTGTCGGACGGGCTCTCCACCAGCCGCAGCGGCGGCGCGTCATAGCGGGCGGCGTAGTCGTCGCGGTTGCGGCGGTCGCGGTTGCGGGTCTCGCGCGGGCTGTCGTCGCGCAGGGCGCGGTCGGCCAGCGGCGGCGGCTCCACCAGGCGCAGGATCGGCGGCTCCGGCGGCATGTCGTCGGCCAGCCACGGCGGCGGCACCCGGTCGTCGCCGACGGCCGAGTAGGTCGGCCGGTCGAGCTCGCTCGGCGGCAGCTCGCTCAGGTCGGGGAAGCGCGAGTCGCCGTTGGCCCGGTCGTCGCTGGTGTTGTCGACCAGCGGCCAGTTGGCCCGGGCGCCCGGCTCCGGTCGCGGGGCAGGCACCGGAACGCTCAGGTCGGTGGCCTGGAAACCGGTGACCGGCGGCTGCGGCGGAGGCGGCGTGCCGGCCGCGCGGCCGTTGGCGCGCGGCGGGATCACGGTCGGCCGCTTGCGCTCGGCGCGGGCCGAGTTGAGGGCGGCGTTGGTCAGCGTGGCCCGGAACGGCTCACCGGCCTCGGCCGGCGGCACGGTCGGCCGCTGCGCCGGGATCGGGGTGATGCCGGGCGGCGGGGGCGGCACGGAGACCGGCTTGTTGGCCGGGCTGGCCGAGACCGGCCGGCCGGGCAGCGGCGTCGTCGAGGCGGCGGGCGACTGCGGCGTGGCCGGCAGCCGGGGCGCGGTGGAGTAGCGATCGGCCGGCGACTGGGACGCGGCGGGCAGCTGCGGCGCGGCCGGCAGGTGCGGTGCGGCCGGGTAGCGCTCGGTGGCCGGCGTCTCGGGCGTGGCCCGGTAGCGGTCGGCGGCCGGGGAGTGCGGCGCGGCGGGCAGGTGCGGTGCGGCCGGGTAGCGCTCGGCCGCGGGTGCCTCGGGTGTGCTCCGGTAGCGGTCGGCGGCCGGTGCGGCGGGCAGGTGCGGCGCGGCCGGGTAGCGCTCGGTGGCCGGCGTCTCGGGCGTGGCCCGGTAGCGGTCGGCGGCCGGGGAGTGCGGTGCGGCCGGCAGGTGGGACGCGGCCGGGGAGTGCGGTGCGGCCGGCAGGTGCGGTGCGGCCGGGTAGCGCTCGGCCGCGGGCGCCTCGGGCGTGGCCCGGTAGCGGCCGGCCGCCGGTGACTGCGGCGCGGCCGGCATGCGCTGGGCGGCGGCCGGCGACTCGGGCTGCTGGTGCGGCGCCGCCGGAGAGTGCGGTGCGGCCGGCAGTGGCGTCGGGGGCTGCAGCGTGGCCGGGGTCGGCGGCTGCGGTGTGGCCGATCGCGGCTGCTGGTAGCGGCTGGTGCCGTCGAAACCGGTCGACCAGGCGTGACCCGGGCTGCGGGACGGCATCGGCGTGCCGCCGCTCGGCGTCGGCGTGGTCAGGCCCGGCGCGGCCGTCTCGGCGGACCGGTTGGGGTTGCGCTCGGTCGAACGGCTCGTGCGGGACTCGGTCGACCGCCCCGGTGTGCGCTGGTCGGCGGCGCGGGCGGCCGGGTTGCGCGGCTCGGCGGCGCGTCGCCCGGCGTTCGGGGGCCGGGCCGGGCTGGCGGCCCGGGCAGCCGGCTCGGCTGGCTCGGCGAACGGCGTGGCCGAGGTGACCGGGGCCGGCGCGGTCGGCGGCGGCGTCACCGGGGTGGGCGCGACCGGCGGGGTCGTCAGCGCGCGCGGCGTGGTCGCCGCGGCGGCCGGCTCGGGGCGGTGCCGGCGGCCGGTCGCGCCGCGCTCGGGCAGCGGGACCGGCAGCGCGTGCAGCCCGGCCGGCGTCGCCGCCGGCTCGGTGGTCTCGGTGGTGGCGGCGGCGCGGCGCATCGGGCGGCGCGGGACCGCGGTGATCGGCGTCGTGCGGGCGGCCAGCGTGGCGACCAGCGCGGCGCAGCCCTCGTCGCAGGAGCGCACGGCGGCGACGGCCTGCCGGACGGCATCGGCGGACGCGCTGGCGAGCGCCTTGCTGATGGTGCCGCGGCGCGGCGTCTCGGCGATCGCGACCCGCAGCGCGGTGATCGCCTCGGCCACCTCGGCCTCGTCGCCGAGCCCGTCGGCGGCCAGCCGCTTGACCACCGCTTCGGCGGTCGCGGGCAGGTCACGGCCGCGGGCGGCCACGCCGGAGACCAGGCCGGGCTCGGGCAGGGCGTCGAGGACGGCGAGCGTCAGCGGCTCGGCCGGGTCGGAGTAGGCGCGCAGCGCGGCCGGGTAGAGCTCCCGGAGCACCTCACGCAGCGTCGCCGCGGCGGAGTGGCGGCCACCGGCGAGCGCGGAGTGCGCGGCCAGGACGGGCCGGTAGGGCGCGAGGTCGCGGGGCACCGGCAGGCCGACGGCGAAGATCGCACCCGCCTGGAGCGCCCGGGCCAGGCCGACCGCGCGGCGCTCGGCGGCCGGGGACTCCATCTCCTCGAGCGACTCGTCGTCGGCGAACCGCTCGGCGAAGTCGTCGACCGCGTCGTCGTCGGCGATGGCCAACGGCCGGCCGGCGGCGGACAACAGGGAGGTCACCTCGTGGTCGTCGCTGTCAGCGGCGATGGCGGCGGAGCCGGGGCCGTTGGCCCGCTCCGCCAGCAGGGCGCCTAGCTCGGCGTAACCCGCCGGGTCGTCGGTGATCTCGCAGACGTCGAGCAACCGCCCGGCGTCGTCGACGACGGCCGCCGTCAGACCAGTGCCGGCAGTAGCCGGCCGACCCGTCGGTTCCGCCGATGCGAGACCGCAGTACACCCGCACGAGCGCCACGGCGTCGTCCTCCTCCCCGGGCACAAATGTGCCAAGGACTGATGTTCCCTGGTTAGGGGTCAGTCGCGCCAGTCCACAGCGGCAGAGATCTTGCCGATAATCGTGCGCCAGCCCAAACTTGCGGTTTGTGCCCCGATTTTCCGGAGTCGG
The DNA here is from genome assembly GCF_029626225.1 of Asanoa sp. WMMD1127. Taxonomy (NCBI): domain Bacteria; kingdom Bacillati; phylum Actinomycetota; class Actinomycetes; order Micromonosporales; family Micromonosporaceae; genus Asanoa; species Asanoa sp. WMMD1127. The sequence continues at coordinate 2,720,381 of NZ_JARUBP010000001.1, forward strand.
CGGCGTGCCATGAACCCGCCGATGCCGCCGTCCACGACCCCACGCAGGGCTTCGTCGAGGTCGTCGAGGCTCGAACCGGGAGACAGCATGTCGAGAACAGCGGGCAGGCGCAAGGCGTACGCCAGGTCGCGGGCCACCTCGCCGGCTTCGATGATCAGCGGCGGGTCCCAGCTGTCGTGGCCGCCACGCAGGTTCTCCACCACGAGGTCGAGCTCGTAGGAGTCCTCGTCGAGCGGCGCCACGTTGACGGGCTCGATGCGCTCGGCGAGGGTCGCCCAGGCGTCGACCTGAGCCAGGTCGTGGGGCGCGCCCGAACGGATGAAGCTGACCAGCCCCTCGGGGCTGCGGAAGAGCAGCAGCTTGCCGCGGTGGGTGAGGAAGACGGGGACCTCCTCGGCCGCCTCCTCTTCTTCCTCTTCCTCTTCTTCTTCGGCGTGCTCCTCGGCCTCGACGTCCGCCTCGGCGTCTTCGTCGTCCGCCCGGTCGGTGTCGGCCTCGTCGTCGTCCTCGTCGGCGTCGCGGGCGCCGGCGCGGGCCTTGCGGCGCTCCTCGCGGCCGGCCGCCTCGGCCTGCTCGGCCAGCTCCTCGTCGGTGAAGACGAGGTCGTCCTCGTCCTCCTCGGCCAGGCGCGCCCGGGCCGAGAACGGGTCGTCCTCGTCGCGGTCGGAGGTGTCGGTCGGCGTGAGCTCGTTGGACATCCGGTAGGCCCGCAGCGTGTAGCCCGTGCCCGCCGGAAGGGCGATCTCGACCGGGTCGATCCGCAGGTCTTCCCAGAAACCTCGGTGGTCGGCGGGGTCGACACCGACCTCGTCGGCCTCGGTCGCCTCGTCGGTCACCTCATCGGCCTCGTCGGTCACCTCATCGGCGGCAACGGCCTCGTCGGTCACCGCCGCTTCGGGCGTGTCGGCGCCGGGCGTGGTCTCCTCGACCTCGGCCACGGGCTCGTCCGGGGACGGCGACTTGGCCTTGGACCGGTTGGACTGGCGCGCCACGCTGACCTCCGGGAGTGGTGTGTTTCGGGCGTGCGTCGGTGAACTCGCGCACGAACACCCTAGTGTGCTCCGGCCGCGTTGACCGCCCGCACCCCGGGTGGCGAGTTCCTGGCGTCGCGGCGCGCCTACGAGTAGCCTTCCTACCTATGAAGGCGCAGGCGCTGCACGGCCACCTCGACGCGCTCCTGCTGTCGGTGCTCGAAGGCGGTCCGCTGCACGGCTACGCCGTGATCGAGGCGCTCAAGGCCCGCAGCGGCGGCTCGCTCAACCTGCCCACCGGCACCGTCTATCCCGCGCTGCGCCGGCTCGAGCGGGCCGGCTTCGTCGACAGCAGCTGGAGCACGGTCAACGGCCGCGAGCGCCGCACCTATGAGTTGACCGGTTCGGGCCGCCGTGCGCTGGCCGGTGAGCGGGCGAGCTGGACCGAGTTCAGCTCCACTGTGGGCCGTTTCCTCGGCGCGGAGTCCTAGTTACCGCGCCGAGCCCGGTGACCGCAGCCCGGCCGATCCAGGCCGTCGCGATCGTCATGGCGGCGCCGCCGACGAGCATCGGTGGCCAGGTGAGGGCGCCGGACCACATGCCGGCGGACCAGCCGTAGAGAGCCGTGCCACTGGCGGCGATCAGGCCCAGCACCACGACGAGAGCGACCATGGCGCCGCGCAGCAACCGCGGTGACACCGCCCGCCCGCGCCGGGTGGCCAGCCACAACGCGAGGCTGCCCAGCAGCGCGCCGGCGATCGCGACCCGGCCCAGCCAGTCGACGCTCTCCGAGAGGAGCAGGTAGCCGGCCGGCGGCTGCGGGCCCGTCCACGGCGCGCCCTGCCACATGAGGTCGCTGCAGAAGGCGGACACCCCGAAGACGGCGACCACCCGCAGCCCGAACACCCGGGCCGCGGAAGCGGCCAGCTCCGCCTGGAACGCCGGCGCCACCTCGTCGACCGAGCCGAACTCGGCGACCGCCCGGCGCTGCGCCACGACCCGCGGCTCGCCGGCGTCGCACAGGTCGCGCACCGCGTCGTCGAGGCCGTCGCGGGCCTCGGTCAGCATGCGTCGCTTGACCGCCGACGGTCCCGACAGCGCCCGGTCGAGCCGGTGGATGTGCTGGTCGACGAGGCTGTCCGGGCGCATGCGCCAACACTGCCACGGCCGGGCCCGGGTCACCTCCGGTGCTTGCCCCTAAGTAAGGGCGAGGTAGCCCCGCTCGTCGGCCTGCTGGCTGCGCCACTGGTCGCGGTACCAGCCCGGCTGGGTGACGAGGTCGGCGTGCCGGCCGCGCTGGACCACCCGGCCCGCGTCGAGCACCAGGACCTCGTCGAACGCGTCGAGCCCGTGCAGCCGATGGGTGACGAGCAGGACCGCGCCCGGCGTGGCGGCCACGACGGCGGCGAGCACCGCGTCGGCGGCGGCCGGGTCGAGGCCCTCGGTCGGTTCGTCGAGTACGAGCACGTCGGGGCGCAGCAGCAGGGCGCGGGCCAGGGCCAACCGCTGTCGCTGGCCGCCGGAGAGCTGGCCGCCGTCCTCGCCGACCTCGGTGTCCCAGCCGGCGGGCTGGTCGCGCACCCAGTCGAGGAAGCCGGCGGCGGCCGCCGCGGCGGTGAGGTCGTCGTCGGTGGCGTCGGGGCGGGCGAGCAGCAGGTTGTCGCGTACCGGAGCGTGGAAGACGTGGGCGTCCGCGAACAGGCCGCCGACCCGGTGCGGGTCGCCGGCGCCGACCACCCGGCCGGCGTCGGGCCGGACCGCTCCGGCCAGCACGGCCAGCAGGGTGCTCTTGCCGGCGCCGCTCGGGCCGACCACGGCCACCCGACGGCCCGGTGGCAGCCGCAGCGTGACTCCGTCCAACGCCGGCGCCGCCCCCGCCCGGTAGGTCACCGACACGCCCTCGACCCCCGGCACCCCGCCGGCCGATGGGGCGGGCTCCGGTTCCGGATCGGCCGGTGTGAGGAGGGCGGCGACGCGGCTCAGCGCCGTGCCGAGCTGGGCCCGCTGGCGGGCCGCGCCGACCAGGGCGAGCGCCGACTCCACGGCCGCGAGCGTGCCGACCGCCAGCACGCCGACCAACGTCCCGGACGTGCCGCCGTGCAGCGCGGCTAGCACCACGAGCGCGGCGGTGGCGCCGGCGAGCAGCACACCGGCCCCGTCGACGGCCCAGCCAACCAGGGCCAACCGCCGTTCGAGCCGGGCCAGCGCGGCGGCCCGGCCGGCGGCCTTGGCCAGCGCCGACTCGGTGGCCCCGAACGCCGCCAGGTCGGCCGCGCCCGCGGTCAGGTCGATCGCGTCGACGGCCAGCGCGCCGCGCAGCGGCGCCACCTCGGCCGCCGTGCGCCGGGTGAGCCGGGACGCCAGCCAGGGCAGCCCGACGCCGGCCAGCAGCAGCCCGGCCGCGAGCGGCAGCGCGGCCAGCGGGCTGATCAGCGCCGCGCCGCCGACCGCCAGCACGGCGACCAGGCCGGCGGCGGCCCCCGGTACGAGCACCCGCAGCAGCAGGTCCTGCACCGCGTCCACATCGGACACCAGCCGGCTGAGCGCGTCGCCGGAGCGGTCGGTGGCGCGGGCCGGGCGGGCGGCCAGCGTGGCGAAGATCCGGGTGCGGACCTCGGTGACGATCCGGAGCACGGCGTCGTGGCCGGCCAGCCGTTCGGTGTAGCGCAGCACGCCGCGGGCGATCGCCAGCGTCCGCACCGCGACGATGGCGACCGTCAGCGCGGCCACCGGCGGTTGCCCGGCCGCGGTGATGAGCAGCCAGGTGGCGGTCGCCATCAGTGCCAGGGCGGCGAGTTCGGTGCCGGCGGCCAGCAGGCCGGCGCCGACGAGCCGGCTCAGCCAGGGGCGGGCGACGCGCAGGACGGCGCGTTCGGCGACGGTCACGGCCGACCACCGACCGTGGCCGGCGTGGGCAGCGCGAGCTCGGTGACCACGCCGTCGTCGACCCGCAGCACCCGGTCGGCGACCGCCAGCAGCGCCGGCCGGTGCGCGACGAAGACGCTGGTGCGGCCGGCGAGCAGGCCGATCGTGGCGTCGACCACGGCGGCCTCGGACGCCGCGTCCAGCCGGGCGGTCGGCTCGTCGAGCAGCACCAGCGTGGCCTCCGACCGGAGGAAGGCGCGGGCGAGCGCGATCCGCTGCCGCTGGCCGGAGGAGAGCCCGTGGCCCCGCTCGCCCAGCATAGTGTCCCAGCCCTCCGGCAGGGCGGCCACCACCTCGTCGAGCGCGGCGGCGGTCGCCGCCTCGTGGAGGTCGGCAGTCGAAGGTGCGCCGAGCCGGACGTTGTCGGCGACGGTGCCGGCGAACAGGTGCGCGCGCTGTGGCACCCAGGCGACCTGCCGGCGCCAGGCGCCGAGGTCGGCGGCGGCCAGGTCGACGCCGGAGACCAGGACCTGGCCGGCGGTCGGCTGGACGAAGCCGAGCAACAGGCCGAGCAGGGTGCTCTTGCCGGCGCCCGACGGGCCGACGATCGCCACCCGCTCGCCCGGCCGGATGGTCAGCGAGACGTCGCGCAGGGCGGTCGTCCGGTCGTACGCGACGGTCACGCCGGACAGCACGATGGGCCCCGGCCGCGGCACCGCCGTGCCCACCGACGACGCCGGCGGTGACGGGAAGCTGAGCGCCTCGTCGAGGGCGGTCAGCCCTTCGAGGCTGGCGTGGAACTTGCTGCCGGCGGCGCGCAGCGGCAGGTAGGCCTCCGGCGTCAGCAACAGCACGAGCAGCGCGACCTGGAGCGTCATCCCGCCGGAGAGCAGGCGCAGGCCGACCGGCACCGCGACCAGGGCCACCGAGATGGTGGCGACGAGCTCGAGCACCAGCGCCGAGAGGAACGCGATGCGCAGGGTCCTCATCGTGGCGGCGCGATGGGCGTCGGCCATCCGGCGCACCACGTCGACCTGGGCCCGGGCCCGGCCGAACGCGCGCAGTGTGGGCAGCCCGCTCAGCATGTCGAGGAAGTGGCCGCCGAGCCGGGACAGCCGCCGCCACTGGCGTTCGGTGGCCGCCTGGGCCTGCCAGCCGACCAGCGCGCCGAAGATCGGGATCAGCGGGATGGTGACGGCGACGATCACCGCCGAGGTCCAGTCGGCGAACACCAACCGGGCCAGCACCGCGATCGGAATGGTCACGCCGAGCACGAGCTGTGGCAGGTAGCCGGTGAAGTACGCGTCGAGCCCGTCGAGACCGCGGCCCACCAGCGTCGCCAGCGAGCCGCCGCGCTGGCCGGCGAGCCAGGCCGGGTCGCGACGGGTGACCGTGCCGAGCAGCTCGACCCGGAGGGCCTCTTTGACCGCGGCCGCGCTCCACGCGGTGACCGCGCCCTGGGCCCAGGCCAGCGCGGCGCGGCCGGCGACGAGGGCGACGAAGAGGCCGAGGGCGACGCGGTCGAGCCGGCCGCCGGCGGCCGCGGCGAGCACCGCCGCCAGCGCTGTGGCCTGGAGCACGACGACGACCGCGGTCGCCACACCGCACAACCCGAGCACGGCGAGATGGCGCCGGGTGGCAGGCACCCGGCGCAGCAGCCGCGGGTCGAACGGTCGTCGGCGGCTCACCAGTAAACCGGCGCCTTGCCGTCGATCCGGCCGCGGAACACCCACCAGCACATCGCCTGGAAGCCTATAAGCACCGGAACGAACGGTGCGGCCACCCAGCTGAGTAGGCGGAGGGTCGAGGGCGCGGCTGCGGCCTCCGTCACGGTCAGCGTCGCGGCGGGGTCGATCGTGGAGACCAGCACCGCCGGGTAGCGGCCCAGGCCGACCACCAGCACCGGGGCGACCAGAGCCAGCGAGCTGGCGACGAACGCCCAGCCCGGCCGGCGCGGCGCGAGCGAACGGACCGCCATCAGGGCCGACACCAGCACCAGCAGTGGCGCGGCGACCCAGAGGCGCTGCCCGGCCCGGACGTCGGCGGAGAGCAGGCCCAGCAGCGTCGCCACCGCCACGGCGCCGAGGGCCACCCCGACGAGTCGGCGGGCCAGCGCCGCCCACCGCGCGTCCGGCATGCGCAGCGCGAGGAACGTCGCACCCTGCACTGCGACGAGGCTCACCAGTGTGATCGCGGTCGCGGCGACGAACGGCGTGGCCAGATGCCCGATTCCGGCGACGTGCCCGCCGGCGTCGATCGGCAGGCCCTGGAGCAGGCCGCCGAGCAGCGCGCCCCAGCCGGCCGCGGCCAGCGCGCTGCCGGCCACCACGGTCCGGTCCCAGCGCGCCCGGGCGGCGACGTGCTCGGGCCGCCCACGCAGCTGCACGGCCACGGTCACCAAAATCACGCCGACCAGCGCCGCGACCACCGCCGGGTAGTAACCGGACAGCAGCTCACCCTCGAGCCGGGGGAACGCGCCGAACAGGATGCCGACGGCGGCGACCAGCCAGACCTCGTTGCCGAGGAAGTACGGCCCGACGGCGGTGAGCACGGCCCGGCGGTCCCGGTCGTCACGCACGCCGGAGAGCAGCAACCCGACGCCGTAGTCGTAGCCGCCGAGCACGAGGTAGACGGCGAAGGCGAGCCCGAGGGCGGCGTACCAGATGAGTTCCATGGTGTGGCTCCTATCGGGCCAGGACCGGCTCGGGCCGGCGCTCGTCGTCGTCGGAGGCGGTGACGTCGGCCAGCGACCGGCCGAGCGCCGGGTCGCCCACGCCGCGGGCGGCCCGTTTGGCGATCAGCACCCAGTTGGTCACCGCGAGGGTGAGCAGCAGGGCGGTGAAGCCGAGGAACGACGCGAGCATGACCCCGCCGCTGACGGGACTGACGGCGTCTTCGACCTTGAGCAGCCCGTACGCCGCCCAGGGTTGCCGTCCGCCCTCGCGGGTGAGCCAGCCGAGGATCGCGGCGACGAACGGCAGCGGCAGCGCGAGGACGACGATGACCAGCGGGAACTTTAGCCGCACGATCCAGTCGCGATAGAACAGCGGCAGCATGACGAACGCCCAGGCCAGCGTGAAACCGATCAGGATCATGAAGCCGAGACTGACGTTGGCGTACGCCGGTGGCAGGTAGTCGCCTGGTCCGAAGCGGGCGGTGAAGTCGGCGACCGCCTGGGCCCGGGCCGCTTCGTCGCCGAACTTGGTCGGCTGCACCGCGCCCACCACGCCGAACTGGGCGAAGCCGAAACCCATCAGCGGCACGCCGGCGATGGTCACGGTCACCAGGCCGATCCACAGCGACTTGCGCAGCAGCTCGTAGTCGGGTGTGCGGCGCAGCAGCAACCACGCGCTGATGCCGGCCAGCACCATCCCGCCGGTGAGCAACGCGGCCGCCGTGACGTGGCCGAGGGCCATGGTGAACGTCGGGTTGGTCAGCAGCGCGGTGAAGTCGGTGAGGTGCGCGATGCCGTCGCGCACCTCGTAGCCCACCGGGTGCTGCAGCCAGGCGTTGGCGGCCATGATGAAGAACGCCGAGAGGTACGCGGTGATGGCGACGCCGTAGAGCAGGGCGAGGTGGACGCCGCGGCGGAGCCGGTGCCAGCCGAAGATCCACATGCCCAGCAGGGTCGACTCGAGGAAGAACGCGAGCAGCGTCTCGAGCGCGATCGGCGCCCCGAACACGTTGCCGACGTAGCGCGACAGCCCGCTCCAGTTGAGCCCGAACTGGAACTCCATCACGATGCCGGTCGCGATCCCGAGCACGTAGTTGATCAGGTAGATCGTGCCCCAGAAGCGGACCATCCGCTCGTAGACGGGCTTGCGGGTGACGTAGGCGGCGGTCTGCAGGTAGACGAGCAGCGTCACCAGGCCCAGCGTCACGAGCACGAACAGGAAGTGGATCGAGGTCGTGGTGGCGAACTGCAGGCGGGCGAGCGGCAAGGGGTCCATGGCCACCCCTCCGAGGGGATAGTGAGCTTCGCTTGTTATAGCGACTCTACACGTAGCGTACCTACCTATATGTCCTACGTCTTGTAGTAGTCATGGACATGACTCTACTACGTCGTGTCGTAAATGGGTGCGCTCAGGAAAGGAAGAGCGCGATGGGGAGCGCCGCCAGCACGGAGGTGACGGTGAGGGCGACCATGGCCGCCAGCGGGGTGGGGCCCAACGGCGCGCGGAGCCGGCGCACGCGGGCGACGATGTCGTGGTCGGCCGCGGCGAGCATGCCGGCGGGCGTCACGCGCGACGGCGCGGTGGCGAACCGGGCCAGCGCGGCGGCCAGCAACGCGTCGGTGTGCTGGCGGCGGGCCCGGTCGTCGGCGCGCATCTCCACCAGCAGCGCGACGGCGGCCATGGCGCGGACCACCCAGCTCACCCCCGGCAAGGCGCGGACGAGGGCGGAGAACGGCAGCAGCACCAGGTCGTGCCGCTCCTTGGCGTGCGCCTGCTCGTGGCTGAGCACGGCGGCCAGCTCGTCGCGCGGCAGCAGGCTGAGCACGCCGGCGCTGATCACCACCCGGGGGCGCAGGCCGGGCACGCAGTAGGCGGCGGCGCCGGGATGGTCGAGCACCAGGGCGCCGGGCGCCGCCGGATCGGCCCGCGCGACCAGCGCGAGCAGGTCGCGTTGGCGCTGCCGGGCCTTGACGGCGTGCCGCAGGCTGGCGCCCGTCGACCAGAAGAGCACCGCCCCGATGCCGAGGCCGATGCTGATCAGGGCGAGGTGACCGAGGCCGAGCTCGGCCGGGAGGCGGCCGCCGGCCAGGTCGTGGGCCAGCGTCCGAATGGCCGTGCCCGGTGGTTGGCCATAGGGCTGGAGGCCGATGGAGATCGGAATGCCGATCGCCGAGAGGCCGACCGCGAGGCCGATGCCCTGCCAGCAGAGAATCGCGATGGTCGGGCTGGTGGCCGGCCAACGGGACCGGAACATCACCAGGGCGACCAGATAGCAGCCCAGCACCGCCGCGCCGAAGTGTGCGGTGTAGAGCATCGGATCAGCCTTTGTCCTTGTCGAGCGCCGCGCGCAGCACGTCGGCCTCGTCGCCGGTCACCGACCGGGCGAACCGCACGAGCGCGGCGTCGCGCTCACCGGCGAGGTCGAGCGCGTCGAGCATGAGCTGCGCGATGTAGGCGTCGCGGCCGGCCACCGGCTGATAGCTCCAGGCCCGCCCGGTGCGCTCGCGGTTGACCATGCCCTTGCCGGCGAGCCGGTCGAGCACCGTCATCACGGTCGTGTAGGCCAGGTCACGCCCGTCGAGGCCGTCGACGACTTCGCGGACCGTGGCCGGCGCGGAGCGATCCCACAGGACGTCCATCACCGCCCGTTCGAGATCTCCCAACCGTGTCACGCGTCGATCCTACCTTCCGTAGTAGCGAATGGCTGTGCCCCCTGCCACTGCCGCGACGAGGCCGGCGGCCAGCGCGATCAGCGGCAGGTTGGTCGGGATGCCGAGATAGACCGTGATGCCGAGGATCCGCGACAGGCCCCAGGGGAGCAGGGCGAGCTGGTCGTTCCAGATGGTCAGGGCGCGCTCGAGGCCCAGCGCGGCGATGCCCGCGGCGACCGTGGCACAGGCGGTCCCGGCGGCCGCCACGGTGGTGGCGACGGCACGCCTACCGCCGTTCTGCGCGAGTGTGGTCGCGACGAAGAGCCAACCGAAGGCCGCGAAGGCCACGGTGATGTACGCGGCCCGGGCGCCCGGCGCAGTCCAGAACTCGAGCCAGTAGTGGCCCGGGCCACGCACGGCCAGGACGGCGAGCAGCAGGACCGTGCGGAGCAGGATCACCCCACCGACGGCCGCCCAGACCCGCGGGCCGCCGAGCAGCCGGGCGGCGACGGCGAACACCAGCCAGGCGGTCAGCACGAGGACGAGGTGGGCGGGCGCGGCGAACCAGGTGTAGACGAGCCGGCTGGCGACGAGGGCCACGGCGGGGATCGCGATGACGAGCCAGCCGGGTTTGTCGGGGGCGCGCCACGGGCGGGTGGCGCCGAGCCAGAGCGCGCGGCAGGCGGCATTGCGGTTGAGGGCGCCGGCGGCGAGGACCAGCAGGACCAGCGCCAGCAGCACGCGGGCCAGCCAGGCCATCGCCGGGTCGCGGTCGGCGCGCTGCGCGCCGAGGTCCGCCGCGGTGAACTGGAAGGCCGGCAGGTCGCGGTCGGCGGCGTACCGCGTGAGGTGTCGGGTCCGGCGCTCCGTGTAGGTCTCGGTCGCCGCCTGCCACTGCGCCCGGGCCGTGGCGCTGCCGGTGTCGAGCCATTGCGCGTGCCGCAGCACGGTGGTCCGGTAGGCGGCCAGCGTCTCGAACAGGTCGACCTGGTAGTCCAGCGTGTCGGTCAGCCGTTGCCGCAGCGCCGGGTCGTGCCAGGTCGTCGGGTCGGTGCCGGCGACCAGGTCGCGCATCTCCTTGGCCAGCGCGACCGCCTGTTCGCCGCCGGCGATCGCCTCGTCGAGCCGGTCCTTGCTGACGGCGTAGATGCTGTCGAGGGCGGCCGAGTCGCCGGTGACGATGTCCCACTCGAAGATCCACATCATCGGCGGCGGCTCGAGGCCGAGCGCCTTGACCTGCTTGTCGGCGTACGGTCCGATGTAGAGCCCCGTGGTGACCGCCGCCCGGGACCGGGCCAGCATGTCCAGCACGGCCCGCTCGGTGGCCGGGTGCGTGGTGAAGGTCTGGCGGACCCAGTCGCGGGTGATCTCCTCGGCCGGGGTGCCGGGCCGCCACGCGAGGCGCGCGGCGGCATAGGTGTTGAGGTCGTAGAGCTGCCAGAAGCCGTCCCGCAGATAGAGCGACATCGGCCCGGCCCGCAGTGGTCCGCCGTCCTGGGTCCAGGTCCAGATGCCCTCGACGTTGGGGTTTGCGGCGAGGAATGTGCGCAGGGCCCGCTGGTGCAGGGCGGTGAGGTCGTTGGGCAGGGAGCCGAACGCCTCGAACTCGCGCCGCGACTGGAACTCGACGATGCGCCGCTGCGGGCCGCGGCTCAGGGTGGGGTTCAGCGGGAGGTGGCTGTAGAAGTCGCCGGCCGTGTACTTGGTCGAGACGATCAGGTTCGGTTGCGTCAGGCCCGCCAGGACCTCGTCGTACGAGTCGGGGTTGGTGTGCAGGTCGCCGACCGCGCCGACGCCGACCGTCCAGCTGCGGAAGATGATGTCCCGGTTGCCGTTGGCCGCGGTGTCCAGCAGCGCCGTCAGCATCGCCCGGACGGCCTCCGGCGTGGTGACCGCCAGCCGCGACTCGTAGTCCCAGCCCTGCTGCTTGTACACCGCCCCGCCCTCGCCGACCCGGATCATCAGACCGCTGGCGTACGGCATGCGCGCGAAGAGCTCGGCCAGCCCCTGCTGGTAGACCGCCCAGAGCTGCGGATCGGTGGTGTCGAGGCCGCCGGTGGTCCGCTTCAGGTAGCGCTCCAGCGGTGGCGACAGGGCGAGCATGTCGGTGAGCAGGTAGACCCGCATGCCGCTGTCGGACGCGTACCGGAAGATCGGGGCGAACGCGGTGACCAGGGCCTCGTTGCGGCCTCGGTGGTCGTCGTCCGGGGCGTAGACGTCGAGGCCGTCGAAGGTCACGTATTCGAGGAAGCCGGGGATGACGATGCCGTTGTAGCCCTGGCCGCGCGAGTGGTCGACGAACTGCCGGAACTGTTCGTCGATGCGGCGGACCGCGGCCTGGTCGACCCAGGGCGCGGTCGGCAACAGCGCCTCGCCGACGACGTCGGTGTTGAGCGAGTAGTCGGTCGCGTCGGCGATGGCTTCGCGGCCGACCGAGCCGGCGTCGGTGAGGCGGAGGCCGAGCCTCGGCGTGACGGTCCCCTGGCTCGGCAGCGCGGCGCCGGACCGGATGCGGTCGGCGACGGCGTAGAGCCCGGCGGCGGCGCCGGCCGCGCTCGTGCCCTCGATGGTGCCGTCGGCCGTCACCCGGTAGGTCTCCGGCGAGGTGTTGCCGGGCACCGTCACGATCCGGGCCCGCAGCTGGGCCGGGCCGGTGTCGTCGTCTCGGGTGATCGCCGGCCGGGTGCGGCCCCGGGCCGCGAGGGCGTCGGCGACCTGCTCGGCCGCGCGGGCGATCTGGCCGTCGTCGGGGATGCCGATCGTGGTGATCGCGGGCGGGGGCGCGAGGGGTGCTGATGTCGTGTCGTTCGGTGGGTGCTCGACGGGCACGTCCGCGTCGGCATAGCTCAGGCCGAGCGCGCCGTCGACGCCATAGGCCACCACGCCACCGGCCGCGAGCAGCACGGCGACGGCGACACCCACGACCCGACCCGCTTTCACGGCGGTCATATTAGGTACGGACGGCGGTCCTGGCGATCATCAGTTCTTGATCTCGTCCTTGATCTCGTGGAGGCACACCGTTTCGCGTCGATGAACTACGTTCTCTCCCGTGACGGGCGATGGCGTACGGGTGGGCATCGACTACGGCACTTCCCACACGGTGGCGGTTTTGGCCGAACCGGGTCGCGAGCCGCGGACCGTGCTGTTCGACGGCTCGCCGCTGCTGCCGAGCGGCGTCTGCGCCGACGGCACCGGGCGGTTGCTGGTCGGTCGCGACGCCTGGCACACGGGGTTGTCGACGCCGGCCGCCTTCGAGCCGTTTCCCAAGCAGCGCATCGGCGACGGGGTCGTGCTGCTCGGTGAGCGCGAGCTGCCGGTCGAGGAGCTGATCGCCGCGACGCTGGCCCGGGTCGGGCAGGAGGCGGCCCGGATCGCGGGGGCGCCGCTGGCGTCGGCCACGGTGACGTACCCGGCGGCGTGGGGCGCGCAGCGACGGCAGGTGCTGTCGGCCGCCGCCGCGTCGGTATTTCCGTCCGTCGACCTGGTGGCCGAGCCCGTCGCCGCGGCCAACCTGTTCGCCGGGGTCGCCGGCCAGGCGGTGCCGGTCGGGCGGTGCGCGGTGGTCTACGACTTCGGGGCGGGCACGTTCGACGTGTCGGTGGTCCGGCGGGAGCCCGCCGGCTTTGCCGTGCTGGCCAGCGAGGGGCGTGCGGACTGCGGCGGCCTCGACGTCGACGCGGCGATCGTGCGGCGGTTGGGCGAGACCGTCGGCCGGGCGGATGCGGCGGTCTGGGAGCGGCTGGCCAACCCGGCGTCCACTGGTGACCGGCGGGCCAGCCGGCAGCTCTGGGACAACGCGCGGTCGGCCAAGGAGATGCTTTCGCGGGCCGCCAGCACCGTTCTGCACGTTCCGTTGCTCGAGGTCGAGGTGACGCTCGGGCGGGAGGAGCTCGAAGAGCTCACGGAGCCGATCGTGGCCGGCACGATCGAGGCGACCAGGGCGGCGCTGTCGTCGGCGGGGATCGCGTCGGCGGACCTGGCCGCCGTCTACCTGACCGGCGGTTCGAGCCGGATGCCGGCGGTCGGCACGGCGTTGCACCGGGCCTTCGGGGTGGCGCCGGTGCTGGTCGAGCAGCCGGAGCTGGTGGTGGCGGAAGGCAGCGTGCGGTCGGCGACCGTCGACCCGCCGGCGGTGCCGGTCGCGACGCCGGTGCGGCCCGCGCGCCGTACCCGGCGGGTCGCGGTGTTGTCCGGTCTGGTCGTGCTGGTCGCGGCGGCCGCCGTGGCGGTGGTCCCGTTGCTGGGCCGCGGCGATGGTGGTGGTCGGAAAGCTGTGAACGCGGCGGTGTCGTTCTCGCCGTCGGTCTCCGCGCGGCCGTCGTCGTCGGTCACGCCGTCGCGTTCGCCCTCGGTCGATCCGTGCGTGCTGGGTCGGTGGCGGTCGACCGCGAAAGGCCAGATGATGATCAAAATCGACGGCGTGGAGACCGCGTTCAAGGGCGGCGGGGGAGTCGTACAGACCTACACGGCCGACGGCGCCGCCAAACTGGTCTACCGGAACACCACCTGGGCGGCGACGGTCAAGGGTTCGAAGTGGACCTACAAGGTCAACGGCACGGCCAGTGCCAAGGTCTTCCACCAGGGCGGCTACGAGTACGTGGCCGCCACCACCGGCGACGGCGAAGGCGTGCTCTACGAGGACGGCCGGCGCGACAACTCCATCAAGCTGGACCTGGTGAACGGCCGGGAGAAATACTTCTGCACGGGCAACACCCTGGTGTTCGTCAACGGCGGCGACACGTCGGAATGGGTGCGCCAGTGACTCACCCGGACGCGTCGAAGGTCTCGATCCTTACGCGATAGGCCGGCTCGCCGGCTTCCGGGTTGAGCAACACGACGAAGTCCGGCAGAGCGTCGGGCCCGGGCCCACCATCGGCGCGTTGCTGGCCCGGCTCGGCCGCCCAGTCGACGAGAGCCACGCGGACCCTCCAATGTGCACAGTCCGGCAACGGAACCCGCAGTCCCGTTTCGGTGCCCACGTGCTCGATGCCACTGATCACGGCATCGTGGTCCGGAGCGACGAACCGATAGGCGTCCGACACCACGGCGGCGTACCGCCGTTCCCGCCCACTCAACCCAGCCGGCGCCGCGACCGACCCGACCCGAGCGACGAACTGAAACGCCCCGTCGGCCCCGATGTTGATGGGCACAAAGGCACCGGCAGCGATGTGCCGCATGACGTCCTCGTCATCGAGCAGCTCACCCTCCCAGTCGGTGGTCGGCGGAAAGCTCGCAGGAGACCAGAGCCCGAACAGCCCCGCCTCGGTAGCCAACGCCTCGGTGACCTCCATGGTTGCCGAAACCTACACCCGAGCGACGGCCCCGCACATGGCACTCCGCGGCCACGGCCCCGGCGGCTGAGCCCCGGCTGCGCGAGGCAGGCCGGAAGGGCGGCTGCCGCCGCTGTCACTGCTCGCGACACCGACCCGCGACCGTGCTGCGCACAGGCCGCCGACGGCAGGTCCCGCAGCTTCACGGCTCGCGTCGCTCACCCGCCGCCCGCCGCCGGCCGCCGGCCGCCGGCCGCCCGTCGCCGGCTACCCGCCGCCCGCCGCCGGCCGCGCCGCCCGCAGCCGCCGGGCGGGACGCCGTCGACGGCAGGTCGCGCAGCTTCACGGCTCGTGTTGCTCACCCGCAGCCCCGCCGCCGCCGGTCGGGGCGGCGCCGACGGCAGTTCTTCGCCGCCGTCACCCAGGCGAGGGCGCCACCCGGCCGCGCGCGGCTGCGGACGCGGCTCCCTCGGCGCGCAACCGCCGGACTGCCCGCAAGCGGCGTTGCCCACCCCGCAGCTGCTGTGGGCGTGCCGCCCTTGACGCGGCGTCCCCGCGTCCCCGCGTCCCCGCGTCCCCGCGTCCCCGCGTCCCCGCGTCCCCGCGTCCCCGCGTCCCCGCGTCCCCGCGCTGGCGCGGTGCGGCGGTGGCGTGGTGGTCAGATGCCCTTCGGGTGCCAGACCGTCTTGGTTTCCAGGAACATGGTCATGCGGCTCAGGCCTGGGTCGGCGGACCAGTTGGGTCGGCCGGCCGGTGGGCGGACGACGCGTTTGAGGTTGCCGGCGGCCGCTTCTTCGAGCGACGCCGCCAGTTCGGCGTCTTCGACGCCGGCCAGGTCGATGGCGTTGACGTCCATGTGGGCGGCCAGCCACGGCGCGGTCTCGGCGGGGTTGCCGGTCAGGATGTTGACCACGCCGCCCGGTAGGTCGGAGGTCGCCAATACCTCCGCCAGGGTCACCGCGGCCAGCGGGCTCTCCTGGGCGGCCAGCACGATCACCGTGTTGCCGGTGACGATCGCCGGGGCCACGACGCTGACCAGGCCGAGGAACGACGGCGGGGCGACCAGGCCGACCACGCCGGTCGGTTCCGGCGACGACAGGTTGAAGTAGGGGCCGGCGACCGGGTTGGCGCCGCCGTAAACCTGCGCCAGCTTGTCGGACCAGCCCGCGTACCAGACCCAGCGGTCGATCGCCTCGTCGACCTCGGCGGCCGGTAGGCCCAGGCCGACGAACTGGTCGCGGCGGCCCTCCAGCATCTCGGCGACGCGGTAGAGGATCTGGCCGCGGTTGTAGGCGGTCGCGCCCGACCAGGCCTTCACCGCCGCGCGGGCGGCGACCACGGCGTCTCGGACGTCTTTGCGGGAAGCCAGGGCCACGTTGGCATCCTGTGCGAGGTAGGAGCGGCCGGACTCGCTGCGCGGGAACTTGCCGCCGATGAACAGTTTGTAGGTCTTGCGGACCGCCACGCGTGCGTCAGACATCGAGGTATGCCTCCAGCCCGTGGCGACCGCCTTCACGGCCGTAGCCGGACTCCTTGTAGCCGCC
Organism: Asanoa sp. WMMD1127; assembly: GCF_029626225.1. Lineage (NCBI taxonomy): Bacteria > Bacillati > Actinomycetota > Actinomycetes > Micromonosporales > Micromonosporaceae > Asanoa > Asanoa sp. WMMD1127. The sequence continues at coordinate 2,736,357 of NZ_JARUBP010000001.1, forward strand.
GAACGGCGACGTGGGGTCGAACTTGTTGAACGTGTTGGCCCAGACCACACCGGCCCGCAGGCGGTCGGCCATCCAGAGGATCCGGGAGCCCTTCTCTGTCCAGACGCCGGCCGACAGCCCGTAGGGCGTGTTGTTGGCCTTCTCCACCGCTTCCGCGGGGGTGCGGAACGTCAGCACCGACAGCACCGGGCCGAAGATCTCCTCGCGCGCGATGCGGTGCGCCTGGGTCACGCCGGTGAAGATCGTCGGGGCGAACCAGAACCCCTGGTCGGGTAGCTCGCACGGCGGCGACCACCGCTCGGCGCCCTCTTCGCCGCCGATGTCGGACAGCGTGCGGATGCGCTCGAGCTGAGCCGCCGAGTTGATCGCGCCGATGTCGGTGTTCTTGTCGAGCGGGTCGCCCACCCGCAGCCGCGCCATCCGCCGCTTGAGTGACGCCAGCACCGGCTCGTAGACCGACTCCTGCACCAGCAACCGCGAGCCCGCACAGCAGACATGGCCCTGGTTGAAGAAGATGCCGTTGACGATGCCTTCGACCGCCTGGTCGATCGGCGCGTCCTCGAAGAGCACGTTGGCGGCCTTGCCACCCAGCTCGAGCGTGACCTTCTTGCGCGAGCCGGCCACGGCGCGGGCGATCGCCTTGCCCACCTCGGTCGAGCCGGTGAACGCGATCTTGTTGACGCCGTCGTGCTCGACCAGCGCCCGACCGGTCTCGCCGGCGCCCGTGACGATGTTGACGACGCCCGGCGGCAGCTCGGCCTGCTGGCAGATCTCGGCGAACAGCAGCGCGGTCAGCGGTGTGGTCTCCGCCGGCTTGAGCACCACCGTGTTGCCGGCGGCCAGCGCCGGCGCGATCTTCCAGGACAGCATCAGCAGCGGGAAGTTCCACGGGATGACCTGGGCCGCGACGCCGAGCGGGCGCGGCGACGGGCCGAACCCGGCGTGCTCGAGCTTGTCGGCCCAGCCCGCGTAGTAGAAGAAGTGCGCCGCGACCAGCGGGATGTCGACGTCGCGGGACTCGCGGATCGGTTTGCCGTTGTCGAGCGACTCCAGGACGGCCAGCTCGCGGCCGCGCTCCTGGATGATCCGGGCGATCCGGTAGAGATATTTCGCCCGATCACGGCCCGGCATCTTCGACCAGACCTTGTCGTACGCGGAGCGGGCCGCCGCCACCGCGCGGTCGACGTCGGCCGGGCCGGCCTCGGCGATCTCGGACAGGACCTCTTCGGAGGCGGGATTGATCGTCTTGAAGCTCGCACCGTCGGTCGGGTCGACGAAGGCACCGTCGATGAACAGCCCGTAGGACGGCTTGATGTCGACGACCGCGCGGGACTCGGGGGCGGGGGCGTATTCGAACATCGTCAGTCCAGCGTGAAGTAGTCGGGACCGGAGTAGACCCCGGTCGTGAGCTTGGTGCGCTGCATCAGCAGGTCGTTGAGCAGCGTCGAGGCGCCGAACCGGAACCAGTCGGGATCGAGCCAGTCGTCGCCGGCGGTCTCGTTGACCACCACCAGGTATTTGATCGCGTCCTTGGTGGTGCGGATGCCGCCCGCCGGCTTGACGCCGACCTGGCGCCCGGTCAGGTCGCGGAAGTCGCGCACCGCCTCGAGCATCACCAGCGTCACCGGCAGTGTCGCCGCGACCGGGACCTTGCCCGTCGACGTCTTGATGAAGTCGCCGCCGGCCAGCATGCCGATCCACGAGGCCCGGCGGACGTTGTCGTAGGTGGCCAGCTCCCCGGTCTCGAGGATGACCTTGAGGTGGGCGTCGCCGCAGGCCTGCTTGACGGCGGCGATCTCCTCGAAGACCTCGAGGTAGCGGCCGGCCAGGAACGCGCCCCGGTTGATCACCATGTCGATCTCGTCGGCGCCCGCCGCGACGGCGGCCTTCGTGTCGGCCAGCTTGACCTCGAGCGGCGCCTGGCCGGAGGGGAAGGCGGTCGCGACGCTGGCCGTGTGGATGCCGGAGCCGGCCAGCGCCTCGGCGGCGACCGGGACCATCGCCGGGTAGACGCAGATCGCGGCCACCGGCGGGCAGGTCGGGTCCGCCGGGTCGGGCCGTCGCGCCTTCGCGCACAGCGCGCGGACCTTGCCGGGGGTGTCGGCGCCTTCCAGCGTGGTCAGGTCGACCATGCGGATCGCCAGGTCGATCGCCCAGGCCTTGGCGGTCGTCTTGATCGACCGGGTGCCGAGCATCGCGGCGCGCTGCTCCGCGCCAACCTGGTCGACCCCGGGCAGACCGTGCAGAAATGTCCGAAGGGCCGCGTCGGAGCTTGTTACTGAGGACAGGTCCGACGCCGTCGTCGCTGTCATGCGCACGAGTGTACGGGTGCCGCCAGAGCGCGCGGAGTTATCCACAGGCGGGCGGCTGTCCACAGGCCCGCCCACAGATCTCGCCCTACCGGTACGTTGACCAACCGTGGACGTACAAGTAATCAACCATCCCCTCGCCGCGACGCGCCTGACCGCGATGCGGGAGAAGGGCACCGAGCCCGGCAGCTTCCGGGCGGCGCTGCACGAGCTCACCACCATGCTCGTCTACGAGGCGGCGCGCGCCTTCCCGACCGAGAGCTACGCCATCGAGACCCCGGTCGCGCCGACCGAGGGCATCCGGCTGGCCAACCCGCCGCTGCTCGTCCCCGTCCTACGCGCCGGGCTGGGCATGGCCGACTCGGCGCTGGCGCTGCTACCCGAGTCGTCCATGGGCTTCGTCGGCCTGGCCCGCGACGAGGAGACCTTCGAGCCGCGCGCCTACCTGGAGTCACTGCCCGCTGTCCTGTCCGGCATCCCGGTGCTGGTCCTCGACCCGATGCTGGCCACCGGCGGGTCGCTCGAGCACTGCTGCCGCCTGCTGGCCGACCGCGGCTGCACCGACATCACCGTGATCTGTGTGCTGGCCGCCCCAGAAGGCATTGCCCGGCTGGAGCGCTCCGGGTTGCCGTTGCGCCTCGTGACGGCCTCGGTCGACGAGCAGCTCAACGAGAAGATGTACATCGTGCCCGGCCTGGGCGACGCCGGCGACCGGCAGTTCGGTGGAATGCCCCGATTTTGACGCATGGACGACCAGTGAGTGCGGCGCGGGCGCGAAGCGGCTACCGTTCCGGGCCATGACCACTGTTCCCATCGCCGAGGAGCTGTTGCTGCTCGCATACGACAACGAGTCCGGAAAAGCGACCGGTTCGCGCATCGGGCTCGACCTCGGCATGGCCGCGGCAGTGCTGGTGGAGTTGGCCCTCGCGGGCCGGATCGCGTACGCGGACGGCAACATCGTGGTGGTCGACTCGACACCGACCGGCGTGCCCGTGGCCGACGCCGTCCTCTCCAAGATCGAGTCAGACGTGCCCCACACGCCCGCGTCGTGGCTCCAGCGCCTTCGCCACAAGCTGCGCGACCGCATCCTCACGGACCTGGTCAACCGGGGCGTGATCCGCGACGTCGACGAGGTCGAGCTCGATTTCATCCACGTCCACCGCTACCCCTCGGTCGACGCGACGGTCGAGAACGAGACCCGCGGCCGCCTGGCCGCCGCCCTGGCCGGCGAGGGCGCCACCGACGAGCGCACCGCCGCCCTGGCGACCCTGATCGCCGCCACCCGCATGGAGGCCGCGCTGGGCCTGACCGGCGAGGAAGCCGCGACCGCCCACGAGAAGCTCGAACGCATTGCCAGCGGCGCCGGCTTCTCCGGCGGCGTCAGCCTCGACCAGTCGACAGTCCGCCCGTCGGTCGCCCTGGTCGTCATCGCCCTCGGCAAAGCCATCCAGGCGGCCCTGGGCACCCCCCGCCCGGTCACCCACTAACCGCCCTGCTCGCCCAGTCGACCAAGCCGGCGCCCGACGAGGCCCTGGCAATGCCCAGGCCGCAGGCATCGCGGGTGTGCGCGTCGCTGGTAAGTCGCTGTGGGCGCGGGCGATGGTGACATCGGACAGCGACCGCCCCACTACGCTGTGAAATCGTGGCGTCTGCCGTAAGTGACCCCGTTTCGCCCGGTGGGGTGCAGCGGATCACTCCGGCCTGGGTCGGTCCGGCCGTCACGGTCGCCGTGGCGGTGCTCTACCTCGGGGCCGCGTTCGCCGTGACCAGCGGCTTCTGGGGAGACCTCGGCACGGCCACCCCGGCAGTCAACCCACAGGACCACGTCTTCTTCCAATGGGTGCTCGCCCACGGCGGCCAGGTGGCCGAGCACGGGATCTATCCCTTCACCACCAAGTCGCTGAACATGCCCGACGGCGTCAATCTCATGGCGAACACGTCGGTGCTCGGGCTGGGCATCCCCATGTCGCCGATCACCCTGTTCGTCGGGCCGCAGGCCGCGTTCGCCGTGCTGCTGGTGATCGGGCTCGCGGGCACCGCGTTCGGCTGGTACTGGGCGTTCAGTCGCCACCTCGGCACCGGCAACCGGCTGGTCGCCTTCGCCGGCGGAGCGCTCTGCGGGTTCGCGCCCGGGATGGTCAGCCACGCGCAGGGGCACGTCAACTGGACCGCGCAGTTCGTGGTGCCCTGGCTGGTCGTCGCGGTCATCCGGCTCGGCCGGCCCGGCCGCGCGATCCGGCGGGGGATCTGGCTGGGGATCCTGGTCACCTACCAGGCTTTCGTCAACGAGGAGGTGCTGCTCTACACCGCCCTCGGGATCTTCGTCTTCGTGCTCTGCTACGTGATCTTCAATCCGCGGGCCGTCAAGGAGCGCGTCCCGAGCTTCCTCGGCGGGCTCGCCGTCGCGATCGTGCTGGCCGCCGCGCTGCTCGCGTACCCGCTCTGGGTCCAGTTCTTCGGCCCGCAGAGCTACCGCGGCGTCCCGACGGCGGTCAAGGACGTGAGCACCGACCTGGCCGCCTACCCGGCCTTCGCCCGGCTGTCGATCGCCGGCAGCACCGCCGAGGCCGAGCGGCTCACGCAGGGCCCGGCCGAGGAGAACAGCTTCCTGGGCTGGCCACTGCTGATCGTCTGCCTGATCGCCGTCGTGCTCACCTGGCGCCGGCGCACGACGTGGGCGCTGGTCGTCACCGGCTTCGTCTTCACCGCGCTCTCGCTGGGCCCGCGCATCATGATCGACCAGGACGACACCGGCGTCGACGGCCCGTGGCGGTGGCTGGAGAACCTCCCGATCTTCAACTCGGTCGTGCCGACCCGGCTCTCCCTGATCGTCGTCCCGGTGGCCGCCGCCCTGCTCACCGTCGGCGCCGGCCGCGCCCTCGAGCTCGGCCGCGGCCGCCGGCCCCCCGTCACCAAGACGATCCGCGCGCTGACCGCCGCCGCCGTCCTGGCCGCGCTCATCCCGCTCGCCCCCAAGGCGATCCCGACCACGGACGTGGCGCCGACTCCGGCGTTCGTCACGGCCGGCCTCTGGCGCGACTACGCCACCGACGGGCGCGCGCTCGTGTTCGTGCCGGTGACCGACAACATCTACCTCGACGGCATGCGCTGGGCCGCCCAGGCCCAGATCGGATTCGCGATCGCCGGCGGCTACTTCCTGGGCCCCGCGACCGAGGGCTCCGACAACCGCGCCATCTTCAACGCGCCGACCCGCTTCACCACGGCGCTGTTCGACCAGACGAGCCGCTCCGGCGACCTGCCGCCGGTCACCGACGAGACCCGCGCCAAGTTCACCGACGACCTGACGTTCTGGCGCGCCGACGCGTTGGTCCTGCCACAGACAGAGACCAACGCGGGCCAACTCCGGCTGCTGGTAGTCGACCTCACCGGCGAGATCCCGGACGACATCGGCGGCGCCTGGGTCTGGCGGCTCTAGATCACCAGATCCCGAGAGCCGCCGCCGTCTCGGTGCGCAACGCCCGCACGGACGCCGCCGCCCGCTCCCGCGCCGCGCCCACGTCACCGTCGACCACGGGCTCGACCACCTCGAGATACGCCTTCAGCTTCGGCTCCGTCCCGGACGGCCGCACCACCACCCGGGCCGACTCGGTGCGCAGGATCAGGACGTCGTTCTCCGGCGCCATGTCCTCGACCGCGATCACCGGATCGTCGAGCAGCGACCCGGGCGTCTTCGTCCGGATGTACGTCATCGCCGTCTCGATCTCCGGCAGCGCGTCGACGCGCACCGACAGCTGATCTGTCGCGTAGACGCCGAACTCGGCCGCGAGCTCGTCGAGCCGGTCACCGATCGTCCGCAGCGACGCCTTCAACCCCGCGGCCATCTCGGCCACCAGCAGCGCCGCCGTGATGCCGTCCTTGTCGCGCACCAACTCCGGCGCCACGCAGTAGCCCAGCGCCTCCTCGTAGCCGTACGCCAGATCCTCGCCGGCCCGCACGATCCACTTGAACCCCGTCAGCGTCGCCCCGTAGGGCACGCCCCGCCGCGCGCACAGCTCCGACAGCAACGACGACGAGACGATCGTCGTCGCATAGCGCCCGGCCACCCCGCGCCGCTGCAGGTGGTCGGCGAGCAGCACACCCACCTCGTCGCCGCGCAGCATGCGCCAGCCCAGCGGCCCCGGGATCGCCACCGCGCACCGGTCCGCGTCGGGGTCGTTGGCGATCGCGATGTCCGCACCGGTCACCGTGGCCAACTCGACCACCCGGTCGATCGCCCCGGGCTCCTCCGGGTTGGGGAACGCGACCGTCGGGAACATCGGGTCGGGCTCGGCCTGCTCCGCCACCTCGTGCGGCCGCGCGAACCCGGCCCGCGCGAACGCCGCCGCCAGCACCGGCGCGCCGACTCCGTGCAACGGCGTGTAGGCCACCGCGAGATCCCGCGGCCCGTCCGGGTCGACCACCCGGGCCGCATTCTCCACATAGGACTCGACAATGTCGTCGTCGAGGACCACACCCAGATCACCCAGGGGTACGGTCGACAGGCGCCCGACGGCCGCGATGGCGGCCGAGATCTCGGCGTCGGCCGGCGGCACGATCTGCGCGCCCGCGCCCAGAACGCCGCCCAGCTCCGCCCCGAGGTAGACCTTGTAGCCGTTGTCCTGCGGCGGGTTGTGACTCGCCGTCACCATCACGCCGGCGGCCGCGCCCAGCTTGCGCACGGCGTACGCCAGCACCGGGGTCGGCAGTGGACGCGGCAGCAACATGGCCTCGCGCCCGGCGCCGGTGGCGACCTGGGCCGTCCGCTCCGCGAACGCCCGCGAGCCGTGCCGCGCGTCATATCCGATGACCAGAGGCCCGGAAGCGCCGCGGGCCCCCAGCCAGTTGACCAGCCCGGCCGCAGCCTGGGTGACCACCGCCAGGTTCATCCCGTTGGGTCCCGCCCGCAGCGGGCCGCGCAGCCCGGCCGTGCCGAAGGTCAGCGGCCCGGCGAACCGGTCGGCCAGGTCGGCGGCGGTGCCGGGCAGCCCGTCGAGCACCCGGGCCAGCTCCGCCCGGCTCGCGTCGTCGGGATCGTCGGCGAGCCAGGCCCGCGCGCGGGCCGCCAGGTCGTCCAGCTCAGTCATCCCGCTTTGATAGCACGAGCCGGAGCCACGGGCCGGACCGGCCGGGTCAGCCGGTGGTGAGCTCGAACGACCGCACCATCTCGTCGAAGATCGGCTTGCTGTCGGCGAACCGCTCCTCGGTGCTGGTCAGGAAGAAGGAGTACGCCTTCCCGTCGGCGATCACCGCGCCCCAGACGCCGTGCCGAGCCGAGTCGCCGCAGGTGTATTCCAGCTCGCCCGACTTGCGCCCGGCCAGCTCGCCCTCGCGCAGCTCCACCCGACCGTACGGCTTCGGGCACGACTTGCTGTTGCCCTTGAGCCCGCGCTCGGCGGTCTGCAGGAACCCGGCCGCGGTCGCCTTGGAGCTGACGTCCTCGACCAGGATGCGGACCTTGCGCCCGGAGTCCTCGGGGTCGATGTAGTCGTAGTAGACCGACTTGCCCCCGCCGGCCTTCTTCCAGCCCTTGGGGACGTTGACGGAGACCCCGCGCTCGGTGTGCCGCTGCGTGGCGAACGACGCGGCGGACGGGGCCGCCGAGGTGCCACCCGCCTGCACGGGCGTGGTGCCGCCGTCGCCACCGTCGCCGCGGAACGCGAAGAAGCCGATGAGCACCAGGACGACGGCCAGGCCGCCGGCGACGCCCAGCTGGAGGTTGCGCGGCCAGCCCTTGACCGTCTCGACCAGATCGCCGCCGCGCCGCTTGAGCCCGGCCAGGCCGCCGCCGGAGGAGGACGACGGGGCGGACGGCGGCACCGGAGACCAGCTCGGCGCCGGCATCTGCCCGGTCGGGGCCTGCAGCGGCCCGGTGGGCGCCTGCGGCGGGGGACCGGACCCGAGCCGATCGGTGAGCGACTCGCCCGGCGCCAGCATCGCCCGCCCGCCGATCTTGCCGGTCGGCCGGTTGTCGGCCTGCGGTGCCGGCGGCTGCCAGGGGGAGCGCTGCGCGGGCACGACCGCATAGGGGTCGGTCATCATGTGCGCCGGCGCCTTGCTGGCCAGCGGGCCGGCGAGCAGCTCGCGCAGCATGCCGCGGGCGGTCGCGACGTCGTAGCGGCGGGCCGGGTCCTTCTCCAGCAGCCCCATCAGCACGTCGTTGAGCACGCCGGCCCGGTGGGTCGGTGCCGGCGGGTCCTCGACGACCGCGTGCATGGTCTCGATCGGGTCGCCCTTGTCGAACGGCGGCCGGCCCTCGACCGCGGTGTAGAGCGTGACGCCGAGCGAGAACAGGTCGCTGGGCGGGCCGAAGTCCTGGCCCATCGCGCGCTCCGGCGAGATGAAGTGCGGCGAGCCGAGCACCATGCCGGGCGTGGTGAGCTGCACGTCGGTGGGCATGCGAGCGACGCCGAAGTCGGTGAGCACGCACCGGCCGTCGGCGCAGATGAGCACGTTGGCCGGCTTGACGTCGCGGTGCAGCACGCCGTTGGCGTGGGCGATCTCCAGCGCGCCGAGCAGGGCGATGCCGATCTTCGCGACCGCGCGCGGCGCGACCGGGCCGTCCTCGATGACCATGTCGGCGAGGCTGCGGGCGTCGAGCAGCTCCATCACGATCCACGGCCGGCCGTTCTCGTGGACGACGTCGTAGACCTGGACGACCGACGGGTGCTGGAGCGCGGCGGCGGCGCGGGCCTCGCGCATCGTCCGCTCGTACATCGAGTCGCGGTCGCTGGGAGCGAGCCCCGGCGGGAGCACGACCTCCTTGACGGCGACGTCGCGGCGCAGCAGGACATCACTGGCGCGCCAGACGGTGCCCATGCCGCCGTGGCCGACCGCGGCCCGGAGCGAGTAGCGACCGCCGATCGTCGCACCCGGCGCCGCCCGGCTGGAGACAGCGGTCCCACCAGGTGCTGAGCTGCCGGATCCGGAGGTGGCGGAGCTGCTCCACGTCGGAATCTGAGTCACTGAAAAGCCGCCGGGGGGTCGAGGGCCAGTTACCAACCTCCCTATCTTGGGGGAGCCGGCCCGATAAGGGAAACCGCATCACCTGTTGTGATGGATCATCGACGTTGGGTACGAACGACCCGAACCGTCTGTGCCCGATCCCTCACGGGCCACGGCCCCCGGCGAGGCTTAGGATCCGTTAATGGCGCAGCGAAAGACGGAGTCGGGCTTCCCGGTCAAGCCGGTCTACGACCAGTCGGATCTCCCCGGTGACCTCGACAAGCGGGTCGGCCAGCCGGGCGAATACCCGTACACCCGGGGCGTCTATCCGACGATGTACACGTCGCGCCCGTGGACCATGCGCCAGTACGCCGGCTTCGGCACCGCCACCGAGTCGAACGCCCGCTATCACCAGCTGCTCGAGCACGGCACGATGGGCCTGTCGGTGGCGTTCGACCTGCCGACGCAGATGGGCTACGACTCCGACGACCCGATCGCGCACGGCGAGGTCGGCAAGGTGGGCGTGGCGATCGACTCGCTGGCCGACATGAAGACGCTCTTCGACGGCATCCCGCTCGACAAGGTGTCGACGTCGATGACGATCAACGCGCCGGGCTCGGTGCTGCTCCTGCTCTACCAACTCGTCGCCGAAGAGGCGGGCATCCCGGCCAGCGCGCTCAACGGGACGATCCAGAACGACATCCTCAAGGAATACATCGCGCGCGGGACCTACATCTTCCCGCCGAAGCCGTCGTTGCGCCTGGTCGCCGACACGTTCGCGTACTGCCGCGCGGAGGTGCCGAAGTGGAACACCATCTCCATCTCCGGCTACCACATGGCGGAGGCCGGCGCGACGCCCGTGCAGGAGATCGCGTTCACGCTGGCCAACGGCGCCGACTACGTACGCGCGGCGATCGCGGCCGGCCTGGCCGTCGACGACTTCGCCCCCCGCCTGTCGTTCTTCTTCGTCGCGCGCACCACGCTCCTGGAAGAGGTGGCCAAGTTCCGGGCGGCCCGGCGGATCTGGGCCAGGCTGATGCGCGACGAGTTCGGCGCGCAGAACCCGAAGTCGATGATGCTGCGCTTCCACACCCAGACCGCCGGCGTGCAGCTGACCGCCCAGCAGCCCGAGGTCAACCTGATCCGGGTGGCGGTGCAGGGTCTGGGCGCGGTGCTCGGCGGGACGCAGTCGCTGCACACCAACTCCTACGACGAGGCGATCGCGCTGCCGACGGAGAAGGCGGCCCGGCTGGCACTGCGCACCCAGCAGGTGCTCGCCTACGAGACCGACCTGACCGCCACCGTCGACCCGTTCGCCGGCTCGTACGTCGTGGAGGCCATGACCGACGAGATCGAGGCGCAGGCCACCGCCCTGATGGAGCGGGTGGCGTCCTACGGGTCGGCGGTCGACGCGATCGAGGCCGGCTTCCAGAAGAACGAGATCGAGACCTCGGCCTACCGCGTCGCGCAGGAGATCGACAACGGCGACCGGGTGGTGGTCGGGCTCAACCGCTTCCGGATCGCCGAGGAGGAGCCCTACGAGCCGCTGCGGGTCGACCCGGCGATCGAGGCGGCCCAGGCGAAGCGGCTCGCGGCGATCCGGGACGCGCGCGACGGTGCCGCGGTCGAGCAGGCCCTGGCGGCCGTCAAGCGCGCGGCGGCCGGCACCGACAACGTGCTCTACCCGATGCGCGAGGCCCTGCGGGCGTACGCCACGGTTGGCGAGGTTTGCAACGCTCTTCGCGAGGTATGGGGTGTCTACCACCCGGTCGAGAGGTTCTGACCGGACGCCTTGTTACGGTGCGTTAAACTCGCACTGGAACTGCACGGTTACTCAGAGCGACCAAGATCTGCCGGACCAGGTGTGCGGCTGCGACGACCCAGAACGTGTCAGCGTAAGTGGTCTCACCCGGCAAGGTGACCATCCGCCGGGTAGATTGATGACCAGATAACCGGATTTCCCGCGCGATCAGCGGTGTGCCCGTGTCCACCGCCACCATCACGCGTTGTAGGAGGTGTGGGACAGTTGGCAGGTTTCAATGCGCCCGCCGACGCGACCCCGCCACTCGACGAACGCTCCTACCAGGGCTTTCGTGACCCTGCGCGATCCGATCACTACCGTAATGATGTTGCGCAGCGTCACCGTCGGAGGTCTAGGCTAGCCGAGTCCCTTTCCGCCCAGAGTGATCGAGATTTTCACGTGACGAGTGCGTTGACGCTGCCGCCCGACAGCAGCCCGCTGGCGTCAGCTTGGCCGGAGACGCCCCCGGGCGCCGACCCCCTTCCAGGTCAGCTCGACCGCTGGCTTGCCGCGCGGGGCGCCGAACTCGTAGCCGTACGTCGTCACATCCATGCCCACCCGGAGCTGTCCCACCAGGAGTTCGAGACCGCTTCCCTGGTCGCCCGGGAGCTGGCCGTCGCCGGCCTGACGCCGCGCCTGCTGCCCAAGGGCAATGGCGTGATCTGCGACGTCGGCGAGGGCGACCGGGTGATCGCGCTGCGGGCCGATCTCGACGCGCTGCCGCTGCCGGACGGCAAGGACGTGCCCTACCGGTCCACCGTCGACGGTGTGGCCCACGCCTGCGGCCACGACGTGCACACCACGATCCTGCTCGGCACCGGCCTGGCGCTGGCCCAGCTGGCCGAGCGCGACGAGCTGCCCGGCCGGGTCCGCCTGCTGTTCCAGCCCGGCGAGGAGTGCATCCCGTCCGGCGCCCCCGAGGTGATCACCGCCGGCGGTCTCAAGGACGTCGCCGCGGTCTACGCGCTGCACTGCGCGCCGCAGCTGCCGGTCGGCCTGGTCGGCGTGCGCTCGGGCCCGTTCACCGCGGCCGCCGACACGATCGAGGTCAACCTGCGCGGCACGGGTGGCCACACCGCCCGCCCGCACCTGACCACCGACCTCGTGCACGCCATGGGCCGCGTGATCGTCGACGTGCCGTCGCTGCTCGACCGCCGCGTCGACGCGCGGGCCGGCGTCTCGATGGTCTGGGGCCGGGCGCACGCGGGCGAGGCCTACAACGCCATCCCGGCCGAGGCAAACCTCAAGGGCACGGTCCGCATCCTCAACCGCGAGGCCTGGCGCGAGGCGCCCGAGCTGATCACCAAGCTGATCCGCGACGTCGTGGCCGCGACCGGCGCCGAAGTGGAGATCACCTACACCCGCGGCGTGCCGCCGGTGATCAACGACCGGATGGCCACCGCGGTGGTCGCCGGCGCGGCCGGCGCCGCCCTCGGCCCCGACCGGGTGGTCGAGGCCGAGATCAGCATGGGTGGCGAAGACTTCGCCTTCTATCTCGAGCAGGTGCCCGGCGCGATGATCCGGCTCGGCACCACGCCGCAGGGCGCGGAGGTCAAGCCCGACATCCACCAGTCCACGTTCGACGTCGACGAGCGGGCGATCGGCTACGGCGTGCGCGTCATGGTGCACACCGCGCTGGCCGCCCTCGCCGCCGGCACCTTCTAAGCGTCCTCCCGCTCCGGCTCGTCGGCCCGCGCCGGCTGGGTCGGTATCGTCGGTCCGGCCAGCGCGACCGCGGGCCGGGGCCGGCGCCGTCGCACCCACCAGAAGGCGAGCAGACCCAGGCCGGCCAGCACGAGCCAGGGGATCAGCGCGCCCAGCACCGTCAGCACGACGCCCAGCGTGGCCACGAACGCGTTCCAGCCGCCGCGCAGGCCGGCCATGAAGCCCGTGTCGTCGTCGTCCGGCGGGAGCGCGGGCGCCTGCGCCTGGGGGCCGAGCAGGGTCGCGGTGATCGTGGACAGCGCCGTGAGGTCGTCGAGCCGCCGCTTCTTGCCCTCGAGCGACGCCAGGTCGGCCTCGCGCCGGCCGAGCTCGTTCTCCAGGGAGACCAGCTCGTTCATCGTCTTGGCCTGGGCCAGCAGGCGGCGGGCGCTCTCCACCCGGGCGCGCTGGGTGGTGATGCGGGCGTCGAGGTCGACGACGTCCTCCGTCACGTCCTCGGTGCTGATCTCGCGCCGGTCGTCGGTGCCCTTGCCGGCGATCTCGTCGACGACCGCGGTGAACCGGTTGGCCGGCACCCGCAGCGTGAGCACCGCCTCGGACCGGCCGCCGTCGTCGGTGCGCTTGTCGCCCCCGACGAAGCCGCCGGCGCCCGTGACCGACGACGTGATCTCGGCCGCCGTGCGCTCGACGTTCTCCACCCGGATCGTGATCGACCCGGTGTAGATGATCTGACGCTGGTCGACCGCAAGCTTTTCGGCGGGTGTTCCGCCCTGGGCCTGCTGCGCAGCCGACCCGCCCTCGGCCGCCTTGGCCTCCGGCGCGCTGGCGTCGCGGCCGGCGCCCGGGGCGACCGCCGCGTTGTCCCGCGTGCCGCCGTCGCTGGCGGCCATGGGTTCCGCGGCGCCGCTGCTGCCCGAATCCTCGGCGCCGCTGCAACCGGCCAGGGCCAGCCCAGCCGCGAGCCCACCGGCCGCGAGCGCGGCCAGCGCCCGCCCCCGTCGTACGCTGCCCATATCAGTCCCCTCCGAATTCGTCCGCGAGTTCGTCGGTCAGACGTGCCGCGTGCGCACGCCGGTTCCGGCAGACTCGCCAGGGGACATCACGATTCGGCAGCCAGGGGGTCACGAGATGCGACTGACCAAGTTCGGCCATTCCTGTGTACGCGTCGAGCAGGACGGCGCCGTGCTGGTCATCGATCCCGGCAGCTTCACCGAGCGGGCCGCGCTCGACGGTGTCGACGCCGTGCTGATCACACATGAGCACCCCGACCACCTCGACGTCGACGCCGTGGCCGACGCGCTGAGCAAGCGTTCCAACGTCACCGTCCACACCAACTCCGACGTGGCCGCCAAGCTCACCGCGCTCGGCGACGTCGTCACCACCGTCGAGACCGGACAGTCCTTTTCGGCCGCCGGGATGCCGGTGCGCGCGTTCGGCGGCGTACACGCCGAGATCCATCCCGACATCCCGCGGATCGCCAACCTCGGCTTCCTGGTCAACGACTCGCTCTATCACCCCGGCGACTCGTTCGACGTGCCCGAGGGAGCCCGCGTCGAGACGCTCTTCGTGCCGGTGTCGGCGCCCTGGTTGAAGATCAGCGAGTCGGTCGACTTCGTGCGGGCGGTCGCGCCGCGCCGGGCGTTCGCGCTGCACGACGGGATCGTCAACGACGCCGGCGGCAAGCTCGTCGACGGCGTCCTCGGGCGCCTGCTCAAGGTCGACTACCAGCGCCTGGCCCCGGGTACGAGCGTCGATGCCTGACCCGGTCGTCGAGCTCTACACCGCACCGCCGGACGGGTTCATCGCGGCCCGCGACGACCTGGTGGCGGAGGCCAAGGCGGCCGGCCAGAAGGACCGCGCCAAGCAGCTGGGCAAGCTGCGCAAGCCCACCGTCGCCGCCTGGGTCGTCAACCTCCTGGCGATCCGCAAGCCGGAGCTGATCGACCAGCTCGTGGAGCTTTCGGCCGCGCTGCGGTCGGCCCAGCGCGAGCTGAAGGGCGACGCCCTGCGCGAGCTGACCAGACAGCGCCGGGACGCGGTCAACGCGCTGGTCAAAGAGGCGGTGTCGCTGGCCACCAAGGCCGACCCGGGCAACCGCGGCAAGCTGCCGGTCGCCGACGTCGAGGCCACCCTGACCGCCGCGGTCTCCGACGCCGAGGTCGCCGAGCAGCTGCGCTCGGGCCGGCTGGTCCGGGCCGCCAGCTACGCCGGGTTCGGCGAGGTGCCCCGTCCGCAGCTCCGGCTCGTTACCGACGAGCCGCCCGAGCCCGCGCCGGCCGAGGAGGACGGCCGCGGCGCGAAGCGGGCCGCCGAGGCGGAGCGCGCGGCCCAGAAGCGGGCGGCGCAGCGGGAGCTGCACGCGGCGCAGACGGAGGAGAAGAGCACCGCCAAGGAGCTCGACAAGGCCACCAAGGCCGAGGCCGACGGCGTGGCGGCGGTCGAACGGGCGGAGGCGGCCCTGCAGGCGGCCGAGCGGGCCCGGGCCGACGCCGACGCCGCGCTCGGCCAGCTCCGGGCGGCCCGCAAGGCGGCCGAACGCGCCGCCACCCAGGCCCGCCGCCGCGTCGGCGAGGTCGAGGCGGTCATCGAGGCTTTGGACGAGGACGAATGACCCCGGAGCAGACCGCGCAGGCGTCGCGGGAGGTGGTGGTGGAGCTCGGTGGCGCGTACGCCGAGTGCCCCCGGACCTTGCGCCGCGCCCGCCAGCTCGGGCTCTCCGGTTGGGCGTTCTACGTGGCCGGTCGGGGTGGCGCGCTCGGTGACGTGCGGCCCGACACGGTCGCGGCGGCGCTCGGCTTCATCGCGCCCGAGGCGGTGGCCGACGGCTGGGACGGCGCCCGCCGGGTGCTGCCGCCGCCCGAGGTCGCGGCCGTGCACCTGGCCGAGTGCTGCCGGTGGGGCGTCGAGCAGCTCGGCGACTTCCCCCGGGTCGAGCGCCTGGTCGAGCTGACGCAGCGGGTGGTGCTGCACGCCGACGCGTCCGCGTTGCCGCTGTTCGCCGCCTGGCGGGCCATGCCGGTGCCCGACGACCGGCCGGGCGCCCAGGCGGCGGTGCTGCTGCACCTGCTGCGGGAGCATCGGGGCGGCGCGCACCTGCTGGCCGTGCGGGCGAGCGGGCTGAGCCCGCTGGAGGCGATCATCTCCGGACCGGAAGGCGAGGCGGGGGCCGTGGCGTGGGGCTGGCAGCCGCCGTACCCCGGTGTCGGTCCGCTGCTCCGCCGCCGGGTCTGGGCCGAGGCGGTGACGGACCGGATCGCGGCGTCGGCGTACGCGGCGCTCACCCTGGAGGAGCGGATCGAGCTGCTCGGCCTGCTCGACAGCGCGCGCAAGGGCATCCGTCCGGCGCGCACCGAGCCGGACCCGGACGGCGCCGCCCGCGCCTAATTCACTCGCGTCGACGCCCGGCGATGTGAGACAACCTCCGGGTGACGTTCCCCGACGGCTGGACCACGCGCCGGCCCACCCTCGACGACCTGCCGGCGATCCTGGAGCTGATGCGGGCGAGCGACATCGCGGCCACCGGCGAGCCGGAGACCGGCGAAGACGACATCCGGGCCGCGCTCACCTCGCCGCACGTCGACCCGGCAAAGGACCTCTGGCTGGCCTACCTGCCCGACGGCCGGCTCGGCGGCTGGGCCTACATCGACAACGAGAACGGCGGCGACAGCGAGTTCGTCGAGGTCTACGTGCACCCCGACGGCGGGGCGCCGGGCCGGGCGCCGCTGCTCGACCTGGTGGTGCGCCGGGTGGCGGAGCGGGCCACCGAGCGCGGCTTCGCCACGGTGACCGCCAAGGCCGGCGCGCTGCCGGCCGAGCGCGACTACGTCGCCGAGATCGAGGCGCGCGGGTTCACGTTCGTCAAGCGCTACGCCCGGATGCGCCGCCAGCTTGATGGCCAGATCCGGCCCCCGGAGCTGCCCGACGGCGTGACGATCCGGCTGGTGCGGCCGGACGACGAGGCGGACATGCGCCTGTTCCACCGGGTCTACGACACGGGCTTCCGCGACGCCTACGACTACCAGCCGCGCGACTACGACGCCTGGCGGACCTCCGTCGACAAGCTGAGCTCGGTGGCCTGGGACGAGTGGTTCGTCGCCGAGGTCGACGGCGTGCCGGCCGGCATCCTGATGTCGTCCGACCAGATGCTCGAGCAGAACGAGGGCTGGATCAAGAACCTCACCGTGCTGCGGGAGTTCCGCCGGCGCGGGGTCGGAGGCGCGCTGCTGCGGCACGCGTTCGCGGTCTACGCCGCCAAGGGCCGCACCCAGGCCGGTCTCGGCGTCGACCTGTCCAGCCCGACCGGGGCGGCCAACGTCTACCTCGCCGCCGGCATGACCCCGATCTACGAGGCCGACATCTTCGAACAGCAGATCGCGGCGGCCTAGACCTCTGGCGTCGCGGTCTTGGTGGGGCGGCCGCGGAGCTCGTTGACGTAGTCGTCGGGGGCGCCGGCCTTCTGGGCGGCGTTGGCGATCTCGGAGAGATACCACGCCGTCGGCAGGCCGCCCTCGTAGCCGTTGAAGACGTAGACCCAGACCGTCTGGTCGCCCTCCAGCGTGACCGCGCGCAGGTGCAGCTTGCGGTAGGTCTCACCGGTCACCCCCTCGACCTCGTCGAGCTGGGCGGCATCCCACGGGTGGACGTCGTAGAGCGCGACGAAGACCCGGTCGCCGGGTGACTCGACGATCGTGGTGACCGCGCCCTCCCACCCGATGACGTCTTCGCCCGCGAAGGTGAGACGCCAGCCTTCGAGCCAGCCGGTGCCCACCATCGGCGAATGCGGACAGTAAGCACGCATTCGGGCGGGATCGAGGTTTGAGCCGTACGCGGCGTAATGACGCACGGCGATGACGATAGCCCGGTTGGCCGGTGGTGGAGAATACGACACGTGACACGAATCGTTATCGTGGGTGGCGGCCCGGCTGGCTACGAGGCAGCGCTGGTCGCCGCGCAGCTCGACGCCGACGTGACCGTCGTCGAGGCGGAGGGCGCCGGCGGCGCCTGCGTGCTGTCGGACTGCGTGCCCTCAAAGACCTTTATTGCCAGCTCAGACGTGGTGACGGCCTACCGTGACACCGAGCGCTTCGGCGTCCACTCCGGTGGGCTCGACGCCGTGACGGTCGATGCCGCGGCGGTCAACGCGCGGGTGAAAAACCTGGCCCAGGCCCAGTCGAGCGACATTCACAACAAGCTCGTCAAGGCGGGCGTCACCTTCGTGGCGGGCACAGCCCGGCTTGGCGCTGACACGTTGGGTCACACCCATCGGGTCGAGGTCACACCGGCGAGTGGTGACGCGCCGTACGCGGTCGATGCCAGCACGGTGTTGATCGCGACCGGGGCCACCCCGCGCGTGCTGCCGACGGCGACGCCCGACGGCGAGCGGATCCTCGACTGGCGCCAGCTCTACGACCTCCCGGAGCTGCCCGAGCACCTGATCGTGATCGGCTCGGGCGTGACCGGCGCCGAGTTCGCCAGCGCCTACCTGGCGATGGGCGTACGCGTGACGCTGGTCTCCAGCCGCGACCGGGTGATGCCGCACGAGGACGCGGACGCCGCGCAGGCCATCGAGCGGGTCTTCCGCTCGCGGGGCATGACGATACTCAACAACTCCCGGGGCAACGCGGTGCGGCGCACCGCCGACGGCGTCGAGGTGGAGCTGAGCGGCGGCGGCACGGTCACCGGCTCGCACGCCCTGATCGCGGTCGGCTCCGTGCCCAACACCGAGGGTCTGGGGCTGGAGGAATACGGCGTGGCGGTGGCCAAGGGCGGCTACGTCACCGTCGACCGGGTCTCCCGCACCAACGTCCCGGGGATCTACGCGGCCGGCGACTGCACCGGCGTCCTGCCGCTGGCCAGCGTGGCGGCGATGCAGGGCCGCATCGCGATGTGGCACGCGCTGGGCGAGGCGGTCCAGCCGCTGCGGCTGCGCACCGTCGCGGCCAACGTCTTCACCGACCCGGAGCTAGCGACCGTCGGGGTCAGCCAGAACGACGTCGACGCGGGGCGGGTGCCGGCCCGCGAGGTGATGCTGACCTTGGGCGGCAACGCCCGGGCGAAGATGGCCGACCTGGGCGACGGCTTCGTCAAGCTGTTCTGCCGGCCCGCCAGCGGTCAGGTGGTGGGCGGCGTGGTGGTGGCGCCCAAGGCGTCGGAGCTGATCCTGCCGATCACGCTGGCGGTCGAGAACAACATGACCGTCGACCAGCTCGCGCACACCATCACGATCTATCCCTCGCTGTCGGGGTCGATCACTGAGGCGGCGCGTCAGCTGATGCTGCACGAACTGGAGTAGCGTCCAGCGGCGCCGGTTGGGGTTGGCTGCGCAGGGCCGCCGGCTTCCACAGGGCCAGCCCCCAGCCGGCGCCCGCGAACACGACCGCGGCGATCACCGCCACCACGATCAGGCGCCACCCCGACGAGGTGAGCGCCGCGCCGCCGAGGTGGCCGACCAGCGTGCCGTAGGTGGCCCAGCCCACCGCGGCCAGCGCCTGGTAGAGCGTGAAGTGCTTGTAGGGGTAGCGGGCGCGGCCGGCCGAGAAGCACGCGGCCATCCGGCCACCGGGCACGAACCGGCAGATCAGGATGACGACCGGCCCGGGCTCGCGCAGCCCGCGGGTCAGCTTGCGGGCGGCCCGCCGGGCCTTGCCGGTGGGGGCCGCCGCCGACTTGGCGACGTCGTCGGTCTGGATGCCGCAGCGCTGCCGCAGCCGGGCGATCAACCCGGTGCGGTGGTGGGTGGACCGGCCCAACAGATAGCAGGCCCAGTCGCCGACGATGACGCCGAGCGCGCCGACCGCGATCGTGGTGGGCAGGCTCAGGTGTCCGTATGCGGTCAGCGCCCCGCCTGTGATCATGATGGCCTGGGTGGGGATCACCGGCACGAAGGCGTCGACGATCAGCAGGCCGAGCAGCAACAGGTAAGCGGACACGGGAGACGTCACCGTGCCGAGCACGTCCGCCATCCGCCCCACCCTCCATCCCCGCCGGGCTCAGGATAGTTTCCGAAAAGCCCAGATGGGGGGCACTTGACCAGCGGCACCATGCCGCTGTCCGGCATTCGACCCTACAGACGTCGGAGTGCTGGCGGCGTACCGTGGAAATGTGCGGTCCGGCACGTCGGGTCCCCCGTTCCTGGTGTGCCGGGCCGCCACCCGCTGGGCCGTCGGCAGGTCCCGTGCCGACGGCCCTTGGTGTTACAGAGCCGCAACGACCGCGGCGTAGCGTGCGCCCATGGCGGACCTGTTCGAGGACTATCGGCTGGGCCCGGGCTGGGACGAGATGTTCGCCGCGGCGGGGATGCCACGGGAAAGCTACGAGACGCTGCACGCCACCCTCCAGCCGCTGTCCAGCGCCGACCTCGGCGTGCGGGCCGACGTGCTGGCGCGCGCCTTCCTGGACCAGGGCATCACGTTCGCGCTCAAGGGCGTCGAACGGCCGTTCCCGCTCGACATCGTGCCTCGGATCATCACAGCGGCCGAGTGGGCGGTGGTCGAAAGCGGTGTAGCGCAACGGATCCGGGCGCTGGAGGCGTTCCTGGCCGACGTCTACGGCGCCGGCGAGGTGCTGGCCGACGGTGTCGTGCCACGGGCCGTCGTGGTGACCAGCGCGCACTTCCACCGCGAGGCGGTGGGCATCAAGCCACACAACGGCGTACGCGTGCACGTCGCCGGCGTCGACCTCATCCGCGACGAGGCCGGGGCGTTCCGGGTGCTCGAGGACAACGTGCGGGTGCCGTCCGGGGTCAGCTATGTGATGGAGAACCGGCGGGCGATGAGCCACGTGCTGCCGGAGGTGTTCGCCTCCACCCGGATCCGGCCGGTCGAGTCCTACCCCAGCCAGCTCCTGGGCGCCCTGCGCGCCGCGGCGCCCGCCGGGGTGCGCGAGCCCACCGTGGTGGTGCTCACACCGGGTGTCCACAACTCGGCGTACTTCGAGCATGCGCTGCTGGCCCGTGAGATGGGCGTCGAGCTGGTCGAAGGGCGCGACCTGATCTGCGCCGGCAACCAGGTGGCGATGCGCACCACGGCCGGCGAACAGCGTGTCGACGTGATCTACCGGCGGATCGACGACGAGTTCCTCGATCCGGTGCAGTTCCGGTCCGACTCGATCCTCGGCGTCGCCGGACTGCTGAACGCCGCCCGGGCCGGCCAGGTGACGATCGCCAACGCGGTGGGCAACGGGGTCGCCGACGACAAGCTGCTCTACACGTACGTCCCCGAGCTGATCCGCTACTACCTCGGCGAGGAGCCTGCGCTGCCCAACGTGGAGACCCACCGGTTGGCCGACCCGGACGTCCTCGCGTACGTCCTGGACCGGTTGGACACGCTGGTGCTCAAGCCGGTCGACGGCTCCGGTGGCGCCGGCATCGTGATCGGCTCGCAGGCCACCGACGCGGAGCTGGCCGAGCTGCGGCTGGCACTCCACCGCGACCCGCGGGGCTGGATCGCCCAGCGCGAGGTCAAGCTCTCGATGGTGCCGACGCTGATCGGCAACCGCCTCCGGCCGCGACACGTCGACCTGCGGCCGTTCGCGGTCAACGACGGCGACCGGATCACGGTGCTGCCCGGCGGGTTGACCCGGGTCGCGCTGCCGGAGGGTGCGCTGGTGGTCAACTCCAGCCAGGGCGGTGGCTCCAAGGACACCTGGGTGCTGGCCGCTCCCCAGGCGCCCGTCGAGCCGCCGCCGGCGCCGATCTCCCACCGCAGCGCCGAGGCGCCACGCCCCGATCCCGGGCCGGGCGTCACCTCGGCCCAGCAGCAGCAACAGCAGCAGACGGGTGGTGTGCCGTGCTGAGCCGGATCGCCGAGTCGCTCTACTGGATCGGCCGCTACGTCGAGCGGGCCGAGGACACCGCTCGCATCCTGGACGTCCACCTGCACCAGATGCTCGCCGACCCGTGGGTGCCCGAGGAAACCGCGTGCCGCTCGCTGCTGTCGGTGATGGGCGCGCCGGTGCCGGACACGGGACCGCTCTCCGCCGCCCGCGTGGTCGCGCTGCTCGGGCTCGCCGCCGACAACCCCAGCTCGGTGGCCGGCGCGCTGGCCGCGGCCCGGGAGAACGCCCGAGGCGCCCGCGAGACCGTCTCGTCCGAGATGTGGGAGTGCCTCAACGCCACCTGGCTCGCCCTGCCGGAAGCGCGCGCCCGGGTGGAGCAGCAAGGCGTGCACGCCTTCTTCGGTTGGGTCCGCGACCGCTGCGCCGTGCTGGCCGGCCTCACCGACGCCACGATGAGCCGCGACGAGGGTTGGCTGTTCCTCGTGCTCGGCCGCAGCGTCGAACGGGTCGACATGTCGGCGCGGTTGCTGTCGACCCACGTCCAGGCCGGGGGCTCGATCCCGTCGTGGCTGACGCTGCTGCGGTCGTGCGGGGCGTGGGAGACGTTCCTGCGCACCTACCGCGGCTCGCTCGACGACCGGCACGCCGCCGAGTTCCTGCTCCTCGACCGGCTCTTCCCGCGGTCGGTGTTCGCGGCGCTGTCGACCGCCGAGTCGTGCCTGACCGAACTGGCGCCCGGCCCGGGCCGGGCCGGCGTCGCGACGGACGCGCAGCGGATCGTCGGCCGGTCCCGGACCAACCTCGAGTTCCGGGGCGTCGACGAGCTGCTGGCCGACCTGGCCGGCGTCCTGGACGGTGTGGAGCGCACGTGTTCGCAGGTCAACCAGGCGGTGTCCACCCGGTACTTCCGGCAGACCTCCGCGGTGAGCTGGGTTACGGGGGCGGTGGCGTGAACAGCTGGCGGCTGGAGATCGAGCACAGGACCGGCTTCCGGTACGACGGCCAGGTCGCCGCTTCCTACAACGAGGCCCGGATGACCCCACGGGACGAGCCGCACCAGGCGGTCCTCGACGCGCGGGTGGAGGTCTGGCCCGAGGCCAGCACCCATCGCTACGTCGACTACTGGGGCACGGTGGTGACCGCGTTCGACGTGCACACGCCGCACGACCGGTTGACCGTCACCGCCACCGCGGTGGTCGAGACGCTGCCGCCCGGCGACCTGCTGGCCACCGCGACCTGGGCCGAGCTGGCCGACCCGGGCACGGTGGACCGTTGGCACGAGCTGCTGCTGCCGAGCCCGCACACCGCGCTCGACGACGAGCTGACCGCACTGGCCGACGAGATCCGGGGTGGGCACGGCACGCCGCACGCCGCCGCTCGGGCCGTGTGCGAGACCGTGCGCGCCGAGGTGGCGTACGTGGCGGGTTCGACCGGTGTGCAGACCGACGCCGTGCAGGCCTGGCGGCAGCGCAGCGGCGTCTGCCAGGACCTCAGCCACCTGACCGTCGGGCTGCTCCGATCGATGGGCGTGCCGGCCCGGTACGTCTCCGGCTATCTGCACCCCACGCCGGACGCGCCGGTCGGCGAGACCGTCGTCGGCCAGAGCCACGCCTGGGTGGAATGGTGGGCCGGTCGGTGGATGGGCTTCGACCCGACCAACGGCGTGCCGATCGGCGAGCGGCACGTGGTGATCGGCCGCGGCCGGGAGTACGGCGATGTGCCGCCCCTCAAAGGCGTCTACGCCGGCCCGCCCAACACCGGCCAGGGCGTCGAGGTGAAGAT
Source organism: Asanoa sp. WMMD1127 (assembly GCF_029626225.1). Taxonomy (NCBI): domain Bacteria; kingdom Bacillati; phylum Actinomycetota; class Actinomycetes; order Micromonosporales; family Micromonosporaceae; genus Asanoa; species Asanoa sp. WMMD1127. Next base: position 2,759,631 of record NZ_JARUBP010000001.1, read on the forward strand.
CACCCGGGTCCGCTAGCGGTCGACGGTGTCGGTGGCGGCCATCACGCGCAGGGCGTTGGCGGCCAGGCCGATCCGCAGCGGCGTGTAGCCCCGCGGCTCCCCGTCGACCTCGACCGGCACCGGGCGGTCGGTCTCGACCAGGATCTCGTCGGTGGCCAGGAACGGATCCTCGCCGTGGGAGCGGCGGTGGCCGGTCGCCGCGTTGCGGGCCGTCTCGCGCAGGAGCCGCGCGCGGTTGGCGTCGCCGACGGGGTACGCGACCAGCAGCCGGTCGTCGGCGTCGGCGTCGGCGGTGATCGGGCGGCCGGCGTGGAACCCGCCATTGGCGACGTAGAGCTGATGGGTCACGTAGTCGTGCGACCGGCCGTCGGTGCGCACGGTCACCCGCATCGCCCGGTGGCGGGTGAGCAGGGCCAGCGCGGTCGCGGGATAGGCGAGGCGGCCGATGACCTTCTTGAGCCGCGGCGGGGCGGTCGCGAAGATCGCGGCGGACAGGCCGATGCCGACGTGGTTGGCGAACGGCATGTCGCCGGCCAGGCCCAGGTCGACGTCGATCACCTTGCCGCCGGTCAGGATGGCGACGGCGGCGTCGAGGTCGAGCGGGATGCCGAGCGTACGGGCGAAGTTGTTGGTCGTGCCCAATGGCAGCAGCCCGAGCGCGACGTCGCGGTGCGCCAGATGCCGGGCGGCAGCGCCGATCGTGCCGTCACCGCCGCCGACGACGAGCAGGTCCGGCCCGAGCTCCGTCGCCGACTCCAGGCTGCTGCGCAACTGTCTCGGGTCCTCGATCGGGAACCGGCCCAACAGCTCGAACCCGGCGGCCTCGACCCGGCGCAGCACCTCGGGATAGAGCCGGCGGCCCCGCCGGGAGTGGGCGTTGACCAGCAGCACGGCCCGGCGGCCCGTGCGGATCGCCGAGGTCAGCTCCGGCTTCGTGCGCATGGGGGGTCCTCGTCGGTCGGGGAGATATTCGGGTGCGTCCCGGGCGGCCGGCTCGCTAGCCTGGCGACATGGTTGGGCCAGCACGCACGACGACGCCGGGATGTCCCGGCGTGCCTCGCTGACCCTACCGTCATCGATCCAGCCCCGGGCGACTCCGCCGGGGCTGTGCTGTTGGTGGGGTCGTCGCGGCCGTCTCAACAGGAGCCACCATGATCGACCATCGCAAGCTCGGGCGTGAGCTCGGCATCTTCCATTCTGATCCACGCTCGGGTGCGGGCCTGCCGCTGTGGTTGCCGGCGGGCGCCGCGGCCCGGCACGCGGTCGAGGAATACCTGCGCGACCTCGAGCAGCGCAACGGCTACCAGCACGTCTACTCGCCACCGTTGGGGCGACGGGAGCTGTTCGAGCTGTCCGGCCATCTCGGCTACTTCGCCGACGACATGTTCCCGCCGATGCGGCTGTCGTCCGACGACGAGCTGATGCTGCGGCCCGCGCTCTGTCCGCACCACTGTCTGGTCTACCTCGCGCGCGGGCGCTCGTACCGGGAGCTGCCGTTGCGGATAGCGGAGATCGGCGGCATGTACCGCAGTGAGCGGTCCGGCGTGCTCGGCGGGTTGTCGCGGGTCCGGGCGATCCATCTCAACGACGCCCACATCTTCTGTGCCCTCTCGTCCGTCGGCGAGGAGGTGGCGTCGGTGCTGTCCCTGGTCGACGCCGCGCATGCGGCCCTCGGCGTGCGGGTGAGCTCGCTGCGGCTCTCGCTGCGGGGGCCTGGCGCGAAATACATCGGGTCGCCCGAGTCGTGGGAGATGGCGGAGTCGCTGCTGCGGTCGGCACTGGGCGACCGGTCCTATGTGGAGGCGCCCGGTGACGCGGCGTTCTACGGGCCTAAGATCGACATCCAGGTGGCGGACGCGGCGGGGCGGGAGTGGACCCTGTCGACCGTACAGCTGGATTTCGACAAGCCGGAGCGCTTCGATTTGTCCTATGTGGATGCGTCTGGTTCGCGGCAACGGCCTGTTCTCGTGCACCGCAGCCTGGTGGGCAGCATGGAGCGGCTGTTCGGTTACCTGATCGAGGCGCACGAGGGTGCGTTCCCGGTCTGGTACGCGCCGGTGCAGGTGCGGGTGCTGCCGGTGTCGGAGGGTGTCGCGGGGGCGGCGTACTCGTTCTCGGCCGCGGCGGCGTCGCGCGGTCTGCGGGTCGACGTCGACGTCGAGGGCGGGTCGCTGGGGGCCCGCATCCGCGACGCGGCGGCGCTGCGGGTGCCCTACGTGGCGGTGATCGGCGAGCGCGAGGCCGCCGGCGGTCAGGTGGCGTTGCGGCTGCGCGGCGGTCGCGAGCTGCCGCCGATGCCGATCGCGGACGCGCTCCGGCTGATCGGCGAAGAAGGAAGGCTCCCTTCCTGACGGGAGCGGTCAGCGCTGGTAGACGTCGGGCACGCCGTCGGCGTCGTCGTCGCGCTCTTCCTCTTCCACGAGCGTGCGGTAGTGGCGGTTGCGGGCGCGCAGCACCACGCTCGCCACTATCGCCGCCACCACCGAGCCGGCGAGGATGCCCAGCTTCGCGGCTTCGTCGCGGGGGCTGCCGGGGCCGAACGCGAGCTCGCCGATCAACAGCGAGACGGTGAAGCCCACGCCCGCGAGCATCGCCACGCCGAGCACGTCCCACCAGGACAGCCCTTCGCTGAGTTGGGCGCGGGTGAAGCGCTGCACCAGCCAGCTCGAGGCCAGGACACCGACGGTCTTGCCCACCACCAGGCCCAGCACGATGCCGATCGTCACCGGGTCGGTGACCGCGTCGCCGCCCGCGATCGTCACTCCCGCCGCGAAGAAGGCGAACAGCGGCACCGCGAAGCCGGCGGACAACGGGCGCCACCGGTGCTCGAAGTGCTCGGCCAGCCCAGGCCCCTCGCCAGGCGCGCGGCGGCGCACCGGGACGGCGAACGCGAGCAGCACGCCGGCCACGGTGGCGTGCACCCCGGACGCGTGCACCAGCGCCCACGTCACCAAGGCCAGGGGCAGCAGCAGCCACCACGACCGCACCCGGCGCTGCACCAGCACCGCGAAGGCGGCGAGCGGCACGAGCGCCAGCAGCAGGGGCACCAGGTGCAGGCTCGACGTGTAGAAAACCGCGATCACCACGATCGCCAGCAGGTCGTCGACCACCGCCAGGGTGAGCAGGAACGTTCGCAGCGAGCTGGGCAGGTGGGTGTTGATCAGGCCGAGCACGGCGAGCGCGAACGCGATGTCGGTCGCGCTCGGAATGGCCCAGCCCCGCGGCGCGCCGTCGGCCGCGGCGAGGTTGACCACCGTATAGATCAGCGCGGGCACTGCCATACCGCCGACCGCGGCGGCGACCGGCAGGGCAGCCCGCCGCGGATCGCGCAGGTCACCGGCGACGAACTCCCGTTTGAGCTCCAGGCCGGCGACGAAGAAGAAGATCGCGAGGAGACCGTCCGCCGTCCATTCGGCAATGGACAGGTTCAGGTGCAGGGCGCTGGGTCCGAAATGCGCGTCGGAGATCCGCTCGTAGGTGCCCGATACCGGGGAGTTCGCCAGAATCACCGCGATCAACGCGGCGGCGACCAGCAGCAACCCACCGGCCGTCTCCGTGCGCAGGATGTCGGCGATGCGGGTGGACTCGACGAGGCTGCCCCGACCGAAAAGTCGGTTTGCTGGCTTTTGGTCGGTCACAGGCGTCTCCCGGCACGGTCGGCAACGGCATCGCCGACCAGCCTTCCCGGCACACCTCCCTCGACCCTACTTGGTCAACTCGTGGTTGGCTGTGGCCCGTGCTGCATCTACGGATCATCGTGCCGGCCGCGCTCCGGCCGGACGTCGAGCGCCTGTTGCACGGCACGGCGGCCGTGACCCATGTCGTCGTGCTCCCCGGCGCGGCCACCCAGCCGGTCGGCGACCTCGTGCTGGCCGACGTCGTGCGGGAGGGTGCGAGTGACGTCATCGAGGCGCTGCGCGCCCTCGGGGTCGAGGCGATCGTCGCGGAGAACGTCGACGTGCCGCTGTCCCGGTACGCCGACCGGGCGGCCCGCCGCACGCCGGGCCTCGGCGTCGACGCGGTGGTGTGGGAGGAGATCGAGCACCGCACGGGCGAGGAGACGGAGCTGTCCGGCGCGTACCTGGCCTTCATGATCGTCGCCACCGCGATCGCCGGCATCGGTGTGCTGCTCGACCAGCCGATCCTGATCGTCGGCGCGATGGTGGTGGGTCCGGAGTTCGGTCCCCTGGCCGCGTTGTGCGTCGGCCTGGTCCAGGGCCGGTGGGCCCTGGTGCGGCGCTCGCTGATCGCCCTGGTCGTCGGGTTCGCGGTGGCGATGCTGGTCACGGTCGGCACCACCTGGCTGCTCGACGCGGCCGGCCTCGTCAGCAAGGAGATGCTGGTAGCCCCACGGCCGCTGACCGACTTCATCTGGCGGCCCGACGCGCTGTCCTGGGTCGTCGGCTTCCTCGCCGGCGTCGCCGGAATGCTGTCGCTGACCTCCGCCAAGTCGGCGACGCTGGTGGGCGTGCTGATCTCCGTAACCACGGTCCCAGCGGCGGCGAACGCCGCGGTGGCCCTGGCCTACGGCGTACGCGGGGAGGCGGTGGGTTCGGCGGCTCAGCTCGCGATCAACCTTGCCGCGATCGCGCTGGCAGGGGTGCTCACCCTGCTGGTCCAGCGGTTGTGGTGGCGGCGCACACGCCGGGCCCGGCCGGCGCCCACACCGATCGCCGGCAAGCGCGCCGACGCGTCCACGCCCTGAGGTCCGCGGCGCGGCTGCGGCCTCGCGGCACGGGTGGTCGTCCGGTCGTCGGGCGCTCGAAACTACCTATGAACCGATGCCATCGCGAAAACCCTTGGCGCCCGGTGATACGTCCGTCGACTGGAATACCGCAGGTATTCGGTGGCGGTTGGAATAGCGAACCTTTTCGACATGCCAACCACCCGGCGCCGCATGCTTCTTTGATTGTCTGCGTTTCGCAGCGGTCGTTTTGAGTCGACGGCCTGGGCCGACGCGGAATCGCCACTCGTGTCGCGAATGACTCGTCGCAGACCTGATCTCCGGCCTATGACCGCGCGGCGGTGGCATCCCGCAGGCGATCGCGGCTCTGGTTTACCATACGATTCGGTTTCGACAGGCACCGGAGTGGCCGCCGCCGTCTTCGCCGTTTACTGCTCAGCAAGCCCGGCTGCGTCCGGCTCACGAAACGCGACCGAGTCGGCGCGAGTTCCCTAGGGGCGGAGCTGATCGCCTCGGGCTGACCAGGCCCGGCTGTGGCGGGCTTGGCAGAGGTGATCGGAGTCGAGGCCGCCAGCCCAGTGGACGCGGCGCTGATCGCCTCGGGCTCACCAGGCCCGGCTGCGGCGCGCTTGGCAGAGGTGATCGGAGTCGAGGCCAGCCCAGCGGGCGCGGCGCTGATCGCCTGGGGCTCACCAGGCCCGGCTGCGGCGGGCTTGGCAGAGGTAATGGGAGTCGAGGTCAGCCCAGCGGACGCGGCGCTGATCGCCTCGGGCTGACCAGGCCCGGCTGCGGCGGGCTTGGCAGAGGTGATCGGAGTCGAGGCCAGCCCAGTGGACGCGGCGCTGATCGCCTCGGGCTGACCAGGCCCGGCTGCGGCGGGCTTGGCAGAGGTGATCGGAGTCGAGGCCAGCCCAGCGGACGCGGCGCTGATCGCCTCGGGCTGACCAGGCCCGGCTGCGGCGGGCTTGGCAGAGGTGATCGGAGTCGAGGCCAGCCCAGCGGACGCGGCGCTGATCGCCTCGGGCTGACCAGGCCCGGCTGCGGCGGGCTTGGCAGAGGTGATCGGAGTCGAGGCCAGCCCAGCGGACGCGGCGCTGATCGCCTCGGGCTGACCAGGCCCGGCTGCGGCGGGCTTGGCAGAGGTGATCGGAGTCGAGGCCAGCCCAGCGGACGCGGCGCTGATCGCCTCGGGCTGACCAGGCCCGGCTGCGGCGGGCTTGGCAGAGGTGATCGGAGTCGAGGCCAGCCCAGCGGACGCGGCGCTGATCGCCTCGGGCTGACCAGGCCCGGCTGCGGCGGGCTTGGCAGAGGTGATCGGAGTCGAGGCCAGCCCAGCGGACGCGGCGCTGATCGCCTCGGGCTGACCAGGCCCGGCTGCGGCGGGCTTGGCAGAGGTGATCGGAGTCGAGGCCAGCCCAGCGGACGCGGCGCTGATCGCCTCGGGCTCACCAGGCCCGGCCGCGCCCATCTCGGATAGGGATCGGCCGGCCGATGGTGCGCCCGTGGCACCCCCAGCCGCCAGGCCCGGAACGCCGCCGGGTCGGGGCGCAACCCGCTCGGCCGGCACCGCTGGGACGGGCTCGATGTCGACCGGCCCGGCGCGGACGGACTCGACCGGCCGGGCCGCTGTCAGTCGCTGATCCCACGCCGCCAGCACCTCCGCGTCACCGGGAACATGGCCATACGCGCGGCGCAACTTCCGGGCATGCCGCTGTGCCAGCCCCCATTCCCGATGTCGCGCATGCTCATGACGAAAATCATCACCCGCGACCGAATAATCGCGGCGTCGATTTTTATCTCGCGCGGCGGCCAACCGAGCCGCCGGAAAGAGTTGGAGCTGCCGCATATAGAAATTGTCTCGAAAGCCAGCTCACACCGCCACCATTCGATCTTCCAGAATAGTTCCGTCAGTGAAAATTTGGCTGTGCCAAATGGGAAACCGCACGCCCTACCAGGGCGATCCCACTCCCGCTCTCGTTCCGCTGGCCAAGCCGTCGCTGACCACGTAGATAGAAGCGGGGCATGCGTCTTACCCAGCCTTCAGATGAACGCTCCGGGTTGCCGGCCGACTCCGCTCTGCCTCCATCGACACATCACCCTCGTAAGCCGCCGGCGATGCGACACCGGCTCATTTGCGGTGCGTGGCCCTCCGCGGTGCGTGGCCCTCCGCGGTGCGTGGCCCTCCGCGGTGCGTGGCCCTCCGCGGTGCGTGGCCCTCCGCGGTGCGTGGCCCTCCGCGGTGCGTGGCCCTCCGCGGTGCGTGGCCCTCCGCGGTGCGTGGCCCTCCGCGGTGCGTGGCCCTCCGCGATGCGTGCATCGAAGCAGAGCAAAGGAGCGTAGCGTTACGCCGTGCGCCGCTGGCGATGCGACGCCGACCCAGGCGCGATACGTCGATGGAAGCAGAGCAAAGGAAAACTGGAGCGTCACGCCGCGACGGCGACGGCTGCGGCGAGGCCGATCCAGAAGATCTGCAGGGCGGTCCGGCGACCGATCGGTTCGACGGGGCGGCCGCCGAGCGAGAGCTTGCGTCGGGCCGCGGAGACGTTGGCCGGGAACATCGCGACCATGAGCAGTGCCAACCCGATCGCCGCGAAGCGGGCGGTGGCCGGGATGAGCAGGCCGACGGCGCCGATCAGCTCCAGCACGCCGGTGACCGTGACCAGCAGAGCCGGCCGCGGCAGCCCAGGCGGCACCATCGCGATCATGCCCGCCCGCATCTTGGGCGCGAAGTGGGCGAGGCCGGTGACCACGAACATGACCGCGAGCCCGACCCGGAGCGCGGGCAGCCAACCGTCGAGGGCGTCGATGCCGGCGAGGCCGGCCACGCGGGCGAGGACGAAACCGACAACGAGGAAGACGAGGGGTGCCATGACGGATCTCCAATCTTGTCATTGTCAAGTTAGCACCTCAACTTGTCAGTGGCAAGTTACAGTGGCGGCATGAGAGACACCCGGCCCTATCACCACGGCGACCTGCGCCGGACCCTGCTCGCGGCGGCCGCCGAGGCGATCACCGAGAGCGGCCCCGCCGCGTTGAGCCTGCGCGACCTCGCCCGCCGGGCCGGCGTCTCACATGCCGCGCCGGCCCACCACTTCGGCGACAAGGCCGGCCTGCTCACCGCGCTGGCCGCCGAGGGCTTCGACCTGCTGGCCGACGAGCTCGACCGCACCCGGGCCGCCGGCGGCGGGGTGCTCGAGGCCGGCGTGGGCTACGTCCGGTTCGCGGTCGCCCATCCCGCGCACTTCGACGTGATGTTCCAGCCGAAACTGTTCAACCGCACCGACCCGGAGCTACTGGCGGCCGAGGATCGTGCCTCGGGCGCGCTGGCAGCTGCCGTCGCCACAGTGGGCGCGAAGGAGCTACGCGGCTCCGACGCGCGCATCGCCGGCCTGTCCGCCTGGTCGATCGTGCACGGATTCGCGACGCTGTGGTTGAGCGGAGCGCTCCGGACGGACCTGGGCAATGATCCGGAGGAGGCGGCCCGCGCCGTGATCCGGCCGCTGTTCGCGCGGGGCTGAGCTACCAGCTGGTGGGGGAGGGCATGCCTTCCGCGTACCCGGCCGCCGACTGGACCCCGACCACGGCCCGCTCGTGGAAGTCCGGGATCGAGGCCGCCCCCGCATAGGTGAACGCGCTGCGTACCCCTGCGACGATCTCGTCGATCAGGTCCTCGACGCCGGGGCGGGCGGGGTCGAGGTACATCCGCGCCGACGAGATGCCCTCCTCGAACACCGCCTTGCGGGCCCGGTCGAACGGGCTGTCGTCGGCGGTGCGGGCGCTGACCGCGCGGGCCGACGCCATCCCGAAGCTCTCCTTGTAGCGCCGCCCGTCGGGGTCGGTGTAGAGGTCGCCGGGCGACTCGTAGGTTCCGGCGAACCAGGACCCGATCATCACGTTGGACGCCCCCGCGGCCAGGGCCAGCGCCACGTCGCGCGGATGGCGTACGCCGCCGTCGGCCCAGACGTGCCGACCCAGCGCCCGGGCCGCCAGAGCGCAGTCGAGCACGGCCGAGAACTGTGGCCGGCCGACCCCGGTCATCATCCGGGTCGTGCACATCGCGCCCGGTCCGACGCCGACCTTGATGATGTCGGCGCCCGCGTCCACCAGGTCACGCACCCCGGACGAAGTCACCACGTTGCCGGCGACGAGTGGCACGCTCGGGTCGAGCGCCCGCACCGACCGCAGCGCGGTCAGCATCTTCTCCTGGTGGCCGTGCGCGGTGTCGACGACCAGCGTGTCGACCCCGGCCTCGAGCAGCGCCGCCGCCTTGCCGACGACGTCGCCGTTGATGCCCACCGCGGCCGCGATCCGCAGCCGGCCCTTGGCGTCGAGCGCCGGCCGGTAGAGCGTCGCGCGCAGCGCCCCCGCCCGGGTCAGCACGCCGACCAGCCGGCCCTCGACGTCGATCACCGGTGCGATCCGGCGCCGGCCGGCCGACAGCGCGTCGAAGCCGCGTCGCGGGTCGGCCTCGGCCGGCACGGTCAGTAGCTCGGTCGACATCACGTGCCGGACCTGAGCGAACCGGTCGACGCCGACCAGGTCCGCCTCGGTGACCACGCCGACCGGGCGCTGACCCGCGTCGACCACGACCACCGCGCCGTGGGCCCGCTTGGGCAGCAGGTGGATGGCGTCACCAACCGTGTCGGTCGGGCCGAGCGTGATCGCGGTGTCGTGCACCAGGTGGCGCTGCTTGACCCAGCCCACCACGTCGGCGACCACGTCGATCGGGATGTCCTGCGGGATCACGGCCATCGCGCCCCGGCGGGACACCGTCTCGGCCATCCGGCGGCCGGCGACGGCGGTCATGTTGGCCACCACGAGCGGGATGGTGGTGCCGCTGCCGTCGTCGGTCGACAGGTCGACATCGAGCCGCGACACCAGCTCCGACCGGTTCGGCGTCATGAAGACGTCGCTGTACGTCAGATCGTGGCCGGGCGCGTTGCCGTCGAGAAATCTCACCCGGCCATCATTCCCGCGGCGCCGCCCAACCGCTAAGCGATCGTGCAGATCGGGGCGCCGGCGGTGACCGTGGCGCCGACCGCGGCCGCGAGCCCGGAGACGGTGCCGGCCTTGTGCGCGGTGATCGGCTGCTCCATCTTCATCGCCTCGAGCACCACGATCAGGTCTCCCTCGGCGACTTCGTCACCGTCAGCGACGGCGACCTTGACGATCGTGCCCTGCATCGGCGAGCTGAGCGTGTCGCCGCCGGACGCGCTCGGGCCGCTGCGCCCGGCCGACCGGCGCGCGGGGCGGGCCAGGGTGGCGGCGGCCGCCGTACCCTGGCCGAAGCCGGCGGGCAGGCGCACCTCGAGCCGCTTGCCGCCCACCTCGACCACGACGGTCTCGCGCTCCGCCTCCGCCGACGCGGCGGCCGCCGCGGCGTCGAACGGCGCCACCGTGTTGTCCCACTCCGTCTCGATCCACCGGGTGTGCACCCGGAACGGCTCCTCGGTGAACGCCGGGTCGCGCACCACCAGCCGGTGGAACGGCAGCGCGGTGGCCATGCCTTCGACCACCATCTCGTCGAGCGCGCGCCGGGACCGCTCCAGCGCCTCGGTGCGGGTCTCGCCAATGACGATGATCTTGGCAAGCAGCGAGTCGAAGTTGCCGCCGATGACGTCACCCTCGGTGATGCCGGCGTCCACGCGTACGCCCGGGCCGCTCGGCATCCGCAACGTCGTCACCGTGCCGGGCGCGGGGAGGAAGTTGCGGCCCGGGTCCTCGCCGTTGATCCGGAACTCGAAGGCGTGGCCGCGCGGCGTCGGATCCTCGGTGTGCCGCAGCGGCTCGCCGGCCGCGATCCGGAACTGCTCGCGCACCAGGTCGATGCCGGAGGTCTCCTCGGAGACGGGGTGCTCGACCTGCAGCCGGGTGTTGACCTCGAGGAACGAGATGGTGCCGTCGCCGCCGACGAGGTATTCCACGGTGCCGGCGCCCTCGTACGCCGCCTCCCGGCAGATCGCCTTGGCACTCTCGTGGATCTGCTTGCGCTGCTCGTCGGTGAGGAACGGCGCGGGGGCCTCCTCGACGAGCTTCTGGTGGCGGCGCTGCAGCGAGCAGTCGCGGGTGCCGACGACGACCACGTTGCCGTGCCGGTCGGCCAGGACCTGGGCCTCGACGTGCCGCGGCTGGTCGAGGTAGCGCTCCACGAAGCACTCGCCCCGGCCGAACGCCGCGACCGCCTCACGGGTCGCGCTCTCGTAGAGCGCTGGGATCTCCTCGATCGTGCGGGCCACCTTGAGGCCGCGCCCGCCGCCGCCGAACGCCGCCTTGATCGCGACCGGGAGGCCGTGCTGCTCGGCGAACGCGACCACCTCGTCGGGGCCCTTGACCGGGTCCGGGGTGCCGGGGACGAGCGGGGCGCCGGCGCGCTGGGCGATGTGCCGGGCAGTGACCTTGTCACCGAGATCCCGAATCGCCTGTGGCGACGGGCCGATCCAGGTCAGGCCCGCCTCGATCACCGCGGCCGCGAATTCGGCGTTCTCCGAGAGAAAGCCATAACCCGGGTGTACGGCGTCGGCGCCGGCCCGCTGGGCCACGTCGATCAGCTTGTCGATGCGCAGGTACGTGTCGGCGGCGGTCGCGCCGTCCAGTGCGTACGCCTCGTCGGCGAGCACGGCGTGTGGCGCGTCGCGATCGGAGTCGGCGTAGACGGCCACGCTGCCCAGACCGGCGTCGCGACAGGCGCGGATGACCCGCACCGCGATCTCACCACGGTTGGCGATCAGAACCTTGCGCATATTCGGGAGTGTATCGGCGGGGATGATCAACTTACCCGGGAGTTGCTGTGGGATGTGCAACGCTTGGCACGTGTCGGCAACTCGGATGATGATCCTCGGCGCGGTGCGGCTCATGCAGCCGGTGCACGGCTACGACGTGCGGCGTGAGCTGCTCAGTTGGGGCGCCGATCGGTGGGCCAACGTACAACCTGGATCGATTTATCACGGGCTGCGCAAGCTGGCCGAGGAGGACATGCTGCGCGAGGTCGGCACCGACCAGGTCAACGGGCGGCCGGCGCGCACGTCCTACGAGATCACGGCCAAGGGCGAGGCCGAGTTCGAGACGCTGCTGCGCGACCTCTGGTGGAACGTGGCCATGCCGGCCGATCCGTTCTTCGCCGCCTTCTCCTTCCTGCCGTCGCTGCCGCGGGAGGAGGCGTCGGCCGCCCTGCGCAACCGGGCCACGGTGCTGCGGGCGACGGCCGACGGGATGCGGTCCTCGCTGGAGTCGCGCTGGATCAACGAGCTCAAGCCGACGCACGTGGCCTGGATGTTCGAGCTCAGCATCGCGCGGATGGAGGGAGAGATCGCGTGGTGCGAGCGCATCGCGGAGTTGATCGAGTCGGGAGTGTCGTACCTGCCCGATAGCCTCCGCGAGTCTCCCGAGTTCCGCGACTATCTCGACAGGACAAGCAATATTCAACGTTGACCAGTCGAGTTATATCGCGTTAGAGTCCCGGGTGACATCAGTCGACCCGGGGGTGGTTCATGATCATCGAGACCAGCGGGCTGCGGAAGTCGTTCCGCTCCCGCCAGGGCAGAGAGAAGAAACTGGTCGAAGCCGTGCGCGGCGTCGACCTGCGCGTCGACGAGGGTGAGATCTTCGGGTTCCTCGGCCCCAACGGCGCCGGCAAGACCACCACGCTGCGGATGCTGGCCACGCTGATCGTCCCCGACGGCGGCGCCGCCACGGTCGCGGGCGCCGACCTGCTGCGCGACCCGGGTGAGGTGCGCCGCCGCATCGGCTACGTCGCACAGGGCGGCAGCACGTGGGACGACTCGACCGCGCGCGAGGAGCTGGTGCTGCAGGCCCGGCTCTACGGCATCGGCAAGGCGGCCGCGCTGGAGCGGGCGGCCCGGGCGCTCGACGCCTTCCAGCTGGCCGAATACGCGGACCGCAAGTGCAAGACCTACTCCGGCGGCCAGCGGCGCCGGGTCGACATCGCGCTGGGCATCATCCACGAGCCGCGGGTGGTGTTCCTCGACGAGCCGACGACCGGCCTCGACCCGCAGAGCCGGGCGCACATGTGGGACGAGATCCGCCGGCTGCGCGCCGAGGGCATGACGGTATTCATCACCACCCATTACCTCGAAGAGGCCGACGCGCTCTGCGACCGAGTGGCGATCATGGACAACGGCGAGGTCGTGGTCGAGGGCACGCCGGCCGCGCTCAAGCGGTCCATCTCCCACGACGTGATCACCGTCGGGCTCAACGGCGCGACCGCCGAGGCGGCCAACCTGCTCGACTCGGCCACCTTCGTCTCCCGCCTGGAGAAGCTCGACACCGGCGAGGGCCTGCGACTGTTCGTCGAGGACGGCGCGACCGCCATGCCCCAGGTGCTGCGCGAGCTCGAGCGCAACGGCGTCACCCTGAAGTCGATCGAGCTGCACCGGCCGAGCCTCGACGACGTCTTCCTCACCAAGACCGGCCGTTCGCTGCGGGAGAAGTGACTCGAGATGAAGTTCCTCCGTGACTGCTGGCTGATCTTCTCGCGCCAGATCCAGCTGCTGCTCCGCAACCCGATCTGGGTCTTCGTCGGCGTCTTCCAGCCGGTGATGTACCTACTGCTCTTCGCACCCCTGCTCAAGCCGGCCCTGTCGCCGCTCGGCGTCACCACCGACGCCGAGGCCTACCGGGTGTTCGTCCCCGGCCTGCTGGTGCTGCTGGCGATCTTCGGCGGCCTGTTCCAGGGCTTCGGCCTGATCGCCGAGCTGCGCGCGGGGGTGATCGAGCGGTCCCGGGTGACGCCGGTCAGCCGGTTCGCGCTGCTGCTGGGCCGCTCGCTGCGCGACGTGGTGTCGCTGATCGCCCAGGCCGGCATCATCACGATCCTGGCGCTCTTCTTCGACCTGCGCGTCTTCATCGGCGACCTGCTGCTGGCCTACCTGATGCTGGCGCTGATCGCCCTGATGACCTCGGCGGTCTCCTACGGGGTGGCGCTGGCCGTCAAGAGCGAGGACGCGCTGGCCCCACTGATGAACACGGTGGCCCAGCCGGTGCTGCTGCTATCCGGCATCCTGCTACCGCTCCAGTTCGCGCCGGGCTGGCTCGAGGCGGTCGCCAAGTGGAACCCGTTCTCGTGGGCGGTCGACGGCACGCGGGCGCTGTTCGCCGGCGACATCGGCAACGACCGCGTCTGGCAGGGCCTGCTGATCGTCGCGGTGCTCACCGTGCTGTCGGTCTGGTGGGCGGCCCGGGAGTTCGCGCGCAGCGTGCGCTGATTCCGGGCTGGGGTGTCCGCGGGCCGGGGGGGCCGCGGGCACCCATTCCTGTGCAAGCGCTCTCTCCGCGTACCGTGAGGTCGTGCCCCGCCTCGTCCACGACCGGATAACCCTGCTGCTGTACGCGCAGCTGGGCGTGTGGGGCTTCTTTCTCTACGGTTTCGGGCCGGTGGTGCCGCTGCTCCGCGACGAGCAGGGCGTCAGCGCGGCGCTGGCGAGCCTGCACGGCACCGGTCTCGCGGCCGGCATCCTGATCGCGGGCTTCATCTTCTCCCCGGTGTCCCGGCGGATCGGTCGCGGCGCCACGATCTGGACCGGCCTCGCCGGCGTGGTGCTGGTCGTCGGGATCCTCTGGGTCGCCCGACCGCTGCCGGTCACGGTCGGCGCGGCGGTGGTGGTGTCGGTGTTCGGCTCGTTCATCGTCAACGGCGTCAACGCCGCTCTGTCCGATCATCAAGGTGCGGCGGCGCCGGCGGCACTGAGCGAGGCGAACGCGACGGCGGCCTTCACGGGCGTGGTGGCGCCGCTGGTGGTCGGGGCGTTCGTGGCGGCCGGGCTGGGTTGGCGGCCGGCGCTGTCGCTGGTGGTGGTGCTCATCGTCGGCGTGCTGGTGCTCGGTTCGCTGTGGCGGGTGGGCACGCCGGCGCGCCGTGCTGTTGCCTCCGGCGGCTCTGTTTCGTCGGGCACGTTGTCGCGGCCTTACTGGATCGCCCTGGTGCTGTTGGCGGCGACCTCGTCGATCGAGGTGTGCTTCTCGCTGTGGGCGGTCGACGTGCTGCGTACCCACGCCGGCATGGCGTCGGGACCGGCCGCGGCGGGCTTCGCGGCGGTGCTGGCGGGGATGTTCGTGGGCCGCCTGGCCGCGGGCCGCATCGCTCTGCACGTGCCGACGGTGCGCCTGCTGTTGCTGTCGCTGGTGGTCACGTTCGGCGGCTTCGCGTTGTTCTGGGTGGCGACGGCGCCGTGGTTGGCCGTGGTCGGCCTGCTGGTGGTGGGCCTGGGCATGGCGGTGCAGTACCCGCTGGTGATCTCGCTGGCTCTGGCCGCCGCCCCCGGCCAGGCGGACCGAGCGTCGGGCCTGACCTCTTATCCCGTGGCCTTCGGCTTCGGCGTGGCGCCGGTGCTGTTGGGGGCGTTGGCCGACCGCTCGGGTACGCACCTGGCGTTCCTGGTGCTGCCGGCCTTCATCGGGGCGGCGGTGCTGCTGACGGCGTGGTTGGCGCGGTCGCTAGCTCTTCCAGAGGTCGGTGAGCCGCACTCCGAGATCGTCGAGCAGGTGGCGTAGCAGCGGCAGCGACAACCCGACGACGGTGCCGTGGTCGCCCTCGATCCGCTCGACGAACGGCCCCCCGAGCCCGTCGATGGTGAACGCGCCGGCGACGTGCAACGGTTCGCCGGTCCCGACGTACGCGGCGATCTCGTCGTCGGTGAGCTCCGCGAAGTGCACGACGGTAGACCCGACGGCGCCGACGGTCACGCCGGCCAGGTCGATCAGGTAGTGCCCGGTGTGCAGGACGCCCGACCGCCCCCGCATCCGCCGCCAGCGTTTTGTCGCGTCGTCGGAGTCGGTCGGCTTCCCGTAGACGGCGCCCTCGAACTCCAGCACGGAGTCACACCCGAGCACCAGCAGCCGCCCACCGGGCCCGACACTGATCCCCTCGGCGGGCAACCGCCGCGCGACCTCGGTCGCCTTCATCCGCGCCAGGGTCAGGCAAAGCTCCTGCGGGCTGTCCTCCCGCACGACGGACTCGTCAACCCCACTGACCACGACCTGGGGATCGATCCCGGCCGCGTTGAGCAAGGCCCGCCGGGCGGGACTCGCAGACGCCAACACCAACGTTGTAGTTCCAGCCGCTCGCACGAAAAGCTACGCTACCGTCCCCCTTTCCCGACGATGCCGACGGGCACGCAGGATGAGCACGAAGGCCGTAATAACACCCGCAACGGCAACCAAAACCCCGACCCACGGTGGCCGGTCGCTGTCCCGGGGTGGCGCGGCCACGCTCGAGGTTGGCTGCGGTGGCGAGGGGGTGGCTTGGGAGAGCGGGGGGACGTCGGCGGTCAGCGCGGCAACGATGTTGAGCACACCAAAGCCATACTGATCGTCCCGACCGGGCGGACCCTTGTCGGTCGCGGTAGCGGTAAGCCGATGCACCACCTCGGCAGCAGACAACTCCGGAAACCGACTACGCACCAACGCCACGGCCCCAGAAACGATCGCAGCGGCGTCCGAGGTGCCCGTGCCAGCGCCATACGCGCCGCCAAGCCTCGTTGTCATGATGTCTTCGCCTGGCGCGGTGAGGGCAACGCTCTCCCCGGTTGCGGATATAGCCGCGATGTCGCCGTTATGGTCCGTTGCTCCTACTGCCAACACGCCGGGATACGCTGCCGGGAAGCCTACATTTGATCTTGGTTGGTTTCCTGCGGCCGCGACCACCACTACATCGGCATCGACTGCAGCCTCGACTGCAGCGCGCAGCCGGTCCGACGGATTCCCGCCCCCAGAAACGTTGATTACTTCGGCGCCGTGGGTCGTTGCCCAAGCGATTCCTTCCGCGACAGCGTCCTGTCCCTTTGGGCTATCCCCTAGGCCAGCGGCCACCGGCAGGATTTTTGCCTTTGGTGCAAGGCCGAGCGCGCCGGCCGAACCGTCGCCGTGGGCTGCGATAATGCCCGCCATACCCGTGCCATGGCCAGTGGAATCCGTGTGGCCATCGGAGCCTGCTGTGCCGAGAACGTTTGTGCCGGGAAGGACGTTGCTACGCAAGTCTGGATGGAGCTCCACTCCACTGTCGACGACCGCTACAGTTACACCAAGACCTTGGCTGAGCTCGTGCGCCGCGACGGCGTCCAACGCTCGAAGATGCCATTGTTGATCACGGGTGACGTCCGCCGCGACGCTTCCTGGTGCCGCTAATAAGCACGCAACTAGCGACACTGCGAGTCGAAACATCACCGTTGTCCCAGGCCGATCGCCGGCCCTGGGTCTATCTCTGCCTTGGGTGGCGGCAACACCACAGGCGGGACACCTTGGCGCAGCTCCCAAACAGTGTCGGGATCGCGGCGTTTAATCTCAGCGTCACTGCTGGGGCTTCGTTGGGCTGGGATCGGTGCGGGATGGCCGCCTGCGATCACCCCGCCGGGCGGATTCACTCGGGGTGCGGCTCCTGGTGGCGGTTCACTGAGAGGTGCGGGTGCCCGCTGCGAATGGCGAGTCGGCGCAGCCCCAATGACCCCTCCAGGCGTGATCGCTTTGCCTGTGGTGGAGGCGGTGTAACCGGAGCGGGTTGAACGGGCGGCCGGGTCCGTCCCGCGTGGCTGTTTGAGGTCTGAAGCAGGCGAGCCGCCGACAACTCCCCCGGGGGAAGTGATCTTTCCCTGGGGTTGTCTTGCGGGCGCTGCCGGTTGCGTCGGAACTGCGTTGCTGACGGCTGACGGTAGGGTTTGATGCGTCGGTTTAGGGCCGGTGCCGGAGATACCAACGGGAGGACTCAACGTCTGGACTTTCGGTATAGCAGTCAGCCCGCGTGCTGACGGTGAAGGCTTGCCTTCCCACGCGTCCGACGCGTAATACGGCGGTGGCTGGCGGAATTGGTCTTGGGCTTGCACAAGCGCGCTGCTGAGATCGGACATCACTGCGCGAGCCCTCGTGTTCAGGCGCTCTAGGTCGGCGTCCGTTACCGGGGAAGGGCCGATCGTCGTGCCGGGGAGTTGGGAGGTCTTTGTGGACTCTATTAGGGCGTCGTGGTGCTTTCGGGCCTTTAGCTTTTCGGCATACTCCGACTGGATGGCGGCGACCTTTGTGCGCGCCGACTCCAACGTTGTCGTCGCCGTGGTCAGGGCGCCGTAGTTCGTGGCGGCTACCTCGTGCGTCGTGCGGACGTGGGCGATCAGGTAGTCCAGCCGCGCGATGAAGGCGCGCGATGCCGGGCTCTTCTCGGGCGGCCACGCCTCCGCCAGCTGGTCCCGGTAGACCTGCAATCGCGCCATGTGGGTGGCGGTCAGCTCTGAAAGCTTCCGCAAGCCCGAAGCATGGCGCCAGTGGGGATCAGTCTGCTGCGGCTCCAGCATCCGCCACATCGACGGGGTGTCGTGGCGCGACCAGTCCGTCGCGGTGGGAAGGCGACCACCCTCCAGCGGGTCACGCATCCGGCTCACCCCAGCCCGCGGGCGTTTTGTCCAGAGCGGCCTTGACCTCGTCCACCCGGGCCAGCGCGAACGCGTCCGTGTCGCGGTAGTTGCGGCTCACTTCGCCCGCCGCGACGGCGAAGCCGCCGGTGACGTCCTGGTAGTAGTACACGGTGTAGGCGGTGTCCTGCGCCGACGCCACATGGCGATCGAGGAAGCTCAGCAACTCCGGAAAATCGGTATAAGCCGGTGGTAGCTCCGCCAAAATGTCGTCGAAGATCGGCGACACGTGCGGGGCGAAGTTGTCTCTGACCTCGGCGTCGAGTGCCGCGGCGAACTCTTCCATGCGGCCGATGTCCGCCTCGATCTGGGCGTAGTCGCGCAGCCAGGCCGGTGGGAGGTCTTCGTTGGACAGTGCCATCCCGACCGACCTCCTCGCGCGTCACCGAGTCGTTGCTGACCGTGAGGTTAGTCCCGCCGCACCAGCCGCGCAGCCCCCAATGTGCGACTTAGCGCGGCAACCCCGACGCCCGCCAAGCGCCGGGACCTGGCAGCACCGGGCCCGGTCGGGCGGATCGCACCCATTGCGACGAAACCGGCGCGGCCGAAAAAGGCACAGGGCGGAACGACAGGACCCCTACCAGGGCCGCCAGCTCCTCGGGGGTGGGCGTACCGCGGGTGACCTTGAACAGGGGTTCCTCCGACATCCCACCAGCGTACGGTCGGTCTGCGTCACATGAGCAACTGCCGGCCGTGTGGCGTTCGGCGGGCACAGGTACGGTTTTGGGTGATGTCGATGACTCAGCCGCAGCTCGTCGCCGACCGGTATCGACTCGTCGAGCCGCTCGGTCAAGGCGGCATGGGCCGGGTCTGGCGCGCCCTCGACGAGGTGCTGCACCGCGAGGTCGCGATCAAGGAACTGGTGCCACCGCCGGGGCTCACCGACGACGAGCGCCGGGAGATGCGGGAGCGGTCCTTACGCGAGGCGCGCGCGATCGCGCGGCTCAACCACATCAACGTTGTACGCATCTTCGACGTCCTGCGCACCGACGGCGACCCCTGGATCGTCATGGAATACGTCGCCTCCCGTTCGCTGCAGGACGTGATCGCCGGCGACGGGCCACTGCCGCCCGCCCGTGTCGCGGAGATCGGCCTCGGCATGCTGGCCGCCCTCCGCACCGCCCACCGCGCCGGGGTCGTGCACCGCGACATCAAGCCCGCCAACGTGTTGCTCGCGGAAGACGGTCGGGTCGTGCTCACCGACTGGGGGCTGGCGACCATCCCAGGCGACCCGACGGTGACCCGCACCGGGCTGGTGCTCGGCTCGCCCGCTTACATCGCCCCCGAACGCGCCCGCGACGGCACGTCCGGTCCCCGCACCGACATGTGGTCCCTCGGCGCGACCCTCTACGCCGCCGTCGAAGGGCAGTCGCCGTTCGCGCGGCCCTCGGCCCTGGCCACCCTCGCCGCGCTGGCCACCGAGCCGCCGGCCCCGGCGCGCAAGGCCGGGCCGCTCCGGCCCGTCCTCAATGGACTCCTGCGGAAGGACCCGGCCGACCGGATCGACCCGGACGAGACCGACCGTCTCCTGCGCCGGGCCGCCGGGCGCAAGACCATCCCGCGTCGCGCCCTCCTGGACGGCGTACGCCGGCCCACCGCCCTCCGCGGCCTCCCGGCCGCCCCCGCATCGCCGGCCGCGCCAACCCCCCAAAGCCCGGCCCCGGCCAACGGCCTGGCGGCCGCACCGCAGAGCGCTCCTCCCGTGCCGCGGCAACGCCCGCCGCACAACCCACCCGGCGCCGGCGTCTGGCCGATCTCGCCGGCCGCGGCCCCGACGTCGCCGGCGGCACCGACGGCGGCCGCCGCCGCCCCGAGCGCGCCGACCACACCGACCCCCGGCAGCGAGGACGACCGACCACCGGTCATCCCCGGCTCCCCGGCGGGCCCGACCACCCGCCCGACCTCACCGGCGGCCCGCCCGACCTCACCCGCCGCCCGCCCGACCTCCGCCCCGCCGGTGACCGGCGACGTCGCGCCCACGGCCCGCCCCACCTCCGCCCCGCCGGCGGCACCCGCCTCCCCGGCCGGCCCGACCGCCCGCCCCACCTCGCCCGCCGGCCGCGCCGCGGTCCCACCACCGCCACCGCCACCCCCGACGGCCCAGGGCACCATCCACCAGAGCACCGGAAAGAGTCCACGAAGGACGGACCACCGCACCCGCTCGCTGGCCGTGCTCGCCGCCGCCACGGCCGCGGTCGTGCTCATGATGGCCGTCGTCCTGCTCCTGCTGCGCGACGACGGCGGCAAGGGCACCAACGGCGCCAACCCCAACCCCAGCGCCAGCGCGCCCAACCAGGGCGGCGGCCAGCCGGGGGCCAACCAGACCGCGTCCGGCGCGCCGACCCAGTCGCCCACCGGCCAGGAGCCGGGACAGGGGGAGGGCCAGGAGCCGACGGCCCCACCACCGCCGCAGGGCGAGCCGGGCTTCACGCTGCCCGCCGGCTGGACCATGCGCGACGACGGCAGCGGCTTCAAGGTGCCCGTCCCCAACGGCTGGACCTTCAGTCGCGATGACGACGGTCGGGCCAAGTGGACCGAGCCCAACGGCAACCGCTTCCTGCTGATCGAAGGGACCCGCAACCCGAAGCCGGACCCCCGCCAGGACTGGCTCACCAACGAGCAGTACCGCAAGGGCGGCTACAACAACTACCGCCGAATCCGGATCGAGACGGTCGACTACTGGGACAAGGCCGCCGACTGGGAGTTCACCTACACCAGCAACAGCGGGACCCGCCTCCACGTGCTCAACCGTGGCTTCGTCACCGCGAAGGACCAGGCGTACTCGATCTATTTCAGCACTCCCGACAGCCAGTGGCGGGCCAGCCGGGGCATGCTCAACGTGATCATCGAAGGGTTCAAGCCGGCGAGGCAGTGAGAAACCCCCTTCCGGTGGGTATTGACCCCCGCGGAACGGAAGGAGGTGACGACATGGTCCATCGACGACACGGGTCCCTGGCGAGCTATCTGCTCTGGGCGCTGGTCGCGATCGGTGACCTCATGCTCGTCGTGGTCAACGCGGGCCTCACCGTGCTGATCGGCCTCCTGTGCCTGGCGACCGGCGGTGTGGCCGCCGGCTGCGCGTCGCGCGTGCGGCGGGCGCGCCGGCTCGCGGCCGCCTCGGCCGTGCCTCTGGAGCGCAACGCATAGTACTGTCGCGGGCCATGCGGCTCGACGAGGTCACGGACATCTGGGATCGCCTGTTCGGCGCTCAGCCCGACCCACCTTCCTGGCTGGTCGTGGTGACCGCCCTCCTGGCGCTCGCGGTGGTCCTGGTCCGCGGGCCGTGGCGGGTGGCGCGCAACGCCATCACGATCGCCCACGAGGGCGGCCACGCCCTGGCCGCGCTGCTCACCGGCCGCCGGCTGCGCGGCGTCCGGCTGCACTCCGACACGTCCGGCCTGACGCTTTCCGCGGGGCGGCCGACGGGTCCGGGCATGGCGATGACCCTCTTCAGCGGGTACGTCGCCCCGTCGCTGCTCGGTCTCGGCGGAGCGGTGCTGCTCGGCGGCAACCACATCACGTTGCTGCTGTGGGTGACCGTCGCGTTGCTGCTGGCGATGCTCCTGCTGATCCGCAACCCGTACGGCGTCTTCTCGGTCGTGGTCACCGGCGCCGTGGTGTTCGCCGTCTCCTGGTTCGGCTCGCCCCAGGTGCAGGCCATCTTCGCGTACCTCGCGGTCTGGTTCCTGCTGATCGGCGGTGTGCGGCCGGTCGGCGAGCTGCAGACGCTGCGCAGCCGGGGCCGGTTGCCCGACTCCGACGCCGACCAGCTCGCCCGCGTCACCCACGTCCCGGCCCTGCTCTGGGTCACCCTGTTCGGCGTCGTCACCCTCGTCGCCCTGGCCATCGGCGCCTGGCTGCTCGGCGAGCCGATCCTCCGCACCGCGGGAATCGCCACTTGAGGCAACCGAACCGCGGGCTGCCGCGTGTTGCTTTTCGTGGACGGCGCGGACTTCGACGAGTTCTACCGGGCCAGCCGGCAGCGGCTGCTCGGTTTCGTCTACGTGCTGACCGGTGATCTGTCCGAGGCGCAGGACGCCGTCCAGGAGGCCTACATCCGGGCGTGGCAACGCTGGTCGACGGTGCGTGACTACGACGACCCGGAAGCGTGGATGCGGGTCGTGGCCGCGCGGATCGCGGTCAGCCGCTGGCGGAGCCTGCGCAGCCGGGCCCGCGCCTACCTGCGGCACGGCGCCGTCGAGTCGGTGCCGCCACCCACCACCGACACCGTCGAGGTGGTTGCCGCGTTGCGCCGGTTGCCGGAGGAGCAACGCACGGCGATCGCGCTGTACTACCTGATGGGCATGCCGGTGGCCGAGGTCGCCCGGGAGACCGGCGCGCCCGAGGGCACGGTGAAGGCGCGCCTGGCCCGCGGCCGCGTGGCGCTGGCCGGGCTGCTCGCCGTCGAGCTGGGGGAGGTGGCCGATGCGTGACGAGATCGACCTCGCCCAACGGCTCGCCGCCGACCTCGGCCGGGTCGAGTGGGCCAACGGCGAGGAGCTGCGCCGCATCGGTCGCCGCCGCAGCCGGCGGGCCGCGCTGTCAGCCTCGTTGTGCGTACTCCTGCTGTTCTCCGGCATCTGGATCGCGGCCACGCGGCCTTTTCAGCAACCGGCCGAGCAGGTGGATCTGTTCGGCGCGGCCGGCGCACCGGCGGTGCCCGAGCCCGTGGCCACCACGATCGGCCCGCAGGACCCGGCCTGGATACCGCCGGAAGCGCTGCTGACGCCGGAGGACGTCGCGCCGGGGCTCATCGCGACCGACGTGTCCGTCGACCAGAACCGGCCGGTCGGCGACTGGGTGCTGCCCGTCGCGTTGTGCAACACCTATGCGACCGTGCCGACCTACCAGGGCGTCTACCAGTTCCGCCGGCAGCAGACGGTCGGCTATCCACCCAAGGTGCCGGGTGAACCCAAGACCGCGCTGTCCGTGCTCCGCCAGACGGTGATGCGGCTGCCCGGCGATGTCTCCCGGCAGCTGGTGGCCGAGGCGGTCCAGCTGACCAAGGCCTGCCCGAAGTACGTGGCCGACGGGACGCTGTCCGCCGACGACCCCACGGGGTTGCCGAAGAAGGTGCGCACCACACACGCCTGGGTGCTGGTCGACCAGGGTTTCGCGGGCGACGACTCATTGCTCTTCCAGCACAGGGTGACCGCCATGACCGGCCAGCGGGATGCGGACCTCGGCGCGTCGGCGGTGCTCGTGATCCGCGTCGGCGACCTGGTCGCGACCGTGGAGCAGGTGGGCGACGAAGGCCCGGCCGTCCCGCTGAAGCTGGCCACTCGCGCCGCCGCCTGGTTGTGCACGGCCGCCACGCCGCCCTGCTGACCGAGGCCCGCTCAGGCGCCGCGGGCGAGCTCCGCCACCGCGCGCCGGTGCGCGTCGTCGTCAGCCAACCGCGCCAGCACCGCGTCGCTGATCTCCGCGAGCGCGTCGAGCTGATCGGGCGTCAGCAGATCCAGGAGGTACGTCCGGACGGCGGCCACCCGGTCGTCGGCCGCACCCTCGACGGCGGCCCGGCCGGCCTCCGTCAGCCGGAACACGGCGCCACGCGAGTCCTCGACACAGTCCTCCCGGGCGACCAGGCCGCGGGCCTGCATGCGCCCCAGGTGGTGGGAGAGCCGGCTCTTCTCCCACTGCACCTCACAGCGCAGCGCCAGCCCGCGCAGCCGGTGCTCGGGGGCCTTGAGCAGCGCGGACAGGATCCCGTAGTCGGCGTCGGACAGCCCCGTCTCCTGCATCAGCTGCCGGTTGAGCTGGCTGGCGAGCAGCCCCTGCATGCGGCGGTAGCGGTCCCACGCCCGCTGCTCGCGCGCCGACAGCGCCTTGGGACGCGTACGGGTGCCGTTGGTGGCCATCCTGTGACGATAGCCATTGGTTGACGTATCAGCCAGTTGCGTTATGGTTGACGCGTCAACCGTCCCCCATCGGAGGTACCCCTTGACCGACTACGGGCACGAGCTGTTGTTCGGCACCTTCGTCACCCCGCGGGCCGACGCGCCCGAGCGGGTGGTCGCGCTGGCGCAGGTCTCCGAGCAGGCGGGGCTCGATCTGGTCACCGCGCAGGACCATCCCTACCAGGCGGCGTTCCTCGACACCTGGACGCTGCTGTCGATGATCGTCGGCCGCACGCAGCGCATCCGGGTCTCGCCCAACGTGGCCAACCTGCCGCTGCGCCCGCCGGCCGTGCTGGCCCGCTCCGCCGCGACGCTCGACCTGCTCAGCGGCGGTCGGGTCGAGCTGGGGCTGGGTGCCGGCGCCTTCTGGGACGCGATCGCGGCCAACGGCGGCCCGCGCCGGACCCCGGCCGAGTCGGTCGAGGCGCTCGAAGAGGGCATCGCGGTGATCCGGGGGATCTGGGGCCAGACGGGCCCGTCGGTACGCGTCGACGGCCGCCACTACCAGGTCAAGGGCGCGAAGGTCGGCCCCGAGCCGGCACACGACATCGGGATCTGGGTCGGCGCCTACAAGCCCCGGATGCTCCGGCTGATCGGGCGGCTGGCGGACGGGTGGCTGCCGTCGCTGGGCTACGTCGACGTCGACCAGCTGTCGGCGCTGAACCGGCTGATCGACGACGCGGCCGTCAACGCCGGGCGGTCGCCGGCCGACATCCGGCGGCTCGTCAACATCAGCGGCGTGTTCGGGCGCTCCGGCGGGGGCATCTCCGGTACGCCAAGCGAGTGGGCCGAGCAGCTGGGTGAGCTCACGCTGGCCCATGGCTTCAGCGCGTTCATCCTGGCCTCCGACGACGCGTCGACGATCCAGCGGTTCGGCGTCGAGGTCGCGCCCGCGGTGCGCGAGCTGGTCGCGGCGGAACGCGCCCGCCCGCGCGCCACGCCGCAGGACGATGACGCGGGCCAAGGCGGCGTCGAGCCCGCCGTCGAGGGCCGTGCGCGCGAAGGGGAAGGCCCGCGGGAGTCGATCACCGTGTCGGGCGAGATCCCCGGACTCGGCATCGTCCCCACCCCGGACGACGGCACGCGGCTGGCCAGCCGCACCGTCTGGGACGAGAGCGAGCGCCCGGTGGCGCCGCGGATCGACGCGGAGCGGACCTACACGCGGCACGAGCGGGCCCGCGGCCAGCAGCTCGTCGACATCCACGACCACCTGCGGCAGGAGCTGGCCCAGGTGCGCGACCTGATCGACCAGGTCGAGGCCGGCCTGATCGGGGTGGGCGACGCGCGCTCGGCGATCAACGAGATGACGCTGCGGCAGAACAACTGGACGCTGGGCACCTACTGCGAGTCGTACTGCCGGCTGGTCACCACCCACCACACCATCGAGGACGCCTCGATGCTGCCGTTCCTGCGGCAGGCCGACCCGCGGCTCGGCCCGGTGACGCTGCGGCTCGAGGACGAGCACAAGGTCATCCACGAGGTGATCGAGAGCGTCGACCGCGCGCTGGTGGCGCTCGTCGGCGGCGAGGGCGACCTCAAGGGCCTGCGGGCCGAAGTCGACCTGCTCACCGACACGCTGCTCTCCCATCTGTCCTATGAGGAGCGTTCGCTGGTCGAGCCGCTGGCGCGCTACGGCGCCCACTGAGCGGCTAGAGCGGGATGTTGCCGTGCTTCTTGGGCGGCAACGTCTCCCGCTTGGTGCGCAGGGCTCGCAGGCCGCGGACGATCTGCACCCGCGTCTCGTGCGGCGGGATCACCGCGTCGACGTAGCCCCGCTCCGCCGCGATGTAGGGGTTGGCCAGCGTGTCCTCGTACTCCTGGATCTTCGCGGCGCGCAGGGCGGCCGGGTCGTCGGCCTCCGCGAGCTCGCCGCGGTAGAGGATGTTGACCGCGCCCTGCGCCCCCATCACGGCGATCTGCGCGGTCGGCCACGCGAAGTTCAGGTCGGCGCCGAGGTGCTTCGAACCCATCACGTCGTACGCCCCGCCGTAGGCCTTGCGGGTGATGACGGTGAGCTTGGGGACGGTGGCCTCGGCGTACGCGTAGATGAGCTTGGCCCCGCGCCGGATGATGCCGTCCCACTCCTGGCCGGTGCCGGGCAGGAAACCGGGAACGTCCACAAAGGTCAGCACCGGGATGTTGAACGCGTCGCAGGTCCGCACGAACCGGGCCGCCTTCTCGGACGCCGCGATGTCGAGCGTGCCGGCGAAGTGCAGCGGCTGGTTGGCCACCACGCCGACCGGTCGGCCCTCGACCCGGCCGTAGCCGACCACGATGTTCTGCGCGTAGAGCGGCATCACCTCGAGGAACTCGCCGTCGTCGAGCACGTGGGTGACCGCGGTCTTGATGTCGTAGGGCTGGTTGGCCGAGTCGGGCACCAGCGTGTCGAGCTCGCGGTCGTCGTCGGTGATGTCGAGGGTCGCCGGGGCCGGGAAGACGGGCGGCTCGTCGAGGTTGTTGGCCGGCAGATAGGACAGCAGCGCCTTGACGTAGTCGATCGCGTCGTCCTCGTCGGTGGCCAGGTAGTGCGCATTGCCGCTGCGGGTGTTGTGCGTGCGGGCACCGCCGAGGTCCTCCATGCCGACGTCTTCGCCGGTGACCGTCTTGATCACGTCGGGACCGGTGATGAACATGTGCGACGTCTGGTCGACCATCACGGTGAAGTCGGTGACCGCCGGCGAATAGACCGCGCCACCGGCGCAGGGACCCATGACCAGCGAGATCTGGGGTACGACGCCCGAGGCGCGCACGTTGCGGAAGAAGATCTCGCCGTAGAGGCCGAGCGAGACCACGCCCTCCTGGATCCGGGCGCCGCCGGAGTCGTTGATGCCGATGATCGGGCAGCCGGTCTTCATGGCGAGGTCCATCACCTTGACGATCTTCTCGCCGAAGACCTCGCCGAGCGAGCCGCCGAACACGGTGAAGTCCTGCGCGAACACGCAGACCTGGCGGCCGTCGACGGTGCCGTAGCCGGTGATCACGCCGTCGCCGTACGGCCGGGTCCTGTCGAGTCCGAAGGCGACCGAGCGGTGCCTGGCCAGCTCGTCGAGCTCCACGAAGCTGCCCTCGTCGAGCAGCATCTCGATCCGCTCGCGAGCGGTCTTCTTGCCGCGCGCGTGCTGCTTCTCGACCGCGCGCGCCGAGCCCGCGTGGGTGGCGTCGTCGACCCGGGCCGCGAGGTCGGCGAGCCGCCCGGCGGTGGTGCGGATGTCGACCTCGGCACTGCGTTGATCTGTCACGGCCCGATCGTAACGACGGTTCAGTCCGCCGAGGTTGTGCGGTTCGTCTCGACGCGTCCGTAGCGTTTCGCGGTTAATGCCCGATTCGTTAGACCTCACGTGATGACGGTCGTCGGACTCCTGTTCCTGATCGGAGGCGCCGGCGTCCTCCTCACCATGAACCGGCTGCTGTGGCCGCTCGACGAGAGCGACCCGGCCGGACGCCCGGGCGGACCCGGGCGCGCGTCGGTGGCGGGCGGCCGGCCGGGGCCGGCCCGCCACCCACGCCAACGCCTCCCGACCCGCGCCACCGCCGCGCGCCGGCCGAAAGCCGCGACCGCCGGTCACGCCGCCGGCTCGCCGCCGCCGGCAGCGCTCGGCGCGCGCCCGCCGGTCACCGCCCAGCGGACGCCGGTGTGGGTGGGGTCGACGGCGCGCCGGATCCCGCCGCCGGCGACCGAGCAGGCCGCGCCGGCCGGAACGTCGGCAAGAGACGCCGCGGGGCGGGCCCGGTCCGGGGCCCGCACGGCGGCGCAGGGCAACGGGTGGCGCCCGGCGCCACCGGTCGATCCATCGTCAGCTCGCCGCCCAGCCTCCGCGCCGGCCAGGACGCGCCAGACCGCGGCCGCGCCGCAGGATCAGGCCGCGGTGCCGCGGCATGCTGCCGAGGAGCGGCCGCCGACGTCGTCGTGGGCGCAGGTGCGGGTGGTCACCGTTCCGGACCGGGCGCCGGCGCCGGCGGGCGGGCGGGTCTACGGCGGGGGCGCCCGCCGCGCGGACGGCCCGGCCAACCGCTGGTCGTAGGCTTGCCGGGTGCCCGGCTCGCCGTACACCGACCTGGATCGTCCGCCGCTCAACGCGCGCGCTCTCGAGCGTGCCCTGATCGGTCCCGGCGAGCTGTGGACCCGGATCGACCTCAAGGCGGAGACCCCCTCCACCAACGCCGACGTCGCGGACGCCGCCCGCAGCGGGGTGCCCGAAGGGCTGGTCGAGGTCACCGAGTGGCAGACCGCCGGCCGGGGACGGCTGGGCCGCACCTGGGTGTCGCCGCCCCGGGCCGGGCTCGCCGTCAGCGTCCTGCTCCGCCCCGGCGCCGCCGACCCGGAGCGGGATTGGCCTGCGCTGCCGCCCAAGGCGTACGCCTGGCTGCCCCTGCTCGCCGGTGTCGCCCTCGCGGAGGCCGTGATCCGGCTCGCCGAGCTGCCCGACGGCGTGCTGCCGGAGCTGAAGTGGCCCAACGACCTGCTGATCGGCGGCGCGAAGTGCGCGGGCATCCTCGCCGAGGGCGTGCCGGACGGCGCGGGCGGTCCGGCCGTGGTCATCGGCCTCGGGCTCAACGTGACGCTCCGCCAGGAGGAGCTGCCGCGGAGCCCGACCGGTCTGCCGGCGACCTCGCTGCGGCTGGCCGGCGCCGAGGTGACCGATCGTGACCCCCTGCTGCGGGCCACGCTGCGCGGCCTGGCGACCTGGTACGAGCGGTTCCGCCTGGCCGGGGGCGATGCCGCGGCGAGTGGGCTGCGGGGCGCCTACCTGAGCCGGTGCGCGACGGTCGGCCGCCAGGTGCGGGTGCTGCTGCCGGGCGGCGACGAGTTCGCCGGCGAGGCGACGGGGGTCGACGACACGGGTCGGCTGGTCGTCCGCAGCCCCCACGGCGACCGCACCGTGGCCGCCGGTGACGTGCTGCACCTGCGCTGAGATACGACAACAGCCGGGGGTACGCGCCGGCAGGGCGAGGCAGTAGGTTCACCCCGTGGCATTTCCCGAAGACGTGCTGACCAGTGAGGAGCGCGTGGTCCTGCACGTGCACCCGCACTGGAAGACGCTCGCCCGCCCCATCGTGTTGGGCCTTCTGGTGGTCGCCGCGGCAGTGGTCGCGTTGATCTTCGTGCCCAGCGGGCTCGGTCAGCTGATCATCGGTGGCGTCGCGCTGCTCGTCCTGCTCTGGCTGCTGCTGCGGCCGGTGCTCGTCCGGCAGACCACCCACTACGTCTTCACCGACCAGCGCATCCTGCTCCAGGTCGGCATCTTCAACCGCGACCGGCGCGACATCCCGCTGAGCCGGGTCAACGACCACTCGATGAACCAGCACTTCGTCGAGCGCCTGCTCGGCACCGGCACGCTGGTCATCGAGTCGGCCGGCGAGCGCGGCCAGCAGGTCCTGCACGACATCCCGCGCGTCGAGAAGGTGCAGACGCTGCTCTACGAGCTCGTCGAGGCCGACCACGACCGCGACAGCCTCGACGAGGGCGAGATGCGCGACATCATGCGCGAGCACCGCGAAGCGACCGCCGGCGACAACCCTTAGAACTCGGCGAAGACGTACGGCGGGCGGGGCGGGAACAGTACGCGCAGCGCTTCGGCGGCCTCGACAGGCACCGTGCCCAGGCCGCGCAGGGTGATCTCGGCCGGGTCGAGCACGCCGTAGACCAGCGCCGACAGCCCGGCCGCGGTCAGCGACACGGCGGCCGGCGCGTCGCTGCGGTCGACGGCCAGCGTCCCCGATGTCCCGTCGAGGTGGTAGCGGCCGCCCAGCAGCGCGTCGTCGACCACGTCGACGGTGATCGCCACGGGGCCCGCCGCGATGCCTTCGAGGCCGTCGAGCGAGAGCACGCGGGCCATCGGCGCGTTGGAGCCGGCCGAGCGCGTGTCGGCGGTAGTCGCGACGCGGATGTCGTCGGCCCACAGCTCGGGCGTCTCGCCGGGCAGCAGCCCCAGCTTGACCCGGTCGACCTGGTCCGCGTGCCGGGCCAGGAACTGCAGCAGCAGGGCCCGCCCGCGCGGGCCGGTGTGCAGCAGGGTGTCGGCCGACAGCTCGCCGAGGTGGTCGTCGATCCGGTACGACAGGGCGCCGGCGACCTCGCCGTCGACGTGGG
Organism: Asanoa sp. WMMD1127; assembly: GCF_029626225.1. Taxonomy (NCBI): domain Bacteria; kingdom Bacillati; phylum Actinomycetota; class Actinomycetes; order Micromonosporales; family Micromonosporaceae; genus Asanoa; species Asanoa sp. WMMD1127. The sequence goes on from NZ_JARUBP010000001.1 coordinate 2,789,712, forward strand.
CGGTGACCACCCATTTCCGGTCGTCCCGCAGGGAGACGGCGCGGAAGTCGGGGAACACCGCGAAACCGTGCCGCTCGTCGAGCAGCCGCAGGGTCAGCGCGCGCAGGTCGGCGTAACCGTCGGCGATCCGGCGCCAGCGCAGTTCGCCGGGCAGGTCCGCCCGGAGCAGGTCGCCGAGACCGTCGGGGGAGAACGTGGCGGACCGGTGCTGCGGCAGGCTCACGTAGCCGAACCGCGCGTAGAAGGACGGTCGGAACGGGTAGAGCGCGGAGACCGGGTTGCCCTCGTCGCGCATCTCCTCGAGGAGCTGGTTGAGCAGCGCGCGGACGAAGCCGCGGCGGCGGGCCAGCGGGTGCGTCGCGACGCCCGCTACGCCGGCCATCGGCAGGACCATGCCGCGCACGTTCTGCTGCATCGGGATGGCGGACGCGGCGGCCAGCGTGACGCCGTCCTCCTCGGCGACCAGCGTGTGGTTGCCCGAGTGGTAGGGCAGGAACTCGCGGTAGTGCGCGGAGACGGCCTGCTCGGTCGGCGACTTGTCGAACGCGTACGACTGGAGCGGGAACGACGTGGTGAGCCGCTCGTCGCCGCTGACCCGACGGATTCTCAACGGTGGCGGCGGGCCGTGCCGGCGGACTCGAACTCCTCGACGACCTCGGCCAGCTCGGCGACCGGGTCGAAGGTGGCGATCACGTCACCGTCGACGGGGTGATGGCTGTGCTGCCTGACCGGAGCGACCGCCGGGGCAGCCGGCTCGGCCGCCGGCCGGAACACGAAGGTCCGGTAGGTGTAGAACCGGAAGATCGTGGCCAGCCCCAGCCCGAGGAACTTGAAGACGTTGAGCCAGAGCAGGCTGTGCGTGCCCAGGCCGTATTTCGCGATGCCCAGCACGCCGAGCTCGATCACCAGGCCGGTGGCGTTGAACAGCACGAAGAGCGCGGTCTCGCGGCGCATGGCCGACTTGGGCCGGTCGCGGTAGGTCCAGTGCCGGTTCATGAAGTAAGACGTGATCGTCGCGAAGACGGTCGCGACGACGTTGGCCTTCAGCTGCCCGTTGTGGAAGACGGTGAGGGCCAGGGCATTGAACACCACGAAGTTGATGACGGTGTTGATGCCACCGACGATGCCGAACTTCAGCGCCTCACGAACGAGTTTGTTCCAGCGCTCAGGCAGGTGTCGGTCCACGCGCATTGGGCCACCTTACGGGAGATGGGCGGTTCAGTTGGGGCCAACGGTGGTGGTTGCGGGGGAACTCACTCCCCTAGTCACCCTTGGTCACGGGCACTGAAGCGGACGGTGTCGGTGGTGCTGCCGCCGCGTCGATGAAAACGAACCGCCGGTAGGACCAGAAACGGAAGAGGGTGCCGACCGCCGTGCCGATGAACTGGCCGGAGATGTTGTCGGCGAGCGCCGTCTGGAACACGCTCGGCCAGAAATTGCCGAGGATGTAATGGCTGATGCCCAGGCAGGCCAGGCCGATGCCGAGACCGACGGCATTGAAGAAGAAATAGAGCACGTATTCGCGGCGCAGGCCGTTGCTGGCGCGGTGTCGCCAGGTCCAGAACCGGTTGCCGACGAAGGCGAGGCTCGCGGCGATGACCGTGGAGATCGTCTTCGCGATCAGCGGCGGGGTGCCCGCGCCGGAGATCAACAAGTTGAAGATCAGCAGGTCGACCAGGAACGCGATGCCCCCGACCGTGCCGAATTTGCCGAGCTCTTTGACCAGGTGACCGAACCTGTCGCGCAGCCGCGCCACCACCCCTTGCGGGGCGGCCGAAGATGACGACTCGTCGTCGGCAACGGTTGCGGACACGGCCCGAGACTACCGTCTGTGCGCATCCCTCGTTCGGTACGCCGGAAACGTTAACCAGACGGTGATCCACGCCGGGCGGCGACGGGATTGGCCCCGGCGCCGCCCGAAACGATCACCCCGCGGCGGGCAGGTCGGCGAGCTCGTCCAGCGCGGCCCGGCAGTCGGCGCAGGTGGCCAGGTGGCCGTCGACCGAGCTGCGGGCCCGCCGGGCCAGCCGCCCGCGGAGGTAGCCGGCGAGCCGCGCCGCGACCTGCCGGCACGCCGGCGCGGCGGCCGGCGCCACGTGCTCCTGCAGGTAGATCTGGCGCAGCCGCTCCCGGGCACGGAAGGCCAGCGCGGCGACCCCGCCCGGGGTCAGGCCCAGCCGGCCCGCCACCTGGGCCGCCGACTCGCCCTGGACGGCGGTGTGCCAGAGCACCGCCCGCCAGCGCTCGGGCAGTCGGGCGAAGGCCCGGGCCGCGTAGAGCCGGTCGAGCTGAGCCACCGTGGGGTCGGCGAAGGGCACGCCGGCCTCGTAGCGGCTCAGGTCGTCGGTGAACTCGACCCGCTGTTCGGCGCGGAGCCGGTCGTACCGCAGGTGCTTGAGCGTTGTGTAGAGGTAGGGCCGGAACGCGCGGGCGGGGCCGCGACCGGCACGGAGCGTGGCGAGCACCTTGGCGAACGTCTCGGCGACGAGATCGTCCGCGTCGGCCCGGTTGCGGACCAGGGTGCCGGCGAGCCGGCGGACCCCTCCCGCGTGTCGCACATAGAGAGTGCCGTAGGCGCCGGTATCGCCGGAGCGCACGGCTTCGACAAGATCCGCGTCGGTGGGCTCGTCGTCGCCGTCGGTGGGTTCCGGTCGCTGGTCGGTGGTGGTCGGGCTGGTCATGCCGCCTCCAGGGGGAGGAATGGGGCGGAAATGCCTATTTGGAACGTGAGGGAGAAAACCCTCGTTATGAGGAAAAGCGTAGGTCACTCCGTAGCGTGAGGGAAGAGGCGTTTTGGCAGCCCGGGGCACCGATGGGTGGGTCTCCGGTGTCCGCTGCGCACAGATGTCACCGACCCGGATGAGGGACGTCGATGGGCCGCCTGCGCGAATCTGCGCGGAAGAGCGCGACTTCCAGCGTGGAATTCCAAACCCACCGTCCCTTGTGCAGATTTTCACAACCGGCCACGCTGCCCTTAACGAGCATTCGGTTTAGTCTGAGTTGAACCCCGAGATGCACTGGCGTGGCGCGAGCCCGCCCTGGTTTGTGCACCCATAGGTCAGCGTCGACCGCTAGGAGTTCACAATGACTGCAAGTCCGGCCACCCTTCCCGGCGCCGACGAAGCCCCGACTTCGCATCCCCGACTGCTCGCCTGGGTCGCAGAGGTTGCCGAGCTCACCACACCCGATCGCGTGGTGTGGGTCGACGGGTCCGAACAGGAGTGGACCCGGCTGACCGACGAGCTCGTCGAGGCCGGCACGCTCGTCCGTCTCAACCAGACAAAGCGTCCCAACTCGTTCTGGGCGCACACCGACCCGACCGACGTCGCCCGGGTCGAGGAGCGCACCTTCATCTGCTCGGTCGACGAGGCCGACGCCGGGCCCACCAACAACTGGATGGCGCCCGACGAGATGAAGCGGGTGATGACGGACCTCTACCGCGGCTGCATGCGCGGTCGGACGATGTACGTCATCCCGTTCTGCATGGGACCCCTCGAGGCCACGAACCCCATGTTCGGCGTCGAGATCACCGACAGCGCGTACGTCGTGACCTCGATGCGCATCATGACGCGGATGGGCACACACGTTCTCGAGGCGATGGGCGACGACGCCGACTTCGTGCCGGCGCTGCACTCGCTGGGCGCGCCGCTCGAGTCCGGCGAGGCCGACGTGCCGTGGCCGTGCAACGAGACGAAATACATCTCGCATTTCCCGGAGACCCGCGAGATCTGGTCGTACGGGTCGGGCTACGGCGGCAATTCGCTGCTTGGCAAGAAGTGCTACTCGTTGCGAATCGCCAGCGTGATGGCGCGTGACGAGGGCTGGCTCGCCGAGCACATGCTCATCATGAAGCTGACCTCGCCCGAGGGTGTCGTCAAATATGTCGCGGGCGCGTTCCCGTCGGCCTGCGGCAAGACCAACCTGGCGATGCTGGAGCCCACCATCCCGGGCTGGAAGGTCGAGACGATCGGCGACGACATCGCCTGGATGCGGTTCGGCGACGACGGCCGGCTCTACGCCGTCAACCCGGAATATGGTCTGTTCGGCGTCGCGCCGGGCACGGACTACCGGACCAATCCCAACGCCATGCGTACGCTCGCCCGCGGCAACTCGGTCTTCACCAACGTCGCGCTGACCGACGACGGCGACATCTGGTGGGAGGGCATGGGCGAGCCGCCCGCGCACCTGACCGACTGGAAGGGCGGGTCCTGGACGCCGGACTCCGGCGAGCTGTCGTCGCACCCCAACAGCCGGTTCTGCACGCCGATCGAGCAGTGCCCGATCATCGCGCCGGAATACACGGACCCGAAGGGCGTGCCGATCGACGCGATCCTGTTCGGCGGCCGGCGCAAGACCACCGTCCCGCTGGTGACCGAGGCGCGCGACTGGGTGCACGGCGTCTACCTCGGCGCGACGCTCTCCTCGGAGACCACCGCCGCCGCGGCCGGCCAGGTGGGCGTGGTGCGCCGCGACCCGATGGCGATGCTGCCGTTCATCGGCTACAACGCCGGCGACTACTTCGCGCACTGGATCGAGATGGGCAAGGGCGCCGGCGCCGACACGGCCAAGCTGCCGAAGATCTTCTACGTCAACTGGTTCCGGCGCGACGCCGACGGCGGCTTCCTGTGGCCCGGCTTCGGCGAGAACTCCCGCGTGCTCAAGTGGATCGTCGAGCGCATCGAAGGCCGTGGCCAGGCGGTCGAGACCGCGATCGGCCACGTGCCGACGCCGGAGGCCCTCGACGTCTCGGGCCTCGACATCGAGCCGGCGCAGCTGGCGGCCGCGCTGCGCGTCGACGCCGACGAGTGGCGGGCCGAGATCCCGCAGATCACCGAGTGGTTCGAGAAGTTCGGCGACAAGCTGCCGGGCGTGCTCTGGGCCGAGCTCGACGCCCTCAAGGCCCGCCTGACCTGATGTCGCTTCGGGAGGCCCTCTTCGGCGGGCCTCCCTACACTCACGGGCATGCCCCCGACGGTGCGCGCGCTCGTCGCGCTCCTCTATGCCACGGCCGCCGCCACCGTCGTGGTCGAGCTGGTCAACTGGGCGTACGCGCCGGAGCAGGGGTTCGGCCTGGCAGTGCGCACGGGCTGGGCCCTGCTGCGTTCCTTCGGCTTCCTGATCCTGGTCTGGCACGTGCGCCGCGGCCGGGCCGGCGCGCGCCCGCTGGGCCTCATCCTCGCCGTCACCACCGTCTTCGCCGTCGGCCGGCTGATCGTGCCGCGCTCGGGCGTGCCACCACTGCCCGGCGCGGTCGGCTTCGCGCTGCTGACCGCGCTCTGCGTGGCCGTGGTGGTGCTGCTCTACCGCGCGCCCGCCGTCGGCGCCCACCTCGTGCGGCATCCGAGCCGTCTGGTCATCGACCGGCGCGGCATCGGCTGGCAGGAGGGCGTGCCGCGGCGCCCGCCGGTTGCGGCCTGGACGCTGACCGCCCGGGTCGCCGCCTTCACCTATCCGGCGCTGATGACGGTGCCGGCGCTGTTCGCGCTGGGGCACGGCGGGCTCGACCGCCTGCCGCTCGTGCTCGGGTGGCTGGTGTTCGCCGTCGCGGTCGGCAACGTGCTGCTGCCCATCGCCATCTTCCTGATGCGCGACCGGGCCTGGGCCCGGGTCTCGTTGGTCGTCGTCACCCTCGTCGTCGTGCTGGTCGACCTGCCACTCTGTTATGTCCTACTCGGACTCGACGGCCTCGTCCGCGACGGCGGCCCGCTGCTCGTCGCCGCGGCCGTCACGCTCTGGGGCGTCGCGCGCTCGCGCACGGCGGCGAGCGCCCCGGTTCCCGCGCCGCGCACGGAGGCACCCATGCCGGATACGGTTCGCTGATGATCGATTACGACGTGCTCGTCGTCGGCGCCGGCCCGGCCGGCGCGACCGCGGCGGTGGCCGCGCGCCGCGCCGGCGCCTCGGTGCTGCTGCTCGACCGCGCCAGCTTCCCGCGCGACAAGACCTGCGGCGACGGCATCGCGCCGCACGTGCTGGACGTGCTCGGTGCGCTCGGCGTCGAGGACGTCGCGGCGGGCTACGCCCCGGTGCGGTCGCTGAGCCTGGAGACACCGGACGGCACCGCCGGCGGCGAGCTGCGCCGGCCGGACTACACGATCCCGCGGTACGTGCTGGACGCGCGGATCGTCGACGCCGCCGTCGACGCCGGGGCGGAGCTCCGCCGGCACGCGGTCCGCGCGATCACGGTCGAGGCCGACCGCGTCGTCGTGGACGACCGGTTTGCCGCGCGGGTGGTGATCGGGGCCGACGGGGCCGGCTCGGTGGTCCGGCGGGCAATCGGCCACCGGCCCAACAAGGGTCGCCACCTGGCCGTCGCGATGCGCGGTTACGTGGCCTTCCCCGGCTTGGCCGATCAGCGGATCGTCACCTCGGGGCCGCGGTGGCCCGCGTACGCCTGGGCGTTCCCGATCGGCGATGGCACGGCGAACGTGGGCTACGGCGAGGTGATGCGGGGTCGGCCGCTCAGCCGGGCGCACCTGCTCGAGCGGATGGCCGAGCTGCTGCCGGAGATCGACCTGGCCGACGTCACCCGCCTGCGCGCCCATCACCTGCCGCTGTCGACCTGGCGGCCGCCGCACCGGGCGGGGCGCGTGCTGCTCGTCGGCGACGCCCAGTCGTTGATCAACCCGTTCACCGGCGAGGGCATCTTCTACGCGGTGCTGTCGGGCTCGCTCGCCGGGCACGCGGCCGCGGTGGCGCCGGCCCGGGCGGCCCAGGTCTACGCGGGGGCGCTGCGCCGGCGGCTCGGCCGGCACCTGCGCCACAGCGCCGCGGCGGCCTGGCTCGCGCGTACCCCGGCGGTGATCCAGGCCGCGGTCCGGGCCGCCGGCAACGACCGCCAGGTCTTCGACTCGATCGTCGAACTCGGTCTTGGCGACGGTCTGTTACAGGCCCGTACGCTGGGGCGCATCGCCCGCGAGTTGACCGTTCGGACAGAACAAGCTCGTCCGTTCGTCCATGGCGGAGGTCGCTAGTCTGCAAGTGATGAATCTGCGTGATCTCGTCTATTCGATCTACGAACGGCGGCTGACGTCCCGGCTCGCCGGCAAGCCGGTGCCCCGGCATGTCGGCGTGATGTGCGACGGCAACCGCCGGTGGGCCAAGGAGATGGGATACGTCGATCCCAACGACGGCCACCGGGTCGGCGCGGCGAAGATCAAGCACTTGCTCGGCTGGTGTGACCAGGCGGGCATCGAGCACGTCACGCTCTATCTGCTGGCCACCGACAACCTCCGGCGGCCGGCGGCCGAGCTCGACCCGCTGGTGCAGATCATCGAAGACCTGGTCGTCGAGCTCGCCGAGGACGCCAACCCGTGGCGGCTGCGCATCGTCGGCGCCCTCGACCTGCTGCCGGCCCAGACCGCGGCCACGCTGAAGGCGGCTCAGGAGCGCACCCGCGACCGGGTGGGCGGGGCCGAGGTCAACATCGCGGTCGGCTACGGCGGCCGCCGCGAGATCGCCGACGCGGTGCGCTCGCTGCTGACCGAGCACGCCTCCCGCGGCGGCACGCTCGAGGAACTGGCCGAGGTGCTCGACGTCGACCACATCGCGGAGCACCTCTACACCCGGGGCCAGCCCGACCCCGACCTGGTCATCCGCACGAGCGGCGAGCAGCGCCTGTCCGGCTTCCTGCTCTGGCAGTCGGCGCACTCCGAGTTCTACTTCTGCGACGCCAACTGGCCCGACTTCCGCCGCGTCGACTTCCTCCGCGCGCTGCGCTCCTACGCAAGCCGCCAACGCCGCTACGGCGCTTGATCTCTGCCGTCTTTCGGCCGCTCGATCGGTTGTCCCTTGCTCTGCAGCCAGATACGCAACACCCCTCGGCCGGCCTGTTGCGTGTATGGCTGCAGAGCAAGGGATGCCAGCGGTTTGCGGGCGGTTGGAGGGCCCGGACGCCCCTGGCGTCCGTCGATGCCGCACGGCACACTTGCTCACCATGAGGCTGCGCGGGGTCGTCCAGGTCGCTCTCGTGATCACCGCCGGCGCACTGGCGCTCGGCTGCACGTCCGCGGTGGACCGTCAGGCGGCCCCGGTGCCGTCGTCGTCCGCGCCGCCGGCTGGACCGACGGCGGCCGCGCCCACGGCGCCGGCCAGTGGCGCGCCGACCGCGACCAGCGTGCCGGGCACCGAGATGACCCCGCCTCAGGACCGCAACGTCTGTGGGCGGGTCCGCACGGCCAGCAACGACTACTCGCGCTCCTATGACAACGCGGCCCAGGCCGACAAGGCGATGGTCGGCAGGAAGTGGTCGGGCTTCATCCGCGAGCGGGCGGGGGAGGCGGTCGACCCCAAGCTGCGGGCGGACCTGACCAAGGTGGCCGACGAGATCGACCGCTGGCGGCCGGGCCAGCCCGATCTCCGCGCCTACACCAGCCTGCTCAACACCGCCTGCGCCCGCTGGGGCGTCTAGCGTCTGTCCTGCCGATCAACGGTGAGCCGAGACGGAGTCCAGGCGGCAGCTCGGTCCGTCGCAGGCCGCGTTGACCGGCCGGGCCGGCCTTAGGGCGCCACTGAGCCGGCGGCCTCGTCGAGGAAGTCGCCCAGGGCCTCGGGGGAGTCGAAGGTCAGGTCGGCGGCGCTGGCCACCGCCTGGCCGGTTTCCGGGTTGGCGACCGCAACGCAGACACCGAAGAACGACGGGTCGCCTTCGGCACGGTCGCGCAGGGCCGCGAAGGCCTTGAGGTCGGAGACGTCGTCGCCGAAGTACCAGGCGCAGCCGGCCGACGCGACCGCTTCGCCGATGACGAGGCCCTTGTCGCGGTCGACCGGTGGCTTGAGCTCGAGCACCATCCGGCCGACCTGGACCCGCAAGCCCAGCCGCTCCGCCTCGGCGTTGCCCCAGCGCTCGACCTCGTCGGCCAGCTCCGGCGCGGTGCGGTAGTGCAGCGCGACCGACAGGCGCTTGTATTCGATGAGGATCTCGGCCGGCAGCTCGGCCCGCGCCCGGTCGGCCAGGTCGGCCATCGCCGGCACCCACGGCAGGGCGGCCGGCTCCGTCACGGTCGGCCCGGCGCCGTGGCTGTGTTCGAGGCCGTAGAGCCCGTAGAGGTCGACGTCGGCCTCGCCCAGGCGGTCGCGAAGGAAGTCGACCGGGCGGGCGGAGACGATGGCGACCCGGCGGACGACCCGGGCCAGTGACGAGATCGCCGACAGCGCCGCGGGCACGGGGCGAACCGCTGTCGGGTCGTCGGCCACCGGGGCCAGCGTTCCGTCGAAGTCGAAGAAGAGCACACACTCATCGGCCCGGTCGGCGGTCAAGCGCCATGCGCTCTCCGCACTCAGCGGGCGGTCATCGCGCCCGTGGCCCTGTTCTGACCCCCGCACAGGAAAAAGCCTACCGGGTGATGCGCGCCGCCGGACCCGACGGATCACCCGGTTGACAATGGGCTGCTGTGCAATTACCGATCTTGCTGTCGGCCCGCCCGCTGGGCGAACGGGACGACGGCGCCCGCTTCCGGGTCGTGGCTGAGCAGGTAGCCCTCCACGAATCCGGCGTTGCGGTCGCCCGTGTGCGCGTCGAGCTCGTTGAGCCGGGCGGCCACGAACTCGGCCAGTGCGGTGATCCTGGCGGTGACCCGTGCGTACATTTCGGCGAGCACCGCGACGACCGCCCCCACCGACGCCGCCGCGATGGTCGCCATGTTGAACGCGGTCGGCATTTCGCTAGTTTCCAGTACCCCGACAGTGATGTTGGCGGTCGCGAACAGCGTGACCGAGACGGCCGCGATGACGACCGCCCCCCATTTCAGGGCCATGAGACAGACCCCTCCTCCTGTGTCCCGCAGGGCTTGGTTGACCTCCCGGTGCTCCCCACCCGACCCGAGCCCAAGCAGTACAAAGGCGCACGCTACTGCGCTGCGCCGCTAAAGATCGTGCCAATCGCCACATGCGTCGCAGCTTTGTTCACTATTTGCGGAACTAGACGGCCTTTCCGCGCCGATACCGGCCCGATGGCGGCAATGGCCGATACGCGAGATAACGAATGGTTTCCCTAATGTGGAACTTTTCCGCGTCGGGAACATTGGGGTCGACCAGCCGGCGCAGCAACGCCTCGACGTCAGGGTCCATCGGCGGCGCGGCGGGCGTGGGCCGGCCCGGGGTGGTCGAGTCCCAGCCGAGCACGCCGAACGCGACCGTCGGATTGAGGCCCAGGCCGGTGCAGAAGGCAACCACCCGCTCGGCCGCCGGGTCGCTGGCCCAGTCGGCGCGTACCCACCGGTTGATGGTCTGTCGGGACACGCCGGTGCGACGGGACACTTCGGACCCGCTCCAGGCGCGGGTGGCCCGCGCGTCGTCGAGCGCCTTGCGGACGAATGCGGCGAACGCCATCTTGCGCCCGGGGGAGGTGTCAGGCACCGGGTGACGGTACGGCCAGTTCTCGATCTTCCCACCCGTCGAGCGAGGCGTGTAACGCGTGCGTGACGGGCCGAACTGCTCGCCGGTAAACGATCGGCGGGGCTCCGCGGGCGGCGTCACGTGGTCAGACTAGGCCGACGGGGGTTCCGTGCTAATCGCCCGAAAAGCCGATGCTGTCACGTGCGTGATACGCCTTACCCTCTGTCACGTGAACGAGACGATACGTGCCAATAGGCGTCACGTGAACGTGACAGAGAGGTCCCCACGATGAGCGAGCTGGCCACCCGGGAACAGGCGTTCGGGCTGATCGCCGCCGGCGTCGCGGCCGGCATCACCGCGCCATGGCGGCTCTACCTGGCCCGCGGGGCCCGGTACGTGTCGCTGCAGGTCGCCGACATGACGGAGTGGGACGCCTGGCGGCTCCACCTCGGCTGCCCGGACCTGCGCATCCGGGTGTACGACACCGGCGCCGAGCTGCGGCGCACGTCGGTCGCCGAGGTGGTCATCGACCGCTGCCGGGTCGCCGTCGAGCTGGTCGAGGAGGTGGGTGTCGACGACATCGACCACCTGCTGGCCGGCCATCCGCACCTCGAACAGGCGCCCCGCTACCCCGACGAGCGGTGAGGGGCAGCACGTACCGATGACGGTCTACTTCTCCATCATGCTGGTCCTGGTCCTGGGCTCGGGCAGCTACGCCGCCGGGCGGCTGCACGGGCGGGTCGGCTACCGGACGGGATACCGGCAAGGCTTTTTCGACGGCGACCGGGGCGCAGTGCATCGCCGGCGCCGGGAGGTGCGAGCGGTGGACGGCACGAACCGGGCGGGACCGCGGCAACGGTCCGCATCGGACGCGCCGACCACCAGGATCGGTTCGGGAACCACCTATCTGAGCGCCTCCTTCGTGGAGACCACAACCGACGGCGGACGGCATTCCGCGGGGGCTCGCGTCATCGCCAGCCAGCCCGCGGGGTGAGTGGTCATCCACGAGCGCTGACCGTCCCGTGGCAGGACGGTTCAGCGCACCCAGGGATCGGGCCAGTCCGGTGGCCTTGATCCCGACGGCCGCGACGCGTGAGGGGCGCGCGTCGCCGCCGGTGGCCGGCCCGGCACGCGCCAGCCGGGCCGGCCAACCCCAACGCGAATTCGGGGTAAACGACTGGCCCTTACTTCGGCGTGTACTTCCCCCCGATGGCTTGCGCCGGTTAGCGTCTAGCCATGGCGAGGGGTCATCCCACGCCAGCCGGCCGGCCCGGACCTGCGACGACATCGCCACGGGGCCCGCATCCGACCCCGTGCTCCCGGGCACCGGACGAGGCGGAACACGCGGGCGGTCCGGGTGCACGCTCGCCGGAGCAGGCCTGTGACGACTCAGCGCACCACTTCCCGGGCCACCCAGGACACCACGGCCGCGGCCGGCCGCGCCCCGCGCGGGCGCAAGGCCGCCGCGAAGGAGGACGGGCCAGCCCGGCCGGTCTACGTCCTGGACACCTCGGTCCTGCTGTCCGACCCCGCGGCCTTCCGCCGCTTCGACGAGCACGAGGTCGTGCTCCCGCTGGTGGTGATCACCGAACTCGAGGGCAAACGCCACCATCCTGAGCTGGGCTGGTTCGCGCGGCAGTCGCTGCGCATGCTCGACGAACTGCGGATCAAGCACAACCGGCTCGACCAGCCGGTGCCCATCAACGACCTCGGCGGGACGCTGCGGGTCGAGCTCAACCACTCCGACGACGGGGTGCTGCCGCCCGGCTTCCGCAACGAGTCCAACGACGCGCGGATCCTCTCGGTGGCCCTCAACCTCGCGGGTGAAGGGCGCCAGGTGACGCTGGTCAGCAAGGACATGCCGCTGCGGGTCAAGGCGGCCGCCGTGGGCCTGCTGGCCGACGAGTACCGGCACGGTCAGGCCAGCGATCCGACGTGGACGGGCATGGCCGAGATCGAGGTGACCGACGACGACGTCAACGAGCTCTACGGCGGCGCCGACCTGGCCCTCGACGCGACGGCCGAGCTGCCCTGCCACACCGGCCTGGTGCTGCATTCGTCGCGCGGCTCGGCGCTGGCCCGGGTGATGCCCGACAAGGTCGTCCGGCTGGTGCGCGGCGACCGCGAGGCGTTCGGGCTGCGGGGCCGCTCGGCAGAGCAGCGGATCGCGCTCGACCTGCTGCTCGACGAGTCGGTCGGGATCGTCTCCCTGGGTGGACGGGCCGGCACGGGCAAGTCGGCGCTGGCGCTGTGCGCGGGGCTCGAGGCCGTGATGGAGCGGCGCCGGCACAAGAAGGTGATCGTCTTCCGCCCGCTCTACGCGGTCGGCGGCCAGGAGCTCGGCTACCTGCCCGGCAGCGAGACCGAGAAGATGTCGCCGTGGGCCCAGGCGGTCTTCGACACGCTCGGCGCGGTCGTGCACGAGAACGTGCGGGAAGAGGTGCTGTCCCGCGGGATGCTCGAGGTGCTGCCACTGACCCACATCCGGGGCCGGAGCCTGCACGACGCGTTCGTCATCGTCGACGAGGCCCAGTCGCTGGAGCGCGGTGTTCTGCTCACCGTGCTGTCCCGGATCGGCCAGGGCTCGCGGGTGGTGCTCACCCACGACGTCGCCCAGCGCGACAACCTCCGGGTCGGCCGGCACGACGGCGTGACCGCGGTGATCGAGGCGTTGAAGGGCCATCCGCTCTTCGCCCACGTCACGTTGACCCGCTCCGAGCGCTCGGCGATCGCCGAGGTGGTCACGGACCTGCTGGAAGACATCCCGAACTAGGTGGGGGAGGGCCCCGGGCAGCCGGGGCCCTCCGTCCCCACTACTTCTTGACCTTGAAACGCAGGTGGGTGACCCGGTTGCCCTGCACGGCCTCCAGCGGCCCTTCCAGCTCCACCGGGATGTTGCCCAGTTGGCTGAAGAACGGCGTGCCGCCGCCCAGGATCACCGGGACCAGGTCGACCCAGACCTCGTCGACCAGCCCGGCGTCGAGCGCCTGGCTCGCGATCGTGCCGGAGTTGAGCCCGACCGTCTTCCCGCCACCGAGCTCGTACGCCTTCGTGATCGCGGCCTCGATGCCGCCGGTCTCGAACGCGAACCACTTGTTGTCCTCGAAGCCTGCCGGCGGGTTGTGGGTGAGCACCACGGTGGGCACCTGCAGTGGGTGCATGCCGCCCCAGGCGTTGGTCATGTCGAACAGCTTGCGGCCGACGACGAGGGCGCCCATCTCGCCGGTCCACGCCTTCTGGTGGTCGTAGCTCTGCTGGGTCATGCGGAACGTCATCTCCGGGTTGCCGGTGGGCATCTCGACGTCGCCGTTGCCGTACCAGGCGAACAGGTGCTCGAACCCGGTCTCACCCGGGCCCGAGACGTAGCCGTCGATCGACATGCTGGCGCCGGTGCTGACCTTCATGGTGGATCCTCCTCGATGGATGACTCGCTTCTGCCCATGCGTCGCCCGGGGAACCCGCAGATCGACAGGTAACCGAAGATTTTTTGGCCGCGGGCAGTTCGCCCGATCTTGTACGCCTTTAACCCGTGACCCAGATCACACAATGGTCTCCCTATTTCCCTCTGGACTCACTGTGCGCAATGGTGTCTGGGTTCTTGTCCCCGACGAAGGGAACCACTTCGTGACTCGGCTTTGGAGCCGGTACGGGGTTCGGGCGTTGGCGGTCGGCATCCTCGTCGCGGGGGTGGGAGGCGGCTACTACCTGGGCCAGGACCGGACAGTCCAGCAGCAGGGGATCGATGCGCAGTTCGCCGCCGAGGCACAGCAGGCCGAGAACGCGCTGCTGAAAGAGCACCACCTCGACCACGAGTCGATGATGGCCCAGCGCCGTGACGCCGAGGCGCTGGCCGCCAAGCGCGCGCAGGCCGCGGCCAAGGCGGCGGCGGAGCGGGCCAAGCGGGCCGAAGAGGCCAGCCGCAAGAAGCGCGAGCAGGCGAAGGAGGCCGAGGAGCCGCCGAAGGCCAAGCCCTACACCGGCCCGATTCCGGAGTCCTGCAACGAATACAGCGGCAACCGCAAGATCGGTTGCGCGATGCTGCTCGACTCCGGCTTCAAGATCGACCAGATGCCCTGCCTCGACAAGCTCTGGAGCCGGGAGAGCGGCTGGAACGAGAAGGCGCTCAACGAGGGTTCCGGCGCCTACGGCATTCCGCAGGCCAAGCCCGGCAACAAGATGGCCACGGCCGGCGACGACTGGCAGACCAGCCCGGCCACCCAGATCAAGTGGGGCCTCGGCTACATCAAGGGTCGCTACGACGACCCCTGCGGCGCCTGGGCGCACTCGGAGGACGAGGGCTGGTACTGACCGGCTCTGCAAAACCTGAGGCAGAGGGTGCGAACACTCGCGTTCGTACCCTCTGTGGCATTTGTGGGCTCTAGTGTCAAGCCATGCGGGGGTGGCGTTTTCAGAGCGCGTTGCTGGTGACCATGGCGGCGATCCTGAGCCTGGTCGGCGGGCCGGCGTGGGCGGACGACGGTAACGAGCGCATCGTCGGCGGCAGTCGCGTCGACGAAGGCACGTACCCCTGGGTGGTCCGCCTCTCCGTCGGGTGTGGTGGCTCGCTGGTCGCGCCGCAGGTGGTGCTGACCGCCGGGCACTGCGTCAAGCGGACCGGCGCCGACACCAGCATGCGGATCACCGGCGGCTCGGTCGACCTGGAGTCCGCCCAGGCCAGGACGATCCGCTCGAAGTACGTCTACCGGGCGCCGGGCTACATCGACGCGGCCCGCGGTGACGACTGGGCGCTGATCCAGCTCGAGCAGCCGTTCGACCTGCCGACGCTGACCCCGGCCCCCGACGCCACGTACGACGCGGGCCGGTTCACCGTGATGGGTTGGGGTTCGACCCGCGAGGGCTCGCTGACCCAGCAGCGCCGGCTCCGCGCGACCGAGGTCGACTTCGTCGCCGACGCCTCCTGCGGCCGCAAGTACGCCCGGATCGGCATGGAGATCGTCGGATCCGACATGATCTGCGCCGCCCGCAGCGGCAAGGACTCCTGCCAGGGTGACTCCGGCGGCCCGCTGGTGCGCCTCGACGCGACCGGCTCCTGGCTGCAGGTCGGCATCGTGAGCTGGGGCTACGGCTGCGCCCGCAAGAACTACCCCGGCGTCTACAGCCAGGTGTCCACGTTCGCACCGGAGATCGCGGCGGGTCTCGCGGTGCTCCGGGCCCGCTTGGCGTGAACGGTTCTCGCCTGGTACCCCTTGTGCGTGTCCCAGGACTGGACGACCGAACCGGACCGGCTGCGCTTCGGCAGCGAAACGTTCTATGCCGCCGTCGGGCGGGCGTTCGTGGCGATGTGCGCCGTCGTGCCGGTGCTGTTCGCCATCGAGGCCCTCGACTACTGGCTGGGCCTCGGCCTCGACCCGCGGGGCGGGATCATCCCGCGCAACGTCTACGGCCTCGACGGCATCGTCTTCTCGCCGCTGCTGCACGCCGGCTTCGACCATCTCTACGGCAACAGCATCCCGCTGATCCTGCTCGGCACGTTCGTGCTGGCCGCGGGCTCCCGCCGGTTCATCTGGTCGACCGCGTTCATCATGCTCGTCAGCGGTCTGGGTGTGTGGATCGTCGGCGACCCCGGCACGGTGGTGGTCGGTGCCAGTGGGGTGATCTTCGGCTATTTCGGGCTGCTGTTGGCCCGGGGGATCGTGGAACGCACGTGGTGGAACCTCGGGGTCGTGGTGCTGGTCGGGCTCCTCTACTGGTGGCAGCTCTTCGGCATCCTCCCGTCGGACCCGCACGTCTCGTGGCAGGGCCACCTGTTCGGGTTCCTGGGCGGCGCGGTCGCCGCCGTGGTGTTCCGCCGCTGACGGGTCCTTGCCGGCACGGCGGCGCTGTGCCTACCGTCGATGTCAACCTCCCGGAAGGGCATTGGTGAGCCATGCGGGAAATCGACGTCGCGATCATCGGCGCGGGTCCGTCGGGACTCTTCGCTGCCTACTACGCCGGCTTCCGTGGGCTGTCGGTCGCACTGATCGACAACCTGCCGGAGCCGGGCGGCCAGGTCACCGCGATGTACCCCGAGAAGCAGATCTACGACGTCGGCGGCTTCCCGAGCATCAAGGGCCGCGAGCTGGTCGCCAACCTGGTCGAGCAGGCCGCGCCGTTCCGGCCCGAATACCTGCTCTCGACCCGGGCCGATCACCTGTCGTACGCCGACGGCCAGCCGGTGCTCCGCCTGTCCAGTGGCGACGACGTGCGTTGTGGCGCCGTGCTCATCACCGGCGGGATGGGCAGCTTCAAGCCGCGCCCGCTGCCGGCCGCCGAGACGTTCGCCGGCACCGGCATCGTGTTCTTCGTGCCACACCTCGCCGACCTGGCGGGCCAGGACGTGCTGATCGTCGGCGGCGGCGACTCGGCGTTCGACTGGGCCTTGGCCCTTGAGCCGCTGGCCCGGTCCGTGACGCTGGTGCACCGGCGCGACCGGTTCCGGGCGCACGCCGCCACGGTCGCCCGGGTGCAGGACCTGAGCGTGCGGATCGTGGTCAACGCCGAGGTGGCCAAGATTCACGGCGAGAACGCGGTGACCCACGCCGACATCGCGGTCAAGGGCGGCGAGACCGAGACCATCCCCGTCGACACGGTGGTGGCGGCGCTGGGCTTCACCGCCGACCTCGGACCGCTGGCCGACTGGGGCCTCGACCTCGACAAGCGGCACGTCAAGGTCGACAGCACGATGGCCACCAACCTGCCGCGCGTGTTCGCGGCCGGCGACATCACCGAATATCCGGGCAAGGTGCGGCTGATCGCGACCGGCTTCGGCGAGGCGGCGACCGCGGTCAACAATGCCGCGGTCGCGATCGACCCGGACGCGCACCTCTTCCCGGGTCACTCGTCGGACAACGGCTAGGCCCCCTGGCTCAGCTCAGCTCCGCGATCGGCCGGCCGTCGAAGTCGACGGATGAATAGAGCGCCAGCTTCTCGAGCTGGTGATAGGAGTCGATGATCCGGATCGTGCCGCTCTTGGACCGCATCACTATCGACTGGGTGTAGGCGCCGCCCGCCCGGTAGTGCACCCCGCGCAGCAGGTCGCCGCCGGTCACGCCGGTGGCGACGAAGAACGCGTTGTCACCGGACACCAGGTCGTCGGTGTGCAGCACCCGGTCGAGGTCGTGCCCGCCGGCCAGCGCCTTCTCCCGCTCGGCGTCGTCGCGCGGCCACAGCTTGGCCTGGATCGCGCCGCCCATGCACTTGAGCGCACAGGCCGCGGTGATGCCCTCGGGCGTACCCCCGATGCCCATCAGCACATCGACCTCGGAGCTGTCGCGGGCCGCGTAGATCGCGCCCGCGATGTCGCCGTCGGAGATGAACCGGATCATGGCGCCCGCCTCGCGCACCTCCTGGACCAGCCGCTCGTGCCGCGGGCGGTCGAGGATGCAGACCGTGACGTCGGAGACGCTGGACTTCTTGACCTTGGCGATCCGGCGGAGATTTTCGCCGACGCCGGCGTTGATGTCGACCACGTCGGCGCAGTCGGGGCCGACGGCCAGCTTCTCCATGTAGAAGACCGCGCTCGGGTCGAACATCGCGCCCCGCTCCGCGACCGCCAGCACCGCCAGCGCGTTGGGCATGCCCTTGCTCATCAGCGTGGTGCCGTCGATCGGGTCGACGGCCACGTCGACCTCGGGGCCGGTGCCGTCACCGACCTCCTCGCCGTTGAACAGCATCGGGGCGTTGTCCTTCTCGCCCTCGCCGATCACCACGACGCCGCGCATCTGGATCGAATTGATCAGCTTGCGCATCGCGTCGACAGCGGCGCCGTCGCCGCCCTCCTTGTCGCCCCGGCCGACCCAGCGGCCGGCGGCCATCGCCGCCGCCTCGGTCACCCGGACCAGGTCGAGAGCCAGGTTGCGGTCGAGATCCTGCGGAACGCGTTCACTCATGCCGCCGCCTCCCTTCGGTCGGCTGAGCAAGAACACGGTCGGCTGAGTTGACTGCGCTCACTTCGTTCGCTCATGGCGGCCTCCTCGCGTCGCGGCGCTGCAGTAAGCGGGTCGGTCGTTACCTGTGATCCTGGCATGACCGCCCGCTGAACGTCCGTTCGGGTCGGCGTGTCGACCCGGTGTGGTCGCGCCGGCCGGCGCTCGGCACAATTGCCTTCGTGGAGCAGCAGGCCAGCCAGAGCGAGGTCGTCGAGTCGGCCCAGCGCAGCGAGCGCCGGCCGCGCGACATGGTGATCTCGATGCTGGTCCTGCTCGTCCCGATTCTCCTGGCGTTCGGCGTCTACCGGGTGTTCTTCGACGGACACGACCCGATCCCGGTCGACGCGTCCGTGGCGATCGACGACGCCCGGCACGCCAACGCCTTCCCGGTGCTCGTGCCGGCCGGGCTCGGCGACGACTGGGTGACGGTCAGCGCCCGCTGGCAGGAGGTCGACGGCGGCAAGGCCCTGCGCCTCGGCCTGGTCACCCCCGACGGCGACGGCGTGCAGGTCGTGCAGACCGACGCCGAGCCCACGGCCTTCATCCCGGCCGAACTCACCGCCGACGCCCGGCCCGAGGGCGCGGTCGACGTCGCGGGCGGTTCGTGGCAGTCCTACTCGACCCGGCCGGGCGAGCGGGCCCTGGTCAAGCTCGACCCCGACCGCACCGTGATCGTCGTGGGCGAGGCCGACGACGGCGAACTGCGCACGCTTGCCGCCGCGTTGAAGCCCTAGAACCACCAGCCGCGCAGGAAGCGGACGCCGAGCAGGATGGTGACCAGGCCGGGGCCGGCGGCGAGGGCGGCGGCGGACACGCGATAGACCATGCGGTGCCGCACGAGCTCCGCGCCATTGCCGACGACGACCACGCCGGCCGCGACCATGAACCAGGCCCACCAGCGTGGGCTCGGGTCGAACCAGCCGAAGCGCATCGCCTGGAACGCCAGGCCGAGGCCGACCGCGACGGTGGCCAGCATCACCAGCGTGCGGTGGAACGAGCGGCCCAGCGGGTCGTCCGGGCGCCAGTAGTAGCTGCCCGCGATGGCCGCCGCCGGCAGCGCGATCAGCAGCGGCCAGAACCGCGGCACGTCGCCGAACATCAGCATGACGCCCACCGCGAACGCGATCAGGCCGAGACCGGCGACCGCGTACGCCAGGATGCCGCCGCCGCGGCGCACCAGCGAGACCAGGCCGGCCGCCGCGATCAGCGACGTGGGGATCACCACGAACAGTGACCACCAGCGGAAGTCGTGCGCCGCCTGGGCGAGGCCGCTGACCAGCGCGCAGGCGAGCAGTGCGAGGCCGCCGCCGGCCAGCCAGGGGGCCGCGCCGCCGGTCGCCCGCCGCGGTGCGGGGGTCGGGGTCGAGGTCTGCGGATAGGTCGTGGTCACGTCACCTACTGTGCCGACCGCGAACCCCCGGCACCATCCCGCTAGCCCTACCCGGGTGGGTCGGGCCGGCGGGTGGATCAGAAGTCGCCGCCCCCGAAATCGCCGCCACCGAAGTCGCCGCCGCCCCAGTCGCCGCCACCGCCGTCGCCCCCGTCGTAGCCGCCACCGTCGCCGCCGTCACCGCCGCCGTCGTCGTAGCCGCTGCCGTCCTGGAAGCCCTCCTGGTAGCCGGCGTCGTAGCCGTAGCCGGGATCCGCGAACGCCGGCGAGAAAAGCGCGTCGGCGATCAGCAGGCCACCCACCGCGCCCGCGGCGCCGGCTAGCGCCGGGCGCCACCAGGGCTGGGAGTACCAGCCGGAGGGGACGGGACGGCCCTGGTAGTGGCCGCCGGGGTAGTAGTAGGGCGTTCGGTTGCTGGGCTGCGGGCCCGCGCTGAACGGCTGGCCCTGCACGTCGACCGTGCGCTCCTTGGTGAGCGTGCCTACGCCGCGCGCCGACGCCAGCTGCGGCAGCTCGGGACCCGGGTCGATGCCCATGGCCGTGCGGGCCGCGCGGATGTAGGTGAGACCTTCGAGCGCCGTCTCGCGGGCCAGCTCGTACTGCCGGGTGGACCGGGCCTGCTCCAGCTGGCTGCCCGCCGCCGTGTAGCGCTCGCCGGCGTCGGCCAGCGCCTGCCGGACGGCCGGCTCGTCGCCGTGCAGGTTCATCACCTGCCCGCCGAGCCGCTCGTACCAGCGCTGAGCCTCGGCCCGCGCGTCGCCCAACTCCCGTTCGCGGCGGCCGGCCACCGCCCGCTGGTAGTAGAACACCAGCGCGATGACGATCACCAGAAGCGCGATCAACCACAACCAACCCATGACACGACGGTACCCATCCTTGTCATGTCGTACCTGTTTGGCAGAGTTACCGAATGGACCTTTCGACGGTGGTCGTGGTGGTTGTCTGCCTGGCCATCGGCGCCGCGGCGGGGTGGTTTGCGGCGGTTTCCCGGTCCGCGACCCGGATTGCCCGACTCGAGGCGACCATCGACTCGGCCCGCGAGGGCGAGGGACGCCTGGAGCAGTCGATGCGGGCGCTGTCGTTCGAGGCCACGGTGCAGTCGCAGGAGGCGGTGGCCCGCGCGGTGGCGCCGCTGCACGAAACCCTCCACCGCTACGAGCTGCGGGTGGCCGAGCTGGAGCGTGACCGGGTCGACGCCTACGCCGAGCTGCGGGAGCAGGTCCGGGCCATGTCGAGCGTCTCCGGCGAGCTGCGCACCGAGACCAAGCAGCTGGTGGCCGCTCTGCGGGCGCCGCAGGTGCGGGGGCGCTGGGGTGAGCACCAGCTCCGGCGGATCGTCGAGGCGGCCGGCATGCTCGAGCACTGCGACTTCTCCGAGCAGGTCACGGCCGCGACCGACCACCAGGGCGTACGCCCGGACCTGGTCGTGCGGCTCCACGGCGGCCGCAGCGTGGTGGTCGACGCCAAGGCCCCGTTCGACGCCTACCTGACCGCGATGGAGGCGCGCGACGAGCGCACCCGCGACCACCACCTCGACGCCCACGCGCGGCAGCTCCGGGCCCACGTCGACGGGCTGGCCGCCAAGTCCTACTGGGCCGCGTTCACCCAGTCGCCCGAGTTCGTCGTGCTGTTCGTGCCGGCCGACCCGTTTCTCGACGTGGCGCTGCAGCGCGACCCGACGCTGCTCGAGCACGCCTTCGCCCGCAACATCGTGCTGGCCACGCCGGCGACGCTGGTGGCGCTGCTGCGCACGGTCGCCTACTCGTGGCGGCAGGAGGCGCTGGCCCGCAACGCGGTGTCGGTGCACGAGCTGGCCCGCGAGCTCTACGGCCGGCTGGCCACGCTCGGCGACCACGTCGGCAAGCTGGGCTCGGCGCTGGGCACGGCGGTCACCTCCTACAACCGCGCGGTCGGCTCGCTCGAGGCCCGCGTCCTGGTCAGCGCGCGCAAGCTGGCCGATCTCGGCGTCTCCGGCGACGACCTGGTCGCGCCGCCGCAGGTGGAGACCACCCCGCGCCAGCTCCAGGCGCCCGAACTCGTCGAAGGGGGAACCGAGCCGGCGGTGGCGCGCGTCCCATTCCAATGACACACTTCGACGTCATGCGACGGCTCACGGTGCCACTCGTGGCGGTGTTGGTGGCGGCGCTCGCCGGCTGCTCGGCGAGCCGGGGTGGCGGCGGGCCGGCGCCCACACCGCAGCCCTCGGTCTCGACGTCGACCGCGCCGGCCGGCACGCCGAGCCCGTCGCCGTCCTCCGCGCCCGCCACGGCGCCGCCGCCCACCGGCCGCATCGCGTCGCCCCGGCCCGAGGGCCCGCGCCCGTCCGGCGCGCAGACACCCAAGACGGTCAACGTGACCGGCACCGTCACGGCGGGCACCGAGCCGGGCTGCCTGCTGCTGGAGGGCTACCTGCTGGTCAACGCGCCGACGAGCCTCGTCTACGAGGGCGTGCGGGTGAAGGCGACCCTGGAAGTGCGGGGCGATCTGGTCAGCACCTGCATGCAGGGCACACCGGCGATGATCACGTCGGCACAGCGCCTATGACATTACATCCGTAATGTAAACTGGGTGGCGTGAACCTGCTTCGCACCGCCATGACGTACGAGCGCGGGGTCTGGGTCAGCCTCTTCCGCTGGATCCTCCGCCGCCCCGACCCGGCCGGTCCCGGCGCCCGGTTCGGCTACAGCGCCACGACCACGCCAGTGCTGCTTGCGTTCATCGGCGTGTCGATCGTGGAGATCCCGATCCTGCACTTCCTGCTGCCGTGGCGGACCGTGCAGATCGTGGCGTTCGTGATCAGCGCGTGGGGCCTGCTGTGGATGGTCGGGCTGCTGGGTGCGCTGCGCGTGCACCCGCACCTGGTGCAGGCCGAAGGCATCCGGGTGCGCTCGGGGTTCACCGTCGACGCGTTCGTGCCCTGGTCGGCGGTCGCGGAGATCCGCACCCGCAACCGGCCGCTGGAGAAGAGCAAGGGCCTGCAGTACGAGGAGACCGCGGGCGGGCTGATCGGCAAGGTGGTCGTGCTGGGGCAGACCAACGTGGAGCTGGTGCTGACCGCGCCGACCGAGGTCGGCCTGCCCCGCGGCCCGATCAGCGAGCTGCACTTCTGGGCCGACGACCCGCGCGACCTCGTGGCCGCGGCCCGTGGGCGTCTGGTGTCAGTCGGCTGACGCGGCGGCGGCCCGGGCGGCGGCGGCCGCCTTCATGTCGCGCTTGAGCTCCTGCGGCAGCGAGAATGCCAGCCGCTCGTCGACCGTGGTGACCTCGGAGACGTCCGCGAAACCGCGCTCGACCAGGTGGTCGAGGAGCTGGTCGACCAGGTCTTCCGGGACGCTGGCGCCGGAGGTGACGCCGATCGTGGTGGCGCCGGCCAGCCAGGCGTCGTCGACCTCGGTGGCGTAGTCGACCAGGTGGGCCGCCCGCGCACCGGCGTCGAGGGCGACCTCGACGAGCCGGACCGAGTTGGAGGAGTTGGTCGAGCCCACGACCAGCACCACGTCGCAGTCGGGCGCGATCTGCTTGACGACCTGCTGCCGGTTCTGCGTGGCGTAGCAGATGTCGTCACTCGGCGGCGACTGCAGCAGCGGCAGGCGCTGCTTGAGCCGGCCCACCGTCTCCAGGGTCTCGTCGACCGACAGCGTGGTCTGCGACAGCCAGACCACCTTGGCGGGGTCACGCACGGTCACCTTGTCGACGCCGTCGGGGCCGTCGACCAGCTGGATGTGCGCGGGCGCCTCGCCGGAGGTGCCGATCACCTCTTCGTGGCCCTCGTGGCCGATCAGCAGGATGTCGTAGTCGTCGGCGGCGAACCGCCGGGCCTCCTGGTGGACCTTGGTGACCAGAGGGCAGGTCGCGTCGATGGCCTTGAGCTGGCGGGTCTTGGCCTGCTCGTAGACCTCGGGCGCGACGCCGTGGGCCGAGAAGATCACGGTGGCGCCCTCGGGCACCTCCTCGTTCTCCTCGACGAAGATCGCCCCGCGGCGCTCCAGCGTGGCCACCACGTGCTTGTTGTGCACGATCTGCTTACGCACGTAGATGGGCGCGCCGTAGAGGTTGAGCGCCTCTTCGACGGTCTGCACGGCGCGGTCGACGCCGGCGCAGTAGCCGCGCGGGTTGGCCAGGAGCACACGCTTGCGGGTGGGTTCCTCGATCACCAGCCAATCGTACGTGGCGGGTGCGTCCCCGGCAGAATGTCGTGCGCCGGCAGTGCGCACCGCCACCCCCTGCCCCGCCGTAGGGTGGTGCGGTGACCACGCCCGAGCCCAACGGCATCCCGAAGAGCACCGCGGAGGAGCCGTGGCCGGTGCGCGTGGTGAGCCAGAAGATCAGCGGCTGGATCGCCAAGCTGGGCTGGGTCTGGGTCGACGGCCAGGTGGCCCAGATCAGCCGGCGGCCGGGCGCGACCACGGTGTTCCTCACGCTGCGTGACCCCTCGGCCGATCTCAGCCTCACCGTCACCACCAACCGCGACGTGCTCGACCTCGGCGCGCCCAACCTGGAAGAGGGCGCCCGGGTCACGCTGCACGCCAAGCCCGACTTCTTCCCGGCGCGGGGCACGCTCAGCCTGCGGGCCGACGAGATCCGCCAGGTCGGCCTGGGCGAGCTGCTCGCCCGGCTCGAGCGGCTCAAGCGGCTCCTGGCCGCCGAAGGGCTGTTCGACCCGCGGCGCAAGCGGCGCCTGCCGTTCCTGCCGGCCCGGATCGGGCTGATCACCGGCCGCGCCTCGGCCGCCGAGCGCGACGTGCTGACCAACGCCCGGCGGCGCTGGCCGTCGGTCGAGTTCCGGCCGGTCAACGTGGCCGTGCAGGGCCCGACCGCGGTGCCGCAGATCGTCGACGCCCTCAAGGTGCTCGACGCCGACGAGACCATCGACGTGATCGTCATCGCCCGGGGTGGCGGCGGGGTCGAAGACCTGCTGCCGTTCTCCGACGAGGCGCTCTGCCGGGCGGTGTTCGCCTGCCGTACGCCCGTGGTCAGCGCCATCGGCCACGAGACCGACACGCCGCTGCTGGACTACGTCGCCGACGTGCGCGCCTCGACCCCGACCGACGCGGCCAAGCGGATCGTGCCCGACCTCGGCGAGGAGATCCGGGTCATCGGCCAGGCCCGGCAGCGCCTCGACCGGGCCGTCACCGGCCTGCTGGACCGCGAGCAGCACCGGCTCGAGGCGATCCGCTCCCGCCCGGTGCTGGCCCGGCCCGACGTGATGATCGAGCAGCGGGCGCTCGACGTGTCCGCGCTGCGCGACCGGGCCGGGCGGAGCTTCGACCACCGCGTCCGCGCGGCCGACGACGAGCTGCGGCACACGGTGGCCCGCCTGCGCGCGCTGTCGCCGGCGGCGACCCTCGACCGCGGCTACGCCATCGTGCAGAACCGCGCCGGCCACGTCGTCCGCACGGCGACCGAGGTGGCCAAGGGCGACGTGTTGCGGGTCCGCCTGGCAAGCGGCGAACTGTCGACCACAGTGGACGAAACTGAGGAGCACGGGTGACCGACGAGAAGCTGAGCTACGAACAGGCGCGCGCCGAGCTGGCGTCGGTCGTCGAGAAGCTCGAGGCGGGCGGCATCTCGCTGGAGGAGTCGCTGGCCCTGTGGGAGCGCGGCGAGCGCCTCGCCGACATCTGCCAACACTGGCTCGACGGCGCCCGCGAACGCCTCGACGCCGCCCGCCAACGAGCCGGCGCCGAGGCGTAGCGGGGCGGCTCAGCTCTCCTTGATCTGATCGGCCGGGGGCGCCTTGGGCTGCGTGACGTTGTCGAAGTCGAAGAACTTGATCGTCGTCTGCTGCGCCTTGATCTTGCCCGCGCCCGGGATGTCCAGCACCATCGAGCTGAGCCGCTCCTCGCTGTCCAGCGTGATCGTGACCGGCACCGCCTTGGCCTTGTCGCCCAGCGCCGCGAGCGTCTCCGCGTCGGTGACGTCGAGGTCGTTGCTCTTGGTCAGATCGACGGTGCCGGTGAAGGTGTTGGGCGCCGTCTCCTTGAGCTCGGTGACCTGCTTGGCGATGCTGCTGCCCATGGCCTGGGCGCCCGCGGCCGCGAGCGAGCCGACGTCGGCCTTGGCCTGCTCCTGCGTGATGTGCCGCCACCCGCTCAGGGCGTCGGCGAAGCCCTGCAGCTCAGGGTCGTCGCCCGGGTCCAGGCCGAAGTCCATCTTCATGTAGATGTCCTTGCTGATCTGGACCATCTCGATGGTGAACTCCTTGCCCTCCGCGGCGCCCTTCATCGTCATCGACATGCTGTCGGACGGCTGGTGCCGCACGCCTTCGGCCTTCATGCCGGCGGCGTCGATGCTGAACTTGAAGCTGCTCTGCTCCATCTTCTTGCTCGCGGCGTCGATCCGGGCGGCCGGGTCGGCGGGCGCGGACGTGGTGGCGGCGCCCGGCGAGCCGGCGCCCGACGAGTCGTTGGCCTGACCGCAACCGGTCAGCGCGATCAGAACGGCAGCCGAAACGACCGCCAACTTGGGCGTACGCAAGGAAAGCTCCAGGGAATCTGCGACGTGGAAGTGCCGTAGCGTAGCCGCAGCCCCGTGCCCCCGGTGCCCCGACGGACAAGCCGGGCGGGCTTCCGTCGGGGCTCGCTCGATCAGAACGCCGAGGCGACCACGAGTTCCGTCGTGCGGTCGGGGAGCAGGTCGAGCTTGCCGATGCGGCCCGCCGCCTTGAGGTCGTCGGCGGCCTGGGACAGCAGCTCCAGCATCGCGGCCGGGCCGAGCACCTCGGCCAGCGGCACCTCGGTGCGCATCGACACCTTGCGCTCCGACTTGGCCCGCCGCACCTGCGACAGCGCCTCGCCGGTGAGCTGCAGCAGCTCCGGCGTCGCGTCACCGGCCGCCGCTGCCACCTCGTGCACCGTCGGCCACGGCGCCCGGTGCACAGATCCGTAGCGCCACCACGACCAGACCTCTTCGGTGACGAAGGGCAGGAACGGCGCGAAGAGTCGCAACTGGACGGACAGCGCGGTGGCCAGCGCCGCCCGGGCCGAGCCGCAGGCCGCCGTGTCGCCGTATGCCCGTTCCTTGACCAGCTCGATGTAGTCGTCGCAGAACCGCCAGAAGAACGACTCGGCGACCTGCAGGGCGGTCGTGTGGTCGTAGGCCTCGAAGGCCGCCGTGGCGGCGCCCACCACCTCGCGCAGGCCGGCCAGCATCGACCGGTCGAGCGGCTCGGTGACGCTGCCGCCGGCCGCGCCGAGCCCGAGGGCGAATTTCGACGCGTTGAGCACCTTGGTGGCCAGCCGCCGGCCGATGCGGATCTGCGTCGGGTCGAACGCCAGGTCGGTGCCGGGCCGCCCGCTCGCCGCCCAGTAGCGCACCGCGTCGGAGCCGCTGTCGACCAGCAGGCCCATCGGCGTGACCGTGGTGCCCTTGCTCTTCGACATCTTCTTGCGGTCGGGGTCGAGGATCCAGCCCGAGAGCACGGTCTCGCGCCAGGGCAGCACACCGTGCTCGAAGTGGGACCGCACCACCGAGGCGAACAGCCAGGTGCGGATGATCTCCTGGCCTTGCGGTCGCAGGTCCATCGGGAACACCCGGCCGAACAGGTCGGGGTCGGTCTCCCAGCCGCCCACGATCTGCGGCGTCAGCGATGAGGTGGCCCAGGTGTCGAACACGTCGGGATCGGCCGCGAAGCCGCCGGGCACGCCCCGCTGCTCGTCGGTGTAGCCCGCCGGCACGTCGCTGGACGGGTCGATCGGCAGCCGGTCCTCGGTCGGCGCCAGCGGGCGGTCGTAGTCGGGCCGGCCGTCGGCGTCCAGCGGGTACCAGATCGGCACCGGGACCCCGAAGAAGCGCTGCCGGCTGATCAGCCAGTCGCCGGTGAGCCCGCCCACCCAGTGCTCGTAGCGGTGCCGCATGTGCGGCGGCAGCCAGCGCAGCTGCCGGCCCCGCTCGAGCAGCGCGTCGCGCAGGTCGGCGTCGCGGCCGCCGTTGCGGATGTACCACTGCCGGGTGGAGACGATCTCCAGCGGCGAGTCGCCCCGCTCGTAGAACTTGACCGGGTGCGTCACCGGCCGCGGCTCGCCGATGAGGTCGAGCGACTCGGAGAGCAGCCCCACGATCTCGCGCCGGGCCTGGTTGACCGTGCGGCCCGCGAGCGGCGCGTAGCGCTCCGGGTCGACGCCGGGCGGTGGCTCGGGCAGCAGCCGCCCGTCGCGGCCGATCACCACCCGGGTGTCGAGCCGCAGCTCCCGCCACCAGGTCACGTCGGCGAGGTCGCCGAACGTGCAGACCATCGCGATGCCGGTGCCCTTGTCCTTCTCCGCCAGCGGATGCGCGTGCACGGGCACCTCGACACCGAACACCGGCGTACGCACGGACGCGCCGAACAGGTGCGTGTAGCGCTCGTCGTCGGGGTGCGCCACCAGCGCCACGCAGGCCGGCAGCAGCTCGGGCCGGGTGGTCTCGATGTAGACCGGCTCGTCGCCCGGGCCGTGGAAGCGCAGCCGGTGGTAGGCGCCCGGGCGCTCGCGGTCCTCGAGCTCAGCCTGGGCGACGGCGGTGCCGAAGCCGACGTCCCACAGCGTCGGCGCCTCGGCGGTGTAGGCCTCGCCGCGGGTCAGGTTGCGTAGGAAGGCCCGCTGCGAGGCGAGGCGGGCGTGGTGGCCGATCGTCGTGTAGGTCATCGACCAGTCGACGGACAGCCCGAGCCTGCGCCACAACGCCTCGAACGCCTGCTCGTCCTCGACGGTCAGTCGCTCACACAGCTCGATGAAGTTGCGCCGCGAGATGACCGCCGGGTTCTTGCGGTCGGCGTCGTCGACCGGCGCCGCCGGTGGCACCCAGGACGGGTCGTAGGGGAGTGACGCGTCGCCGCGCACGCCGTAGACGTTTTGCACCCGGCGCTCGGTCGGCAGGCCGTTGTCGTCCCAGCCCATCGGATAGAACACCGTCTTGCCGCGCATGCGCTGGAACCGGGCCACGGTGTCGGTGTGGGTGTAGGAGAAGACGTGGCCCATGTGCAGCTCGCCGGATACGGTCGGCGGAGGTGTGTCGATCGCGTATACGTCGGACCGGGCCTTCGACCGGTCGAACGCGTACGTCCCCGCCTCCTGCCACCGGCGCGACCATTTCTCCTCGAGACCGTCCAGGGACGGCTTCTCAGGGATACCGGCGCGCCTGTTCGCCGTATCCGTCATGGGGCCAGGGTACCGCCGGGCTCGAGCCATTTTCGAAGGCCACGGCCGTGCTCGGCGGGGTGAAACCCCGTTCCGGCTGACCGTTGACGGCCCGGCCGAGCACGTGGGCGACGGCGGCGATGACGTCCTGCTGCACGGCCGCGCCCACGCCGTCGGCGGGCCGGCTCGGGTTCGCCGCGATGCCGGCGACCGCGGCCTGCGGCGTGAAGCCGACGAACGACTCCGTGGCGTTGCCCTCGGCGCTGCCCGTCTTGCCGGCCACCGGCCGTCCGCCGAGCATTGTGGACACCTGGGTGGCGGTGCCGCCGTCGCACTGGCCGAACGCGCCCCGCTGGCCGACCGGGCACCGGGCGGCGTCGACGGCGGCCCGGGCCACGTCGGGCTCCAGCACCCGCTTGCAGGTCGGCTCCGCGGCCGCCACCTTCTTGCCGTTGGCGTCGGTGATGCCGGTGACCGGTAAGGGAGCGCAGTAGGTGCCGTCGGCCGCGATCGTCGCGTACGCGTTGGCCAGGTCCAGTGGCGTCGTGTCGGCGACCCCGAGGGTGAAGGATCCCCAGTCGTCGGCGTCGTTACTGGCCCGCTCGGCGTCGGACTTGGCCCGGAACTGGATCCCGAGCCGCTGCGCCATCTCGACCGCCTTGGCCGCGCCGACCTGCTCCTCGAGGCGCACGAAGTAGGTGTTGACGGAACGACCGAACCCGGTCCACATCGTACGGTAGCCGTCCATCCATGATGGATTGTCGTTGGCCGGGCAGTAGAAGCCGTCGCAGGAGGCGGGTCCGCCGTCGGCCCAGTGCGTCCTCAGCCGGCTCGGCGCGTCGAAGCCCGTGTCGAGTGTCTGCCCGGCCTCCAGCGCGGCCAGCATCGTGAAGAGCTTGAACGTGGAGCCGGCCTGGTAGCCGGTGACCGACGACCCGCCGGCCACCAGCTGGTCGACCGTGTCGCCGGGCTTCTTGTCGAGGCTGTAGTGGCGGTTGACGGCCAGCGCGAGCACCCGCCCGGTGCCCGGTTGCACGGCGGCGATGGGCAGGGCGCGGGGCGAGTCGTAGTCGTACACCTCGGTCGCCGCCTTGGTCGCGGTCTCCTGCACCTCGGGGTCCATCGACAGCGTGATCCGGTAGCCGCCGTCGCGCAGGGCCGCCAGCCGTTGCTGCGGAGTGTCGCCGAACGCCTTCTGCTGCTGCCACCACGACACGAAGTAGTCGCAGAAGAAGCGGCTGTCGGCCGGGGTGGCGGCGGTGCAACCGTTGGGCACGCTGCCGGGATCGAGCCGCAGTGGCTGGCGCTTGGCCTGGTCGGCGTCGGCCGCGCTGACGTGGCCGGCCTTGACCATCGAGTCGAGCACGTAGCCGCGGCGGGCCTGGGCGGCGGCCTGGTCGCCGTGGATGGGGTCGTAGGCGTCGGGGGACTGGACGAGCCCGGCGAGCAGGGCGGCCTGGGGGAGGGTCAGCTTGTCGGGCGTGGTGGAGAAGTAGGTCTGCGCGGCGGCCGCGATGCCGTACGCGCCGGCGCCGAAGTAGACGATGTTGAGGTAGCGGGCGAGGATCTCGTCCTTGGTCAGGGCGTGCTCGACCGCGACGGCGTACCGCATCTCCTGGATCTTGCGACCCACGCTGTCCTGCGTCGCCGCGGCCCGCTCCTCGTCGGTGGCGCGGGGGTCGGTCTTGAGCACATTCCGGACATATTGCATGGTCAGCGTGGACGCGCCCTGCTGAGTCTCGCCGCTGCGCCCGTTGGCGACCAGGGCCCGCAACACGCTCCTGGGGTCGACCGCGCCGTGCTCGTAGAAGCGGGTGTCCTCCGCGGCGACGATCGCCTGCCGCATGACGGGCGCGACGTCGGCCAGGGCCACGTCGGTCCGGTTGAGATCCGCGAACGTGGTGATCAAGGTCTTGCCGTCGGCGGCGTAGAGCCGGGACGCCTGCGGCACGCTGGGCTGGGCCAGCGCGGTCGGCAGGTCGGTGGTAGCCACCGCGACCCGGGTGGCGACAAACCCGGCCAACAGCCCACTCGGCAACGCCGCGGCCGCCACCAGCACTCCCACGATGCCGGCCCCGATCGCCAGCCGCGTCCACTTCGCCATGGGCGCCCCTCCCCGAGTGATCCCTCACTCAGGATCGGCACCTTCAGGTGGAATGCCCAGCTATCGGGCCAAACTCACACCGCGCTGCCAGCAACCGCCCAGCCGCCTGTCAGCGCAGGTCAAGAGCAGGTCGACACGATCTCCGGGTACGCCTGGCGGTGCGCGCACGCGACGCATTCATAGACGTGGTGCCCGCCGCAGGCGCACGGCCGCCACCAGCGTCGCGGCCCGGCCAGGGAGAAGGGCTCGCCGCAGCCGAAGCAGTTCGCGGGGCTCGCGTCCATGCTGAGCAGGTCCCGCCGCGCGAAGCGGTAGCTGACCAGCCGCGGGTCGGCCGAGTAGCGCACCATGCTCCTGGCGAGGTCCGCCGGGTCGTCGACGACGAGGTGGGTCTGCCGACCTGGGCCGCAATCGGACCGCCAGGTCAAGGTGATGTGCCAGGTGCTGCGCCACACGTCCGCCGGCGCGGGAATCGTGGCGGGTCTGAGATCCATGAGGACGATCGTCACGGTCAACTCCATTGAGGTGCCGTGCCCGGGCACCGTGAGATGCCCGGGCACGGCGGTTCGTCAACTGAGAGGCACGGTGGGCACACGCCGGCGACTGCCCCTCGCCGATGTGGTCATCGTGCGCAGGCCGGGTTCGGCCTTGCCGGCCGGGCGACCGAGCCGGGCGTGCCAGGCCTGGTGCGCTCGGGCGTCGCCAATCACCGCGCCGCACTCGCCGCAGATCCGGTCGGCCGGACGGGCGATCAGCCGACGCAGCGGCCGGTCGGGTTGGTCGATCGGGTTGACCTTGTTCTGCGCCCTGGCCCAGAGCGGGTACCAGACCGACTCCAGCTCATCGGGCTCGACGCCCAGCGTGTTGAGCAGGATCTCCAGGTTGCGCCACTTCGGTGGCTTGTCGGCGTTGAAGATCCGGCTGATGGTGGACGCCGAGATCCGCCGTCGGCACTGGGCCGCGATCTCTCGGTACGCCGGCTCCTGGGCGCGCCGATAGGTTGCCCGCAACAGTCGCAGCAACTCGTCGAGGTGCTCGTTGGGTTCGATTGGTTTGACCATGATGCGCGGATCCCGCCGCTACACCTCCGTCCGACGCGCGTCGGCGGTGGAGAGCCGGCCGGCCACCTCACCGGCCACCAGGCCCGCGAGGCCGGCGCCCAGCGCCGCCTCGGCGAGCCCGTAGCCCAGGAGGACGAGGACGGCGCCGAACACGGCGATGGCCGAGCCGACGACAACGGTCGGCGCAGGGCCGGAGTCTCTGATGATCCGGCGAGCGACCTGGTTGCCGACCAGGGCCAGCCCAGCCGCCCAGAGCAGCGCGTCCTGCAGCGGATGCCCCGCCACCAGCAGCGCCGTCGTGGCGCCGAGCACGAGCAGGGCCGGCAGGACGACCGGCCACGTGGAAGCGGGTCGGGGCCGTGGATCCGCCGAAGCGGCGCGGGTTGCGCGCCCCGCCGGGGGTTTCACAGCAGCGAGTCCTGCCACTGGCTGTGCAGGCGGGCGTAGCGGCCGCCGCCGGTGATGAGGCGGGAGGGTGGGCCGTCTTCGACCACGCGGCCGTCGTCGATGACCAGGACGCGGTCGGCGATCTCCACCGTTGACAGGCGGTGGGCGATGACCAGGGCCGTGCGGTCCCGCAGGATCGTCCGCAGCGCCCGCTGGACCAGGCGTTCCGTCGGCACGTCCAGCGACGACGTCGCCTCGTCCAGGATCAGCACCCCCGGGTCCGCCAGGAACGCCCGGGCGAAGGCCACGAGCTGGCGCTGGCCCGCCGACAGCCGGCCCCCGCGGCGGTGCACGTCCGTGTCGTAGCCCTGGGGCAGCGCGGCGATGAACTCGTGTGCGCCGATCGCGCGGGCGGCCGCCACCAGGTCCGCGTCGGTCGCGTCCGGGCGGCCGAACCGCAGGTTGTCGGCGACCGTGCCGGCGAACAGGTGGTTCTCCTGCGTGACCATCACGACCGCGCGCCGCAGGTCGGGGTCGGTCACCTCGCGCAGGTCGACTCCGTCGAGCCGCACGGTGCCGGCCACCGGGTCGTAGAAGCGGGCCACCAGCTTGGCCACTGTGGACTTGCCGGCGCCGGTCGCGCCGACCAGGGCCACGATCTGGCCGGCCGGGATCTCGATGCTGAAATCGCGCAGCACCGGCGGGCCGTCGCGGTAGCCGAACGTCACCTGGTCGAACAGGATCGCCCGACCGCCGGCCACCACGGGCAGCGGCGTCGCGCGGATCGGCTCCGGCACGGCCGGGCGCTCGTCCAGCACGCCGGCCAGCTTCTCCAGGGCCGCCGTCGCCGACTGCAGCGCGTTGTAGAACTGGCTCAGCTCCTGCATCGGCTCGAAGAACCGCCGCAGGTAGAGCAGGAACGCCGCCAGCACGCCGATCGCTGTGCGGCCGTGCAGCACCTGCCAGCCGCCGAACGTCAGCACGCCGGCGATCGCCACGTTGCCGATCAGCTTGATGCTCGGCGAGTAGACCGCGATAAGGCGAAACGCCTTCAGCGACGCGCCGCGGTAGTCGTCGTTGAGGACGTCGAAGATCTGCTGGTTGCGCGGCTCCCGACGGAACGCCTGTACCGCCCGGATGCCGCCCAGGGACTCCACGAAGTGGACGATCACCAGGGCCACTGCTTCCCGCGTACGGCGGTAGGCAATGGCGGAAGCGAGCGCGAACCAGCGGGACAGCCAGAGGAGGAACGGGAACGTCAGCAGTGTCACCAGGGCCAGCGGCGGGTCGAGGTAGAGCAGCACGCCGGCCACCGACAGCACCGACAGCCCGGCCAGCACCAGGTCGTCGATGCCGCCGTCGACGAGCTCGCTGATCGAGTCCATGTCGCTGGTCAGTCGGGCCACCATCCGGCCCGACGTGTAGCGCTCGTGGAAGCCGATCGACAGCCGCTGGAAGTGGTCGTAGACCCGTTGCCGCAGGTCGCGCAGCACGTCCTGGCCGATCCGGGCGGAGAGGCGGAGGAAGCCGCGCTTGCCGAAGTATTCGGCCAGGGCGGCCGCCACGAAGGCCAGGCCGACCTGGACCAGGATCGTCGGGTCACCCTGGCGCAGCGGCGGAATGCCCCGGTCGATCGCGAGCATGACGAGGAACGGGCCGGCCATGCCGGCGGCGCTCTGCAGGAGGAGCAGGGCGATCGTGGCGGCCAGGGCGCGCCGGTGGGGGCGCACCAGCGATGCCAGCAGCGACCGGCTGCGGACCCGCAGGCGCGCGACGGCCGCCGGGTCCGCGGCTTCCGCGGCGGTTCGGTCCGCGTCGAGCTCGGCGGCGCGGCCCCGCCACGAGTGCACCGTCATGCGGCGTCCGCGATCGCCGCCGCTTCCGAGAGCACCGCCCGGTACGCCGGCACGGTGGCCAGCAGCTCCGAATGCGTGCCGACCGCGGCGATCACCCCGCCGTCGAGCAGCGCCACCCGGTCCGCCAGCGCGATCGTCGACGGCCGGTGCACCACGAGCAGCGCGGTCGTGTCGGCCAGCACGCCGGCCAGCGCCTTCTCGACCAGCGCCTCCGTGTGCACGTCGAGGGCCGACAGCGGGTCGTCGAGCACCAGCACCCGCGGTCGGCTGAGGATCGCCCGGGCCAGCGCCAGCCGTTGCCGCTGGCCGCCGGACAGCGACAGGCCCTGCTCGCCGACCCGGGTGTCGAGGCCCCACGGCAGGTCGTCGACGAAGTCGGCCTGGGCCAGCGCGAGCGCCTCGTGGATCTCGTCGTCGGTGGCGTCCGTGCGGCCGAGCGCCAGGTTCTCGCGCACCGACATCGAGAACAGGGTCGGCTCCTCGAACGCCACCCCGACCACCTCGCGCAGCGACTCGAGCCGCAGGTCGCGGATGTCGCGCCCGTCCAGCGTGATCCGGCCCGAGGTGACGTCGTAGAGCCGCGGCACCAGCGAGACCAGCGTGGTCTTGCCGCAGCCGGTGGTGCCGACGACGGCGAGCGTCTCGCCGGGGCACACGGTCAGGTCGATGCCCCGCAGCACTGGCACGTCACTGCCCGGATAGCTGAACCGGACGTCGTCGAAGCGGACCTCACCGCGTACGGCACCGGCCGGTCTCGCGTCGGGCCGGTCCACGATGGATGGTGGTGCGTCCAGCACCTCGTAGATCCGGTCGGACGCCGTCATCGCCTCCTGCGCGTTGCCGATGATCCAGCCCAGCGACTCGATCGGCCAGATCAGCATCAGCTGCAGCGTGACGAACGCGACCAGCTCGCCGATCGTCAGCCGGCCGGCGGCGACCTCGACCGCGCCGGCCACCAGCACCGCGGCCAACGTCAGGTTGGGCACCAGGTCGAACTGGGCCGACGTGCCGGCGAGCTGGCGACCCTTGTCGACGGCGGTGTTGCGCAGCCGGTCGGCGCCGACGCCGAACTGCGCGCTCATGAAACGTTGCCGGCCGAACGACTTCACCGTGCGCAGGCCGCGCGCCGTCTCCTCGACCTGGGTGGCCAGGTCGCCCTGCTCGTCCTGCATCCGGCGCGAGGTGCGCAGGTAGGTGCGGGTGAACCGCCGGCTGACGATGGTCAGCGGCACGGCGCTGCCGGCGACCAGCAGGCCGAGCGGCCAGTGCAGGCGGATCAACAGGCCCACCACCACGGCGTACGTGGCGAGGTTGACGAACAGGAACAGCAGGCCGAAGGAGAGGAAGCGCCGGATCACCGAGAGGTCGGCGGTGACCCGGGCCAGCAGTTGGCCGCTCTGCCAGCGATCGTGGAACGCGACCGGCAGCCGTTGCAGGTGGGCGTAGATCTCCTGCCGGATCGTCGCCTCCATGCCGAGCGCCTGGCTCGACTGCGACCAGCGCCGGATGAAGGTCAGGGCGGCCTCGGCGATGCCGAACAGCAGCGCGAGCCCGCCCAGGAGGAACAGGCCGCGCGCGTCGCGGTGGGCGATCGGACCGTCGACCACGCGCCGGACGACCAGCGGCACCGCGATGCCGACGGCGGTGCCGGCCAACGCGGCGAGGATCAGACCGACGAACTGCCGCCGGTACGGGCGGAGGTAGCGGCGCAGCCGCCACAGGTTGCGTACCCCTGACTGATGGTCACGTCTGGTACGCACCCCGTGACGGTAAACGCTGCGACCGGCCTAACGCGACTCGTGCCCGAGAAGCCACTTTTTCACTTCGAGCCCGTAGCGGTAGCCGCCGAGCGTGCCGTCGGTGCGCAACACCCGGTGGCAGGGCACGAACGGCACGATCGCGTTGCGGGCACAGGCCTGCGCGGCCGCCCGGATCGCGGTCGGGTTGCCGACGAGCTCGGCGAACTCGCGGTAGGTGACAGGTTCGCCCGGCTTGACCGTGCGGAGCGCCTCCCAGGCGGGACCGAGGAACGTGCCGCCGCTGCGCTGCTCGACCGGCACCGCGTCGAGCGCCGTGAGATCACCGTCCAGATAGGACGTCACGGCCGCGGAGATCGGGCCGAGGTCCGCGCGTGGCCGTGGTTGCCCGCGCAACGAGGGGTGTACGAGGGCCAGGAGCTCGTCGACGTCCGCGGTGAAGCCGGCGGCGCGCACCACGCCCGCGTCGGTCGCGACGATGGTCAGGGGGCCGGTCGGGGTGGTCATGGTGGTCGTGTTCACGCGTTCCTCCAGAGACGGATCAGGGCGTACGAGCGCCAGGGCCGCCAGCTCGCGGCGTGCGCTTCGAGGGCTTTGGGCTCGTCGGGCAGGCCGAGGTGCTGCGCGCCGCGGCGCACGGCGAGATCGGTGGGCAGGAAGACGTCCGGGTCGCCGGCGGCCCGCATGGCCACGTAGCCGGCCGTCCAGGCGCCGATGCCGGGCAGGGCGACCAGGCTGTCGACCAGCTCCTCGCGGTCGGCGCCGAGGTCGAGGTCGACGGTCCCGTCCGCGACCGCGCCGGCCAGGCCGCGGATCGTCGCCCGGCGGGCGGCCGGCATCGGGAACGCCTCGTCGGGCAGCGCGGCGACGGTCGCCGCGTCCGGGAAGCCGGGTTGGCCGGCGCTCTCCGCGATGCGGCCCAGGATGGTACGGGTCGCGGCGACGGAGATCTGCTGCCCGACGATCGCGCGGACCGCGGTCTCGAAGCCGTCGACGGCACGGGGTACGCGTACGCCCGGCTCCTTCTCGACCGTCTTGGCCAGCGCCGGGTCGGCCTTGAGGGTCGCGTCGACCGCCTCGGGGTCCGCGTCGAGATCGAGCAGCCGTCGGCAGCGGGCGACCGCGGGGGCCAGGTCACGGACGTCCTTGAGCTTGAGCGTGGCCGCCACGTGAGCGCCCGAGCCCTGGCCCGGGATCGGCGTCAGGGCCACCTCGCCGCAGCCGTGTGGGAGCGTCAGGGTGCGGCGGTACGTGCCGTCGGTCACCTCCTCGACGCCCGGGATCGCGCGGTCGGCCAGGAACTCGAGCAGGGCCGAGGCGTGCAGCGGTGGGCGGTAGGCGAGGCGCAGGTTGACCACACCCGCCTCGCCCGGCTTCTGCTTCGCCTGGCGCAGCGTCGAGGGCGGGCCGCCGTACACCTCCTTGATCGTGTCGTTGAACTGCCGCACGCTGCCGAAACCCGCCGCGAACGCGATCTCGGCGAGCCCGAGGTCGGTCGTCTCGACCAGGATCCGGGCGGTCTGGGCGCGTTGGGCCCGAGCCAACGCCAGCGGGCCGGCGCCGAGCTCCTCGGTGAGCATCCGGTGCAGGTGGCGCTCGGTGTAGCCGAGTCGGGCGGCGAGCCCCGGCACCCCCTCGCGGTCGACCACGCCGTCGCCGATCAGCCGCATGGCCCGGCCGACCGTGTCCGCTCGGACGTCCCACTCGGGTGAGCCCGGCGCGGCGTCCGGCCGGCACCGGCGGCAGGCCCGGAAGCCGGCCCGCTGGGCGGCGGCGGCGCTCGGGTAGAAGCGCACGTTCGCCCGCTTCGGCGTGATGGCCGGGCACGAGGGCTTGCAGTAGATGCCGGTCGACGTCACGGCCGTGTAGAACCAGCCGTCGAACCGCTGGTCGCGGCTGTCGACTGCCCGGTAGCAGCGCTCGAACTCCAGTTCCATGCTGTCGATCCTGCCTGCTTCGGGCCCGGATGGCTCGCGGGTTTCGGACATCGCCGTGGCCGCGCCTCGGCTCAGCGGAGGCTCAGGTTTTTGTCGGGGCGTTGTTGCACACTTGTGGTCATGGCGAAGAAGTCGGCATGGACAGCAGTGGGCCTCCTGGGTGCGGCCGCGGCGGCGCTGGCCTGGGCGGCGCGCGACGTGCCGCGGGCGATGGGCGCGCGCCCCGACGAGCGTCGGGTCGCCCCGTCGCCACAGTGGCGCGACGGCAAGTTCCACAACCGGGTCCCGGCCCGCACGATCACCCAGCCGGCCGGCTCGATGCTGGGCTCGTTCCTGCGCGACCGCGAGCGCCGCAAGCCCCGCCTGCCGATTCCGCTGGTCGCGAGCACGGGCGCCACGTCGACGGGCCTACACATCACCTGGTACGGGCACTCGTCCGCGCTCGTGGAGATCTCCGGCGACCGGGTGCTGTTCGATCCGGTATGGAGCGACCGCTGCTCGCCGTCGCACCTGGTCGGCCCGCGCCGGCTGCACGAGCCGCCGGTGGAGCTCCACGAGCTACCCGCCCTGTCCGCGATCGTGATCTCCCATGATCACTACGACCATCTCGACCTGCCGACGATCCGCGAGCTGTCCCGCACGTCGTCGGCCCCGTTCGTGGTCCCGCTGGGCGTGGGCGCCCACTTCGCCCGCTGGGGCATCCCGGCGGAACGCGTCATCGAGCTCGACTGGGACGAGTCGATCACGGTCGCCGGCCTGACCCTCACGGCCACGGAGGCCCGCCACTTCTCGGGCCGAGGCCTGAACCGAGACGAAACCCTGTGGGCGTCGTGGGTGGTCAAGGGCCACGGCCGCTCGGTCTTCTACACGGGCGACTCGGGCTACTTCGACGGCTACGCGGAAATCGGCGCGGCCTACGGCCCGTTCGACGTGACCCTGATGCAGATCGGCGCCTACGGCGACGGCTGGCCCGACATCCACATGACCCCGGAAGACGCGGTCCGAGCCCACCACGCGGTCCGCGGCAACCTCATGATCCCGCTGCACTGGGGCACCTTCGTGCTCGCCTTCCACGACTGGTCCGAACCAGCCGACCGCCTCTGGTCCGAAGCCAAAGCCGAGGGTGTGACCTTGGCCGTCCCCCGCCCCGGCGAGCGAGTCGACGTCGACGCTCCGCCAGCGGTCGACGGCTGGTGGCAGTCGATCGCCTGATCTTTGGTCCAAGGTCGTCGGGCGGCACCGTCTGGATCACCTTCACGCCCGATCCCAATGATCAAGCGCTAGGCGTTGCTCGCCAGCGACCTGTCGACTTGCCCGCACCCCCACGCCCTCTCGAGAGCGGGACGCGCGGCTGGCCGTGATCGCTGGTTGCCGTGGCAGCCGGACCTCGGCGGGCGTCGGGCAAGAATCAGGCGGCCTAGCCGACTCAGTGCACCCCCGGACGACCCACCGCCCTGCACCTCCGCGGGGCCCTGGTTGTCCGGGAGCGGCCGGACCCCACGGGCGTTGGCAGGATTCTGACAGGCCGGGCCGACCCCGCCCTTTCGAGTTCGGCGTGTGGCCGGCCCCGGCCCGTGCGCTGGCAAAAGTTCGCAGGCCACGATCCACCACCCTGGTTCTCCCGAGGCGCGGGTTCGTGGTCGGCCCGTGATCGCTGCTTGCTGCGGCGGCCGGACCTCGGCCGGCGTTGGCAAGATTTAGGCTGGCCGCCAGCCAAGACCGGGGCCCGTCGCGCCGGCGTTTGTGGCCGTCCGCGTGATCTGCGGGCGGGCGCACCGTGGCCCTCACCACATGCGCTTGCAGCCGGATGGGTGGCGGCGGGCGTCATTGCTGATCTGCGTCGAGGTGGGCGCGCGCGCCATGATCAAGTGCGACGCGTTCGGTGATGAGCCGATTCGATCAGGGCACCCGTCGCGGACCCAGGCAAGCCGCGCAGCCGGCGGAGCCACCTTCCGCGAGCGCACATGCTTTGGCATGTGCGTACATGCCAAAGCATGTCGGCTCGTAGAACACCACCGCCGGCCGCGCGCTCAACGCGGCCCGGATGATGCGTCGATCGCCTTCGCCCGTCCTGGGCATCGGCCGCGGAGGGCACGCATGATCGCCCAGCAGGTGGCGCAGCCGCGGGCGACCCCTTCGAGAGCGCTGCGTAAGCTGGTCTGTTGTGAGTCTGACCATCGGGATCGTCGGCCTGCCCAACGTCGGCAAGAGCACGCTGTTCAATGCGTTGACGAAAAATGACGTGCTGGCGGCGAACTACCCATTCGCGACCATCGAGCCGAATGTCGGTGTCGTCGGGCTGCCCGATGGGCGGCTGGCCAAGCTGGCCGCTCTCTACGACTCGCAGAAGATCGTGCCCGCGCCCGTGTCGTTCGTCGACATCGCGGGGCTCGTGCGGGGCGCATCGAAGGGGCAGGGGCGGGGCAACGCGTTCCTCGCCAACATCCGCGACGCGTCCGCCATCTGTCAGGTCGTGCGGGCCTTCTCGGACCCCAACGTGGTGCACGTCGACGGCAAGGTGTCGCCCGCCGACGACATCGAGACGATCAACACCGAGCTGATCCTCGCCGACCTGCAGACGATCGAGAAGGCGCTGCCGCGGCTCGAGAAGGAGGCGAAGCTCCGCAAGGACCGCGCCGGGATCGTGGCCGCGGCCAAGGCCGCGGGGGAGCTGCTCGACCAGGGCACCACGTTGTACGCCGGTGCGGCCGCCGCCGGCATCGACGTCGCCGAGCTGCGTGAGCTGCACCTGCTGACCACCAAGCCGTTCC
Organism: Asanoa sp. WMMD1127; assembly: GCF_029626225.1. Lineage (NCBI taxonomy): Bacteria > Bacillati > Actinomycetota > Actinomycetes > Micromonosporales > Micromonosporaceae > Asanoa > Asanoa sp. WMMD1127. The sequence goes on from NZ_JARUBP010000001.1 coordinate 2,830,354, forward strand.
TCTATGTCTTCAACGTTGACGAGGAGGAGCTCAACAACGCCGCGTTCCTCGACGAGCTGCGGGCCCTGGTCGCCCCGGCCGAGGCCGTCTTCATGGACGCCAAGGTCGAGTCCGAGCTGATCGACCTGCCGGAGGACGAGGCGCGCGAGCTGCTGGAGTCGATCGGCCAGCCGGAGCCGGGCCTGGACCAGCTCATCCGGGTGGGCTTCCGCACGCTGGGGCTGCAGACCTACCTGACCGCCGGCCCGAAGGAAGCCCGCGCCTGGACGATCCCGACCGGCGCCACCGCCCCGGAAGCCGCCGGCGTCATCCACTCCGACTTCCAGCGGGGCTTCATCAAGGCCGAGATCGTCTCCTACGACGACCTGATGGCCGCGGGCACCATGGCGGCAGCCAAGGCGGCGGGCAAGGTCCGCATCGAAGGCAAGGACTACATCATGCAGGACGGCGACGTCGTCGAGTTCCGCTTCAACGTCTGAGCCGGCTACAGGCCGATCCGGTATTCCACCAGGACCGGGTGCGGAGCGAACGGACTCCGGCTGCGTCGCTCCGTCGCGGACCAACCCATCTTCTCGTAGAAGCGACGGGCCCGATGGTTCTGTTCGAAAACGCGCAGCCACGCCGACGGGTGGCCGGCCGCCACGAAGCGTTCGATCAGTTCCGCATGGACCTCCCCGGCCAGGCCGGTGCCCCACGTCGACACGGCCGTGCCGAAGTGGAGCAGCTCGTCGGAACGCATGGCCGCGAACGCCTCGATGGGGTCGCGGCCCACGACGAGGACGTCGACGTCCGGGCTCGCCACCTCGGCCGCCCAGCGCGCCGAGATCGCGGCGCGCGGGAACGGGTGCTGGGACTGCGGGAAGATGTGCGCCAACGCGAGCTGGGCACCGGCCTGCTGCACGTCGACGAGTCCGGCGACGTCAGCCAACGTGGCCTCACGGAGCAGCATGGGGCATCCAACGTACCTAGGATGGGCGGATGTTTCTGCTCGAACTCGCTTTCGACGACAACCCGGAGCGGCTGCGGCACCGGCCCGCTCACCGCGAGCTGCTCGCGGACCTCAAGAAGCGTGGCCTGGTCGCGATGGCCGGCCCCTACGCCGACGAGTCCGGTGCGCTGCTGATCTTCGACGTGGCCACCGAAGCCGAGTTCGAGGAGTTGGTCGCGGCCGACCCCTACTACCGCGCCCCCGGTGTCACGATCGCCGCCAAGCGCGAATGGAACCCCGTCGTCAGCTGATGTAGTGCAGCACCACGTTGTGCACGTGGTGGGCCTTGTCGGCGCCGCGGAACTCGACCTCGTAGGTGTGGGCGCCCACGTTGATCGCGATCGAGCCCGTGGAGAAGAACGCGCCGCCCCAGGACTTGTTGGAGACCACGCTGACACTGGTGATCTTGCCGTAGGGGACGCTGGTGATGGCGACCTTCTTGCCCACGAACGACTTGTCCTGCACGATCACCCGGCGGCTGGTGAGGCCGATGAAGCCCGTCCCCGTGCCGATCGCGTCGTAGACCGCGATCACTTCCTCGCCCGGCAGCAGCCCGCTCTCGATCTGCCGCAGCTGCTCTTTCCGGTCGTACTTGGCATTCGTGGCCGTCATGTTTCTCACGCTAGGCAGCACGGTCAAGCCCCGGCATGCTGTCGCCATGAGTCTTGACGGTGTGGTGGCCCTGGTGACCGGCGGCTCGCGGGGCATCGGGCGGGCGACCGCCCAGCGGCTCGCAGAGCAGGGCGCGACCGTGGTCGTGCACTACGGCTCCGACAAGGCCGCCGCCCAGACCACGTTGGACAGCCTCCGAAGCGGGAACCACGAGATGCGGCAGGCCGACCTCAAGGACCCGCACCAGATCACGGACCTCGTCGACCAGATCGTCGCCACCCACGGGTCGATCGGGATCCTGGTCAACAACGCCGGGGTGTACGAGCGGCACGCCGTCCTCGAGACCGACTACGCGCAGTGGCAGGACGCGTGGCGGCGCACGCTCGACACCAACCTGGTCGGGCCGGCCAACCTCATCCACGCCGTCGTGCCGCACATGGTCGCCGCCGGCGGTGGGCGGATCGTCAACGTCACCTCGCGGGGCGCGTTCCGGGGCGAGGCCACCCACCCGGCGTACGGCGCGAGCAAGGCGGGACTCAACAGCCTCAGCCAGTCGCTGGCCAAGGCGCTCGGGCCGCACAACATCTTCGTGACCGCTGTCGCGCCCGGCTACGTCGACACCGACATGGCGGCGCCCTATCTCAACGGGCCGCGTGGGCAGGAGATCCGGGACGAGACGGCGATCGGGCGGGTGGCGACGGCCGAGGAGGTGGCGAGGCTGATCGTGTTCCTGGCGACCCCGGGCACCGAGTCGATGACCGGCGCGGTGGTCGACATCAACGGCGCTTCCTACCTGCGTACGTGACGGCGATCGCGGCGACCAGGGCGGCGAGGCAGCCGCAGAGGCCGGCGGTGCCGATCGCCGAGTCCGTGGCCTCGTAGCCGTCGGTGAGGATCCACGGCGAGGCGGCGCCGATCAGGCAGCCGAAGAGGGTGGCCGCGAGGACCCAGAGGAGCTGGCGACGATAGGCCACCGGGTGACTACTTCTCGTCGAGAACCAGCCGGTAGGCGTCTTCGATGCGCGCCGCGAGAGTGACCTCGCGCTCCGTGATCGACACCCCGTCGGCCGCCGCGAGCTTGACCTGTGTGTAACCATCCAGACGGCGGATCTCAGCGCGCAGGTGCAGGGCGTCGGCGCAGACCTTCACCCGCTCAGTGAGGTCGCTGTGTTGCGAGTTGTCGAGCAGGAAGACCCGCTTGAGCTGCTTGTCTTCGCGCGTCCAGCCGGCCAGCAGGGCGAGCGCGTCGGATAGGTAGTCGCCACGGGACCGCCCGTTCCACAGGGCTCGCATCCACACCTCCCAGGCGTCGTTGCCGGCTTGTGGCCAAATCGTCGCCATCTCGTCATGGTTCGGTGCCCTAAGTCTTTCGCTGACCGGCCCCCATGTCCACGCCCACATTTCCCCCTTGTGGTGACCTAGGGGACGGCTCCGGCACCCGAAACGGCAATTCGTCTGGCACCCTGGTTGGTCGTGCACGCCGAACGTCCTAGCCCGTCCGCCAGCCGGGGGAACGCTGCCATCCGCGTCATCGTCGGTGCCGCTATCGTTGCTGAGCGTAAAGTTTTGGCCTGCGCCCGGGCACATCCTCCCGAATTAGCCGGCATGTGGGAGTTCCCCGGGGGCAAAGTCGAGCCCGGTGAGTCCGAAGCCGAGGCACTCGTGCGGGAATGCCAGGAAGAACTGGGTGTGCGGATCGCGGTTCGTGATCGCATCGGCGACGATATCCCGTTGGGGCACCGCCGTACCGTATTGAAGATTTTCGCCGCACGACTGGTTGACGGGCAGCCGAGCCCGCTGGAGCATGCGGCGCTGCGCTGGCTGACCCGCGACGAGCTCGACGACGTGCCCTGGCTCCCGGCCGACGCGCCGATCGTGGAAGCTCTCCGCGCCGGCCCCTGGCTCGAATAGCGCAACGGCCCCCGGCCGAAGCCGGGGGCCGCACGCAAAGGAGAGCTCAGTCCTGGTCGGGGTGCGCGTAGTTGAGATCGCGCGGACGCAGCGGGAACTCCACGTCGTCACCGAACGGCGACGCGGCGCCCGAGCGGTCGAACGCGGCCTCGCTGACGCCCAGGCGGCCGTTGGCGCCGACCGCCGGAAGCTGCGCCGGCGCGAGCCGCCGGTGCCAGTTGACGCCTCGTTCCACTTCCTGCTCCTCGCTGCGTTCGTGTGCGTCGGGCAGGTCCACGCCCGTGCCGGAGGGACCACCGGGCACCGAGTGGGCCGAGCCCGACTGCACCAGCTCGTCGTCGTCGGGGTGCCGACGGAAGATCTTGCTGCCCAGCCACACCAGCGGATCGAACTTACGGTCCACCACGCGCTCCTTCATCGGGATGATCGCGTTGTCGGTGATCTTGATGTGCTCAGGGCAGACCTCGGTGCAGCACTTGGTGATGTTGCAGTACCCGAGACCCTGATGCTGCTGAGCGTACGTCTTCCGGTCGTCCCGCGCGTCGAGTGGATGCATATCCAACTCCGCGGCGCGGATGAAGTAGCGCGGGCCCGCGAACGCCTTCTTGTTCTCCTCGTGGTCGCGGACCACGTGGCAGGTGTTCTGGCACAGGAAGCACTCGATGCACTTGCGGAACTCCTGCGAGCGCTCGACGTCGACCTGCTGCATCCGGTACTGGCCCGGCGCCAGGTCCTCCGGGGGCGCGAACGCCGGCGTCTCACGGGCCTTCTCGTAGTTGAAGGAGACGTCCGTGACCAGGTCGCGGATCACCGGGAAGGTACGCAGCGGCGTGACCGTGATGGTCTCGTTCTCCTCGAACGTGGACATCCGGGTCATGCAGCCCAACCGCGGCATGCCGTTGATCTCCATCGAGCACGACCCGCACTTGCCGGCCTTGCAGTTCCAGCGGCAGGCGAGATCCGGGGCGTCGGTGGCCTGCAGCCGGTGGATGATGTCGAGCACGACCTCACCCTCGTTGACCTCGACCTGGTAGTCCTGCAGGTCGCCGCCGGTCTCGTCACCCCGCCAGACCTTGAATTGGCGCTTCGTTCCCATTACTTGCTCACCTTCTGCGCCGGCGCGTCCAGGTCCGCCAGCTCCGCCTCGGTCACGTACTTCGCCAGCTCGGTGCGGTCGAACAGCTCGGCCAGCTCCGCCCGCATCTTCGGCAGCGGCTTGTGCTCGAGCCGCACCTTGTCGCCGTCGAGCGAGCAGACGAGGTTGACGGTCCGCCACTTCGCGGACATCGCGGGGAAGTCCTCGCGGGTGTGGCCGCCCCGCGACTCCTCCCGCTCCAGCGCCGCCTTCGCGGTGCATTCCGAGACCACCAGCATGTTGCGCAGGTCGAGCGCCAGGTGCCAGCCCGGGTTGTAACGCCGGCCGCCGGCTGCGCTCACCTTGGCGACCCGCTCGCGCAGCTCGGCCAGTCGGGCCAGCGCGTCCTCGAGCTCGCCCTTGCGGCGGATGATGCCGACCAGGTCACCCATCACGGCCTGCAGATCCTGCTGCAGCTTGTACGGGTTCTCGCCGGTGTCCCGGGACAGCGGGGCGAGCGCCGTGTCGACGGCCGCCTCCACGTCGGTCGCCGCCACCGCCGGGCGCTTCTCCATGCCGTCGACGTAGCGGGCCGCGTATTCGCCGGCGCGCTTGCCGAAGACCAGCAGGTCCGACAGCGAGTTGCCGCCGAGCCGGTTGGAGCCGTGCATGCCGCCGGACACCTCGCCGGCCGCGAACAGGCCCTGCACGTGCCCCATCGCCGCGCCCGAGTCGGGGTCGACCTCGACGCCGCCCATCACGTAGTGGCAGGTCGGGCCGATCTCCATCGGCTCCTTGGTGATGTCGACGTCGGCCAGCTCCTTGAACTGGTGGTACATCGACGGCAGGCGCTTCTGGATGTAGTCGGCCGAGCGGCGCGACGCGATGTCGAGGTAGATGCCGCCGGCGGGCGTGCCACGGCCCTCCTTGACCTCGTTGTTGATCGCGCGGGCAACCTCGTCGCGGGGCAGCAGCTCCGGCGGGCGCCGGTTGTTGTCCGGGTCGGTGTACCAGCGGTCCGCCTCCTCCTCGGTCTCCGCGTACTGCTTGCGGAAGACGTCGGGGACGTAGTCGAACATGAACCGCTTGCCCTCGGAGTTCTTGAGGACGCCGCCGTCGCCGCGGACCGACTCGGTGACCAGGATGCCCTTGACCGAGGGCGGCCAGACCATGCCGGTCGGGTGGAACTGCAGGAACTCCATGTTGATCAGCGTGGCGCCGGCGCGCAGCGCGAGCGCGTGGCCGTCGCCGGTGTATTCCCAGGAGTTCGAGGTGACCTTGTAGGAGCGGCCGACGCCACCGGTCGCCAGCACCACCGCCGGCGCCTGCAGCAGCAGGAAGTCGCCCGACTCGCGGTAGTAGCCGAACGCGCCGGCCACCTTGTCGCCGTCGAGCAGCAGCTCGGTGATCGTGGTCTCGGCGAACACCCGGATGCGGGCGTCGTAGTCGCCGAACTCCTTCTTGTCCTCCTGCTGCAACGACACGATCTTCTGCTGCAGCGTGCGGATCAGCTCGAGGCCGGTGCGGTCACCGACGTGCGCGAGCCGCGGGTACTCGTGGCCGCCGAAGTTGCGCTGCGAGATCTTGCCGTCCGGCGTGCGGTCGAACAGCGCGCCGTAGGTCTCCAGCTCCCAGATCCGCTCCGGGGCCTCCTTGGCGTGCAGCTCGGCCATCCGGAAGTTGTTGAGGAACTTCCCGCCGCGCATGGTGTCGCGGAAGTGCACCTGCCAGTTGTCGCGCGCGTTGGCGTTGCCCATCGCTGCGGCGGCGCCGCCCTCGGCCATGACCGTGTGGGCCTTGCCGAACAGCGACTTGGAGATGATGGCGACCCGCTTGCCGGCCAGCCGCGCCTCGATCGCCGCCCGCAGGCCGGCGCCGCCGGCGCCGATCACGACGACGTCGTAGTGGTGTCGTTCGATTCGCTCAGTCATGTCAGTCGCCTCAGTTGATGAACCGGGGATCGCCGAACCAGCCCGCCGAGACCGCCATGACGTAGAAGTCGGTGATCGCGAGGGTGGCCAAGGTGATCCACGCCAGTTGCATGTGCCGGGTGTTCAGCTTGGACACGAAGGTCCAGAAGCGGTAACGCACCGGGTGGCGGGAGAAGTGCTTCAACCGGCCGCCCGCGATGTGCCGGCAGGAGTGGCAGGAAAGCGTATAGGCCCAGAGCATGACCACATTCCCGATGAGAATGAGGTTGCCGAGCCCGAAGCCGAATCCCTCGGGGCTGTGGAAGGCCTTAATGGCGTCCCAGGTGTTGATGACCGAGATGATGGCGGCGGCGTAGAACGCGTAGCGGTGGGCGTTCTGGAAAATCAGCGGGAAACGCGTCTCGCCGGAGTAGGTCTTGTGCCCGTCGGGAACCGCGCAGGCCGGCGGCGACAACCAGAACGAGCGGTAGTACGCCTTGCGGTAGTAGTAGCACGTCAGCCGGAAGAGCAGCAGGAACGGCAGCGTGAGGGCCGCCTCCGGGATGATCCACCAGCTCGGCAGGAAGGTGCCGAACTCCGCCGCCTCGCCACACCGATCGGTGAGACAGGGCGAATAGAACGGAGTCAGGTAGTGGTAGTCCTCGACGAAGAACCACTTGTGCATGTAGACCCGGACGGTCGCGTAGATGACCCAGGCGCTCAGCCCGATCACGGTGATGAGGGGCGCGAACCACCATCGATCCGTACGCAACGTCCGAGCCGAAATCGAGGCGCGCGCCCGCGCCCCGCCCGGCCTCGTTGCCGTTGTCGTCATGAAGTCTCCCGCAAGGTTCTTTGGGCCGCTGGCCGGCGCGTGACGGTGCACACGTTACGCGCAGGAAAACGAGCGGCTCGCAGAGGTGCCAGCGGGTGTGATCAATCTGGTGGAGCGCGCTCAGAGATCGGGCGCGGCGAGTCGGCGCACCGTCGCGGCGCAGTCCCAGTGGCGGTCCTCGAGCCGGCCCACGACCGGGTCGCCGTCGTCGTCGACGGGCGCGACGAAGAACGCGGGAGCGCCGGTGGCGACCTGCCGGTCGAGTGCGTCGGCATAGGCGGTGCGGGCCGTAACGAGCGCTGACCACCCCTCGGCGACCCGGTCCGGCCGGTCCTCGTCGGTCCGCCGGCTGATCTCGTCGAGGAACGGCTTGACCGCCGCGTTCTCGTTGCGGATGGCGACGGCCCGCTGCCGCGGGTTGGCCGCGGCGCCCGGCGGGGCGACCCGGTTGAGCCGCACCTCCAGCGCCCGGCAGGCGTCGCCCATCCGCACCCGACCGGATCCGCCGTCGCCGACCGCGTCGGCGACCCGCACGAGCCCGACCGCGCCGGCGCCGCAGGCCACGAGCACCAGCACCACCGCGGCGACGACCCCGCCGAGGATCAGGCGCCGCCGCCGCTTGTCCACATTGTCCGTTTCGGGGGCATCGGCAGGCGGCTCGGGCGCGGGCGAGATCGGTGCGGTCGCCTCGGGCTCGCTGGGCGACCTCGGGTACGGCGGGGGCGGCGGGGTCGTCATGCGGATCAATCTATCCCGACGCGCCACCCGTGAAGTTCCACGAAGCCAGCCGCAGCGACGGGCCGGTGAAGCCGAAGACGTCCCAGCTGTCGGCCGGCGTGATCGCGTTGCCGCCCACCCCGAGCACGGCGCCCGGACCCAGCGCCAACGGATAGGACTGGGTGAACCGGAAGTTCCGGACGGGCCGGGTGATCTCCCCGTTCTCCACCAGCCACACCCCGTTGCGGGTCAGACCGGTCACCACCAACGTCTTCGGGTCGAGCACCCGGGTGTACCAGAAGTCGGTGACCAGCAGCCCACGCTCCATCGTGGACAGCAGCGCGGCGGTGTGCCCGTCGGCGGCCGGCCCGGCCACGGCGGCGGTCGGCGCCGCATCGTCGGGCACGAGCCGCAAATTGGTCGGGACGGGACCCCATGAGCTGCTGCCGCCCCAGCTGTGCCCGGTGGAGACCGCGTGCCCCTCGGCCGCTGTGCGTCGGTCGTGCGCGACACCGAGCGTGATGCCGTCGCCGACGAAGGTCACGGCCCGCTTGGGCGTCCCCTCACCGTCGAACGGGATGCCGGCGCCCGCCGTCATCGTGACGTCGTCGGAGATCGTCACGGCCGGGTCGAACTGCGCGGCGCCCAGCTCGGCGAACGAGCGCCGCTCGTTGTGCAGCTTGCCGTTGAACCCGTACATGGCGAAGTTGGCGAGCAGGTCGGCCACGGCGGTCGGTTCGAGGACCACCTCGTAGCGGCCGGGCGGCAGCTCGATCGGATCGGCGCCGGCCCGGGCCTTGCGGGCGGCCCGCTCGCCGAGCACCGCGCCGTCGACGTCGGCGAGCCGACGCGAGCCCAGCCGGGCGACGCCGTCAGCGCCGGGCACCCGGGCGATGCCGTCCATCGCGACCTCGGTCGCCCGGCCGTGCACCGCTTGGCCCGCACTGTTGCCGAACGCGCCGGACCACAGCAGGGTGCGGCAGTAACCGGCGGTCTCCAGCCCTTCGGCCGCGTCGACGAACGCGCGCACCCGCTGCGCCCGGTCCGCCGGGGTGGCCTGCGCGGTGGCCTCGTCCCACGCGCCGTCTGCGGGCAGCGGCGCGGCGGGCGCGAGGCCGGGCCAGCCGGGGTCCACCGGGGTCAGCGCGGCCGCCGCGATGGTGCGCTCGACCAGGCCGGTCAACCCGGTCGCGTCGACGACGGTGGTGGAGCCGCCGACCGTGCGGCCGTCGAGATGCACCCGCAGCCGCACCGTCGTGGTGGCGTCGGCGACGTTCTGGTGGATCCCGGAGTTGGCGAACCGGGTCAGCGCCAGCGTGGTGTGGTCGACCAGCACCTCGGCCTGTGCGGCGCTGCCGGCCAGCCGCTGGACCAGGTCGACCACCCGGCCCGCGAGTTCGAGTTCCGCCGACATCAGCCCGTCACCCCCACGCGTACGCCGGTGAATCGCCCAGGTGCCGCCGGGTGACCTGTGTGCCCGGTCTGACCGGGCTGGCCCTTGCCGCAGTTCGGGATGCCCCAGTCCGTCACCTCCGACGAGAGCATGTCCATGGACTGCCAGAACGTCGGGCCGATCCCGGTGTAGGTCGGGTTGCGCAGCATCCGGCCGATCCGGCCGTTCTTGATCTCCCAGCCGATCTCGCAGCCGAACTGGAAGTTGAGCCGTCGGTCGTCGATCGACCAGGACCGGTTGGTGTCCATGAAGATCCCGTCGTCCGTGGCGGCGATGATCTCTTCGAGCGTGTGCGGCCCTGGCTGGAGGCCGACGTTGGTCATCCGCACCATCGGCAACCGCGCCCAGCCGTCGGAGCGCACGCTGCCGGCGTAGTCGAGGCCGGCCACCGACGCGGAGTCGCGACCGGACAGCACGCCGACCCAGACCCCCTCGTGCACCGCGTAGCGGGCGGCCGCGGGCGTGCCCTCGTCGTCGTAGCCGAAGCTGCCGAGCGCGCCCGGGATCGTCGGGTCGATGGCGATGTTCATCAGCTCCGAGCCGTAGCGCATCGAGCCGAGCCGGCTCAGGTCGAGCCACGAGGTCCCGGCGTACGCGGCCTCCCAGCCGAGGATCCGGTCGAGCTCGATGGCGTGCCCGACGGACTCGTGGATCTGCAGCGCCATCTGCTCGCTGCCGAGGATCAGCGTGGTCTCGCCGGCCGGGCACGGGTCTGCGGTGAGCAGCTGGCGCGACTCGACGGCCACGCGGGCCGCGTTGCCCGGCAGGTCGAGGCCGGTGAGCAGCTCCCAGCCCCGGGTGCCGTACTGGTTGCCGTAGGACCGGCGCTGTGACTCGCCCTCGCCGATCGAGGTCGCCGCGATCCCACCGCCGCACTCGCGGAACCGCTGGTCGATTCGCGCCCCCTCGCTGGAGACGAACCATTTCGCGGTGTCCCAGATCCGGTAGTGGCTCTCGGCCTGGTCGGCGCCGTGCTCGCGCATCGTGGCGGTGAGCCCGACCAGCAGGTCGGCCTTCTCGGACAGCGGCACGCTCAGCGGGTCGACCTCGCAGGGCGACGACCACGAGCCGGACGCCGGCGGCAGGGGAATGAGGCCGGTCGCCGGACCGGGCACGCGGGCGCTGGCCGCGGCGATCTCGGCGGCCCGGGTGCCGGCGAGGCGGGCGGCCGCGTCGGTCATGTCGGGCACGGCGAAGAAGCCCCAACCGGAGCCGACCAGCGCGCGTACGCCGACTCCGGCGTCCTCGTCCTGCGACAGCTCTTCGATGTCACCGTTGCGCGCCGACATGGACTCGGTGCGGCGATGCATCACCCGGGCGTCCGCATAGCGCGCCCCGGCATCCAGAGCGGCCTGGACCGCGGCGGCAGCCGCGTCGAAATGGGTCACCCGGCGGAGCCTAAGTCACGATTGCGTCGCGGTCGCGAACCTTCTCGCCACATTCCGCGTCCTCGATGCAGAGTCGTTACCACGCACCAGGCTGACAGGGTTGATCGCTGTAGCTTACTTTCAGCGCCAACGGTCGGATGCAACTTCCTTTCGCGGTCGAAGCGTCCACTGCACAGTGCACGACCCGGAAGGGAGGTGACCGATGACCGATGGCGCCACCGGGCCGACCGGTCTCGCGGTCGCGTCGCCCGAGGAGCCCATCGGCGGCCAGCCGGCCGCCGGCGCCGACAAGTCCGTCGTCGGCCGCTCGCCCGGCCAGCTCGCATGGCTGCGCCTCCGCCGGGACCGCACGGCCTGGGCCAGCGGCATCGCGCTGCTGGTCTTCGCCCTGCTGGCGATCGCCGCGCCGCTGATCGAGCGGCTCTACGGCAAGGGCCCGCTCGACCGGTTCACCGACAAGCTCGACCGCAACGGCAACCCGCTCGGCTACCTCGGCGGCATCAGCGCCGAGCACTGGTTGGGCATCCAGCCGCGACTCGGCCGCGACATCTTCATCCAGATCATCTACGGCATGCGTACGTCGCTGATCGTCGCGCTGACCGCCGCGTTGTTGACCATCGTGCTCGGCGTGGTCATCGGCATCGTCGCCGGCTACCTCGGCGGCAAGGTCGACGCGGCGCTGAGCTGGCTGACCGACCTGACCCTGGCGTTCCCGTTCTACATCTTCTGCTTCGCGTTCGTGCCGATCGCGGTCGCGCAGCGCTACGGGCCGACCGACCAGGAGGACTCCTGGTTCAGACCCCTGCTGCTGATCATCGTTTTCGTGCTCTTCAACTGGACCTACAGCGCCCGGCTGGTGCGCGGCCAGGTGTTGACGCTGCGCGAGCGGGAGTTCGTCGAGGCGGCCCGCGCCTCCGGGGCCCGGCTGCCGCACGTGCTCTTCCGCCAGCTGCTGCCCAACCTCTGGGCGCCGATCCTGGTCACCTTCTCGCTCAACGTGCCGGCGCTGATCACCGCCGAGGCGGCGCTCTCCTTCCTCGGCATCGGCATCCTCGAGCCGACGCCCGACCTCGGTCGCCTGATCTCCGACAGCGTCAACTACATCCGTGACGACCCGGCGTTCACGCTGACCGGTGGCATCACGCTGTTCGTCCTGGTGCTCGCGTTCAACCTGTTCGGCGACTCGCTGCGCGACGCCCTCGACCCGAAGTCCGACCGGTAGGGGGCGACGGTGCTGCGGTTCTTCGTCAAGAAGGCGCTCCTCGCGGTCGCCACCCTGTTCACCGTCAGCGTGCTGACCTTCGGCCTGTTCTTCGCGGTGCCCAACAACCCGGCCGAGCTGATGTGCGGCAACCGCAAGACCTGCACCCAGCAGCAGCAGGAGAGCATCGCCCGCCGGATGGGCCTCGACAAGCCGGTGGTCCAGCAGTACGCCGACTTCATGGCCGGCATCGTCAAGGGCCGCACGTTCGGCGAGGGCGACGCGACCCGGGAATGCCCGGCGCCGTGCCTGGGCTACTCGTTCCGCAACGACGAGCCGGTCCGCGACATCATCGGCCGCACGCTGCCGGTGACGCTGTCGATCGTGTTCGGCGCCGCGGTGGTGTGGCTGCTGATCGGCGTCTCGGTCGGCATGATCTCCGCGCTGCGCCGGGGCACGATCTTCGACCGGGGGGCGGTCGGGTTCTCGCTCACCGGCGCCTCGATGCCGATCCTGCTGTTCGGCCCGCTCCTGTTGATCATCTTCGTCTACGAGACGGGTCTGCTCGGCTATCCGAGCTACACACCGATCACCGAGAACCCCGGCAAGTGGGCCGCGGCGATGCTGCTGCCCTGGCTGGCGCTCGGTTTCATCAACTCCGCCAGCTACGCGCGGTTGGCCCGCGCGCAGATGCTGGAGACCCTGTCCGAGGACTTCGTGCGCACCGCGCGGGCCAAGGGCATGACCAAAATGCGGGTGTACGGGCGACACGCACTGCGGGCCGCGATCACGCCGATCGTCACGATCGCGGGCCTCGACCTGGGCACCTACCTCGGCGGCACGGTGGTGACGGAGACCATCTTCGGCTTCACCGGGCTGGGCAAGGCATCGCTCAACGCGGCGATCAACCTCGACATGCCGCTCGTGATGGCGACGGTGCTGCTCGCCGCGCTGTTCATCGTGGCGGCCAACTTCGTCGTCGACGTCCTCTATTCGTTCATCGACCCCAGAGTGCGACTGGCATAGACCTCACGGGCGCGTGTCGGCGTGGGCCGTGCCGACACGCGCCCGTGACCTGAAAGAAATGTTCGTCCTAAAGGCTCAGTGCGGAGGTTTCTTGCGAACCTCCGAGGGATTGGGAGGGAGTGACCGATGCGTCCACCACGGACGTTGCGGCGGTTGACCGCCGCCACCGGCGCCGCGCTGCTGCTGGCGGCGACGCTGGCCGCCTGTTCGAAGAACACCGGCGAGTCCGGCGAAGAGAACCAGGATGTGGTCGAGAGGACCGGCGCCATCTCGACCGACCCCAAGGAGTCGCAGGGCCCCGCGCCCGAGGTCCAGGGCGCGACCAAGGGCGGCATACTGAAGATCATTCAGCAGGCCGACATGGAGCACATGGACCCGCAGCGGACCTACGTCGTCAACGCGATGGCGCTGCAGCACCTGATCGTCCGCAACCTGACCCAGTTCCGTGAGGACGGCAAGGGCAAGCTGACGCTGGTCGGCGACCTCGCCGAGGACCCGGGCAAGGACGTCAACGGCGACTGCAAGACCTGGGAGTACACGCTCAAGAAGGGCGTGAAGTACGAGGACGGCACCGAGGTCAAGGCCTCCGACGTGGCCTACGGCATCGCCCGGTCGTTCGAGGAGACGATCGACGGCGGCCCCACCTATGTCCAGGAGTGGCTGGCCGACAACCCGACCTACAACGAGGTCTACAAGGGCCCCTACACCTCCGGCAACACCAACGTGCCGGGCCTGACCGTCAACGGCGACTACGGTCTCAAGTTCGAGTTCAAGAACCCGCACTGCGACCTGCCGTTCGCGCTGAGCATGGGCACCTCGGTGCCGGTTCCGCCGGCCAAGGACACCAAGCTCGACTACGACAAGCGGATCTTCTCGTCCGGGCCGTACAAGATCAAGGAGTACGTCAAGGACAGCAAGATCGTCCTTGAGCGCAACGAGAACTGGGACGCCAACACCGACCCGATCCGGCACAACTACCTCGACGGCGTCGAGGTCGAGATCGGTCCGGACGACGCGGCGCAGACCGAGCGGGTCATCGCCGGCGGCGCCGACGCCAACGCGATCGCGTACGACAACGTGCCGCAGTCGCTGGTGAGCAAGGTGCAGGGCGACCCGGCGCTCAAGGAGCGGACGATCGACACGCCGAACCTGTTCGTCTGGTACCTGGCCATCAACAACCAGAAGGTCACCGACATCAACGTCCGGCGCGCGATCGGCTGCGCGCTCGACAAGCAGGGCATCCTGCTGACCCAGGGCGGTGACGCGGCCGGCCGGTTGACCAACAACCTGCAGGCCGACACGACGATCGGCTACACCGAGATCGCCGACCCGACCGGCTGCGGCCCGACCGGCAACCCGGAGAAGGCCAAGGAGATGCTCGGCGGCAAGAAGATCAAGCTAGCCTTCATGTCGCGTGACACGGCCTTCGGCCAGCAGACCGCGCCGGTGCTCAAGGACAGCCTGGAGAAGGCCGGCTTCGAGGTCGTCGTCTCCTACATCGCGCAGCCGAACCACAACCCGACCGCGCGTACGAAGGACAACCCGTACGACATCTACATCAGCAACTGGGGCGCGGACTGGCCGAGCGGCGCGTCCACGATTCCGGTGCTGTACGACGGTCGCAAGATCGGCCCGCAGGGCAACTCGAACGTGTCGTACTTCAACGCCGACGACGTCAACTCGGCCATCGACGCCGCGTCGGCGCTGCCGGCCGGCGAGGCGGGCGACGACTGGGCCAACATCGAGAAGACCATCGTGGAGAAGTACTACCCGGTGGTCCCGATCTACCAGTCCAAGACCTTCCTGGTCATGGGCGACAAGGTCGGCGGGGTGTTCCACTCCGACTCGATCGGCACGACGGTCTACTACAACGCCCACATCAAGCAGTAACCGCCGTTGAGAGAAAGAGGGGCGTCCAGCCGGGCGCCCCTCTTTCACAACTTCTGGTCGACCGGACAGAACCAGGTCGTACGCCCGCCGTAGACGCCGTGGGCCATCGCCGCGCCGTCCCGCGGGCACCGGGCCTCCGGACCGCGCAGCTTGAGCGTCGGCAGGGTGTGCACACCGCCGCCGGCGACCGAGGTGCGGATCGCGTAGCGGGTCGCCCGCAGCAGCGCCGCCACCTCGTCGGCGGTGAGCTCGTCGACCGGCTTGCCCGGGTGCACCTTGGCCCGCCAGAGGATGTCGTCGGCCAGCAGGTTGCCGATGCCGGCGACCGCGTGCTGGTCGAGCAGGCGGGCCTTGACCGGCGCGGTGCCGCGGCCCAGCATCCCGCGGAACTGGGCCGGCGTGATCTCGGTGGCGTCGGGGCCGAGCAGCTCGACCGGCGGGTCCAGCCGCACGCGGCCCAGCCGGCGCGGGTCCACCAGCATCAGCCGGCCGCCGTCGGCGAACATCAGCGCGAACCGCGCGTAGCGGTAGTCGCCCGCCGCCCGGCCGCGTTCCCAGTAGTCGCCGCCGTCGACCTCGGCGCCGTCCGGGTCGGCCACCACGATCTTGCCGGACATGCCGAGGTGGATGCCGAGGACCGGGCCGTCGCCGGACGTCTCGCACCACATGCTCTTGCCGCGGCGGTGCGCGACCGTCAGCCGGCGGCCGAGCAGCGCGGCCCGGATCTGCCCCGGCGGGTGCGGCCGGCAGACCCAGGTGTCGTGGTCGTCGACGTCGACGATCTCCCGGTCGAGCGCCGCCCGCGCGATCACCGACCGCGCGTTCTCGACCTCGGGAAGCTCCGGCACTCTCAGACAGTACGGCGGAGGAAGTCGAGCTCGGCCGGCAGGCGGCGGGCCGGGTCGGCTTCGCGGAGCAGCTCGTGCGGGCGGTTGGTCCGCGTGAGCACCGTGGACAGCCGCTTGACCTGGTCGGACTCCTCCGGGTCGCCGGGGTCCGCCACGATCAGCAGCGGGCGGGCCGACGAGCGGTCGGTCGCCGGCTCGCCCGCGACCTCCAGCAGCGAGTGGTGCGCGTAGATCTCCGGGCCGTCGACCGGCTGACCGAGGTAACGCTCGGCGTAGGCCGTGCCGCACAGCGCCCAGTCGACGATCGGTCCCTCGGCCACCGCGCAGGTGAACACCTCGGGCCGGCGCAGCACCGCGAGCGTGGCCAACCAACCGCCGAACCGCCGGCCGCGCACCGCGACCCGGGCGAGATCGAGGTCGGGGTGCTTGCCGCTGAGCGCGGCCAGCGCGTCGGCCTGGTCCGTGAGCATCACGTCGGCGAGCCGCCGGTGCACGACCTTCTCGAACGACGGCGCGACGCCCGGCGTGCCCCGGTTGTCGACGGTGACCACCGCGAAGCCGTTGTCGGCCCACCACTGGCGCTCGATCCAGGCGCTCCGCTCGGCCCGCACCTCCTGGTGCCCCGGGCCGCCGTCGATGTCGAGCAGCACCGGCAGCCGGCGTCCGGCCACGTGCCCGGTCGGGTAGACCACGGCGGCCGGCAGCCGACGGTCGGTGACCCGCTCCAGCGCGGGGCGGGGCGTGGCCGGCGGTTCGGCCGAGCGCGGTTCGAGCCGCGCGACCTGGTGGTCGCCCTTCCAGACGGTCCACCGCGTGCCGGTGTGGTCCAGCGAGCGGGCGCCGATCACCAGCACGTCGCCGCCGACCGCGCCGGTGTGCCAGCCCGGAGCCGTGGTCAACCGGCGTGACTCGACGCCGCCACCGCCGATCGCCGTGCGTACGCGGAAGAGGTGTTGCTCGCTCGGCTCGCCGTCGCTCGCCTCGACCAGCAGGTCGGGAGAGCCGCCCGGCCCGGGCATCCGGCCCACCACCCGGCGCAGGTAGAGCGAGGGCGGGGTGAGCAGGGTGCCGTCGGCGAACAGGCAGCGGGCGTCGTAGCCGTCATGGGCGAGCTCGCCGCCGACCAGCACCCGGCCGTCGGGCAGGTGGCAGGGCGTGCCGGCGACCGGCTCCACCCAGCGCGGGTCGGCCAGCTCGGCATGCACCTGGGTCTCGCCGGTGCGCGGGTCGACGGCCAGCACCAGACCGTGCTGCTGCATCCGGCGCAGCACCGTGATCAGCGGACCGCCCTCGACCCAGTCGACGGCGACCAGATAGGGATAGGTCTCCCGGTCCCAGTGCACGTCGACCCAGCCGCCGTCGAGGTCGAGCAGGTGCAGGCTCACCTCGGCGTTGGTGCCGCCGGCCAGGGGACGGGCGATGGTCACCGGTGGCTCGCCGACCTCGACCCGGGCGACCCGGGTGTCGTCGACGCGGGCGGCGAGCAGGGACTGCCCGTCCGGCGACCACCAGTAGCCGCGCCGCCGGTCGAAGTCGCGCCGGGCGACCTCCTCGGCGCGGCCCCAGCTCACCCGGGTGCCCTCGCCGGCCAGCAGCACGTCGCCGCCGTCGGGCTCGATCACCCGCAGCTCGCCGGCCGCGCTCAGGTAGGCGATCCGGGCCCCGGTCGGGTCCGGTCGGGCGTCGGTGACCGGGCCGCTCGCGGTCACCTCGGTGACGGCGCCGGTGCGCAGGTCGACCCGGCGGAGCGTGCCGTCGGTGACGAGGGCGGCGACCCGGCACTGTGGGTCGGCCGCGTACGCGTCGACGGGGCCGTCGGCGACCAGTCGCTCGGTCGCGCCGTCGGCCGACAGGTCGAGCGTCCAGAGCGCGTCGGTGGGATCCTCGGGGCCGGCGGAGCGCAGGAACAGCACTCGCGAACCGTCGACGGCGACGGTGACCTGGTGCGGCGCGCCACGGGTGAACAGTGCGGTCCGGGCTGCCAGCTCGGGAAACTCCACATCCCGGATCGTATGGGGTCCAAGGGGCTGGTGAGAGTCGTTCCCGGAGGCCGCCGAAGACCCGCGTAGAGTGGCCCGGTGGCTCGACGACTACTGCTGGTGCACGCCCATCCGGACGACGAGTCGATCAGCACCGGCGCGACGATGGCGCACTACGCCGCCCAGGGCGCACAGGTCACGTTGGTGACCTGCACCCTCGGCGAAGAGGGCGAGATCTACGTTCCTGAGCTGGCGCTGCTCGCCGCCGCGGAGGCCGACCAGCTGGGCGGCTACCGGGTGGCCGAGCTGCGGGCCGCGTGCACCGCGCTCGGTGTCGCCGACGTCCGCTTCCTCGGCGGCGCCGGCCGCTACCGCGACTCCGGGATGATGGGCCTGCCGACCAACGACAACCCGCGCGCGTTCTGGCGGGCCGACCTCGACGAGGCCGCCGGCTACCTGGTCGAGGTGATGCGGGAGACCCGGCCGCAGGTCATGATCACGTACGACGAGCACGGCTTCTACGGGCACCCCGACCACATCCAGGCCCACCGGGTCGCGATGCGGGCCGCGGAGCTCGCCCGGGCCGAGGGCGTCGGGCCGCAGAAGATCTACTTCCTGGCGATGCCGAAGAGCGTGCTCGAGGCCGGGCTGCACGCGTTCGCCGACTCCGTGGGCAACCCCTTCGAGGGCGTCGAGAGCGCCGACGACTTCCCGTTCGGCACCGCCGACGACCAGATCGCCGCCCGGATCGACGGGACCGAGCAGCACGACGCCAAGGTGGTGGCGCTCAAGGCGCACGCCACCCAGATTCCCGACTCGTCGTGGCTCTACGCGCTGGCCGGCGACTTCGGCAACGAGTTCATGGGCGTCGAATACTTCACGCTCGCGCTCGGCGAGCGCGGCCCCGGCGACGGGCCCAACGGCTGGGAGAGCGACCTGTTCGCCGGCATCGCCGCCGACGAGCCCGCCCCGGCGGAGGCCGGCTCGAGGTGAGCAGCGTGTCCAGCCCGACCGAGCACATGTCACCGGCGGAGCCGCCGGAGCCCGCGGCGCCGCGGCCGAGCCGCGACCGCGGTGTGGTGGCCGTGCTGCTGACCATCGCCGGCTTCCTGCTCACGCTGCTGCTGTCGGCGCTGACCGCTGTGCTCGAGCTGCTGCTGATCAGCGTGCGGATCGGCGGCCAGCTGATCGGCGTCTCGGCCGTGCTGGCCCTCGTCGGCAACCTGTTCGTCGGCTGGTTCGCCTACCGGTCCACCAAGAGCAAGTGGGCGGTCCTGCCGGCCGCCCTGATCTGGCTCGCGATCACCCTGCTGGCCGCCGGTCGGACTACAGAGGGTGACTATCTGATCACGTCGGATAACTGGGTGGGCTGGGCGATGATCGGCCTCGGGTCGCTGGCCTGGACCATCGTCGGCATCCGCCTTGTGTCTTCCCCACCTGCGAAAACGCTGTACTGAACCCCGCGTTTCGGCAGCCTCACGGATGGTGAGCGGCGCCACCTGAGGGTGTCAGTCCCGAGATCTTTTCGTTACAGTCGGTGGCGGCCTGACAAGTCCGACAAATGCTTCTTGCGCTGATCTGTGCCCGCCAGCGGTCCAGGTGCCTCGGGAAGCAGAGCCTTGAGGGAATCCATGCAGACCGCCCCCCAGAGCAAGAAGCGTCGCCGGCTAGCCGTCGGCGGCGCCCTGCTCACCCTGCTGCTGATCGCCATCGGCGTACTGGCCGGCTTCGCGTACAAGGGTGACGTCCCCCGCGGCACCTCCGTGCTCGGCGTCGACATCGGCGGCCTGAGCCGCTCGGCCGCCACCGCCCGCCTGCACAGCGGCCTCGACGGCCGGCCCGGGCTGGACAAGCCGATCACGGTGCACGTCGCCGGCGACGCCAGGTCGGTCGACGCCCAGGTCACCCCCGACCAGATCGGCCTCGCGGTGGACGTCGACGCGACCGTGGCCGCCGCGGCCGACGGTGGTCCGCACCTGTGGGGCGGCAACACCGTGACTCCTACGGTCAGCCTCGACAACGCCAAGCTCGACGCGGCCCTGCGGCCCACGGTCGAGCGGGCCACCTTCGACGCCGCCACCCCTGCGTCGATCACGTTCGACGGCGTCACCCCCAAGATCACCTACCCCTCGCCGGGCAAGGCCGTCGACCTGCCGAAGGCGGCCGACGCCGTCAAGTCCGGCTGGGTCGACTCGATCACGGCCGCGGGCGTCGCCGCCGGCGGGACCGTCCCCAGCCCCGGCCAGCCCGGCGCCACCAGCGTCTCGGTGCCGCTGGTCGAGGTCGACAACGCCAAGGGCCGCGCCGCGGTCGACCAGCTGATGGACTCGCTGGTCGAGCCGGCCGTCGCCGCCCCGGTGACGGTGCACTCGCCCAAGGGCGACGTCAGCATCACGCCGGACATGATCGCCAAGAGCCTGAAGATCACCGGCGCCGCGGACGGCACGGTCACGCCGTCGGTCGACCCGGGCGCGCTGCGTACCGCCATGGGTCCGGCCATCTCCAAGATCGAGTCGTCGCCGCCGTCGGCGGTCAAGGGCGAGGGCGCCACCCAGCAGGTGCTGGTCAGCGCGGCCGGCGGCGAGTACGTCGACGGCGGCAAGCTCGCCACCGACGTGCTCGGGGTGCTGCCCAAGAGCGGGCCGCGCACCGTCGACGCCACGCTGAACCCGGCGCCGGCCCAGGTCGCCGACGCCAACCTGGCGAAGATGGGCGTCAAGGAGAAGGTCTCGACGTTCACCACCAAGTTCACCGGTGGGCTCGACGAGCCGCGGGTGAAGAACATCGTCCAGGTCGCCAAGAAGGTCGACGGCGCGGTCGTGAAGCCCGGCGAGACGTTCTCGCTGAACGGCTACACGGGCTGGCGCGGCTACGAGCAGGGCTACGTCGACGCGCCCGTGATCGACAACAACAAGCTCGTGCCCGCGGTGGGCGGCGGCATCTCGCAGTTCACCACCACGCTGTTCAACGCCAGCTACTACGCCGGCCTGAAGGACGTGGAGCACAAGCCGCACTCGTTCTACATCTCGCGCTACCCGTCGGTGATCGAGTCGACGATCTTCTGGCCGAACCTGGACCTCAAGTTCCAGAACACGACGCCGTACGGGATGTTGATCGACACGTCGTACACCAACGACTCGATCACCGTCTCGATGTGGAGCACCAAGGTCTACGACAGCGTCAAGACCGAGTGGGGCCCCAAGCGCGACGTGACCAAGCCTGAGAGCAAGACCCTGCCGGCCGGCCCGCAGTGCATCGCGACCTCGGGCAGCGACGGCTTCACGCAGGACGCCTACCGCGTCATCCACAAGGACGGCAAAGAGGTGCAGCGCGAGAAGTTCAGCTGGCGCTACGATGCGGAACCGCGTTACGTCTGCGAGAAGCCGTCCGACGAGGCCAAGGCGACGACCGAGTCGCCCGACAGCCAGTCGGAGCAGCAGTCGACCGACGAGCCGGTCGCGCCGGTGACGCCACCGACCGACTCGGGCTCGGGCACGAGCTCCGGCTCGGGCTACGGCGGCTGGGGCAACTGACGCCGACTTGACGCGAGCACGGCATCGCGTAGGAGGCGTTGGATGAGAAACCGCTGGCTGCGGATCGGCGCACTGGCCGGCGCGCTGTTCGCGATCAACCTGGTTGCCAGGGGGGTCGCGAACTTCGCGTTCGACGGCGACACCGACATGCAGGACCGCACCTCGCTGGTGTTCTTCGGGGTCGTCGCCCTGGTGCTGGCCGCGGTCGCGTTCCGGTGGGGACGCGACCGCCCGGTCGGGGTGTTGCTGGCCGACATGGCCGCCGCGGTGCTGATCGCCTGCCTGGCGACGGTGCTGCTCGGTCCGGCGGTGTTCGGCGCCAACCCCGTCGGCGGCGGCGCGGGCGAGTTCTTCGCCCAGATCTGGCTCTACGCCGGGTTCAGCGCCGCCGGCTTCCTGCTCGGCTACCTGCTGCTGGTGGTGCTGGCCAAGGACTACCGGTCGCGCCAGCTCGCCGCCTATTCGAAGGCCAAGCTCAGCAAGCCCCGTCGGGTGGTCCGGCGCTGACCGCGCCGGGCTGCTCGCGGGTCAGATAGCTGTGGTGGGTGGTGAAGCCCAACGTGCCGTAGAGCGCGACCGCCGCGGTGTTGCGCTCCTCCACCTGGAGGAAGGCGTGGGTCGCGCCGAGCTCGGCGGCCCACCCGGCCAGCGCGGCGGTGACCGTGCGGGCCAGGCCCCGCCGCCGGTGTGACGGCACCACCTCGATCGAGGCCAGGTGCAACCAGCGCCGCTCGTCGCCGACCACCGCGCCCCGACCGGCGGCGACCAGCGTGTCGCCCTCGTGCAGGCTGGCGAACCGCACCTCGGGCGGCGCGGTGAGCACGTGCCGGGCGGCGGGCGGGAGGCTCCGCTTGCGCGCCTCGTAGATCGCCAGCCACTCGTCGCTCGGCGCCTTGGCCAGCGACACGCCCGGCTGCTCACCGTCCCGAACCAGTGGCGCGAGCGGCGCGGTCTGCACCAGGGTGAGCGGGCGGGCGGTCCACCCGCGGGCGTCCAGCGCCGCCCCGACCGGCGCCGCGAGCGGCAGCGGCGTGTTGATCAGGGCCGGCTGGCCACGTTCCGCGTACCACGCCTCGATCGCGTCGATCGCGGCCTCCAGCGGCCGGTCCGGGTCGCCGATCGGCAGCGCGGAGTTGGCCCGCCCGGTCCAGCCGTCGGCGCTGCGCAGCAGCCAGTCGCCCAGGTGGCCGCGGATCGGCGCGGGCCAGGCCGCGTCGGCGGCCAACTCGAGCGCGATCACGTCGGCGGCGGTCGGGCGCCGCTGCGGCGGCACCCGCTTGGCCCGGTGCACCTCCGACAGGGGTACGACGATCGTGCCGTTTGCGGTGGCCACCGTGAGGTTGCTCTCGTCGACCGCGACCAGCTCACCGAGCGCGTCTGAGTAAAGCGGACGACCCTCGCGCATACCGACAATCCGCCGGATCACCACACGGTGTCCCACATCCTGCCGTCGGAGCACGATCGACCCCCCTCCACGCGAGATACTAGGCTCTTGAACGTCGCGGGTGATCGCGGCGTGGCTTGCGGAGGAGAGAAACCCGTGACCTACATCATCGCGGAGCCGTGCGTCGATGTGCTCGACAAGGCGTGCATCGAGGAGTGCCCCGTCGACTGCATCTACGAGGGCAACCGGATGCTCTACATCCACCCCGATGAGTGCGTTGACTGCGGGGCCTGTGAACCGGTCTGCCCGGTCGAGGCGATCTTCTACGAAGACGACGTGCCGGAGCAGTGGAAGGACTACACCACGGCCAACTACGAGTTCTTCGAAGATCTAGGTTCGCCCGGTGGCGCCTCCAAGGTCGGCAAGATCGAGAAGGACCACGCCGTCGTGGCCGCGCAGCCGCCGCGGGAAGGCGAGCACTGACCGGCGTGCGGGTCTCGGCCACCCTGCCGGACTTCCCGTGGGACCTGCTGGAGCCGGCCAAGGCGGTCGCCGCCGGGCATCCGGACGGCATCGTCGACCTCTCGATCGGCACGCCGGTCGACCCGGTGCCGCCGGCGATCCAGGAGGCGCTGCGCACCGCGGCTGACGCGCCCGGCTACCCGCTGACCGCCGGCACGCCGGCCGTGCGCTCGGCGATCCGGCGGTGGGTGGCCCGGGCCTGCGGCGCGACCTTCGACGACATCGGCGTGCTGCCGACGATCGGCTCCAAGGAGCTGGTCGCCGGGCTGCCGGCGCAGCTGGGGCTCGGCGCCGGCGACGTCGTGGTGATCCCGCCGGTCTGCTACCCGACCTACGAGGTCGGGGCGCGGCTGGCCGGTGCCAAGGTCATGCGGGCCGACTCGCTGGTCTCGCTCGGCCCGGCGACCGACGTCAAGCTGATCTGGGTCAACTCGCCCGGCAACCCCAACGGCCGCGTGCTGCCCCCGGCCCACCTGCGCAAGGTGGTCGACTGGGCGCGCGAGCGGGGCGCGGTGGTGGCCAGCGACGAGTGCTACCTGACGCTCGGCTGGGAGGTCGAGCCGACATCGATTCTGTCGCCGTCGGTCAACGGTGGCTCGCTCGACGGCCTGCTGGCGGTGCACTCGCTGTCGAAGCGGTCCAACCTGGCCGGTTACCGGGCCGGCTTCGTGGCCGGCGACCCGGCGCTGGTGGGTGAGCTGCTGGCGGTGCGCAAGCACGCCGGCCTGATCGTCCCGCAGCCGGTGCAGGCCGCGATGGTGGCCGCGCTCGACGACGAGACGTCGGCGACCGAGCAGCGCACCCGCTACGCCGCCCGGCGTGGCGTGCTGCGCGACGCGCTCGAAAAGGCCGGCTTCGAGATCTCCCACTCGGAGGCCGGGCTCTACCTGTGGGCGTCGCACGACGAAGACTGCTGGTCGACGGTCGACCGCCTGGCCCGGCTCGGCATCCTGGTCGCGCCCGGCGCGTTCTACGGTCCCACCGGTGAGCGGCACGTGCGGGTGGCGCTGACGGGCAGCGATGAGCGCATCGCCGCGGCCGCGGAGCGCCTATCCTCAGTGGATGGCTGATCCGGTCGTCGCGGTGCGGGGCGAGGCGGTGCACGAGGTGCCGCCGGAGCTCGCCCGGTTCTCGGTCACGGTGGTCGCGCGCGACAAGGACCGGGAGACGACGCTGCGCCGACTGGCCGAGCGCGCCGACGCCACGCGGGCGTTGATCGACGGCTACGGCGCCGCCGTGGAGCGCCGCGAGTCCGGCAACCTGCAGGTCTATCCGGAGCGCAAGCGGGCCGGGGAGAAGGTCGCCGCCTACCACGGCAGCGTGACCACGACCGTCACCGTCACCGACTTCGGTGTGCTCGGCGACCTCATGCTGCGGCTGGCCGACCAGGACCAGACCTCGGTCGGTGGCCCGTGGTGGGAGCTGCGACCGGGCAGTCCGGCGCACCGGGCCGTGCGACGGGCGGCGATCGACGACGCGATCGTCGTCGCCCGCGACTACGCGGCCGCCCTGGGCGCGCGGATCACCGCGCTGGTCGAGGTGGCCGACGCCGGGATGCGGCCACAACCCATGTACGCACGGGCGGCCGCGACCGACGCGATGGAAATGGGCGGCGGGGCTCCGGTGGTCGACCTCGATCCGCAGGTGCAGACCGTGCACGCCGCGATCGAGGCCCGCTTCACGATCAGCGAGCCGACCGCGTTAGCCCAGACCGCCGGTCACGAGTCCCGGACCTCGACCGCCACGTCGACGCCGGGGTAATAACGCCGCACATCGGACGCGCCGTACTTGGTGCTGAACTCGCCGACCACCCGGTCCACCTGCTGCTGGTCGGTGATTAGGCGGGCCTTCGCCGAGGCGGAGTTGAGCTTGATCGTCGGGTTCTCGCGGAGGTTCTTGTACCACTGGCTGCCCGCACCGCCGACCGGCAGCAGGAAGGTGGACTTGCCTTCCCGGACGAACCACACCGGGATCGAGTGCCCCTGCCCGGTCCGCCGGCCGATGGTGGTGATCTCGATCTCCGTCGCTTCCGCTGCCATCGCACACACCTCCTACCGACCACGGTAGGTCGGTGACCCCCCAGGCGCGCCGATACGCCGTAACGGGCGTGCGATAGTTCCACGCGTGACGGCGTACCCCCTCGACGAGCTCGTGGCCCGGGCCGCCGCGCTGGCCGATCTCGGCCCGCGCCGGCTCCTGGGGATCGTCGGCGCTCCCGGCGCCGGCAAGTCGACGCTGGCCGCCCGCCTGGTCGAGGCGATCGGGCCGACGGCGGTGCTGGTGCCGATGGACGGCTATCACCTGGCCGAGGCCGAGCTGCACCGGCTCGGCCGGCACGAGCGCAAGGGCGCGATCGACACGTTCGACGGCGCGGGTTACGTGTCCATGCTCGGCCGGCTCGCCGCGGGCGGTCCGGAGACGGTCTATGCGCCACAGTTCCACCGCGAGATCGAGGAGCCGGTGGCCGGGTCGATCCCGGTGCCGCCGGAGGTCCGCCTGGTCGTGACCGAGGGCAACTACCTGCTGGTGCCGGAGGAGCCGTGGTCGGGCGTACGGCTGCTGCTCGACGAGGTCTGGTACCTCGACCTCGACGAGCAGGAACGCCTGCGGCGGCTGGTCGCCCGGCACATGGCCTACGGGCGCAGCCAGGCCGAGGCCAAGGCCCGCTCCTACGGCAGCGACCAGGTCAACGCCGAGCTGATCGCCCGAACCCGCAACCGCGCCGACCTTGTCGTGCGACTGACCGGTTAGTCGTTGGCGTGCAGGGCGGCGTTGAGCTCGATGCCCTTGCCGGCCCGCGGACGGGCCTCCAGCGCGCCGGTCACCGAGTTGCGCCAGAACAGCAGGTTGTCGAGGCCGGCCAGCTCGCGGGCCTTGACCACCCGGCCGTCGGGCAGCGTGATCTTCGAGCCGGCGGTGATGTAGCAGCCCGCCTCGACCACGCAGTCGTCGCCGAGCGAGATGCCGATGCCCGCGTTGGCGCCGAGCAGGCAGCGCTCGCCGATGCGCAGCTTGTCCTTGCCGCCGCCGGAGAGCGTGCCGAGGATCGACGCGCCGCCGCCGATGTCGGAGCCGTCGCCGACCACCACGCCGGCCACGATCCGGCCCTCGACCATCGACGTGCCGAGCGTCCCGGCGTTGAAGTTGACGAAGCCCTCGTGCATCACGGTCGTGCCGCTGGCCAGGTGGGCGCCGAGCCGCACCCGGTCGGCGTCGGCGATCCGGACACCCGCCGGCACCACGTAGTCGATCATGCGCGGGAACTTGTCGATGCCGTAGACGGTGAGCTGGCGGCCGGCCAGCCGCTCGGCGACGCGCAGCTCGTCGACCCGGTCCGGCGGGCACGGCCCGGCCGAGGTCCAGGCGACGTTGGCCAGCATGCCGAAGATCCCGTCGAGGTTGAGCTCGTTGGGTCGGACGATGCGGTGGGAGAGCAGGTGCAGCCGCAGGTACGCGTCGGCGGCGTCCTTGATCGGGTCGGCCAGCGAGCCGAGCTCCACGACGACGATCTCGGTGCGCAGGCCCGGCAGCGCGCGCTCGCCGACCGCGCCGGCCGCGGGGCCGAGCAGGGCGGCCGGATCGCCGGCGGGGCGGGCGCCGAGCCCCAGGTTGCCCGCCGGGAACCAGGCGTCGAGCACCTGGCCCTCCGCGGTGCTGGTCGACAGGCCGATTCCCCAGGCAGGCTGCTCGCTCGTCACGGTTATGACGGTAGCGTGCGAGATATGACCAACCCGCTTACCCCCGCCGTGTTGTCGGATCCGGTCGAGCTGACCCGCGTGCTGGTCGACATCGAGTCGGTGTCGCTGCACGAGAAGGTCATCGCGGACTGCGTCGAGCAGGTCCTGCGCGGGACGCCGCACCTGCGGGTGGAGCGGTTGGGCAACACGGTGATGGCCCGCACGGAGCTGGGTCGGTCGCAGCGGGTGGTGCTCGCCGGCCACCTCGACACGGTGCCGATCGCCGACAACCTGCCGGCCCGGATCGAGGGCGACATCATGTACGGCTGCGGCACCTCCGACATGAAATCCGGTGTCGCGCTCGCCCTCCAGCTGGCCGTCGAGCTGCCGGCGCCGCGCTACGACCTGACCTACTTCTTCTACGAGGCCGAGGAGATCGACTCCGCGTACAACGGGCTGACCCTGGTGTCGAAGAGCCATCCCGAGTGGCTGGCGGCCGACTTCGCGGTGCTGCTGGAGCCGACCCACGGCGTGGTCGAGGCCGGTTGCCAGGGCACGATGCGGGTCTACGTCTCCACGGTCGGCAAGCGGGCCCACGCGGCCCGGTCCTGGCGCGGCGTCAACGCGATCCACGCGGCCTCGGGCATCCTCGATCGGCTCGCCGACTACGAGGCGCGCCGGGTCACGCTGGACGGTTGCGACTACCGCGAAGGGCTCAACGCGGTGCGGATCAACGGCGGAGTGGCCGGCAACGTGATCCCGGACCGGTGCGAGATCGAGGTCAACTACCGGTTCGCGCCGGACCGGTCGGTCGAGGAGGCCGAGGCCCACCTGCGCGAGCTCTTCGACGGCTACGAGATCACGATGATCGACGCGGCGCCGGGCGCGCTGCCGGGTCTGGGCGCGGCTCCGGCTCAGGAGTTCCTCGACGCGGTCGGCACCGACCCGATCGGCAAGCTGGGCTGGACCGACGTGTCACGGTTCGCCGCGATGGGCATTCCGGCGCTCAACTTCGGACCGGGTGACCCCAACGTGGCGCACGCGGTCGACGAGCGCGTGGAGATCCCACTGATCCGCGAGGGTGCGGCGACCCTGCACCGCTGGCTGGTGGACGGCTAGGAGGCCGTCGGCACAGCGTCGGTCGGGTGCATCTCGATCGTGGGCTCGTCGTCTTCGTCGGCGATCGGCGCGATGCGGGTGAGCCGGCGCTCGGCCACGACCGCCCGGATGCGGCGGTGCATTTCGCGGCGCTGGCGGATCTGGTCGAAGCGGGTCATCGTGGCTCTCCTCCCCCCAAGGTGCCCGGCCAGGCCGGGCGGCCCTGCATACCCGGTATTCGAAAGATAAGACGCCCCACAAGCGAATTCGGTTGCGGTTACACGGGTGTGAATTTCTCGCCGCACCCGGTCGGGCGGGCCGGAACCCGGCCGTCGGGTCGCGTTTGGCTACCGTGGTGACCATGACCTACGGAAACCGCGCTCCGGAGCGCCACCGCGGCGCGGTCACGCTGCGCCGCGACGCGATCCCGGGCAGCACCGCCGACCAGCGCCTGCTGGACTCCCGTACCCGCGCGGACTGGAAGACCAAGGACGCCTGGCGCGCGCTGCGCATCCTCTCGGAGTTCGTCGAGGGCTTCGACACGCTCGCCGACCTGCCACCGGCGGTCAGTGTGTTCGGCTCGGCGCGGAGCAAGCCGGAGAGCCCGGAATGCGTGCTGGCGGAGCAGGTCGGCGCCGCGCTGGCCCGCGCCGGCTACGCGGTGATCACCGGCGGCGGCCCGGGCGTGATGGAGGCGGCCAACCGCGGCGCGACCGAGGCCGGTGGCCTCTCCGTGGGCTTGGGCATAGAGCTTCCGTTCGAGCAGGGCATCAACGACTGGGTCGACATGGGCATCGACTTCCGCTACTTCTTCGCGCGGAAGACCATGTTCGTCAAGTACGCGCAGGCGTTCGTCGTGCTGCCCGGCGGCTTCGGCACGATGGACGAGCTGTTCGAGGCGCTGACGCTGGTGCAGACCGGCAAGGTGACCCGGTTCCCGGTCGTGCTGATGGGCGAGTCCTACTGGCAGGGCCTGCTGGAGTGGATGCGCACCACGCTGCTGGCCGACGGCAAGATCGGCGAGGCCGACCTCGACCTGGTCTGCGTCACCGACGACATCGAGGCGGCCGTCCGCTACATCGTGGACGCCGACGCGGCGCTGGCGGCCGAGCAGGAGGCGCTGCAGGAGGCCGCGGCCAGCCGGCGCGGCGACAGCTGAGCCATGGCCGCCGTCTGCGTGTTCTGCGCGTCGTCGCAGACCCTCGACCCGCGCTGGACCGACCTGGCCCGCGAGGTGGGCGGGGCGCTGGCCCGGGCCGGCCATGTGCTGGTCTCCGGCGGCGGCCGGGCCGGCATGATGGGCGCGGTCGCCGAGGGCGCCCGCGCCGCCGGCGGCCACACGATCGGCATCATCCCGCAGTCGCTGGTCGACCGGGAGATCGCCGACACCCACGCGGCTGAACTGGTCGTCACCGACGGCATGGCCAGCCGCAAGAACCTGATGATCGAGAAGTCCGACGCGTTCCTCACCCTGCCCGGCGGCATCGGCACGCTGGACGAGCTGTTCGAGGTCTGGACCACCGGGATGCTGGGCGTGCACGACAAGCCGGTCGTCCTGCTCGACGCCGACGGCTTCTACGCGGGCCTGCGCACCTGGCTGGAGTCCCTGGCACCGACCGGCTTCGTCCGCCGGGAGTCCTTGGACCGCATGGTGGCCGTCGGCACGGTTGCCGAAGCGGTGGCGGCCCTGCCGCGCTAGGGGGTGTCTCGTGGATCATGCCGGGGCACCACCCTGACCCACGAGACACCCCCTAGTCGGACTCGATGATCCGGAGAACTTCGGGCGCGGCGAACACGCGCCCGTAGCGGCGACCGGTGCGCTCCCGAAGTATGCCGAGTTGAACGAGGCGGTTGATGGCCTTGTTGGCACCCGGATATGTCGCGTTGTAACGCGCCGCCGCGACCTTCGGGGTCAACAGTGGATATCCGATCAAGTCCTCGGTGATCGCGGAGACCAGCCGCCCTGAGGCGTCCGAACTTCGGATGGTGTTGAGCGCGCGGTCGCGCCAGTCGTGGAGTGCTTCGATCTTGGTAACGGCGCGGGCTGCTTGCGCTCTCGCCGCTTCGCTGAAGAACCTGACCCACGCGTCGAATTCACCGGTGATGCTGCACTGGAGTAAATGATCCTGGTAATCACGACGTCGCCGCTCCAGCCATGGCGACAAGTTCAGGAGGGGAAACCGAAGCTCCCCTGCTATCGCCAACTGCAGCACGCACACGAGCCGGCCAAGGCGGCCGTTGCCGTCGTTGAACGGATGCAGCGTCTCGAACTGGTAGTGACCGAGAGCCATCTTGACGATGATTGGGTAGCTGTCGACGCTGTTGATCCACTCAGCCCACCCCTCCACGCCTGCTCTGAGCTGGTCACCCGGCGGTGGAGGGACAAATCGCGCGTCGGTGACTCGTCCGCCGTCAGTTCCGATGAAGACCTGAGTCGTACGAACGCGGCCGGCTTCACTGGTGTCCGCGCGCGTTCCGCGGACCAGAACTCGTTGGAGGCCCTCCAGCATGCCAACGGTGATGGGTTTGTCCTCAACCCATTGAAACGCCATCTCTGCCGCTTCGACGTAGTTGACGACCTCCGCGACTGAGGCCGACAGCTCGTCTCGGTCCAGAAAGTCGGCTTCGAGAACGTCGTCCAGGGCGGCGAACGTTCCTTCCAAGGCTGAGGTGCTGACCGCCTCGCGGCGGATGGCCGGACGCGCCAGGAGTGCGGGATTGGGAAGCCGTAGGGCCGCTTGATCGAGGCGGGCAACCGCCGCCGTGGCCTGGGTGACCGCGAGGTAGGTCTCCTGCGACAAAGGCAAGGTCGATGGCAGCGGATGTGGCAGGAACGCGACGTGATCGTACTGTTCGTCGTATCTGGGGTCCCAGCCGCTGATCTGGACAAGCTCCCCGACAGGGGATGTTTCGAACGGCTTCGCAAGCACGAATTAAACTATCGCGTCCCAAAGTTTATTTCTAGTCCGTCAAATGAAACTCGCGCTGAGGTCGTCGCTGGGACGGGTGGGGCTGGTGTGGCTTGTCGGACCCGCGTGGTTCGATGGGCGGCATGCAGGCGTACCGGCTGGTTCGCCGGGCGCCCGCGCCGGAGGAGCCTCGGGCCGACCGGCTCGACCCCCTTCAGGCCAACGTGGTCGCGCACACCGACGGCCCGTTGCTGGTCTTCGGCGGCCCCGGCACGGGCAAGACCAGCACCCTGGTCGAGGCCGTGGCGGCCCGGGTGGCGTCCGGTGTGGATCCCGAGCGGGTGCTGGCGCTGACGTTCAGCCGGCGCGGCGCCGGCGCGTTGCGTGACCGGATCGAGGCGCGGATCGCCGCCGGCGACGGCCGGGTCGTCCACGAGCCGCTGGTCCGCACGTTCCCCGCCTACGCGTTCGGCATCCTGCGCCGGGCCGCCGCCCTGCGCGGCGAGCCGTCCCCCCGCCTGCTCACCGGGCCCGAGCAGGACCTGGTGATCCGCGAGCTGCTCGACGTAGTCGGCCCCGACGGTGAAGCGGACGACCCGATCGGCTGGCCCGAGCACCTGCGGCCGGCGCTGCGCACCCGGGCCTTCGCCGAGCAGCTGCGTGACCTGCTGATGCGGGCCGCGGAGCGGGGGATCGGCCCGGTCGAGCTGGCCCGGCTCGGCGAGCGGCTCGGGCGTGACGACTGGCCGGCGGCGGCCCGGTTCCTGCGCGAATACGTGGCCGTGCTGGCGCTGCGCGACGTGACCACCCGCGGCTCGGTCGCCTACGACGCGGCCGAGCTGGTGCGGGCCGCGACCGGGCTGCTCGACGACGACCCGGAGCTGCTCGCCGCCGAGCGGGGCCGGCTCGACATCGTCTACGTCGACGAGCTCGCCGACACCGACCCGGCCCAGCTCGACCTGCTGCACCGCGTGGCCGGTGGCGGCCTGCCCCTGGTGGCGTTCGCCGACCCCGATTCCTCGACGTTCGCCTTCCGGGGCGCCGACCCGGCCGGGGTGGCGGGCTTCGCCCACCGGTTCCGCACCGCCTCGGGCGCCGTCGCGCGTACCCTCACGCTGCGCACCGACTACCGCTCGGCCGGGCCGCTGTTCGAGGCCACCGGCCGGGTCGCCCGCCGGCTGCGGGGCCCGGTCGGCCATCGCCGCGCCCTGCCCGCCCCCGACGCGCCGCCCGGCTCGGTCGAGGTGCGCACGTTCCGCTCCCGCACGAGCGAGGCCGCGTTCCTCGCGCACGCGCTGCGCGAGGCGCACCTGCTCGACGGTGTGCCGTGGTCGCGGATGGCGGTGCTGATGAGGTCGACCACGCTGCAGCTGCCGGCGCTGCAGCGGGCCCTGCACTCGGCCGGCGTGCCGACCGTGGTGCACGCCGAAGACCTGCCGCTGCACCAGCAGCCGGCGGTCGCGCCGCTGCTGCTCCTGCTGCGCTGCGCGCTCGAGCCGGAGCGGCTCGACGAGGAGGCGGCGGTAGCCCTGCTGCACTCGCCGCTAGGTGGCGCCGACCCGCTCGCCGAGCGCCGCCTGCGCCAGGGCCTGCGGACCCTCGCCCTCGCCGCCGGCGACCGGCGGCCCTCCGGCGAGCTGCTGGTCGAGGCGCTGCGCGACCCGGCCGAGCTGGCCGCCGTCGAGCGCCGCTGGGCCGCGCCGGCCAAGTCGGTCGCCCGGCTGCTCGCCACGGCCCGCGAGGCCGCCGCCGAGCCCGCCGCCACCGCCGAGGACGTGCTCTGGGCGCTGTGGCGGGCGACCGGTCTGGGCGAGAGGTGGTACGGCGCGATCGTCCGGGCCGGCCGCGCCACCGGCGAGCCCGACAACGGCCCGCGCTGGCGGGCGGCCGCGGCCGATCGTGACCTCGACGCGGTGGTGGTGCTCTTCGACGCGGCCGCGCGGTTCGTCGACCGGCTGCCCGGCGCCCGCACCGAGGTGTTCCTCGACCACGTGCTGGGCCAGCAGCTCCCGGCCGACACGATCGCGCCGAGCGCCGACCGGGGCGCGGCCGTGCGACTGCTGACCGCCCACGCGGCCAAGGGTCTCGAGTGGGACCTGGTGGCGGTGGCCGGCGTGCAGGAGGGTGTCTGGCCCGACCTGCGGCTGCGCGGCACGCTGCTCGGCTCGGAGCGGCTGGTCGACGTGGTGTCCGGGCGGGCCGACGAGACCGGGGTGGCCGCGTCGCTGGTCGGTCAGGCGTCGGCGCTGCTCGACGAGGAGCGCCGGCTGTTCTACGTGGCCGTCACCCGCGCCCGGCACCGGCTGCTGGTCTCCGCCGTCAACTCGTCGGCCGTGGGCGGCGCCGACCACGAGGAGCAGCCGAGCCGGTTCCTGCACGAGCTGCTGGGGCCGGGTGGCGGCGGCGAAGGCGAGGCGCCCGACGAGCCACCCCCGGACGAGCCGCCCCCGGGCGGCGAGCCCGACGACGATCTGCCGCCGGACCCCGACGACCTGCCGGTGGACGCCGACGGCCGGGTGGTCTGGCCCGACGACGAGTGGCCCGAGGTCACCCCGCCCGGCGGCGCCGCGCGGGCCCCGGCGCCCCGCGAGGCGGTCGACGACGACACCGACGACCTGCCGCTGGCCCGGCCGCCACGGGCGATGACGCTGCCCGCGTTGGTCGCCGAGCTGCGTACCGCCGCCACCGACCCCGCCGCGTCACCCGGCCGGCGGCACGCCGCGGCGGCCGAGCTGGCCCGCCTCGCCGCCGCCGGCGTGCCGGGCGCCCACCCCGACGACTGGTGGGGACTGCGCCCGCTCTCCGACGACCGCCCGCTGGCCGACGAGGGCGAGCCGGTGCGGGTCACGCCGTCCACCATGGAGAGCGCGCTGCGGTGCAGCCTGCGCTGGCTGCTCGAGCGGCACGGCGGCGCCGGTCCGGCCACCGCGGCGCAGGGCATCGGCAACCTCGTCCACGCGGCGGCGATGCTGGCCGAGGACGCGGCGGCCGACCGCGAGCGACTGATCGAATACGTGTCGGCCCGGTTCGACGCCATCGACCTGGCCGCGCGCTGGCTGGCCGGCTCCGAGCGCGAGCGGGCCGAGGCGATGGTCGACAAGCTGCTGGTCTGGCTGGCCGCCAACCCGCGCCGGCTGCTGGCGATCGAGCAGGAGTTCGCGGTCCGGCTCAACGACCCCACGCGCGACATCGAGCTGCGCGGCCGGGTCGACCGGCTCGAGGTCGACGCCGAGGGCCGGCTGGTCGTGGTCGACCTCAAGACCGGCCGCACCAGCTCGACCAGCGAAGATCTGGCCGAGCATCCGCAGCTCGCGGCCTACCAGGCGGCGGTGCAGGCGGGCGCGTTCGACGCGCACGGCTCGCAGCCCGGCGGCGCGGCCCTGGTGCAGCTGGGCACCAGCGCCAAGGCGGCCAAGGAGCAGGTCCAGCCGTCGCTGGCCGAGCACGACGACCCGGGCTGGGCCCAGGCGCTGGTGCGCCGCACCGCCGACACGATGGCCGCGTCGACGTTCCACGCGATCGCCAACAGCCGCTGCCGGGTGTGCCCGGTGCGCACGAGCTGCCCGATCTCGGGCAAGGGACGCCAGGTCGTGGAGCCGCCGTCGTGAGCCAGCCGTCGTTGTTCGCCACCGCGCCCGCCCCGCGCCGGGCCGCGTCGGCCGGGCCCCGCTACACGCCGGTCGAGCTGGCCCGCCTGCTCGGCATGCGCTACGCGCCGACACCCGAGCAGTCCGCGATCATCTCCGCCCCGGTCGAGCCGCTGATGGTCGTGGCCGGCGCCGGTTCGGGCAAGACCGAGACGATGGCAGCCCGGGTGGTCTGGTTGGTGGCCAACGGCTACGCCACCCCCGACCAGATCCTCGGCCTCACCTTCACCCGCAAGGCGGCCGGCGAGCTCGCCCACCGGGTGCGGATGCGGCTCGGCCAGCTGGTACGCCGGCTCGGGCGGGCCGGCGACCTGTCCGGCGAGGCGACCATCTCGACCTATCACTCGTACGCCGCCCGGGTCGTCACCGAGCACGGCCTGCGCTCGGGATACGAGCCGGCGACGCGGCTGCTGACCGAGGCGTCCCGCTGGCAGATCGTCGACCTGATCGTCCGCAACTACGACGGCGACATGTCCGATGTGGAGCGGGCGGCCAGCACGGTCACCGACGCCGTCCTCGCGCTCTCGGCCGAGCTGGCCGAGCACCTGGTCACGCCCGACGAGCTGGCCGGCTGGACGGGCCGGTTCTTCGCCGAGGTGCAGGGCCGGCCCGGTCGGGTCTACGCCGACGTCAAGAAGGCCCTCGGCACCCAGCAGGCCCGGCTGGCCCTGCTGCCGATGGTGCGCGCGTTCGCGCAGCGCAAGCTCGACTTCGAGGCGATGGACTTCGGCGACCAGATGGCCCGGGCGGCGCTGGTCGCCCGCGACCATCCCGAGGTGGGCACGATCGAGCGGGCCCGCTACCCGATCGTGCTGCTCGACGAGTTCCAGGACACCAGCCACGCCCAGGTGGTGCTGCTGCGCTCGCTGTTCGGCGGCGGCCACCCGGTGACCGCGGTCGGCGACCCCTGCCAGTCCATCTACGGCTGGCGTGGGGCGAGCGCGGGCACGCTCGAGCGGTTCCCGCACGAGTTCGCCCGCGCCGACGGCCGGCCGGCCCGGTCGCTGACGCTGACCACGAGCTGGCGCAACCGGCCCGAGATCCTCGGCGTCGCCAACCAGCTCTCCGCGCCGCTGCGGGCCGCCGGCGCCCAGGTCGCCGAGCTCGCACCGGCCTACAGTGTCGACGAGCCGATCCGCGGCCGGGCCACCGTCCACTGTGCCCTGCTGCCGACCGTGGCCGACGAGGCGGGCTGGATCGCCGACAGCGTGCTGGCCGCCTGGCGCGGCGCCGCCCGGATGGCCGACGCGCTGCCCGAGGACATCCCGCTGGAGCGCCGGCCCACCACCGCCGTGCTGGTCCGGGTGCGCAGCCAGATCCCGATGATCGAAAACGCGCTGCGCTCCCGCGGCCTGCCGGTCGAGGTGGTCGGCCTCGGCGGCCTGCTCGACACCCCCGAGGTCCGCGACGTGGTCAGCACGCTGCGGGTGCTCGCCGACCCGACCGACGGCGCGTCGCTGCTGCGGCTGCTGACCGGCGCCCGCTGGCGGATCGGCCCCCGCGACCTGGTGGCCCTGCACCGGCGGTCCCGCTCGATCGCGGCGGCCCGGCGCGACCTGGCGGCGCCCGAGGGCGAGGATCCGGTCGTCCCGGACGCGCTCGACGAGGCGACCCTGGTCGAGGCGCTGGCCGATCTCGGCCCGGCCCAGCTCTACTCCGCCGAGGGCTATGCCCGGCTCCACGCGTACGGCCATGAGCTGGCCCTGCTCCGTTATCGCATCGACCAGCCGCTGCCCGACCTGATCGCCGACGTCGAACGGACCATCGGGCTCGACGTCGAGGTCGCGGTCCGCGCCGGCACCGGCGGCCGGGGCGGCGACGCCGGGCTGGCCCGCGGCCACCTCGACGCCCTCGGCGACGTGGCGGCCCGGTTCGCCCGCGACAGCGACGGCGGCGCCCTGCCCGGCTTCCTGGCCTATCTCGCGGCGGCCGAGGACGAGGAGCGCGGCCTCGAACCCGGTGAGGTCGAGGTGGTCGAGGGCGCCGTCCAGGTGCTGACGGCGCACGCCGCCAAGGGTCTCGAGTGGGACGTGGTCGCGGTGGCCGGCCTGACCCGCGGCGTCTGGCCCGGCGTGGCCCGGTCGTCCGACCACTACCTGCACGGGCTGGGAGTGCTGCCGTTCCCGCTGCGCGGCGACGCCGGCGGGCTGCCCCGCTTCCCGCTCGACGACGCCGGCGACCAGCGCGAGGTGATGGCGGCGCTGACCGAGTTCACCGACGAGTGGAAGGCCCACGACGAGCGCGAGGAGCGCCGGCTGGCCTATGTGGCCGTCACCCGGCCGCGACGGCTGCTGCTCTGCTCCGGCTACTGGTGGGGCGAGGGCGTCAAGCGCCCGCGCGGGCCGTCCCGGTTCCTGGTCGAGGTGCACGACGCCTGCGTCGCCGGGGGCGGCGAGGTCGACGCGTGGGCGCCGGAGCCGGCCGGCGAGGCAAACCCGCTGGCCGACGAGACGCCGCGCGCCGAGTGGCCGGGCGACCCGCTCGGGCCGCGCCGCCCGGCGATGACCGAGGCGGCGGCCGTCGTCCGCCGGCTGATGACCGAACCCGACGCCGACGCGCTGCTCGACCCGGAGGCCGCCGACGACGCCGACCGCTGGCGCCGCGAGGTCGACCTCCTGCTCGCCGAACGCGACCGGCTGGTCCGCGGCCCCGGTCCGCTCGAGGTGGTGCTACCCGACCACCTGACCGTCTCGCAACTCGTCCTGCTGCAGCGCGACCCGCAGGCGCTGGCCCGCACGCTGCGCCGCCCGATGCCGTCCCGACCCGACCCGTACGCCCGCCGGGGCACCGCCTTCCACACCTGGCTCGAGCAACGGTTCGGCGCCGTCCGGCTGCTCGACGTCGACGAGCTGCCCGGCGCGGCCGACGAGGACGCGGCGCCCGACGAGGCGCTGGCCGAGCTGCAGGAGCTCTTCCTCGCCAGCGACTGGGCCGACCGCACCCCGGTCGAGGTCGAGGTGCCGTTCGCCACGGCCGTGGGCGGCGTCGTGCTGCGCGGCCGCATGGACGCCGTCTTCGCCGACCCCGGCGGGCGCTTCGACGTCGTCGACTGGAAGACCGGCCGCCGCCCGACCGGCGCCGACGAGCGGGCGGCCGCGATCCAGCTGGCCGCCTACCGCCTGGCCTGGGCCACCCTGGCCGGCGTGCCGGTCGACCGGGTCCGCGCGGCCTTCCACTACGTCCGCGACGGCGAGACGGTCCGCCCGGTCGACCTGCTCGACGCCGACGGGCTGGCCGCCCTGGTCACCGCCCTACCGACCGTGGCGACCTGATGGCGGCGACGGCCCGGTCATAGAGCTCGCCCAGGTCGGCCTGCCCGTCGGCGGCGATCCAGGCGTCGGACGCGGTGTCGACACAGGACAGCACCGCCGACACGATCGCGGAGGCGGCGAACGCGGCGTCGGGTCCGGCGATGTGCCGGGCGACCAGCGGCACGAGCGCGTCGCGCCAGTGCTGGCGCTTCTCGAAGAGGCGGGCGCGCAGCGACGGGGTCTCGTGCATCATGCGGGCGATGGCCAGGTCGGCCACCGGGTCGTTGAACGTCTCCGGCTGCGCGTCGACCAGCGCGCCCCGCAGCGCGTCCCACGGGTCCTCGCTGTCGGGTCGCACGGCCAGCGCCCGCGCGACGGCATCGCCGCGGGCGGCCAGGTCGCCCAGCAGCACGTCTTCCTTGCTGCCGAAATAGCGGAAGAACGAGCGGCGCGAAATGCCGACCGTCTCGACGATCTGGTCGACCGTCGTGGCGTCGAAGCCCTGCCGCACGAAGAGCGCGCGGGCCGTGGCGGAGATCTCCGAGCGGAGCGCGGCCCGCTGGCGCTCCCACGCGGTCGTCTTCGCCATGGCACCGATCTTACATACGATGTCATCTTGGCACTGAGTGCCAACTAGGCGTACGGTGTCGGCATGGCCATCGCCTATGCCACCCAGACCGTCCTGATCACCGGCGCGAGCTCCGGCATCGGCCGCAGCTTCGCCGTCGCCCTCGCCGCTCGCGGGGCGGACCTCGTCCTCGTCGCCCGGCGCGCCGACCGGCTCGAGAGCCTCGCGGCCGAGCTGCGCGCGCGGCACGGCGTCACGGTGCACGCCATTCCCTTCGACCTGTCGGCGCCGTCGGCCGGCGCCGACCTGCGGGCCGCCACGACCGCGCGCGGCATCCGCTTGACGAGCCTCGTCAACAACGCCGGCTTCGGCTCGTTCGGCCCGTTCACCGACGAGGACCCGGCGCACCTCGCGCGGGAGATCGCCGTCGACGTCTCCGCGCCGGTCCAGCTCACCGCGGCGTTCCTGCCCGAGATCCTGGCGACGGGCGACGGCTTCGTCATCAACGTCGCCAGCCTGGCGGCCTACGCACCGTCGCCGCGGATGGCGGTCTACGGTGCCGCGAAGGCGTTCGTGCTCAGCTTCACCGAGGCGCTCTGGGCGGAGCTGCGCGGCACCGGCGTCACCGTGTTCACCCTGTCGCCCGGGGCCACGAGCACCGAGTTCAACCAGGTCGTCGGCACCGACGACGCGACCGCCGGCGCACGGATGCGCGCTCCCGAGGCGGTGGTGGCCACCGCGCTCGCCCACCTCGACCGGTGCGACCCGGGCCCGAGCGTCGTCGACGGGCGCGGCAACCGGCTCAGCGCCGCCGCCGCACGCCTGCTTCCTCGTCGCACCACCGTCAGCCTGATGAGCCGCATCACCGATCCACGGCGGCGGGCCCGCGCCTAGGGCTCGCGGGCCAGCCGGCGGAAGGCGAGCTCGGCTAGCAGGGCGCTGCCGTCGGGGACGACGGCGTCGTCGAAGAGGGCGTCGGCCGAGTGGTTGGTCGGCGCGGTGGCCGGGTCGCGGTCGGGCGGGCAGGCGCCCAGGTTGAGGTAGGCGCCCGGCACCTTCTCCAGCACGAACGACATGTCCTCGGAGCCGGTCTTCGGGTTGAGCAGCCACTGGTAGCGCTGGTCGCCGAAGACCTCGCTCGCCGTCGCGGCCGCGAACTCGGCCTCGGTCATGTCGTTGACCACCGCGGGATAGCCGCGCTCGAACTCGACGTCGACCTCGAGGCCGTGCGCGGCGGCCAGGCCGCGGACGACCTCTTCGGTGCGGCGCACCAGCTTCTCCCGGGCCGGCGCGGAGAACGAGCGCAGCGACGCCGCGAACTCCGCGGTCGCCGGGATGACGTTGTCGACCGTGCCCGCGTGGAACTGGCCGACCGTCAGCACCACCGGGTCGAAGACGTCGAACCCGCGGGTCACCATCGTCTGCAGGGCCAGCACCATCTCGCAGGCGGCCGGGATCGGGTCGCGGGCGCGGAACGGCGTGGACCCGTGCCCGCCGGCGCCGCGTACCCGGATCTTGCAGGTGTCGTGGGCCGCGCCGAACACGCCGCGTCGCCCGAAGAACAGGCCGCGCGGGAAGACCGCTGAGACGTGCAGGCAGTACGCGGCCACGGGCGGCGCGCCGGCCGCGGAGAGCAGCCCCTCGGCGAGCATCGGCTCCGCGCCGCCGGGGCCCTCCTCGCCCGGCTGGAACATGAAGACGACGTCGCCGGGCAGCTGGTCGCGGACGGCGCTGAGCAGCCGGGCCGCGCCGACCAGGATCGCCGTGTGCAGGTCGTGGCCGCAGGCGTGCATGGCGCCCGGCACCGTCGACGAATAGGGGAGCCCGGTGCGCTCGGTCACCGGCAGCGCGTCCATGTCGCCGCGCAGGAGCACCGCCGGGCCGGGGCGACCGCCGCGCAGCACCGCGACGACCGAGCTCAGCGCGCGCCCGGTGGTGACCTCCAGCGGCAGGGCGGCCAACGCGGCCAGCACCGTCGCCTGTGTCTCCGGCAGGTCCAGGCCCACCTCGGGTCGCTGGTGCAGCCGGCGGCGCAGGTCCACCAGCTCCGGGCCGATCTGTTCGGCGGACTCCCGGAAGTTCATCGGGCTCCTTTCAGTCGACGCCCAACCTGATCAGGTCCAGCAACGCCGTGCCGTACGCCTCCTCGGCGGTGGCGGCCTCGAACGCGAGCCGGCGGCCGCCGACGGTGATCTCCACCCGCCAGCCGGCGCCCGTGCGTTCCAGCAGGTGGAACGTCCCACCCAGCAGTTCGCGGAGCTGGTCCTCCCGGGGCAGCCAGATCGCCTCGTCCTGTTCGAGATCGTCCATTGCCCACTCGGTGGTGCCGTTGAACCCGATCATCGGGCCCTCGGGCAGGTCGTGCACGGCGATGACCATGTTGCTGAGCACGAAGACCTCGTCGTCGAGGTCGCGGTCGGGGATGGCGAAGCGGTCGCCGGGCGCGGGCTTCCAGCGCAGGCCGGCGTCGCGCAGGCGGAGGGCGAGCGGCACGGGCAGCACGCCCTCCATGGTGCCTCGGGTGCTTCACTAGGCGTATGCCGAACGCCGAACGCTTCCCCTCGGGTGCGGTGACTCGGCTCGGCCCGCCGCCGCCGGACCTGCCGCCGCCGCCCGAGGCACCGTCCGATGGCACGCCGCGGCGCCGGCTCTGGTGGTTCGCCGGTGTGGCCGCCCTGATCCTGGTCACCGGCCTGGTCGCGGTGCTGGTGGCCCGGCCCGGCAGCGGTGACGGCCTGCTGGCGGACAAGCCCGAGGCGCCGGTCGACGCGCGGCCGCCGCTGGCCCGCGCGTGCCCGCCGCCGCCCGACGCGCCGAGCGGCGCCGCGAGCGCCCCGCCGGCGCCGTCGCCCGCGCCCACCGGCGCGCGGACCGTCGACGAGACCACCGGCATCTCGTACCCCGCCTACGGGCCGCCCTGGGAGGCGTGGACCACGGTGTGGAACGCCGGTGAGCTGGAGGTGCCCTACAAGGTCGGGCAGCACTTCGTCACCGAGCAGGACTACGACGGCGCGAGCGACTACCACGCCTCGGTCCTCTCCGGCGCGGTGCCGGCGGCGACCAACGACGCGTTCACCTTCGACCTCGAGTGCGTCGGCCGGCAGGTGGCCGCGGACGCCCGGGCGCACTACTACCCGCAGCCCAACGAGCAGGAGCTGATCCGCGACGAGCGCACCGTCCTGGGTGGACGGCCGGCCTGGGTGACCGTGTTCCGGCTGCACTTCTCGTCGCCCGGGCTGCGCGCCCGGTCCGAGCTGGTGGCGCTGGCCTGCATCGATGTCGGCAAGCCGACGGCTGCGGTGCTCTACGTCTCGGTGCCGGAGACGCACCGGCAGTGGGACTGGGTCGCCGACGACGCGTTGGCCGGAATGCGGCCGGTCTGACGGTCGCGTTCGCCGCCGAGCGCGCTAACCTCGGCCGTGTGGCCCGCAAAATGAAGATCCCGGCGACCAAATATCCGGTCGAGCGGTTCACGCTCGACAACGGCCTGCGGGTGGTGCTGGCGCCCGACCGCAGCGCGCCCGTGGTCGGCGTCGCCGTGGTCTACGACGTCGGCATCCGCAGCGAGCCTGAGGGGCGCACCGGTTTCGCGCACCTCTTCGAGCACCTGATGTTCCAGGGCTCCGAGAACCTCGAGAAGCTCGCCCACTTCCGGCACGTCCAGGGCGCGGGCGGCACCTTCAACGGCTCGACCCACCTCGACTACACCGACTACTTCGAGACGCTGCCGTCCGGCGCGCTCGAGCGGGCGCTGTTCCTCGAGGCAGACCGCATGCGCGGCCCTCGCCTGACGGAGGAGAACCTGCGCAACCAGGTCGACGTGGTCAAGGAGGAGATCCGGGTCAACGTGCTCAACCGGCCCTACGGCGGCTTCCCCTGGCTGAAGCTGCCGCCGGTCATGTTCGACACGTTCCCGAATGCGCACGACGGCTACGGGTCGTTCGAGGACCTGGAGAGCGCCACGGTCGCCGATGCGGCCGAGTTCTTCTCCCGCTACTACGCCTGCGGCAACGCGGTCCTCTCGGTCGCCGGCGACCTCGACGTGGCCGAGGCCACCGAGATGATCCAGCGGCACTTCGGCGACGTGCCGGCCCGGCCCGCGCCGCCGCGGCCCGACTTCGACGAGCCCGACCTGACCAGCGAACGACGCGAGTCGTACGCCGATCGCCTGGCCCCCTTGCCGGCGGTCGCCGCGGCCTGGCGCGTGCCGAACCCGATCGACGACTTCGCCGCCTACCTGCCCTACGTGGTGCTGGCCGAGGTGCTCACCGACGGCGACGCGTCGCGACTGGTCGAGCGGATGGTGCTGCGCGACCGCACGGTCACCAGCCTCGGCGGCTACCTCGGGTTCATGGGCGAGCCGTTCGAGGTGCGCGATCCGACCGCGGCGCTGCTGCAGTTCCACCTGCCGCCCGGCGGCGACGTCGACAAGGTGCTGCGCACCGCCGACGAGGAGCTGGAGCGGCTGGCCGGCGACGGCATCGGGGCCGAGGAGCTCGGCCGCGTGCAGGCCCGGATGGCCACCCACCTGCTCCGCGACACCGACGCGGTGCTCGGCCGGGCGCTGCGGATCGCCGTGCTCGAGGAGCAACGCGGCGAGCCCGAGCTGATCAACGAGCTGCCGCGGCTGATCGGCGAGGTCACGGCGGACCAGATCCGCGCGGCCGCGGCCACCCTGACCCCGCAGCGCCGGGCGTCCATCGAGGTCATTCCCGGAGGCGGACAGTGAGCGATGTGAAGCGGTCGTTGCCGGCCCTGCTGCCGGCGGCGCCGATCAAGCTGCCCGGCGAGGCTGAGCGGCGGCTGACCAACGGGCTGACCGTGATCGCGATCCGTCGCCCGGCGGTGCCGCTGGTCGAGGTGCGGTTGCGCGTGCCGTTCGCCCGTGCCAACCTGGCCCGCGGCGCGATGCTGTCGCAGACGCTG
The DNA here is from genome assembly GCF_029626225.1 of Asanoa sp. WMMD1127. Taxonomy (NCBI): domain Bacteria; kingdom Bacillati; phylum Actinomycetota; class Actinomycetes; order Micromonosporales; family Micromonosporaceae; genus Asanoa; species Asanoa sp. WMMD1127. The sequence goes on from NZ_JARUBP010000001.1 coordinate 2,873,702, forward strand.
TTCTCCGGCACGGCCGAGATGTCCACCGTGGACATCGCCGCCGAGCTCCAGGCGGTCGGCGGCGGGCTGGCGGCGTCGGTCGACCCCGACCGGCTGATGATCAGCGGCAACGGCCTGGCGGCCGGCCTGGGCCGGATCCTGGAGATCATGGCCGAGGTGGTCGACGGGGCCGCGTACCCGAGCGACGAGGTCGCCACCGAGCGGGACCGGCTGGTCGACAACATCCAGGTCGCCAAGAGCCAGCCCGCCCACCTGGCCCGCGAGGCACTGCTGCAGCGGGTCTACGGACGCCACCCGTACGCGGTGCAGACGCCCGAGCCCGAGCAGGTGCGCACGGTGCGGCCGGCCCAGCTGCGCGCGCTGCACGCCGAGCGGGTCCACCCGGCCGGCGCGACCCTCGTGCTCGTCGGCGACTTCCAGGTGAAGCGGGCCCTCGACACGGCCGAGGCGGTGCTCGGCTCGTGGAACGGCGGTGGCAAGGACGTGACGCTGCCCGCCGCGCCGGCGCCCGCGCCCGGCCCGGTGCTGGTGGTCGACCGGCCCGACTCGGTGCAGTCGTCGCTGCGGATGGCGTTGCCGGCGGTGCCGCGCACGCACCCCGACCACGCCGCGCTGCAACTGGCCAACCTGGTGTTCGGCGGCTACTTCTCGTCGCGCTGGGTGGAGAACATCCGCGAGGACAAGGGCTACACGTACGGGCCGCACTCCTTGGTCGATCACTCGGTCGCCGGCTCCGTCGTGCTGGTCTCGGCCGAGGTGGCCACCGAGGTGACCGGGCCGGCGCTGCTGGAGACGCTCTACGAGCTGGGCCGGCTGGCGACCACGCCGCCCGGGGCCGAGGAGCTGGAGCAGGCGCGGCAGTACGTGCTGGGCACGCTCAAGCTGGGCATGTCGACGCAGGCGGGGTTGGCCAGCCTGGCCAGCACCTACGCCGGCGCCGGGCTGCGCCTCGACTTCCTCAAGGACTACACGGCGCAGCTCACGGCCGCGACCCGGGACGACGTGGCCGCGGCCGCGGCGAAATACCTGGCGCCGTCGGGGGCGACCACGGTGATCCTCGGCGACGCGGAGAAGATCGAGGCGCCGGTCGCGACGCTGCGCGAGGTGGAGCTGGGATGACCGGCGCGCCACCCCTGGCCCGGGCCACGCTCGACCGGGCGGGGCACCGGCGTTCGGATCCGCACTGGCTCGAATCCGCCTGGCCGACCGCCCGCCTCCTGCCCGTGGACTCGTCGGCCGGCACCGCGCTGTTCCGCGACGTGGTGACCGGCGACGCCGCCGACGCCGCGGTCGGCGCCGTGCTGTCGGTGGTGCTGCTCGACACGTCCGGCGTCGACCGCTCGGCCGCCGTGTTCCTCGGTGTGGAGCCCGACGGGGTCGCGGTGTTCGCGATCGACGGGCCGCTGCCGGACGTTCCGGGGACCCGGCCGGCGAACCTGCGCGACGTGGGGCACCGGCTGGACGACCGGGACGCCGGGCTGCTCACCACGGCGCTGGCGATCGTCAACTGGCACGTCCGGAGCCCGTACTCGCCGCAGACGGGGCAGCCGACCACGGTCGGCGAGGCCGGGTGGTCCCGGGTCGACGCGGCCGGCAACCAGACGTGGCCGCGTACCGACCCGGCGATGATCGTGTTGGTGCACGACGGCGTCGCGGGGCCGGACGGGCGCTGCCTGCTCGGCAACAACGCGACCTGGCCGAAGCAGCCGGGGTTCCGGCGGTTCTCGTGCCTCGCCGGTTACGTCGAGCCGGGGGAGTCCGCCGAGGCGGCCGTGGCGCGCGAGGTCGCGGAAGAGGTCGGGTTGACGCTGGACCGCATCGACTACGTGGCCAGCCAGGCGTGGCCGTTCCCGGGGTCGCTGATGCTCGGCTACACGGCGACCGCGGACGCGGCGCAGCCGTTGAAGGTCGACCCGGCCGAGATCACCGAAGCCCGCTGGTTCACCCGCCGCGAGGTGCGCGCCCTGCTGGGCGGCGAGACGGTCAACCTCGGTACGCCCGACGAGCCGGCGGTCATGACGCTGCCGATGCAGGTCTCGATCGCCTATTACCTGATCACCACGTGGGCGGGTGCGTGACCCGCCCACGCGCCTGGTCTATGCCGCTTCGAGACTCGACAGGTGCTGCTTGACCTGGGTGATCGAGGGGTTGGTCATGGCGGTGCCGTCGTCGAAGCGCAACGTGGGGACGGTCTGGTTGCCGCCGTTGACGCTCATCACGTAGTCGGCCGAGGCCGGGTCCTGCTCGATGTCGATCACCTGGTACGCGATGCCCTCGCGGTCGAGCTGGGACTTCAGGCGGTGGCAGTAGCCGCACCACGAGGTGGAGTACATGGTCAACATCGAGTGTTCCTCCGGGGGTAGGGGGGTCTCCATTCGAGAGAACGTCAGACCGGGCTGTCATGATTCCTGACTGTGGCGGTTGACTCTCCGGCGGAGCAGGTCCTGGCGGGCCTCGACCCCGAGCAGCGCACCGCCGTGACGGCGCCGGCCGGCCCGGTCTGCATCCTCGCCGGCGCCGGCACGGGCAAGACCAGGGCGATCACTCACCGGATCGCCTACCGGACGCTGCGGGGCGAGACGGCGGGGCGGCACGTGCTGGCCGTCACGTTCACCGCGCGGGCGGCGGCCGAGATGCGGGCGCGGCTCGCGGCGCTGGGGGTCGCCGGGGTGCAGGCGCGCACGTTCCACGCGGCGGCGCTGCGCCAGGTGCGCTACTTCGCGCCGCGGCTGCTGGCCGGGCGCGAGCTGCCCGAGCTGATCGACAGCAAGGCGCGGCTGGTCGGTTTGGCGGCGGCACGGGTCGGCGTGCGCACCGACCGCACCGGCGCCCGCGACCTGGCCGGCGAGATCGAGTGGGCCAAGTCGTCGCTCGTCGAGCCCGGCGAATACGTGGTCGCGGCGGCCAAGGCGACCCGCGAGACGCCGTTCGAGGCCGGCAAGGTGGCCGAGGTGTTCGCCGCCTACGAGCAGCTCAAGCGGGGCAACGGGGTGATCGACTTCGAAGACCTGCTGCGGGCGGCGGTCTGGGGGATCGAGGAGCACTCCGACGTCGCCGAGCAGGTGCGCGCGCAATACCGGCATTTCGTGGTCGACGAATACCAGGACGTCAACCCGCTGCAGCAGCGGCTGCTCGACGCGTGGCTCGGCGGGCGCGACGACCTGACCGTGGTCGGCGACGCGTCGCAGACGATCTACTCGTTCACCGGGGCGACCTCCGCCTATCTGATCGACTTCCCGCGGCTGCGGCGGTCGCCGGTGGTGGTGCGGCTGGTCCGCGACTACCGGTCGACGCCGCAGGTGGTGGGGCTGGCCAACGCGGTGATCCGGCAGGCCCGGGGCGCCGAGGCGCGGCTGCGGCTCGAGCTGGTCGGCCAGCGACCGTCCGGCGCCGAGCCCGAGCTGCGGATCTTCCAGGACGAGCCGGGGGAGGCGGCCGCGGTGGCGGCCCGCTGCCGGCAACTGATCGCGTCGGGCACCCCGGCGCGCGAGATCGCGGTGCTGTTCCGGACCAACGCGCAGTCCGAGACCTACGAGAAGGCGCTGGCCGAGGCCGAGGTGCCCTACGTGGTGCAGGGGGCCGAGCGGTTCTTCGAGCGGTCCGAGGTGCGGCAGGCGCTGGTGGCGCTGCGGGCCGCGACCCGGTCGGCCGACCCCGGCGAGCCGCTGGTGCGGTCGGTGGCGGCGGCGCTCGAGGCGGTCGGCTGGGCGCCCGACCAGCGGCCCGGCGGTGGCGCGGCCCGGGAGCGGTGGGAGGCGCTGGCGGCGCTCCTCGCGCTGGCGGAGGAGTTCGGCGCGACGCCGACGCTGCTGCCGATCGGCGAGGGCGCGGTGTCTTCGCGACCGCCGACGCTGGCCGACTTCGTCGACGAGCTCGGTCGGCGGGCGGCCGCGCAGCACGCGCCGACCGTCGAGGGCGTCACGCTGGCGTCGCTGCACTCGGCCAAGGGGCTCGAGTGGGACGCGGTGTTCGTGGTGGGGCTGTCGGACGGGACGCTGCCGACGACCTACGCCAAAACGCCCGAGCAGGTCGAGGAAGAACGCCGGCTGCTCTATGTCGGGGTGACGCGGGCCCGGGAGTGGCTCTGGCTCTCCTATGCGATCTCCCGCTCGCCGGGTGGCCGGCCGCGGCGGCCGTGCCGGTTCCTGCCACAGTTCGACGGGCGTTCGGGGGGCGGCGCGGGCGGTGGTCCCGGCGGCTCGGCGGTATCCCGGTTGAGTCGCAAACCCGACAGCCGGCCGCCGCGGATCGTCTCGTGCCGGGTCTGCGGCGCCACGCTGCTGGGCGGCGCCGACCGCAAGCTCGGCCGGTGCGCGACCTGTCCGTCCGATCTGGACGAGGAGCTCCTCGACCGGCTCCAGCGCTGGCGGGCGCGCGTTTCCGCAGGTCAGCGAGTTCCGGCATACGTCGTCTTCACTGACGCGACACTCGTGGCCATCGCCGAGCGCAAACCGGCGGCGCGCGCCGACCTGATCGCCATCGCTGGCATCGGCCCGCGCAAGCTCGCCCTCTACGGCGACGCCGCGCTGGCCCTCGTAGCGGGCGCGGCGGTTGATGATCTTGAGCCAGAAAAAACTTCTGCGAATGACCCGTAAAACCGTTTGCCCTCCCGAGAGGGGGAGGCATAGCCTCAGAGCACACCTGGGGAGAGCGCTGCTCAACCCTGGTTAGGCAGAAGATCTACCGGCGCAAGACGAGTCCGCAGAAGGAGGTGGCCCCGGTGGCGATCAACAACACGACCCGACCGTGGTCGCCGAGCGCTGCCGTGAGCCCGATGGAGGCCACGCGCCTTCACTCGGCCACGTTGGCTCCGATCGCTCCGGCATATCAGGCCCAGGCTCAGGCCGAGCTGCTCCTGGTGCCCGCTGCCGTCGCGTTCAAGGGGACCAATGTGTCCACGGTCAAGGGTATTCGGGCCGCCCAGGGCGGCATGGATGTCCGCGGCGTTCCACCTCGAAGTAGGCCGGTCTAGCAGACCTAGACCTCCGGCTCACTTCGAGGCCGCGGAACCCGCAAACCGGGATCCGCGGCCTCAGTTTTTTGCTCCACCAGTTGTTCCAAGACCGGTCCACAAGACCGAACGCGAGAGAGAGGTGACCGGGCGATGAGCCTGGCCTTGGCCAATCCGGACGCGAAGAGCGTCGGGTTGGACGCGGAACTGCCCTGTCGGAAGTTCGACCCGGACCTGTGGTTCGCCGACGCCCCGACCGAGCTCGAGCTGGCCAAGTCGCTCTGCGGGGACTGCCCGCTGCGCGTCGAGTGCCTGGCGGGCGCGGTCGAGCGTGCCGAGCCCTGGGGCGTCTGGGGCGGCGAGATCTTCGAGCGCGGTGCGGTCGTGCCCCGCAAGCGGCCCCGTGGTCGCCCGCGCAAGGAAGACGTCGCCCGAGACGCCGTCCTCCGAGTCGAGGTAGAGGCGCGGTTGGCAGCCGAAGGGCTCGCCGACCAGCCGCGCGTCGCCGTCCGACTGGCGGCCTGACATGCCGACGGTCCGCGAAACCCCCACCCATCACGAGAAGCCGAGATACGCAGCCATGACCACCACCGTGAACGGAGCCACCGACATGAATCTCATCCAAGAAGCGTTGTCACGAGCGCGAATGCGCCTGCCTCAGACCGGCAGGAAGACGCGCTCTGAGGCAACCCGATCCGCCCGAACCATCGCCATGCAGGCCCGCCACCAGTCGGCGCGCCAGATGGGCGGCTGGTAGTCCGGATCCCTTTCCCGCGCGGCCCGCTCCCTTCATCGGGGGCGGGCCGCACCCTTTCTTCAAGATCGAAGATCGCGGTCCCGGGTCCGCGGTGGTCCGGACCGTCGCTCCCGCCGGAGACCGTTCGCTCCGCTTCACTGCCACCTCCGCCGTGGGTCAACCCCTGCCGCGCGTCTGATCGTGTGCGTCCCGCCAGGGCGAACGACCGCGACGCCCACGATCAGGTGTGGCGCACCTGGGCGACACGCCGTGGGATCCCCAGACGGGATGCACAGGATCAAGCGGGTGCCGCTCTGGTCTCCTGGTCCGCCGCACATGATCATCCGGCCTGCCACGGCCGCCGCGAGGTCGACGGTCCGCGGCCCCCTCGTCGTTCGGCACCTCGGCGGAGACCGCGTCGAGGCATCGGTCGGCACCGGGTCCCGCAGCCGGCCGCGGTTTCCCGCGGGTGAAGTGGCCGATGTGGCCAGATGGCTCGGGCCGGCCAGCGGCGCCACCTTGGTGGGGGCGTGCTGTGCCGGTTCTTGGTAGGCGCGTGCCGTGGCAGCTTCTCGGTGGCGAAGCTGGCCCAAGCACCCGCCGCCCGGCCTGCCCCGACGCGCTGCTGCCGGCCCGCGAGGCTGGCGGCCTGGCTGTTCCTTCTCGTCGGCGTCGCCCTTGGCCGCGCTACGGGGTGAAGGGCAAGCCGAGTGGACCGGCACCGGCGATGAGCAGCGCCCGGCGACGCAAGCCCATCGGGCCGAGGGGTCTTGCCTCCGGCGCACACGTGAAAACACGTAGGCACATGCTTCGGCACGTGCGCCCGTCAGGCGTAGTGGTCGCCCGGGGCGAGCGGTGAGATCATCCAGCCGGTTCGGGGGGTGACCTCGACCTCCTCCGACCGCCACCGGAACGACCCGGCGTCGCCACGACCTAGGCGGCGGAGAGGCTGCCGGGACGACCGACCGGGCGTCGCCAGGACCTAGCGGGGGAGAGGCCGCCGGGACGACCGACCGGGCGTCGCCAGGACCTAGGCGGGGGAGAGGCCGCCGGGACGACCGACCGGGCGTCGCCAGGACCTAGCGGGGGAGAGGCCGCCGGGACGACCGACCGGGCGTCGCCAGGACCTAGCGGGGGAGAGGCCGCCGGGACGATCTCGCGTCGCCGAGACCTAGGCGGGGGAGAGGCCGCCGGTGAGGAGGGCGCGGGTGGCATCCCAGCCTTCGACGGCCGGGTCGAGGGTGGGCAGGTCGGCCGGGCCGCGCAGGCGGCGCCACGGCGGGGCTGTCGCGACCTCGGCCGGGTTCGGGGCGTGCGGGCGGATCGACGTCGCGGCCGTCTCGCCGTCGAGGTCGATCTCCGGCAGCCAGGCCGGCGCCGGCAGGCGGGAAGCCACCCCGAGCAGGCCTGGGCCCTCGGCCGGGGCGATGGCGAGGGTCTTCGTGGTCAGCGGCCGGAACAGCTTGCCCAGGATCAGGCCGGGCAGGTCCGGGACGTCGGCGGCGATCACGGCGGCTTGGTCGTAGCCGTCGGCCGCGGCCGCCGCGAACGTGGCGTTGACGGTGGTGTCGGGTACCTCGTACACCTGCATCGAAGGCCAGGCCACCGCGTCGGCGAGCGGACGGTCGGCGGGGGTGGCGGCGATCGCCGGGTCGACCTCGTTGAGGGTCGCGAGCAGGTCGACGACGTCCTCGGCCAGGGCGTGCCGCCACTTGTCGAGGCCGATGCCGGGCGGCGCCCAGACGACCGGGGTGAGCAGGACGACGATCACGCGACGGGTCACGAGACCCAGGTTATTTCAGTCGGCGAGTACGAGGCCCGTCGTGGCCGCCACGCCTTCGAGGTAGCCGCGCGCCCGCTCCGTCTTCGGGTAGCGACCCACGAGAGCCCAGAAGCGCGTGTTGTGGCTGGGGACCACGAGGTGGGCGAGTTCGTGGAGGAGCACGTAGTCGATCACCCAGTCAGGCATCTCCTGAATCCGGTGCGAGATGCGGATCGTGCGGTCGGCGGGCGTGCAGGACCCCCAGCGGCCGTTCTGGTTGGTCACCCAGCGGACGCTGGCCGGTTGGGCGGCCCGGGCGTACTCGGCCAGGTACTGGCCGATCAGGCGCTGCGAACGGGCCTGCAGCTCGGCGTCGCTGCGGCTGAGGCGCTGCTCACGGGCGGCCAGGCGGGCGAGCATCTTGTCGACCCACTCGGTCTCCTCGGCGCGGGAGAACTGGTCGGGTATGAGCACGACCACGCGCTCACCGTCGCGGTAGGCGGACACCGTCCGGCGCCGGCGCTGAGAGCGCCGTACCTCGACGACCGGCTTCCGCGTGGCGGCCATTACCGCACCCCGGAGCCCCGGGTTCCGTTCACGAAGGCACGCTAACCGGTAGGTGCCATGCCGCCGCAAGGGCCAACACACACGGTCACGCCGGGAAAGTGCTGGTTCACGGCGGGGCGTCCGGAAAAAATTTCGCGGGTACGCCGGTGGCGGTGGGTCCGCTGCGCCCCGAGGGACCTTACGGCACACGGTAGGGGATCCCGGGGGCGGATGTGCCGTAATCGGCGTGATCCCGCTCGCAGGAGGGCTTTGGTCGGCGTGTCCCGAGCGAATCTGACTAATCCGGCCGAGTCCGACATGCACACTCGTCCCCGTCAGGTGTCGCATCGCACTACCTGCGGGGCCCCGCCGCTGGTGATGATCGGGTTCCTGACATGGAACCGCCCGCATGTGGGTAGGGTCCGCGGACCGGCGGTCACACGTGTGACCGCGGAGAACGCCCCGACGCCGGTGCACGTGTGCCGCGCCCGGGCACTCGCCGGGACCAATCCGGCGAACAAGACTAGGAGGGCATCGTGGCCGACAAGGCCCAGACCTACAACGGGTACTGCGTCAAGTGCAAGGAAAAGCGCGACTTCACGGGCACCGTCGAGGTGTCGAAGACCGGTATGAACATGGCCAAGGGCAAGTGCCCGGTGTGTGGCACCACCGTCAACCGGATCCTCGGCAAGGCGAAGGTCTGACCGGGAACCGCGTTTCGCGGGAGGGGGCGGCCGTCACGGTCGCCCCCTCCGGCGTATCGGACAAACACGCAGTGTCATGAAAATCGGGTGCCCCGATTACCGGCTGGTTGTGGATAACTCGCCGGAAGCTGTGGATAACCCCGTGTACAGGACCCGCCACCTGTGGACAACGAGCCGAATGGCCCCAGGTGACGGTGACATTCTGTTACTCCGTGACGACGATTGGGTTGCTCCGCCCAACGCTCCTGCCGGGCCTCACCCGCATCCGCCGCGGCCCGCGCACGATCCAGTTCGGCACCGACGCCTGGGGCGCGGTGCTGGTCGAGCTACCTGACGAGCGCGCCGCCGCGGTGCTCGACCTCCTCGACGGCGCTCACACCGAACGCCAGGTCCTGGCCACGGCCTTACGCCGCGGCGTGCGCCCGAGCGACACCCGCGAACTGCTCGCCACCCTGCACGCCAGCGGTCTGGTCGTGCCCGCACACACCCTGGCCACCACCGCACCCCACCTCCGCGCGGAAGCGGCCGCCCTGGCCCTCCGCCAGGCGGCGCAGCACCTCTCCGGCCAGTGGGCCCGGCGTGGCCCGTTGCCCGATCGCCGCGATGACCGGCCGGGGTCGCCGTCGGTGACCCGACCCGCTCCGCACGGCTCGGCCGCGGTTGGGCGTGGCTCCGGGCTGGTGGGGTCGGCAGGAGAGAACACGCTCGGTGGGCGCGGACCCGGGCAGGGTGTGGCCGCGTGGGAAGGCGAGTCCGGCTCGCACCCGCCGACATCGCCACTGACGCCGGCAGAGACCTTGCGGCGGCGGGCCGCCGCGAGGGTGCTGGTCAGCGGTCGCGGACGGCTGGCGGCGCCGATCGCGCTCACGCTTGCCCGCTCCGGGATCGGCCAGGTCCGGCCGGACCTGCCCGGGACGCTCGACCCGGCTGAGGCGGCGGCGGCCGGCCTGGACCCGGCCGCGGTCGGCAAGCCGAGAAGCCAAGCCGTAGCGGCGGCGATAGCCGCGGCCGGCGCGCGCCCGGGCACCACGAAGCCACAGGTCGTCGTCCGGGTCGGCGCGGATCAACCGGCCCAGCTCGCCGCCGCCGCGGCCCGGCGGCGTGGTCAGGCGATGCTTTCCGTCGAGGTCCGCGACGGCATCCCCGAGATCGGCCCATTCGTCCCACCGGACGGATCGCCGTGCCTCGCCTGTCGAGACCTCCACCGCACCGACCGCGACCCGGCCTGGCCGGACATCGCCGCCGGGCTCGCCACCAGCCGATCCGAGGAGGAGGCCTGCGACCTCGTCACGATCATGGCGGCCGCGGCGTTCGCGGCGGGTCAGGTGCTCGTCTGGACCGACGGCGGTGACCCTGTGACAACCGCCACGGCCGTGTCGCTGGTCACCCTCGCCGACCTGCGATGGCGCCGTTGGCCGGCACATCCGCGATGTTCCTGCGTACGCAGCGAATTTTGATCTTGGGTGTCCGTAAACTGTCAGTCACAATGATCTGGTGAGCGACATCCCTCGCCAGGCCGTCACCCGGGCCGCCAAGCTCGCTTCCCTGCCACTCGGCTTCGCCGGGCGGTCGATGTTGGGGTTCGGCAAGCGGATGACGGGCATGGCGTCCGATGCCATCTCCGCCGAGCTGCAGCAGCGCACCGCCGAGCAGGTGTTCAGCGTGTTGGGGCAGCTCAAGGGTGGTGCGATGAAGTTCGGGCAGGCGCTGTCCGTCTTCGAGGCGGCGCTGCCCGAGGAGATGGCCGGACCCTACCGCCAGGCCCTGACCAAGCTGCAGGAGGCGGCCCCGCCGCTGCCCGCCGCCAGCCTCCACGGGGTGCTGGCCGACCAGCTGGGCCCGGAGTGGCGCAACCGGTTCCTCGAGTTCGACGACACGCCGACGGCGGCCGCGAGCATCGGTCAGGTCCACAAGGCGCTCTGGAAGGGCCGCACGAAGGCGGGCCGGCCGGTGGCGGTCAAGATCCAGTACCCGGGCGCCGGTGACGCTCTGCTGTCCGACCTCAAGCAGATCTCCCGCCTGGGCGCCATGTTCAAGGCGATCCAGCCGGGCCTCGACATCAAGCCGCTGCTGGCCGAGATGCGCGAGCGGATCAGCGAGGAGCTCGACTACGAGCTCGAGGCGAAGGCGCAGAAGGCGTTCGCCGCGGCCTATGCCGGCGACGACGAGATCCTGATCCCCAAGGTCGTCGCGGCGGCGCCGCGGGTGCTGGTCACCGACTGGATCGAGGGCACGCCGCTCTCGAAGATCATTGCCGGCGGTACGGAGGAGGAGCGCGACCTCGCCGGCGCCCGCATGGCGACCCTGCACTTCTCGGCGCCCGCCCGGGCCCGGATGCTGCACGCCGACCCGCACCCCGGCAACTTCCGCCTGATGCCCGACGGCCGCCTGGGCGTGGTCGACTTCGGCGCCGTCGCCCGGCTCCCGGAGGGCCTGCCGGAGCCGGTCGGCCGCCTGACCCGGCTGGCGCTGGCCCACGAGGCCGACGCGGTCGTCGAAGGGCTGCGGGCCGAGGGGTTCCTCAAGCCCGACCAGGAGATCGACGCGGAGGCGGTGCTCGACTTCCTGCTGCCGATGCTGGACCCGCTGGCCCACGACGACTTCCGGTTCACCCGCGCCTGGCTGCGCGCGGAGGCCGCCCGCCTGGCCAGCCCCAAGTCGCCGGCCTTCCAGCTGAGCCGCCAGCTCAACCTGCCGCCGTCGTACCTCCTGATCCACCGGGTGACCCTCGGCTCGATCGGCGTCCTCTGCCAGCTCGAGGCCAGGGCTCCCTATCGCGCGATCCTGGAGAAGTGGCTGCCGGGCTTCGCTCCCGTGGCATAGCGAAACGGCCCGGCACACCGCCGGGCCGTTCGCACGAAAAGCTAATCTTCGTCGCCCTTTGTCGGCGGGTTCTCCTTCGGACCCTCGCCGCCGAAGTCGATGTCGCCCAGGTCGTCGAAGTCGCCCAGACCGCCGTTGTCGAACTGCGAACGGGCGAACGCCTCCGGGTCGGCGAAGTCCTCGCCCGACGGCAGCAGGTCGGGGTGGTCCCACAGGCCGTCGCGGCCCTGCACGCCCCTGTGCTCGGTGACCGCCGCCCACAGCGCCGCGGCCTCGCGCAGCCGGCGCGGCCGCAGCTCGAGACCCACCAGCGCGGCGAACGTCTGCTCGGCCGGCCCACCGGCGGCCCGGCGGCGCCGGAACGCCTCGGCCAGCCGCACCACGTTGGGCAGCCGGTCGCCGACGGCCAGGTCGACCACGTGCCCGACCCAGCCCTCGACCAGGGCCAGGGTGGTCTCCAGGCGCGCCAGCGACTGCTTCTGGGTGGGCGAGTCCTCCGGCGTGAAGATGCCCTCCAGCGCCAGCTCCTGCATCGACTCCGGGTTGGTCGGGTCGATGCGACCCATCGCCTCCTCGATCGCCTCACGGTTGACCGTGATGCCGTTGGCGTAGGTCTCGACCGCGTTGAGGATGTGGCCCCGCAGCCACGGCACGTGCTCGAACAGCCGCTGGTGGGCGGCCTCGCGCAGCGCCACGTAGAGCCGCACCTCGTCTTCGGGCAGCTCCAGGCCCGCGGCGAACTCGCGGATGTTGGCCGGGATCAGCGCGCCGGTGCCGGCCGGGCCCAGCGGCAGGCCGATGTCGCCGGCCGAGAGCACCTCCGCGGCGAGCGAGCCGAGCGCCTGGCCGAGCTGGCCGCCGAACAGCGCGCCACCGAGCGTGGTGACCATCGACTGCATCGGGCCGAGCTGGGCCCGGGCCTCCGGCGGCACCAGGTCGCCCATGGCGTTGACCATGCGGCCGGCGACCGGGTTGCAGAGCTTCTGCCAGACGTCGAGCGTCCGGTAGATCCACTCGTTGCGGTTCCAGGCGACCGCGGTCTTCACCCCCGACGGGAGCGCGACCGCCTGTTCGAGCCAGAGGTCGGCGAGCCGGAGCACCTCTTCCACCGCGTTCCGCTCATAGGGCGAGACGGCGGGGTCACCGGCCTGGGACAGCTGTGCGGCGGCTACCTGGCGGGCCAGGTCCCAGTTGACCGGGCCGGAGCCCGGCGCCGCGAGCAGCTGCTGCAGCTGCGCCATGAACTGCTGCATCTGCTGCGGGTCGTTGGGGTCCGGCGGCTGGCCGCCCGGGAGCGCGAAGCCAAACGGAATATCAGGCACATGTCAACGGTACGCGCGTCGAGCGCGGGCGACCGTACCGCATGCTTAAGCCCAGGGAGAACTCGGGGAACGCCATTCAGGGACGCTCGGTACGCTTCCCGCCATGAAAAGTCGTGGCGTGACGGTTCTGCTCGGTGCCGTGATCACGGTGCTGCTGAGCTTCGGGGTGCTCTCCGCCCCGGTTCCGTACGTCGTGCTCAGCCCCGGCCCCACCGTCAACACCCTGGGCAAAGAGGCCGACAAAGAGGTCATCCAGATCACCGGTGCGCAGAGCTACAACTCGGCGGGGCAGCTGCGGCTGACCACGGTCAAGGTGGCGCCCGAGACCAAGCTGCTCCCCGCGATCGCCGGCTGGTTCTCCGACGACGAGGCCGTCGTACCCCGGGAGTTGATCTATCCGCCCGACCAGACCGAGCAGCAGGTCGAGCAGCAGAACGCCGAGGACTTCCAGGCCTCGCAGACCAGCGCCGAGACGGCCGCGCTGACGGAGCTCGGCTATCCGATCCAGGTCGCGGTCAAGACCGTCGCCGGTGACGGGGCGGCCTACTCGCTGCTCAAGCCCGGCGACGTGATCACCTCGGTCGACGGCAAGCCGGTCCGGACGGCGCCCGACCTGACCGACGCGATCCGGGCGAAGCCGGCCGGCAGCTCGGTCACGGTCGGCTACACCCGGGCCGGCCAGGCAGCCGAAGCGAAGATCACGCCGAAGACGGTCGACGGGCAGCAGCGGATCGGCGTCGAGATCGAGCAGAAGCAGCCGCACCCGTTCGACCTCAAGTTCGACCTCGAGGACATCGGCGGTCCCAGCGCCGGCCTGATGTTCACCCTCGGCATCATCGACAAGCTGGGCGCCGACGACCTCACCGGCGGCAAGATCATCGCGGGCACCGGCACGATCGACGACCAGGGCAACGTGGGCCCGATCGGCGGCATCCCGCAGAAACTGGTCGGCGCCAAGGACGCCGGCGCGGTCGCCTTCCTGGTGCCCGCCGACAACTGCGAAGAAGCGAAGAAGAACGCGGTCGACGGCCTGCCGCTCTACAAGGTGGGCACGCTCGACGAGGCGCTCAAGGCGCTCAACGCGCTGAAGAGCGGCAGCACCGCCCCCATGTGCTAACCCCCCGTAGTCTGAACACCGCCCCCTGAGCTAACCAAGCGTTGCGGAGCCAACTGTGGTCATGCGTAGCAGTCCCCTGCCGAGAATGAGCCGCCGTGGCCGCGTGACGGTCGGCGTGCTGGTCGGCGTCTTCGTGTTGTTCACCCTGCTCGGCTGGGGCGTCAACGCGTGGACCGACTGGTTGTGGTTCGACGAGGTGCACTACACCGGCGTCTTCAGCACGGTGCTCACCACCCGCCTGCTGCTGTTCCTCGTGGTCGGCGCGGCGATGGCGGTGGTCATCGGAGGCAACCTCTACCTGGCCTACCGGCTCCGGCCGCTGCTGCGCCCGCACTCGTCGGAGCAGCAGACGCTCGACCGCTACCGGATGGCGCTCTCGCCTCGGATCGGCATCTGGATCACCGTCATCTCGGTGGTCGTCGGCCTGTTCGCCGGGCTCTCGGCGCAGGGCCGCTGGGACACGTGGATGCTGTTCCGCAACGCGCAGCCGTTCGGCACGAAGGACCCGATCTTCAACATCGACATCGGGTTCTACGTCTTCCAGTACCCGTTCTACCGCTACCTGCTCGGCGTCGGCTTCACCGCCGTCGTGCTCGCGGTCATCGGCTCGCTGGCGGTCCACTACATCTTCGGCGGCGTGCGCCTGCAGGGCGGCGGCGACCGCATCACCAACGCGGCCCGCGCCCACCTGACCACGCTGGTCGCCGTCTTCGTGCTGTTCAAGGCCGTCGCCTACGTGCTCGACCGGCGCGCGCTGCTGCTGTCCTACAACGAGGGGGCCAAGGTCTACGGCGCCGGTTACGCCGACGTCAACGCCCTGCTGCCGGCCAAGGAGATCCTCGGCTACATCTCGATCGTCGTCGCGATCGCGATCATCCTGTTCTCCAACGCCATCATCCGGAACCTGGTGTGGCCGGGCGTCTCGCTCGCCCTGCTCGGCATCTCCGCGGTCGCGATCGGCGGCATCTACCCGTCGGCCGTGCAGAGCTTCGAGGTCAACCCGAGCACGCTCGACAAGGAGCGGCCGTACATCAAGAACAGCATCGAGGCGACCAGAGCCGCGTTCGGGATAGACAAGGTCGACATCAAGGCCTATCCCGGCGTGAGCCAACCGCCACCGGCGAGCCTGGCCACCGACACGTCGATCGTGCCGAACATCCGGCTGCTCGACCCGCAGCTGCTCTCCGAGACCTACACGCAGCTCCAGCAGGCCCGCGGTTTCTACAACTTCGGCGACAAGCTCGACATCGACCGGTACAACGTCAGCGGCAACACCCAGGACTACGTCGTCGGCGTACGTGAGATCAACTACCGCACGGGCCTGACGGCGCAGCAGAGCAACTGGCTCAACCGGCACACCATCTACACCCACGGGTACGGCGTGGTCGCCGCGCCCGCCAACCGGGTCTGCAACGAGCAGCCGTACTTCGTTTCCGGCTTCCTGGGCGACGAGGGCAGCGACGGTTGCCAGTCGGCGACCGAGGAGATCAAGACCAGCCAGCCCCGGATCTACTACGGCGAGCAGATGGAGGACGGCGACTACGCCGTCGTCGGCTCGCGGGGCAACGGCAGCAACGCCGAGTTCGACCGGCCGACCGGCAACAACGAGCAGTACTACACGTACGACGGCACGGGTGGTGTCCCGATCGGCTCGTTCGTCCGCCGGCTGCTCTACACGGTCAAGATGCAGGAGACCAACTTCCTGCTCTCCGAGGCGGTCAACGACAACTCGAAGCTGATGTACGTGCGTAACCCGCGCGACCGGGTCGCCAAGGTCGCCCCATTCCTCAAGCTCGACGGCGACCCGTACCCGGCGGTGGTCGACGGCCGGGTGGTCTGGATCGTCGACGGCTACACGACCGCCGCGACCTACCCCAACTCGGAGCGGGTCAACCTCCAGTCGGTGACCAGCGACGAGCTGACCGGCAGCGGCGCCGTGGTGGCGCAGGCCCGCGAAGAGATCAACTACATCCGCAACTCGGTGAAGGCGACCGTCGACGCGTACGACGGGACGGTCAAGCTCTTCGAGTGGGACGACCAGGACCCGGTGCTGAAGGCGTGGAACAAGGCCTTCGGGGGCAACCTGATCACGCCGAAGGCGGAGATCCCGCAGGAGCTCAGCGACCACCTCCGCTACCCCGCCGACCTGTTCAAGGTGCAGCGCGACCTGCTGGCCCGCTACCACGTGAGCGAGCCGAACGAGTTCTTCTCGGGCCAGGACTACTGGGAGGTCCCGAACGCGCCGGACGACCCGGACAGGGGCCAGAAGCAGCCGCCGTACTACCTGATGACCCAGCTGCCCGGGCAGGACGACCCGCGGTTCCAGCTGACATCGGCCGTGACACCACGGGGCCGGCAGAACCTGGCGGCCATCATCAGCGCGTCCTACGTCCAGGGCCAGCCGAAGCTGGAGGCCCTGGAGCTGCCCGACCAGTCGGTGGTCTCCGGCCCCGTGCAGGTGCACCAACAGATGACCAACGCGACGGACGTGCGTGGCCAGCTGTCCGTGCTGGCCGCCGACGGCAAGGCCACGGTGCAGTACGGCAACCTGCTGTCACTGCCCTTCGACAACGGCATGCTGTACGTCGAGCCGGTCTACGTGAAGTCCAACCAGCAGAACGCGTACCCGCTGCTGCAACGCGTGCTGCTGTCGTACGGCGACGGGTCCAACGCGGTCCTGGCCAGCAACCTGGAGCAGGGCATCAAGGACCTGGTGGCGAAGGGCGACGCGCAGAGACAGCAGGCGGGCCAGCCGCCGAGCGGTCAGCCGGAGCAGCCCCCGCCGCCGCAGACGGGCGACCAGCCGCCGGCGATGTCGCCTGAGCTGACGGCGGCGGCCCAGCGGGTGTCGGCGGCGATCGACGAGGCCAAGGCCGCTCAGGAGTCGGGCGACTTCACCCGCTACGGCAAGGCCCTGACCGACCTGGAAGCGGCCATGGACGCGTTCCAGGCGGCCCAGCGGGCGGCCAACAACAACCGGCCGGTGAACAACACGCCGACACCGACACCCACGGCCACGGCGCCACCGCCGACGACGACCCCGTCCGCGCCGGCGGGCTGAGGTTCGAAACGGGGGTCGGCGGCCACGCCGGCCCCCGTTTTGGCACCCAGCCACAGCTTGCGCTAGTGTTAACAGGCCGACGCGGGGTGGAGCAGCTCGGTAGCTCGCTGGGCTCATAACCCAGAGGTCGCAGGTTCAAATCCTGTCCCCGCTACAACCCTGAGGGGCCCCTGCTTCGTGGCGGGGGCCCTTGCCATTTGGGTTGTATCCATGCCTTTAGCGAGCTTCGCTCGCTGGCCCTTGGGGGAGCTTCGCTCCACCCACGCCCCCTCAAGATCGCGGGTGCTTGCGGTTCATGGGGTGCTTGCGGTTTGTGGGGTGTTTTGAGCTTGACCCGCTTTCCCGGACACCTGATCTGAGGCGAGACTGTCGCCGAGGGAGGAGTTCGGATGCCTGCACCACACCCGCCGGAGTTCCGTGAGCGTGCGATCGAGTTGGCCCGGTTGAGGGAGCAGCCGATCGCGCAGGTCGCGAAGGGCTTGGGGATCTCTGAGTCGTGTCTTCGGAACTGGTTGGCCCAGGCCGACCGGGACGATGGCAGGCGTGAGGGTCTGACCAGCGACGAACGCAAGGAGCTGGCGGCGCTGCGTAAGGAGAAGCGGCGTCTGGAGGTCGAGAACGAGATCTTGCGCCGGGCCGCGGCGTACTTCGCGCGGGAGAACGTCCTCCCAAAATGATCTACCCGGTCGTCGTAGAGCTCACCGCTGTCGGCATACCGGCGGCGGTCTGCTGCCGGGTGCTGGGCGTGTCGAGGGCCGGGTTCCACGAGTGGCGCCGGCGGGGCCCCAGCCAGCGGGCGATGGCCGATGAGGCGCTCACGCAGACGATCCGCGACATCCATCAGATGTCCCGCGGCGCCTACGGCGCGCCGCGGGTCCATGCCGAGCTGCGGCTGGCCGCCGGTATCCGGTGCGGCCGTAAACGGGTTGCTCGGCTGATGCGCGCCGACGGCCTTGAAGGGATATATCGCAGGCGGCGCAAGGGTTGCACCGTCAAGGATCCAGCTGCTACACCGTCGGCAGACCTGGTCAACCGCGGTTCGTCGCCGACCAGCCCGACACGTTGTGGGTCACCGACATCACCCAGCACCGCACCAGCGACGGCTGGGTCTACTGCGCCGTCGTCCTGGACGTGTTCGCCCCGCCGGGTCGTGGGCTGGTCGATCGCCGACCACCTACGCGCGGAACTGGTCGTGGACGCCCTGGACATGGCCCGCTGGCGCCGCCGACCAGCGGTCGGGCAGACGATCGTGCACTCCGACCACGGCACCCAATACACCAGTTGGGCGTTCGGGCACCGGCTGCGCACGGCCGGGCTGCTCGGCTCGATGGTTCGATCGGTGACTGTTACGACAACAGCCTGGTCGAGTCGTTCTTCGGGTCGATGCAGCTCGAGCTCCTCGACCGCCAACCTTGGGGCACCCGTCAGGAGCTGGCCAACGCCATCTTCGAGTGGATCGAGGCCTGGTACAACCCGCGCCGGCGGCACTCCGCCCTTGGCAACCTGTCCCCGATCGACTACGAACGACACCACACCGATCTCGCCACCGCGGCGTGATCACCACACCCGAAGTGTCCGGGAAACCGGGTCAAGCTCAGTTTGCGGTTCGTGGGGTGTTTGCGGTTCGTTGTTAGTTGCTCTTTGTTCGCCCCTTGATCAATTGGCGGGGCGGGGGTCGGTCGTCCGCTCTGTCCGGGCTTGCTCACTCGGGGCAACGGGAGGTGTCCGCGGGTGATACCAATCTGTCCATGTCTCGATCCCTCGTCCGCGGGCTCATCCGCGGGACGTTGACGCTCGCCGTGGTCGCCACCGCGACCGTCGCCGGCGGCACTGTGGCGCAGGCCGCCACACCACGCATCACGATCTCCGCGCTCTCGTTCGCGGAGTCCACTGTCGACGCGACCGCGGGCCCCGTCACCAACGTGCTCACGTTCACGGTCAAGAACACCGAGCCGGAGCCCTTCAATCTCGGCGGCACCGTCACCCTGCGGATGCGCAGCACCGTGACCGGCGAGTTCCTGGGCCACGAGCGAGTCGCGCGGTTCGACTACGACTATTCCTACGGCGAGATCGAGCGCGTGTCGGGCACGCTCGCGGAGGCGACGTTCGCCTACCACGTGCCGGTGCGGCGTTACTCCGACTCGGCCACGGCGACCTGGGAGGTCACCGAGGTCGACCTCTACGGGAGCACCGTGCGCGCGACCGTCGGCCGCGCCAAGCTGAGCACCTTCCCCGGCTACCGCTTCACGGTGCACACGCTTCTCGACGCCTCCGCACCGACGTTCGACCACCTCGACATGAACAACGGGCGCCAGCCTTACTTCTACGTCAAGGACGAGCCGTCGGGCTTCGGGCTCACCACGACCATCTACGACGGGGAGTCCGGCTTCTGGAAGGGCTCCGCGAAGATCGTGGGTCCGGGCGGGCAGAGCGTCACCGCGCCGATCACCTGGGGGAGTAGTCCCTACAGCACCGCGCTCACGTGCGGCGGCATGGGCAGCGGCGACGACGACGGCACCCGCATGCCATGCAACATCGACTTCACCTTCCCGGTGGGTACGAACCCGGGCAGCTGGCGGGTGGCGCAGATCGTCCTGTTCAACAACGCCGGCGGCCGCGCCACGTTCAAGAACCCGGCCGCGCCGTCGCTGGTCGTCACCTCGAACTCAACCCTGTCCGCGAGCGACTTCGTCGTCGACCCGAACCCGGTCGACAACTGGCGTGGCGCAGTGACCGTCGAGCTGTCGATGGCGGTCACCGGTGCCAGCCGCGGCATCTCCCAACTCGACGTCGACTTCAGCTCCGGATGCGATTCGCTGGGGCAGCCCTACACTCGGCCCGACGGCCGGTTGGCGATCCAGGTGCGGGTGGATCAGGGATATTGGTACTTCCACGACTGCGAGCTGACCAATCTCGTGCTTCGGGACGGTGCCGGCAACCTCGCCCTCTACGGCGACTACCTGGCGGCGCCGGACCCGCAGATCTCCATCGAGTCCGTGCCGAGCACGGAGCCGCCGACGGCGTTGAGCGCGACCTTCGACCCCGCGTCGATTCCGCACAGCGAGCTGCAGGACCGGGTCATCACGCTCACCGTGCTGGCCGAGAACAAGGTCGCGCCGGTCAGCAGCATGCCCGTCTACATCTACGACGCCGACGGGAACATCGTCTACCAGTCGAGCGGCGGCAGCGCGCAGCAGGCCGCTGACGGCACCCTTACCGACTATCTGCGCTTCAGCCCCTGGGAGATGGAGCCCGGCGATTACACGCTCGGCTTCGAGCTGTTCGACCGATCCGGCCTTCGGAGCTATTGGAACATGCCGGACGTGGCGAACAGCAACACGTTGCCGGGTGGTCCGGTGGTCCTGCGAATCACGGAGGGCTGACCCGATGTCTCGATCGCTCATCCGCGGGATGTTGACGCTCGCCCTGGTCGCCACCGCGACAGTCCTTGGCGGAGCCGGCGCACAGGCCGCGACGCCACGGTTGGCGGTGTCGGCGCTCTCCTTCGCGCAGTCCACCGTCGACGCCACGCAGATCTACACGACCGTCAACCGGCTCACCTTCACGGTCACCAACACCGACCCCGACGCGGAGACGGTCGAGGGTGTCGCGACACTCCGCGCGCGCAGCACGGTGACCGGCGAGCTGGTCGGCCACGAGCGCACCGTGCACTACGGCATCGACCGGGACTGGTACGACGCCAGCTTCGTCTCCGGCACGCCGCAGGAGTCGACGTACGAGTACGCCTTCGTGGTGCCGCGCTACTCCGATGCCCCGACCACGTCCTGGGAGGTCACCAAGGTCACCATCGTGGCCGGCGAACGCGAGACCACCGTCTCGGCCGCCAAGCTGCAGGCTTTCCCCGGCTACCGGTTCACGGCCGCGACGATCGTCGACTCGTCCGGCCCGACCGTGGACATGCGGAACCCGCCGACGACGTCCGCCTCGTTCCTCTACGTCAGCGACCAGGCCGTTTCCTACAACTACCAGTTCACCATCGACGAACGGGGCGCGAGCTTCTGGAAGGGCACGCTGAAGGTCGCCGGCCCGGGCGGTCAGAGCGTGACGACACCGTTCCAGTGGGAGCGGAATCTCGACTCCCGCGGGGTCGTCATGTGCGGCGACAACGAGATTGGCGGCGGACAGACCGTCACCTACGCGCGGTGCTCGATCCGCGTGACGCTGCCGGCCGGCGCGAACGCCGGCAACTGGCGGATGTCGCAGTTGGTCGTGTTCAACGACGCCGGCGTCCGCACGACCTACCAGAACCCGACGGCTCCGTCGGTCACGGTGACGTCCAACTCGACGGTGCGGGCGGTCGACTTCGCCGTGTCGCCCAACCCCGTCGACAACTGGCGCGAGGACGTATCGGTCGAGCTCTCCCTGGCGGTCACCGGCGCGCAGCGCGGCGTGGCCAGCCTCAACGTCTGGTTCGAGGAGGGCTGCCAGCAGTGGGGCGGGCCGATCGCCAAGCCGGAGGGCCGCATCGCGCTCCAGGTGCGGGTCGCCAGGGGCACCGCTGAGTGTGCGCTGACCGGTCTCACGGTCGTCGACGGGATCGCCAACGCCGCGGTCTACGGGCCGCGCTTCGGTGCCCCAGACCCGCAGATCCAGATCAGACGGATCCCGGCCGCCGAACCCCCGACAGCACTGAGCGCGACGCTGGCCCCTGCGACGCTGCCGCTCAGCGAGCTCTTCAACGGGCCGGTTGTGCTCACCGTCGACGCCGTGATCAACACAGCTCCGGTTGTCAACCTGGAGACCTTCGTCTACGACGCCGAGGGAAACGTCGTCTACGAGGGGTGCTGCAGTGGCGAACAGGCGGCGGACGGCACCGTCACCACCGACCTCTGGCTCGGCTGGAACGGCCTGGGCGTCGGTGAATACACGATCGGCTTCACCCTGACGGACGCCATCGACGCTACCTCCAGCTACGGCGTTCTGGGCGACCCCGCGAGCCAGCCGGTGCCCGGCGGCCCGCTGGTCTTCACCGTCACGGACGGCTGACCCGGCGCAGGCCCGCCTGCGAGGGCGGGCCTGCGTCCGTCAGCGGGCCGCGGTCGGGTCGAGATCGGCGAGCCGGCCCCGGACGGCCACCGCCTCCGGCACGCCGAGCTCGGCGAAGATGTCGAGGGCGGCCCCCCACCGGGCCCGAGCGGCGTCGTCGTCGCCACGGAGCACGTCGGCCAGGCCCAAGCCGTCGAGTGCGAGTGCCTGCTGGTAGCGGTCGCCGGACTCCTCCGCGATCGTGAGGGCCTCGTGGTGCCGCGCGGCCGCTTCGGTGGTGCGGTTGAGCGCGTGCAGGACCCGGCCGAGGTCGTTGAGGCACTCTGTTTCGCCGCCGCGGGCGCCGGTCCGGCGGAAGAGGTCGAGCGCCTCCTCATGTCGGGCGAGGGCGCCGGCCCAGTCGCCCGTGCGCGCGAGGACGAGCCCGATGTTGCCCAGCGCGTTGGCCTCACCGCGGGTCCCGCCGGTCTCGCGGTGGGCCTGGAGTGCCTCGCGGAGGTGGTCGAGCGCGTCGAGGGGCCGGTCGGCCTCGATGAGCAGCAGTCCGAGGTTCGTCAGGATGTGCGCGACGGCGGACCGGTTGCCGGTCGCCCGGGCCTGCTCGAGGGCCTCGCGGAAGGAGCGCTCGGCCAGCGACCAACGGCCGGTCTGACCGCCGACGATGCCCAGGTTGATGAGCGCGCTCGTCACGCCGCTGTGGTCGCCGGCGGCACGATAGAGCGCCAGCGCGGCTTCGAGATGGGCCTGGGCGTCGTCCCACCGGCCGAGGTGGAGGTCGACGAGGCCCAGGCCACCGACCGCCCGTGGGCCCACGTAAGGGCCCTCCACCTCGCTCTCCACCACGAGGGCCTTGTGCATGAGCTCGTCGGCGGAACGGTAGCGACCACGGTTGAAGTCGTTGAGCCCGAGATCGTTGAGCGCGCGCGCCTCCGCCGCGCGGTCGCCGGACTCGACCGCGGCGTCGAGGGCCAGCCCGTTGAGCCGCTCGGCGTCGGCGAACAGTCCACGGACCACCAGGTGCCGCTGGAGGACCGCGGCGACCGAGATCGGGTAGGCCGGCCAACCGTTGTCGAGCGCCCAGCGGGCGGCCGCGAGCAGGTTGGGCAGCTCGGCGTCGAGCAGCGCCGTCGCCCGCGCCGGGTCGTGGACGTCCGGGACCGCCGTCGAGGGCCGTATCTGGCGCGGTCGCCGGAACCGCTCGTGCGGATACAGCTCCTCGCAGGCGAGCCAGGCGGCGTAGCGGTAGTGCTCCAACAAGCGCCGCGGCGCCGCCGCCCGTTCGTCGGTCGACTCGATCCGCCCGGCCAGCTGGGCCGCGTACGCGCGCACCAGGTCGTGCATCTCGTAGCGCTCCGGGCGGGGCTGGCGCAGCAGGTTCGCCTCGAGCAGCCCGGCCAACAGCCGGTGCGCCGCATGGGGCGCCGCATCGGCCAGGGCCGCGGCCGCGAGGGCGTCGATGTCCGGCCCCATGTGCAGCCCGAGCAGCCGGAACATTCGCCGTCGATCGTCGTCCAGCTGCAGGTAGGACATCTCTATCGCCGCGGTCACACTCCGGCTGCCGGCGTCGAGCTCACCCAGCCGCTGTTGGTGGTCGCGCAACCGGGCGGTGAGACTGCCGGGCGTCCAGCCCGCTCGACCGCGCAGGCGGGCGCCGGCGATGGCGATCGCCAGCGGCAGGTGTCCACAGAGCCGGGTGATCTCGGCGAGCTCCGCGGTCGGCGCGGCGCTGCCGCTGACCCGCGCCAGCAGCGCCGCCGCCTCGTCCGGGGCGAACGGGTCGAGTGGCACCGGCTCGGCGTCGTCGAGCCCCGGGAGCTGGATGCGGCTGGTGACGATCGTGAGGCAACCCGGCGTCCCCGGGAGCAGCGGGATCAACTGGCGCTCGTCGGCCACGTTGTCGAGCAGGAGCAGGACGCGTCGACCCGCGAGCGTGGTGCGCCAGAGGGCCGCCCGGTCGTCCAGCTCCTCCGGCACCATCGCGCCCGGCACACCCAGCGCCCGCAGCATGCGGTCGAGTGCGTCGCCGGGCGCCATCGGAAGGCCGCCGGGCGTGAATCCGTGCAGGTCGACGAAGAGCTGCCCGTCGGGGAAATGTGGGCTCAACCGATGCGCGGCGTGCACCGCGAGCGCCGTCTTGCCGATGCCGGCCATGCCCTCGACGACGACCAGGCGGGGAGTGGACGGCGGTCCGGACGCGTCGCCGGGCCAGCCTGCCGTCAGGCGGGCCAGTTCGGGGCGCCGACCGGTAAAGGTGGCCAGGTCGGCCGGAAGCTGTCGGGGCCGCCCCGGCCCGCCGCGCCGATCCGGCGCGTCGCCGACCGGCCGGTCCGCGCCGGGGGTCGGCCCGCGCTCGACCGCGGCGGGCGAAGGGGGCGCCGGCGTGCCGAGCGTGGGGTCGTCGCGCAGGATCGCCCGGTGCAGTCCCCGCAGGTCGTCGCCCGGGTCGAGGCCGAGCTCGTCGGCGAGGGCGCGCCGGGCCCGGTCGTAGACCCCGAGTGCCTCGCCGGTGCGGCCGCCCCGGTGCAGCCCGAGCATCAGCGCGGCCACCAGCCGTTGGCGCTGGGGATGCGCGTCCACCAGCGACAGGAGCTCGTCAACGAGCTGCCGATGGCGACCGAGCCGGAGCAGGGCGTCGGCCCGATCTTCCGCCGCCAGCAGCCGCGCCTCCTCGAGATGCCCGCAAAGCCGGAGGCGGATCGGGTCGGTGGTGACGCCGGCCAACGCCGGTCCGCGCCACAGCGCGAGCGCCTCACCCAGCAGCGCGGCCTCCTGCTCCGCCGATCGCGTGGCGCGGGCACGCGCGACGAGGTCGCGGAAGACGTGCGCGTCGACGGCCGCCCGGTCGGCCCGGAGCTGGTATCCGGACGGCTCGCCGATCAGCTCCGGATCGCCGTCGCCGGCCCGGTGGCCGTCGAACACCGCCCGGAGCCCGCTGACGTAGGTGTGGACCATGGCCCGCGCGCTGGCCGGTGGCCCGTCCGGCCACATGAGGTCGATCAGCCGCGACACCGGGACGAAATGGTTGACCTCGAGTGCCAGCACGGCGAGGAGGAAGCGCTGCTTGCGCGGGCCGAGGCTGACGGGTCGGTCGTCGACCGAGCCGGTCACGGGACCGAGCAGTCGGATCCGCACCAGGCGCCTCCGTCGGTCCCGGCCGCGGCGGCGGCGTGGCGAACGGCATGGAGAAAACGTGGAGCGGACGCGGAGCGTCCACCCTCACCGTACACACGACGGTCATCGATGTGTGACCGCGTGTGCGCACGGAGGAGGGGACAGTGCGAAGGACACGAGGAACTGTCGGGGGGAGACGGTTCGGGGCCGCGGCAGCCGCGGTGCTGGTCGGCCTGACGTCACCGGTGGTGGCCGCCACACCGCCGGACCCGGCCGCGGCCGCGGCCATGCGACCCGGGTGGGTCACAGAGCTGGAGTCCCGCCAACCCTTGCCCGGCGCCGTGCCGTGGCGCGGTTCGAGCGCGGCGCCCTTGGGCGCCAGCAAGCCGACGCCGACCCCCGAGGTGGCCTTCCCGGCGGCCAACCGCTGGGAGGTCCGGCTCGGCGCCGCCGGCGTCGCCGCCGCGCCGACCGGCGCACGGGCGGCCGCCAAGCCGACGGTCCGGGTGGCCGCCAAGGCGGGCGACACCGCCGGCCGACCGCTGCGCATCGACGTGCTCGACCGGGCGACGGCCCAGCGGGCCGGCATCTCCGGTTACGCCTTCACGGTGACCGACCTGGGGGAGTCGCGGGCGAAGCTGCCGGCCACCCTGTCGGTCGACTATGCCGGGTTCGCGGCGGCCTACGGGTCGAGCTATCCAGACCGGCTCCGCCTGCTCGCTCTTCCGGGGTGCGCGATCGCACAGCCACGGGCAACGGACTGCCGGCTCACTGGTCGCGCACTGCCCGCGCGCTTCGACCGGGCCACCTCGACACTGGTGGCCGACGTCGCGGACGTCGTGGCGGGTGGGGAGTCCGCGGTGTACGCGCTCGCCTCGGCGCCCGGCGGTGACGAGGGCACGTTCGCGGCCACACCGCTGTCGGTGTCCGGCCGGTGGCAGGTCGCGCCGGGCTCGGGCGAGTTCAGCTACTCCTACCCGATCTCGGTGCCGGCGCCGGCTGGCGGCAGCCCACCGTCGGTCGGCCTGGGCTACTCGTCCGGCGCGATCGACGGGCTCACGGTGGCAAGCAACACCCAGGCCTCGCCGACCGGGCTGGGCTGGTCCGACTTCGCCAACGCGTTCATCGAGCGCCGCTACGAGCCCTGCTACGTCGAGGTGAAGACCAGCGACCTGTGCTGGAAGGGTGACAACGCCACGATCTCGCTGGCGGGCATCTCCGGGCCGCTGATCCCCAAGAACGACGCGGGCACGGAGTGGGTCGTGCAGTCCGATCCGGGCTGGCGGATCCAGCGGCTCACGGGGGCGCCCTACACCACGATCCACCAGGGTCAGCACTGGAAGGTCACCGGTCCGGACGGCACCGTCTACTTCTTCGGTTACGGCCACATGCCGGGGCAGCAGACCAACTCGATCCTGGCGGTGCCGGTGCTCGCCGACCACGCCGGCGAACCCTGCCGCGGCCGCAACGACACGGTCGGCGGCTGCGACCAGGGCTGGCGGTGGTATCTCGACCGCGTCGTCGACCCGGACGGCAACGTCTCGTCCTTCGTGTACGACCGCGAGACCAACCACTACAACACCGTCGGCGGCATCGGTGGCAACAAGCCCTACCACCGCGGCGCGCTGCTCAAGGAGATCTACTACGGCGGCCGTGACTGGGACTCCGCGAACTATGCCGGCCGGGTGGTCTTCGAGCTGCAATGGCGGTGCGGGTTCCTGGTGCAGAACTGTCCGGAACCGGTTCCCAACGCGGGGACTGCGGCGTTCCCCGACGTTCCTTCGGACCTGATGTGCACGGCCGACGCGGCCTGCACCGTCTACGCGCCCTCGTTCTTCCTGACCAAGCGGTACGCGGCCGTGCGGTCGGAGGTCCGGATCGGCACGGTGTGGGAGAAGGTCGCCCAGCACAACCTCTATCACAGCTTCGGCACCGGGGCGGACGGCGTGGCCCGCAAACTCCAGTTGGAATCGATCCAACAGGCCGGCATCGCGTTCGGGAAGCTCAACGCGTATCCGCACACGAGGTTCACCTACAAGTGGAAGGACAACCGCGCCGACCACGACGCGAACATCCCCAAGGCGATGCGGCACAACCGGATCGACACCATCACCAACCCGTTCGGCGCGCGGACCACGGTGACGTACGGCAGCAACCGGTTCTGCGACCAGAACTACGACCCGCACCCGCGCTGGGACGAGAATGTGCGGGACTGCTTCCCGCAGCGGGTGGTCGACGGTGACTTCAGTCGCACCGGTGTCTTCCACAAGTACCTCGTCTCGTCCGTCACCGAGCTGCCGGGCGACGGGACGCTGCTGACCACGGCGTACAACTACGAGGGCGACCCCGCCTGGGCCTTCGACTCCAGCGCGTTCGCCCGGGACGAGGACGAGTTCGGCTGGTCGGCCTGGCGCGGTTACGGCACGGCGACGATAACGAGGGGTGACGCGAAGACCCGCCTGCGGATCTTCCGCGGCTGGGACCAGGACCCGATCCTGAAGAAGGACGGCGACGACTGGGTGCCCCTCGAGAAGCGCGACGTGACGGTGACGACGTTCGACGGACAGACCTCGTTCCGGGACCATCGCGCGTTGGCCGGCAAGACCCTGGAGGAGGAGCAGTACGGCACCCGGGCCGACGGTTCGGGCAAGGTGCTGCAGAGCCGCCGTTACGGCTACGAGCGCCGGACCACCCACCAGGCCGAGGACTACCTCTACGCGGCGGAGTGGGTCGGTCAGACGTCCACTATGGAGACGGTGCACGCGTCCGCCACCGCGAGCCGGCAACGGCGCAGCACCACGACGTACAACGCCCACTTCCAGCCGACCAGCGTCCACGAGGAGGGCTGGCTCGACACCGGCGGCGACGAACGCTGCACCATCACGACCTACGCCGACAACCCGGCGCTCGGGATGTTCAACTATCCGGCGGTCAACAAGAGGGTCGCGGGCGGCTGTGACTCGGCTACGGTCCTCACGCTCGCGGAGACCTACTACGACGGAAGCACCACGCTCGGCGCCGCGCCCCAACGTGGCAACCCGACCCGCCAGCGCACCCAGGTGGAGGCCGGCCGGTGGAGCGTCGTGGCGACCGAGTACGACGCGCTGGGGCGGGCGACCAGGGTGACGGACCCCACCGGAGCGGTGAGCACGACGGCGTACGCGGTGGCGGCGGGCGGCAAGAGTGCCCACGCCGCTGTGCGGACGACGATCACCAACGCCTTGGGACACACCGCCACCACCGAGTGGCACCCGCAGTTCGGCGTGCCCAAGCGGGAGGTCGACGTCAACGGCCGGATCACCGACTACAGCTACGACGAGTTCGGCCGGCTGACCGCGGTCTGGCTGCCGACCGAGCCGTTGGCGTTCGCGGAACCCTCGATCAAGTTCGCGTACGACGTGCCGCGCCGAACGGTGCGGACCCAGCGGCTGGTGTCCGAGGAGCGGTGCTGCGAAGGGGCGCGATTCGAGGACTCCTGGGTGGTCTACGACGGGCTGTGGAGGGAACGCCAGACGCAGCTGTTGTCACCCGTCAACGGCTACACGATCGTCTCCGGGCAGACCTACGACGACCAGGGCCGGGTCCGTGACGAGATCGCCGAACAGGCGGTGGCGACGACGCCGGGCTCCTACATCGGCAGCACGACGTGGCAGAACCTGACCCGGCACCAGTACGACGAGCTGGGTCGGACCCTCCGCACCGAGCGGTTCCACGGTTCGACGCCGTACGCGACGACGAGGACCGCCTACGGCCTCGACACGGTCACGGTCACCGGACCGGACGGCCGCCAGGCCCGCGAGCAGGTCGACGGGCTCGGTCGGCGGATCGCCGCGGCCGAGCACGACGGGCAGGGCTGGGCGGCCAGCACCTACACCTACGACCTGGCCGACCGGCTGTTGACCGTCAAGGATCCGGCGGGCAACCAGATCGGCTACAGCTACAACCTGGCGGGCTGGCGGACCGGCCAGTCCGATCCGAACCGCGGCGGCGCGCTGTTCGGCTACGACGACGCCGGCCGGCAGACCGTCGTCGCGGACGGCCGGGGCACGATCGTCACCAGCTACGACGGGCTGGGTCGCACGACGCAGCGCCGCGCGGGCTCGGCCACCGGGCCGCTGCTCGCATCGTGGAGCTACGACACGGCGGCCGGCGGCAAGGGCCAGCCCCATCGCGTCACCACCCATACCGCCGAGGGTGACTGGGTCTCCGAGGTGGCGGGCTATGACGACAAGGGCCGTCCGACCGGTACGCGGATAACAGTGCCCGCCGGGATTCCCGGTCTGTCCGGCACGTACGCCTACGGCCAGTCCTACGACCGCGCCGACCGGGTCGTCCGGCAGACGTTGCCGGCGATCGGTGGACTGCCGGCCGAGGAACTGGTCACCGATTACAACAGCCTGGGGCTGCCGACCCGGCTGGCGGGGCTGACCGAGTACGTGTGGAACGTGGGATACGACGATCGCGGACGCAAGACCTCGGTCGGCATCGGGCCGCGACCGGGCGGCGGCACCTGGCTGGCGCGGCGCTGGACGTACGACGACGACCAGCGCGCCAGCGGCACCGAGACGTACCTGGCCGGCTCCGCGGCGCCGAACGGGATCGTCGCGGCCCACACGATGTCGTTCGACCGCACCGGCAACGTGACCGAGAACCTGACCCGGCTGCACGACAAGAGCTGGCGCGAGTGCTACGGATACGACGCGCGGAGCCGGCTCGTCACCGCGCACACGGTCGACTCGACCACCTCGTGCGCCGCGGGCCAGGCCGGCACCGGGGCCCAGCCGTACGCGCACACCTATCGATACAGCGTCGACGGCCGGATGCTCGAGCGGGTGGAGGACGGCGTCACGACCGGCTACACCTATCCGGCGACCGGCGCCGCCCGCCCACACGCCCCCACCAAGGTCGGCGCCGACAGCTACAGCTGGAACGGCGTGGGGGCGTTGACCAGCCGGACGGTCGGCGGCCGCACCGAGACCCTCGGCTGGGACGTGCAAGGCCGGCTCGCCTCGGTCTCCGGACCGGGCGGGCGGACCGCGTACGTCTACGACGCCGAGGGCCAGCGGCTGCTGCGGCGCACGCCCGACGGTCGGGCCACGCTCTACCTGCCGGGTCACGAGGTCACCGCGAACGCCGCCGGCACCTCGGTGACGGCCGTGCGCACGTACACCTTCGAAGGCCAACTGGTCGCCACTCGCGGACCGGGTGGTGTGCAGTACCCGGCCTCCGCACCGGGTGGCTCGGTCGAGCTGGCCGCCACCTCCGGCACCACACCGACAGCGACACGCGCCTACACCCCGTACGGCCGGGTCCGCGCCTCGAGCGGTGGACTCGACACGGAGCGGGGGTTCCTGGGCCAGTTCGCGGACGCGTCGACCGGGCTGTCGTACCTCAACGCGCGGTACTACGACGCGACGATCGGGGTCTTCGTCTCGGCCGATCCGTTGTACGACACCGCGCGACCGAAGACGCAGAACCCGTACGCCTATGGGGTCAACAACCCGACCACCTACGCGGACCCCAGCGGCACGTACTCGGCGCAGATGTGGGGCTTGGAGCGGCAGAACGCCCAGTTGCGCGCACAGAACAAGGAGCTGGTCGCGCACATCGGCCGCCTCGGCAACCACATCGAGGACCTGCAGGGCATCATCCGCAAGCAGCAGAAGCAGATCAACCAACTGCTGTCCTACGTGGCGGCGCTGGAGGCGGAGATCTCCCGGCAGGCGAGCATCATCCAGCAGCTCCAGGAGCGGGTCGCCTACCTGGAGCGGGTCGTGGCCGCTCAACGGCAGGAGATCAGCCGGTTGCGGCGGGTGGTCGCGCAGCAGGCGGGCATCATCCGGTTCCAGGCCCGGGTGATCCGCTGGCAGGCCGGCGTCATCACCTACCAGCGGGGCGTGATCGGCCAGCTGGTCGACCACGCGTTCCTGCCCGGCGCCCGCCAGGGCGTCCTCGACAGCATCGACAACTTCCGCGGCATCCCGTCGTGGGAGGGCTCGCGGGTGGAGTTCCTGGAGTGGAAGGGCCGCTGGCTCTGGATCAGCAGCGCGATCGGCCTGAAGTCGCACGAGGTCGGGAACATCATCGACGACCAGCTGGCGCAGGGAGTGAGCCGTGACTCGATCGACCGCGGGCTCGACTTCCTCTCGATGATGGCCATCACCACCCAGGGCGAGCAGGCGCGGATGGAGGCCCAGGCCGAGGTCCTGGGAATCCTCAGCGACCACTACGCGCAGATGGAGGAGGACGCGAACGACGCGCTCGGCTTCATCATCGACACGGGCTGCTTCGCCGCCGGCTGGTTCCCCGGCCTCGGCGAGGTCTCCAACGTCGCCTGTTACGGGGAGGACGCCTACAGCTACTTCAACGGTTGACCGGAAAGCGGGCGGCGCGGGTTCTCCGCGCCGCCCTCGCCCGGTCAGGTCACCGGTTCGCCGCTCGAGTACGACATCCGGCGCAGCTCGCCCTCGCGGTTGCCGACGTAGAGCTCGTGGCCCTGGCCGGCGCTCACCCGCAGCGGGGTGGTGCCGGGTTCCATGTGCCGCTCCACCTTCAGCGACGTCGTGTTGATCATGTCGACGCCGCGGTCCGTGCCGGCGAAGAGCACGCCCGCCGTCTTGTCGAGGCTGAGCGACCACACGCCGTACGTGTTGATGGTTTTCACGTGCTGTTTCGTGGACTTGTCGAAGACCATGACGCTCGGGTGCACGCCGCCACCGCCCAGGTTGCCGACGTAGACGTGCTTGTCGTCCACCGCCACCGAGCGGGGCTGCGTCGCGGTCGGGATCTCGACCTTCGGCTGCACCGTGACCTTGACCCCGTTGTCGTTCAGGATGCCCAGCGCGTTGACCTTCGGGTCGTACGACTTGTTGTTCATCGCCAGGTAGACCGTGTTGGTCTTCTCGTCGACGGTGACGTCGACGGGACCGGGCCCGACGTGCACGGGCGCCAGCAGGGTGTCGGTCGCGCCGTCGATCAGCTCGACGCGCTCCCGGTACCAATTGGTGACGTACACCCGGTTGATCCTGGTGTTGACCGCGATCTCGCCCGGCCCCTGCGTGATCGGGATCGTCGCCTTGACCGTGAGGCTGTCGAGGTCGATGACCGCCACGCTGTAGCTGAGTGGGCCGTTGTTGACCAGGTAGAGCTTGCGGGTGACCGGGTTGACGGCCATCGAGGTCGGTTCATGGCCGACCGGGATCCGCTTGATCTCCCGCAACGTCTTCCGGTCGAGCACGACCAGTTCGCCCATGGTCGGCTGGCCGTGTGGGTCGTCGTCGGGGTGGTACGAGTGCGTCACGTAGACCCGCGCGGCATCGTGCACGACCGTCGACGCGCCGGTGTGGGTGCCGGCCGGTGTGGCGCCGAAGGTGAGCGTCCGGTCCGGGTAGGCGGCCTGCTCGGACGAGGTGGCGATCTCCTCCAGCTCCTCCTGGGTGAGCTCGGCCGGGCTCTCGTCGTCGTTCGTCGCGACCGGCCGGCGGAAGTCGAGGTGGTGCCAGTCGTCGTGGTCCTCGAGCACCTGCATCTCGGTGCCGGCGGGCTGTTCCTGGACGTCGTCGGTGCCGTCCGCGACCGTCGTCTCGCACATGTAGTCGGCACCGGCGTGGATGACCTTCTCGCCGGTCAACCCGCGCTGGATCACCGTGCCCGGCTTGTCGTCGCCGGCCGTCGGCGACTCGATGGTGCCGTTCTTGCCGGAGAACACGCAGATGCCGCCGAGGTCGCCGTTGATGTCCTCGTCGACATGGGCGTCGGGTTCGAGCACACCGTCGTTGTCGAGGTCGTCGTCGTCGAAGTTCCAGTTCAGCGGCCGGCCGGTGCCCCACTGCTGGATTCCCGAGGCATACCACGAGGTCTGTACGCCGTCGTCCTGGATGCCGGTGGCCTCGTCGAGGTCCGACTGGTCGAGGTCGGGGTGCGCGCCGAGCGAGAAGTCGAGCCGGTTGCCCGGCATCAGCCCGTACGGGAATGCGTAGTTCATGATGCTGATGTAGTTCGGCTTGAAGTTGCCGTCCTCGGCACCACCGTGGTGAAGACCGAGGCTGTGGCCCAGCTCGTGCATGAACGTGGCCGCCTGGCCCTCCGGCTTGCCGATGTTCCCGTTCACGTTGCCCAGGCTGATCATGAAGTCCTTGCCGAACCCGGGCGCGAGGCCGGCGTAGTCGTCGTTGGTGCTGTGCAGCTTGTGTGCCCACAGCACATAGTGGACCCACGGCCGCCACTCGTCGCGCAGCTTGTCGGTCCCGCCGAAGTTGTTCCCGTTGAGGTTCGACCCGTCGCGGATGTCGCTGAAGTCCGCGTAGATGTCCTTTTCGGACGTGCTGATCGTGTTCTCGTGCGGTAGCTGGTCACCGGGCAACGTCACCAGCACGATGCCGCCTGTGCCGGCGCCCGGCGAGCCGGGGAACGGGCACTTGGACGTCGGCGGCAGCGGCGCGTTGTGGAAGGCGTTCTTCACCAGCTGGAACATCGCGTCCGCGGGCTTGTGCACGTGGCCGCCGTCGTCGGCCATCCAGTCGTTCTTGGTGAGGATGGTCCGGCGGCACGGGCCGAACCCGTACGGCGCCGGTGACAGGCTCAGGTTGCCGAACCTGTCGTAGACGCCGCGGCGTTCGACGGTGTTGGGAATGCCGTCGGCGTCGACGTCAGGGCTGCCGCCAACCGCGAGGAAGTCGCCGCTGTCGAAGCCCGTCCCGTCCAGCCAGAAGACCTCTTGGCTGGCGCGATCGAAGATGTGGATGTCGCCGCCCGCGTCCTCGGCCACCAGCACCTCGTCGTAGCCGTCGCCGTCGACGTCACCGGCGGCGAAACCGTCGTGCTCGTCGTACGAGGTGTCGACGATCTGCCCTACTGGTTGGAAGCTTCCGCCACCTACGACCGGTGCGCCGCGGTAGGCGAAGATGTCGACGTCGTGCCCGACATCACCGGCGATGAGCACCTCGACGTCACCGTCGCCGTCGACGTCGCCCAGCGTGAACGCGTCGTCGGCGTTGAAGCCCGTGTCGAAGAACCCGGTGACGAACTCCGATCCGTCCATCCGGCGCACGTAGAGGTCGCCGTTGCCGTCGCCGACGTACATGATCTCTTCGACGCCGTCACCGTCGAGGTCGCCGGCGGCCAGCATGTCGTGCTCGTCGAAGTTGGTGTCGAACCTCGAGAGCAGGTCGCCGAACTCGTTGTAGACCTCGATGCCACCGTCCTCGTCGCCGGCGATGATGATCTCTTCGACGCCGTCGCCGTTGAGGTCGCCGGTCGCGAGGTCGTCGCCCTCGTTGGCGTACGCCGCGAACGGATCGCGACCGACGCCCTCGTTGAAGACGGTGACGCCGCCGGTCGCCGTGCCCATGACGACGACTTCCTCGACGCCGTCACCGTCGACGTCACCGGTGACGAGCTGGTCGTCGCCGTTCATGAACGTCGGGAAGCGGTCGACGGAGTCGTTGCTGTCGGCCGCGTAGACGTTGACGAAGCCCTCGTTGTCGCCCGCCTGATAGATGAGCGCACCGTTGGGAAGCGACGTCACCGCCGCCTGCGCGCCGACCGGCCATGCGACCAGCAGCGCCGACGCGACGCCCGCGACGGTGCCGACCGCCAGGGCACGCCGGGCCGTACCCCTGCGCCTTCCGATGAATGTCATGCGGCTCAGCCTGCGACGGGCAGTGGTTCACCGGCCCGTGCCCGGTCGCGAACTGCCGGTCAATTGCCGGTCGCCGCTCGGTCAGAAGGCCGGCAGCACGGACCCCGCGTACTTGTCCTCGATGAACTTCTTGACCTCGGGCGAGTGCAGGAGCTTCTCCAGTTTGACGATCCGCGGGTCGTTCTCGTCGCCCGTGCGCACCACGACCAGGTTCGCGTACGGGTTGTTCTCGCCCTTCTCCAGCGCCAGCGCGTCCTTGGCCGGGGTCAGGCCCGTCTCGATCGCGTAGTTGCCGTTGATGACCGACGCCGCGGTGTCCTCCAGGCTGCGGGGCAGTTGCGCGCCCTCCAGCGCCTCGAACTTCAGGTTCTTGGGGTTCGACGCGATGTCCGCCTCGGTGGCCTTGACGCCCGCGCCGTCCTTGAGCGTGATGATGCCGTTGGCGGCCAGCAGGTTCAGCGCCCGCCCCGAGTTCGACGGGTCGTTGGGTATGGCGACCACGCCATCGACCGGCAGATCGGCCACGCTGCCGACCTTCTTCGAGTAGAGGCCGAGCGGCTCGATGTGCACCGGCTTCAGCGCCGTGAATTCATAGCCCTTCGAGGCAACTTCCTCGGAGAGGTACGGGACGTGCTGGAAGTAGTTGGCGTCCAGCTGCTTGTCCTGCAGGGCCACGTTGGGCTGGATGTAGTCGTTGAACTCGACGATGTCGAGCTTGAGTCCCTCGGCCGGCGCGAGCTTGTCCGCGACGTACCGGAGGATCTCGCCGTGCGGCACCGGGCTGACGCCGACCTTGAGCGGCGCGTCGGCGGAAGAGGCGGCGGAGTCCGAGCCACAGGCGGCCATGCCCAGCCCCAGGACGAGACCGGCGGTGGCGAGGACGGTGGCGATGGTGCGACGCACGATGAGTGCCTTTCTACTGGTGTGACAAACGCCGGGCGACGAAGTCGCCGAGCATCTGGGCGAGCTGCACGAACACGACGAGCAGCACGACGGTGGCGATCATGACTTCGGTCTCGAAGCGCTGGTAGCCGTAGCGGATGGCCAGGTCGCCGAGCCCGCCGCCGCCGACCACGCCGGCCATCGCCGAGTAGCCGACCAGGGCGATCACGGTGATCGTGAGGCCGGCGACCAGGCCCGGGCGCGCCTCGCGGAGCAGCACCTTGACGACGATCTCGCGGCGGGAGGCGCCCATCGCCCGCGCGGCGGCGATCACGTCGCGGCTGACCTCGCGGATCGCGGTCTCCACGATGCGGGCGTAGAACGGGATGGCGCCGACGACCAGCGGCACGATGGCGGCCGAGGTGCCGATCGTCGTGCCGACCACGGCCCGGGTGAACGGGATGATGGCGACGAGCAGGATGATGAACGGCAGCGACCGTCCGATGTTGACGATCAGGCCGAGCAGCGCGTTGACCGGGCGAGCCGCGAGCAGGCCGCCGCGGTCGGTCAGCACCAGCGCGACGCCGACCAGCAGGCCGCCGACGGCGGTCAGCAGCGTGGCGACCAGCACCATGTAGGCGCTCTCCTTCGTCGCCTCCCACAGCAGCGGGAACATCTCGGTCCAGGTCACGGGTGCACCTCCACGGCGACGGCGCCGGCGCGGAGCTGCCGCACCGCCGCCTCGTTCGCCGACGGCGGGCCGGGCAGCGCGATCCGCAGCCGGCCCGCGCGCCCGCCGGCCAGCGTCTCGACGGCACCATCGAGCAGGCGTACGTCGACGTCGTGCGCGCGGGCGACGTCGGAGAGCAGCGTGCCGTCGCCGACGACCGTCAGGTCGACGACCGTGGCGCCGGGGAGGTCCGGCGGTGGTCCGAGCCGGAAGATGCCGCGGGCGAGCGCCGAGTCGGGCCGGGCCAACAGCTCGTGCACCGGGCCCGCCTCGGTGATCCGGCCGTCACTCATGATCGCCACCGAGTCGCAGATCCGCTTGACGACCTCCATCTCGTGCGTGATCAGCAGGATGGTCAGGCCGAGGCGCTGGTTGAGGTCACGCAGCAGCGCCAGGATCGAGCCGGTCGTCTCGGGGTCGAGCGCCGAGGTCGCCTCGTCGGAGAGCAGCACCTTGGGCTCGCCGGCCAACGCCCGGGCGATCCCGACGCGCTGCTTCTGACCGCCGGAGAGCTGCGCCGGATACGCGTCGGTGCGGTCGCGCAGGCCCACCAGGTCGAGCAGTTCCGCGACCCGGGCCGCGCGTTCCCGCCGTGGCACGCCCATCACCTCGAGCGGAAAAGCGACGTTCCCGGCGGCGGTACGCGACGACAGCAGCGCGAAATGCTGATGGATCATGCCGATCCGCTGCCGGGCGGCCCGCAGGCCGGTCTCGTTGAGCGCGCCGAGGTCGACGCCGTCGACGGTCACGGTCCCGGCGTCGGGCCGTTCGAGCATGTTGACGCAGCGCAGCAGCGTGCTCTTACCGGCGCCGCTGCGCCCCAGCACGCCGAAGACCTCGCCGGCGCGCACGGTCAGGTCGACACCGGCCACGGCGGCGACCTCGCCACCACGGCCCCGGTACGTCTTGCGTAGACCGTCGATGCGGATCACGGTGGGGTTCGCCGTCCTGACTTCTGGAGACACGGTCGTGGACCCGCGTGATGCGGATCCACGACCACTCACCGTGCAGCCTGGAGGCGGTTTCACTCAACCGAACGTGAGCAAACCCACATATCCTACTAGTTAGGTGCAGTATCAGCGGCCTCATCCGTCACGGTGCTGCCAACGCCTCCGTCGGGGAGAGCCGGGCGGCCCGGATCGCGGGGTACAGCCCGGCGACGCCACCGATCAGCACGGTGGCCGCCAGCCCGCCGGCCGTCGCCCAGCCCGGCACCGTGGTCGGCCAGTGCTGGTAGGCCGCGTACCCCGTGGTCACCAGGACCCCGAGCAGGATCCCGCCGACGCCGCCGAGGGCGGACAGCAGCAGTGACTCGGCCAGGAACTGGGTGCGGACCTGGCCCCGGGTGGCACCCAGCGACCGGCGCAGGCCGATCTCGCCACGCCGTTCGAGCACCGAGATGACCATCGTGTTGGCCACCCCGACGCCGCCGACCAGCAGGGCTACCGCGCCGAGGCCGAGCAGCAGCCCGGTGAACGCCGCGCCGGCCGCCTGCTGGGCGCGCAGCGCGTCGGACGGACGGGAGACGTCGACCTCGTTCGGCGCCTCGGGGTTCGCGGTCGGGCCGAGGACCGCGCGGACCGCCTCGACCTGGCTCTCGGCCGACCGGGTGTAGACCGTCGTCGGATGCCCGTTGAAGCCGAACAGCCGCTCGGCCACCGGCCAACCCATGATCGCGGCGCTGTCCAGGTTCTCGGCCAGGGCGACCGGCGCCAGGATGCCCACGACCACGAACCGCTCGCCGCCCACGATGATCTCGACCTCGGGCCCGGCCCGGCTGATCCCCAGCCGCCGCGCGGCCGCGTCGCCCAGCACCACCGCCGGATACTGTTGCGTGGCCTCGTTCAGCCACACTCCACTTCGGAGCGTCGCGGACACGGCCGCCGGCAGGTCGAGCCGGGCGGCATAGGTGGCCAGGCCGTTGGTCTGCGCCGCCGGGATGCGGTCCGACCGATAGACGCTTGCGCCCTCGACGACGCCGATCGCCGACGTGGACCGCACGGGCCCGATCCGCTCGATCATCGACTCCGCCGCCGGCGGCAGGCTGGCGTCCTCGCCGAAGATGGACTGGCCCGGGCTGACGGTCAGCAGGTTGGTGCCGAGCGCCGCGAGCTCCCGGTCGAGGTCCGCCCGCGACGACGACGAGATGCCGACCACCGCGATCATCGCCGCGATCCCGATCGCGATACCCAGCGCGGACAGCAGGGCCCGCGTCGGCCGGGTCCGCAGGCCCACGGCCCCGACCCGCACCACGTCCCGCAACCCCATCCGCGCCGGCGAAAGCCGCCCGGACCGCCCACGGCGCCGCACCGCCTCGCTCATGACGCCACCACCTCGCCGTCGTGCATGCGGATCTGGCGCGGCAGCTCGGCGGCGATGTCGCGGTCGTGGGTGATCACGACGACGGTGGTGCCGCCGGCGTGCAGGTCACGCAGGAGCGCCAGCACCCCGGCGCCGGCGGCCGAGTCGAGGTTGCCCGTCGGCTCGTCGGCGAGCAGGACGGCCGGCTCGCCGACCACGG
The DNA here is from genome assembly GCF_029626225.1 of Asanoa sp. WMMD1127. NCBI lineage: Bacteria > Bacillati > Actinomycetota > Actinomycetes > Micromonosporales > Micromonosporaceae > Asanoa > Asanoa sp. WMMD1127. Next base: position 2,912,615 of record NZ_JARUBP010000001.1, read on the forward strand.
CCCGGGCGATCGCCACCCGCTGCCGCTCTCCGCCCGACAGCTCGTGCGGCTCGTGGTCGAGCCGGTGGGCCAGGCCGACCCGGTCCAGGGCGGCGGCCGCCCGGCGGCGGCGTTCGGCGCGCGCCACCCCGGCGTACAACAGGCCGTCGGCGACGTTGTCCAGCGCGCTGACACCGGGGGCCAGGTGGAACTGTTGGAACACGAAGCCGATGCGGCGGGCGCGCAGCGCGGACAGCTGCCGGTCGGAGAGCCGGGACACCTCGTGCCCGTCGATGGTGACCGAGCCCGCCGTCGGGGCGTCCAGCGTGCCGAGCAGGTGCAGCATCGTCGACTTGCCCGAGCCGGACGGCCCGACGATGGCGACCAGCTCCTGCGTGCCCAACGACAGGGTGACGTCGCGCAACGCCGTCACGCCGCCGGGATAGACCTTCGAGACGTCGCGCAGTTCGATCATTTCGGCATCCCCACGGTGGCGCCCTCGACGATCCCGTCGCCGCTGACCTCGACGCGGCCGCCGGCGAAGAGCCCGGTCTCGACGCGGGTGTAACGGCTCGTCGCCCCCGATACCAGCTCGACGCCGTAGCCACCCTCGGCCAGTGCCACCAACGCGGCCACCGGCACGGTCAGCACGTCCTCGTGCTGCGCCGCCGTGAAGGTCACCTCGACCGCCGCGACGTCGAGGCCGGCGCCCGCCTTCCCGTCCGTCAACGACACCTGCGCCTCGATCTTGGTCTCCGGCTCGCCGTTGGGGTCGTCGCTCGCCTCGATCACGGTGTAGACCCGCCGCACCGCGCCGTCGACCCGCTTCCCGTCCGGCAGCTCCACGGAGACCGCCGTGCCCTTCCGGGCCAGCCGCTGCTCGCCGATGTCGAGCTGCACGGTGATCACCCGGCTGGTCCCGGTGTACGCCAGCACCTCCTGCCCCGGCCCCGCACCGCCGCCGAGCTTCGCCGTGACGCTGTCGACCCGGATCGCGGCCGGCGCGAAGACGACCCGGCCCAGCTCCACCCGCCCGGTCTCCGCGACGCCGAGATCCTCCTGCCACTCGCGCACCGCGGACGCCGTGGCCGAGGTGTAGGAGTCGTCGGCCGTGAACCCGTCGTAACCGAGGGCCCGCAGGTTGGCCTCCAGCTGCCGCACGTCGGCGCCCTCGTCGCCCGCCCCGAGCGCCCGGTACGCCGGCAGCCCGCCGTACAGGAGCACCACCGGGTCGTCGTCCACCCGATAGATCGGCTTGCCACGGGCGATGACCGACCCGGCGTACGGCAGGGAGGTGACCGTGCCGGCCAACCGCCCCGTCAGCGCCGTCGTGTCCCCGTAGCCGAGCGTGCCGTCGACGCTCTGCGTGTCGTCGAGCGTCTCCCGCGTCACGGTCGCCGTCGCGGGCGGCCCTTCCGCCGCCGGCGCGCCCTCTGAGCCGGAGCCCGACCCGAAGCCGATCGTGGCCGCGGCCGCGGCGCCGACTGCGAGCACCGTGACCGCCCCGCCGACGACCTTCGCACCGCGCCGCCCCGTCACTTCGGCTCTCCGAGCTTGTCCTCACACGCCTTCTGGGCCTTCTCGAAGTCCGGGTCCGAGCCGACCTTGCCGTCGATGCGGATGCCGGCCTCGTCGGGCGCCGGGTCCGGGAAGCTCTCGACGCCGTTCTCGCGCATGCACTGCGCGTGAGCCAGCATCCGCTCCCGCATCTGCGGGTCGGGCTTGCCCCCACCGGGCCCGGACGGCGCGTACTCCTTGCACGCCTCCTGCGCGGCCTCCACGTCGACGCCCTTGTCGGCGTTGATCCGCTGGCTGATCCGGCCGCCGTCGAACTCCGGATCCGGCATGTCGACACCGTGCTCGCGCATGCACTGCGCGAACTTCAGCGCCCGCTCCTGCATGTCCTCCAGCGGTGGTTCGCTGCTGCTCGCCGCCGCCGTGGGTGTGCCGCCGACCGAGGCGATCGAGCCGTCGTCACCACCGGCGCCGCCGCAACCGGCCAGCGCCAGCAGGAAGGCGATCGGGACCGCCGCGTACGCCGGGCGGAGCCTTCTCTTCATGACCTCTCCCCAGAACGGGCGGGCCGCCTGGACGCGACCCGCTGTGCCGGCGAAGTCAACGCCCCGGCCTGTTTCGGCGGCGCTTCCGAAACCGCTAACAGCGAAGAAACAGGTTGGCTCGGCACCATGGTGCGATGCGCATCCTGGTGGTCGAGGACGAACGGCTGCTCGCCGAGGCGATCGCCGAGTGGCTGCGCGACGACGCGCACGCGGTCGACGTGGCGCTCGACGGCGAAGCGGCGCTGGACCGGCTCGCCGTCAACGACTACGACGTGGTGGTGCTCGACCGCGACCTGCCGAAGGTGCACGGCGACGAGGTGTGCCGGGCCATGGTCGGCTCCGACACCACCGCCCGGATCCTGATGCTGACCGCGGCGGCCGAGGTCCATGACCGGGTCGCCGGCCTGTCGCTGGGCGCCGACGACTACCTGCCCAAGCCGTTCGCGTTCGCCGAGCTCGCGGCCCGGGTGCAGGCCCTGGGCCGGCGGGCCCGCCCCGCCCTGCCGCCGGTGCTGCGCCGGGCCGGCATCCTGCTCGACACGGCCCGCCGCCAGGTGTTCCGCGACGACCGCTACGTGCCACTGTCCAAGAAGGAGTTCGGCGTGCTGGCCGAGCTGCTGCGGGCGGAGGGCGCGGTGGTCAGCGCCGAGCAGCTGCTGGAGAAGGTCTGGGACGAGAACGCCGACCCGTTCACCTCGGCGGTGCGGCTGACGGTGTTGAAGCTGCGCCGCAAGCTCGGCGACCCGCCGGTCATCGAGACGCTGGCCGGAGAGGGGTACCGGATCTCATGAGACGCCTCACCCTGCGGACCAGGCTGACCCTGGTCTACGGCGGGCTGTTCCTGGCCGGCGGCCTCGTCGTGCTCGGCGTGACGCACCTGCTGGTGGAGCAGCAGATCCCCCGCGGCAGCTCCGTGATGGTCAAGAGCCAGGTCGGTCCGGGCGCCCCCGCCGACACGCTGTTCTTCCGGACCGCGGAGGGCCAGCAGATCCCGGCGGCCGATATGCCGGAGTTCGTGGCCGAGCAGCAGGCCCAGGTCCGCGACGAGGCGCTCACCTCGCAGGTCACGCAGGGCGGCATCGCGCTCGGTGTCGTGGGTGGCGCCGCGATCGGCCTCGGGTGGTTGATCGCCGGCCGGGTGCTGGCCCCGCTGCACCGGGTCACCGACACCGCCCGCCGGATCGCCCGCGGCGGCGACCAGAGCCTGCACGAGCGGATCGGCCTGCGCGGTGGCGACGACGACGTCAAGGAGCTCGCGGACACGTTCGACTCGATGGTCGAGCGGCTCGACCGATCGTTCGCGAGCCAGCGGCGGTTCGTGGCCAACGCGTCCCACGAGCTGCGTACCCCGTTGACGTTGAACCGGGCCCTGGTCGAGGTCGCGATGAACCGCCGTACCGCCTCGCCGGACGTGACCCAGCTCGGCGAAACCCTGCTGGAGATCAACGGCCGCCAGGAACGGCTGATCAACGGCTTGCTGCTGCTCGCCCGCTCGGAGCACGAGGTGGTCGACCGGCGCGAGATCGACCTGGCCGACATCGCGACCCACGTGGTGGCGCAGTCGGCGCAGGAGGCGCGGGCGGCGTCGGTGACGTTGAGCGAGGCGGCCGGCCCGGCGCCGACCGTCGGTGACGCGGTGCTGCTCGAACGGCTCGCGCAGAACCTGGTCGAGAACGCGATCCGGCACAACCGGCCGGGGGGCTTCGCCCGGATCACGACGCGCGCCGTTCCCGGCGGCGGGACCGAGATCGAGGTGGCCAACACCGGTGCGGTGATCCCGGCGTACGACATCCCCGGTCTGTTCGAACCCTTCCGCCGGTTGGACGCGGATCGCCTGGTCACGGCCAAGGGCGCCGGTCTGGGGCTCTCGATCGTGCGCTCGGTGGCTCGCGCGCACGGCGGCGAGGCCACCGCCAGACCCAATCCGGGTGGCGGGCTGGTCGTCACCGTGCGACTGCCCGTGGTCCCGTCAACGGAACCGTAACGGGGCCGCGCAGAGGATGTCAGAGGACAACCTTCGCCCTATGATGGTCCAGGTTGGTGCTTGACCGAGCCGGTGCGGCGAGGTGGGAGATGACCGATCCGGACGTGGTGATCGCGGGGCGCTACCGCGTCGTGCGATCCCTGGGCGCCGGCGGCATGGGCCGGGTCTGGCTGGCCCGCGACGAGGTTCTCCACCGCGACGTCGCGGTCAAAGAGGTGCTGCTGCCGCGCTGGCTCGCCGCCGACGAGCAGGAGGAGCTGCGCCGCCGCACATTGCGCGAGGCGCGCGCGGCCGCCCGGCTGAGCCATCCGAGCGTGATCCGGATCTACAACATCGAGTACGACGGCGAACGGCACTGGATCGTCATGGAATACGTGCGATCCCGGTCGTTGCTGCAGGTGCTCCGCGACCACGGCGCGTTGCCGGTCGACGACGTGGCCGGCATCGGGCTGGCCGTCCTCTCCGCGCTCGACGCCGCCAACCGGGTCGGTGTGCTGCACCGCGACGTCAAGCCCAGCAACGTGTTGATCGCCGACGACGGGCGCGTCGTGCTCACCGACTTCGGCTCCGCCCTTCTCGACGAGAACGCCGGCGCGATCACGCACAGCGGGGTGATCGTCGGCACGCCGCAATACATCGCGCCGGAACGGGCCCGCACCGGCATCTCGACGCCCGAGTCCGACCTGTGGTCGCTGGGCGCGACGCTCTACCACGCGGTCGAGGGACGCGGGCCGTACGCCCGGCCGACCATCATGGAAACCCTGGTGGCGCTGGCCAACGAACGCCCCGACGCGATGACCCGGGCCGGTCCGCTCAGGCCGGTGATCGAAGGTCTGCTGCGCAAGGACCCGCGGGCCCGGCTGACACCCTCCGAAGTGGAGCGCCAACTGGCCCGGATCGCGGAGGGCCCGACCGTGCGCCTGTCGGGCGCCGCCGGGCGGGGCTGGCGGCCGCGGCGCTGGCAAGGGCTGGCGGCCGCCGCCACGGCGGCCCTCATGGTCAGCGCCGTCGCGCTCGCCGCCGACGCCGACGACGGGCGCGGCCGCACTCCGCCCGCCGTCACCGCGCCGACCGGCACGGGTGGGATGGCCGAGACCGAGCAGAGCCGGCTGCCCGCCGGCTACCGCTGGTGGTACGACCCCACCGGGATGCGGGTCGCCTACCCGGCGGGGTGGGAGATGCTCCGGGAAGGCTCCGACGCGATGCTCTTCCGGTCGCCCGACGACCGGCGGACGCTGCGGGTCCGCACGGGCGAGGACCCCAACGCCCCGCGCGGCTACCGGCTGGTTCGCGAGACGGCGACCGAAACGGACTACGTGTTCGAGGGAGCGTCCGGGCCCATGCGCGGGCGCGACCTCGTGGTCGACGCGCCGGGCCGCTCCTACCTCGTGCAGTGGCGCACACCGCAGGCCGACTGGCAGGCGAGCCTGCCCAGCTTGGACGTGATCACGCAGAGCTTCCGCCCGGCGGGCGGCTGAACCGGGATGGTGGCATGGCGCGGAATCGACTAGCCCCTGGCCGGCGGACGCTGGCCGTCTTCACGGTGGTGCTGACCGGCCTGGTCGCCGGATCGCTGGCGATCGGCCGCGTGCGCACCGAGGCGCCCACCGCCGCGCCGGCCGCGGCGGTGGCGCCGCCGGCTCCGGCGGACGCGGCGGTCGCGTTGCAGGCGGCGCTCGGCTACCACTCGATCCTGGCGGCCGACATGATGCGCAGCCGACTGCGCGGCGACGAGGACCTGGCCCGGGCGGCCGAGACCGCGGTCGCGCGCAACACCGACGACATGCGCGAGCTCGTCGCCGCGTTGCTCGGCGCCGCGCGGGGCGAGCAGTTCCGGCTGCTCTGGTCCGCCCACGTGGCCGCGCTGGCCAACTACTCGCGCGGCGTGGCTGACGAGGACAACGGCGCCCGCGACGCGGCCCGGGCCACACTGTCCACATTCGAGGGTGACCTGGCGGGGTTCCTGTCCGACGGCTCGCAGGGGCGGCTGCCGCGCGAGGCGGCCAAGGCGGCGGCCTACCTGCACGTCGACCACCTGATGCAGCAGGCCGACGCGTTCGCGGCCGGTGACTACGCCCGGGCGGACCAGCTCTACCGCGAGGGCTACGCGCACACGTTCGCCCTCGGCGAGACCATCGCCACCGCGCTGCTCGGCCCCCGTGCCGCGGCCGCGCTCCGGGCACCGGCCTGGCGGCTGCGGTCCCAACTCACCCTGCTCCTCGGCGAGCACGTCGCCCTGGCCGTGGCGGCCACCCGGGCCGGGGTCACCAACGCGCCGGACTTCGCGGCCGCGGGGGAGGCGGTCAACGCCAACACCCGTGACCTGGCCGGCGCCATCGACGCCCTGTTCGGCGCCGCGGCGGCGCAGCGGTTCCAGTCGCTCTGGGCGGACCATGTCGAGCAGCTGGTGGCGTACACCGGCGGTGTGGCGTCGGGCGATCGTGCGCGCCGCGAGGACGCGGTCGGCCGGCTCACCGGGTTCGAGCAGCAGTTCGCCGCGTTCCTGAGCGACGCCACGGGTGGCCGGCTGCCGGTGACGGCGCTCGCCCGCACGCTGCTGATGCACGACCAGATGCTGATGGCGCAGGTCGACGCCTACGTGGCGAAGCAGTACGAGCAGGCGCACGAGAGCGCGTACGCCACCTACGGGCACATGGGCGAGGTGGCGAGGGACCTGGCCGAGGCGTTCGGTGGCACGGTCGGCGCGCGGCTGCCGACCGGCGGATCGCAGACGGGGCTCGGCGGCATGGCGGGCGCGCATGCGCATGGTTCGCGCTGACGCGCTGCGCGGCAGCGGACTGGTCGCGGTCCTACTGGCGCTGGTGGGGACGCTGACGGCGAGCGCGAGCCAGCCGGTGGCGGTGTCCCCGCCTGTGTCGGGGCCCGCCGTGCCGTTGGCGGTCGACTCGTTCCGGTCCAGCCGCAGCTATTCGGCCGTCGCCCCGCCGGTGCGGCTGCGCATTCCGGATCTGGGCATCGACACGTCGTTGGGCAGGTTGGGCCGCAACCGGGACGGGACCGTGGCCGTGCCGGCGGATCCCGCCCAGGCCGGCTGGTACGCCGAGGGCGCGCGACCCGGTCAGCCCGGGCCGGCGGTGATCCTCGGCCATGTCGACTCCACCGACGGTCCGGGGGTCTTCTACGACCTGACCCGGCTGCGCGCCGGCACCCGGGTGTCGGTGGACCGCGCGGACGGGACGCGGGTCGAGTTCCGGGTGACGGGGCAGCGGCAGGTGGCCAAGACCCGCTTCCCGACCGACCTCGTCTACTCGCCGACGCTCGAACCGTCGCTGCGCCTGGTGACCTGCGGCGGCACGTTCGACCGGACCGTCGGGCACTACCGCGACAACGTGATCGTCTTCGCGGACGCACCCTAGTTCTCGAGGCGCGCGTCGGTGGCGTCCCGGTCGGCGCGGAGCCCCTTCCAGGACGGCTGGCGCAGCTTGGCGTCCGGGGTCCAGGACCGGAAGGCGACGTCGGCGACCAGGACGGGCCGCAGCCACTCGGCGCCGCGGGCGTGCTGGCGGGGCACCGGGCCGTCGAAGGGAGCGCTGGTGGCCTTGAGCTCGGCGAACCGGGACTTGAGGTCGTCGAGCGCCGCCTGCGACAAGCCCGTGCTGACCTGACCGACGTAGACGAGCCGGTCGTTCGCGTCGTACATGCCGATGAGCAGTGACCCGATCTCCCGCCGGCCGGGCTTGTAGCCGGCCACGACCACCTCGGCCGTGTTGGTCAACGGCACCTTGATCCACGCCGGCGACCGCCGCCCCGGCTGGTAGGGCGAGTCGAGCCGCTTGGCGACGACGCCTTCGAGGCCGAGCTCCCGGGCGGCGTCGAGCAGCGCCGGCCCCGCGTCGCCGGTCCAGTAGGGCGGGGTGTCGACCGGATCGCCGGTGATGTCGAGCCGCTGGAGGGCGTCGCGGCGCTCGGCGTACGGCAGCTGGGTGAGGTCTGTGCCGTCGAGGTGGAGCAGGTCGAACAGGTAGAACCGGACCGGCATGCCCTTGATCGGTGTGCTGCTGCGCATCCGCTGCTGGAGAGCGGCGAAGCTGGGCAGGCCGTTGCGCCCGAGCACGACGATCTCGCCGTCGAGCACGGCCTGCCGCCCGTCGAGCATGCCGCGGAGGGCGGCGAGCTCCGGATAGGTCGCCGCCACGTCCTGGTGGTTGCGGGTCAGCAGGCGCAGGTCACCGTCGAGATAGGCGATCGCGCGTACGCCGTCCCACTTGAACTCGAAACCCCAGCCGTCTTCCTCCGTCGGCAGCGGGCCGAGGGTGGCCAGCATGGGCTCGAGCTGGCTGGGCATGCTGGCCTGCTGAGGCTCTTCGGCCGGCGTGGGGCTGTCGTGGGTCGGCGCCACGGCGAGGCCGAACCGGTCACTGACGAGGCGCACGGGCCGCAGGTCGAGCACCGGCCAGGTCGGCGGCAGCGCGACCTCGGCCGCCTTGGGGTTGGCGGTGACGTAGTAGGCCCGGTGGGTCAACGCCGCTGCCACCGCGTGCCCGACGTCGAGGTCGCCGCCGGCGAGCCGGGTCAGCTCGCCGACCTGCCGGAGCTCGTCGGGGTCGGCGTCGCCCAGCGGCAGCAGGACCATGGTGCGGGTGGCCATCAGGTACATGAGCTGCTTGACGTCCCAGTCGTCGGCGAGCGCGGCGAGCGCGTTGGCCAGGCAGACCGCCGGCACACCGACCTGGCGGCCCTCGGCGTTGATCTCGGAGATGAGCTCGGCGGCGCCGATCTGCCCGTGCGCGTAGGCCAGCAAGGCGGACCCGTCGTAGATGGCGGCGATGTCGGTCACGCGGCGCGCCCGCGCCCGAGCATCCGCTTGGCATCGTCGAGCGCGGCCTCGGGAATGGGCCGGGACAATTCGGCCCGCCACCGCGCGCGGCCGGCCTCGGTGACCTCGAACCCGGCGTTACGCAGCACCTCGTCGAGCGTGGGATCAGTCATCCCCTCGCCGTCACGCGCCACACGCCCGGCCACGCCCTCATCCTACGATCAATATGCGCTCCGTCGATACCGTCACTCCGCGCGGTGACCTGCTGGCCGAAGAGCACACTTGAGCGGTGGGTCGTCACGAGTTCGGCGCCGCCGTGCGCCAGTTGCGGGAGAGCACGAAGCCCGCTGCTGTCCTGATGCCGACCGGCCGTCGGCGGGTACAGGGTCTCCGGAGGGAGGAACTCGGCGAGCTCGCGGGGATGTCCGCGGACTACGTGCGCCGGTTGGAGCAGGGACGCAGTCATCCATCGCCGGGGGTCGTGAGCGCCATCGCCCGCGCCCTGCGGGTCGGGCGGGCGGATTACGAGCGGCTGTGCGCGCTGGCCGGGTACGCCGCCGCGGACGGGCAGGTGCCGAACGAGGTCGGTCCGGGTGCGAAGCGCCTGCTGGAGCGGTTCACGGACACGCCGATGTTCGTCTCCGACGCCGCCATGAACGTGATCGCCGTGAACAGCGCTTTCATGGCGCTCAAGCACTGGGATCTCACCGGGGACCCGTGGGACTGGAACGTCGCCTGGCGGACCTTCTGCGATCCGTTCAGCCGTTTCCAGCAGTCCACGGCTGACGCGACCGACCATCAGGCGATCCACGTCGCGCGGCTGAGGAGCGTGCTGTTGCGCTACCCCGGCGACGCGTCGCTGGCCGCTCTGGTGGACGAGATCCGCAGCCGAAGCCCCCTGTTCGACACCCTGTGGCGGGCGCCGCGACCGGTGGATGCCTACGACAGCAGTGCCACGTTCGTCCACCCGGATGCCGGTTCCGTGACGCTCGTCGGCAGCTTGCTCGCCATTCCCGGCGACGATCTGGGGGCTCTGCTGCTCACCGCGGCGCCGGGCTCGGCCGACGCGGCGCGGCTCGCCGAGATCGTGGACGCCGGCGAGGAGCCGGCCATCATCAAGGTGGGCCGAACCGGCCCAGGTTGAGCGCGCCGGATCCTGCGACCTTTGAGACGTCTCCAGCAACGCGAAGACGGAAGCAGGTGCAGCATATGAAGGCAATGCGTTTTCACGAGTTCGGTGGTCCCGATGTCCTGCGTTACGAGGACGTCGCGCAGCCCACTCCTGGCGCCGGTCAGGTCCGGATCCGGGTCGCCGCGACATCGTTCAACGGCATCGACGGCAACATCCGCGCGGGCTACATGCAGGACCCGATCCCGGTCGCGCTCCCACACACGCCCGGCATCGACGTCGCGGGCACGGTCGACGCGCTCGGTGCCGGCGTGGCCGGCCTCGCGGTCGGCGACCAGGTGATCGGCTTCCTGCCGATGACGGAGGCCGGAGCGGCCGCGGAGCACGTCATCGCGCCGGCGGAGATCCTGACGGGGGCACCCAGGAACTTCCCGTTGGTCGACGCGGCGGCGCTGCCCGTGACGGGCCTGGCCGCGTGGCAGGCGTTGTTCGACCACGGCAACCTGACCACCGGTCAGCGACTGCTGATCAACGGCGCCGGCGGAGCGGTCGGCGGGTACGCCGTGCAGCTGGCCAAGGAGGCCGGTGCACATGTGATCGCCACGGCCGGCCCACGCGACGCCGAGCGCGTCAAAGCGATGGGCGCCGACGAGGTGATCGACCACACCACCACGGACGTGACGGCGGCCGTGACCGAGCCGGTCGACCTCGCACTCAATCTGGCCCCGGTTGCTCCGGAGCGGCTGGCCGCGCTGGTCACCCTGATCCGGGACGGTGGCACGCTGGTCAACACCACCGTCTGGATGCCGGCTCCGTCGGACGCGCAGCGCGGTGTGCGCGGCATCGACCTGTTCGTGCGCAGCGACGCCGACCAACTCGCGGACCTGGCCGCTCGCGTCAGCACCGGTGAGTTACGGGTCGAGGTCGCCCAGCGGGTCCCGCTCGCGGAACTGGCGACCGTGCACGCCCAGGCCGCCGCCGGCGCGCTGCCCGGCAAGACCGTCATCGTCGCCCCCACCGCCTGACCGGGACCCCGGTGACGGTGGTGTGCGGGGTGAAGGTTGACATGCCCTATAGATAGCCGTTAGCTATAGACGATCACGGCGAGGGGTGTGCTTCCGGTGCAGGACGTGGTGCTGGCCATGCTGGCCAAGGAGCCGGCGCACGGCTACGACCTGCGCGCCCGTCTGCGTGTCGCGCTGGGCCCGCTCGGCGACGCGATGAACGCTGGGCAGATCTACGTCACGCTGGGCCGGCTGACGAAGGCCGGGCTGGTGACTTCGCGGCGCTCCGACGGCCTGCCGGACCGGCCTGACCGCTGGGTCTACACGCTGACCGCGGCCGGGCAGCAGCGGGTGGCTGCCTGGCTCGCCGAAGTGAGCTGGCCGAAGCCGGACCTCACGGAGTTCCATCTCAAACTCGTGTCCGCCGCGGCGGCCCGGCTCGCCGATCCGGTGGCCCTGGTCGACGCGCAGCGGCGCGAGGTGCTGCGCCGACTGCGCGACGCCCAACGGTCCGCACTGGACCGGTCGGTGGACCCGGTCGCCGGATTGCTGCTGGAGGGTGTCGTGCTGCGGCTGCGGGCCGACCTGGACTGGCTGGAGGCTTGCGAACGCGTGTGGACTGGGCGCGACCGGCGGGCCGAGTCGTGACGGCGCTGCGCGCGCGCCGGCTGACCAGGCAGTACGGCCACGACAGCGGGCTGGTGCGGGCGGTCGACGAGGTCGACCTGGACGTGCCGGCCGGGCAGACGCTCGCGGTCATGGGGCCGAGCGGCTGCGGCAAGTCCACCTTGCTGCACCTGCTCGGCGGGCTGCAACGGCCCACCGGTGGCGAAGTGTGGCTGGCCGACCGGCGGATCGACACGATGAGCGAACGCGCGCTGGCCCGGCTGCGCCGCGACAGCGTCGGGTTCGTCTTCCAGGCTTTCCACCTGATGGACGAACTGACCGCGGTCGAGAACGTCGAGCTGGCCGCGCTATTGGCCGGGCAGTCGCCTGGCCGAGCCCGCAAGCGCGCGCTGTACCTGCTCGACCGGGTCGGGCTGGCCGACCGGGCCACGCACCTCCCCTCGGCGCTCTCCGGCGGCCAGCGGCAACGCGTCGCGGTGGCTCGCGCGTTGAGCAACGAGCCGCTGGTGGTGCTGGCCGACGAGCCCACCGGCAACCTGGACAGCGCCGCCACGCTGGAGGTGCTGCGACTCTTCGAGGACCTGCGCTCGGCGGGACAGACGCTCGTAGTGGTCACCCACGACGCCCGCATCGCTGCCGTGGCCGACCGGGTGATCGCCATGCGTGACGGCGCGCTCGCCGACGACACCCGGCTCGCCGCCGCTGGCACGATCTACAGCGGATTGCGTTGACGTGCTCGGTCGTCTCCTGCTCGTCGGCCGGCTGCTGCTGCGCGACCTGCGCGGGCGGCCCGTCGAAGCGGTCCTGCTGATCGTCGCCATCACCGCCGCCTCCGCCACGCTGACCCTCGGGCTGACGCTCGCCGAGGTCGCCGACCGGCCCTACCAGCAGACCCGCGCCGCCACCGCCGGCCCGGACGTGATCCTGACTCCGCTGGCGACCGGGCCGGCCGCGTTGGACGAGCTGAGGCGCCGGGCCGAGGCGCCGGGTGTCGCCGACCACAGTGGTCCGTTCCCGATCGCCTACCGGACGATGACCGTGCACGGCACGTCGGCACACGTCGTCGTCGAAGGCCGGGACAGCGCGCCCGTGTCGGTCGACCGGCCCGTCGTGACCGACGGGAGCTGGGTGCGACCCGGCGGTGTGGTCGTCGAGCGTGCGTTCGCCGACGCCCTGGGCGTCCGGGCCGGCGACGTGGTCAGCGTCGACGGCCACGCGCTGCGGGTCACGGGGACCGCGGTGACCGCCGCGCGAGCGACCTATCCGTACGCCGGCTGGCACTACCCGGGCAGCGTCCTGGTCGAGCGCGGCGGCCTGATCTGGGTCGACCGTGGCGACATCGAGACGCTCGCGGGCGGCCAGGAGCTGTCGTACACCCTCAACCTCAGGCTCGCCGACCCGGCGGCCAGTGCCGCCTACCGCGTCGGCACCGAGGTGACGACCTGGCAGCACGTCAACCACATGAACGGCCTGCTCTACCGGGACGCGCGTACCGCGCTGCTGGTCGGCAGTTGGCTGCTCAGCGGCATGGCACTGGCCGGTGTCACCGGCATCGTCGCGGGCCGGATCATCGGCCAGCGGCGCCGGGTCGGACTGCTCAAGGCCGTCGGCGCCGGCCCGGCGATGATCGCCGCCGTCCACCTCGCCGAGTACCTCGCGATGGGGCTCGCCGGGGCCGTGATCGGCATCGCGGCGGGCTGGTTCGCCGCACCCTTGTTGATCACCCCCAGTGCCGGGCTCATCGGGTCCGTCACCGCCCACCCGCCGGCCACGCCGACGGTAATCGCGGTGACGGCTTTCGCCCTTACGATCGCGGTGGCCGCGACGCTAGTGCCGGTGGCGCGGGCCGTGGCGACCAGCACCGTTCACGCCCTCGCGGACGCCGCCGCACCACCGCGGCGACGGCGGTGGCGGATCTGGCTGTCGCGAAGGCTGCCGACCGCGCTGCTGATCGGAGTGCGGATCAACGCGCGCCGACCGCGCCGCGCCCGGTTGGTCACCGTCAACAGCCTCATCACCACGACCGCGCTGGTCGGCATGCTCGTGGTCAGCAGGCACGTGGAGCAGTTCGACCTCGGTTACACGGAGCTGGCCAACCCGCGCAGCGAGCGGCGGGACCAGGCGGCCCTCGTCGTCATCGTCGTGCTGTGCGGGCTGGCGCTCGTCAACGCGGTCGTCAGCACCTGGGCCGCGGTGCTCGACGCCCGCCAGCCGCTGGCCGTCGCGCGGACCCTCGGCGCCACCCCCGCGCAGGCCACCGTGGGCCTGGCGGTGGCGCAGCTGCTGCCCGCCGTTCCGGGGGTCGCGGCGGGGATACCGGCCGGGGTCGGGTTGCTCTCGTTGGTCAGCCGCGACGAGGTCTCGTACCCGCCCGGTTGGTGGCTCCTCGCGACCGCGCTCGGGGTGCTGCTCGCGATCGCGGTGCTGACCGCCGTTCCCGCGCTGGCCGCCGCCCGCCGCCCGGTGGGAGACACCCTCCAGGCTTAGGGTCTGTCGCCCTTAGCGATCGGCTGGATGACCTGGGTCTGCCAGGTGGCCGGGTCGGGATGGTCGCCGGGGTCGGTCAGGTAGATCTCCCGCGGCGGCCCGCCGGCCCGGTGCCCTTCGGCGTCGAGCCAGCGCTCGATCGCGGCGTAGGTGTCCGGCAGGGTGTCGTAGGGTCCATGGTGGATGGTCACCGCGGCGGGCCCGGCCGGAATGGTCAGCAGTTCGAGGTCGTCGTCGAGCGGCCCCGACGGCGCCGCCGCGACCGGGAACCCGGCCTCGAGGAGCACCGTGCCCATGCCCATCTCGGGATAGCGGGTGAACGGCGGTCCCGCCAACGCCACCGCCTCGCGCTGCGCGAACGCGAAGACCGCCGGAAGAACCTCCCCGAGCGCGGCCGCGATGGCGTCGCGGGCGACCCGCCGCCGGATCACCAGCGCTTCCATGGACGGTTGATCGGCAAGCGTTATGTCAAGGTCCACAATGTTCCTCCGAAGGATGCTCATGCGGTAGAGGCCGACACACGGTGCGGCCGCCACGGACGTGGCCGCGTGGACGACGGCGTCGCCGCCCTCGCGAAAACCGCGCTCCCGATAGGCCCGCGGCGTCGTGCCGAAGTGCCGCCGAAACGCCCGGGTGAACACCTCGTGGCTCGCGAACCCCCGCGCCCGCGCGATCCCGGCGATCGACCGTTCGGTCGACAACAGGTCCGCGGCGGCCCGGACGAGCCGAACCCGGGTGGTGTACGCCTTCGGCGTCTCACCGGTCAGCGCCCGTAGCCGCCGGTGCAGGTCGAACCGGGACCGGTGCGCGGCCCCGGGCGAGCACCGACAGCGACACGTCCCCGTCGCTCCGGTTGGCCAGGGCCAGCAGGCGCAACAGCTCCGTCATGCCGCTCAACGTACGCGAACGGCGGGGCCACGCGCCTTGACGAATCTTGCGCAACCGTCTCGACCGCGGTGAGGGCAGCCCTACTGTCAACCGGCAAGCTGACGGGATGGGGGCGGCGCGGGTCGATGCCTAGCGTCAATGGCATGACTACCGCCATCGTTTCCAGCCCGGTCCCGACCACCACCGCGCATCGTGGCATCGTCCGTCAACTGCTGACCGACTCCGCGTACGCCATCGTGGGTTTCCCGCTCGCCGTCGTCGGGTTCGTCGCCGTCGTGGTCGGCCTGACGGTGGGTGCCGGCCTGATCGCCATCGGCGTCGGCCTGCCGGTCCTCGCGGGAGCGCTGCTGCTCGCCCGCGGCCTCGCCGACCTCGACCGGGTGACCATCGGCCGGGTCGTCCGCCGGCCGGTGATCCGACCCGCCTACCGGGCCGCCGCAACCGACGCCGGACCGGTCCGACGCATGCTCACCGTCATCGGCGACGGCCAGTCCTGGCTCGACGCCCTGCACGCGATGATCAAGTTCGTCCTGTCGATCTTCGCGTTCGTGGTCACGGTCACCTGGTGGGCCGCCGCGCTGGGTGGCGTCTTCTCCTGGGCATACGACTGGGCCATTCCCCGCAGCCCCGGCAACACCGACCTCAACACCCTGATCGGCCTGGGCAGCGGAACCGGGCCACGCCTGCTCCTGCACACTGCCATCGGCGTGTTCGCCCTGCTCACGCTGCCGTTCGTGGTGCGGGGCGTGGCGCTGCTCCAGGCCGGCGTCAGCAAGACGATGCTGTCCGACGTGGCCGCGCTGCGGAGCACGACCGCCACCGTCGCAAGCCCCGCCGAGCAGCGCCTCACGCAGGTCACCATGGAACTCGCCGCAGCGCGACGGGACCTTCGCTAGCATGCCCGATCCGCTCAGGACCTGACCGCGGAGGCCGGAACAAGGCCTTCGCGGTCAGTCGTCGCATTGACGGCGGGGTACGGTTCGCGAGTGACGTTCGGGCGAGGGCGGGTCACCCGGCGTTCCGGGATGACGCCGAGGCCGCCGGCGTCCGGGCCGAGGGGGAGCGGCTCCTCGCCCTGGCCCAGGCCGGCGCGCCGCCGTTCGACGGCCGGTAGCTCGAGTTCCAGCCCGATCCGGCGTGGGACGCGACGGCACTGCCGCACTGGTGGGAGCTGCCCGCGACCGCGACCTGCTGGGGACCCGACTACTTCCGACCAGGATGGCTGACGTGATCGATGCCGAGCTGGTGGGGTTCTGGGACACGCGGCCCTACGACTACGGCGTCATGGAGTCCAGCTCGCTGGTGCTGAAGGCCGACGGCACCGGCTGGACCGAGTGGAGCAACGCCGCGCGGGCGATGTCGGTGAGCAGGTTCACCTGGGACTGCCCGCGGGCCGGCACCCTCGAGCTGCGCTTCACCACCATCATCTCGGGGTCCTGGGCGCCGGGTCAGGCCGGCCTCGCGTCCATTGAGGACCACAGGTCCGACGACACGGTGCTGCGGACCACCTATGCGATCGACCGCGACTCGACTGACATGGTCGACAGCGATTTCGCTGCCATCCACTTCGGACAACCGATCGAGTTCAGCCACGACTACGGGCTCGTGCGACGCGACATCCACGCCGGCGACGACCCGGAAGCCTGATTCCTCAGCGGTGCCGCACGTCGAAGCCCATGGTGCCGAGCACCTTGACCGCGCCCGTACGGCCGCCCTCGAAGTCGCCCGAGGCCAGGCGTTGGCCGGTCGCGAACTCGTACGCCGTGCCCAGGATCGCCTTCGGCGGGTAGCGGCGGTCGCCGTCCACGAGCTCGTACGTCGTCGTCGGGGCGAAGCCGTGCTCGGCGAAGAAGCGGTCCGGGCCCAGCCGGTCGTACTCCTTCATCGCGCGCTTGACGTCCTTGTCGGAGACCTGGTTCCAGGCGGGTGTGGTCATCGGATCGTCCTTTCCAGGAAGCGGTCGACGAGGCCGGCCACGGTCGCGAGCTGGCTCTCCAGCAGGAAATGGCCGCCGTCGATCAGGTGGATCTCGGCGTCGTGCGCGTCGGCGGCGAACGCCTCGGCGCCGGCCGGTGCGAAGATGCCGTCGTTGCGGCCCCAGACCGCCAGCACCGGCACGCCGCTGTCGCGCAGGTAGGCGTGCAGCTTCGGGTAGAGCGCCACGTTGCCCGCATAGTCCGCGAACAGCCGCACCTGCACCGCGTCGTTGCCGGGGCGTGACACCAGCGCGTGGTCATGCTGCCAGGTGTCCGGGCAGACGACGCTTTCATCGGGTACGCCGTGCAGGTACTGCCAGCGGATCATCTCGAGCGTGAGGGCCTGGCGGACACCGGCCTCGGTGGACGGAGACGGGTCGGCCCAGAAGTCGCGCACGGGCGCCCAGAACTCGTCGACGAAGCCCGACTCGTAGCCGTTGCCGTTCTGCGTCACGATCGCCGTCACCGCGGCCGGGTCGGCGATCGCCAGCCGCCACCCGATGGGCGCGCCGTAGTCGTGCACGTAGATCGCGTAGCGGCCGACGCCGAGCTCGCGCAGCAGCCCGCGGGTCAGGTCGGCCAGCGCGTCGAAGGTGTAGTCGAACTCGTCCGCCGGTGGCGCGTCGGAGAAGCCGAAGCCGAGATGGTCCGGCGCGAGCACGTGGTAGCGCGTCGCCAGCAGCGGGATCAGGTCGCGGAACATGTGTGAGCTGGTCGGGAAGCCGTGCAGCAGCACCACCGTGGGCGCGTCGCGCGGTCCGGCCTCCCGGTAGAAGAGCCGCCGGCCGTCGACCTCGACCTGCCTGTAGTGAACGGTCATTTTTCTAACCCCCGTCAGAGCCATAGGCGGTTACATCTAGCCACCCTCCACCGATCCGACTAACCTGTCAACAGGTTCGCGGAGGTTAGGTGCGGAAAATGTCGGACGAGGATCTGCTGCTCGCCATACTCAACAGCACACCGGTCGTCGACGGAGAGCGGCTCGACGCGCTCGCCGATCCCGCGGCGGCCCGCGACTGGCTGATCCAGGCCGGCGGCCGCGGCACCCGGCGCGAGCGCCAGCACGTCCTGGCCGCCCGCGACGCCCTGCAAGCGGTGATCCGCGGCGAGGCGCCGCCGGACACACTGGCCCCGCTGCTCACGGGTGTCACGCTGGAGCCGGCGATGACCCCCGACGGCATCACCTGGAACGCCGACGTCCCCGCCGACCGCGACCTGGCCGTGCGCGCGATCCTCACCTGGGACGCCCTGGCCAAGCAGAGCCCGGGGCGGCTGCGGCCGTGCGCCAACGACGAGTGCCGGCTCTATCTGCTCGACCGCAGCCGCACCAACACGGCTCGCTGGTGCTCGATGGCCATCTGCGGCAACCGGATGAAGGCGCGCCGCCACTACCAGCGGGCCCGCGCGGCAACCAGCTAGAACAGCAGGTCGGCCGCCCGACGCAGGACGTCGCGGCGCGGGTGGGCGCCGTGGTCGGCGGCGAGGAAGTGTTCGCCGATCGCGAGGCAGAACGCGAGCAGGGCGCGGGCCTCGACGTCGGTGGGGTCGGCGTGCAGCGTGCCGATCAGCTCGCGCAGCAGGCCCATGCGGCGGTTGTCGACCCGGCGCAGGCGCTCGGCCACCGCCGGGTCGCGGCGACCCCAGTCGCGTACCGCCAGGTCGATCGGCAGCAGCCGGTCGCTCGAGAAGGTGAGCCGGCCGGCCCGCGTGATCATCGTGCGTGGGTCGCCGCCCTCGCGCTCGACGCGGTCGAGCACCTCGTCGGTGCTCTCCCGCTCCCACGTGTCGAGCATGGCCTCCAGCAGCGCTTCCCGGTCGGCGAAGAACCCGTAGAAGCCGCCCTTCGTCACGCCCAGCCCTTTGGCCAGCGCCTCGATCCGCACGGCGTCGGGGCCGCCGTCGGCCAGCGCGCGCAGGCCGGCCTCGATCCACTGCTCCCGCGTCGTGCGCAGCGCGCCCATCCTCTGCCACCTTCTATATACGCCACCGTATAACAGCGCTAAGCTGAGGTTATACGGTAGCGTATATCCTGGGAGGCGCGGCGATGGACTACACCGACGAGTTCAGCCTGGCCACGACGGCCGAAGCGACCCCCGAGCAATGGGCGCGTGCCATGTTCGGCGACGTGCCCAGCCTCGGCGAGATTTTCATCTGGCGGGTAGTGCTCGGCCTCCGCCTGCGCCCCGAGCGCTCGCCCGAGACCGTGGCCGGTTGGGTGATCGACGCGCGCGGCGACGACTGGATCCGGCTCGTCGCCGACTCGTGGCTCATCAGCGCCAACCTGGTCGTCCACGCGCGCGCCGGGTCGGTGTCGCTGACGACCATCGTCCGGTACGCGCACCGCGTCGCCCAGCTCGCCTGGCCACCGCTGTCCACCGTCCATCGTGGACTCGTGCCACGGGTGCTGCGCGCCGCGGACGCCCGGATCAGAGCGCGGCAGCCAGTCGCGCCAGATGGTCGGCAACCGGCCCGGCGGTGAGCATCCCGCTGCCGGCGCCGGCCAGCTCGCCGGCGGCCGGCAGCAACGCGGCGTGCGCGCGGGCGATCCGCTCACGGTCACCCACGCGGATCGCGGCCCGACCGACCAGACACCAGAGCGCCTCCTGCACCAGATCCGGCGGCGGATCCGGCGCCTTCCGCAACGCGGCCGCGGCCGCATCCACCCGCGTCAACAGCAAGGGCCGAACCCAGGGCAGGTACGGCCCCCAACCTCCATCACTCGATCCGTCCGCGGTCAGGTCCAGCGGCTCGTCGTGCCAGAGCCGCAAACACAGCAAGGACAAGGGAAGCAGGCCCTGCTCGACCCCCGGCATCCCGGCGCCGCGCAAGCTGTCCGCCGCACTGCGGTAGGCCGCCTCCGCCGGCGCGCCGCCGGCCGCGAGCTGCAACGCCGCGTACCAACCCGTGAACGCGCCCACCAGGGGCCGCCCGTGCCGTGCGGCGAGGCGGTCCGCCGCCGCCGCGTGCTCGTCCGCCGCCGCGAAGTCGCCGACCGCGGACCGGGACTGCAACCGCACCAGATGGCCGAGGATCTCGAACGACGCGAGCCCGTGCCGGGCCGACAGGTCGACCAGCTCCACGCCGACCCGGTCCCGCTCCGGCGCCAGCCCGCACCGCTCGAAGGTCTGCAGGTAGACCCCGTTCAGCGCGAACGCGAGCAGCCCGTGGTCACCCAGCCGGCGGGCGATCCGCTCGGCCTCCTCGGCCGCCGCCCGCCCGCGTGGGTCACCGGTGCCGCGCGACTCGACCGCGATCGTGGCCAGCAGCCGGGCCCGGACCGACTCCGGCGCGGCCGGCGGCAGGGCGGCCAATGCCCGCGCCGCGGCGGCCACGACCCCGGCGGCCTGCGCGGGGTCGTCGGAGCGCGGCCAGCTGGCGGGCACGTCGTAGCCGCCGATCACCCGCGCGGTCAGCTCCGGGTCGCCCAGCCGCTCCGCCGCCTCGATCGTGGCCAACCGCTGGCCGCGCGCCGCCTCCAGCCCACCGCCGACGGCCAGGCCGCGCAGCAGGTCCACTGTGGATTCCAGTCGGGCGGGGGCGGCGGACGACACGGTGCGGTCGTACGCCGCCGCCACCGTCGACCACACGCCCGGCGCCTCGGGCGGCCCCGCCTGCTGGAGGATGTCGGTCTCCAGGCGGCGCAGCTCCGGGCCGGGGTCGATGCCGAGCTGGTCGCGCAGCAGGTCGCGGGCCCGGCGCAGCACCGCGAGGGCGTCGGCCTGCCGCTGGGCCCGCCACAGCGCGGATGCCAGCAGCCGCCAGGCGTTCTCCCGCCACGGGTGCGCGGCGACGTGGGCGTCGAGGTCGGGCACGGCGTCCGCGGCCCGGCCGGCGGCGAGCAGCGCCTCGGCGCGCAGCTCGACGGCGTGCAGCCGGAGCTCCTCGAGCCGGGCCCGCTCGGCCCGGGCCCAGGGCTCGTCCAACCCGGCGTACGCGGGCCCGCGCCACCAACCCAGCGCCGCCTCCAGCCGATCCAGCTCGGGCCGCGCCTCGACCGCCGCCTCGAACCGCCAGGCGTCGACGGCGTCCGGCTCCGCGCGCAGCGCGTACCCCGGGCCCTCGGTGACCAGCAGCGTCGGTGCGGTGCGGGGTGGCCGGTCGGGCTCCAACGCCCGGCGCAGGGCCGCCACGAAGGTGCGGACGGCGCTCACCGCGCCCGCCGGTGGGTCCTCCCACAGGTCGTCGACCAGCCGGGTGACCGGGACCACCCGGCCGCGGGCGGCGAGCAGGCGGCCCAGCACGGCGCGATGCCGGGGCCCGCGCAGGTCGACCGGCACGCCGGTCGTCGACCAGGCGACGACCGGGCCGAGTACGCCGAAACCGACAGGCACGCAGGTCAACGTAGCGCGCTCATCGGTTGCTCATCCGCCATCGGCACGCTTGGCCTCGACCGATCAGGAGAGGACCTTTGATCATGAGTACGATTCCCGGCTTCACCCCGCACCGCGTGCCCGTGGACGGTGACGTGGCGCTCTCGGCCGCGGTGGGCGGTTCGGGTCGCCCGATCGTGCTGTTGCACGGCTTCCCGCAGACCCACCTGATGTGGCGGCACGTCGCCGCGGATCTGGCCGCCGACCACACGGTGATCTGCCCCGACCTGCGCGGCTACGGCGACAGCGACAAGCCCGCGGCCCGGTCGGCCGACACCTACTCGAAGCGCACGATGGCCGCCGACGTGGTCGCGCTGGCCCGGGCGCTCGGCCACGAGCGGTTCGCCCTCGTCGGCCACGACCGGGGCGCGCTGGTCGCGTTCCGCGCCGGCCTCGACCACCCGTCGACGATCACCCATCTGGCCAGCCTCGACGTGCTGCCGACGCTGGACATGTGGGACGTGCTGCACGGCGTCGACGCCGCCGTGGCGTACCACCTCTATCTGATGGCGCAGCCGCCCGGCCTGCCGGAGCGGATGATCGAGGCCAGCGCGGACGCGTTCTTCGGCTCGTTCCTCGACGCCTGGGCGGGGGACCAGGGCGCGGTCCCGCCGGAGGTACGCGCGCACTATCTGGCTGCCTCCCGCGCCGCGGTGCCGTCGATCGTGGCGGACTACCGGGCGTCGGCGGGCATCGACGTCGCGCACGACCGGGCGGACCGGGCCGCGGGGCGCCGGCTGAGCATGCCGGTCACGGTGGTGCAGCAGGACTGGGGCGCGGCGCTCGGCTACGACGCGGCGGCGCTGTGGGGGGCCTGGGCGCCGGACCTGGTGCACCGCACGACCACCGCCGGCCACTTCATGGCCGAGGAAGCGCCGGGCGAGATTGTCAAGGCCGTACGCGAATTGGTGAATCGCTGAACCCGATCGGGGTCCGCCGCACACGGCGTCCGTCGTGCCTGCCCCGGATCCGGCCCTACGGTGGACGGCGATGCCGTAGGGAAGGGGTCACCACCCGTGCGCGAGGTTTCGGAGTCTCCGGAGGATTGGCAAGAGGACGAGGTCGACGGTGATTCGCTGCCGACCGTCCACCGACGGGTGATGCTGACCGACCTGCCGCCGAGTGGGTTGGCCGACATCGCCCGCCGGCTCAAGCTGTCGAGGCCGGATCCACTTCCGGAGGCGGCGGTACGCACGGAGCCCGGCCCCGACCTCCCCAACCGGGTGGAGTCCCAGGCTGACCGCGCCCGCCACGCGGAACCGGACCCCGAGCCGCCGACGGTCCCGATCCCGGACCCGCGCACCGACCCCGACCTCCTGACCGCAGCCGACTTCGACCACGACCTCGGTGGCGGTGTGCCCGCCGAGCCCGACCCCGAGGTCGCGCCCGGCACGCCCGAACCGGCGCACCGGGCAGCCGAGCCGGCGCTCGAACCGCCACCGGTGCTGTCGATCGAGCCCATTCCGCCGTTCCCGCCCGACGATCCTGGGCCATGGCTACGGACCGAGCCGGATGCGACCCCCGAACCCGATGCCGACGTCCAGCCCGAGCCGCAGCTCATGCTCCGGGCCGACCCGCCACCGGACCCGGCGACCGGGCCGGTGCTGGCCGGCCTGCCGGTGGCCGAGCTCAACGAGCTGGCCACCACCCTCTTCCAGCGGGTCGTCGACGGACCGGCCGACGCGTGGCGGCAGCCGGCCGAGGCCGAGCTGCCGGCCACCGAGGAGCTCTACGACCACCTCTGCCGGGCCGAGGTGCGCCGGATCGACGCGTTCGTCTATCGGGTCGACGGCCAGAAGCCGGTGGTGGTCGTGCGGCCCTCCACCGCTCCGGCGGAGGCCCGCACGTTGCGCCGGATCGTGCGCCGGACCGACGTGTGGATCGGCGTGCCGATCTCGACGGTCCTGCACCCACCGACCGACCTGCTCGACGCCGTCTACTACGCCACCGACGGCACCTAGTCGATAAAGATCGACTTCTTCTGGCTCTCGACGCTCTTCAGGATGGTGGCGGCGTCGCCGGGCTTGCGGATGAACTCCTGGAACGCCGGGATGATGACCGTCGACGCGAAGTCCGGCCGGGTGTCGCGGTCGAGGAACTGGGCGATGTTCTTGGCGCTGCCGACCAGCTCTGCCGACTTCTTCTGCAGCGTCGAATAGGCGCTGGTGTCGGCCTTGGTGTTGGACGAGATGAACGGCTCGCCGAGCTTGCTGGCCTCGGCCGCCGCGGCCGGGCTGGCCAGATAGGCCAGCAGCTTCTTGGCGCCGCCCTCGTTGTCGGGCTCGGCGCTCATGCAGAAGCCGTCGATCGGCGCGTCGATGGCGTCGGACCCGATCGCCGGGTCGACCGCCGGGAAGGTGAACAGGTCAACGTCCTCCCGCTCGTTCTGCGGGAACTGGTCGATGAGGAACGTGCCGAGCAGGTACATGCCGGCCTTCTTCTGCTGCAACGCCTGCGCGGCCTCCTGCCAGGTGCGGCCGAGCGAGTCCGGCTGGTGCAGCGGCAGCAGCTGGGCCCAGGTGTCGAAGACCTTCTTGACCTCCGCGCTCTCCCAGGACCCCTTGCCGGCCATCAGGTCGATGTGGAACTGGTAGCCGTTGATCCGCATGTTGAGGATGTCGAACGTGCCCATCGCGGGCCAGCCGTCCTTGTCGGCGAACGCGATCGGCGCGAGCCCGTCGGCCTTCATCTTGTCGGCCAGCGTGGCCAGCTCGTCGAGCGTGGTGGGCGGGGTGTAGCCGCGCTCGGTCCAGACGCTCTTGCGATAGAACATCGCCCACGGGTAGTAGGACTGCGGCACGAAGTATTGCTTGCCGTCGTCGCCGGTCGACGCCGTCTTGAACGAGTCGGCGACCCCGTCGAGCGGCCACACGTCGCTGATGTCGCCGATCAGCCCACGCCGGGCGAAGAACCGCATCCGGTAGCCGGCGAACCAGGAGAACACGTCGTCCGGGTTGCCCTGCAGGTAGTTGTTGATGTTCTCCTGGAACGTGTTGTGGTCGATCTCGTTGAGCTTGACCGTGAACCCCGCGTTCTTGGCCTGGAAGTCGGCCACCGCGGCCTGCCGCTGCTTGGCGAACGTCGAGCCGACCTCGTTGGACCCGAACGTCACCTGCCCGCCGCTCTCCCCGCCCGACCCGCCGTCGTCGTCGGAGCCGCAGGCGGCGAGGGCGGGCGCGGACGCCAGGGCGGCGGCGCCGAGGAGCACGGATCGTCGGGGCACGGGCATGCCGAAGAGTGCCGGGGAAGGGGACTGCTGTTTCATCTGATCCTCCGTTGGACGAGATGGGGTGGTGCGGAACGTCAGCAGAGGAGGCGGGCGTCGGCCCAGTCGGCGTGGTCGTAGTCGATGCCGTTGCCGCCGTCGCCGACCACGAGGCGCAGCGCGCCGCGGCCGGTCACGTCGACGTCGGCGACCGCCGGGCCGGAGGCGACCGTGACCGCCGGGCTGGTCCAGAGCGTGACACCGTCGGCCACGACCGAGAAGACCACGCGGGCGGTGGCCGACGTGACCTCGGCGTCGATGCCCGCGACGGCGGTGAACCGCTCGCAGGACCCGCCGAGGTTGACGGTCAGATCGGCCGGCGCGTGCGTGCCGATGCCCCGAACGTAGCTGACCCCGCCCACGGTCGGCACCGCGCCGTCACCGGCGGCCTGCTCGCCGTTGGACTGGTCACGCTCGGCCGGACCCCAGCCGTTGGCGCCGCTGAAGGCCGGGTTCGAGCCCGTGCCGGGCGCGGTGCAGGTCAGCGTCGCCGCGCCCCAGTCGGCGTGGTCGTAGTTGGCGCTGTCGCGGCCATCGGTGACGCGCAGCTCCAATGTGGTGTATCCACCCGTGGCCACCGACAGGCGGGTCGGGCCGTCGGCCGCCCGCTTGATCCCGCTGTGGGCGAGGAGCTTGCCGTCGCCGTACACCTGGAAGCGGGCGGAAGCGGCCGCGTTGGTCACCTCGTCGTCGATGCCGACGGAGGCGGCGAACAGCGGGCAGGCGCGACCGAGATAGAGGTGGACGGCGCTGTCGGCGTGGACGCCCACGCCCTTGGCGAAGGTGGCGCCGTTGATGGTCAGCGGGCCGCCGTCGCCGGCCGCCTGCTCGCCGTTGGCCCGGTTGCGCTCGGCCGGGCCCCAGAAGTTGCTGGACGCCAGCCAGGCCAGGTCGCCGACCTGGTGCGTGCCGGCGGCGGGCGCGGCGGCCAGCCCGCCGGACCGGTTGACGCGGAACATCGCGACACCATGGGCCGGCACGGTCGCCGACACGGGACCCGCGGAAGAAGAGGTGGCGCCGGTCCACAGGTTGCGCAGGGCGTAGGAGCTGGAGCCGCCCAAGCCGACCTCGGCGGCCGAGGTGGTGATCGTGGCGCTGGCCGCGGACCGGTTGAAGAGCACGACCGCGGCGCCGCCGTCGCTCATCGGCTTGGCCCACACCTCGGTGTCGCCGAAGTCGCGGACCTTGCGGCCCTGTGACCCGCCCCAGTCCTGGTTGACGGCGATGACCTCGGCGTTGCGGATGATGCCGAGGGTTTGCGCGGACATGGACCGCAGGTCGTTGCCCAGCAACAGCGGCGCGTTGAGCAGCGCCCAGAGGCTGAAGTGGGCCGTGTATTCGGTCGCGGTCATCCCGCCGTTGCCGACCTCGAGCATGTCGGGGTCGTTGAAGCCGTTGTTGCGGGCGAACGGCTCGAGGCCGACCTGCTGGTCGAGCAGCGAGAGCACGCTGCCCCAGGTGTCGGTGATGTCGCCGGTGGTGCGCCACAGGCTGCCGCCGACCTGGGGAGCGAACACCCACGGCTCGGCCAGGCCCCAGTTGCAGATGCTGTAGACGATCGCCCGCCCGGAGGCCTTGAGCGCGTCGCCCATCGCCTTGTAGCGCGCGGCGTCGGGCCGGCCCTGGTTGTTGCAGTTGTCGTACTTGAGGAGGTCGACCTCCCACGCGGCGAACGTGTTGGCGTCGATCACCTCGTGGTCGAGGCTGCCGGGCAGGCCCTGGCAGGTGGCGGTGCCGGCGGACTCGTAGATGCCGAGCTTGAGCCCCCGGGCGTGCACGTAGTCGGCCAGCGCCTTGATGCCGCCCGGGAACCGGGTCGGGTGCGGCTGCAGCCGGCCCTGCGCGTCTCGGGTCGACGCCATCCAGCAGTCGTCGATGTTGACGTAGCGGTAGCCGAGGTCGTCGAGGTTGTTCGCCACGATCGCGTCGGCGGTCTGTTTGATCAGGTTTTCGTCGATGTCGCATCCGAACCGGTTCCAGCTGTTCCAGCCCATGGGCGGCGCGGTGATCGGGACCACCGGGGTGGCCGCGTGCGCCGGGGCGGTGACCGTCAACGTGGCCGCGGCGAGCAGCGCGGCGGCCAGGAACGACAGCGGCTTTCGCATGATCAGCACCAATCTTCGCGCCGCTACAACGTTACGTCAGTAAATATTGATGGTTACGATCATGCAAGGGCCTGATCAACGAGGAGGCGCCATGCGCATGCGAAGGCGACTGCGGCGCAGACGGTTGACCGTGCGCGACCGGGGCGTCGTCGGCCTGATGATCGGCGTACCGCTGGTGTTCGTGGTCCTGCTGGTCTGGCTCCCGGCGCTGGCCTCGGTCGCGCTGTCCTTCTCGCGGTGGGAGGGGTTCGGCGGGATCGGCAGCATCGACTGGATCGGCGTCGAGAACTACCGCAACATCGCCACGATCTACCCGCCGTTCTGGCCGGCGATCTGGCACAACCTGATCTGGGTCGGCTTCCTGTTCCTGATCCCCACGCCGCTCGGCATGTTCCTGGCGGTGCTGCTGGACAAGGAGATCCGCGGCAGCCGCTTCTACCAGACGGCGTTCTACCTGCCGGTCATCCTGTCGCTGGCGCTGACCGGCTTCATCTGGCAGCTCATCTACTCCCGCGACCAGGGGTTGCTCAACGCGGTGCTCGGCACCCAGGTCGACTGGTACGGCGATCCGAACGTCAACCTGTGGGCGGTCCTCGTCGCCACGGCGTGGAAGCACACCGGCTACATCATGCTGATCTACCTGGCCGGCCTGAAGGCGGTCGACCCGGGGCTGCGCGAGGCGGCGCGCGTCGACGGCGCCAGCGAGTCCCGGACGTTCTTCTCGGTCATCTTTCCGGTGCTCCGGCCGATCAACCTCATCGTCCTGGTCATCACGATCATCGAGTCGCTGCGCGCGTTCGACATCGTCTGGATCGTCAACAAGGGCCGCAACGGCCTGGAGGTGATCGCGGCCCTGGTCGCCCAGAACATCATCGGCGAGGCCAGCCGGATCGGGTTCGGCTCGGCGCTGGCGACCATCATGTTGCTGATCTCGTCGCTCTACGTCGTCATTCATCTGCGCGCCACCACGAGGGGAGACGACCGATGAGACCCCGGCTCGTGCTGCACGCGTTCCTGGCCGTGATGGCCGTCGGCTGGCTCGTCCCGTTGCTGTGGGGGCTGTTCAACTCGCTGCGCGACTACAGCTACACCGGCACGCACGGCTACTTCTCGTTCGGTGGCTTCACGTTCCAGAACTACGTCGACGCCTGGCAGCGCGCAGAGTTCGGCGAGAAGTTCCTCAACTCCCTCTACATCACGGTGCCGGCCGTCGTGCTGACGCTGTTCCTGTCGGCCTGCGCGGCGTTCGTCATCGCCCGCTTCAGCTTCAAGCTCAACCTCACGCTGCTCGGCATCTTCGTGGCCGCCAACCTGTTGCCACCGCAGGCGTTGCTGATCCCCGTCTACCGCGCCTTCCGCGAAGTCGACCTGCTCGACACGTACACCGGGCTCGTGCTCGTCAACACGGCCTTCCAGTTGGGCTTCTGCACGCTGGTGCTGAGCAACTACATGAAGACCATCCCGCACGAGCTGTACGAGTCGGCGGAGGTCGACGGCGCCGGCGTGGCCCGGCAGTTCTTCCGGCTGACCCTGCCGCTGGTGCGGCCGGCGCTGGCCGCGCTGACCACGCTGCAGGTGACCTGGATCTACAACGAGTTCTTCTGGGCCACCGTGCTGCTCTCCGACGGCGACAAGTTCCCGATCACGAGTTCGCTCAACAACCTGCGCGGCGAGTTCTTCACCGACTACAACCTGCTCTCGGCGGGCTCCATCATCGTCGCGCTGCCGACGCTGCTGGTCTTCTTCGTGCTGCAGCGGCAGTTCGTGTCAGGACTCACCCTGGGTTCCACCAAGGGCTAAGGGCAGGACAGAGTCCGGCAGCTTGCCGGTGGGGCGGTAGACCACGCACATGATGACGCGGTCGCCGTCGGCCCAGGTTTCGGCGGTGGGTAGCACCGGATAGAAGTCGAGGCCAGCGCGGCCCGCGCCGTGCCACAGGCGGTCGAACGCCTGCCCGCAGCGCGACCAGGCCAGCGCGGCCACGGCCGGCCGGTCGAACGGGCCGTCCGGCGCGTGCACGAACCCGTACGCCTGGTTGTCGGCGCCGTCCACGCACGGCACGTAGACGACGACGCGGTCGTTCGCCCGGCGGTCGTACACCGGATCGTCGAAGCACTCGGTGGCCTCGATGGTGAGCACGCCGGTGGTCTCGGCGTCGAGGAAGGCGTCGGTCTTCTTCACCGGCGCGGCGGGCGGTGTGGCGAACAGGGTGCTGAGCGAGAGCACGCTGGCCGCCAACCCGACCCAACGGTTAACGGACACCCCGGGACCGTAGGCGGGCCCACTGAACGCCGGATGTCCGGCCGGCGGCGCCGGGATGGCCGGCGTCCAGCGGGCTATCAGGCGGCTTGCAGTTCACCCCGAGGCCACGTCGAGGTCCGGTGGCCGTCGCTCTGCTTTGGCTCAATGCGCGTTGTCCCACCGCGCTCCTGCCGGTGGCAGACGACCCGATCCCTGAGGGGGGACACGAAGTTGACTGAGGTCAAGAGGCCCTGGAGCACGGGGCGTCGCCGGGCGGCCATCGCCGCCATCGGCGCCGCCGCGCTGTTCGCCGGTGGCGTCGCCTTCGGACCGACCGCGTTCGGTGACGCGGCCCCGACCAAGTTCCCGGCCGCGGAGTACTACAAGCCGACCCCGGTGCCGGACCGCATCATCCTGATCCCGACCGACAAGCCCGCGACCAGCCAGCGCGTCTCGTGGCGGGCCGAGGCGTCCGCCGAGTGGGCGCAGGCGCAGATCCTCGAGGCGCCCAAGGCGCTCGGCGACGTCGCGCCGGCCGCCGGCGCGGTGCGCACCGTGCGGGCGTTCGCGAACACGCCGGTCAACACGTCGCTGGGGTACGCCTCGACGTACCACAACGTGGAGTTCACCGAGCTCAAGCCCGACACCCGCTACACGTACCGGGTCGGCGACGGCACCAACTGGAGCGAGTGGATCGACTTCACCACCGCCGCCGCGGGCTTCGAGCCGTTCTCGTTCATCTACTACGGAGACGCGCAGAACTACATCGACAGCGCCGTACCGCGGGTGTTCCGCCAGGCGTTCGCCGACCGGCCGCAGGCCAAGGCGATCGTCAACGCCGGTGACCTCATCGACTCCGCCAACAGCGAGGAGCAGTGGGGCCAGTGGTACAAGGCCGGCGGCTTCATCGACGGCCAGATCAACAACATCTCGGTGACCGGCAACCACGAGTACAGCGGCAGCAACCTGTCGTCGTTCTGGGCGCCGCAGTTCCCGTACCCGGAGAACGGCCCGGCGTGGGGTGACCAGGCCGCGCTGGAGTCGACCGCCTACTACACCGACTACCAGGGTGTGCGGTTCATCGGGCTGAACACCAACGTGCAGAGCATCCCAGAGGTCATGGCGGCGCAGACCGCGTGGCTCGAGGGCCTGCTCAAGGACAACCCCAACAAGTGGACCGTGGTGACCTTCCACCACCCCGTCTACTCGACCGCCGAGGGCCGCAACAACCCGATCGTCCGGGCGCAGTGGGGTCCGCTGTTCGAGAAGTACGGCGTGGACCTGGTGCTGCAGGGCCATGACCACACCTACGGCCGGGGCGGCACGACCGCCTCGAAGCAGACGGCACTGGTGCACAACAGCACCGTCTACGCCGTCTCCGTCTCCGGCGGCAAGATGTACGACGTGGACGGTTCCGTGTGGACCGACAACGGCGCCGACATCATGGCCAAGACCGAGGACGCCCAGCTGTACCAGATGATCGACGTCAAGGCGGACTCGCTGACCTACGAGGCCCGGTTCGCCAACGGTCAGCACTTCGACGGCGTGGTCGTCCGCAAGAACGACGCGGGCCAGCGCACCGTCAACGAGTGGCGCACGCCGGAGACCACCACCGGTGAGCACGTGCAGGTGAGCACCACCTCGCCGAAGGCCGGCAGCAAGCTCGGTGTCACCGCCTACGGCTACGACCCCGGCGAGTCGGTCGACATCTACCTGCGCAAGACCAGCACCGCCGAGGGCAAGCCGGGCATCCTCGTCGCCACCAAGAAGGCCGACGAGCTGGGCCGGTTGACCTACTCGTTCGCCCTGCCGGGCAGCGCTTCCGGTGGCAGCCGGCACACCGTCTACCTGGAGAGCCGCAACCAGCGGATCTCCAGCCCGGTGATCACCGTCCAGAAGTAACAGCTCGGTGCGGGCCGGCCTGTTCGCGGGCCGGCCCGCTCTCGGCTCACGGTTTGCGGGTTGCGGTTTGCGGTTTGCGAGGAGAAATCGTTGAGACGGTTGGTTTTCGGCGCGCTCGGCGCGCTGGCGCTCGTCGGGCTGCTCGGCAGTCCGGCCGCCGCCCACCCGTTCGGCCCACCGTCGACGGCGCGGGTCACCGTGCACGGCTCGTCGCTGACGCTGGTCTGGCACGCGGCCGAGGACGACTGGGTCGCGCTCGGCCAGTCCGTCGGCGCGTTCGACGACCCGGCGACCGACGTGACGGGCGAGCAGAAGCTGCAGCGCTCGGCGGCGGTGCACGCCTATCTGCTGGAGCGGATGACCGTGCGGCAGGCCGGCCAGCCGTGTCCCGGCGAGTTGGGCGAGCTGACCGATCTGCTGACCGAGGGCGCCACCATCGAGTACGCGTGCCCGGCGCGGGTCGACGAGGTGAGGATCCGGCTGGCCGCGCTGATGGACCTCGACGAGGCGTACCGCACTGTGCTGGTCGGCGATTCCGAGGCGCTTTTCACGGTCACGACGCCGGAGCAGCAGTTGCGGTTCACCGGGTCGGCCGGCCGCGGCGCGGTGCTGTGGATGGCCGTCGGCACGGGCGTCGTGGTGTTGGTCGGCGTCGCGTTCGTGCTGTGGCGCCGCCGGAGGTCCGCGTGACCGGGCTCGACGGGCTGGACAACCGGCTGATCACCCTCTTCGACGGCGGCGCCGTCTTCTGGCTGTTGCTGCTGGTCGCGCTCGGCGTCGGCGCGGCGCACGCGGTGGCCCCTGGGCACGGCAAGACCATCACCGCGGCGTACCTGGTCGGCACGCACGGCCGCTACCGCGACGCGCTGCGGCTCGGCGTGATCGTCGCGGTGATGCACACGTTCTCCGTGCTGGTGCTCGCCCTGGTCTGGGTGGGCCTGAGCATGTCGATGAGCACCAGGTCGCTCACCGCCTGGCTGCAGGTCGCGGCCGGCCTCGTGGTGATCGCGGTCGGTGGCCGCCTGGCCTGGCGCCAGCTCCGGCACCGCCACCAGCACGCCCACGGCCACTCGCACGCACACCCGCACGGCCACTCACACGGCCCGGACGAGGCGACCGATCCGTGGTCGCGTCAGGGCCTCGTCGCCCTTGCCCTCTCGGGCGGCCTGCTGCCGTCACCGTCGGCGTTTCTGCTGCTGGTCAGCGGTCTGCTCACCGGTCGCTCGGTGGACGCCCTGGTCCTCGTGCTGGCGTTCGGCGTCGGCATGGCGGTCACGCTGACCGCCGTCGGGATGGTCACGGTCCGCGGCTTCGGCGCCCTGGCTGCGCGCACCCGCCGGTGGGCGGCCGTCGCCGCCTGGACCCCCGCGGTCGCGGGCCTGGCGGTCGCCACCGCCGGCTTCCTCTACGTGGCGATGGCCGTCTCGGTGCTGACCGCCTAGTAGCGCACGTGTTTTCCGCCGTCGACGATGATGGTCTCGCCGGTGACGTCG
Source organism: Asanoa sp. WMMD1127 (assembly GCF_029626225.1). Classification (NCBI taxonomy): domain Bacteria; kingdom Bacillati; phylum Actinomycetota; class Actinomycetes; order Micromonosporales; family Micromonosporaceae; genus Asanoa; species Asanoa sp. WMMD1127. The sequence continues at coordinate 2,944,902 of NZ_JARUBP010000001.1, forward strand.
TCCATGGTGAGCAGGCCGAGGACGGCCTGGGCGACGTGTTCCGGGGTCGCGACCCGGCCGAGCGGGATCTGTGGCTCCTCAGCCGCGCGCCGGGTGGCGAAGCCGGACTCGCCGTGCAGGCTCGTCTGCCAGCGGGTGTCGACCGTGCCGGGCGCCACCGCGTTGACGCGGACCTCCGGGGCCAGCGCGGCCGCCAGGTTGCGGGTCAGCTGCAACAGGGCCGCCTTGCTCACGCCATAGGCGATCGACGAGCCGCCGGCCCGGTACGCCGAGATGGAGCTGACGTTGACCACGGCGCCCCGGGCGGCCCGCAGCGCCGGGGCCAGGGCGCGCACGCAGCGGTACGGGCCCACCACGTTGACGTCCAGGATCTCGTGCCACATCGCGTCGGTCAGGCCGTCGAGGTCGGCGTGCTCGACGGCGTGCGTACGCGCGGCGTTGTTGACCAGCACGTCGACCCGGCCCAGCTCGCGCAGCACCCGGTGGGCGGCCGCCCGGACCTGCGTCTCGTCGCCGACGTTGAGCGGCACGGCCAGTGCGCCGATCTCGGCCGCCGTCGCCTTGGCCTCCGCGGCCGAGTGGGCATAGGTGACGGCGACCTCGGCCCCGGCCGCGGCGAGCGACCGCGCGACGGCGCGACCGATGCCCGTGCCGCCGCCGGTGACCACCGCCACCGCGCCGGTGAGGTTCACGACGCCCGCGCCGGGGTCGCGGCCGGCTGATCCGGCTCGTGGTGCACGGCGCCGATGTCGATCGTCCGGCTTTCCTTGGCGAACAGGAACGCCACCAGGGAGACGGCCGCGGTCGCGATGATCCAGAGCGCGACCAGCCACGGCGAGCCGTCGCCCTCGCGGAGCAGGGCCGCGGCCACCAGCGGCGAGAAGCCGGAGATGGCGGCGCCGATCTCGCGGGACGCGGCGAAGCCGGTGTAGCGCACGCCGGCCCCGAACAGCTCGGCGTAGAAGGCCGGCTGCACCGCGATCATCGGCGCGAAGCCGACGCCGCCGGCGATCGCCAGGCCCAGCCAGATCAGCACGGGCTCGGCGGTGTTGACCAGCCAGAAGAACGGGAACGCGAACACCGCGGTGAACACCACGCTGAAGACGTTGAGCGGCTTGCGGCCGATCCGGTCGCTGAGCGCGCCGTAGAACGGCTGACTCGCGGTCACCACCAGGCCCATGATGATGACGCCGGTCAGCGCGGTGGCGCGGCTGAGACCGAGCTCGTCGGTCACGTACGCGACGATGAACGTGGCGAAGATGTAGACGATCGCCGTGTCGCAGATGTGCGCGCCGATGCCGACCAGGAAGCTGCGCGGGTAGCGGCGGAGCGTCTCCACCACCGGCGTCGGCACGACGGTGCGGCTCTGCTCCATGCGGCGGAACACCGGCGACTCGGTGACGCGCAGCCGCACGTACAACGTCACGAAAATCATCAGGAAGCTGAGCAGGAACGGGATCCGCCAGCCCCAGGACTCGAGCTCGCGGTCGGGCAGCAGGCCGACGAGGAGGAACGCGACCGTGCCGAGGATCAGTCCGATCTGGACACCCGTCTGCGCGAACGACGCGTAGTAGCCGCGCTTTCCGGGCGGGGCGTGCTCGGCCAGCAGCGTCGAGGCGCCACCGAACTCGGCGCCGGCGCCGAGGCCCTGGCAGATCCGCAGCAGCACCAGCAGGATCGGGGCGAGCACACCGATCTGGTCGTACGTGGGCAGCAGGCCGATCAGCCCGGTTCCGATGCCCATCACCAGCGTGGTGACGATCAGGGTGGTGCGGCGGCCGATCCGGTCACCGAGACGACCGAAGACGAAGCCGCCCACCGGGCGGAACAGGAACGCGACGCCGAACGTGGCGAATGCGACCAGCGTGCCGACCGTCGGGTCCGCGTCCGGGAAGAACAGCTTGTTGAAGACCAGCGCGGCGGCGGTGCCGTAGATGAAGAAGTCGTACCACTCGAGGGCGGTGCCGACGAGCGAGCCGGTGACCACCCGGCGCAGCTCGGTCTGTTTGGCGTGCGCGGGCTCGGTCATGGCGTGCTCCCTTCGGAGTCGAGGTCGGGGCCGCCCGGCAGGTCGGCCAGCGCGCGCCAGGTCGCGCCGGCCAGGGGGATGCCGTCGCGGGTACGGGTGGCGCGGGTCGCGGCCTCCTTCTCGCCCGGCACCAGCACCGGCCGGTCGCCGGTCGGCTCGGTGCCGGCGAGCCGGCGGCAGAAGCGTTCGGTGCTCTCGCGGAACTCGTGCGCGGGCAGGAAACGGGCGATGTCGACGGCGACGAACACGGTGCCGTTGGTGGCGTCGTAGCCGGGCAGGCTGGAGACGCCCGCGCCCGAGAGCAGCCCGCCGACGATCTCGATCATGACGCTGAGCGCGTAGCCCTTGTGGCCACCGAACGGCAGCAGCGCGCCGCCGGCGTAGAAGTCGCCGGGGTCCGTGCTCGGCGCGCCGTCGGCTCCGACCAGCTGCCCGTCAGGCACCCGGTCGCCGCGGGCGGCGGAGAGGGCCAGCTTGCCCTCGGCGGTGGCGGCGGTCGCGAAGTCGGTGACCACCGCGGGTCGGCCGGCGGCCCTCGGTGCGGCCCAGGCCAGCGGGTTGGTTCCGAGCAGCCGTTCCCGGCCGCCGTACGGGGCGACGGTGGAGTCGGCGTTGCACACGGCGATGCCGATCGCGTCGGCGTCGGCGATCCGCTCGACGTACTCGCCGAGGCGGCCGACGTGGTTCGCGTTGCCGACGGCGACGACCGCCGTGCCGTGCCGGGCCGCGAGGTCCAGCGCGGTGTCGACGGCCGCGTGGGCGGCGAGCTGGCCGAAACCGCGCCGGCCGTCGACGCGGGCGGTGCTCCCGTCGTGGGAGTAGACGACCGGTCGGGCGAGCGGGTCCAGCGCACCCTGCCGCACCGCGGCCAGATAGGGGACCAGGCGGCGGACGCCGTGCGAGTCGTGGCCGCACAGGTCGGCGTCCACAAGGGAGCAGGCCACGGTCGCGGCGATCTCGTCGGCTGCGCCGGCCCGCCGCAGGATCGTGGTCGCGAGCCGGGTCAGGGTGGCGGCGTCGACCCGGTGGGTCGTGTCGCCGGCGGGGTCGGCCTGGGGCGCGGTCGACCACTTGAGTCCGTCATCACTCATCGCTTCGCCTCCTCGGAGTCGGCGTTCCATGTGACGGAATGGCGTTCCAGAGGATGTGCATGTATCTATGCCCGGCGATCCGGGTCGCAAACCCGGGGTTTGTCGCGAGGTCTGGGCCGCGCCGCAGCCCGGTCAGGACCTCGCGACAGACCCTAAAGCTGGGCGCCGAGGGCGCGGGACACCTGGTGAGCTGCGGCGATGACCGCGTGGCCAAGGTCCGCGTACCCGCCGTCGAGGTCGTGGGTGAGGGCCACCGCGCTGATGCCGCCGATCGCGGCGCCGGTGTGGTCGCGGACCGCGGCGCCGCACGCGCCGACCCCGGGCTCGTTCTCCTCGTGGTCCTCGGCCCAGCCCCGCCGCCGGGTCCGCGCGATCTCGGCGAGGAGATCGGGCAGCGCGGTGATCGTGTGCGGGGTGCGGGCCGGCAGGCCGGTTCGACCGGCCAGCTCGCCGACCTCCGCGTCGGTGAGCGTCGCCAGGATGGCCTTGCCGATCGAGGTGCTGTGCAGGTGCAGGCTCATCCCGACCCGGGAGGCCAGCTGGTAGGGCTTGCCGGCGTCCAGCTTGGCCACGTAGACGGCCTCGTCGCCGGCCTTCAGCGCGAGGTGCACCGTGTGGCCGGTGCGGTCCCGCAACGCCGCGAGGGACGGTGCCACCCGGTCGGCGAGGTCGACGCTGCGCATGACCCGGCCCGCGAGCGCCACCATGCGCGGGCCGCAGCGGTAGCCGCCGTCGCCGGTCGGCTGGGCCAGCCCGCGGTCGACCATCACCCGCAGGATCCGGTGCACGGTGGCCTTCGGCAGGCCGGTCACCTGCGCGATGTCGGCCAGCCGGTCGTGCTCGACCAGCGCCTCGAGCACGTCGAACGCCTTGTCGGCGGCGCCCGCACGGTCGGTCACAACCGTCAATCTAAGGGATGTGCAGCACCGCGTCGCACCGTGCGACCGTCTCGGCGTCGAGCGGGAAGTAGCCCTGCTCGGGCTTCGGGTCGGTGCGCATGGTCAGGTTCGCCGTCAGCTCTGCGGTCAGGTCGGCGCGGTCGACCAGCGTCGGCCCCATGCGTGGCAGCGCGGCCTCGAAGGTGCCCGGTTGCGGCGCGGCCAGGTCGAGCGCAGCGCTGGCGCCGAGGCTGCCGATGATGACGGCGTAGCGCTCCCCGAGCAGGGCGGAGACGATCGAGCCGGCCGACGCCCACTCCAGGTCCATGCCGGCCAGCTGCCAGGTGCTGGGCTGGCGCTGCAGGTGGCGGTTGTTGGCGAAGACGAGGGTGGGCCCGCGGTGCTGCTCGGCCGCCCGGATGGCGAGCAGGTTGCGGGCCATCCAGGCGTCACGGACGCCGAGCAGCCGGGAGGTGCGCACCGCCTGGAGCGCCGGCGCGGCCGCCTCCGCGTGGTAGCCGAGCAACCGGATCGCGGTGTCGGCGTGCAGGTCGGCCCGGCGCCACTCGGCCAGCGAGGAGGCGGCCACCAGGCGGGGCGCGTTGGCATAGAGGGCGGTGCGCAGGTCGTCGGCGATCGCGCGCAGCCGCAGCGCTTCCGGCGAGCGACCGATCGACCGGCTGTGGTCCATGATCGCGGCCGGGTCGGTCCACCGCTCTTCAGGCCCGATCAAGGCGTCAAGGTCCGCCGGCGGGTCGACATGGTCGCCCACGTAGGCGAGCACGTGCGCGAGAAACCGCCGCGGACTCGGCGCGCCGGTCATCTCGAGCGCCGCGTCGAACCCGTGGAAAGTCAGCCGCTCGGTCTGCGCCCGGCCGGCGTTGTAGGCGCGCATCCACTCGAGCAGCTCGCGGTTGCCCGGCAGGGCCCCGAAACCGTGGCTGAACCCGTCGACCAGCACCTGCTCGATCGGCAGGTCACCACCCTGGACGTACGCGTCGGCAACCAGCCCCGCGACCCGATCCGACTCGTAAGCGACCGACCTGAACCCCGCGGCGACCAACTCTTCGAAGATCTCGTTCCGTGCGTACGCGAACCGCGGCTCACCATGCGTCGGCTCACCGAGCGCCAACAGGTCCGCCGGGCCCGCGCGGTCAGCCAGAAACGCCGAAACCGTCATGGGTCCGGACGTTACCGGTCTGTCCGGCCCGCGACGGTGACCGCTCGGCACGTGAAGTTTTCCTTCACGTTGACGTTCGTCTCTTGAAAATATCTCCGTCATCCGGTTGGCTCGCCGGCATGGGTCTCCGTCTATCCGCCGGCCGCCTCGGGCCGGTGCTGTTGCCGCTGCTGGTCACCGTCGTCGCGCCGGGGCCCGCGGCCGCGGCGCCGGTCGATGCGCCGTCCTTCCGTGCCCCGGCGACTCAGGTCCTGTCGGCCGCGGCCGTCGACGCGTCGGTCGAGACCGACCGGCGCACGCGACCGGTCGCGCCCGGTCTGGAGCTCACCTCGTTCGACCGGCTCGACGCCGACGGCTGGATCCGGGCCGACGCGCTCACCGCCGACCTCGGTGGATCCGGCCTGTCCGTCGGCTACGTCAACACCGGCGCGGTCGCCCGGACGGCACCGCTGCGCGGCGTGGTCGACCAGGCCGGCGCGGTGGCCGCCGTCAACGGGGACTTCTTCGACATCAACCAGTCGGGCGCCGCGCAGGGGATCGGTGTGCGCGACGGCGAGCTCGTGCAGTCGCCGGTCGAGGGTCACCACGACGGCGTCGCGGTCGGGCCCGACGGGGTCGGCCGGGTGGTCCAGTTCTACTTCGCCGGCACCGCGACGCTGCCCGGCGGGCCGGTCACGCTGACCCAGTTCAACAACATCGTGCAGGCCGGTGGCGTGGGCGTGTTCACCGCGCTGTGGGGCGACTACGACCGCGCGCGGGCGGTGGCCGGCGCGGCCCGGGTGACCGAGGTGGCCCTGGTCGGCGGCCGGGTGGCCACCGTCGCGGCCGCCGCGGGCCGGGGGGCGGTACCGGCCGGCACCACGATCCTGCTCGGCCGGGACGCGGGCGCCGACGCGCTTGCCGGGCTGCGGGTCGGTGACGAGGTCGAGGTGACCTACCGGGCCCGGCCGTCCGACGACCGGGCGGTCGCCGCCGCCGTCGGTGGCAACCGGGTGCTGGTCAAGGCCGGCGTGCCACAGGACATCGGCGACGTGACGCCCGAGCCGCGCACCGCGGTCGGCTTCTCCGCCGACGGCAAAAAGATGATCATGTTGACCGTGGACGGGCGGCAGGCGGACAGCCGCGGTGTGACGCTGACGGAGCTCGGCCGGCTGATGGCGTCCATGGGCGCGCACGACGCGCTGAACCTCGACGGCGGTGGCTCGTCGACGCTGGTCGCCCGCGAGCCGGGCGGGGCCACGGTGCGGGTGGAGAACGCGCCGTCCGACGGGTCGGAGCGGCCGGTGCCCAACGGGTTGGCGATCTACGCGCCGCAGGGGAGTGGGCGGCTCACCGCGTACTGGGTGAAGACCGCGATCGACCCCGCGGCCGCGCCGGGCATCGGGCCGGTGCGCGGCGGCCGTCCGGACCGGGTGTTCCCGGGGCTCACCCGGCGGCTGACCGCGGCCGGCTACGACGAGACCTACGGGCCCGCGGCCGGCGCGCCGACGTGGCGGGCGACCCGGGGCACCGTGTCTGCGGACGGCGTCTATCGCGGAGTGTTGCCGGGTGACGCGACCGTGACGGCCGTGCGCGGCGGGGCACGGGGTTCGATCGACCTCGTGGTGCTCGGGCCACTGTCCAGGGTGGACGCGACCACCGACAAGGTGGCGCTCGACGCGGCCGGCGCGAGCGGGACGTTCGGCGTGGTGGGTTACGACGCGGAGGGCAACGGGGCGCCGATCGAGACCGGTGACGTGCGGCTGGCGTACGACCGGTCGCTGGTCGAAGTGACTCCCGGCGCCAACGGGCACTTCACGGTGAAGGCGGTCGCCGACGGTGGGGCCGCACTCGTGACGGCGACCGTCAACGGGCAGAGCACGGTGGTTCCGGTGACGATCGGGCTGACCGACGTGCCGGTCGCGACGTTCGACGACGCGGCGGCCTGGAAGTTCAGCGCCGCGCGGGCCACCGGGTCGGTCGCGCCGGCCCCGGGCCACACCGGCGACGGGCTGCGGATGGCGTACGACTTCGGCCAGTCGACCGGCACCCGCGCCGCCTACGCCGACCCGCCACAGTGGATCCCCGTCGACGGGCAGCCGCAGGCGTTCGGCATGTGGATCCATGGCAACGGCAAGGGCGAGTGGCCGAGCCTGCACCTGCACGACGGGCTCGACCAGCAGCACGTGCTGCGCGGGCCCTACATCACCTGGACGGGCTGGCGCTACGTCGAGATGGCCGTGCCGCCGGGCGTCCAGTACCCGGTGCGGATCCGGCGCTTCTACGTCGCGGAGACCGACCCGGCCGAGGCCTACCAGACCGACATCGTCATCGACGACATCGTCGCCCGGGTGGCGCCGCCCGTCGACGTGCCACCGGAACCGCTGCGCACCGACCGGGTGGTGCTGCGCGACGGCACCGTGGACGGCGCGCCGTGGCGGCTCGCGGTGCTCTCGGACGCGCAGTTCGTCGCCGCGGAACCCGACAGCACGCAGGTGCAGCGGGTGCGCCGGACCCTGCGCGAGATCCGGGCGGCCCGGCCCGACCTGCTGGTGATCGACGGTGACCTGGTGGACACGGCCTATCCGGCGGACTTCGCCCTGGCCAAGCAGATCCTCGACGAGGAGCTCGGCGGGACGCTGCCGTACTACTACGTGCCGGGCAACCACGAGATCATGGGCGCGCCGATCACCAACTTCACATCGGTCTTCGGGCCGACGTCGCGGGTCGTCGACCACAACGGGACGCGGCTCGTCACCCTCGACACGAGCACCGGGAGCCTGCGCGGGAGCGGCTTCGACCAGATCCTCGCGCTGCGCGCGGCGCTGGACTCGGCCGCGACCGACCCGGCGATCGGTTCGGTGGCGGTGTTCCAGCACCATCCGCCGCGGGATCCCACCCCGGCCAAGGCCAGCCAGCTCGGCGACCGCAAGGAGGCCGCGCTGATCGAGCGATGGCTGGCGGAGTTTCAGCACCGCACCGGCAAGGGCGCGGCGTTCGTCGGCGCGCACGTCGGCACGTTCCACGCCGACCGGGTCGACGGCGTGCCGTACCTGATCAACGGCAACAGCGGCAAGGAGCCCTCGACCGCGCCGCACCTGGGCGGCTTCACCGGCTGGACGATGCTCGGCATCGACCCCGTCACGCCGGCCGAGGTGGCCCTGGCCCGCCTCAACCCGCTGGCCGAAGGTCCACGATGGATCTCGGCGGAGGTCAACGCGCACACGGACGCGGTCGACCTGACCGCGCCGGCGACGGTCGTCGTGGGCCGGCCGGTGACGGTGACGGCGACGCTGACCCAACCCGGCGGACGGGTGGTGCCGGTGGCCGCGCCGGTGACCGCGCAGTGGTCCGGCTCGCCGGACGTGCACGTCGGCTCGCTGCTGGGCGTACGACTGACCGATCGCGCCTGGTTCGACCCGGCGACGGGCCGGCTGACCGCGCTGCGATCGAGCGGCACGGTGACGCTCGCCGTGACCGTCAACGGTGTCAAGGCGACGGCGACGATCGCGCTCAGCCGAGCTGACTGAGGGGCAGCGCGCCGCGGGTCTTGACGGTGCGGATGGCGAACGTGCTGTGCGCCTCGACGACTGATTCGATGGTCAGGATCTGGTCGATCAGCAGGCGTTCGTACGCGGCCAGGTTCGCCGCCGCGGTTTCGACCAGGAGGTCCGCCTGCCCGGAGATGACGTGGCAGGCGACGACCTCCGGGATGGCGGTGAGCGCCGCCTCGACGCGGGCGGCGTTCTCGCGGGAGTGGCGGTCGACCCGCAGCTGGATGAAGACGGTCAGGTCGAGGCCGAGCCGGGCGCGGTCGAGCTCCGCGCGGTAGCCGGCGATCAGCCCGTCCTCCTCCAGCGCCCGCACCCGGCGCAGGCAGGCCGAGGGGGAGAGGGCGACCGCCTCGGCCAGGTCGACGTTGGCGATGCGACCGTCGTGCTGGAGGCGTTCGAGGATCGCCCGGTCGGTGCTGTCGTAGGGTGCCATTCGCACATGATTGCGCCTTGTGGCGCGTTGGCGCAACGCGGTTGCGTGGCCGTGCGTCAGAGCGGGCAGATTTGCCATCGCGTGCGGCGCGTTTCTTGCCAGACTGCGACCCATGACCAGCGACATCGGTATCGCCCGCGGCACGGCGCTCTACATCGGAGCGTTGCTCGGCCCCGGTCTCCTGCTGCTGCCCGGGCTCGCCGCCAGCCAGGCCGGCCCCGCCTCGGTGCTCGTCTGGGCCCTGCTGCTCGGCGCCTCCGCCCTGTTCGCCGTGGTGTTCGCGGCCCTCGGCGTGCGGCACCCGTCGGCCGGGGGCGTCTGGGGGTACGCCACCGCCGGCCTCGGCGCGCGGGCCGGCCGCGTGGTCGGCTGGTGCTTCCTGGCCGGGGTGATCAGTGGCGCTCCCATCGTCTGTGTGGTGGGCGGCAACTACGTGGCCGAGCTGACCGGCGGGGGCGTACGCGTCGCCGCGACCACGGCGGCCCTCCTGCTCGTGGGTACCCTCGCCGTCACCGCGCGCGGCGTGCGTACCTCCTCGACCGTCCAGTTCGGACTCGTCGCGCTGCTGCTCGTGATCGTGACCGGCGCCGTGGTCGGCGCGGCACCGGCCGCGCAGGCCGCCAACTGGACGCCGTTCGCGCCGCACGGCTGGGGCGCCCTGGGTCCGGCCGCCGCGACGCTGATGCTGGCCTTCGTCGGCTGGGAGGCGATCGCGCCGCTGACCACCCGGTTCGCCCGCCCACGCCGGCAGCTTCCGTTGGTGATCGGCATCGCGTTCGCGGCCACCGCGGTCGTCTATCTGGCGCTCGGCGTGGTCACCGTGGCCGCGCTCGGCGACCGCGCCGGCACCGAGGTGCCGCTGGCCGCGCTGCTCACCATCGCGCTGGGCGCCAGCGGGCCGGCGGTCGCCGCCGTCGGTGCGGTCGTGCTCACGGTCGGCGCGGTGCTGGCCTACATGTCGGGCGCCGCGAGCCTGGCCCGGGCGCTGCGCCCCACGGAGGCCACCGTGCCCCGCTGGATGGCCGCCGCGATCCTGGTCTCGGGGGCCGTGCTGATCGGTCCGCTGGCGACGGGCTGGATCGACCTCGCCACGCTGGTCAACGTGCCGACAACGTTCTTCCTGGTGGTCTACCTGGGCTGCACGGCCGCGGGTTGGCGCCTGCTGCACGGGATCCCGCGGCTGTGCGCCGGCGTGGCCTGCCTGGCGGTGACGGTGGTGCTGGCCTTCTGCGGCCCGGCCCTGCTCCCGGCCGCCCTGGTCACGGTGATCGCCGCCGCCACTGCCCGCCGCGGGCCGGCTGCCCACGAAGCCCGGGAACCCCTCGATGGCGCCGACAGCCCCTCGATGGCCTCCGGCTAATCCCGCCAGCGGCGCCGTCGGGGGTTCCAACCGGCTGCCGGCCGACCGGCTGTGGCGCCGCACCAAGCCGGTATGGAGAGCGCCGCCCTGCCCCTGCACCAGGCTTTGCTCTGCAGCCATATACGCAACACCTACCGGCGGGGGTGTTGCGTATATGGCTGCAGAGCAAAGCGGCGCGCGCAGGGGGAGGGCGGCGGGGGCCGGAAGGTGGTCGCAGGGGGAGGGTGGGGGGGCCGGAAGGTGGTTGCTGGGCCGCGGCGGGCGCGGTTAGGCTCGGTCGAAAGTTTTTCGACCGTGGGGGGACAGGTGCCGGCTGAGGTCGGGCCGCGGGCCACGCTCGCGATGGTGGCCGAGTCGTGCGGTGTGTCGCTGCCGACCGTGTCCAAGGTGCTCAACGGCCGCGCGGACGTGGCCAGTGCCACCCGTGCCCGGGTCGAGGAGGCGCTGCGGCAGCACAACTACCGTCCTCCGGGGGCGCGCAGTCGGGGCACGCCCGCGACGACGCGGACGATCGAGCTGGTCTTCGACGACATCGCCAGCGCCTACTCGACCGAGGTGCTGCACGGCGTCACCGACGGTGGCGACGAGCACGGCGTCGACGTCGTCACCCGCAAGTTCCCCGCGCTCAGCGAGCGACCGCCCCGCAACGATGCGGCCTGGGCCCGCCGGCTCGTCGACGCCGGCCGAAGAGGGCTGATCGTGGTCACCTCCGAGCTCACCTCGCGCCAGCTCGCCGCGTTCGACCGGGTCGGGCTCGCGCTGGTCGTCATCGACCCGGTCAACCTGCCGCGCACCGACGTGGTCAGCGTCGGGGCGACCAACTGGAGCGGCGGTCTCGAAGCCACCGAGCACCTGATCCGGCTGGGGCACCGGCGGATCGCGTACATCGGTGGTCCGGTCGCCTCCTCGCCCAGCCGCGCGCGGCTGCACGGCTACCGGGCGGCGCTGGAGAACGCGGGCATCCCCGCCGATCCGCGGCTGGTGCGCGACGGCATGTTCGACTTCCCGTCGGGGCTGGCGATGGGCGCCGAGCTGCTCGACGCGCCGGACCGGCCGACCGCGGTGTTCGCCGGCAGCGACGAGACGGCGATGGGCGTGCTGGCCGCGGCCCGCGCGCGCGGGGTGCGCACGCCCGAGCAGCTGAGCGTCGTGGGGTTCGACGACACCTACCTGTGCGAGATGGCGACGCCGGCCCTCACCACGGTGCGGCAGCCGCTGCGCGAGATGGGCCGGGTCGCCCTGCGTACGCTGCTGCGCATGATCGCCGGCGAACCGCTCGACTCCCACCATGTCGAGCTCGCCACGACCCTCGTCGTGCGGGAGTCGACGGCGCCACCGGGCTAGATCCGGGCGGTGGAGCCGCGCACGATCAGCTCCGTCGCCAACTCCACGTGGTGGGAGTCCAGCTTCTCGCCGGCCGCCAGGCGCAGGGCGGTGCGCAGCGCCACGCCGCCCATCTCGCGCAGCGGTTGCCGCACCGTGGTCAGCGGCGGTGACGACAGGCGCGCCACCTCGGTGTCGTCGAAACCGACCACGCTGAGGTCCTCCGGCACCCGCAACCCGCGGGCCCGGGCCGCCTCGATCACGCCCGTCGCGGTCTCGTCGCTGCCGGCGAACACCGCGGTCGGCGGCTCCGGCAGGTCGAGCAACGCGGCGCCGCCGGTGAGGCCGTCGCGGTAACGGAAGTCGCCGGTGTGCTGGTATTCGTCGGGGACCGGGACGCCGGCCGCCTCGAGCGCCGCCCGGTAGCCGTGCATCCGGGCCTGGTTGGGCGCCGACCGCGCGGAGCCGCCGACGTAGCCGATTCGCCGGTGGCCGAGCGCCAGCAGGTGCTGGGCGGCCGCCATCCCGCCGGCGAAGTTGGTCGAGCCGACGCTGGTCAACCGGTTGCGCTGCAGGTTGAGCGGGTCGATGACGACGAGCGGCAGGTGGGCGCGGGACAGCGCGGCCAGGTCGGCGGAGGTCAGCTCGTCGACCACCGCGATGACCGCGCGCCGGCCGGCGGCGGCCAGGTCGCGGGCCCACCCGCGCGGCCGGTCGGGCTCCGCGCCGGCACTCGCCCGCGGCCGCGTGCTCACGGCGACCGCGACGCCCGCCTCGGCGCCGGCTTCGAGCACACCCTGGATGATCTCGGTGGAGTACGCGTTGAGGTCGCCCTTGAACATCAGCTCGATGCGGGCGGTGGCCGGGCTGCCCTTGGCCACGGGCGACCGGCGGCCGATGTAGTCGTGCTGTTCGAGCAGCGACTCCACCAGCGCGCGGGTCTCCGGGCCCACGTCGGAGCGCCCGTTGACCACCTTGGACACGGTGGTCACCGAGACGCCGGCCGACTTGGCGACGGTCGCCAGCGTCGCGCGGCCATCCTTGGGCGGCACGGGCCTTCCTCCCATCACGGACCAGCGTCGCCCAAGGGCACGATGGACACTGGTGTGTCGAAGCGCCGGTCGTGTCCGACGACGCGGGTCGGGCCGACGAGCCGTACCGTACCGTGACACGGCAGGTCACCCGCGGAACTGCCGACCAGCACGTCGACGTCGCCGGCCTCGACGATGCGCCGCAGGTCGCGGTCGGTGAACGCCGTGCGGTCGGTGTGCACGTCGAACCGCACGTCCGCCGCCGCGCCCGGCGCGAGCTCCACCCGGGCGAAGCCCGTCAGCTGCTTGACCGGCCGGACCACGCTGGCCACCACGTCGTGCAGGTAGAGCTGCACCACCTCGGCGCCGGCCCGGTCGCCGGTGTTGCGCACCCGGACCGTCACCGCGAACTCGCCGTCGGTCGGCGCCGTCGGCGCCGAGAGCCGCAGGTCGTCGACGGCGAACGTGGTGTAGGACCGGCCGTGCCCGAACGGGAACAGCGGCACCGGGTCGAGGCTGCTGATGTCGGTGCTCTCGGCGCCGAGCGGCGGCTGCAGATAGGTGCCCGGCTGCGCACCAGGGTCGCGCGGGATCTGCACCGGCAGCTTGCCGCTGGGTTGCACCCGTCCCGAGAGCACGCCGGCGATCGCCGCGCCGCCCTCTTCGCCGGGCATGAACGCCTGCACCAGCGCGGCAGCCCGGCCGTGCAGCTCGCCGAGGGCGTACGGGCGGCCGGAGACCACCACGACGACCACGGGAGTGCCGGTGGCCAGCAGCTCGGCCAGCAGGTCGGCCTGCACACCGGGCAGCCTCAGGTCGGGGGCGTCGCAGCCCTCGCCGGACGTGCCGTGCGCGAACAGCCCGGCCAGGTCGCCGACGAACGCGACGCAGACGTCGGCCGAGCGGGCGGCCTCGACGGCGGCGGCGAAGCCGGACCGGTCGTCGCCCTGGATCTCGCACCCGGGCGCGAAAGCGACGTCCACATCGGGCAGTTCGGCGCGCAGCGCGTCGACGGCGGTCGGCACCTCGATGCCCAGGCCCAGCCCTGGGTGGCGGGGCAGCACGTGGTTGGGGAAGGCGTAGCAGCCCATGAACGTACGCGGTTCGGCGGCGCACGGCCCGACCACCGCGATCCGGCCGGCGCCCGAGAGCGGCAGCGCGGCGCCCGGGTCGAGCAGCACGACGGACCGTTCGGCGATCTCCCGGGCCAGCGCCCGGTTGGCCGCCGAGTCCAGCTCGACCGTCGCGGCACCGGCGACCGAGGCCTCGGGTGTCCACTCAGGATCGAGCAGACCCAGCTCGACCTTCTGCGTGAGGGCGCGGCGGGCGGCCCGGTCGACCAGCTCTTCCTGCACCTCGCCGGCCCGCACCAGGGCGGCCAGCGCCGCGCCGTAGCCGATGGTGTCGGGTAGCTCCACGTCGATCCCGGCGGCCAGCGCCAGCGCGCCCGCGTCGGCGTCGTCGGCGGCGATGCGGTGCATGCTGGCCAGGAACGGGATCGCCCAGTAGTCGGAGACGACGGTGCCGGTGAACCCCCAGTCGTCGCGCAGGACGTCGGTGAGCAGCCAGCGGTCGGCGCCGGCCGGCACGCCGTCGACGTCGGCGTAGGAGTTCATCACGGAGCCGGCGGCCGCGGTGGCGACGGCCGTCTCGAACGGAGGCAAGATCACGTCGATCAGCTCGCGCCGGCCCATCGACACCGGGCCGTGGTTGCGGGCGCCGCGGGAGGCCGAGTAGCCGGCGAAGTGCTTGAGCGTGGCGAGCACGCCGGCGCTCTGCAGGCCGCGCACGTAGGCCGCGCCGAGCATCGAGACCAGGTGCGGGTCTTCGCCCATCGTCTCCTCGACCCGGCCCCAGCGGTAGTCGCGCACGACGTCGAGCACCGGCGACAGTCCTTGGTGGACACCCACGGCGGCCATGTCGCGGCCGATCGCGGCCGCCATCCGCTCGATGAGCTCGGGGGAGAAGGTCGCGCCCCAGGCGATCGCGGCCGGATAGACCGTCGCGCCGTAGGTGGTGAACCCCGTCAGGCACTCCTCGTGCACCAGGGCGGGGATGCGCAGCCGGTGCGCGTCGAGCACGACGTGGTGCTGGCGCACCAGCTCCGCCGCGCCGTCGGCCGCGGTGATCGGCGCGCTGCCGTAGACCCGGGTGAGGTGGCCGAGACCGTGCCGGCTGGCCTCGTCGAGGGGGAGGTCGCCGGCGGAGAAGACGTCCTGCATGGGCGCGACGTTGTGGTCGGGCGCGAAGACCGGCTCCGTCTCGTCGTGCAGGTCCTTGCGGGTCCACCGGCTGCCGAGCTGGGCGATCTTCTCGTCCAGCGTCATCGCGGCCAGCAACAGCTCGACCCGCTCGGCCACCGGCCGGCCGGTGTCGTGCCAGGGTTGGGTCGCGACCTGCGCGGGTTGGGTGACCACGGGGGTGCCTCCTTCGCGCAAGCTAGGGGTACGTCTTCGAAACTTTCGAAGTTTGCGGTGCTCGCCGCGAACCCGCCGGTCACCGGCCGGACACGTCGACATGCCTTGCGCTGGCCTTACTTTCGCCCATCAGAACGGCGGCTTCAAGCCCTTGACACGTCGATGGCGGAATCCTACGTTGACTTGAAAATTCTACGTTAATTTGCGAGATCACCGGCCGAAAATTCCCTGTCCGCGCATCCGTGCGCATGGCTGTGGGAGCGCTCCCCCATGACCGGTGACCCCTCGCCCCCTCGATCGAACCGCCGCGGCCGCCGCGGCACACGAGTACGGAGGTCAGCGTGGAGCGCAACATCCTGTCCCGACGAAACTTCCTGGGTCTCTCCATAGGCGCGGCCGGCGCGGCCGCGCTCGCCGCGTGTGGCAGCGCCGGGCCGAGCAGCAGCACCGGTGGTGGTGGCGGCGCCGGCGCCGCCAGCTACTGGTTCCTCACGGGCACACCCGGCGAGGGCATCCGCACCAACACGGTCAACCGGTTCAACCAGGCCAACCCCGACAGCAAAATCACCGCGACGACGTTCCAGAACGACGCGTACAAGACGAAGATCAAGACCGCCATCGGCGCCGGCCAGGCTCCGACGATCATCTGGGGCTGGGGCGGCGGCACCCTGCGCACCTACGCCCAGGCCGGTCAGGTCGAGGACCTGACCTCGTGGTTCGGCGAGAACGCGGCGGTCAAGGACCGGCTGTTCCCGTCGTCTTTCGGCGCGGCCACCATCGACGGCAAGATCTACGCGATGCCGGCCGAGACAGTCCAGCCGATCGTCCTGTTCTACAACAAGCGCGCCTTCGACAAGATCGGCGCACAGCCCCCGCAGACCTGGGGCGACGTGATGGACCTCGTGCCGAAGTTCAACGCCCAGAACATCGCGCCGTTCTCGCTCGGCGGCCAGTCCCGCTGGACCAACATGATGTGGCTCGAGTTCCTCTTCGACCGGATCGGCGGCAGCGAGGTCTTCCAGGCGGTCTTCGACGGGCAGAAGGACGCCTGGTCGCACCCGGCGTCGCTCCAGGCGCTCACCATGATCCAGGACCTGGTCAAGGCCAACGGGTTCATCAAGGGCTTCTCCTCGATCACCGCCGACTCCAACGCCGACCAGGCATTGCTCTACACCAACAAGGCAGCGATGATGCTGCACGGCACGTGGACCTACGGTGGCATGGCGGCGGACGGAGGCGACTTCGTGTCCAGCGGCAGCCTCGGCTACATGAACTTCCCGCCGGTCGACGGCGGCAAGGGCGACGTGTCCGACACGGTCGGCAACCCCGGGCAGTACTACTCCATCTCCTCCAAGGCCACAGCCGAGCAGAAGGAGACGGCGAAGAAGTTCTTCAAGGAGGCCGTGCTCGCCGACGCCGAGGTCAAGGAGTGGATCGACGCCGGCGCGGTGCCGATCGTCAAGGGCACCGAGAGTGCGTTCGGTGCCACGAAAGACGCCGACTTCCTCAAGTTCGTCTACAACACCTCGGCCAACGCCAAGACCTTCGCGCAGTCGTGGGACCAGGCGCTGAGCCCGACCGCGGCCGAGAAGCTGCTCGACAACATCGCCCAGCTCTTCCAGCTGAAGATCTCGCCCCAGCAGTGGGTCGACAACATGAACGGGACGATCGGGCAATGACATCCCTCGCTCCGCCCGCCCCGCGGAGGAGTACGACCACCGCCGCCCAGGGCGGGCGGAGCGGGTCCATCACCTGGCTGGCGTTGCCCGCGTTCCTGATGTTCGTCGCGTTCGCGATCATCCCGCTGGTCGGCGTGCTGGTGCTCAGCTTCACGCAGTGGGACGGCATCGGCGACATCCACCCGGCGGGCTTCGACAGCTGGCGCAGCGTGCTGGGCGATCCCCAGTTGGTGCACGCGCTGTGGGTCACCTTCCTCATCATGGCGCTGTCGTGGGCCTTCCAGACACCGCTGAGCCTCTTGATCGGCGTCTACCTGGCCGCGCAGAGCCGTTACCGCGAGATCCTCGCGGTGATCTACTTCGTGCCGCTGCTGCTCAGCTCGGCCGCCCTCGCGATCACCTACAAGGCGCTGCTCGACCCGAACTTCGGGTTCGGCGCCGGCCTGGGCGTCCCGTTGCTGCAACAGGACTGGCTGGGCCGCGACAATCTGGCGCTCGGCGTGCTCGTGTTCGTGGTCTCCTGGCAGTTCATCCCGTTCCACTCGCTGATCTACCAGAGCGCCGTGCGGCAGATTCCCAAGGCGATGTTCGAGGCGTCCGAGATCGACGGCGCCGGCCGGCTGCGGCAGTTCTTCAGCATCACGTTGCCCCAGCTCAAGTACACGGTCATCACGTCGTCCACGCTGATGGTGGTCGGGTCGCTGACCTTCTTCGACCTGATCTTCGTGCTCACCGGTGGTGGGCCGGGCGATGCCACCCGCGCGCTCGCGCTCGACATGTACAAACGTGGCTTCCAGGCCAGCCTGATGGGCCCGGCGAGCGCGATCGCGGTGATCCTGGTGCTGGTCGGCCTCGGCCTCGCGTTGCTGCTGCGGCGCCTCGGCGGCCGCGACGCGACCGAGAGTCAGATGGAAGGCATGTGACGTGGCGACGACTCTGACGACAGCACCTGACCAGGCGACCCGGCCCGGCACGCCGCAGCGGGCCGGTCGGGGCGGCCGGCGCCGGATGGTCAACCTGCCGGCCGGGTTCGCGGGGCTGATCTGGCTCGCGATCGTGCTGATCCCGCTCTACTGGATCCTCATCACCAGCCTCAAGACGCAGGCCAACTACTTCCTGAGCAACCCGTTCGCCCCGCCGACCGAACCGACTCTCGACAACTACCGGATGGTCATCGAGGCCGACTTCGTCCGGTACTTCGTCAACAGCGCGATCGTCACCGCCGGGGCCGTCATCCCGGCCGTGCTCATCTCGTTCATGGCCGCCTACGCCATCGTGCGGGCCAGCAACGGCAGCCGCTTCCTGCGCGCGGTCAACTCGGTGTTCCTGATGGGTCTGGCGATCCCGCTGCAGGCGGTGATCATCCCGGTCTACCTGATCATCATCCGGCTCAAGATGTACGACACCCTGCTCGCCATCATCCTGCCGTCGATCGCGTTCGCCATCCCGCTGTCCGTGCTGGTGCTCTCCAACTTCATCCGGGACGTGCCGCGCGAGCTGTTCGAGTCGATGCGGATGGACGGCGCCTCGGAGTGGGGCACGCTCTGGCACCTGGCCTTCCCCTTGGTGCGGCCGGCGCTGGTCACGGTGACCATCTACAACGGACTGTCCATCTGGAACGGTTTCCTGCTGCCGCTGATCCTGACCCAGAGCCCGACGCAGCGCACGCTGCCGCTGGCGCTCTGGACCTTCCAGGGGCAGTACAGCATCAACGTCCCGGCGGTGCTCGCGTCGGTGGTGCTGACCACCCTGCCGATCCTCGCGCTCTACGCGGTCGGCCGGCGGCAGCTGCTCAGCGGCCTGACGGCCGGTTTCGGCAAGTAGATCCAGGTTCAACCGCCCTGCCCTGGGTATGCGGCTCGGATTAGGAGGATCTACCGCCGCGAAGGGGACATCGTGAGCACCAGCGAAGCGACCATCGCCGACCTGTCCACCGCCCGCGAGGTGGCCCGGCAGCTCCGGGTCGACTCGGTGCGGGCCAGCACGAGCGCCGGTTCCGGCCATCCCACCTCGAGCATGTCGGCCGCCGACCTGCTCGCCGTGTTGATCACCCGGCACCTGCGCTACGACTGGGACAACCCGGGTAACGACGCCAACGACCACCTGATCTTCTCCAAGGGCCACGCGTCGCCGCTGCTCTACTCGGTGTTCAAGGCGGTCGGCGTGGTCTCCGACGAGGAGCTGATGTCCGGCTACCGGCGGTTCGGGCAGCGGCTCCAGGGCCACCCGACCCCGGTGCTGCCCTGGGTCGACGTGGCCACCGGCTCGCTCGGCCAGGGCCTGCCGGACGGGGTGGGCATCGCGCTGGCGGGGCGCTACCTCGACGAGGTGCCGTACCGCGTCTGGGTGCTCTGCGGCGACAGCGAGATGGCCGAGGGGTCGATGTGGGAAGCGCTGGACAAGGCCGCCTACTACCGGCTCACCAACCTGGTGGCCATCGTCGACGTCAACCGGCTCGGCCAGAGCGGCCCGACGGAATGGCAGTGGAACCTCGACGCGTACGCCCGGCGGGCCGAGGCCTTCGGCGCCCGGGTGCTGACCATCGACGGGCACGACCTCGAGGCGATCGACGAGGCGATGCGCGCGGCGACCGACCGCACCGACGACCGCCCGACGGTGATCCTCGCCCGCACGCTCAAGGGCCGCGGCTTCAGCGAGGTGGAGAACCTCGAGGGCTGGCACGGCAAGCCGCTGCCGAAGGAGATGGCCGAGCGGGCTATCCGCGAGCTCGGTGGCGAGAGCGACCTGGTGGTACGCGGCCCGATGCCGGTCGACGAGGCGCCGGCCGTGCGGTCGGCGAGCACGAGCGAGCCGGAGCTGCCCCGCTGGGACGTCGGCGCGAAGGTCGCCACCCGCCGGGCGTACGGCGACGCGTTGACCGCGCTCGGCGGCAGCAACCCGCGGATCGTGGCCCTCGACGGCGAGGTCGGCAACTCGACCTACTCCGAGGAGTTCGCCAAGGCGTTCGGTGACCGGTTCTTCGAGATGTACATCGCCGAGCAGCAGATGGTCGCCGCCGCCGTCGGGTTCAACGTGCGCCACTACATCCCGTTCGCGTCGACGTTCGCGGCGTTCCTGTCCCGGGCGTACGACTTCATCCGGATGGCGTCCATCTCGCGCTCGAACATCCGGCTGGTCGGCTCGCACGCCGGCGTCGAGATCGGCGCGGACGGGCCGTCGCAGATGGCGCTCGAGGACCTGGCGATGATGCGCGCCGTGCAGGGCTCGACCGTGCTCTACCCGTGCGACGCGACCAGCACGGCGGCGCTCGTGAAGTCCATGGTGGACCTCGACGGGGTCAGCTACCTGCGGACGACCCGCGGCGCGTACCCCGTGATCTACGAGACCGGCGAGGCGTTTCCCATCGGCGGCGCCAAGGTGCTGCGGTCCGGGCCCACCGACGCGGTCACGCTGATCGGCGCCGGCGTCACCCTGCACGAGTGCCTGACGGCGGCCGACCGGCTGGCGGCCGACGGCATCCAGGCCCGGGTGATCGACCTCTACTCGGTCAAGCCGATCGACACGGCGACGCTGCACGAGGCGGTGGCCGCCACGCACGGCCGGATCGTGGTCGCCGAGGACCACCACCCGGAGGGCGGGCTCGGCTCGGCCGTGGCCGACGCGCTGCTCGCGGCCGGCTCACCGGCGCTGCGCCTCACCCACCTGGCCGTGCGCGAGATGCCGGGCTCGGGCTCGACGGCGGAGCTGCTCGCGGCCGAGGGCATCGACGCGGACCACATCGCCGCCGCCGCCCGGGCGCTCGCCAGCTAACGCCGCTGGCTGAACCGGACCATGTTGCCCGAGGGGTCGCGGAAGGCGCAGTCGCGCACGCCGTACGGCTGGTCGATCGGCTCCTGCAGCACCTCGGCGCCCGACGCGCGGATCTTCTCGAACGCGGCGTCGCAGTCCGCGACGTCGAAGATCAACGCCGACAGCGCGCCCTTGGTCATCAGCGTCCGCAGCGGCTCCTGGTCGGCGGGCGCCTTGCTGGCCACCGGGTCGAGCCCGATCTCGATGCCGGGCTGGCCGGGCGCGCCGATCGTGACCCAGCGCCAGGGCATGCCCCAGTCGGTCATGTCGACGTCGTTGCGGACTTCGAGGCCGAGCACGTCGCGATAGAAGGCCAGGGCCTCGTCGTGGTCCTCGACGATGATGAAGCAGTGCGAAAGCGTCGGGTTCATGCCTGCGACGCTAGGCCCCGGCGGCGGCCCCTCGCTTCTCCGTTCCTGCTCGGGTCGGCCGGGTCAGCCGCTTGGCGAAGCAGGCCGGCACGGCCGCGAGCCGCGAGTGGTCGCGGGCCCGGTATGCCGACGGGCTCATCCCGACGAGCTCGGTGAACCGCGCGCTGAACGAGCCGAGCGAGGTCGCGCCGACCGCCACGCAGACCTCGGTGACCGACAGGTCACCGCGGCGCAGCAACGCCTGGGCCCGCTCGATCCGCCGCGTCATCAGCCGCTGGTAGGGCGACTCGCCGAACGCCGCCCGGAACTGCCGCGAGAAGTGCGACGGCGACATCAGCGCCGTGCGGGCCAGCGCGGGCACGTCGAGCGGGCGCGCGTAGTCGCGGTCGATCTGGTCCTTCGCCCGGCGCAACAGCACCAGGTCGGCCTGGTTCACGACACCAGCCGGGTACGCGGCCCCGCCCGCAGCACACCCGACGGCAGCTCGCGACCCACCACCCGCTGGGCCAGCGCCGCCGCCTCGACCAGCGCGTCGAGGTCGATCCCGGTGTCGATGCCCATGTCCTCGAGCATGTGCACCACCTCCTCGGTGGCCACGTTGCCGGTCGCGCCCGGGGCGTAGGGGCAGCCGCCCAGCCCGCCCACGCTCGCGTCGAACTCGGTGATGCCCAGGTCGAGCGCGGTAAGGATGTTGGCCAGCGCCGTGCCCCGGGTGTTGTGGAAGTGCAGCAGCACCGGGATGTCGGGCTGGCGCTCGCGGACGAGGGTGACCACGTCGGTGACCCGGCGCGGGGTGGCCATGCCGGTCGTGTCGCCGAACGCGATCCGGTCGGCCCCGTCGGCGACCACGCGGTCGACGATGTCGGCGACCCGCTTGGGGTCGACGTCGCCCTCGAACGGGCAGCCGAAGCTGGTCGCGATGATCACCTCGGCGCTGGCCCCGGCCCGGTGGAGCTCGTCGACGAGCGCGGCGATGTCGTCGAGCGACTCGGCGGTGGAGCGGTTGACGTTGCGCTTGTTGTGCGTGTCGCTGGCCGAGACGACGACCTCGACCTCGGTGAAGCCGGCAGCGAGGGCGCGCTGGGCGCCGCGCGAGTTGGGCACGAGGGCCGAGTAGCGCACCGCCGGCGACTTGCGTACCTCGGCCCACACCTGGTCGGCGTCCGCCATTTGGGGGATCGCCCGGGGGTGTACGAACGAGACCGCCTCGATCCGCCGTACGCCCGTGTCGGAGAGCGCGTCCAGCAGCTCGATCTTGGCCGCGGTGGGCACCGGATCCTCGTTTTGCAGCCCATCACGGGGTGCGACCTCGCGGATCGCGACAGAGCCGGGCATGGGGTTCATGAACTCATGTTAAGTCGCGTTCGGGTTGCGGGATCCGGCCCCGCAGGGTTACGTGGGTCTTGGACGGCCGCAAATCCGCTCGCCGTTGGGGACGGCCCTGTCAGCTGCGGTCTCAACACTCCCCTGCCGCTCAACTGGAGGGTTTCACCATGCTCGCAGTGACCGACAACGCCGTCGCGGTGATCCGCGACCTCACCGGCCAGCAGAACCTGCCGGACGGTGCCGGCGTACGCATCGCGTCCGACCCGACTCAGGGCGCGCTCACCATGAGCCTCGCCACCTCGCCGCAGGAGGGCGACCAGGTCGTCGACCAGTCCGGCGCACGGCTGTTCCTCGACGGCGAAGCCGCCCGGGTGCTCGACGACAAATCGCTGGACGCGGCCGTCGATGCCAACGGGGCGGTCCAGTTCGAAGTGGGCGAGCAGCTCAGCTAGCGCTCGTCCAGTGGGCCGGGCGGCGCAGTCCGCGCGGCAGCGCCGTCCGCCCGTCCCCTCTCGCGGATTCCAGCTGCGGCTGGGTGAGGAAGAGCGCGGTGGCCAGCCTGGCCCCGCGCAGGTCCGCGTCGCGCAGGTCGGCCCCGATCAGGTCGGCCCAGCCGAGGTCGGCGTCGCGCAGGTCCGCGCCGATCAGATAGGCGCCGCGCAGGTTGGCTGCCCGCAGGTCGGTGCGGCGCAGGTCCTTGCCGACGAGGTCGGCCCCCCGCCGCTCCCGGCGCGCTCCGGGGGCGGTCCTACGCACCGTGGCGCTGGCCCGGACCAGCAGGTCGTTGACGGCCGCCCAGTGCGGGGCGACGTCTAGCTTGGTGAGCCCGTCGGCGCTCAGCTCGGTCAGCGTCTCGGTCTGGTCGCGGGCCGTCGCCAGCGCTCTGCTCTGGGCGGCCGGCAGCTTCAGGTCGAGGGCGGCGGTGAGGTACCACAGCAGCTCGTGCAGCTCGCGCATGACCGGGAACGCGGTGAACATGGGGCCGGCCAGCTCGGGGTGCGCGCGCCAGTCCCCGCCGGCACTTTGCGTCAGGTGTTGGCCCGCGCCGAAGCAGTCGTAGACGGTGCAGCCGCGGAACCCTTCGGTTCGCAGCTTCTGGTGGATGCCGCAGCGGAAGTCGCCGCCCAGGTTGGGGCAGGGCTGGCGGGCCGGCTTGTCGATGGCGAAGTCGACGGAACGGGCGAACGCCGGCACGACGCAGCACAGGCCCACGCAGCGGGCGCAGTCGGCGGTCAGCTCCACTAGCCGGCGACCCGCTCGTCGTACGCCGCGCGCGCCGCCGCGATCTCCGCCCGGTGCCGCTCCGCCCAGGTGGTGAGGGTGACCAGGGCGTCGTAGATCTCCCGGGCCAGGTCCGTCGCCTCGTATTCGACGCGGGGCGGAACGGTCGGATAGACCGTGCGCTTGAGCAGCCCGTCGCGTTCGAGGTTGCGCAGCGTCAGGGCGAGCATCCGCCGGCTGATGCCGTCGATCGACCGCTCGAACTCGGTGAACCGCACCGGGCCCTGGGCCGCGGCCACGATGATCGCGATGCTCCACTTGCCGCCGACGCGGTCGAGCACCTCGCGGGCGGTGCACTCGTCGGTCATACCCCCATCGTCACAGAGCGCGGGCGCCGGTTACAACTCGTGCACCCATGGCCATTTGCACACTTGTACAATCACCGGATGGGAAATCGGGAGAGCCTCATCGCCGGGGCCAAGCAGTGCCTGCGCGACATCGGCTACACCCGCACGACGGCGCGCGACATCGCCACGGCGGCCGGGGTGAGCTTGGCGGCGATCGGCTACCACTTCGGCTCGACGAAGGAGCTGCTCAACCAGGCGCTGATGGAGGCGCTGGCGGAGTGGGGGGCCGAGCTGGCCGGCACGCTGGAGGCCACCGACGGCTCGGCGGAGGCCGTCTGGGCGGCGGTGATCGCCTCGGTGCGGGGGCAGCGGCCGCTCTGGACGACCCAGTTCGAGCTGGCGGGCCAGGTCGACCGGCTGCCCGAGATCCACGAGTTCCTGGTCGCCGGCCAACGCCAGGGCCGCGCGGAGCTGGCGGGCCTGCTCGGCGCCGCCGAGGGCGAGGAGGCGCGACTGCTCGGCGGGCTGGCCCAGGCATTGCTCGCGGGCCTGGCCATCCAGTGGCTGATCGACCCCGACGGCGCCCTGACCGCCCCCGACCTGACCGCCGCCCTCCGCCTGGCCGCAGCGCGGTAGCGGCTTGCTATTGGCTGCGGCGTTCGCGGACGCGGCGGTAGACCGCCCAGGCGATCAACCCGGCCACCACGACCGCGGCGATGGCGATCGCGCCCCATTTCCCGATCGCGCCCTCGATCATCTGGTACGAGTTGCCCGCGAGGTAGCCGATGAGCACCGAACCGACTCCCCAGACCACGCCGCCGGCCGCGTTGTAGGCCAGGAACCGCCGGTAGTGCATGTGCGAGACGCCGGCCAGGAACGGCACGAAGGCGCGCAGGAACGCGATGAACCGCCCCAGGAAGACCGCCGGGCCGCCGCGTCGGGCCAGGAACGCGCGGGCCGACTCCACCTGTTTCTCGCGTCTGCGCAGCCACTTCACGCCCAGCAGCCGATATCCCCACCGCGAGCCGATCTCGTAGCCCACCGTGTCACCGAGGATCGCCGCCACCACCACGATCGCGGACATCCAGTAGATGTTGACGTGGCCGAGCCCGGCGGACACGCCACCCAGGATCGCGGCGGTCTCGCCGGGCAGGATGAAGCCGAAGAAGAGCGCGTCCTCGGCGAACACCACCACGCCGACGATCACGTAGACGATGATGGCCCGCTGGTCGACCAGGCTGTTGAGCACGTCGCTCACTGGGCGATCTTACGCGGAGTGATCAGGCCCTCACGTGAGAGCGCGGGCGATCCGGGTACGGGATCATTGCACCTGACGGCGAGGAGGACTGCTGTGACCGAACCACTCGTGCGCACCGAGGTGCCCCCGTCCGGCACCGGCTGCGCGGAATGTCTGGCCAGCGGCGGCTGGTGGCTGCACCTGCGCCGCTGCGCCACCTGCGGCCACATCGGCTGCTGCGACAACTCGCCGGCGCAGCACGCCACCGCCCACGCCACGGGCGACGAGGGACACGCGATCATCCAGTCGTACGAGCCGGGCGAGGACTGGTTCTACGACTACCGCAGCGGCGAGTTCCTCGAGGGCCCGGAGCTCGCGGAGCCCTGCAGCCACCCGCTGGACCAGCCGGCGCCGGGTCCCAAGGGCCAGGTCCCCAAGGACTGGCAGCGCCACCTCAACACCTAGGGGGTGGCCCCCGGCGCGCGGAGCGCCAGGGGCCACGACGGCTTCAGAGCAGGCTGGCCACGGCGCGCCTGGTGAGCACGCCGGCCAGGTGGCGGCGATAGTCGGCGCTGGCCGACACGTCGTCGCCGGGCCGGCTGCCGTCGGCCGCGCGGGCGGCGGCCGAGCCGATCGCGTCGGCACCGTCGGCGCCGGCCAGGGCCTCCTCCGCGGCGGTGGCCCGCAGCGGCGTCGAACCCATGTTGGTCAACCCGACCCGGGCCTCCGCGATCGTGCCGTTGTCGCGCCGGACCATGGCCGCCACGCCGACCAGGGCCCAGCCCTGCGCCACGCGGTTGAACTTCTCGTAGGTGCCCACCCAGTCGCCCTGCTTGGGCACGCGCACGGCGACCAGGACCTCGTCGGGGCCGACCGCGCTCTCCAGGTAGTCGACGAAGAACTCGGCGGCCGGCACGACGCGCCGCCCGTCGGGTCCCGCGATCTCCATCTCCGCGCCCAGGACCAAGGCCACGGCCGGCAGGTCGCCGGCCGGGTCGGCGTGCGCCAGCGAGCCGGCGAACGTGCCGCGGTGCCGCACCTGCCGGTCGGCCACCGTGGCGGTGGCCTGCGCCAGCAGCGGCGCGTGCTCGGCGACCAGCGGGTCGCGCAGCACCCGGGCATGGGTCACCATCGCGCCGATGACCAGCGCGTCGCCGTCTTCCCGGACGTGCCGCAGCTCCTCGACGCCGCCGAGGTCGACCAGCGTGCTCGGGGCGGCGAACCGCATCCGCAGCAGCGGGATGAGGCTCTGCCCGCCGGCGATCACCTTGGCGTCCTCGCCGCCGTCACGCAGCGCCGAGATCGCCTCGTCGACGGTGGTCGGCGCGGCGTAGTCGAACGACGGGGGGATCATGCCGCACCTCCCTGGATAGCCCGCCAGACGCGCTCCGGCGTGCACGGCATCGCGACGTCGGAGACACCCAGCGGGCGCAACGCGTCGACGATGGCGTTGACCACCGCCGGTGTCGAGGCGATGGTGCCGGCCTCACCGACGCCCTTGGTCCCCAGTGGATGGTCAGGGGCGGGGCTCTCGGTGCGGTCGGTGACGAACGTCGGCAGGTCGGCCGCCGTCGGCAGCGTGTAGTCGACGAACGTGCCGGTCATCAGGTTGCCGTCGGCGTCGTACACCGCCTCTTCGAAGAGCGCCTGCGCGATGCCCTGCGCGATGCCGCCGTGCACCTGACCCTCGACGATCAACGGGTTGATCACCTTGCCGATGTCGTCGACCGCCACGTATTTCCGGATCGACACGCGGCCCGTCTCGGTGTCGACCTCGGTCGCGCACAGGTGGGTGCCGTGCGGGAAGGAGAAATTGACCGGGTCGTAGACCGCGTCGGCGTCGAGCGTGGGCTCGATGCCGTCGGGCAGGTCGTGCGCCGCGAACACGGCCAGGGCGCAGTCGGCGAGCGTCTTGCCGCCGTCGGGGTTGCCCCGCACCCGGAACTGGCCGCCGGTGAACTCCAGGTCGGCCGGGTCGCATTCCAGCATGTGCGCGGCGATCGGCTTCGCCTTGTCGACCACCTTCTGGCAGGCGTTGTAGAGGGCGATCCCGCCGACCGCCAGCGACCGGGAGCCGTAGGTGTCGAGGCCCTTGTAGGAGGTGCGGGTGTCGCCGTGCAGCACCTCGATGTCGTCGAACGGCACGCCGAGCTGGTCGGCCACGATCTGGCTCCACGCCGTCTCGTGACCCTGGCCGTGCGGTGACGTGCCGGTGACCACCTCGACGCGGCCGGTGGGCAGCATGCGTACGCTCGCCGTCTCCCACCCGCCGGCGCCGTAGCGCAGCGAGCCGAGCACCCGCGACGGCGCCAGCCCGCACATCTCGGTGTAGGTCGAGATGCCGATGCCGAGTTGCACCGGGTCGCCGCTCTCCCGCCGGGCCCGCTGCTCCGCCCGCAGCTCGTCGTAGCCCAGCAGCTCCATCGCCCGGTCGGTGGCCTTGCCGTAGTCGCCCGAGTCGTACTCCAGGCCGGCGACCGTGGTGAACGGGAACTCGTCGGCGTTGATCCAGTTGCGGCGGCGTACCTCCATGGGGTCGAGGCCCAGCTCGGTGGCCAGCTCGTCCATCAGGCGCTCGATCGCGTAGGTGGCCTCCGGCCGGCCGGCGCCGCGGTAGGCGTCGGTGATCGTGGTGTTGGTGAACACCCCGACGCACTCGAAGCGGTAGGCGGGGAACTTGTAGATCGCGTTGTACATGAACGCGCCGAGGATCGGCACGCCGGGGCCGACGAGGCCCATGTAGGCGCCCATGTTGGCCAGCAGCTTGACCCGCAGGCCGGTGACGGTGCCGTCGCGCCGGGCGGCCAGCTCGAGATCCTGGATCATGTCGCGGCCGTGGTGGGCCGAGACCAGGCTCTCGGAGCGGGACTCCGTGTATTTCACCGGCTTGCCGAGCCGTTTGGCCGCGATGAACGCGATCAGCTCCTCGGGCGTCACCTGCAGCTTGCCGCCGAAGCCGCCGCCGACGTCGGGCGCGATGACCCGCACCTTGTGCTCGGGCGTGCCGGTGACCACGGAGATGAGGAAGCGCAGGATGTGCGGGATCTGGGTGGCCGACCAGATCGAGTAGACGTCGCCGGTCGGGTCGACGACCACGCTGCGCGGCTCCATGAACGCGGGGATCAGCCGCTGCTGCACGTAGCGCCGGCGGATCACCACCTCGGCGTCGTCGATCGCCGCGCCCGCGTCGCCGCCCGTGCCGGCCTCGGCCGAGTCGAACACCCAGGTGTAGCCCTTGTTGGTGCCCTTGTCGGCGTGCACCAGAGCGGCGCCGTCGGCGACGGCCTCTTCCATGTCGAGCACGGCCGGCAGCGCCTCGTAGTCGACCTCGATCGCGGCGACCGCGTCGAGCGCCGCCGCGCGGGTCCGGGCGGCGACCACGGCGACCGCCTCGCCCATGAACCGCACCTCGTCGACCGCGATCGGCGGCCGGTCGGGCAGCACCATGTCTTCCGTCACCGGCCAGGCGCAGGGCAGCGAGCCCTGGACGTCAACGACGTCGCGGCCGGAGAACGCGGTGACGACGCCCTTGACCTCGAGCGCCGGTGACACGTCGACGTTGGTGATCCGGGCGTGCGCCATCGGGCTGCGCAGGATCGCCAGGTGCACCATGCCGGGCAGGGTGACGTTCTCGGTCCAGGTCGTGCGGCCGGTGATCAGCCGGGCGTCCTCTTTGCGCCGGCGGGCCGCCCCGACCTCGGTCGGGGGAGTCTCGGTGACAGTCATCGGCCCTCCCTCACGGCACCGGCTGGGGTACGGCCTCGTCGGGCACGTTCTGCCTGGGCAGGCCCGA
The DNA here is from genome assembly GCF_029626225.1 of Asanoa sp. WMMD1127. Classification (NCBI taxonomy): domain Bacteria; kingdom Bacillati; phylum Actinomycetota; class Actinomycetes; order Micromonosporales; family Micromonosporaceae; genus Asanoa; species Asanoa sp. WMMD1127. The sequence goes on from NZ_JARUBP010000001.1 coordinate 2,973,961, forward strand.
GTCGGGTGTCTCGCCCTCGCCGGCGAGCGGTGTCGGTGGGGCCGGCTCGGCGTCGCCGCCCGAGCGGCGGATCTCCGCGCCCGCCTCCTGCACCGCGCGCACGATGTTCTGGTAGCCCGTGCACCGGCAGAGGTTGCCCTCCAACCCTTCGCGGATCTCCGTCTCGCTCGGATCGGCGTTGTCCGCCAGCAGGTCGACCGCCGCCATGATCATGCCGGGGGTGCAGAACCCGCACTGCAGACCGTGCGCCTGGTGGAACGCCCGCTGCACCGGGTGCAGCGTGTTGTCGGGGCCGGAGAGCCCCTCGATCGTGGTGATCTCGCGACCGTCGGCCTGCACGGCCAGGACCGCACAACTCTTGACACCCTGCTGTCGCCCGTCGGCGTCGCTCATCAGCACGGTGCACGCGCCGCAGTTGCTGGTGTCGCAACCGACCACGGTGCCGACCTTGCCGAGGTGCTCACGGAGATGGTGGACGAGCAGGGTGCGTGGTTCGACGTCGTCCTCGTATTCGACGCCGTCGACCTTCATCGATACCCGGGTCATCAAGCCTCCCGGCTTGCTCCACTGCGGCCGGTGGGAGGCCGGCGCGCATGCTCAACTGCGGGGATGGGCGCGTCACACCCCGGCTGCGTCGCCGCGCGCGCCTCCTCTCTCCACCGCGGTCAGCGGGCGGCCAAGGTCATGCGCGTCGCCTCAGCCAATCTCTTCGGGCGCGGCACCGCAAGAGGTGAGTGTGAAATGGAGCACGCTATTTCGCGATGACCCGCACGAGCGCGTCGAGCGCCTCGACGGTGTGCCCCGCCACGAAATCGTCCAGGTGGGGCAAAGCGGCCGCCATCCCGCCCGCCAGTGGCGCGAAACCGGCCTTGCCGCGGTGGGGATTCACCCAGACCAGCCGGTACGCCAGGCGGGCCAGCCGGTGCGTCTGCGCGGCCAGGGCGGCGGGGTCGCCGCGCTCCCAGCCGTCGCTGAACACCACCACGACCGCGCCCCGGGCGGTGCCGCGCTGTCCCCAGCGGTCCAGGAAGGCCTTGAGCGCGTCGGCCAGCCGGGTGCCGCCGTGCCAGTCCGGGATCGCCACCGACGCCGCCTGCAGGGCCGCGTCCGGGTCGCGGTGGCGCAGGGCGCGGGTGATCCGGGTCAGCCGGGTGCCCAGCGTGAACACCTCGGTCCCGGTCGGGCGGCGGCGCACGGCGGCGTGGGCGAAGCGCAGGAGCGCGTCGGCGTACGGGCTCATCGAGCCGGACACGTCGACCAGCAGCACCAGGCGCCGGGGCCGGTCGCGGCGCCGCCGGCGGGCCAGCCGGGCCGGTTCGCCGGCGTTGCGGAGCGCGGCGCGGACCGTACGCGTCCGGTCGACCTCACCGCCCCGGGCCGGCTCGCGGCGGCGGGTGCGGCGGGTCGCGGTGGCCGGTCCGAGCAGGGCCAGCAGGCGCCGGACCTCGTCGCGTTCGCGCGGGGTGAGCAGGGCGAAGTCGCGCTGGCGGAGGATCTCGACGGTGCTGGTGGACAGCCCGAGGACGTGCGCCTCCTCGTCGACGGCCGCGCCGGGCGCGCCCGACGTGTACGGCGCGGCGACGCTGGGCAGCGCCGGTGTCGTGTTGACGGGGGTGCCGCGGGCCGGCCGCCGGCCGCCGAAGTAAGCGGCGAACGCCGCGTCGTAGATCGCGAGGTCGTCGGGTTCGGCGCAGAGCGTCTGCCGGCCAGCCCAGTAGACGCCGGCCGGGGCGGCCGGACCGAGGGCGTCGACCGCCCGCAGCATGGTCTGCACCCGGTCGGGGCTCGCGGCGACACCGGCGTGCCGAAGCGTGCGGGCGAACCCGACGAGCAGCGCGGTCAGGTCGAGCCCGGCGCCGGTCATGGCCGGGCGGCGACCAGCGCGTCGAGGCCGTTGGCCCGGACCCGCGTCACGTCCTCGCGGTACTTGAGGACCGCGCCGAGGGTGGCAGCCGCGGAGTCGGGGTCGAGTTGGCGGGCGCCGAGCGCCACCAGCGCGCCGGCCCAGTCGATCGACTCGGCCACGCCGGGCGGCTTGATCAGGTCGAGCTCGCGCATCCGGCCGGCGGCCGTGGCGACCTCGGCGGCCAGGCGCTCGGTGACCTGGGGGAGCCGCTCGCGCAGGATGGCCACCTCCCGCTCGAAGCCGGGGTGCTCGACCCAGTGATAAAGGCAGCGGCGCTTGAGCGCGTCGTGCACCTCGCGCGTGCGGTTGCTGGTCAGCACGGTCAGTGGCGGGGTGGCGGCGGCGATCCGGCCGAGCTCGGGCACGGTGATCGCGGCCTCGGCCAGCACCTCGAGCAGGAACGCCTCGAACTCGTCGTCGGCCCGGTCGACCTCGTCGACCAGCAGCACGCAGGGGCTGTGCTCCAACGCCTGCAGCAGCGGCCGGGCGATCAGGAAGCGCCGGTCGTAGAGCCCGGCCTCGATCGCGGCCGCGTCCGGTCGCGTGCCGGTGGCGGTGGCGGCCGCGGTCGCCGCCGCCTCGGCCGCCCGCAGGTGCAGGATCTGCCGCGGGAAGTCCCAGTCGTAGAGGGCCTGCGCGGCGTCGAGCCCCTCGTAGCACTGCAGCCGCACGAAGCGGGCGCCGGTCGCGGTGGCCAGCGCCTGCGCGAACGCGGTCTTGCCGACCCCGGCCTCGCCCTCCAGGAACAGCGGCCGGCCGAGCTTGAGGGCCAGGAAACCGGCCGTCGCCAGGCCCTCGTCGGCGAGGTAGCCGGTCGACGCCAGCGCCCGCGACAACGCTTCGGGGGAGTCGGGCAGCGAGGTCGTCACGGTGCCAACTATGCCAGCCCGACCTGTCAGAACGGCGCGGAGCGCCGCCGCCGGAACACCGCCAGCGCCAGCGGCAGCACCGCGCAGGCCGCCCACGCCACCGCGAGCGCGAGCGGGTCCGGGAGGACCGGCATCGCCAACGGCCACGCGTCGTCCAGGAAGACGGGAGTGGCCAGCCCGGCGACCGCCCAGGCCGCGACGGCGAGCAGCGGACCCGCGACCACGCCGAACACGACGGGCCACAGGTCGACCCGGCGGGCGGCGGCGCGCAGCGCGGGCGCGGCGATGCCCTGCGCCCGCAGCACCCGGCCGCGGGCCGACCGGGCCGCCCGCTCGGTCGCCGCGACCAGGGCGAGGCCGAGCAGCACGAGCAACACCGCGAAGCCGCCGGTGACGAGCTCGTAGCGGGCGGCCAGGGCGGCGCCGGAGCGGTCGGCGTGGTCGGCCAGCTCGCCCACCGCGTGGGTGGCCAGCACGGTCAGGCCCGCCTCGGCCAGCCGGCGGTCGGCGTCGGCCGGCGCGTCGGGGCCGATCCAGACCTGCGGGGCGCCGCCGGCCAACATCGGCGCCGCCCGGTCGAGATAGTCCAGGTCGACGAGCAGACCCGAGGCGCCGACACCGGGCAGCGTCGACTCGGCGCCGACCGCGGTCGCCGGCGCCGGGCGGGTGCGCCCGGGCGACACGACCGCCCAACCGGTGTCGGTCTCGCGGGCGATGGCCGAGGTGGTCCGCAGGATCGGCAGCACCTCGGGGACGTCGGCCACCACCAGCCGTTGCGGCGCGTTGCCGGCGGCCATCTCGACGGTGAGGCCGGCCGCACCGGCGGTCAGCCTCGGGGCGGTCACGGTGGCGTTGTCCTCGGTCGACGCCCGCCAGCGCGCCGGGTCGGCCAGCACCTCGCCGCCGGCGACCACCTGGTCCGGCCCGAGCTGGCCGACCTCGTGCACGGTCAGCCGCATCGTCGCCGGCACCCGCTCGATCTCGACGGCGACGAGCCGGCATCCGGTGCGGCACGACGGCAGGTTGCCGGTGTAGCGGTGCCGTCCGAACTGGACGTCGCCGAGGGCCACCGTGCGCTCGCCCTCACCGGGCGGCTGCACGACGGCCCACAGCTCGGGCTCGGCACCCTCCCGGTATGTGTCCCGCGCGGGATCCCAGGTGGGCATCTCCATGGTCGCGTCGACCTGGATCCGGTTGCCGGTCACCAGCACGGACGGTGCGACCGGCGGGCGGAGCCGGCCGAGCGCGTCGGCGGGCAGGGAGCCGGGCGGTGCGACCGTCACGAGCCGTTCCGTGTCGACCGCGGCCGTCGGCGGGCCCGAACCGGTCGCGGGAATGAGGACCGCGGCCATCGCCCAGCGGCCGTCCGGGTCGGCCGCGCGTACCGCTGACCGCAGGGTGCCGCCGCTGACCAGGTTGACGTCGAACACCCGGTCGGCGCCGAGCTCGATGCCGGCCCGCCGCGCCCGGGCGGCATCGCCCGCGTCGACCGCGAGGACCGTGAAGCAGAGCAGGGCCGCGCCGAGCACGGCCAGCGTGACCGCGCGCCGGGGCGCCGCGCGGCGGGACAGCTCGATGCCCGCCAGCGCGCCGGGCAGCCGGCCGGCGGTCAGGGCGCGCCGGCCGGACCGGCGGGCGGCGGGCGCGAGCAGGCGGCCGGCGAGCAGCGCGCCGGCCAGGATGACCAGGACCGGCGCGAGGGTGGCGGGCCCGCCTTCGACGGGTGCGGCCCCGCTGCGTGCCTCGACGACCGTGAACGCCGCCAACGCGACCACCATCGCGTCGACGGTCACCGACCGCCACGCCCCGCCCGGGCGCGTCACCTTGCGCAGCAGGTCGATGGCCCGGCCGGTGACCACGGCGCGGTAGGCGAGCGCAACCGCCAGCACCGCGCCGGCGACCGCCACGAGCGCGAAGCGCCACGCGCCGAGACCGAGGTCGACGTCGCCGCCGGGCACCGCGTACGCGCCGACGAACTGGCCGGCCAACCAGCCCAGGGGCGCGCCGGCCACCACGGCCACCGCGTCCGGGCCGGCGGCCAGCCACCAGCGGTGCGGCACCGGCAGGCCGCGCACCGCCACCTGGCCCAGCTCGGTGCGCCGCTGCTCGGCACCGGAGGCGGCGGCCAGGAAGATCACGAACCAGCACAGCGGGACGACCGCCACGGCCAGCCAGGGGACCAGCGAGCCCACCGCCGACCGGCTGGCCTGGATCCGCGCGATCAGCTGGTCGGTGCCGAAGACGAAGCTCGCGTCGAACTCGGACGCCTTGGCCCGCAACCCGTCCAGCTCGGCCGGGTACCCGTCGACCCAGTCGACGGTCAGCCGGGCCGGGTCGGCGACCAGGTCGTAGGACATCGCCTCGGGTGCCTCGGCCGGGTCGACGGTGAAGAGCCCGGCGGTGGCCCGCGACGTGTAGACCGGCTCGACGCCGACCTGCCCGTTGGTCGCGTTGCGGATCACCTGCGGGTCGGTGAACAGCCCGGGCGGGAACGGCGGCACCGGGCCCCAGTAGGCGGCGATCGGGTCGACCGGCCGGTAGACCCCGACGATCGAGAGCGGCACCGCGTCGCCGAGCCGGACGAGCATGTTGGCGCCTTCGACCGGCTGGAAGACGGACTGGCGGAACGAGACCGCGTCGCCGACCCGGACGCCCAGCTGGTCCGCGCTGTGCGCGCCGATCATCACCTCGCCCCGGCCGGCGGGGCACCGACCGGCGTCCAACGTCACGTGTTCGCAGACGCCGTCGCGGTAGGCCAGCTTCCAAGCGATCTCGGGCGTACGCGGTGCGATGTCGAAGGAGGCGCCGAAGACGACGTCGAAGCCCGGGGTGGCGAACGTGTTGCCGCCGAGCCGCTCGAACGCGTCGCCGGCCGCCGCGGCGTCGGTGTCATTCGGGGGCGCGAAGCTCAACAACCGCTCCTGCGGTGTGGCGGCGGCCACCTCGTTCTCCACGATGGACCGCTGCGCGGCCGCCGTGTAGGCCGGCCCCGCCACCGCCGCGGCCACCGGCAGCATGCCGAGCAGCAACAGCACGCCGGTGCGCCCGCGGGCCGCCCGGAGCAGGTCGACGATCACGGCGATCATGTCGGCTCCCCACCGCCGCGGCGCGGCCGGCCCGATGCCAGCGCCACGACCAGGGCGAAGACCAGAGCGGCAGCGGCCGCGGCGAGCAACAGCGGACCGGGTCGCACCGCGGCCGGTGCCGGCAGCACGTCCCAGCCGTCGGGGAAGGCCGACAGCGGCGCCGCCAGCACGGTGCGGGCGGGCAGCGCGGCGAGCACACCCGCGACCAGCGCGACGGCGGCCACGATCAGGTAGCCGCCGAACAGCGCCCGTCGCGCGGTGCGGGTGGTCAGTCCCTGCCGGCGCAGCGCGGCGAGCTCGCCGGTGCGCGGGCGGCGCTCGACCGCCACGATGACGCCGAGCGCGCCGGCCGAGAGCAGCACCATCAGTGCGGCGGCGAACAGCTGGAAGCGGATGGTCGAGGGCGGGGCCTGCTGCGCGTAGCGCTCGGTCAGCTTCGCGATGGTGCCGCCGCCGAAGGTCGCCACGCCGTGCGCGGCGAGCCGGTCGGCCAGGTCGGCGGGCGCCGCGCCGGTCGCCCACACCTGGAGGGACTCGCCACCGCCGAGGTCGGCGGCCATCAGGTCGGCGGTCTCCAGGTCGACCAGCACCGCGTCGCGACCGACGAGGGGCAGCGTGCGGGCGGCACCGGCGACGTCGACCGGAACCGCGCTGCCCGGGAAGGCGATCACGTGCGGGTCGGAGGCGGCGAACTCGTTGGTCCGGGTGCCGGCGGCGACGGCGGGCAGCCGGTCCGGGTTGTCGTCGACGAAGACGAGCGGGTCGCTGCCGGCCGGCGGCCCCGGCGTGACCACGAGGCCGTCGGGCGTCACGGACACCGTCGCGGGCGCCGGACCGGCGCCGACGCCGGTGCGCCAGCGGGACCGGTCGGCGAACGCCGCGGTGTCGATGCCTCCGCCGGCGCCGCGCAACGCGGCGAACAGCACCGCGTCCGGGGCCGGATATTCCGGCGGCGTCGACCCGGCGGCCGGGGGTTCGGCCACCACGCCCGTGCCGGTGACCCCGAACGAGACGAGCCGGCAGCCCTCGGCGCAGCCCGGTGCTTCGCGCTCGTAGTCCCTGGTGGCGCCGGCCACCGTGCCGAAGTCGACGGTGACGGTCGAACCGTCGGTGGCCTGGAAGGTGGCTTCGACGGTGGCGCTGCCGCGCTGGGCGGCGGCGGTCAGGGTCAGGTCGGCGCCGGTCACGGTCAGCGGCGCGGGTGCGGCCGGGCGCAACCGGGCGGCCACCGCCGCGGCGTCGGCGCCGCCGTAGTCACCGCGCCATCGGGCGACGGCGGCCAACCGCGTCGCGTCGACCGCCAGCACGCCGAGGCGGGGGGAGGCGACGACGGCCATCGCGAACCGGCCCTCCGGGTCGACCGCCCGGGTCGCCGCGAGCAGCTTGGCCCGGCTCGGCGCGGTCACCATCAGTACCCGGTCGGCGCCCACCTCGGTGGCCGCCCGCTCCTGCCCGGACCGGTGACTGGTGTCCGATGTGGTCACCGCGACGCAGAACAGGGTGACCGCCGCGGTCAGCAGTGCCGTCAGCCGGGGCACGGCCGGGCGGCGGGCGAGCTCGGTGGCCGTGAACGCGAGGCCGAGCCGGCCCGCCCGCAGCGCCCGCCGGGCCACCTGCGCCGCCACCGGCGGGACCACCCGGGCCAGCACCACGCCCAGCGCGAGGGCGAGCAGTGCCGGGGCGAGCAGGGCGAGCCAGGTGCTCTGCTGCACGGCCCCCTCGGCCTGGGCCGGTTCGCGGCTGGCATAGGACCAGGCCTCGTAGGCACCGGCGAGGGCGAGGATGACCAGCACGCCCTCGACCGCGCCGTAGCGCCAGCCCGTGTGCCGGGGCGGCACCGCGCGCATCAGCAGGGCCACGGGCGCGGCCAGGGCCCGGCGCTCGGCGATCGCGGCGGCCGCGATGGCGCCGACCACCGTGACCGTCGCGGCCGCGACCGAGAGGAGGTCGGTGGTCGCGGGTGACGTCTTCGCGATGCCCGCCCCGGCCCGCAGTGGGATGACCGCGAGCAGGCCGACCAGCCCGCCGGCGAGCATCGGCACCGCGCTCTGGCCCAGGGTCAGCGCGAGCATCCGGGCCCGGCCGGCGCCGCGCAGCTTGAGCAGGCCGATGTCGCGGTGGCGTTCGAGCGCGCCGTGGCGCACCGCCAGGAACAGCGCGATCCAGCAGAACGCGAGCAGCTCGACCAGGCTGATCGGCACCGCGTACACGATGTCGAGCTGGCTGTTGTAGATGGTCACCGCGAGCACCCGCAGCGCCGTCTCCGGCTCGTAGCCCCGCGCGCCGAGCACCGGGGTGGCCCGGACGATCTGGTCGCGCACCGCCAGGGGAGCCGTGTGGGCGAACAGCTCGCGGCCGCCCACCGCGTCGACGATCAGCGTGCTGGTCTGTGGCCGGGCGGCCACGATGGTCTCGGGTGTGGTGAGCAGCGGCCCGGGCTGCTGGCCGCCGGAGTCGAGCAGGCGGGCGCCGGCCCAGTAGTCGGCGTAGGGATCGGCGATCCGGTAGACCGCGGTGACGGTGACGGGAGTCTTCTCGTAGCCGGGCGTGTAGGCGAGCGTGCCGCCGGGCTCGACGGCGAACTGCCGGGCGGTGGCCTCGTCGACCGCCACCTCGCCGGGCCGGCTCGGGCAGGCGCCGTCGAGGACGACCTGCTCGCAGAACCCGGTGCGGTGGACGAGCAGCACGTTGGTGCTCCGGCCGCCGCGCACGATCGAGCCGTTGACCAGGAAGGTGCCGTGGATGCTCAGCGCCGGGAGGCCGAGCGTCTCGTCGACGTCGCGCTCGGCCTGGCTGACCGCGTCGGGTCGCAGGTCGCGCTGGTCGACCGCGCGCCGCATGGTCACCGATCGGGAGCTGACCGGCGCCGCCTCCGCGGCCGCGGAGGCCAGGTCGCGGGTGGTCGCGGCGATGTATTGCGGCGCGGCGGCCGCGGCGCCGGCGGAGAGCACGGTCAGCAGGAACAGCGTGACCGCCGGGGCACGCCGGCTGGCCAGCGCACGCAGGATCAGCCCGAACATCCCCGCTCCTGTCCCCAGCCCGGCGGCGGCGCGCGGGCACCTTTGGTGGACGCCGCCACCGTGCGCAGAGGTTGTCACACTCGCGGAACTTGCGCGGGCCCCCCAGGATGGCTGCATGGAACTCGTCCGAAAATGGTTCGCCCGTGTTGGCGCCGTCCTGACCACCGTGAGCCTCGCGGTCTTCGTCCCCGCGGTCGCCTGGGCCAGCACCTCCGGCGGCTACGAGGTGATCGAGGCGGCCCGCCGCGGTCGCCGGGGCGGCGTCGGCTTCTTCGGTGTCGCCGGTCTGCTCTGCTGCCTCGTCGTGGTCGGCGGCATCGTGCTGGCGGTCGTGCTGGTCAGCCGCAACCGCAAGCGCCGTTAGCCGGCTAGCTAGCCAGCGCCGTGGCCGCCGCGCGGGAGAACTCCGCCGCGGCGTCCTCGGGGCTGTATTTCTCCGTCGCCACCGTCGCGGCCGCCGCGGCCAGCAGCTCGCGCAGGCGGGCGTGGCCCGGCGGTGGCGGCGCCGGCGACGGGCCGATCCGGTCGGCCATCGCGTTCTCGAACTCGTGGGCCGTGCGGGCCGCCCCCTCGGCCAGGTCGGCGCCGTTGGTCTCGCGCAGCTCGAGGTTGGGCGCGAAGCCCCGGTCGTCGCCGAGCAGCCGGGCGGCCTGCGGGTCGTTGACCAGGAAGTCGATGACGTCGGCGACGGCCGCGGGGTCGCGCGTGCCGCGGTAGCCGGCCCAGTAGTAACTCGCCCGCGCCCACTGCGCGCGGGCGTCGCCCGGGCAGGCAACCAGCGCCAGATCGTCGTCGTCGACGTGCTGCTGCCAGGCCGCCAGCTGGCCCGACCGGCCGAACGCGGCCACGGCCGTGCCCTGCGTCAGGGCGCGTTCGCCCGTCGGCTTGCCGGGCCCGGAGATGGCGTCGTCCCAGCGCGCCTCCTGCCACATGGCGAACCAGCGGGCGGTGTCGCCCGCCGCGAAGCCCGGAGCGCCCGCCCGGTAGAGCTCCTTGCCCTGCGCCCGCAGCCACATCCAGTAGGCGTCCAGGTCACCGGAGGCGTCGGCCAGGCCGGCGACGTCGCCGCCGCTGCGCCGGTCGACGTCGGCGGCCCAGGCGAACAGCTGCGGATAGGTCATGCCGTTCTTCGGCTCGGCCACGCCGAGCTGCTTCACCCGGCTCCGGTTGTAGATCATCGCGGCCGTCTCGGCGCCCGAGGCCACCGCGACCACCTTGCCGCCGACCGTGCCGTAGTTGGCCAGCCCTGGCGGGAACGTGGTCACGTCGATCCGGTTCTCGGCGACCGGCGCGGTCAGGTCGAGCAGCAGCCCGCGGCCCGCGTAGTCGACCAGCCGGCTGTCGTCGATCTGGAACAGGTCAGGCGCGTTGCCGCCGACGGCCTGGGTCGACAGCCGGTCGTAGTAGCCGGACGCGCCCTGCCAAGTGATCTTGAAGGTGGTGCCCGGGTGCCGGGTCGTGTAGAGCTTGAGCGCCGCCTCGGTGCGCTCCGCCCGGCCCTCGTCGCCCCACCAGAACACCGACAGCGTCACCGGACCGGTGGACTCGTCCGTCCGGCCCCCCGAGCAGCCGGCGACCAGCAGCGTGGCGGCGACGAGCAGGGCCATCGCCCGCCGGCGCGGCAGAGCCAGCTCGATCCGCCTGCGCACGCACCCCTCCTCGCGCGTAAGTTACTGGATCGTCAACTAGACAGCCCGTACCGACGGGGTGTCAACCGCCCGTGATCTACTGAATCCGTGGAGCTGGTGCACCAGGGCAAGGTCCGTGACGTCTACGCCGACGGCGACGAACTCGTGCTGGTCGCGTCGGACCGGCTGTCCATCTACGACGTCATCCTGCCCACCCCGATCCCCGACAAGGGCGCGATCCTCACCCGGCTCTCGCTGTGGTGGTTCGACCAGCTCGCGGGCATCGTGCCCAACCACGTGATCTCGGCGACCGACGTGCCGGCCGAGTTCGCCGGGCGGGCGATCCGGGTCCGCCGCCTCGACATGCTGCCGGTCGAGTGCGTCGCCCGGGGCTACCTCACCGGCGGGGGCAAGCAGGAGTACGACCGCACGGGCACCGTCTCCGGCGTCGCGCTCGAGCCGGGCCTGGTCGAGGCGGCCAAGCTGCCCGAGCCGGTGTTCACGCCGTCGACGAAGGCCCCGGCCGGCGCGCACGACGAGCCGATCTCCTTCGACCGGGTGATCGCCGAGGTCGGCCAGGAGACGGCCGAGGCGATCCGGGACATCACGCTGGCGGTCTACACGCGCGGCGCGGAGCTCGCGGCCGAGCGGGGCGTGCTGATCGCCGACACCAAGATCGAGATCGGCCGGGCGCCGGACGGCGCGCTGGTGCTGGCCGACGAGGTGCTCACCCCGGACTCGTCGCGGTTCTGGCCGGCCGACGACTACCAGCCCGGGCGGGTGCAGTTCTCGTTCGACAAGCAGTTCGTCCGCGACTGGGCGACCGACGCCGGCTGGGACAAGAAGTCACCGCCGCCCCCGGTGCCGGACGACGTCGTCGCGGTCACCCGGGCCCGCTACATCGACATCTACGAACGGCTCACCGGCGAGTCCTGGTAGGTCGCTCGTCACTCCCAGTCCAGCGTGCGGGCTACGGCCTTGCGCCACTGGGTCCACTCCCGCTCGCGCCGCGCCTGGTCGACGGCGGGCTGCCACTCCTGGTCGGGCTGCCAGTGGGCGCGCAGCGCGTCGAGGTCGGGCCAGAAACCTACGGCCAGGCCGGCCGCGTACGCCGCGCCGAGGCACGTGGTCTCGGTGACCCGAGGGCGCACCACCGGCAGGTCGAGCACGTCGGACAGGCACTGCATGAGCAGGTTGTTGACCGTCATCCCGCCGTCGACCCGCAGGCGGCGCAGGGCCACGTCGGTGTCGGCGTCCATCGCCTCGACCACCTCGCGGGTCTGCCAGGCGCTCGCCTCCAGGGCGGCCCGGGCCAGGTGCGCCTTGGTGATGTAGCCGGTCAGCCCGGCGATCACGCCCCGCGCGTCGCCACGCCAGTGCGGCGCGAAGAGGCCCGAGAAGGCCGGGACGATGTAGCAGCCGCCGTTGTCGTCGACCGACGCCGCCAGCGCCTCGATCTCGTCGGCGCTGCCGATCAGGCCCAGGTTGTCGCGCAGCCACTGCACCAGCGCGCCGGTGACGGCGATGGCGCCTTCCAGGGCGTACGCCGGTGGGTTGTCCCCGACCTGGTAGCCGACCGTGGTGAGTAGCCCGTGGCGCGACACCACCGGGGTCGCGCCGGTGTTGACGAGCAGGAAGCTGCCGGTGCCGTAGGTGCACTTGCCCTCGCCCGGCTGGAAGCAGGCCTGGCCGAACAGTGCCGCCTGCTGGTCGCCGAGCGCGCCGGCCACCGGGACGCCGTCGACCCGCCCACCCCGGGCCGGGCCGTAGACCTCCGCGGACGGCCGGATCTCGGGCAGCATCGCGGCCGGGATGCCCAGCGCGTCGAGCAGGTCGGGGCTCCAGTCGAGGGTGCGCAGGTCCATCAGGAGGGTGCGGCCGGCGTTGGTCACGTCGGTGACGTGCCGGCCGGTGAGGTTCCAGATCAGCCAGCTGTCGACGGTGCCGAACAGCACCTCGCCGCGCTGCGCTCGAGCCCGCAGCCCGTCGACGTTGTCGAGCAGCCAGCGCAGCTTCGGCCCCGCGAAGTAGGTGGCCAGGGGCAGCCCGGTGATCTTCTTGATGTCGGCTTCGCGGTCGGCCAGCGTACGCAGGATCGGTTCGGTCCGGGTGTCCTGCCACACGATCGCGTGATGCACGGGCTCGCCGGTGGCCCGGTCCCAGACGACGGTGGTCTCGCGCTGGTTGGTGATGCCGAGCGCGGCGATGTCGTAACCGGCCACCGCCTCGTCCACCACGGCCCGCACGTTGGCCCAGATCTCGGCCGCGTCGTGCTCGACCCACCCGGGCCGGGGATAACGCTGGCGGTGCTCACGCCGGGCGACGGCGGCGATGCCCCCGTCGGCGTCGAAGACGATGCACCGGGACGAGGTGGTGCCTTGATCGATCGCGGCGACGTAGGGCATGCCGGCCATTGTGCCGGGCTCCCGAGCGCCCGAATAGGATCGAATTCGTGCGCGAGATCGCGGTCTTCAGCGGTGGGGCCCATCCGGAACTGGCCGCCGACATCTGTGAACACCTGGGCGTGCCGCTGCGGCCGACCCGGATCTCCCGGTTCGCCAACGACTGCCTGGAGGTGCAGCTCCAGGCCAACTGCCGGGAGCGCGACGTCTTCCTCATCCAGCCGATCGTCGCGCCGACCCAGGAGAACCTGGTCGAGCTGCTCTTCATGATCGACGCGGCCCGCGGCGCCTCGGCCGGGCGGATCACGGTGGTGCTGCCGCACTTCGCGTACGCCCGATCGGACAAGAAGGACGCTCCCCGCATCTCGATCGGCGCCCGCCTCGTCGCGGACCTTCTCGTCTCGGCCGGCGCCCACCGCGTCCTGGCGATGACCCTGCACTCACCGCAGGTGCACGGCTTCTTCAGCGTCCCCGTCGACCACCTGCACGCGCTGCGCGAGCTCGCGGCCCACTTCCGCGGCGAGGACCTGCGCGAGACGGTCGTGGTCTCGCCGGACCTCGGCAACGCGAAGGAGGCGGCGGCGTTCGCCCGCATGCTGGGCACCCCGGTGGCCGCAGGCGCCAAACAACGCTTCCAGGACCAGGTCCGCATCAGCGCGGTCATCGGCGACGTCACCGACCGCGACGTGATCGTCCTGGACGACGAGATCGCCAAAGGCAGCACGGTCATCGAGCTCGTCGACCACCTCCACCAGCTCAAGGCCCGCTCGATCCGCCTGGTCTGCACCCACGGCCTCTTCGCCGACGACGCCTTGGACCGCCTGGCGGCCCTGGAGGGCGTCCGCGAGATCGTCTGCACCAACACGGTCCCGATCCCGGTGGAGAAACGCATCCCGCAGCTCACGGTCCTGTCGGTGGCGCCGGCCCTCGCCGAAGCCATGCGCCGCATCCACAACGGAGAGTCGGTCAGCGCCCTGTTCGCTTAGTCGGGCACCTCTTCGTCGTCCGAGGCAGGCAGACCCCGACGGCTCATCAAGCTCTTCAGCTGCGCCTTGGTGAGGGTCTCGGAAGGAAGCAACCACGGTGCTTCCTTGCGCAGTTTCGAGACCAGACTCTCCCACATGAGCATGGTTTCGGGCCGGTCGTAGGCCTGTACTGCCCGACCGAGGTGTTCTGTCGCCTTCGCGATCAAGTTGGCCATCGTCTGGAGTTCCCGCGGATCTTCGGTCTCGAGGAACTTCTCCGAGGCTTTGAGTGCTTCCAGGCCCGTCAGCACGGCCATCGAGACGCGGAAGACCATGCACGTGGCGTAGAGCGCAGCAGGGTTCTCCACTTCGTGGTTGATATCCGGACGGCTGAACGAAGTGCGCGGGGAGTGGGCCTCGATCGCAATCTTGACCCGCGGGTCAAACAGGCTTTCCAAGCAATTCCGGAGGCTGTCCTGGCCCGCCTGGATAAGGCTCGCCGCCGTTTCTCCTTCCTGGCCGACCCATGCTTCCAAGCCGTCCGAGAATCGGCTGTAAGCCTGGATCATTTTCTCGACGCCATAGCGGAGAAAGCCTTCTGGCGGTTCATCGTCGTCCGGCGGATCCTCCGACCACGCGTATTCGAGCAGCCGAAGTGCCTCCAGTTCCTGCGCCAGTTGTTCCTTCCGTTCCTCAGCCAGCGGGTTCCTCGCGAGATAGTTGCTGAAGGCCGACTCGCTCATGCCCAGAGCCGTACGGATCTCCTTCAGGGAGACGCCGCGGGCGCGAGCCTCGTGGACCAGCTCCCGCTCGATCACTCTGGCGTGTGCGGCAACGGATCGCGCGGCTTTGATCATCTCGGTCATGCGTTCCTGACCATCGAGCGGAGCGCCGCCATTGGTCAACCTCCGTGTCGTGCTGAGCGAGAACCGAGAGATCGTCCGACGCACTTCGAACGTCTCGTTGTCAACGGTGAACACCCAGCCAGGTTCCGTGCACGGGACGCCTGGCCACTGGTCTGCGTCGTCTGTTCGCACAGGGCTCATCGTATTCACGGCGGCAAGCGCCGAGTCGTGACCGCACTTCACGAGGCGTGAATCCAACTTCACACACCGGGGGGCGGTCGTGTTCGTGACCCACCCGCCGGTATGGGAAAACGGATGTAGCCCGCCGCCTTCACGACAGGGCGGCGATGAGGGGAAGGGTCGGGTGACGTTCTGTGCCTCCAACGCGCAATTCGGCCGATGCGGACCGCGCTGTAGGGCAGGATCCGGGTCAGCTTGTTTTCAAGACTGCCGCCGGCGCGATCATCGGTGTTCTGCTGACCCTCTTGGGGGTCGCGGCTTTTCCGGCGTCCGTCGGGCCGGTGGCCGTCGTGGCAATTACTACGATCGGAGCTGTCGCGGGAGCTGCGATTGGAGCGCTGCGCACAATTCGGATTCGAAAGTCCGCGGGCCGAAGCCGGGACGGTTCGGCCGACGACCATTAGCGCAATGCGGCCGCGGCGGCCGAGCGGACGGCACGCGTCAATAGTCCGAGGACCGTGGAGTCGAGCTTCCAGTGTTGCCAGTAGAGCGGCACGTCGAGGTGGTGGGCCCCGGCCAGGCGGACCACGCGGCCTGCGGCCAGGTCGGGCTCGGCGAGTTGTTCCGGCATCAGGCCCCAGCCGACGCCCAGGCGGATGGCTTCCGTGAAGCCCCACGCCGACGGGACGTAGTGGGTTGGCGGGTCCGGCGGGCGCGGCGTCAACAGGCGCAGGAAGCGGTGTTGCAGCCGGTCCTTCCGGTCGAGGACCAGCATCGGGGCCGCCGCGAACTCGGTCGCGGTGCCGCCCGACGGGAACCAGCGCTCGGCGACCGCCGGCGCGGCCGTGGCGACGTAGCGCATCGCGCCCAGGCGTTCCGCGCGACACCCCTGCACCGCCTCGCGTTGGGCGGTGACCGCGGCCATCACCGCCCCGTCCCGCAACAGCTCCGCGGTGTGGTCCTGGTCGTCCTCGCGTACGTCGAACAGGATCCGGTCCCCGGCGCCGACCAGCGCGGGCAGGAACCAGGTGGCCAGCGAGTCGGCGTTGACCACGATCGCGGCGCGGGACCACGGTGCGTCGGGTCGGCCCGCCGCGGCCAGGGCCTCGCGTTCCAGGACCGCGATCTGGCCCGCGAGCCGGAGCAGCGGGCGGCCGGCCGTCGTGGCGCGGCAGGGTTTGGCCCGGCGCAGCACCACCTGGCCCACCGCCTGCTCCAGCGCCTTGATCCGTTGGCTGACCGCGGACGGGGTGACGTGCAGGACCCGCGCCGCGGCCTCGAAGCTGCCCTCGTCGACCACCGCGGCGAACGTCGCGAGTTGCGTCGAGTCCAGCGCCATGATGAGAAATTCTAAACAAGCATGAAAAACCTGAGCTGGAGTACGCCGCCCGCCCCACCTACCGTTTGGCCATGCTCACCTCCGTGCTCGCCGGCTTCGCCAACTCGATCGCGCTCATCGCGGCGATCGGGGCCCAGAACGCGTTCGTGCTGCGCCAGGGGCTGCGCCGCGAGCACGTGTGGGCGGTGGTGATCACCTGCGCCGTCTCCGACGCCTTGCTGATCGCGCTGGGCGTGGCCGGCCTCGGCACCGCGATCGCGGACCGGCCGGTGCTCCTGCAGGTCGCCAAGTGGTGCGGGGCCGCGTTCCTGCTGAGCTACGCGGTGCTGGCCGCGCGCCGGGCGCTGCGGCCCGCCGCGCTGCGGCCCGGTGCGGCCGGCCCGGCCACGCTGCGCGCCACCCTGGTCGCCTGCCTCGCCTTCACCTACCTCAACCCGCACGTCTACCTCGACACCGTGCTGCTGCTCGGCGCGGTCGCCAGCCAGCACGACTACCGCTGGGTCTTCGCGGCCGGCGCCGCGGCGGCGAGCGCGGTCTGGTTCGCCGCGCTGGGCGGCGGTGCGCGCAAGCTCGCGCCGGTGCTGGCCCGCCCGGCCGCCTGGCGCGTCCTCGACGGCACGGTCGCCGCCATCATGGTCGCGATCGCCGTCGGGCTGGTTCTCGCCTGACCTGGTGGGGTCCATCCGCGACGGTCCCTCCAACGGGACCGAGAATCCATGGGTTGCGCGCACGCGGTGTGCGACCCCACCCTCTTGACACACGGCACCATTCACGCAACACGATCGGGTGAGCCACCGATCGGTGGGGTGCACGACCGGGTGAGAGGGGGACGGCCATGGAGCGCGAGCCGGTTCCGGCGGTCGACGGACCGGGCGGAGAACAGTCGCGGCGGCCGGCCGCGGTCGCGGTGGAGACGGTGGTGCGCCTGCTGGCGCCGGACGCCACGGGCATCCCGGTGCGCTGCGGCCTGCACTACGACCCCGGCGATCCCTATGCGGTGCAGGTCCGCTTCTTCCTCGACCGCCGCCGTCGCGAGGCGGTCTGCTGGTCGTTCGCGCGCGAGCTGCTCGCGTCGGGCCTCGACGAGCCGAGTGGCCTGGGCGACGTGCGGATCTGGCCGTGGCGCACGACCTCCGGCGACGCGGTCGCGCTGGCCCTGAGCTCGCCCGACGGCCAGGCGCTGCTGGAGGCGCCGCGGTCGACGGTCGCGGCGTTCCTCGACGACACCTACGCGCAGGTGCCGCGCGGGCGCGAGTCGGATCGGCTCGACATCGACGCCGACGCGTGGCTGAGCGGGCAGCTACTACCTGAGCTACCCGAGCAGGCGGACCCCGATCACGATCAGGACGGCCGATAGTCCAGGGCGTCGCCCACCCCGGCGATCTCGATCACCCGGGCCACGTGCCCGTTCGCGCCGGTCAGCCGGAGCCAACCGCCGGCCTCCGCACAACGCCGGTCGCCGCGGACGAACACGGTCAGTCCCGCCGAGTCACAGAACCGCAGCGCGCCCAACTCCACCAGCAGCCGTGGTGTGCCGCCGGCCGCCAGCGCGGTGATCCGTTCCAACAGCTCCGGCGCGGTCGACATGTCGAGCTCGCCCGCGAGCCGCACCCGCACCAGATCGCCGGCCGGCTCGCTGAAGATCAGCAACGGCGCGCTGTCGGTCTCCTCGATCCGCGGGCCCCCGGCGGCCTGCCGGGGCGCCGGATCCATGCTCACTTCGCGCGCTCCGCACCACCGGACACCGCGCTTCCGACGCCGTCGCCCAGAGCGGTGGTGATGCGCACGGTGGTGCCGGTCGGGCCGGTGGTGACCTCCATGGTGTCGCTGAGCTGCTCGGCCAGCCACAACCCCCAACCGCCGGCCGTGCTCGGCGACGGCCGCTGGTGATTGTCGAGCCGCTGGGCCCCGATGCCGCCGCCACCGTCGGAGACCTCGCACACGAGCGCCGCCCCGGCGTGCCACAGCCGCAGCTGGCCGGCGCCACCGCCGTGCCGCACCGCGTTGGTGATCAGCTCGTTGACCGCGAGCACGAAATCGTCGAGGCGCTGCTCGCGCAGGCCGGCGGACTCGGCGCAGGCGGAGAGCGCATGCCGCAGCCCCGTCACCTCGCCCCGGGCGAACGTCTCAGCGAGCAGCAACCGGCCGGTGGCGGAAACGACCGCCTCCGGCCGAGGGTGCCCGTCGTCGGTCATGTGCCGCCTCGGAAGTGCGAGTTGGTGGCTCTTCATCACACTACGTCCTGCCGACCGGACCCGCATCCGCCCCAGCCAGGCCGGCCCTGGTGGCGCGCGTCGCAAGGGCGCGCCACGACGGCCGGGTCTGTGGGATCGTCGGGAGCGTGCCGGACAACCGGATGGCCCCCGGAGCGGACGGCCCGCTGGCCGCCCTGATCGACGCCGCGGTGGCGGTGTTGGCGGAGCGACTGGAGTGTTCACCGGGAGAGGCGAGGGAGCGGCTGCGCGCGCTCGCCGACGGCTCCGGCGTCTCCGAGACCGAGGCCGCCGCCGCCGTGCTCGACAGCGCGCGGGCCCCGGCCCCGAGCACCCCGGCACCGTTCGACCAGGTGCGCCGGATGGCCAGCGCCGCCGCCGCGGAGGCGGCCGCGATGGCCGCGCGGGCGCTGGCCGCGCCGGGCCGCGAACCCCTGGCCGACCTGGCCGGCGTTCTCCAGCAGCGGCTGGCGCACGAGGTGGGCGCCGACGCGGTCGCCGTGTACGCCGTCGAGCCCGACTCCTCCCTCCAGCTCGTGGGCGCGGCCGGCGTCCCACCGGCCGTGGTCGACGCCTGGAGCCGCGTGCCCGCGCACCCGCCCACGGAGGCCGGCTACGTCGCGCGTACCCGGGAGCCGTTGTTCCTGCCCGACCGCACCGCGACACCGCCGCACTACCTGTTGGTGGGCGGACCCGGCGCGGAGTGGCCGTCCCGCGCGGTGGTGCCCGTGGGAGGCGCGGCCGCCGCGGCCGTCGTGGTCGCGTTCTTCGTCAAGCAGCAGCAGTTCCCGCCGCCGGTCCGCGAGACGGTGAGCCAGGTCGTCGACACCGTCGCCGGCGAGATCACCGAGCGGCTGCGGGCCCACCCGCACCAGGCCGGCTGGATCACCGACGCGCAGGAGATGCTCGACGCGATGCCGGGCCAGGTCGGCGTCTCCGTGCCGATTCGGGACGCGGCGGGCGACATCGTCGACTGGGTGCTGGTCGCGGCCAGCCCCGAGGCCACCGACGTGGCCGGCCTGCGCGGGCGGGAGCTGGTCGGCAGCAGCATCGCCACCCGCTACCGCACCGTCGTCGGCACCGAGCTGTGGCACTCGCTGAGCCAGGTGCTGGAGTCCGGCCGGCCGCGGGAGGTGGGCCCGTTCACGTACACCCCGCAGGTGCCCGGCATCGAGACCGCCGTGTTCACCGTGCGGATCTCCCGGTTCGGCGGCGGCGTGCTGCTCACCTGGTCGCGGCACGACGAGGAGCGCCGGCTGGCCGCCCGGATCGCGCAGACCGAGCGGCTCGGCCGGCTCGGCTACGGCGAGTGGGACCTGAGCACCGGCACGGTCTACTGGTCCGAGGGCCTCTACGCGATCTTCCGGCGCGACCCGGAGAGCGGCCCGCCGACGCTCGAGGAGGCGGCCGGGCAGCTGCACCCGCAGGACGCGCCCCGGATCGCGCCGCGGCTGGCCCGGGTCTTCGAGGACGGCCAGTCCGCCGACCTGCACTACCGCATCCTGGTCGGCGGCGAGGAGCGGCATGTGCGCGCCCGGTTCGAGACCGTCCGCGACCGGACCGGCCGGGTGCTCAAGGTCTACGGCATCGTGCAGGACGTGTCGGCGCGAGAGGCCGCCGCGCGCGACCGGGCCCGGCTCGTCGACGTCGAGGCCGAGCTGGCCGACCGCCTGCGCAGCCAGCAGAACGAGCATCGGCTCGTGGTCGCGCTGCAGCAGATCATCCTGCCGATCCCGACCGGCGTGCTGCGCCTGCCCGGGCTCGACGTCGCGGTCCGCTACCTGCCGGCCGAGGTGACGAGCCGGGTCGGCGGCGACTGGTACGACGTGGTCGAGCTGCCCGACGGCCGCAGCCTGGTCGCGGTCGGCGACGTCGCGGGGCACGGCATCGCGGCGGCCGCCACCATGGCCCGGCTGCGGCACTCGGTGGCGGCCCTCGCGGTCACCAGCACCGAGCCCGGCGAGCTCCTGCGCTATCTCAACCGGATCGTGCACGACGACGCCGCGGAACCCACGGCGACCGTCGTGGTGGCACACTTCGACCCGGAGACGCGCCAGCTGACCTGGGCCCAGGCCGGCCACCCACCGCCGATCCTGGTCTCCGACGGCACCGCGTCGGCGCTCACCCGCCCGGCCGGGATGATCGTCGGCGCGCGGCCCGACAGCACGTACGACACCGTCACGACGACGCTGGCCGAGGGGGACACGGTGCTGCTCTACACCGACGGCCTGATCGAGCGCCGCGGCGGCTACGACAGCGACTGGCTCGGCCCGCTGCTGCGCACCGTCGCCGACACCGCCGCGCTGCCGATCGACCGGCTGATCGCGCGCCTGCAGCCGGCCAACCCCGGCGACGACACCTGCGTCGTCGCCCTGCGTCTGCGCCCATCGTGAGAACCGGGTGAGAACCGCGTGAGAACCGCGACGGCCGGCGGGCTGCAGGGCCCGCTCTGGCGCGCGCTCGTGGTGTTCCGGTTCGCCTCGCTGGCCTTCGCGCTGGCGCTGATCGCCGGCAACGTCAGCGACTACGAGCGGCCGCTGGCGGCGATCCCGGTGGTCGTGGTGCTGATCGGCTGGACGATCGCGGCGAGCGTGCTGTTCGCCCGCCCGGAACGGCGTCACTGGCCCCTGCTGATCACCGATCTCGCGGTCACCGCGGCCGTGCTGCTCTCGGCCGAGTGGGTGATCGGCCCGGCGGCACTCGGCGCGGGCACGCCGGGGCTGGCGGTGGCCTGGTTGGCGGCGCCCGTGCTGGCCTGGGCGGTGGCCGGCGGGCGCCGGCTGGGCATCCTGGCCGCCCTGCTGATCGGGCTCGCCGACATCGCCGTCCGGCCGCGGCTCAACCAGGCGTCGGTCACCGGCACGAGCCTGATGCTGCTGGCCGCCGTCGGCGTCGGGCACCTCACCCGGCTGGCCGCGGTCGCGGAGGAGCGGCTGCAGCGGGCGGTCGAGCTCGAGGCGGCCACCCGGGAGCGGGAACGGCTGGCCCGGGACATCCACGACTCGGTGCTCCAGGTGCTCGCCCTGGTCCGACGGCGGGGCGCCAGCCTCGACGGTGAAGCCGGCGAGCTGGCCCGGCTCGCGGGCGAGCAGGAGGCCGCGCTGCGCCGGCTGATCGCCACGGGCGCGCCGCCACCGTCGGCCAGCGGCGCCGTCGACCTGGGCGCGCTGCTGTCCGCGTACGCCAGTGACGTGGTCTCCGTGGCCGCGCCCGCGACGGCCGTGTCGCTGCCGGTGGAGGTGGCCACGCAGGTCGCCGCCGCCGTCGGCGCGGCGCTCGACAACGCCGCTCGGCACGCGGGCGCCACCGCCCGGGTCTTCGTGCTGGTCGAAGACGAGCCGGACTCCGTGACCGTGACCGTCCGGGACGACGGCGTGGGCATCGCACCCGGCCGGCTGGCGGCGGCGGAACGCGAGGGGCGGCTGGGCGTCGCGCAGGCGATCCGCGGCCGGGTCACCGACCTCGGCGGCACCGTCCGCATCCACTCCGCCCCGAACCAGGGCACCGAGATCGAGCTCCGGATCCCCAGGGTCCGTCCGGCGGATCATGCCGGCACTCCGGCGGGCCCAGGCGGCGCCCGACCGCACGTGGGGAGGGGGCAGATACAACACCGGTATCCGCCCCCTCCCCACGCACGCCCGGACGCCGCCTGGACCTCGCCGGAGCACCACCCTGATCCGCCGGACGGACCCTAGGCTGTCCGCATGATCCGGGTGATGGTGGTCGACGACCATCCGATGTGGCGCACCGGTGTCGCGCGGGACCTCGCGGAGGCCGGCTACGACGTGGTGGCGACGACGGGGGAGGGGCGGCAGGCGGTCCGGATCGCCGGCGCGACCCGGCCTGATGTGGTGGTGCTCGACCTGCAGCTGCCGGACGTCTCCGGTGTCGAGGTCATCCACGGCCTGCGCGCGGCGCTGCCCGAGGTGCGGGTGCTGATGCTGTCGGCCAGCGGCGAACAGCAGAGCGTGCTCGACGCGGTGAAGGCGGGCGCGACCGGCTACCTGGTCAAGTCAGCGGCGCCCGACGAGTTCCTGGCCGCGGTCGCCCGCACCGCCGCCGGTGAGGCCGTATTCACGCCGGGCCTCGCCGGGCTGGTGCTGGGCGAGTACCGCCGGCTGGCGGCCGCGCCGGAGCCGGCCCGGGACGCGCCCGCGTTGACCGAGCGCGAGACCGAGGTGCTGCGGCTCGTCGCCAAGGGACTGTCCTACAAGCAGATCGCCGAGCGGCTGGGCGTCTCGCACCGCACGGTGCAGAACCACGTCCAGAACACGCTCGGCAAGCTGCAGCTGCACAACAGGGTCGAGCTGACCCGCTACGCCATCGAGCAAGGGCTCGACTGAGACGAGCCCTCACTCGTACGGCGGCTCCTCGGTCTCGTGCATGGCCAGCTCCTCGGCGCTGGCGCCGCCACCGGCCGCGCCGGCGTCCTGCGCGATCGAGTCACCCTCGTCGTCGAAGAGTGCGCCCTCGGGCTCGTCCTCGCCCGCATATTGGGCCGGGTCGACCAGACGCCCTATGGGCCGCCCGCCGGTGTCGAGGTCGAGGCCGTCGTTGTCGTAGACGGACACCTCGGAGTTGGGGTCGCTGGTCGGCCCGTCGTCGAGCACGTCGGCGTCGAGCTGTGCCTGGGCCCGCTCGGTGCCCAGGTCCTCCTCGTCGCGGATCTTCTCGTCGCCGGGTGTGGCCAGTGGGTCGTCGACCTGCTCGTCGAAGTTCTCGCGGGCCAGCTTGTAGTCCAGCGACTCGCCCTGCTCGGCCTCCTCCGCGGTCGTGCCGAAGCGGTCGACGGCCAGGGGCGACTCGACCGGCAGGGCCGCCGGGTCCGCGCCGTCGGCCTCGCGCCCGGTCTCCACGTCGTCATAGGCGGTCGAGTCGTCGTCGGCGGTGCCGGGCAGGCCTTCACCCTCCGGATCCGACCAGGGCTCTGGGTACTCGTCTTCGCGGCGCATACCGGCCCTTCTACCCCCGTCCGGCCCGGGACAACCCGGAGATCGACGTTGTGATGGATGCCTCGAAGCAACTAATACGTTCGGTTTTCATTGCTCCGCGCGCGCGGCCCGACGTATGGTCGCGTTGAGGGGACGGCCCCACGGCGGCGGTCTCCGGGGTGCTCATGACGCGGGCATCAGCCAGCACATTCCACAACCGGTGCCGACTCTCCCCGCCCCACCAGGGCGGTGGCGAGGCGAACGAGGAGGCTGCGCGATGACCCTTCACAGCGGTGCGTCCGCTACCGGTGAGCTCGACCTGCCGGCCCTCGACGCGGTCGCCATGTCTTATGCCCACCGTGCGGGAGATGATGCACGGCAGGAGGCGCGGGAACGGCTCGTCCGCTCGGCGATGCCGTTCGCCGGAAGGTTGGCGAGGCGCTACCGGGGCCGGGGTGAACCGATGGACGATCTGGAACAGGTCGCCCGGCTGGGACTGCTGAAGGCTGTCGACCGTTTTGACCCCCAACGAGGGGCTTTCACCGGCTTCGCCGCGGCCACCATCATCGGTGAGCTGCGCCGGCATTTCCGGGACCGCACCTGGGGCGTCCACGTGCCCCGGCGGATGCAGGAGCTCAGCATCGAGGTCAACCGGGCGTCCACCGAGATGACGGCCAAGCTGCGCCGCTCGCCCACCGTCGCCGAGCTGGCCGAGCGGCTCCGGGTCGACGAGGAGGACGTGCTGGCGGCGCTCGAGACGGCGGCCGCGTACACGCCGCTGTCGTTGAACATGCCCGCGCGGGCCGAGAGCGAGGCGGAGCTCGGCGACCTGATCGGCGGCGCCGACGTGGGCCTGGAGGCCGTCGACGACCGGCTGACCGTGGCCAGCCTGCTGTGCCGGCTGCCCGAGCGCGAGCGGCGCATCCTGGCGCTGCGGTTCTACGGCAACAAGACGCAGACGGAGATCGCCACCGAGCTGGGCATCTCGCAGATGCACGTGTCCCGCCTGCTGTCCCGGGCTCTGGCCTGGCTGCGCGAGGCGATGCTCAGCGACGCGCCCCGGCAGTGGCAGGCCGGCGTCGCGCCCGGCGACCACCACGAGATCTCCGTGCGCCGTCACGAACAGGGCGGCCTCGTCCGGCTGGACGTCAGCGGCGAGGTCGACCGGGACACCGCCGAACCCCTGCGCGCCGCGCTGCTGGAGGCCGTCGAGGTGGCGGCCGGGCACGGGGAGTCGGGTGAGGTGGCGATCAGTCTCGCCGCGGTGCCGATCATCGACGCGGCCGGGGTGTCGGCCCTGCTGACCGGCTACGAGGCCGCGCGGTCGGCCGGCGTCCGGCTGCGGATCGGTGACATGCAGGTCTACGTGCGGCGCACGCTGCGGGTGGCCGGGCTGGCGCCGATCATGACGGCGCCGCACGATCAGTCGTCGTAGTCGGGCGCGACCACGGACCAGACGACCTTGCCGTCGGGCAGGTCGGTGACGCCCCAGCGCAGGGCCACGGACTCGATCAACAGCAGCCCGCGGCCGCCGTACGACGTGGTCGGCACCGGGCCGGCGTAGACGGGCAGCGCCGTCGACCAGTCGCGGACCGACAGGTGCAGATGGTCGCCGTCGACGCCCCGGCCCACCAGCACCGTCATCGCCGTGTGGGCGTGCGCGACCACGTTGTTGACCAGCTCGGTGACCACGATGCAGGCCGGACCGGCCACGGCCGGCAGCTCCCAGCGCGCGCACGCCTCGGTGACCAGCTCCCGGGCCCGGCGGGCGGCTCCCGTGAGCGGCTCCAGGTCGGCGCGGAGCAGGTCGTCGGCGGACAGCCGGTCGGCGTGGTCCGCGAGCCGGAAACCCACGGCGCGCCAGGGATCGGCGAACGCCTGGGGCACGCTGATCGCCGGGTGCCCGGCGGGCCAGTCCGCGGTCTCCCGGGCCACCTCGCCGAACGTCGACAGCACGGTCGGATCGTCGATCCGCATCCCGGTCACCTGGATCACCGCCGGTGTGCGGTCGGCTACGACGGACAGCAAGGCGCCACGCAGCGCCTCGGCCGACGTCGGGTCGAGCACGCCCTGGAGTCGGACGATCGCATAGGGATCGTCGGCGGCCACCAGAAAATGCACGTCGGTCGGCATGATCGCTCCATTGTGCATGTCGGGGACGTCCGTTCGCGCCGCACGTGGGCAGTGACGAGTTTCTGTCACCATCGCCGGCTCCGTGCGTGCCTGGTGACGGCGGCGATGGTGCCCGCGGCGGTGCCGGCGGCCAGCCCGAGCATCGCGGACACCCGCAACGTCGCGGCACGCCGGTCGGCGATCTGGATCGGGGCCGGGCGCCAGGTGAACCGGAGCAGGGCGGCCGCGCCACCGGCGTACGCCTCGCGCCGTGGCCGGGTCAGCAGCCGCACGATGGTGTGGGCCGCCACCTCCGGCGGCTGGACCGGCGGTGGCGGCGCGATGCGCCGGCCGGCGGCGTAGCGCCGAAGCGGCGCCGACGTGCCGGCGGGCAGGACCGTGCAGATGGCGATCCGCCGCTCGCCGGTGACCCGCAGCTCCTGGCGCACGGTGTCGGCGAGGCCGCGGACGCCCTGCTTGGCGGCGTTGTAGATCGACTGGTACGGCATCGCGATGGCGGCCAGCGCGGACGCGTTGTTGACCAGCACGCCGCCGCCGCCCGCGCGCAGGTGGGGCAGCGCGGCCCGCATCCCGTACGCCGCGCCCAGCAGGTTGACCTCGATGACCCGGCGGAGCTGGGCCAACGGGATCTCCTCGAACAGCCCCACCGCGCCCGTCGCCGCGTTGTTGACCCAACCGTCGAGACGGCCGAAAACTGCGACGGCCGTCTCGGCGAGGCGCTCCACCGCGACCGGGTCGGTCACGTCGGTGGGCACCACCGCCGCCTCGCCACCGAACGCCCGGCAGCGTTCGGCGACCGCGTCCAGCGCCGGCTCACCCCGGGCGGCGAGCACCACCGTCCCGCCGCTGCGCGCCAGCTCCAGCGCGGTCGCCGCGCCGGTGCCACTGGAGGCACCGGTGATCACGACGACGGCTTCGCTGAGCGGGCGGGTAAGCGCCATGCAGGTCCGATACCCCGTCCGGGGCGGCTCCATGCGGACCGGTTTGCCCCGACCCCGGCCCGCTCGAAACCGAACCGACGCGACGAGCCGTTCGTGCGGTGCCTCAGGGCCTACCGCCGGGCCGGGCCGGAGCGGGCCGCTGGTCCGGCCGGCATCGGCCGGGCGACCGCGGTGCGGGCCGCGACGTGCCGGGCGGCCAGCGCCCGGGCCTTGAGGGCGCGCGGGCCGGCGGTGAGGGCGCGCGGCCGGGCCGGCTCCTTGGTGGCGTGGTGGTGTTGTGGCTCGGCATAGCGGGTCAGGCCGATCACCGCCGCCAGGGTGATGAAGAAGCCCAGGGCGGCCACCCATTCGCGCCCGGGATAGATCTTGTCGCCCAGGAACAGGAGGCCGATCGCGGCGGCCGGCACGGCGGCGGCGGCGTCCATCGACGCGACCGCGGCGGTGGTCGAGCCGCGCTGCATGGCCAACCCGATCAGCAGCTGGCCGAGAAGCGACGCGCCGATCAGCACGTAGAGCAGGGGGCTCGAGACGAACTCGGCGATCGAGTGGCTCGAGGCGAGCGGGCGGCCGGCCACCGCCGCGGCGGAGAAGGCCATGCCGGCCAGGCTGCCCAGGGCCACCGAGCCCGGCGCGCCGTGCAGCCGGGCGGCGAAGACGCCGGCGACCGCGATCGCGGCGAGCCAGCCCAGCAGCGCGCCCAGGCCACCGGAGCCGATCCCGTGCGCCGTCGCGGGCTTGGCCGAGATGACCAGCGCGAACAGGCCGCCGAAGAGCAGCGCGAGCAGGCCGACCTCGGCCTTGGGCAGCTTCCACCGCAGGATCAGCACGCCACAGACCGCCGTCACGCCGAGCCCGGCCGAGGCCGCGGACTGCACCAGGAAGAGCGGCAGGTCCCGCCGGGCGACGAAGGCCAGCAGGAAGCCGACGATCTGGAACGCGACCCCGTAGAGATAGACGCGCTGACTCGCCAGCCGCATCAGCAGCTTGGGGTTGCACGAGGTGTGCAACTTGGTGCGGGACGCCGCTACCGACTGGAGCAGGTTCGCGACCCCGTACGCGATCACCATCGCCGCGAGGAACGACCAACTGGTGGACAGCACCCGGGCACAGTAACGGAGGTTCCTGGCATTGCGCTCGGCGACCGGCCGAACCCGCTGACCTGCGACTACGGCCGGTATTTCGATCAAAACGGCAGGTCAGAGATGATCTCGGGAATCCGGACAACCGGTCAGCTCAAGCGGGTAAGCACCTCTTCGTGAATTTTTCCGTTGGTGGCCACCGCGCTCCCACCACCCGGACCGGGTCGCCCGGCCAGGTCGGTGAAGCTGCCGCCGGCCTCGGTCACGATCGGGATCAGCGCCGCCACGTCCCACAGCGACAGCTCGGGCTCGACCATCACGTCGACGGCGCCCTCCGCCACGAGCATGTAACCGTAGAAGTCGCCGTACGCCCGGCTCCGCCAGCTCTGCCGGATCAGGTCGAGGATCGGGTCCAGGCGACCGGTCTCCTCCCACCCCGGCAGGCTGGAGTAGCAGAAACTGGCGTCACCGATCCGGCGTACGCCCGAGACCCGGATGGGTGTCGCCGCGGCGGTGTGCCGGCCGGCGAACGCGCCGTGGCCCGCCGCGGCCCACCACCGCCGACCGAGCGCGGGTGCGGAGACCAGTCCCACCACCGGCTGGTCGCCCTCCATCAGCGCGATCAGCGTCGCCCAGATCGGCACGCCGCGGATGTAGTTCTTGGTGCCGTCGATCGGGTCGATCACCCACTGCCGGTGGCCCGGGCCGGCGGCCGCCTCCGAGGCGCCGAACTCCTCGCCGAGCACGCTGTCCCGCGGCCGGGTGCGCCCGAGGGTGGCCCGCAGGGCGCGCTCCACGGCCTGGTCGGCGTCGGAGACGGGGGTCAGGTCGGGCTTCGACTCGACGCGGAGGTCGAGGGCCCGGAACCGGTCCATGGAGATCTTGTCGGCGGTGTCGGCGAGAACGTGGGCGAGCGAGAGGTCGTCCGCATACCGGGGGGCCATGGCGGCAGACGTTACTAGGAATCGGTGTCTTCGCCGGCTCGGGAGGCGAGCAGGCGGCGGTAGGAAGCGAGGCGGCGCGGGTCGGCGTTGCCGGCGGCGACCCAGGCGTCCAGCGCGCAGTCGGCCTCGGTCGGAGTGTGCTCGCAGTTCGGCGGGCAGTCGACCGTCCCCTCGACGAGGTCCGGGAAGCCGTGCAGCAGGCTCTCCGCGGAGACATGGGCCAGACCGAAGCTGCGTACGCCGGGCGTGTCGATGATCCAACCGGCGTCGCCGGGCAGCCGCAGCGCCACCGCGCTGGTCGAGGTGTGCCGGCCACGGCCGATCGCGCTGACCGCGCCCACCGCCCGATCGGCCTCGGGAACGAGCCGGTTGACCAGCGTCGACTTGCCCACGCCGGAGTGGCCGACGAGCACGCTGATCCGGTCGGCCAGCCGCTCGCGGACGGCGGCGAGGTCGGAGTCGGGGCGCACCAGCACGTGCGGCAGGTCGAGCTCGGCGTAGTAGTCCAGCACCTCGTCGGGCCCCGCCAGGTCGGCCTTGGTCAGGCAGAGCAGCGGGTCGATGTCGGCGTCGTAGGCGGCGACCAGGCAGCGGTCGATGAAGCCCGTGCGGGGCGGCGGATCCGAGAGCGAGCTGACGATCACGAGTTGGTCGGCGTTGGCCACGACGACGCGTTCGAGCCGGCCCTCGGGGGTGGTGTCGTCGTCGTCCGCCGTGCGGCGCAGCACCGAGGTGCGCTCGGCGATCCGGACGATCCGGGCCAGCGCGCCGGCCGCGCCCGAGGTGTCGCCGACCAGCGCCACCCGGTCGCCGACGACGACGGACTTGCGGCCCAGCTCGCGCGCCCGCATCGCGGTGACCGGCGGGCCGTCGCCCATCTCGACGGTGTAGCGGCCGCGGTCGACCGCCATCACGAAGCCGTCGATCGCGTCGACGTGCTTGGGCCGGGTACGCGTACGCGGGCGGGAGGAACGGCCGGGGCGCACCCGCACGTCGTCCTCGTCGTACTCCCGCCGCTTGCCCGCCAGTGCCTTCTCCCTACTTGCCGGTCACCATCGCCGACCATAGTGCCGGGAAGTCGGGCATGGTTTTCGAGGTACACGCCACGTCGTCGAGTTCGACACCCGGCACGGCCAACCCGACCACCGCGGCCGCGTGCGCCATCCGGTGGTCCTCGTAGGTCCGGAACACCCCGCCGGTCAGCGGCCGGGGCTCGATCTCGAGCCCGTCGGCGGTGTCGGTGACCTTCGCGCCGAGCGCCGTCAGCTCGCGGGCCAACGCCGCCAACCGGTCGGTCTCGTGGCCGCGGATGTGCGCGACCCCGCGCAAGCTCGAGGGCGAGTCGGCCAGCGCCGCCAGCGCGGCCAACACCGGCGTCATCTCGCCCACCTCGGACAGGTCGGCGTCGAGTCCGTGCACCACGCCGGTGCCGCGCACGGTCAGCCCGTCAGTGCCGAGGCTGACCTCGCCGCCCATCTGGTCGAGCAGGGCGCGCAGGCGGTCGACCGGCTGGGCGCTGCTGCGCGGCCAGCCGAGCAGGGTGACCGAGCCGCCGGTGACCAGCGCGGCGGCGAAGAACGGCATGGCGCCGGAAAGATCGGGCTCGATCGTCCAGCCGCGGCCCGTCAGCTTGCCAGGCTCGACCGACCAGACGTCGCGGGCCGAGTCGTCGACGCCGGCGCCGACGGCCCGCAGCATCTGCACCGTCATGCGGACGTGCGGCGCGGACGGCACGGGCGGCCCGACGTGCCGCACGACGACGCCGCGGTCGAAGCTCGGCGCGGCCAGCAGCAGGCCGGAGACGAGCTGGCTCGAGGCCGACGCGTCGAGCACCACCTCGCCGCCGGCCACCCGGCCGGTGCCGCGCACGGTCAGCGGCAGGCTGCCGGTGGCCGGGGCGTCGATGCTCACGCCAAGCGAGCCGAGCGCGTCGATCAGCGGGCGCAGGGGGCGCTGCCGCACCGACGGGTCGCCGTCGAAGGTCACGGGGCCCTGCGCCAGGCCGGCGAGCGCCGGCATGAACCGCATCACCGTGCCGGCCTGTCCCACGTCGACGTGGGCCGGGCCCTGCAGCGTGTCGGGGCGGACCACCCAGCGGTCGTCGTCGACCGTGGAGACGTTGACGCCCATGGCGCGCAGGCCGCCGGCCATCATCTCGGTGTCGCGGGCGCGCAGCGGGTGGGCGAGGGTCGACGGCCCCACCGCGATGGCGCTCAGCACGAGCGCGCGGGCGGTCATCGACTTGGAGCCGGGCAGCCGGACTGTCGTGCTGACCGGCTGGGCGGCGGTCGGCGCGGTCCACGGCAGGTGTGCGGTCACGCTCCCAGTCTGCCGGTCGCCAGACCGGCGTCGCGATCGACATTCGGCGGTCCCGTGTGCCGGGACGACGTGCGCTAGCGTTTCCGGCATGTGCGGGCGGTACGCGACCACGACGGACGCGCCTGACCTCAGCGTGCTCTTCGACGCGTTCGACGACACCCGGGACGGCCTGGTCGCCGATTACAACGTGGCGCCGACCGACCCCGTGCCGATGGTGCGGATGTCCCAGAGCGTGGGCGGCCGCACGCTCTCGGTGGCCCGCTGGGGGCTCGTGCCGCACTGGGCCGGCGACACGAAGGGCGCCGCCCGCATGATCAACGCGCGGGCGGAGACGGTCGCGACGACCCCGGCGTACGCCCGGTCGTTCGCCGGCAAGCGCTGCCTGGTGCCGGCCGACGGCTGGTACGAGTGGGTCCGCACGCCCGGCGGCGGCAAGCAGGCCTATTTCATGACCGCGCCCGAGCCGATCGTGTTCGGTGGCCTGTGGTCCGCCTGGGGCGACCAGAAGCTGCTCACGTGCAGCATCGTCACGATGGCCGCGCTCGGCGACCTGGCGTTCGTGCACCACCGGATGCCGCTGGTGCTGGCGCCGGAGCGGTGGGCGGACTGGTTGGCCGGCGGGGGCGAGCCCGAGGTGGTGCTGGCCCCGCCGAACGACGCGACGCTGGCCGGCATCGAGATCCGTCCGGTGGGCCCGGCGGTCGGCGACGTCCGCAACGACGGCCCCGGCCTGGTGGCGCGGGTGGCCGCGCCGGCGCTCGGTGCGCCGCGTGAAGAGCCCGTCGAGTTGACCCTTTTCTGATCTTCGATTTACGCCGGTTGATTTTTCCCTTTCCCTCGTCCTTGTTGGCATTTTGCGACGTCGAGTTTGCGCATGTTCGTTGCAACCTCTTGTCTCCGAGGTCGCGAGTGCGATAGAACACAGCGCCGGCAATGGGTGCCTTCTCGCACCGGGCGACGACACCCATTGATCACTGATCTTCGTCACTGATGTGCGAAAGCCGGCCCCACGGGGGAGGTGGGTTGCAGATGACTCGGGCGCGTATGCCACGCCCGCATGAAGTCGCCGCCGCACGTCGAGATCCACGACTGCTGCGCGCGTCGGCCGAACGACAACTCGACGAAGCCTGGCGCACCCGAGGTGTGTGCCAATCCGTCGATCCGGAGACGTTCTTCCCGGCGCCGAGCGAGCCGGCCGACACCGCCATCGCGCTGTGCCGCACCTGCGACGTGCAGGGCGCGTGCCTGGCCTGGGCGCTCGAGGTCGGCGACTGCCACGGTGTCTGGGGCGGCACCACACCGCGCGAGCGGCGGGCGATGCTGGTCGCCTGGCGCGGGCAGCTCACCCGGGGCGCCGAGACCATCGACTCGGGGCCGCCGATGCGCGACCTGTCGCTCGAACTGGTGCCGGTCAGCTGACTCGACGCCCCTGGCCCGCAGAATGGGGCCATGGGGGTCACACAGATCGCGACACCGCACGGTCCGGCCGTCGCGGAGACCGACGAGGTCGACGGCCGGCCGGCGGCGTTGCTCGTGCTCGGGCACGGCGCCGGTGGGGGCGTCGAGGCGCCGGACCTGATGGCGGTGCGCCGCGCCGCGGTGGCGGCCGGGATCACCGTCGTACGGGTGACGCAGCCCTACCGCGTCGCCGGCCGGCGTGCGCCCGCGCCGGCCGCGCAGCTCGACGCGGCCTGGTCGGCGGTCGTCCACGAGATCGTCAAGGGCTATCCCGACCCGCCGCCGCTGGTGGTCGGCGGGCGGTCCAGCGGGGCCCGGGTGGCGTGCCGCACGTCGGTGGCGCTCGGCGCGGCGGGCATCGTCTGCCTGGCCTTTCCGCTGCACCCGCCGGGGCGCCCGGAGCGGTCCCGGGCCGACGAGCTGCTCACCGGCGTGCCCACGCTGGTCGTCAACGGCGACCGGGACCCGTTCGGGGTTCCGGACCCGTCGCCGGGCGTCGAGGTGGTCGTGCGACCGGGCCAGCGCCACGACCTGCGCGGCGACCCGCGCGGCCTGGGTCAGTTGGTGGTGGAGTGGCTGCGCGGCAAAGGCTGGGCGCGCGCGTAACCCTTTGCGTGAGTGAGTCGTTGCACCCAGTGAGCCAGGCATGCCCTGGGGACTCCCTCCACGAGTCCGCGGACCCCCCGGTCCGCATCACCTCCCAGGCCCACCTCGCCTCGGGGACTTGTCCCCGAGGCGAGTGGGTTGAAAAATTGGGCGCAGACCACCTCGCCTCGGCCCCGAGGTCGCCGGTATGAGTTGCGGGCGACGGTCGAGTGGACCCGAGCTGACCTGCTGGAATGTAAGGCCGCCTCCCGTTGTTACAGCCGTCGAACGCGAAATGACGGCAAGGGGGCTCTTCCCAGTGCAAGCAGCTACGCGGGGCGACCGCGACACCGGCCGGTTCAGGGCACTTCTCTCGGCGCCCGAATGGCCGGCGAGCGACGTTAGTCACGGCCTGATCGGGGGCAACCAACCCACAACTGAGACTGTCGAGGGCGCTCGCCGCGTATCCTCGTCGGGACAGTTGAGGGGGGACGTGCGCTTGACGCAGCCGGAGAAGACCCGAACCGAGGAGCCGACTGACGAGCGGCGGGCCCGATTCGAGCGAGACGCGCTGCCTTTCGTCGACCAGCTCTACGCGGCGGCCCTGCGGATGACCCGCAACCCGGCCGACGCGGAAGACCTGGTCCAGGAGACGTTCCTCAAGGCCTACGCCGCCTTCCACCAGTTCGAGGAGGGCACCAACCTCAAGGCGTGGCTCTACCGGATCCTCACCAACACCTACATCAACTCCTACCGCCGGCGGCAGCGACAGCCCGTCCAGGCGCCGACGGAGGAGATCACCGACTGGCAGCTGGCCAACGCCGAGTCGCACACGTCGAGCGGTCTGCGCTCGGCCGAGACCGAGGCGCTCGACCGCCTGCCGGACAGCGACGTCAAGGACGCGCTGCAGCAGCTGCCGGAGGAGTTCCGGCTGGCCGTCTACCTGGCCGATGTCGAGGGTTTCTCCTACAAGGAGATCGCCGACATCATGAACACGCCGATCGGCACGGTCATGTCGCGACTTCACCGTGGCCGCCGCAACCTGCGCAACCTGCTGGAGCGCTACGCTGCGGATCGAGGCTTCACCCGCACCCCTTCGGGTGACGCCGCAGCTGCCCGCCAGGAGGTGTGAGGAACCGTGAGTTGCGGTAACCCCCACGAGACCGACTGCAGCGAAGTGCTCGAAGAGGTCTACCTCTACCTCGACCTGGAATGCGCCGACGACCGGCGCGACCTGATCCGGGAGCACCTCGACGAGTGCTCGCCCTGCCTGCGTGAATACGGCATCGAGCAGGAGGTGAAGGCGCTGGTCGCCCGTTGCTGCGGCAACGAGACCGCGCCGGCCGAGATGCTCGCGCGCCTGCGCAGCAAGCTCACCGAGCTGCGCACCGAAGCCTGAAAGCCCGTCGCCGGCCCTCTGCATCACGGGCCGGCGACGTTTGGCTTGTTCAGGAGTTGGGGCGCTTGCCGTGGTTGGCGGCGCTCTTCTTACGAGCCTTCTTCTTGCGCGACTTCTTAGCCATGCTGGACCTCCGCTTACTGAGCGATCCCGACGATCCTAGTCGGCCGGGCCAGCGCCACACGGACGGCCGCCGCGTGGTTGGATGCTGACGCGGCCCCAACGGCCGCGTGCCGTAGGGAGGACCGCGATGGCTGACGAGATCCGCGCCGAGATGGTGGCCAACGTGTGGAAGGTCGTCGCGTCGGCGGGCGACACCGTGGCCGAGGGCGACACCCTGGTCATCCTCGAGTCGATGAAGATGGAGATCCCGGTCATCTCGGAGTCCGACGGGGTCCTCAAGCAGCTCGCCGTCAACGAGGGCGACGTCGTCCAGGAGGGCGACCTGATCGCCGTCATCGAATGACGGTCCTGGTGCGCTCGGCGACGCCCGCCGACTTCCCGGCGATCGCCCGGTTCACCGTCGACG
Source organism: Asanoa sp. WMMD1127 (assembly GCF_029626225.1). Classification (NCBI taxonomy): domain Bacteria; kingdom Bacillati; phylum Actinomycetota; class Actinomycetes; order Micromonosporales; family Micromonosporaceae; genus Asanoa; species Asanoa sp. WMMD1127. The sequence continues at coordinate 3,008,732 of NZ_JARUBP010000001.1, forward strand.
CCTACCGCGACGACGGCCAGCTGGCCGGCGACCACGGCTACGACAAGAAGCTGGCCGACGTGGTGACCCGGGCGGAGGCGGGGGAGCTGCTGGTCGCGGCCGACGAGTCGACCGGCCAGGTGCTCGGCGCGGTCACCTTCGTGTTGCCCGGCACGGCGTACGCCGAGGTGTCCGGCGACGGTGAGGCCGAGTTCCGGATGCTCGCGGTCGACCCGGCGGCGCAGGGTCGCGGCGTGGGCGAGGCGCTGGTGCGGGCCTGCGTGGAGCGGGCGACGGCGCTCGGCTGCGACGCGGTCGTGATCTGCGTGCGGAGCTTCTCGGCGCCCGCCAAGAGGCTCTATGCCCGGCTCGGCTTCGTCCGCATCCCGGAGCGCGACTGGTCGCCCTTCCCGGGCGTCGACCTCGAGGCGCTGCGGCTGTCGCTCACGAGCTGACCCGCGGCCGCCAGAGGTCTTCGGCCACCTCGATGGCGACCCGCTTGCGCTCGGCGAGCGGGATGTCCTGCTTGATGGCGAACCAGCTCCCGTGCACCGCGAACAGCGCCAGCGCGGCCCGCAGCTGCTGGGCCGGGTCGTCGGCGTCGTCGGCCATCAGCGAGGCCACGCGCAGCATCAGGTCGCGCATGTCCTTGCCGGCTGACATGGTCTTGGCGACCGTCTGGTTCTGCTCGAAGAACCGCATCACGAACGGGTGGTTGCTGGCGAAGAACTCGTCGGCGTAGCGGGACAACAGCTCCTGCCGGCGCTCCGGCCCGGGTGGCTGCGTCTCGGCCCACGTGATGATCTCGTTGAGCCGCTCCAGCCGGTCCTGGGCGAAGCTCGAGACGATCTCTTCCTTGCTCTTGAAGTGGTAGTACAGGGCCGCCTTGGTCACTCCGAGCCGCTCGGCGATCTCACGGAGCGAGGTCTTCTCGTACCCGTTCTCCGTGAAGAGCTCGAGCGCGACGGCCTGGATGCGGCCTCGCGTGCTCTCGGTCACTCTGTCTCCCTAACTAACTTGACGGCCGGTTAGTAGCGAGCTTACCGTACGGCTAGTAAGGAGACTAGCCGGGCGGCAAGTAAGTCGCATCACGCTGGGGGGCTATCCCAATGACCACGCAAGCGCCACAGGCACAGCAGGCACTGGCGCCACAGAAGATCCGCGTCATCCTCGCCGGTCTGATGATCGCGATGATGCTCGCGATGCTCGACAACATGATCGTCAGCACGGCGCTGCCGCGCATCGTCAGTGAGTTCGGGGGCCTCGACCACTTCACCTGGGTGGTCACCGCCTACGTGCTCGGCACGACCGTCTCGACGCCGATCTGGGGCAAGCTCGGCGACCTCTACGGCCGCAAGTCCGTCTTCCTTACCTCGATCATTATCTTCCTGATCGGCTCCGCGCTCTGCGGAATGGCCGGCTCGGCGATGTTCGGTGGCGCCGGCGACGGCATGATCGAGCTGATCGCGTTCCGGGCCGTGCAGGGCCTGGGCGCCGGCGGCCTGATGGTCGGCGTCATGGCGATCATCGGTGACCTGGTGCCGCCCCGCGAGCGCGGCCGCTACCAGGGCATGATCGCCGGCATCATGGCGATCGCGATGGTCGCGGGCCCGCTGGTCGGCGGTTTCATCACCGACCACCTGTCGTGGCGATGGGCGTTCTACGTCAACCTGCCGCTGGGCGGCCTGGCGCTGCTGGTCCTGGCCACCCGGATGCACCTGCCGCGCTACCGCACCGAGCACCGGATCGACTACCTCGGCGCCGCCCTGCTCTCCGTCGGCATCACCGCGCTCGTGCTGATCACCACCTGGGGCGGCAACGAGTACGACTGGACCTCGCCGCAGATCCTCGGCCTGGCCGCGCTGACCGTGGTCGCGCTGGTGACCTTCGGCTTCGTCGAGCGCCGCGCGCCCGAGCCGATCCTGCCGCTGCACCTGTTCACCAACCGCAACTTCGCCCTGATCTCCGCGGTCGGCTTCCTGCTCGGCTTCGCGATGTTCGGCGCGATGAACTTCCTGCCGCTGTTCCAGCAGACCGTCCAGGGCGCCTCGGCGACCAACAGCGGCCTGCTGCTTCTGCCGCTGATGTTCGGCATGCTGGTCGTCTCGGTGATCACCGGCCGGGTCATCACCAAGACCGGCCGCTACCGGATCTTCCCGATCATCGGCGGCGTCGCCCTCCTCGCCGGCATGGCGCTGCTCGCCACGATCAACGCCGACACGAGCAAGCTGGTGCTCTCGCTCTACATGGTCGTACTCGGCGTCGGCATGGGCTTCCTCATGCAGACCTCGATGCTGATCGCGCAGAACAGCGTGGAGCAGAAGGACCTCGGCGCCGGCAGCGGCGCGGCCACGTTCTTCAGGTCGATCGGCGGCTCGATCGGCATCGCCCTCTTCGGCGCGCTCTTCGTGCACCAGCTGGCGAAGTCCCCGGCCGGCGGCGCCCTCAGCGGCGGCGACGGCGCGGGCGTCAACCCGACCGCGCTGCACAACCTCCCGGCCCAGATCCGCGACGCGGTGATGACCGGCCTGGCCGACTCGATCGCCTATGTGTTCGTCTGGGCCGCCGTGATCGTCGTCCTCGTGCCGGTGCTGGCCTGGTTCGTCAAGGAGATCCCGCTGCGCGGCTCGGCCGACCGGCCGGCGCCGGACGGCGGCAAGGAGGACACCCCGGCCGACGACGCCGAGGTCGCCCTGGCCAAGGCGGAGGCCGTCGCGGACTGACGCTTCGCCGCCCGCGAGCGCCCCCGGCCTGCGGGCCGGGGGCGTCTCCGTTCACCGGTGTCCGCGGCCGGTCACGCGCGAGGGCGCCCGGCGGCGGACGGCCGCCACGACGCCGAGCGTGCCGAGGCAGACGAGCAGGCTTGCGGCCACCGCCGGCAGGGCGTAGGTGTAGGCCAGCAACGCGGCCGCCACGCGCGGACCCCAGGTGCAGGCCGTGGACGTCGCATCGTCGCCGGTGCACGGCCCCGGCGCACGCTCGGGCCGGGTGACCACCCACAGAGCACAGGTCGCCAGCACCGCGACATGCCCGGCGACCAACCGGAGCGCCGCTTTCGCCGTGCGATCCATGGCCGCGACGCTAGCGGGACCGGCCGAAGCGGCGCGTGAGCCCGCATGCCTAGGGCCGGTCCTGCCGATCAACGCGGCTGTCGACGGGCCGAGCCACCGTCAGACGCCCCCCGGGTCGGGCCCGGCACCGAGCCACGACCGCCACCACCGCCAGGCACACCACGAGGCTGATCAGCAGTGCCGGGACGCCGAACATGGCGATCAGGAGGCGGGCGCTGTCGCGGGGTGCCGGCACGCAGCCGAAGCCGATTCCTTCGCACTGGCCGTCCGGGTTGTGGTCCGGCAAGGCGAACGTGCCGGCGCAGGCGAGGGCCAACAGCGCCGCGTGGGCGGCGGCCACCCACAGCGCCGCCTTCCCGCTCCGATTCATGGCGCGACGTTAACCGCGGCACGCCAACCAACGCCTGAGCCCGCGACCCCAGAGGTCCACCGCCGGCTGCTCGGAACGTTGCGATATCGAAGAGTTTCGTGCAGAATCGAGCAGGAATCGCGCAGGGGAGGCACACCATGGGAGCACCGGGCGCCGGGATGGCCGCCGACATCGCCGAGCAGCCGGAGGTGTTCGCCGGGTTGCTGGAGCCGGCGCACGCCGACCCGATCGCCGCTGTCGCGGCCGCGATCGTCGAGCGGCGGCCGCGGCACGTCGTGTTCACCGCGCGCGGCACGTCCGACCACGCGGCGATCTACGGCGCCTACCTGGCCGAGATCCGGCTCGGGCTGCCCGCCGGGCTGGCCTCGCCGAGCGCGGTCACGGTGTTCGGCGCCCGCCCTGACCTGTCGCAGGCGCTGGTCATCGGGGTGAGCCAGAGCGGCGGCTCGTCGGACCTGACCGAGGTGGTCCGGGCCGCCCGCGAGACCGGCGCGCTCACCCTGGCGATCACCAACAACCCCGACTCGGCGCTGGCCGGCGCCGCGGAGCTGCACATCGACGTGGCCGCCGGGCACGAGCGCGCGGTCGCGGCGACCAAGACCTACACGGCGGAGCTGCTCGCGCTGCTCCTGCTCGTCGAGGGCATCCGGGCCGGCGACGGCCGGGTGCCGGCCGACGAGCTGCGTACGCTGGCCGATCTTCCCGCCCTGGCCACCACGGCCCTGGCCGACCCGACGGCGCCCGACCTGGCGCGCCGCTACCGGTTCGCGGCGCGGATGGTCACCACGGGCCGCGGCTACGCCTACCCGACCGCCCGCGAGGCCGCCCTCAAGCTGATGGAGACCTCCTACCTGCCGGCCCTGTCGTTCTCCGGCGCCGACCTGCTGCACGGCCCGCTCGCCCTGGCCGACCCCGACGTCCCGGTGCTGGCCGTGGTCGGCGCGGGCCCGGGCGGAGCGGCAATGCGCGACGTCCTCGCCCGCCTCGGCGAACGCCGCGCCGACGTGGTCACCGTGGGCCCGGCCGACGTGCCCGGCGCCTCGGCGCGGCTGGCGGTGCCCGAGGTCGACGAGCGCCTGGCCCCGCTGCTCGACATCCTCCCGCTGCAGCGCCTCGCCCTGGCGCTGGCCCTGGCCCGCGGCGAGAACCCCGACGCCCCGCGCGGCCTGGCCAAAGTGACCAGCACCTACTGACACGTGGCACGCTTGCGCTGTGTCCACCCTGCGTGACCTAGTCGAAGAGCACACCGCCCTGCGGCGGGGTGACATCGACCATCTGCACCGGATCGCCGGCGAGTGGCAGCTGCTCTCCGACCTGTCCTTCGCCGACCTGCTGCTCTGGGTGCCGGTCGACGACGAGGGCGGCTTCCTCTGCGTCGCGCAGGTCCGGCCGACCACGGCGCCCACGGCCTACCAGGACGACCAGGTCGGCCGGATCGTCGGCGGGCCCGAGGTGGCGCACCTGGACATCGCCTACCGCGAGGGCCGGATCTGGCGCGAGGGCGATCCCGTCTGGTACGGCGACACCCCCGCCCGCCACGAGGCCATCCCGGTGCGGCTGCGGTCGGCCGACGGCGAGAGCGGCGCGGTGATCGCCGTCGTGGGCCGGGACACCAACCTCTCGACCGCGCGTACGCCCAGCCAGCTCGAGCTCAACTACCTCACCACGGCCGACGACCTGGCCCAGATGACCTCGGACGGCACCTTTCCGCCGCGCCGGCATCCGGGCGAGACGACCTCGGCGCCGCGGGTCGGTGACGGGCTCGTCCGCCTCGACGCCAGCGGCAAGGTCACCTTCGCGAGCCCGAACGCGCAGTCCGCGTACCGCCGGCTCGGTTTCGCCGCCCATCTCGTCGGCGAGGACCTGGCCGTGCTGATCAAGCGGCTGGCCGACGACCCGCTGGAGGGCACCGACGCGGCCAACCGGGTGCTGGCGTCGCTGCGCGGCGAGGCGCCGGCCCGCAAGGAGGTCGACGCCCGCGGCGCGACCGTGCTGCACCGGGCGCTGCCGCTGATGCCCGCGGGCGTGCCGATCGGGTCCCTGGTGCTGGTCCGCGACATCACCGAGGTACGCCGCCGCGACCGCGCCCTGATCACCAAGGACGCCACCATCCGGGAGATCCACCACCGGGTCAAGAACAACCTGCAGACGGTCGCGGCGCTGCTCCGCCTGCAGGCCCGCCGCGTCGGCATCCCGGCCGCCCGGGCGGCGCTGGAGGAGTCGGTGCGCCGGGTGGCGTCGATCGCGCTGGTGCACGAGACGCTGTCGATGTCGAGCGACGAGGCGGTCGAGTTCGACGGGATCGTCGACAAGGTCGCCGGCGCGGCCACCGAGGTGGCCAGCACGGAGCTGTCGGTACGGATGCGCCGCGAGGGCTCGTTCGGCGTGCTGCCCGCCGAGATCGCCACGTCGTTGGTGATGGTGCTCAACGAGCTGCTGCTGAACGCGGCCGAGCACGGCTTCGCCGGCGACGGCGCGGTGGAGCCGGAGGTCGTGGTCGCGGTGCACCGGTTCCGCAAGCAGCTGCACGTCACGGTGGCCGACAACGGTCGCGGCCTGCCGCCCGACTTCGACCCGGACAAGGGCGGCCGGCTGGGGCTCCAGATCGTCCGGGCGCTGGCCACGGGGGAGCTGCGCGGATCGATCGAGCTGCGCAACCGGGCTGAAGGTGGCACCGAAGCGGTGCTGGTCGTGCCCTTGGGCAAGGCCCGCTGACGGGTAATTGGCCGAAGGCGGCGGAGCAAGGGTCATCGCGAGGTTAGCAACGCCACGGTCAGGCCGGGCTCGTGCCAGATCTGCCGGGTCGTGTAGGCCGCGCGCAGCGCGGCCCCCTTCTCGCCCGGCACGGCCGCCAGCGGATTGGCCAGGTCCCCGTCGGACAGCAGCCACAGCCGGTCGGCGCCGGCCGCGGCCAGGCACGCCGCCGGGTCACCGCACTCCGTCGCCCGCAGCTCGCCCCGCTCGATCGCCGTCTGCCGGACCAGCACGTCGCGTGGCGCCGCGCCGCCCAGGCCGCGGGCCACGGCGACGTCAAGCATCCGCCAGCCGGCCCGCGGTTCGTAGACGATCCCGTCCCCGGGCTGGGCGTTGGCCCCGATCACCGCGACCGCCGCCGGGTAGTCGACCGGCGCCGTGCGCGGCCATTCGTGGGTCCGCCGGAGGCCCACCTGCGCCGGGGCGCCGAGCACGGCGATCACCGCGACGAGCGCGAGCGCGTGGGCCAGCCGAAGTCGGGTCACGCCGATCGCGGCCAGCACGCACAGCAGCGACACGGTGAAGAGCAGATAGCGCGGCACCCAGAACGGCGCGAGCCGGCCGGCGGTGAACAGCAGCAGCGCTGGCAGCATGACGGACAGGGCCAGCACGGTCGGCCAGCGTCCCCGGGTCAGCGCCCAGCCCACCGCGGCCAGCACTATGAGCGCACCACCGACGGCCGCCGCCTGCAGAACGCTGCCGGGCAGGTCGACGAGGTCGGCCAGTCCGGGTTTGGGGACCCAATTAAGCTGCGCATCCTGCTGACCCCGGCCGCGCCACAGCAGAGGCGACAGCAGCACGGCCACCGTGCCGACCGTCGCCGCGAAGCCGATCACCGCCCGCCGGATGCCGATCGCAGCCGCCGCGTGTCCGGCCACCACCAGCAGCCCGACCACGTTGCACAGCCCGAGCCCGAGCAGGGCGAGCCCGTACCCCACGAAGCGCCAACCGGTCGGTCGGTCCACCGCCCGCACCAGCAGCAGCGTGGCCAGGACGGCGAACAGCGCCGCGAACGCGTACCCCCGGGCCTCCTGGCCATAGCGCGAGGTGCTCGGCACGACCGCGAACAGCAACCCGGCGACCAGGCCGGCCCGGGCGCCGAAGAGACGCGTGCCGAGCTGGGTGGTGAGGGCCGCGGCGCCGGCCATCGCGAGGAGCGACGGCAGTCGCAGGGCCACGACCGAGTCACCGAAGAGCGCGATCCAGCCGTGCAGGAAGACGTAGTACGGGCCGCTGACCGCGTCGATGCCGCCGAGCATCCGCCAGAGGTCGGGCAGCGGGCGGCCGGCGGCGCTCCAGGTCGCCAGCTCGTCGCGCCACAGCGGCGCGCGGCCGAGCTGGACACCGACGATCAACACGGTCAGGACGGCCGGCGCCAGCGGCGCCCACGGCCGCGCGCGGCGCCGCACGTCGACGGCCAGGCGGGCACGATCGAGCTGCTGCGTCATTTGCCGGCTCCCCCGATGCGCCGCAAATGTCACTATTGCCCGATCAGCCTAACGTGAACCAGCCCACACGGGGGCCCGGCATCTGGGACTGCCCGAGGCTTTCGGAGGCTGCTGTGGCAGCATGATGAGCGTGACTGCAACCGCCGATCGTCGAATGGTGATGCTGGGCCTCACGGTCCGCCGCCACGTCGACTACGGCCGCGTTCGCAGTGCCATGTGTCCGGCTCACTGACGACGCCCGACTCACGTCCGGGCGCGTCCGCGCCGGGCATTTCTGTGTCTTCCCGCTCGCGCGACGCGCCGTAGGTCAACCCTTCGGAGGAACGCCGCGATGGCGGTCAGCAGCACCCCAGCCCGCACGCCCCGCCGCGCCCGGGGCGAGGGCCAGTGGGCTCTCGGGCACCGCGAGCCGCTCAACGCCAACGAGCGCACCAAGAAGGACGACGACCCGCTCAACGTGCGGGCCCGGATCGAGAACATCTACGCGCACGGCGGCTTCGCCTCGATCGACCCGGCCGACCTCCGCGGCCGCTTCCGCTGGTGGGGCCTCTACACCCAGCGCAAGGCCGGCATCGACGGCGGTCGCACCGCGGTGCTCGAGCCGCACGAGCTCGAGGACGAGTTCTTCATGCTCCGCGTACGCGTCGACGGCGGCCAGCTCAGCCTCGAACAGCTCCGGGTGATCGCCGAGATCTCCGCCGAGTTCGGTCGCGACACGGCCGACATCACCGACCGCCAGAACATCCAGCTGCACTGGATCCGGGTCGAGGACGTGCCGGAGATCTGGCGGCGGCTCGAGGCGGTCGGCCTGCAGACCACCGAGGCCTGTGGCGACTGCCCCCGGGTCGTGCTCGGCAGCCCGGTCGCGGGCGTGTCCGCCGACGAGGTGCTCGACCCGACGCCGGCCATCGACGAGATCGTCGAGCGGTTCGTGGGCAGCAAGGAGTTCTCCAACCTGCCCCGCAAGTTCAAGTCGTCGGTGTCGTGGCTCGCCGACATGCCCTACGAGGTCAACGACATCTCGTTTCTCGGCGTCGAGCACCCCGACTACGGCCCGGGGTTCGACCTCTGGGTCGGCGGCGGCCTGTCCACCAACCCGATGCTGGCCAAGCGCCTCGGCGTGTGGGTGCCGCTGGCCGAGGTGCCCGAGGTCTGGTCGGGCGTGGTCGGCATCTTCCGCGACTACGGCTACCGGCGGCTGCGGCACCGGGCCCGGCTCAAGTTCCTCGTCGCCGACTGGGGCATCGAGAAGTTCCGCGAGGTGCTGGAGAAGGAATACCTCGGCCGGTCGCTTGTGGACGGTCCAGCGCCGGTGCTGCCGGACAAGCCGATCGACCACATCGGCGTGCACGAGCAGCGCGACGGGCGTTACTACGTCGGGGCCGCGCCGGTCGTGGGTCGCGTTTCCGGTTCACAACTCGCGGCGCTGGCCGACGTCGTCGAGGCGCACGGCAGCGGGCGGGTCAGCCTCACGCCGTACCAGAAGCTGCTCGTCCTGGACGTGCCCGCCGAACGCACCGAGTCGCTGGTGACGGCGCTGCGCGGGATCGGGCTCGAGGCCCGGCCGTCGAGCTGGCGGCGCGCGACGATGGCCTGCACCGGCATCGAATACTGCAAGCTGGCCATCGTCGAGACCAAGGCCCGCGGCCAGGAGCTCGTGGCCCGGCTGGAGGAAAGGCTCGGCGACATCGACGCCGAGATCACCATCAACATCAACGGCTGCCCGAACGCCTGCGCCCGCACGCAGACCGCCGACATCGGCCTCAAAGGACAGTTGGTGGTCGGCCCCGACGGCCGCCAGGTCGAAGGGTTCCAGGTGCACCTCGGCGGCGGGCTCGGCATGGCGCAGGGCCAGACCGCCGGTTTCGGCCGCAAGCTGCGCGGCCTCAAGACCACGGCCGACGAGCTCCCGGCGTACGTCGAGCGCCTCGCCCGCCGTTACCTCGCTGACCGGTCCGGCCCCGACGAGGCGTTCGCCCAGTGGGTGCTCCGGGTCGACGAGGAGGCATTGCGGTGAGCTCCGAGACCCGGGCCGCGCCCATGTACTGCCCGTACTGCGCCGAAGAGGACCTGCGCCCCCACGAGGAGTCGCACGGCGCGTGGGAGTGCCGCGGGTGCCAGCGGGTCTTCTCGGTGAAGTTCCTCGGCCTGCGTGCGGCCGGCGTGTCCAACTCCGCTCCAACTCCGCTGACGGAAGAGGTGAGGTGACCCGATGACAACCGTCAACGCGTCCGGCCTGGGGCTGGTGTCGCTCGGCGGCGCCGCGCGGCCCACCACCGGCCGGTGCTCGGCCGACGAGCTCAAGGCGCTCGCCGACGAGGCGGGCCGGGAGCTGGAAGGCGCGCCCGCGCTGGAGATCGCGCGCTGGGCCGCGTCGACGTTCGGCCCGCACTTCTGCGTGACGAGCTCGATGGCCGACGGCGTCGTCGCCCACCTGGTGTCCCGCGTGGCACCCGGCGTCGACGTGGTGTTCCTCGACACGGGCCTGCACTTCCCGGAGACGCTCAAGGTGCGTGACACGGTCGCCCGCACCCTGCCGGTCAACGTGCGGTCGATCCGGCCCCGGATGACGGTGGGCCAACAGGACGGGGAGTACGGCCCGCGGCTGTTCAACCGCGCCCCCGACGAGTGCTGCTTCCTGCGCAAGGTCGAGCCGCTGGAGCGGGCGCTCGGTGACTACGACGCCTGGGCCGCCGGCCTGCGCCGCGACGAGTCGCCGACCCGGGCCAACACGCCGGTGGTGGCCTTCGATCCCAAGCGCGGCAAGGTGAAGGTCAACCCGATTGCCGCCTGGAGCCAGGCCGACGTCGACTCCTACATCTCGCGCTGGAACGTGCCGGTCAACGAGCTGTTCAAGCAGGGGTACGGTTCGATCGGCTGCTGGCCGTGCACCCGGCGCACCAAGGCCGGCGAGGATCCGCGGGCGGGCCGGTGGGCGATGTTCGACAAGACCGAGTGCGGTCTGCACGTATGAGTCTCCGCGTCTGGCTCCCTGCCGCGACCGGCCCGCTGGTGCTGGTCGCGCACGGCAGCCGCGACCCGCGCGCCGCGCGCGCCAACGCGGCGCTGGCCGCGGCCGTGCGCCGTGCCCGCCCCGGCACGCCGGTGCGTCTGTCGTTCCTCGACCACGCGGGTCCGCGGCCGGCCGACGTGCTGCTGGAGCTGGAGGCGAGCGGGGCCGCGCGGGCCACGCTGGTGCCGTTGCTGCTGACCTCGGCCTATCACGGACGCGTCGACATCCCGGCCGCGCTGATGGACGCGCGGGCCGCGGGGCTGCGGATGCCGGTGGCGCTGGCCGACGTGCTCGGCCCGGTCGCCGGTGTGCCGGACCCGTTGCTGCTGGCCGCGTTGCACCGCCGGCTGCTGGCCGCGACGGCCGCGGCGGGCGTGTGGTCGCCGGACGCGGCGCCGCTCGACGGCGTCGTGCTGGCGGCGGCGGGCACGCGGGACGCGGCGGCGCGCGACACTGTGGAGACGGTGGCGCGGAGCTTGTCGGTGGAGTTGGGCGGGGTGCCGTGCCAGGTGGCGTACGCGTCGGCCGCGGCGCCGACCGGCGACGAGGCGGTGGCGGCGCTGCGAGCGCGTGGGGCGCGCCACATCGCGGTCTCGTCCTATTTCCTTGCCCCGGGCCTGTTGCACGAGGCCGTGGTCACGGCCGCCCGCTCCGCCGGGGCGACGATCCTGGCCGAGCCGCTGGGCGGCGCGCCGGAGCTGGCGCGCCTGGTGGTGGCCCGCACGGCGACGGCCCGCGAGCCGGTGTGTGACCTGGCCCACGCGGCCTGACCCGCCGGTGCCCACTTTGGAGTGATTGCGCGGCGCCGGCCCTGGTCGGGGATACCTTCCGGCCGTGACGAGCGACATGTCATCCGGGGCGGGGCAGCCGACGAAGCCCCCGTTCTACACGACACTGCCGGGCGCGGTGACCATCATCGGCCTGCTCGGCCTGGTGACGCTGTTCATCTGGCTCGGCGACCGGGAGAACCGGGCCCGGGCGGCGCAGATGGTGGTCGAGGTGGCGGAGTGCGACCTGACCGGACAGACCGGCAAGGTGGTGCTGACCGTGCAGAACATGGGCGCGGACACCAGGTCGGCCCACATCGAGGTCGAATACCGGGACGCCGACGGCCACCTGGTCGACACCGACTCCGCGGCGGCCTGGAACGTCCCCTCCGGCGAGACGATCCGCGTCGAGGAAACGACCTCACTGGACTCACCAGCACCCGGCGGCACCTGCACGGTGGCCAGCGTCCGGTGAGAGCAAGGAACGGCCCGTTGTTAACGCATTCCGCAGAGGAACGGTCCGTTCCTAACGCACCGCGGAGCTGGCAGCGACGCGGAGCGAGCGGTCCCCGGCGGGAGCGTCGGTCCGGACCACCGTGGACCCGGGAAACTTCGGGTTAACGGGCCGCGACGTCCGTATGACCAGTCGCCGGGAAAACGCAGGACGCCCCGGAAAACCGGGGCGTCCTTGCGTTGGTGCTTTGATCAGGCGGAGTGAGCGCGCAGGACCCGCAGGCCGCCGCGGCGCTTCACGGCGCGCCGCTCTTCCTCGCTCATCCCGCCCCACACGCCGGCGTCCTGACCGGACTCCAGCGCCCACTGCAGGCACTGGTCGGTCACGGAGCACCGCCGGCAGACGGCCTTGGCCTGCTCGACCTGCAACAGAGCCGGACCGGACGTCCCGATCGGGAAGAACAGCTCCGGGTCCTCGTCGCGGCAGGCAGCATGGTGGCGCCAGTCCATGGCGGCAACACTCCTCGTTCTGCGATGGCAAACAATTTGCGGGTGGATCTTTATATGCGCGCGCGTTGCAGTCCGTGACGGTGAGCATCCGCCACGGCGGCAGCACGTGGGCAGGCGACTAGCCCTGAGGAACGGCGCCGAGGGTGCTCGCTGAGTGCTCGCAGGCAACGTTCCCGTAACTCGTTTTCGCTTGTGAATACTTTCACGAACTGTCGCGATGTCAAGGGGGACGCCGCGAAAAAGTCTGAGCGGGTGAGCAAGGTCACGACCCCTTTGTCCGGATTTCGAGCATGTGCCCAGCACCCGGATTTCGCCAGCCGCAATCAATGTAGTACGGTCCGGGCCACATTACTGGCATTTCCGGCACGTGTCACCCCTGCGGCTGCCAAAATCGGCGCCCGGACACCCCGTACCCGCTCCTCAGCAGATTACTCTCAGCGCTTGCGCCACGGAGGTAAATCTGACTTTTTCCCGCTCGCCGAGATAGTCGCCGTCGAGCTGGAAGGCTTCGGGACGGCGCGCGAGCAGGGTGAATTCGTGGATGTCGTGGAGTTGGACAACTTGCCGACCATGCGGATTGGATCGCGGCGACAGGATCTGGGTAACTGTCCGTGTCGCACTGGCCACCGCTAGCTGACGGATGGCCAGCACGTCAAGTCCGAGGTCGAACGACGCGTCCGGATTGGGGCTTACGGCCCGATCGCCGAGATAGGTCCACGGGGTGGTGTTCTGGATGATCACGGTGGCCAGTTCATCGATCGCCGTCTCGGCCGGGCGTTCGAGCGAGATCGCCGGGTGGCGCCGATCGGTGGCCAGATATTCACTCGCCGTAGAACGCAGATAGAGCGGCGCGGTCGACACCCGGCCCCGGGATCGGGCCCGCTCGACCCGCCTGATGACCGCCGCGTCGAGCCCGAAGCCTGCACAGAAAGTGAAGTAGCGATCGTCCGCGCGCCCCAGCCCGATGGTGCGGAAACGGCCCGCGCGCATCCCCTCGAGTATCACGCCGGTGCCCTCGACCCAGTCCTTCGGAAGGCCGATGGCCCGGGCGAAGACGTTCGTCGACCCGCCGGGCACCACGGCCAGCGCCGGCAGCCGGTCGGCCGGCGCCGTGTCGGCCATCATCGGGAGTTCGCCCAGCGCGCCCATCAGACCGTTGACGGCCTCGTTGACCGTTCCGTCCCCACCGAGGGTGACTACGACGTCGACACCGTGCAGGGCCGCGTCGCGCACCAGCGTCACCGCGTGCCCGCGTCGCCGGGTGAACTCGACCCGCAGGTCGGCCGCGCTGCGCAGCGCGCGGATCAGGACGTCGCGGCTGCGTTCGGAGGTCGTGGTGGCCTTCGGGTTGACCACCAACAAGGCCCGCATGTGGCGGACTGTACCCGCGTGCGGTCACCCTCCGTGCGCCTTCTCGCCGCCCAGCGGCTGTGTCGCGCGGCACGGCGGTATCGTGGCCGCGTGTCCGACACCCCCGCCGAGCCCGCGCCGACGACCCTCCGCGCCGCGGTCTGGCTGCTGTTCGCGGAAGGCGCCGGCATGGTCGGCCTCACCGCCTATCTGGCGTACGAGCTGCTGACCGCCGACGCGGTCGGCCTCGCGTCGGCCGCCATGCTCACCGTTTTCGCCGCCTTGGGCGCCGTGGCGCTGTTCCTGCTCGGGCGCACCCTCGGCCAAGGCCGGGCCGGAGCGCGCGGCCCCGCGATCGTGTTGCAGCTCATGCTCTGCGCGGTCGGCTACTACATGATCCAGGGCGGCCTGGCCTGGCTCGGCTTCCTGTTGATCGCGCTGGGGCTCGGCGTCTGCGGCCTGCTGCTGGCGCCGGCGAGCACCCGCGCCCTGGGCGTCGGATAGGCCTAGCGGGTGTGATCTAGCACGATCTTGCCGAACACGTCTCCCTCGTGGAGACGCGCGAAGGCCCGCTCGACCTCCGAGAAGCCGATCACCTCGTCGACCACCGGCCGAATGCCCTTGTCGGCGCAGAACGCCAACAGCGCGGCCAGCTCGCCCGGCGTGCCCATGGAGCTGCCGAGGATCTCGAGCTGCATGGCGTACACCCGGCGCAGGTCGAGTTTGGGCAGGTGACCCGAGGTCGCGCCGGACACCACGATCCGGGCGCCCGGTGCGCTCGCCTTGAGCGAGTGCTCGAACGTCGCCTCGCCCACCGTCTCGATCACCACACCGACCCGCTCGGGCAGCCGCGCCCCCGGCTCCAGCGCGGTCACGCCCCGGGCCGCGATCCGCTCGCGCTTGTCGGCGTCGCGGCTGGTGACGTAGACCCGCTTGTCCATCGCCAGCGCGATCAGCGCCGCGGCCGTCGCTACCCCGCCGCCGGCGCCCTGGATCAGCACGGCCTCGGTCTCGTCGACGCGCCCCTTGGTGGTCAGCATCCGATAGGCGGTCAGCCACGCCGTCGGCAGGCACGCGGCGTCGGCCCAGTCGAGATCGGCGGGCTTGGGCACAAGATTCTCGACGGGTACGGCGACGCGTTCCGCGAACGTGCCCGGAAAGTGCTCGGACAGCAGGGTGTAGCCGCGGGGATCCCCGGGCGTCGGGATCACCGGGTACACGACGACCTCCTCACCACCGGGCGCGATGCCGGCGGCGTCGCAGCCGAGGATCATCGGGAGTTGCTGCTCGCGCAGGCCGACACCGCGCAGCGACCAGAGGTCGTGGTGGTTGAGCGAGCTGGCCCGCACCTCGACGGTGGTCCAGCCGTCGCGCTGCTCGGGCTCGGGCTGGTCACCGACGGCGAGCGCGTCGAGCGGGTTGGCGTCGTCGAACCGGGTGGCATAGGCAGCGCGCATGGCTAGGAATCTAGCCGCTGCCTCGGCCCGACGCGCGGGTCGTGGCCTGGGGGTGTGCTGGCGGCTTTGCTCTGCAGCCAAATACGCAACGCCTCGCGGCGAGGGTGTTGCGTATTTGGCTGCAGAGCAAAGCCACGACGCTGAAGCGTGCGCGAGCGGTGGTTGGCCGGCTGGTTGGCGGCCACCTTCGTCCGCCCGTCGGCTGGCGTACGCGGCTGGTGGCCGGCGGTCGGGCGGTGCCGCCGTCGCCCGGCCCCGGCGGTGAAACGTGGGCGAGCTCGTTGCCGGGTCCGTGCCTTCTTCGTCCGCCGAGGGAGGACGCGCGCGAGCGGTCGCTTGTCGGCGCCGCTCTCTTTGACTTGCGCCGCGGTCCTCTGTGGTGGGTGCGCCGAGGTCCGCGGTGGTTGTGCCACCGCGGACCTGGCAGCGAAGCGGAGCGAGCGGTCCCCGGCGGGAGCGACGGTCGTGCCCCCGACGGGCCCGGGAAAGCCGGCTCTTGACCGTTATGCGCGTGCGACGCCGTCGCGGCGGGCGGCTTCGGCGACCGCGGCCGCGACCGCCGGGGCCACGCGTGGGTCCAGGGCGGACGGGACGAAGGCGTCGGGGTGCAGGTTGTCGGCGACGACACCGGCGATGGCGTCGGCGGCGGCGACCTTCATGCCCTCGGTGATGCGGGTGGCGCGGGCATCCAGGGCGCCGCGGAAGACGCCCGGGAAGGCCAGCACGTTGTTGATCTGGTTGGGGAAGTCGCTGCGGCCGGTCGCCACGAGGGCGGCGTGCCGGGAGGCGACGTCGGGGTGGACCTCTGGGGTCGGGTTGGCCAGGGCGAACACGATCGCGCCCGGGGCCATGGCGGCCACCGCCGGCTCGGGGATCTCGCCGCCGGAGACGCCGATCAGGACGTCGGCGCCCGACAGCGCTTCGGTGATGCCGCCCGCGCGGCGGTGCGGGTTGGTCAGCGCGGCCATCTCCGCCTTGGCGACCGCGGCCGGAGCGGCCAGGTCGGGGCGGTCGGAGTGCAGGATGCCGCGCGAGTCGACGAGCAGCACCTCGGCCGGGTTGACGCCGCCCGCGATCAACATCTTGCTCACCGCGATGCCGGCCGCGCCGGCGCCACTGACCACGACGCGCAGGTCGGTGAGCTTGCGTTCGAGCAGGGTGGCGGCGTTGCGCAGGGCGGCGAGCACGACGATCGCCGTGCCGTGCTGGTCGTCGTGGAAGACCGGGATGGACAGCGCCTCGTCGAGGCGGCGTTCGATCTCGAAGCAGCGGGGGGCGCTGATGTCCTCGAGGTTGATGCCGCCGAAGCTAGGCGCCAGCGCGGTCACTGTGTCGATGATGCCGTCGATGTCCTGTGTGTCGAGACAGATCGGCACCGCGTCGACGCCGCCGAACTGCTTGAACAGCACCGCTTTGCCTTCCATCACCGGCATCGCGGCGCGGGGGCCGATGTTGCCGAGGCCGAGGACCGCCGAACCGTCGGTCACGACGGCGACCGTGTGAGAGACCCAGGTGTAGTCGTCGACCAGCGCGGGGTCCGCTGCGATCGCCTCGCAGACCCGGGCCACACCCGGGGTGTACGCCAGCGACAGGTCGTCGCGGCTCGTCAGCGGGACGGTGGAGGCGACCGCCATCTTGCCGCCGCGGTGCAGTCGGAAAACTGGATCGTCTGTGGACTCTGCGGACATTGCTGTGCTCCAAATCGCGTCGAAGGTGAGCCGGCAGAGAGGTGCCGGCTTGACGCGAGGTCAGCGGTGACCGGCGAAGCACGCGGGGGTTGCCCGCTAAGTGTCGAGCATAATCCTTGGCCGGAGCCGGGACGGGCGCGGCCAGTATCGGAGCAGTACCCGTCCGCGCACGTCGGCGACGCCGTACGCACGGGAATCGTCGGTGACGAACTCGTTGTCGCCCTGGAGCCACCAGCCGCCGTCTGCTTTTCGCACGGCGCGTTTCACGACGAGCAGGTCGGGCCGCGAGCGGAAAGTGGCCACGACGACTTCGCCGGGACGGACGGGACGGCCGCCGCGCCGGACCAGCACCGCGTCTCCGTCACGCAGCGTGGGCGCCATCGACGGACCGCGTACGAGAGCGGCGAAAAGTGACGCCACGAACGGACCTCCGCGAGGTTTCCGAGCACCACCGGGGGTAATGTCCTCAGCGAGGATCATCGTAAGTCTTCCCTTGGAGGAGTCCTGATGCGACTTCCTAACTTCCTAACGCCGCGAACGGTGGTCAGCGCGCACTGCGACCTGCCGTGTGGCGTCTACGACCCGGCGCAGGCCCGCATCGAGGCCGAGTCGATCAAAGCGATTCAGGAGAAGTACCAGGCCAACGAGGACCCGGTCTACCGCACCCGCGCCTTGATCATCAAGGAGCAGCGGTCGGAGCTCGTCAAGCACCACCTGTGGGTGCTCTGGACCGACTACTTCAAGCCGCCGCACTTCGAGAAGTACCCGCAGCTGCACCAACTGTTCAACGAGGCCACCAAGCTCGCGGGTGGCGCCGGCACCAAGGAGTCGGTCGACCCGGCCACCGGCGACAAGCTGCTGGCCAAGATCGACGAGATCGCGAAGATCTTCTGGGAGACCAAGCAGGCCTGACCGGGCTTGGATATACAGCTGTCCCGGCCGGTACCCACAAGAGGGTGCCGGCCGGAGCTCATTTCGCAATGATTCGGTAGAGTCCGCAACCGGTGAGCCAGATGACTACGCAACCCGAAGCGCTCGACGACGACGTCGTGCTGCTCAGCGTGCCCGCCGACGGCGGCTACCTCGGCGTGCTCCGCACCGCGACCGCCACCCTCGCGGCCCGCCTGCAGTTCGCCCTCGACGAGATCGAGGACCTGCGGATCGCCGTCGACGAGGCCTGCGCGATGCTCCTGGTCGTCGCGACATCCGACGCGGAGCTCGAGTGCCGGTTCGCGGTCACCGACGACGAGTTGTCGGTCGAGGTCACGGTGCCGACGACGCGCGGGGCCCGGCTGCCTGCGGAAAGCTCGTTCGCGTGGAAGGTGCTGACGGCGTTGACCAGCTCGGCGAGCGCTGAGGTGGCCGACGGGCGGGCGACGATCCGGCTGGTCACCCGCCGGACGGGGCGCTAGTCCTTCGCTGTTGCCAATCTCTGGCAATTCCTGTCGTACGGCGGGCCTAGGGTTCGACGTATGGCGATGTTTCTGGTGATGCGGGAGCGGGCCGGGCCGCGGTGGCAGGCCGGGCAGCCGTTGGAGGCTCAGGACGGTTTTCCCGCGCACGCCGAGTTCATGGACGCTTTGGTCGCTGCCGGCGTGGTCGTGCTGGGCGGTCCGCTGGCTGACGACGTTCGGGTGGCGCTGGCCGTCAAGGCCGAGTCGGCTGAGTCCGTCGCGTCGACGTTGGCCGCCGATCCATGGACCGGCTCCCACCTACGCACGGTGGCCGTCGACCCCTGGACGATCCGACTAGGTGGCCGCGTCTAGATAGCTCCCGAGGTGGTGCAGGGCGGCGGCTGGGTCTTCGCTGTCGCCGTGCGGGCGACGCAGGTCGTCGACGAAGGCGGCGATGTCGGCGAGTGCCCAGCGGCGGCGATAGAGGGCGAGGGTGGTCGGGTCGACGGTCAGGCCGGTGGCGTTCGTGTAGCGGGCCAGCAGGTCCCGCTCTGGTTCCTTCTCGTCGAGGAGCATCCACAGGTCACGCTCGGGCGGGGCGAGGCGGGTGGTGTCCCAGTCGACCAGCCTCAGGCCGGTCGCGGTCCGGAGGATGTTGCCGGGGTGCGGCTCGCCGTGGGTGATGACGAGGGTGG
Source organism: Asanoa sp. WMMD1127 (assembly GCF_029626225.1). Classification (NCBI taxonomy): domain Bacteria; kingdom Bacillati; phylum Actinomycetota; class Actinomycetes; order Micromonosporales; family Micromonosporaceae; genus Asanoa; species Asanoa sp. WMMD1127. Next base: position 3,027,681 of record NZ_JARUBP010000001.1, read on the forward strand.
CGCCGGCCTGCGCGGTGCGGCGGTCGAAGTCGGTGAGCCGGGCCCTGACGTGGTCGGCATGGGCGGCGAGGAGGTGGCGGGCCGGTTCGGCGTAGGGGCCTGAGTGCCATGCCCGGTCGGTCTCGGCCATCGCCTGCTCCAGGCGGTCGCGGCCGGGGATCGCGGTGTCCGCGCGGGGAGCGACGTCGGTGACCGTGGCGGTGGCGAGGTGGAGTTTTGCGACCATGTCCACCACCGCGGGGAGGTCGCTTGGCGCGTGTCGGCCGAACTGCCCGACCGGGGCGGCGTCGATCATCGGGTATACGGAGAGGGCGTATCGCGGTGTGATGCGCCGGGTTGGCTGGCCGTTGGTCGCCGTGAGTGGGGCGACCACGAAGTCGAGGGCCGCGACCTGGCTCAGCGTCGTCGTGGTGGTCAACGCGCGGTCGAGCAGGTCGAAGGCGTCGTCGTCCAGGCCTTGGTCGTCGACTGTCGCGAACCACGTCTGGCCGTCGTGGGTGTCCACGGACCAGTGGTAGCTGCCCGCGCCGACGGGGAGGTATCGGATCGCGCGGATCCGCAGGTTCCAGCCGCTCTCGAGCGCGGCGATCAGGTCCCGTTCGTCCAGCGCCGCTGGTCGGTCACGCACGAAGCCGCATTCTTCCGCCACCATCACGCGCTCGGCGAGCGGGTTTGCCGCCGCCCGACAGCCCGGCCTGCGACGACGCGCCATCTGCGAGGCCGCGACGCGAGGCCACGAGGGCGACGCGCGGCGCCCCAGGCGCCTCCGCGCAACGCACTGAATGTCGGCCTTCCGCGAGCTGGCCGGTCACCGGTCAAGGCGCCCGACGCTCGGGACATGTCTGATCAACTACTCGCCGAGGCCCGGACCTGGGCAAATGGATCACTCTCACGTGCGCGGACATGCCCAAATCTCGGCTGGCGAGAAACCGGACTTTTAGGAGCGTTCAAATCGGACAAATGCTGGCTATGGGCGAACTGTAATCGGCCATATAAGGGTGTTCACAGGGGTTCTTAAGGATCACTAAAGGATTGATCGACAGCGGATTTTCTGTCCGTCTGCGGGTTCTCGTGCGGCCGGTAAAGTCGGCTCCGTTCCGCGGTGGCACCCACGGAAAGCTCTCCAAAAGGAGTCAGATTTCGATGTTTTCGGCAGCGCACAAAGGCACCCGACGAGCACCGCGCACCTCCGGAGGGCGCTTCGGCCTCCGGCGGCCCGGGCGCGCTCTGCTGGTGGCGCTGACCACGCTCGGCCTCGGTGCCGCGGGCGTCGGCGTGGCGGTCGCGAAGTCCGGGTCGGTCACGGTGACCAAACCGGGCACCGTCATCGACGGGCAGACGATCAACGGATACGTGTACGTAAAGGCTGACAACGTCACCATCCGAAATTCCACCATTCGTTACGGTGGCTATCACTCGGTCCGCGTGTTCGAAGGCGCGGACGGCACCCGCATTGAAGACACGACGATCGTGTGTCAGGAAAGCAAGACCAACGGCATCGTTTTCGGCAACTACACCGCCGTTCGGGTCCAGCTGCAGGGTTGCCGCAACGGCTTCATGTTCTCCGACGCCGCCCCCGCGACGATCATCGACTCGACGTGGAACGGCAAGGCGGTCAACGTCGACGGCGGGGTCACGGCGCCGAGTGCGCCGACCAAACCCGTGCCGGGCACGTCCCCGACGCCGACCGCCAAGCCGACCCCGACGGCGACCCCGAGCGCGACCAGCAAGCCGGACCCGAAACCGACGAAGCCGGTCGACCCGCCGCCCGCCGGTGGTGGCCAGGGCCCGGGCATCCCTAGCTCGTTCCCCGGCCCGAGCAACACGGGCGTCCCCGACGGCACCGCGCTCAAGGCATCCGGCGGGCTGACCCTGTCCAAGGCCGGCCAGGTGGTCAGCGGCCTCGACATCAAGGGCTGCGTGACGGTCAACGCCAAGAACGTCGTCATCCGCAACTCGAAGATCAGCTGCGGCAGCAACTACTCGATCAGGGTGAGTGACGCCAGCGCCAACCTGCTCGTCGAGAACGTGACCATCGACGGCCAGGGCAAGAACTCGGCGACGGTGTGCTGCGGCGGCTACACGCTCAAGAAGGTGGAGATCTTCAACACCATCGACGGCCCGCGGCTGGGCAACAACAGCCAGGTCATCGACTCGTGGATCCACCACCTGACCCGGGCCTCCGGCTCGCACAACGACGCGATGCAGACCACCGCGGGCTCCAACATCGTGGTGCGCCACAACACCATCGAGGCGTACAACCCCGACACGAAGGACCCGTTCAACGCCTGCCTGATGATCGGCTCGACCACCGGCCCGAGTGTCACCAACCTGCTGTACGAGCAGAACTACTGCAACGGCGGCAACTACTCGATCGGTGTGCGGGAAGACCTCAACGGCTCCGGCATCGTGTTCCGCGACAACCTGTTCGGCCGCAACTTCCGCTACGGCGTGATCGCGCGGCCCACGCAGTCCGGCCTCAGCTGGCAGAACAGCACCAACCTGTTCGCCGACAACCGCAAGCCGGTCAAGTAACTGCAGCACGCGAACGCGGCGGGGTCCACATCGGACCCCGTCGCGGCGCGTCTAGAGCTGGTCGTCGAGCTGCGCGACGTCGTCCCGGGCGGCCGCCCGCGGGATGCGTGACTTCGCGGCCGGGTCGCCATACAGCGCGTACCGCAGGAACTCGGTCGTCGTCGCCGTCAACACCTGGAACGACGTGCCACCGTCGCGCAGCAGCGTCGTGCCGTGGTCGCCGTCGGGAAACGACAGCAGCGCCTTCGGCCACGGCACGGCGTCGAAAGCGGCCTTGCCCGAGGCGTACGAGATGGTCTGATCGCGCTCCCCGTGCACGAACAGCATCGGCGCCGCCGTGCCGCGGAACCCGGTGCCGGCCCCGAGCGAGTTGCCCGACAGCACGATCCCGGCGTCCAGCCGCGCGTCGCGGGCCAGCGTGAACAGCCCGACGGTGGTGATGCCGCCCGCCGAGTGCCCGGCCGCCGCGACCCGATCGGTGGCGAGCCGGTGGAAGAGCGCGTCACCCCGCCGCGCGTCGAGAGCGAGAACCTTCCCGATGGCGTACGACGCGTCGGCCGGCTGGTTCACCACGTCGAGCACGTCGTAGTCCGCCGCGTCGCCGCTAGTGTGCGGATAAGCCGGCGCCGCGACGACGAACCCGGCCGCCGCCCACCGCCGCAGCAGCGGCGCGTAGTCGACCGGTCGACCACCCAGCCCGTGGCTGAACAGCACCACCGGGAACCGCCCGGCCCCCTCCGGGTAGTAGACGGTCGTCGGCAGCTCCCGCCCGTCCCGGACAAGATCGAGTTCGCGCACGCCGACCTCGAACGTCCGCGCCGGCGCTCGGCCCGGGGCGGCGGGCGGAGCCGACACGGCGCCCGGCGAAGCCGAAGCCGTCGGAGTCCGAAACGCCGGCGCCCGCGGCGGCGTCGCCGTCGAACACCCCGCGACCAACGCAGCACCGATTGCGACCACCACAGCCGCCCGGTTCGCCCTCGCAGACCCGGTCCGTAGAGCGGACGCGCAGAAACCCAGGAACGACCACCGACCTGCCGCAGCTGAACCCGGGGAAGAGTCCCGCGTCATCCGCAGAGGGGCCGGTCGGCGCCGAAGGCGGCGCGGAGCGGGCCCGGGGCACAGCGGGCGTTCTTGTCGCCGTCGAGGCGCCAGCGCAGGAAGTCCGTGGTCGACGTCATGACTTCATTGAACCCGGACCGGCCCGGGCTCAGGTAGGAACCGTGGTTGAGGCCATGCAGCGTGATGAAGCCCTTGTCCCACGGCACGCGAGCGTAGACGGCGCGGCCGGTGGCGTAGGGGACCGTCGGGTCGGCGTCGCCGTGGATGAAGAGCATCGCTGCCGGTGGGCCGCCGAACTCGAAGCGGGGGCGGGCGCCGGCGATGATGATCGCGCCCTTGAGGCGCGCGGAGTGGCCGCGTTGGAACATGGCGGCCGCGGTGTACGCGCCTCCGCTGTGCCCGGCCGCCACCACGTCACCGGTGTCCAGGTGGCCGGCGAACGGGTCGCCGGGGTTCGTGTCGAGGCGGCTGACCGCCTGCACCACCGCCCACGCGTCGGCCGGCTGGTTGACCAGGTCGGCGCGGGTGTAGCCCGGGGCGTTCTTCTTGGTGTGCGGATAGGCCGGGGCGATCACCACGAAGCCGGCGGCGGCCCACCGGGTGGTCAGCTGCACGTGGTCTTCCGGGCGGCTCTGCAGGCCGTGGCTGAACACGACGAGCGGGAAGCGGCCCTCAGCGAACGCCGCGTCGCGGGTGACCGCGCCGGTGCGTGCGGCCGCCGGGTACCAGACGAGCGTGGGCAGCGGGCGATCCGGGCCCCGGGCGAGGGCCAGGATCCGCAGGCCCACCGCGTAGCGGCCGGGCGCGTCGGCCGCCGCGCCGCCCGGGGCCACGCCCGGGACGAAGGCCGAAATGGCAAAGAGAAGCAGCAACGCCAAAATTGCGAACGCCGACCGCCTTCCCACCATGAGCACACGGTAAGTGCTGGGAACCGGACAGACGTCAGCCTTTTCGGTGTTTGGGGCGGTCGATGCGGTTCGCTATGGTCGTCGGCATGTCTGACGACTACCGGGACCCGAGCGGCAACACGGAGGCCTTCCGCGCCTTCGCCGCCCGCCAGGAGACTCCCGCGACCAGCCCCGAACCCGCGCCCGCGGCGGCGCCCAACCGCATGCCCTTGATCATCGGCGGCCTGGCCCTCGCGGTCATCGTGATCATCGTGCTGGTCTTCGCCCTGACGTAGGCCTCACGGAGCGACCACCCCCAGCGTCTGACGGGCGATCTCCCACTCCTCATCGGTCGGCACCACACACACCGCCACCGGCGCGTCCGGCGGCGAGATGACACGCGCCCCGCGGTCGGGCGCGTCGTTGCGGACCGGATCCACCACGATCCCGAGCCGGTCGAGGCCGGCCAGCGCCGCCGCGCGTACGGCCGGCGCGTTCTCACCCACGCCCGCGGTGAACGTGATCGCGTCCAGGCGGCCGAGCTGCGCGTAGTAGGCGCCGACGTAGGAGCGGATCCGTCGGCAGTAGACCTCGAACGCCAGCGCGGCGGCACCGTCCCCGGACGCGCGGCGGGCCAGCAGCGTACGCATGTCGTTGACGCCGGCCAGCCCGGCCAGCCCGCTGCGCCGGTTGAGCAGATCGTCGATCTCGCCCAGCGGCAGGCCGGCGACCCGGTGCAGGTGGAAGATGATCGCCGGGTCGAGGTCACCGCTGCGGGTGCCCATGACCAGCCCTTCCAGCGGCGACAGCCCCATCGAGGTGGCCACGCTGCGCCCGCCCTCGACCGCGCAGGCGCTCGCGCCGTTGCCGAGGTGCAGCGTGACCGTGTTGACCTCCGCGAGCGGCCGGCCGAGCAGCGCCGCCGTGCGCCGCGACACGATGGCGTGCGAAGTGCCGTGGAAGCCGTAGCGATGGATGCCGTAGCGCTCCGCCGTCGCCGCGTCGATCGCGTAGGTGCTGGCGGCGGGGGAGAGCGTCCGGTGGAAGGCGGTGTCGAAGACCGCCACCTGGGGTACGCCCGGCAGCAGCGCCCGGGCGACCTCGATGCCCGCCAGGTTGGCCGGGTTGTGCAGCGGCGCCAGCGGCACGAGCTCGGCGATCGCGGCCAGCACGGCGTCGTCGACAACGGCCGGCGCGGTGAACGTCAGTCCACCGTGGACCACCCGGTGCCCGACCGCGGTCAGCCCCTCGAGCGGAAGCCCGGCCATGGCCGTCGAGAGGGCCTCGGCATGGTCCCGTGGCGCGCCCGGCTCGTCCTCCCCGATCCGTTCCACGATCCCGCTGGCGACCACCGCCGCGTCGCCCTCGAAAAGGCGGTACTTGAGCGATGACGAGCCGCAGTTGAGGACGAGGACGCGGGTCACCGGGCCGCCGCCTGGATGGCCGTGATGGCCACCGTGTTGACGATGTCCTTGACCGTCGCACCGCGGGAGAGGTCGTTGACCGGGCGGCGCAGGCCCTGCATCACCGGGCCGACGGCGACCGCGCCGGCCGAGCGCTGCACCGCCTTGTAGGTGTTGTTGCCCGTGTTGAGGTCCGGGAAGATGAAGACCGTCGCCCGGCCGGCCACCGAGCTGCCGGGCAGCTTGGTCGCCGCCACCCCGGCGTCGATGGCCGCGTCGTACTGGATCGGGCCCTCGACCGGCAGGTCCGGGCGGCGTTCGCGGACCAGCGCCGTGGCCGCCGCCACCTTGTCGACGTCGGCGCCCGCGCCGGACGTGCCGGTCGAATAGGACAGCATCGCCACCCTCGGCTCGATGCCGAACGCGGCCGCGGTGTCCGCGCTGGACAGCGCGATGTCGGCCAGCTGCGCGGCGTCGGGATCCGGGTTGACGGCGCAGTCGCCGTAGACCAGCACCCGGTCGGCCAGCAACATGAAGAAGACGCTCGACGCCACCGAGACGCCGGGCACCGTCTTGATCACTTCGAACGCCGGGCGGATCGTCGCGGCCGTCGTGTGGGTGGCGCCGGAGACCATGCCGTCGGCCTGCCCGGCCAGCACCATCAGCGTGCCGAAATAGTTGGGGTCAGCCACCACGTCGTGCGCCAGGTCCAGCGTCACGCCCTTGTGCGAGCGCAGGCCCGCGTAGGTCGCCGCGAACTCGTCGCGCCAGGGGCTGGTGGCCGGGTCGACGACGGACGCGCCGGTGATGTCGACGCCGAGCTCGCGTACCCGGCGGGCGATCTCGTCCTTGGCGCCCAGCAACGTCAGGTCGGCGACGCCGCGCCGGAGCAGGATCTCCGTCGCCCGCAGGATCCGTTCCTCGGTGCCCTCGGGCAGCACCAGCCGGCGGCGGGCGGAGCGGGCGCGGTCGATGAGGTCGTACTCGAACATCAGCGGCGTCACCCGCGACGACCGCGCCACCTGCAGGCGGTCGGCCAGCGCGGCGGTGTCCACATGGGACTCGAAGGCGCCGAGCGCGGCCTCGACCTTGCGCGGGCTGGTGGCGCTCGGCCGCCCCTCGATCCGGGAGGCCGCCGCCACCGTGTGGTAGCTGTCGGACTCGATCGAGAGCACGGCCAGCCCGGAGTCGAGCCGGTCGATCAGCCGCATCACCCGCGGGTCGGGGCGCTCGCCCAGGGTCAGCATCAGCCCGGCCACCGCGACCAGGCCGCTGGCGTGCGCGGTGGACGCGGCGACCAGCAGGTCGGCCCGGTCGCCTGGGGTGATCACCAGGCAGCCGTCGGTCAGGTGGTCGAGGAACGCCGGCACGTGCGCGCCACCGACGACCAGGTCGAGCACGTCGCGGTCGAGGGCGCGGGCGTCGCCGGAGAGGACCGTCGCGCCGAGCGCCGTGGCGACCTCGCCGACCGTGGGCGCGGAGACGGTGGGCACCTCGGGGATCACGTAGGCCGGCACGGGTAACGCGGGCGGGACGACCCCGGCCGGCGCCCGGTTGGCGATCACCGACAGCACGGTGGCGCCCAGGTCGGTCAGGCTGTGGTACGCGGTGCTCATCGCGGACGCCGGGTCGTCGGTCTGCCCGTCGACCACCGCGACGGCCACGCTGCCCAGCTCCGTCGCCAGTCGGGCGTTGAAGCCGAGCTGGCGCGGGTCGTCGCTGTCCTCCAGGTCGCTGCCGATCACCACCATCGCCGGCACCTGCCGCTCGACGGCCCGGTAGCGCTCGACGATCCGCGCGAACAGCTCCTCGCGGCGGCCGGCCGCGACCAGCGCCGCCGCCTCCGCGTAGGTCGCGCCGTGCAGGTCCTCGGCGCGCAACGAGATCTCGTAGCGGCGGCGCAGCAGGTCCAGGATCGGATCCTGCCCCGGCCGCGTCACCAGCGGCCGGAACGCCCCGATCCGGCCGACCTGCCGGGACAGCAGCTCGGCCAGCCCGAGCGCCACCGTCGACTTGCCGCCGCCTTCACCGAAACCCGCGATATAGACACTGCGCCCCACCGCACCAACCTACCCAGGCCGAGCTGGGCTTGCCGAAGCACCGACCTTCGGTCGGCGCAGATCAAAACCGGCAGGAGCGGGGTGAGGGGGCGCAGTGATCAGGTCAGTCCTCGTCGTCGTCGAGGCGTGCGAGGAACGTGGCGAAGCGCTCCATCGGCGTCTCGAACTCCGGGTTGTCGTCGACGAAGTCGCGGAGCCGGTCGGCGACCCACTCCAGCGACACCGTCTCCTCACCCCGGCGCGAAACCAGCTCCTCGATGCCGCGGTCCGTGAAGTACATCAGCCCTCCGCAGGCCGCGGCAGGGCCGCCTCGATCAGGGCCGTCTGCTCCGCGTCGTGCAGCTTGGTGGAGCCCACCGACGGCGCCGCGGCCGCCGGGCGGGAGATCCGCCGAAGGCGTACCCCCTCGAGGTGCTCCAGCAGGTTGAGCGCGACGAACGACCAGGCGCCCTGGTTGGCCGGCTCCTCCTGCACCCAGGCGAAGTCGACCGCGTTCGGGAACTGCGCCAGAGCCGCCTTTACCTCGTCGACCGGCAGCGGGTAGAGCTGCTCCATCCGCACCAGCGCCGTGTCAGTGATCTTGCGGTCGGCGCGGGCCTGGACCAGGTCGTAGTAGACCTTGCCCGAGCAGAGCAGCACCCGGCGCACGCCCTGCGGGTCGAGCCCGCTGGTGTCGGGGATGACCGGCTGGAACGTACCCGTGGCGAAGTCCTCGACCGACGAGACGACCAGCTTGTGCCGCAGCAGCGACTTGGGCGTGAACACGATCAGCGGCTTGCGCTTGGGCGAGAGGGCCTGGCGGCGCAGCAGGTGGAAGTAGTTGGCCGGCGTGGTCGGGATGGCCACCCGGATGTTGTCCTCGGCGGCCATCTGCAGCCAGCGCTCCGGCCGGCCCGAGGTGTGGTCTGGACCCTGGCCCTCGTGGCCGTGCGGGAGCAGCAGCGTCAGCGCCGACTGCTGGCCCCACTTGACCTCGCCCGAGGTGATGAACTCGTCGGCCACCGACTGGGCGCCGTTGGCGAAGTCGCCGAACTGCGCCTCCCAGAGCACCAGCGCCTCGCGGTTCTCCACGGAGTAGCCGTACTCGAAGCCCATCGCCGCGTATTCGGAGAGCAGCGAGTCGTGGACGAAGAACCGGGCCCGGTCCTTGGTCAGCGTGGCCAGCGGCAGGAAGTCCTTGCCGGTGTCGGCGTCGACGATCGAGGCGTGTCGCTGCACGAACGTGCCCCGGCGGGAGTCCTGGCCGGCCAGCCGGACGGTGACGCCGTCGGCGAGCAGCGTGCCGAACGCGATGATCTCGCCGAAGCCCCAGTCGATGTTGCCCTCGACGGACATCTTGTGCCGCCGGTCGAGCAGTTGCTGGAGCCGCTTGTGCGGGGTGAAGCCCGCCGGCAGGTTGACGTGCGCCTCGCCGACCGCGCGCACGGCCTCGACGGAAGCGGCGGTCTCGACCGCGGGCTCCGGCTCGGGCTGGCGGGTGCGGACCGGCCTGGTGCCGCCGGCCGCCGCGTCGCGGGTCGCCTTGAACACCTGCTCCAGCTGGGACTGGTAGTCGCGGAGCAGCTCCTCGGCGTCGTCGACGGTGATGTCGCCGCGACCGATCAGCTCCTCGGTGTAGAGCTTCCGCACGGACCGCTTCTGGTCGATGATCGAGTACATCAGCGGGTTGGTCATCGAGGGGTCGTCGCCCTCGTTGTGGCCGCGCCGCCGGTAGCAGACCAGGTCGATGACCACGTCCTTGTTGAACGACTGGCGGTACTCGAAGGCGAGCCGCGCGACGCGTACGACGGCCTCGGGGTCGTCGCCGTTGACGTGGAAGATCGGCGCCTGGATCATCCGCGCGACGTCGGTCGAGTAGAGCGACGAACGCGAGTATTCCGGCGCGGTGGTGAAGCCGACCTGGTTGTTGACCACCACGTGCACGGTGCCGCCGGTGCGGTAGCCGCGCAGCTGCGACAGGTTGAGCGTCTCCGCGACCACGCCCTGGCCGGCGAACGCCGCGTCACCGTGGATGGCCAGCGGCAGCACGGTGTAGCCCTCAAGCTTGAGGTCGATGCGGTCCTGCTTGGCCCGGACGATGCCCTCCATCACCGGGTCGACGGCCTCGAGGTGCGACGGGTTGGCGGTCACCGACACGCTGATCGCGTGCTCGCCGTCGGGCGTCGTGAACTTGCCGTTCTGGCCGAGGTGGTATTTCACGTCGCCCGAGCCGTGCGCCGACTTCGGGTCGATGAAACCCTCGAACTCCGAGAAGATCTTCTCGTACGGCTTGCCGACGATGTTGGCCAGCACGTTGAGCCGGCCGCGGTGGGCCATGCCGATCACGACCTCGTCGAGGTCGCCCTCGGCCGCGGTCTGCAACACCTCGTCGAGCAGCGGGATCAGCGACTCGCCGCCCTCGAGCGAGAACCGCTTCTGGCCCACATATTTGGTCTGCAGGAAGGTCTCGAACGCCTCGGCCGCATTGAGCCGATTGAGGATGTGTTTCTGCTCCTCGGCCGTCGGCTTCTCGTATTTGCGCTCTATGCGCTCCTGGATCCAGCGCCGCTCTTCCGGGTCCTGGATGTGCATGTATTCGACGCCGACCCGGCGGCAGTAGCTGTCGCGCAGCACGCCGAGGATGTCGCGCAGCTTCATCGTCTGCTTGCCGGCGAAGCCGCCGACCGGGAAGCTGCGGTCGAGGTCCCACAGGGTCAGGTCGTGCTCGAGCACGTCGAGGTCGGGGTGCTTGCGCATCTTGAACTCGAGCGGGTCGGTGTCGGCCATCAGGTGACCGCGCACGCGGTACGCGTGGATCAGCTCGATCACTCGCGCGGTCTTGTCGATCGCGCCCTCGGAGCTGACCGCCACGTCGCGCATCCAGCGCACCGGCTCGTAGGGGATGCGCAGCGAGGTGAAGATCTGGTCGTAGAACCCGTGCTCGCCCAGGACCAGCTCGTGGATCGTCTTGAGGAACTCGCCGGACTGCGCGCCCTGGATGATGCGGTGGTCGTAGGTGCTGGTCAGCGTGATGATCTTGCTGACCGCCAGCTCCGCGAGCTTCTCCTCGGACATGCCGGCGTACGGGGCCGGGTACTCCATCGCGCCCACGCCGATGATCGTGCCCTGGCCGATCATGAGCCGGGGCTGCGAGTGCACCGTGCCGATGCCGCCGGGGTTGGTCAGCGAGATCGTCGTGCCGGCGTAGTCGTCCATGGTGAGCTCGTTGCGCCGGGCCCGCCGCACGATGTCCTCGTAGGCCTGCCAGAACTGCCGGAAGTCCATGGTCTCGGCGTTCTTGATCGACGGCACGACCAGCGTGCGGGTGCCGTCGGGGCGCTTGAGGTCGATCGCGATGCCGAGGTTGACGTGCGCGGGCTGCACCACCGCGGGCTTGCCGCCGACCTCGGTGAACGAGTTGTTCATCTCCGGGTTGGCCTGCAGCGCCCGGACCATCGCCCAGCCGATCAGGTGGGTGAAGCTGACCTTGCCACCGCGGCCGCGGGCCAGGTGGTTGTTGATCACGATGCGGTTGTCGACCAGGAGCTTGGCCGGGACGGCCCGCACGCTGGTCGCGGTCGGGACGGCCAGCGAGGCGTCCATGTTCTGGACGATCCGGGCGGCCACGCCCCGCAGCGGGGTGGTCTCGGCGGTCTTCTCGGCCGGCGGGGCCTCCTTGGCGGCGGGCGCGGCGGCCTTGACCGGGGCGGCGGCGCGCGGCTGCGCCGGGGCCTTGGTCGTCTTCGGGGCGGTTTCGACCTTGCCGTCACTCTTTGCGGGTGCCGGCTTGGCGGTGGCCCGGGGCTCGGGGGAGGAAGCCGCGCCGGGCGCGTCGGTGCCGGCCTTGGCGGCGCTCTGCTTGGCGGTGGCCGCGGTCGCCTGGGTGGGCGACGCGCCGTCCGCCTCGGGGCGGTAGTCGGCGAAGAAGTCGTGCCACGCCGGGTCTACGCTCGTCGGGTCCGCGAGATAGCGCTGGTACATCTCGTCGACGATCCACTCATTGGGGCCGAAACCCGCCAGTGGGTTCTCGGATGTCTGCTGGCTCGACACGGCCGGTAATCGCCTCTTCCGCGCGCTGTGTGTATGTGTGAGAAGACATTTCCAAGGCTACGCCGCGCGACATGGACGGCCGTCGGCGACGTCCGTCCGTGTCACGTCTCACAGGTTAAAACGCGGGAACGCGTTAGGAGATGTCTCGCGTGCGGGTGATCAGGGTGCCGATCGTCCCCGTGACGACGGCCCAGGCCACGAGGATGACCGCGCCGACCCAGTATTCGGGCTGGCCGGGCAGGTCGCGGCCGGCGACCATCAGGCCGGAGGCGATGGACGGCAGCGCGTATTGGATGTCTTCGATCCAGTCCTGGTCGAGCGCCTGGGACAGCAGCGTGAACAGGAAGCCGACCACGGCCGTGCCGAGCACGTAGGCCAGCACGGCGGTGACGGTCGCCGCGATCTGGCTGCGCATGAGCACGCCGATGCCGACGCCGAGGATGCCCCAGAGCAGGTAGGCCACACCGTTCAGCAGGATCGCCCGCTGCACCGACGAGTCGCCGAGCAGCGTCGGCAGGTCTTCGGAGCGCAGGAAGATCATCGTCGCCGGGATGTTGAGGGCGGTGGTGACCACCCAGAACAGGACGCCGATGAAGGCCGCGACGCCGAGCTTGGCGCTGATCACGGAGGTGCGGTGCGGCGTGGTGAGGAACGTCGAGGTGGCGGTCTGGTGGTGGAACTCGTTGGTGACCATCAGGATGCCGAGCAGCACGACGAACAGCAGACCGGTGAACTGGCCCGAGGTGTAGAGGTTGGCCGCCTGGTAGATCTGGTCGCTGACGGCCGCGATCTGGGCCGCGTCTTCCGGCGAGACGTCGGTCGGCGGCGCCTGGGTCAGCGTGAAGTGCGCGAACGTGGCGTTGAGCGCGAACGTCGCGGCCCAGCACAGGAGGGCGCCGAGGGCGAACAGCCACCACGTGTTGGTGGTCAGCAGCTTGCGGAACTCCGCGTTGACCAGCCTCATCGGATGCCCGCCTTTCCGGCCGTGAGCTCCAGGAAGACGCCTTCGAGGTCGGGGCGTTCGGGGGTCAGCTCGTGCAGCTCGACGCCGGCGGCCAGGGCCGCCTTGCCCACGGCCGGCGCTTCGACGCCGGTGACCAGCAGCGAGCCGTCGGCGCGCGGGGTGACCGCCGCGCCCGGGATGCCCTCGAGGGCGCTGCCGAGCGCGTCGGCCTGCGGCGTGCGGACCCGCACGTGCGTCGTGGCGGTCATCGACGCGAGCACCTCGGACACCGGGCCCTGCCGGATCAGCTTGCCGGCCGCGATGATCACCACGTCGTCGGCCAGCAGCTCCATCTCGGAGAGCAGGTGGCTGGAGACCAGCACCGTGCGGCCCTGCTGGGCCAGGTTTTGCAGGAACCCGCGCATCCACCGGATGCCCTCGGGGTCGAGACCGTTGGCCGGCTCGTCGAGGATCAGCACCCGGGGGTCGCCGATCATGGCGGCCGCGATGCCGAGACGCTGCCGCATGCCGAGGGAGTAGCCCTTGAACTTGCGCTTGGCGGCCGGCGTCAGGCCGACCATCTCGAGCACCTCGTCGGCGCGCCGGCTGGGCAGCCCGGCGGCCGCGCAGATCACGCGGAGGTGGTTGCGGCCGGTGCGGCCGCGGTGCGCGCTGGACGCCTCGAGCACAGCGCCGACCGTGCGCAGCGGGTCGCGCAGGTCGGCGTAGCGCTGACCGCCGATCGTCGCGGTGCCCGCGGTCGGCGTCACCAGGTTGAGCAGCATGCGCAGCGTCGTGGTCTTGCCGGCGCCGTTGGGGCCCAGAAAGCCGGTCACGCGACCCGGCTCGACGGTGAACGACAAACCGTCGACGGCCATGAGCTGCTTGTATCGCTTGGTGAGACCGGAGACCACTAGCTGGCCGTCGGACATCTCACTCCTCCCCCTGGGTGACGTCGCCGCACACCATACCGGCGGGGTGTGACGTTCGCTGTCCTTAAATCGCTACCCAGGTGGCCCGTGCGTGCGCCACAAGCTCGCCGTCCGGTGTGTAGAGAGCGGTGTGCACGGCCGCTCGCCGCCCCTCGACGCCGGCCAGCATCCCGACCGCCACCGACTCGCTGCCCGGCGCCGGCAGCGCGGAGACGACAGCGGCCATCCGGCCCAGGACGTACGCCCGGCCGGGGGAGAGCACCGACCAGCCGCCCGGGCAGTCCAGCGCCGCCCACACGGTTTCCGTGGTGACCTCGGCCGGCGCGGTGAACGGCGCCGCCACGACGCCGTCGACCGGCCCGGGAAAGATCCGCAGCCCGTCGGCGCGCTCCGGACCGCAGACATAGCAGGTCGGGAACGGGTGGTCGGCGAAGCCGGCGTACCGGCCCGCCGCGTCGGTGGCCGCCGCCAGCGACACGGCCGGGGCCACCACCTCGAACTGCGGGACGGCGCGGACGGCCGCGACCACCTGCCCGGCCGGGTCGACCACCTCGCCGTCGCCGGCGGTCAGCGGGGTGTCCAGCGGCGGTGGCTTGACGAGCGTCACCTCGGGCACGCCCCCGGCGCCGACCAGGGCCGCGAACGTGCCCGCGGACCAGCCACCGTTGCCGGTGCCCGGCGGCCCGTTGAACCGGCTCGGGATGATCAAAGAACCGCTGTCCACCTGCACACCTTCGCACACCGAGCGCCGAGGTCCGGCGTTCACGCAATCGACATCCACGCACCCGTTGGGCGACACGCGTGTGGTAGCCGGCACACTTACACAGAACGCATGGACCTCCTGACCAGGACCGGCGGCTACACCCTGCTGATCGCGGACGACGCGCAGCAGGTGGCCGCCGCTCAACGGCTGCGCTACCAGGTGTTCGCCGACGAGCTGGGCGCCACCCTGCAGACCACGGTTCCCGGGCACGACGTCGACGAGTTCGACGACGCCTGCGACCACCTGATCGTCCGTGACGACAAGTCCGGCGCGATCGTCGGCACCTACCGGATGCTGCTGCCCGGGCGTGCCCCCAAGCGCTACGGCGACACCGAGTTCGATCTGTCCGCCCTGGACCCGCTGCGGGACGCCCTGGTCGAGACCGGCCGCTCGTGCGTCGCGGCGGAGCACCGGTCCGGCGCGGTGATCAATCTGATGTGGGCCGGCATCGCCCGCTACCTGCACCTGCACAACAAGCGGTGGCTCGGCGGCTGCGCGTCGATCCCGCTGAACGACGGCGGCACGATGGCCGCGGCCGTGTGGGAGCGGGTCCGGGTCAAGCACCTCTCGCCGCCCCGCATGCGGGTCACCCCGCGCCACCCGTGGGAGATCCAGCCGGCCGCGCCGGCCTCCGCCGCGCTGATGCCGCCGCTGCTCCGCGGTTACCTGCGGCTGGGCGCTTGGATCTGCGGCGAGCCGGCGTACGACCCGGACTTCGACTGCGCCGACCTCTACGTGCTGCTTTCCCTGGACCGGATGGACCCGCGCTATCTGCGGCACTTCCTGGGGGTCGATCAGTGACGCTGTGGCGGCCGCGGAACGACTGCGGCACGGACTGCCTGGTCACTGGCGACGAGCCGGCCGAGGCGCCGAAGGCGCTGCAGGTGCTGCGCTTCGTCCGGCTGCTCGGAGCGGTGCTCGTCGGCGCGCTCCTGGTGCCGGTCCTGCCGCTGCTCACCGAGCGAGGGCGCGAGCGGGCCGGCCGGTTCTGGGGCCGGCTCACGCTGGCCGCGCTCGGCGTGCGGCTGCGGCTGCGCGGCCGGCCGCCGCGCGGCAAGGCGCTGGTGGTGGCCAACCACGTGTCCTGGCTCGACATCGTCGCGCTGCTGGCCGTGGCGCCGGGCCGGATGCTGGCCAAGGTCGAGGTGCGCAACTGGCCGCTGTTCGGCGCGCTGGCGGCCTCGGGCGGCACGATCTTCGTCGACCGCTCCCGGCCCAGGACGCTGCCCCGCTCGGTGGCCGACGTGGCCGACGCGCTGCGGTCCGGCGCCGTCGTCACCGTCTTCCCGGAGGGCACCACGGGCTGCGGCGCGTCGGTCGGCCCGTTCCGCCCCGCGATGTTCCAGGCCGCGATCGACGCCGGTGCGACGATCGTGCCCGTGACCCTGCGGTACGGCAGCCCGGCGGCCTCCTTCATCGGCGACGAGACTTTGTGGGCGTCGGTCCGTCGGGTGCTGGCAATGCCGAAGCTGGTCGCGTCGGTCGCCGTCGCGCCGGCCCTGCACCCCGAGCCCGCGGCGTCCCGGCGGGCGCTGGCCCGGGTGGCCCAGGCCGCCGTCGGCACCCCGGTGTTCGTGCCCGCGCCGGTCGAGGAGACCCCGATCCCCGTACCGCTGGCCCTGGCCGCTTGATCGCCCCGCTCGGAGGCCGCTGGCATAACGCGATACATCGCGATATGCTCAAGCGGCTTTCGGGAGGTGATCCGTGTCCAACCGCTGGACCGTCGAGGAGCCGCGCGAGATCGCCGTCGAGGCGGCCATCGATCGGGTCGACGTCAACCTGGTCTCCGGCCAGGTCAACCTGGTCGGCACCGACGACGGTCCGGCCCGGGTCGACGTTACGCGGGCCGGCCGCACGCCGGTGATCGTCGAGGTGGTCGACCGCACGCTGGTGGTCCGGCACAACCGCCTCCCGCGCTTTCCCGGCGTGTTGTGGTGGATCGGGCAGCTGCGCCGCCGGTTCCGGGTCGACGTCTCGATCGGCGTGCCCCGCTCCACCGCCGCCTACCTGCGCCTCGTCGACGGCGCCGTGGTCGTCGCCGGTCTGCGCGACGACACCGAGGTCGACCTGACGTCCGGCCGGATCACGCTGATGGGCCTCGGCGGCCGCACCCGCGCCAAGGTGGTCGCCGGGCCGGTCGAGGCGCTCGGCGTCGACGGCGACCTGACCCTCAAGACGGTCTCCGGCGAGCTGGTGCTGGCCGACAGCTCCGCCGACCGGGTGGAGATGACGACGGTCTCCGGGTCGGTCACCTGCGACCTCGACAACCCCCATCACCGCGAGCTCCGCCTGCACACCACCTCCGGCAGCGTCACCGTGCGGGTCCGCGCCGACGCCGACCTCGCCGTCGACCTGCACACGCAGTCGGGGCAGATCACCAGCGCCTTCCCGCTGGCCGGCAGCGAGCGACACGGCGCTTCGCGGCACCGGCGCGGCGACCTCGGCCGCGGGACCGGCAAACTCTGGGCGACGACCGTCTCCGGCAGCATCGCGTTGCTGGCGAGCCCGGTCGACGAGGAAGGGGAGACGCCGGAATGACGGCCGTTTTCAGCCATGGGCGGTTGCGCCTCTACCTGCTCAAGCTGCTCGACGACGGCCCGAAGCACGGCTACGAGTTGATCCGGCTGCTGGCCGACCGGTTCCACGGCACCTACGCGCCCAGCGCCGGCACGATCTATCCACGGCTGGCCCGGATGGAGAGCGAGGGCCTGGTCACGCACACCGCAGCCGGCGGCCGCAAGACCTACTCGATCAGCGACAGCGGCCGCACGGAGCTGCGCCAGCGCTCCGGCGAGCTGGCCGACCTCGAGCAGGACATCAACGCGTCCGTCGCCGACCTCGCCGCCGACATCCAGGCCCAGGTGCACGGCTCGACCCGCGACCTGAAGAAGGAGCTGCGCGAGGCCGCCCGCAAGACCCGCCGGAGCGCCTGGGTGTTCGACGTCCAGCTCGGCGGCGGCGGTCATCCGAGCGGCGACGTGCGGGACGAGTTCGACCGGCGGCTGGTGGCGTTCACCGACGAGGTGCGTGCGATCGTCCGCCGTGGGCGGTTCAGCGACGACCAGCTGCGCACCGCGTCCCGCCTGCTCGACGGGGTGCTCGACGGCCTGCGCCGGCTGCAGCGCTGAGGGGTGCCGCACAGCCGACTTTCAGGTTCAGTCCAGCGACGGCACAGCGTACGGGTAAATGATGGGTGTCATGGCCGCACCACAGACCGAGGCGAGACTGCTCGTCGTCGAAGACGACCCCAACATCCTCGAGCTGCTCTCCGCCAGTTTGAAGTTCGCCGGGTTCGAGGTGAGCACGGCGACCAGCGGCAGCTCCGCCGTCAGCGCGGCCAAGGACCGCCGGCCCGATCTGGTCGTGCTCGACGTGATGCTGCCGGACCTCGACGGCTTCGAGGTGATAAGGCTGATGCGCGAGGGCGGCACGCGTACGCCCGTCGTGTTCCTGACCGCCCGCGACGCCACCGACGACAAGATCCGCGGCCTGACGCTCGGTGGCGACGACTACGTCACCAAGCCGTTCAGCCTCGAGGAGCTGACCGCCCGCATCCGCGCCGTGCTGCGCCGCACCTCCGCCGGCGACCAGAGCGCCTCCCGGCTCACCTTCGCCGACCTGGAGCTCGACGAGGAGACCCACGAGGTCTACCGCGCCGGCCAGCGGGTCCAGCTGTCGCCGACGGAGTTCAAGCTGCTGCGCTACCTGATGCTCAACGCCAACCGGGTGCTGTCCAAGGCGCAGATCCTCGACCACGTGTGGAACTACGACTTCCGCGGCGACGACAACATCGTGGAGAGCTACATCTCCTACCTGCGCCGCAAGATCGACAATGGCCAGCCCCGGCTGATCCACACCCTGCGTGGGGTCGGCTACGTCCTTCGTAAGCCAGCGGCCTGACCAGGAAGCTCATGTTGGCTCCCCTGCGCGGCACCCCGCTGCGCGTCAAGCTCGTCGCCGCGGTGTTGGCGCTGGTGACGGCCGCCCTGCTCGTGATCGGGGCGGCCAGCACGTTCTTCCTGCGCAACTACCTGCTCGACCAGGTCGACGGCAACCTGCGCAGCCTCAACAACAACGTGCAGGCGCTGCTCCGCGACAACATCCAGTTCGCCGTCGGCGACAACGCGTTCGCCGTGGCGTCCACCCCGGCGCAGCCCACGCTCAACGACCTGAGCAGCCGGCCGGGCCAGCTGTTCACGCCGGACGGGCCGGACCTGCCGCAGAACTACACCGGCCTGCAGGAGTCGCTGCGGCAGCACCACAACGACCCCTACACGGTCAAGGCGATCGGCAGCCAGGTCCGCTGGCGCGTGCTGGTCGTGCAGCCGCAGGACAGCACCGCGATCGTGGCCGTCGGCTTCAACCTCTCCGACGTGGACCACACCGTCAAACAGCTGCTCTGGATCGACGGCCTGGCCGGCGGCACGGTGCTGATCGTGCTGGCCACCCTCGGGGCGGCGATAGTCCGCAGCAACCTCAAACCGTTGCGGCAGATCGAGCGCACGACGGTGGCGATCGCGGCCGGCGACCTGAGCCAGCGTGTTCCCGACCCCGAACCCGGCGCCGAGGAGCCCAAGACCGAGCTCGGTCGGCTGTCCCGCGCGCTCAACGCGATGCTCACCCAGATCGAGACCGCGTTCGCCGCCCGGGCCGAGTCCGAGGCCGCCGCCCGCGACGCGGCGTTCTCCGCCCAGGCGTCGGAGGCGCGGGCGTTGCGCTCCGAGGAGCGGATGCGGCAGTTCGTCGCCGACGCCTCCCACGAGCTGCGTACGCCGCTGACCACCATCCGTGGCTTCGCCGAGCTCTACCGGCAGGGCGCCGCGGCGGGGTCGCCGGAAGACACCGCACGGCTGGTCCGTCGCATCGAGGACGAGGCGGCCAGGATGGGCCTTCTCGTGGAAGACCTCCTCCTGCTGGCCCGCCTCGACCGGGAACGACCGCTCTCGCTGTCGCCGGTCGAGCTGCGGGTGCTGGCCAGCGAGGCGGTGCAGGCGGCGCAGGCGATGGCGCCCGACCGCGAGATCGCGATCGAGGTGGCGCCGCGGGCCGGGCTGCTGGTGGTGCGGGCCGACGACGCCCGGCTCCGCCAGGTGCTGGGCAACCTGCTGACCAACGCGATCATCCACACGCCACTGGACGCGCAGATCACCGTCCGGCTTCGCTCCGACGGCGACTCGGCGATCGTCGAGGTGGTCGACACCGGCCAGGGTCTCCCGCCCGAGCAGGCCGAACGCGTCTTCGAGCGGTTCTACCGGGCGGACGCCGCGCGCCGGCGCGACCGCGAGGCCACCAGCACCGGGCTGGGGCTGGCGATCGTGGCCGCGCTCGTGCGAGCGCACGGCGGGACGGTCGAAGTGGACACCGTGCCGGGGCAGGGCTCGACGTTCCGCGTCCGGCTGCCGCTGGCCGGCGGCGACGACGTGGCCGGCGGGGACGACGTGGCCGGCGGGGACGACGAACAGGAGGACCCGGGCCCGGGCGCCAACGGGAACGGGCACTCTCAGACAACGCTCAGCCCGGCCCCAGGCCGGTCGCAGAGCGGTGGGGAAAGGTAAATGTCATGACCGAGCACGAAAGCGACCCCCGGCGCGATCCCGAGCGGGGCACCGAGCCGGGCGCCGGGACCGCGCCCGCCGCGGGCGCCGCCGCCGGTGCCGAGCAGCCGACGGAGCAGCAGCCGCGCCCGTACGGCGCCGACCAGCCGACCGCGCAGCAACCCACCCTCCCCACCGAGTCCCAGCCGGTCAGCGGCGCGCACGCGGAGCAGCCGCGCAGCCCGTGGCAGCCGGCCGCGCAGCAGCCGCCGCAATATCCGCAGGCCGGCTCCGGCTACCCGCACTACACCTACCCGGGCTACGGGCAGGGCGGTTACGCCGGCACCCACCAGCAGCAGCACGGCACGCCGATCCCGTGGGCCGGTGGCGGCCCGGGCGGTCCGCCGGCGGGCCCGCCATGGCAGCAGCACGTGCCGAGTCCCGGCGATCCGCGGCGGCCCAACAAGGTCGGCCGCTGGATCGCCGCGGCCGCGGTGGCGCTGGTCCTGCTGCTCGGCGCCGGCCTGGTCGGCGGCGTGATCGGCGCGGCCCTCAACGGCAACGACGCCGACAACGCGCGGGCCCGGGCGGCCGCCGCGCCGGTGGTCAACCGGTCCTCGCTGGCCGAGATCGCGCAGAAGGTGGAGCCGAGCATCGTCTCGATCACCACCGGCAGCGGCGAGGGCTCGGGCGTGGTGCTCACCGACGACGGCTACGTGCTGACCAACAACCACGTCGTGGCCAGCGCGAGCGGCAACAGCGTGACCGTGGTCTTCGACAACGGCAAGCGCGCCAGCGCCACCATCGTCGGCACCGACCCCAAGAGCGACCTGGCCGTCGTCAAGGCGTCCGGCGTCTCGGGCCTGAGCGCGGCGAAGTTCGGCGACAGCGCGGCCGTGCAGGTCGGTGACACCGTGCTCGCCCTGGGCAGCCCGCTCGGCCTGCAGGGCTCGGTGACCGCCGGCATCATCAGCGCCAAGGACCGCACGATCCGCACGCAGTCCGAGCAGGACCAGCAGCCGAACCCGTTCGGCGGCAACCCCAACCAGCAGCCGACCGCCACGTCGCTGTCGGGCCTGCTGCAGACCGACGCGCCGATCAACCCGGGCAACTCCGGTGGCGCTCTGGTCAACACCAACGGCGAGGTGATCGGCATCAACACCGCGATCGCCACGTCGGGGCAGGGCAACGGCAGCATCGGCGTCGGCTTCGCGATCCCGAGCGCCAAGGCCGAGCAGGTCGCGCAGGCACTGCGCAACGGCGAGAAGGTCTCCCACGCCGCGCTCGGCGTGCAGGTCACCGAGACCGAGAACGGCCAAGGCGCCCTGGTCGGCGCCGTCACCCCGAACAGCGCGGCCGCCAAGGCCGGGCTGCAGCAGGGCGACGTCATCACCAACTTCGGCGGCGAGGCGATCAACACCTCCGACGAGCTGGTGGCCGCGGTGCAGTCGCACAAGGTCGGTGACCAGGTGCAGCTGACCTACACGCGAAACGGATCCGGAAACACCGCAACCGTGACGCTCACCGAAGCGTCTTAAATAAGCGCACACCTGGGACTGGCGAGCCGCGCGACCCGCGGTGACGGTCCTCCTCCCAAGGTGGCGGGTGGCACGGCCCTCGGGGGTTGGTCGTGTCACCCGCCTCCGCCTTTTCCGGCCCTTTTCCGGCTCTGCGTGACGGGGCCGTGACGGCCCGCCGACACCCGCTGTCGGGTGGCGGACATGAGGTCGAATCCGATCAATGAGACGCCTACTCTGCATCCCCGGTGGCTTAGGGGAGGCGGGGCGCCGTGACGGTCGTCGAGACCCGGGTGAGTGTGTGGGAGGCGCTGGCCGGGCGGGCGCCCGGGCAGCCGGTGGGCCCGCACGACCCCGGCATGTGGGCGGCCGTCGTCGAGCGACTCAATCCGGCGCGGGCGCGGCCCGTGCGGCGCGCGGGCATCGAGCAGGTCGACCTGGTCTCGGTGCGGGGCGTTCCCTACGTGATGCTCCGCTCGCCCGACGACCGCGGCGGCGCCTGCTACCTGCGGCTCACGCCCGAGGAGTGGCAGCTTGCCACGTTGATGGACGGCTCGCGTACGGTCGCCCGACTGGTCGCGGAGTTCGCCCGGATCGGCGGCCGGCTCGCCCCTGACCAGGTCACCCGGGTGGTCGCCGATCTCGCCGCCAACCGGATGCTGGCCGAGCTGCCGGTCGACGCGTTCCTGCCGCTGCGCAACGTGCGGCGGCGACCCTGGCCGGTCCGGATCGGCCGCACGCTGCTGGCGTTCGCGCAGGGCCGGCGCACCGTGGTCGCCGACATCGACCCGCTGGTGGGCTTCCTCTACCGGGCCGGCGGCCGGCTGCTGTTCCACAAGGCCGTCGTCGCGCTGCTCGGCGTCGTCGCCCTGGCCGGCCTGCTCGCGTTCGGCTGGACCTGGTGGCACGGCGAAGAGTCGATCTTCCTGACCGGCGGCTCGTACGCGACCGGAGCGGCCGTCCTGCTCGGCCTCAATGTGCTCGCTCTGGCCTGCCACGAACTCGGCCACGCGCTGGCCACCAAGCACGCCGGTCGGCGGGTGCCGGCCGCCGGCTTCCTCGTCTACTTCGGCATCCCGTCCGTCTTCGTCGACACGACGGACGTGTGGATGGCCGGCCGGCGCGCCCGGATGACCACCACCGCCGCCGGCCCGGCCACCGGGCTCGTCCTGGCCGGCGTCGCCGGGCTCGTCGGCGTGTTCGTGCCCGAGGCCGCGCCGTGGACGTTCAAGCTCGCCTTCGCCTGGTACCTCAACGCGCTGTTCAACCTCAACCCGTTCCTCGCGCTCGACGGCTACTACCTGCTGATGGACTGGCTCGAGATCCCCAACCTGCGCGCCCGGGGGCTCACCTACGTCGTCAGCCGGCTGCGCCGCCGCCCGCCGCGCTGGTCCGAACTGGACCGCGAAGGCCGGCTGGTCGCGCTTTACGGCACCGTCGCCGTCCTGTGGATCGCCATCGCGGTCAACCTGGGCTGGCGCATCTGGACCGACCGGGTCGCGGGCCTCACGATCGGCCTGTGGCGGTCGGGCTGGCCGGCCCGGCTCCTGCTCGTCGCCGTGGTCTGCGGACTCGCGGCGCCCCTGGTCTACCTGGCGTTCAGCTGGCTCGCCGCCCGGGTCCGGGCACTGCGGCGGCGGCTCGCCCAGCGCCGCCACGACCTCGACATGCCCCGGCGGCTCGACGCCCTGCGGGCCTCGGCCCTCGGCCGGCTCTCCGGCGCCGCGCTCGCCGACCTCGCCGCGGCCGCCACCTGGGTCCGCCCGCGCACCGGTCAGCCGCTGGTCTTCGCCGGCGCCGCCCAACGCGCCGTCTACGTCGTCGTCGACGGTGCGGTGGAGGCGCGCCGGCCCGACGACCCGTCGGGCCTCGTCCGCCAGCGACTCGGCGCCGGCGGCGTGGTCGGCCTGGCCAGCGCGTTGAGCGGGGCGCCGGCCGCGCTGTCCTGGCACACCGCCGGGACCACCCTGCTGTCGCTGCCGCCGTCGGCGGTGTCGCGGGCGATCGGCCCGGTGCCGGGGCCGCCGCCGGCCGAGTGGGACGAGGCGGACCGGCTGTTCGCCGAGGCGCCCGCCCTGCAGTCGCTGAGCGCCGAGGACCGGATGGGGCTCGTGTCGGCCGCCCGGCCGGTGCTGCTCGCGCCGGGCGAGCCGGTGCTGCTCAACGGCGCCACGGACGCGGTGGTCATCGAGTCGGGCAGCGTGGTGCTGCCGGACGGGGTCGAGCTGCGCCGCGGCACTCTGATCGGGCCGATCGGCGACGGGCCGGGCGGCGTCGTGGCGTCCGCGCGGACCCCTACGCGCCTGTGGTCGGTGCCCGCGCTGCCTGGCGTACCCCTGCTGCTCGGCGCCGATCCCAGCGTGGTCGCGTCGGCGGCCGGCGCGCGCCCCGCGGCCGGCGTGCACCCGACCGGCGGCTACCCGCCGCTGGCGGCGCCGCCGGGGCCGCCGCCGGTGATCGACGAGACCGTCGACGGCCGTTTCGAGCGCCGGCTGTGGTGGCTGGTCGCCCTGCTCCTGCTGCTCGCGCTGCTGCTCACGGCGACCAACTTCATCCCCGGGCCGGCCTGGGCCGAGATGCCCGCCGACCGCGCCCTGCTGTCGACCACCCGGGGCACGGCCGAGGTGTCGGTCGACGGCCGGCCGGTGCGGCTGACCTCCGGCGACAAGGTGTACGTGACCGAGGGCGACCAGGTCCGCCTGCGCGACCGGTCGGCGGCGACGCTGACCTTCCGCGGCGGCTCCGTCACGGTGCTCTGCGCGGGCAGCGGGATCGTGATCGGTCCTCTGTGGAGCGAGGGAGGGCGGCGCACCGAGCCGCACGGAACGCTGCGGTTGGCCGACGGGCGGGTGCTGGTCGACACAGCCAGCACGCGGAGCACGTTCCGGCCGCTGGATCTCTCGCTGGAGGTCCTCGGGCTGCGACTGAACAACGAGGGGGCGGCCTGGTACTGGGCCAACGCCGTCGGCACGAGCGTTGTCTCGACGGGAACGGTGCGGGTCGACGGGCAGCTCCAGCCGGCCACGGACGAAGCGCTCGACTGCGGTGACGGTCGCGAGGTGCCCCGGCCGGCCGGGCCGACCGAGGAGCCGGTGCCGAGCGAGGAGCCGACCCCGTCCGAGCTGCCGTCCCCGACGGTCACGCCGAGCCCGACCCCGACACCGCCGGCCGACGAGGACGATGACGACGACAACGGCGGCGACCCGCCGGCGAACCCGCCGCCGGGCGGCAATCCTCCGGGCGGGAACCCACCCGGCGGCAATCCGACGACCAGGCCGCCGACAAGTCCGCCGACGTCGCCGCCGGACGACAACGACCCGCCGGAGATCACCTGGGTGACCGACCCCGGCGGCACCATCGACCAGCAGATCGGCGGCGAGGGATCCTGCGGCAACAACCGCACGGAGGCCTTCCCGGTGGTCGCGGTCAGCGACGACAAGGACCCTGATCAGGTCATTAAGGTCACGGTCTCGTGGTCCGGCTTCGCATCCGGCAGCGATGCCATGTCGTGGGACGGCAACTTCTACGGCCGTATCGGCCCGGTGCCCTACTCCGGCGAGCCGAACACCGGTGGCGCCTTGTCGATCAGGGTGACCGCGACCGACTCCGAGGGCGAGAGCAGCTCGATCTCCGGCACCGACGTGACCGTTGCGGGGTGCCGCTTCCAGGAACCACCCACCTAAGGAGATCTGGTGCTCTGTTGGTTTTGTCCTAAGGCGGCGCGGGGGTCGTGCCGGTTCTGCGGGCGCGGGGTCTGCGAGGACCACGCGCGGTTCGGGCCATTCCTACTGGAGGTGCACCGGTCCGAGACCCGCAACCGGGCCGAGGGTCTGGTCGTCGAGGACGCCGTGCAGTGCGGCACCTGCCGGCCGCGACCTCAGCCGGTGCCGATGCCCGAGCTCGACTGACGGGGCTACGGTAGGAGCGCCATCGATGGGGAGGGGCCGGCGATGAGTGACTTCGACGAGGTGCTGGAACGACTGGTCGTGGACCCGGCGTTCGCCAGCGCCCTGGCGTCCGACCCGGGGCTGGCGCTGGCCAGCTACTCGCTGAGCGACGACGAGGTGGCGCTCCTGCACACCCAGGTCGGCGGCGCGCCGGCCACCGAGCACGCGGTGGAGACTCGGGCCAACCAGTCCAGCACGTTCGGCCTGCTCGGCTCGCTGGGCGGGATCCTCATCGACGGGCCGATGGCGGGCGGCTCGGGCGTCGGCCACGCGGCGACCTCCGGGTTCGACTCGGTGGGCGGATCGTCGGGGATGGGACCGGCCGGTTACGACGGCTTCGGGCCCTACGCCCAGGCCGAGGGCAGCCACGGTGGGATGGGCGGCCTGTCGGGCTTCGGCGACGAGATCGGCGCGGGCCTGCGCGACACGGCGCCGGCCGGCACCGACGCGATGGGTCCGGCGCCGACCGCCGCCGGTCTCGGTCCCGCCCCGGTCGAGGGCACGACCGGCCTGGGCGCGGCGCCGGCGGAACCGTTGAGCACCGCGCCGCCGGCGGGCTACCACACGCGGGTCGACGTCGACGGTGACGGCGACTGGGACAAGCACGTCCTGCTGGGCCGCGGCGACGGCGGCGTCGACATCCTGGTCGACAACAACCGCGACGGCCGGGTCGACTTCGTCGGCCACGACACCGACGCCGACGGCCTGGTCAATTCGGCCGACTACGACAAGGACGGCGACGGCGTCTTCGAGAAGACGATGTACGACGACAACGGCGACGGCTGGATGGACCGCACCGTCAACCATTAGGGCCTAGCGCGCAGATAGGTGAGCACGGCGACGACCCTGCGGTTGCGGTCGTCGTCGGGCGGCAGGTCCAGCTTGGCCAGGATGTTGCCGACGTGCTTGCCCACCGCCGCCTCCGAGACCACCAGCTGCCGGGCGATCGCCGCGTTGGAGTGGCCCTCCGCGACGAGCTGCAGCACCTCGCGCTCGCGGGCCGACAGTTGGGCCAGCGGGTCCCGGCGGCGCCGCACCAGCTGCGCGACGACCTGCGGGTCCACCACCGTGCCGCCGGCCGCGACCTGGCGCAGCGCCGCCACGAAGTCCTCGATGTCGACCACCCGATCCTTGAGCAGGTAGCCGACGCCGCGGCCCCCGCCCGAGTCCAGCAGGTCGGCGGCGTAGCTCTGCTGCACGTACTGGCTCAGCGCCACCACCGCCAGGCCCGGATGCCGCCGTCGCAGCTCGACCGCGGCCCGCAGGCCCTCGTCGGTGAAGCCGGGCGGCATCCGGATGTCGGTGACCACCAGGTCGGGGACGTCCGCGTCGACGGCGGCGACCAGCGCGGACGCGTCGCCGACGGCGGCCGTGACAATGAACCCGAACCGGTCGAGGATCCCCGTCAGCCCCTCGCGCAGGAGGGTGCCGTCCTCGGCCAGCACGGTCCGGATCACCGCCACGGCAGTTCCGCCCGCAGCAGCGTCGGCCCGCCGGCCGGGCTGGACAGCCGGGTGGTGCCGCCGACCGCCGCGACCCGGTCGGCGAGCCCGGTCAGCCCGCTGCCGTCGCCCGGTGCGGCGCCGCCGTGGCCGTTGTCGCTGATCTCGACGACCAGCGTCCGGCCGGACCGCGCCGCCGAGACGGTCACCGCCGACGCCCCGCTGTGTTTGGCCACGTTGGCCAGTGCCTCGGCCACCACGAAGTACGCGGTTGACTCGACGTGCTCCGGCGGCCGCTCCGGTAGGTCCATCTCGACCGTCACCGGAATGGTCGACTGGTCGGCCAGCTCGCCCACCGCCGCGGCGAGGCCGCTGTCGGTCAGCACCTGGGGGTGGATGCCCCGGATCAGCTCCCGGAGCTCCGCCATGAGCTGCTTGGCCTGGCCGTGCGCCACGGCGACGCTGCGCCCGGCCGGGCTGTCCGGTGGCAGGTCGAGTTGGGCCACACCGAGCTGCAGGGTCAGGCTGACCAGGCGCTGCTGCGCGCCGTCGTGCAGGTCGCGCTCGATCCGCCGCCGCTCGGCGCCGAACCCGTCGACCAGCCGGGCCCGCGAGCTGACCACCTCGGCCAGCCGGTGCTTGGCCTGCTCGTCCGCGCCGCCGAGCAGCACCCGGGCCAGTGCGCCGTGCGCACCGGCGACGGCGCCCAGGAGGTACGGGACCCCGGGCAGCAGGACCAGCCCCAGCAGGGCGTACGGCAGCGCCTCGGTCGGTGTGTCGACCGCCGCCCGGCCCATCGTGATCGGGTCGCCGGCGCTGACCAGGAACGGGCTGGAGACCAGCGCCACGATGGTCAGCACGCCGATGCCGGCCGCGAAGTAGACGAGTGGCACCAGCGAGCCCAGCGCGAAGCCGTAGACGACCGCGCGCCAGGTCGCGCCGTCGGTGTAGCGGTCGCGCAGCCAGCGGAACCACTGACCGGGCGCCGGCGGCGGCAGGCCGGGCAGCGGCCGGTCGTCGACCAGGCGCAGCCGGTACCGCTCGATCGCCGCGAGCAGCACCGCGCTGACCGGCGCGACCGTGGCGAGCAGGAACGTGCCGGAGCAGACCAGCAGCGCCAGTTGCGGGCCGGACAGGTGGACGCTGTGCCGGACGAGCCGGTCGGCGGCGACCACCCAGGGCAGCGCGACGGTGCCGAACACCACGGTCGCGACGAAGCCGACCGGAGCGGTGGTGAGCAGGTAGCCCAGCGCCCGCCAGGGCCAAGCGGTCAGCAGGTATCTCTTGGCGGCGAGGGCACGCAACGCGGTCATGCCGAAGACGTTATTGATCGCCGCCACCGAACCCCATACCCCTGCCGATAGTCCTCGGGTAGTCCTAGGCATACACGTCCGAGATTGCCCTGGCGTCGATGGTCATCGACGTTCCACCATGGCGGGTGGGAGGTGTTGGACAGTGGTGGCCATCGGCACGGAGGAGCTGACCAAGGTATTCGACGACGGGACCGTCGCGGTCGACCAGGTCAGCCTGGTCGCCGGGTCCGGGGAGTTCCTCGTGCTGCTCGGGCCGACCGGGTGCGGCAAGTCGACGATCCTGCGGCTGGTCGCGGGGCTCGAGGCGCCGACCAGCGGGCACGTGCGGATCGACGACCGGGTGGTCGACGACGTGCCGTCCCGCGAGCGCCGGCTGGCGATGGTCTTCCAGGACTACGCGCTCTATCCCCACCTGACCGTCGCCCAGAACATCGGCTTCCCGCTGAAGGTCCGGCACGAGCCGCCGACCGACGTCTCGACCCGGGTCGGCGAGGTCGCCGAGCAGCTCGGCATCACGGGCCTGCTGCGCAAGCTGCCCGGCGCGCTCTCCGGTGGCGAGCGGCAGCGGGTCGCCATGGCCCGCGCGATCGTCCGCCAGCCGCAGGGCTTCCTGCTCGACGAACCACTGTCCAACCTGGACGCCGGGCTGCGGGCCGAGCTCCGCTCCGACGTGGCCGCGCTGGCCCGGCGGCTCGGCGTGACCACCCTCTACGTCACGCACGACCAGACCGAGGCGATGACCATGGCCGACCGGGTCGCGGTGCTCCGCCGCGGCGTGCTGCAGCAGGTCGGCCCGCCGTCGGAGGTTTACAACGACCCGGCGACCCTGTTCGTGGCCGCGTTCCTCGGCACACCGCGCACCCGGCTGCTGGAGGGCGCGGTCTACGCCGACGGCGACCGGGTGGTGATCGACCTCGGCTCCCAGGTGGTCGAGCTGCCGGGCGACCATCCGGTGCGGGAGCGCCACACCGACCGGGTCACGGTCGCGCTGCGGGCCGACGCGCTCAGCCCCGCGCCGGCCGGGCACGCCGGGCCAACGCTGTCGGGCACCGTGCGCCAGGTCGAGAATCTCGGTCACGAGGCGCTGGTCCACGTCGACACCGGCGCCCTGCCCACCTCGACCGAGCAGTCGAGGCTCGAGCTGCCGGGGCCGCGGGCCGCCGCGCTGATGCGAGAGGCGCCCCGGCCGGCGGCGGCGCGCACGGAATACGGCTTCTACCCGGCGTACGACCCGGAGCTGCCCGGCGAGCCGCCGCCGGTGGGCGAGGTGGTGGTGCGGATGCCGGCGGCCGGACTGCCGCGCCGCGACGAGCCGCTGCGGCTCGCCGTCGACCCCGACCGGCTGCTGCTGTTCGACCGGGCCGGGGCGCGGATCCGGCTACCCGCCGCCGGGAAGGCCGGCCAGCGCCAGGTCTAGGCGCTCGGCGTACGGGCGGCTGATCGCGCCCTCGCCCGCGCGCACGGCGACCTTCTCGCGCAGCTCGTCGACCCGGGCCTCGCGGGTCTCGGCGGCGTGCAGTCCGCGCGTCAGGTTGCGCAGGTCGACGGCGGCGTCCTGGCGGATGTCGCCGGCCTGCTGCCCTTCGGTGATCACGCCGTCGAGCCGGCTCAGCGCCTCGACGAGGGAGCCGGCGGCCGACGGTGACGGCGGTGGCACCGTCGCCGGCGGCGGCGCGCTGGTCGGCTGGACCGCCACACCGCCGGGCTCTGGTGCGCCGTCGCGGAGCAGGGGGACGAGGGCGGCCGCGCCGAGCATCAGGAGCACCACGGCGGCCATTCCGACGATGACGGTTCGGCGCCGCCGCCCGCTCGGGGCCGCGGAAGCCGGGGCCGGGGCCGGAGCCGGGGCCGGGGCCGGGGCTGGGGCTGGGACCGGGTCGGGCCCAGGCTCCGCGAGGGCCGCGTGCAGCTCGACGGCGGCGTTGTGCGCCGTCGGCCGGGCCAGCGGGTCGCGGGCCAGGCAGCGCAGGCACAGCTCGGCCACCGCGGGCGGCAACCCCGGCACCTCGAGCGGCGCCGGGACACGGCCGGCGGCCAGCGCGCGGGTCAGGTCCTCCCAGGTGTCCGCGGGCACCGGGACCTGCCCGGTCAGCGTCTCGTAGAGCAGCACGCCCAACGCGTAGGTGTCGGTCGCCGGCTGCGCCGGGGTGCCGTCGAGGCGCTCGGGCGCCACGTACGCCGGTGTCCCGAAGGTCTCGCCCTCGGCGTCCTCGTCGGGCGCGCCGATCCGGGTGGCGATGCCGAAGT
The DNA here is from genome assembly GCF_029626225.1 of Asanoa sp. WMMD1127. Taxonomy (NCBI): domain Bacteria; kingdom Bacillati; phylum Actinomycetota; class Actinomycetes; order Micromonosporales; family Micromonosporaceae; genus Asanoa; species Asanoa sp. WMMD1127. The sequence continues at coordinate 3,058,292 of NZ_JARUBP010000001.1, forward strand.
CGAGCACCTTCGCACCGGTCGCGGTGAGCATCACGTTGGCCGGGGTCACGTCGCGGTGCACGACGCCGAGCCGGTGCGCGGCGGCCAGCGCCTCGGCCACCTCGGCGCACACCCGCACGGCGGCCGGCCAGGGCAACGCGCCCTCGGTCAGCCGCGACTCCAGCTCCTCGCCGACGAGCAGCTCCATCACCACGAACGCGGTCACGGTGCCGTCGGGCGCGACCGTTTCCGCGTAGTCGTGGACGGTCGCGACATGCGGATGCACCAGTTGTGCGGCGGCCCGGGCCTCGTCGCGCACCATGTCCCGGAAGCGGGCGTCGGCGGCGAGCGAGGCGGAGAGGACCTTGACGGCGACCGTACGGTCGAGCACCTCGTCGCGGGCCCGCCAGATGATCGACATGCCGCCGGCGCCGACCCGGTCGATGAGCCGGTAGCGGCGCGCGAGGAGGACGCCCGGAGTGAGCGTGGACATGCGGTAGCCACCCCCTGGGATCGATTCAATCTCGGCGATGCCCGGTGGCTTGTCAACCAGGAGGGAACCGGTCCACCGTGCCAGGATGGGGGCGTGGGTGGTGGTCGGGTGGCGTTCGTGCTGGGTGGCGGCGGTGTGCTGGGCGCCGTCGAGGTCGGCATGCTGCGTGCCCTGTTCCGCGCCGACATCAAACCCGACCTGGTGATCGGCACCTCGATCGGCGCGGTCAACGGCGCGCTGGTGGCCGCCGACCCGACCGAGGCGGTCACGGATCGGCTGGTCCGGCTGTGGGCGAGCCCCGAAGCCAGCGAGGTCTACGGCGACTCGGTGGCCCGCCAGCTCCGCCGGTTCGCCGCGCGTACCCACCTGCACTCGCCGCGACCGCTGCGCCGCCTGCTCGAGCGGGAGCTGGGCGAGGAGACCACGTTCGAGGAGCTCAAGATCCCGTTCCGGTGCTGCGCGGCCAGCATCGAGCGGGCCGCCGAGCACTGGTTCTCGACCGGCCCGCTGGTCGACGCGGTGCTGGCCAGCGCGTCCGTGCCCGGCCTGCTGCCGCCGGCGCGGATCGGCGAGGAGCACTACGTCGACGGCGGCATCGTCAACTCGATCCCGATCAGCGAGGCGGTCAGCAGCGGGGCACGGCACATCTTCGTGCTCCAGGTCGGCCGCATCGAGCGCCCGCTGACACCTCCGCGCCGCCCGTGGGAGGTGGCCCAGGTGGCATTCGAGATCGCCCGACGGCACCGTTTCGCCCGCGAGCTGGCGGCGTTGCCGGACGATGTACATGTGCACGTGCTTCCCACGGGGGGCCTGGAGCCCCGAGACGACACACCCTGGGCCTACCGCGACATGGCCGCGGTGGGCCGCCGGATCAGCCGCGCCTACACGGCTTCCCGCCGCTATCTCGCCCAGCACCCGCGCGCCGGAAGGGACGAGGACTGATGGGGCCCCCGCCCCGCTGGCTGCGGCGGCTCGTCCTGGCGCCGCTGGTCATCGTGCTCGCGGTGGTCCTGCTGACCACGCTGCCGGTCTGGCTGCTGCTGGCCGCGGCGGCCTCGCCGCTCGTACCCGGCCGGCTGCGCCCGCTGCGGGTGATCTGGCTCGGCACCGTCTACGTGGTGTGGGACGCCGTCGCCCTGATCACCATGTTCGCGCTCTGGGTCGCGTCCGGCTTCGGCTGGAAGGTGCGCTCGCCGGCGTTTCAGCGCGCGCACTACGTACTCACCGGCGCGTTCCTGCGTTTTCTCTTCGCGCAGGCGCGGTGGACGCTCAAGCTGCGGCTCGACATCGCCGGCAGCGACCCCGACACCGCTCTGCCCGGCCGGCCCGAGCTCGTGGTCTGCCGCCACGCCGGGCCCGGTGACTCGTTCGTGCTGGTGCACGCGCTGGTCAACTGGTTCGACCGCGAGCCGCGGATCGTCCTCAAGGACACGCTGCAGTGGGATCCGGCCGTCGACGTCATGCTCAACCGGCTGCCCAACCGGTTCATCGCGCCGCAGCGCGACCCGGGCGGGCTCGAGAAGACGGTCGGCAACCTCGCGGTCGGGCTCGACGAGAACGACGCCTTCGTGATCTTCCCGGAGGGCGGCAACTTCACGCCGCGCCGCCGACTCCGGGCGATCGAGCTGCTGCGGTCGCGTGGCCTGCACCGGATGGCCGCCAAGGCCGAGAAGATGCGCAACGTGCTGGCGCCGCGCCCGGGCGGGCTGCTCGCCGCGCTGGACGCCGCGCCCGACGCGGGCGTGATCTTCGTGGCCCACACCGGGCTCGACCGCATGCTCACGGTCGGCGACGTGTGGCGCGAGCTGCCGATGGACAAGCAGATCACCATGCGGTTCTGGTCGGTGCCGCCCGACGAGGTCCCCGACGATCGCGAGCAGCGGATCGAGTGGCTGTTCGACTGGTGGGCCAAGATCGACGCGTGGATCGAGGAGAACAGGCCCGTCGTGGTCGTGCCTGAGCACCACCTGACCACCACCTGAGTACGCACACTCTGTGGCGCCGGCGCCCGGCCGGACAGGATGCGGAGCGTGACCTATCCGTGCCCGTCCTGCCAGGCGCCGGCCTCGCTGGAGACCGGTTGCCCCAACTGCGGCCGCGGCCCTGACCCGGCCGCCGCCGAGGTGCTGCGACTCAACGCCGAGATCGCCGCGCTGACTCCGTCGGTCGAGGAAGCGCGTCGTGCGTACGCCGATCTGTCGGCTCGGCTCGGCGCCCTGCACCGGCGGCGGGAGGAGGTCGCCGCGCGGGTCCGGGCGGCGGCGTTCGTGTCCGCGGCGCCGGCCCCTGTGTCGGCCCGTCCTGAAACCTCCCCGCGTACGGCGCAGAACGTGCTGTTCGTCCTCGGCGGCCTGCTGGTGGGCGCGGCGGCCATCGTGTTCACGGGGGTGGCCTGGGCGACCTACGGCGCGGTCGGGCGGGCGGTGGCGCTCGCGGTGGTGACGGCCCTGGTGTTGGCGGTGCCGCCGCTGGCGACGCGGCGCGGCCTGCGCTCGACCGCGGAGACGTTCGCGGCGCTGGGCATGCTGCTGGTGGTGCTGGACGGCTACGCGGCCTGGTACGCGAACCTGCTCGGGCTGGCCGCGGTCGACGGCGCGGGCTACGCGGCGGTGGTGTGCGCGGTGACGGCCGGGGTGGGCGCGGCCTACGGGCGGGCGACGGGCCTGACGGGCCCGGGACTGGCGGCGCTGGTCCTGCTGCAGCCGGTGCCGCCCCTGCTGGCGGCATGGCTCGGCGCGGACACCGCCGCGACGTGGTCGCTGGCCTTCGCCACGGTGGCGGCGCTGGACCTGGCGCTGCTGCGGCTCCTCGCGGCACGGCCCGCCCGGGTGGTGGCGTGGATCGGCTTCGGGTGCGCACTGGTTTCCTCGGGGGTGTGCGCGCTCGGGGTGCTGCTGGTCTTCGCCAGCGCACCGCCCCTGCTGACCGGTCTACCGACCCTGCTGGTGGCTTTGCTGCTGGCGGCGGCCGGGCCGGTCGGCCGGGTGCGCTGGCTGGGCGTCGTCGGCGCGGCCGCCGTGCCGCCGGCCCTGGCGATCGCGGTGCTGCGCCCGGTGGCCGAGCTACGCGATTCGGTCCTTCTCATCGCGGCGGCCGGGGTGGTCCTGCTGATCGCTCTGGCCTCTCTTCGGGTGCCGGCGGGTCGGCTCGGGGCGCAGCTCACCGCGGGGGCGTTCGCGGTGGTGCCGGGGCTGATCGCGGTGACGGTGGCGGTGGCGACGCTGGGCGCGTCCCTGCCGCCGTTCGCCGGGGACGGCATCACCGCGGCCGACCTGCCGTCGGATTGGCAGCTTCCAGCCGCCCTGCTCCTCGGGGCCGTGGCGTTGGCTCTGGTGGTTCCTTCGGCGTTCCGCACCATCACGGTGACGACTGGCGTCCTGCTCGCGTTGCTGGCGCTGCCGACGTGGGTGTCGCTGCCGTGGTGGGCCGTGTCCACAGTCGACCTTTTCGCGGCTGCGGCGTTGGTGGTCGCGGCCCGTCGGGCGCTGGTCTTCACCGCGGCGTCCGCGACGCTCGCCGCGCATGCGGTGCTGGTCGCCTTGGCACGGCCGTGGTCCGCGGCGGCGGCTTTGGGCGTGGTGGCGCTGCTGGGCGTGGTGGCGGTGGTCCGTGCGGCGCGCGGGGCGGCGTGGTGGTGCGCGGCCGGACTGGCGGCGGTGCCCGCGGCGGCCGCCGCCACGGTTTACGCGGCCGGCGCGGTCGGCGCGTGGCCCGCTCGCGCGGGGCTGGCCGCGGTCGCGTTTCCGCTTGCGGCGACGATCTGGTTCGCCCGCGCACCGCGCCTGACCGGCTACGCGGGCCCGGCGACGATCGCGCTGTCCCTTTCCGCCGGCGTAGCCGGCATCTGGCCTGCGTTGTCCACTTTGGACGAGCCAGCCGGCGTTTACCCTTCTCTGGCCCTGCTGGCCCTGGCCGCAGCCGCCACCCACGTCGCCAAACCACCTGCCGTTCGACCCGGCCGGAGATCCGTGGCAGCCGGGCGGCCCGACACCAAGGACGAGGCGGCTGGGCCGTCGGTCCGTCGGCCGGACGCCCCTGCGCTGCAGGCGGTTCGTCAGCGCCAGACCGAGCAGCGGGCGTTTGCCCTGCGGATGGCCGCCTGGGTTGCGCTCGGCGTCGCGGCGGTGCCGGTCGCTGTGGTGGCGGCGTTCGCGGCCGTGCCCGCGTTGGCTGTGCTGCTGTTGGCGCCCTACGGCTGGTGGGATGAGGCTTGGAGCGGCATGCCCGACGGCGTGGGCCTGACGCCCGCCGGCACTGCTGTGATCACCGCCGGCCCGGCCGCGACGCTGCTGATACTCGCTGCCGCGAGTCTCGCCTTCGCCCGCCGGCCCCGGCTGGCACCCCAGACCGCGCACGGATCGCCCGTCGCCGCGTCGTCGGCTGAGCCTGTCGACGGCCCACCGGCCGATGGTCCTGCGTCGTCGGTTGAGCCTGGCGGCGGCCCGGCGGCCGATGGTGGCGCGTCGTCGGTTGAGCCTGGCGGCGGCTCGCGGGCCGATGGTGCCGCGTCGTCGGATGCCTCGGCTGGGGCCGCGGACGACGAGGGAGCGGCGCCTTCCTGGATTGGGGCGGCTTTGGTCGTAGCCGGGTTCCTCGGCGTCAGCGGACTGCTGGCGGTGCTGGCGGCGGCCGAGGTGCCGTGGCCTGTGGTGCCGGCTTTCGCTCTGGCCGCCGGCCTGGTCGCCGGGATCATCGGGGCCGAGCGCCGCAAGGGCGCCATCGTCGCAGCCCCGGTCGTGCTGCTGATCGCCGCAGGGTTCTCCGGCCTCCTGCCCACGGCGGGCAGCACCCTGGGCGCCCTCGGCGCGCTGATCGCGACGGGCGCCCTTGCCGGCGCCACGGGCGCGACGACCACGGCCCGCATCGTCGGCTGGCTGACCGCCGTCGGCGCGGGCGCCGGGTTCGCTGTCGCGGCGGTGGCCGCCGCCGATCTTCCGCTGCGGCACGCCGCGTTCCCAGTGGTCGGGGTGGGTGCGCTGGCGCTCGGCCTCGGCCACCTCCTCAACCGCCGCGGGCGCCGAGGAGAAGGCCGCGCCGTCGACGCCGTCGGCCACGTCGCGATCGGCCCGGCGCTCGCGCTCGCCTGGGCGGACCCCCGGATGGCCGCCGCCGTAGCCACCGTCTGGGGCGCCGTGCTCGGAATCCGGGCCGTGTTGCCGGGGGAGCGGGCCCGGACCACCCTGGCCTTCGCCGCCGCTGCGAGTGAGCTGCTCGCCTGGTGGTTGCTGCTCGCCGGTTGGGACGTCGCGCTGCGGGAGGCCCACACGCTCCCTGCGGCCGCGCTCGCGCTCGCCGCCGGGCTGGTGGCGATCAGACGGCAGCGGCTCGGTAGCTGGCTGGCCCTCGGTCCGGGACTGGCCGCGGCGCTGTTGCCCAGTCTCACCTCCGTGCTGATCGCGGGCGGCCAGGTCGAGCGGCGGCTGCTGCTCGGGGCCGGCGCCGTCGTGGTCGTGCTGGTCGGGGCGCACTGGCGGTGGCAGGCACCGGTCGTCGCCGGTGGGTTGACGCTGGTCGTGCTGACCGTGCACGAGCTGGCGGTGTGGGACCTGCTGCCGCGCTGGGCGTACCTCGCGGGTGGGGGTCTGCTCCTGATCGCCGTCGCGATGACCTATGAGCGGCGGCTGCGCGACCTGCGCAAGATCCGCGGAACCCTCGCCAGAATGACCTAGGTAGGGCTGGCACCACCGCGGGTTCGGGGGACCACGGGCTTATTGCCGGGGCCCCCGGCCGGGAGGCTGGTGGGCATGACTGTGATCGCCCAGGAACGACCCGCCACCGGGGAACGCGGAAGTGACTTCGCCCGGCTCTCCCGCGAGATAGCCGCGGCGGGGCTGATGCGGCGGAGGCCCGGCCGGTACGCGCTGACGATCGGCCTGACCGGGCTGCTGTTCGCCGGCTCCTGGGCGGCGTTCGTCGTCGTCGGCAACTCGTGGTGGACCCTCGCGATCGCCGCCCTGCTCGCTGTCGCCACCACCCAGGTCGCCTTCCTCGGCCACGACGCCGGGCACAAGCAGATGTTCCGCGGTCGGCGGGCCAGCGAGATCGCCGGGTTGACGGCCGGCAACCTGGCCACCGGGCTCAGTTTCGGGTGGTGGATCGACAAGCACAACCGGCACCACGCCAACCCCAACCACGAGGATCATGACCCGGACGTCGGCGAGGGTGTGCTCGTCTGGACCGAGAAGCAGGCCGCGAAGCGCACCGGTTTCGGCCGGTGGATGGCCCGCAACCAGGCCAAGCTGTTCTTCCCGCTGCTGACCCTCGAAGGGCTCAACCTGCACTGGTCCAGCATCAAGGCCCTCAAGGACGTGCCGATGCGGCACCGGAAGGCCGAGGCGCTCCTGCTGTTCCTGCACACCGCGGGTTACCTCGGGCTGGTCTTCGCCGTGCTCCCGCCCGGCAAGGCGTTCGCCTTCATGGCCGTGCACCAGGCGCTCTGGGGTGTCTACATGGGACTCTCATTCGCGCCCAACCACAAGGGCATGCCGGTGTTGACCGCCGAGGACCAGCTCGACTTCCTGCGCAAGCAGGTGCTCACCTCGCGCGACGTGCTCGGTGGCCGGTGGGTCGACGTGGCCCTGGGCGGGCTCAACTACCAGGTCGAGCACCACCTGTTCCCGAGCATGCCGCGGGCCAACCTGCGCCGGGCCGCGCCGATCGTCCGGGCCTACTGCGCCGAGAACGGCATTCCGTACCACTGGACCGGGTTGGTCGACTCCTACCGCCAGGCGCTGCGCTACATGGACAGCGTCGCCAAATGAAACGGCCCGTACCCCCGTCGGAGCGGGGGCGCCGACGGGGGTACGGGAGGGGGAGAGGAACGCCTTACTTGGCGCCGAGGGCCTGGAGCAGCGAATCCGGCGCCTCGACCACGTCGGCCGCCGGCGGCTGGGCCACGGTGACCGCCGCGCCGAAGTCCGAGTAGGTCGTGGTCATCTTGCCGAGCTGCGGGTCGATGGTGCTGAGGTCGAGGCTGAGCTGGGTCAGCCGGCCCTCGGAGTCGGTCGTGGCGGTGAACGGCACCTTGTTGCCCTTGCCGCCCAGCACGTCGACCGACACGCCACTGCCGGCGACCTTGGTCAGGTCGATGGAGCCCTGGTAGGAGCCCTCGCCCGACTTGGTCACATCGGCCATCCGCTCCACGAACTTGCCGGCCCCGGCGGCGTCGCCGTCGGGCAGCGCGTCGAACGTGGTGCCAGCCAGCCGGGCGCCGTCGATGTGCAGCCACTTGCCCGGCTCGACACCCGGCACGCCGGTGGCCTGCAGCCAGGCGTCCTCGCCGATCGACCGCAGGTCGATGCTCGAGTTGTTGCCGATGCGCACGCTCATGGTGGCCTTGTCGGCCTTGGGGTCGAGGTTGCCGGTGCTGCGCACCGTCGCCGACTCCAGGGTGACCTTGACCGTGTCATCGTTGAGCTTCTGCGCGGCCGCGGTGAGTTCCGCGGTCGCTTCGCTGGGCGGGGACGCGTCAGCGCTGCCGGTCGCGCCGGCCGAAGGGGTGGACGTCACGCCCGGTGCGGTCGTGTCACCGCAACCGGCGAGCCCGATGCAGAGCGCGGCGAACACGCCGAGCCCGGAGGTCGCAAGTCGAATCCGCATGCGGGCGAAGGTGCCCGATCCACCCCAACGGCAAACGTCGATCAAGCGCCAAATGGCTCGATCAGCGGCCGAACTCAGCCGCCGGTGAGCATCTTGACCACCTGGTCGGACGCGGGCACGGTGTCGCCGGCCGGCGGTGGCTCGACGGTGACCGTCGTGCCGAAGTCGGAGTAGGTCGCCTTCGTCTTGCCGGCGCTCGCCTCGACCGAGGTGATGTCGATTTCGGTGCTGGTCAGTCGGCCCTCGTCGTCGACGGTGGCCTTGAACGGCAGGGCCTTGAACTTGTCGCCCAGCTGGGCCGCCTGGTTGGGGTTGCTCGTCTTGTTGAGGTCGATCGTGGCGCTGAACTGGCCGGGCCCGTCCTTCTTGACGTCGGACAGCGCGTTGAGCAGCCGGTTGGTGCCGGCCGGGTCATCTTCGGGGAAGACGTCGAAGCTCGAGCCGGCGAGCCGGGACCCCTCGATCTCGAGCCACTTGCCGCCCTCGGTGCCCGGCAGCCCGTCGGCCTGCAGGTAGACGTCTTTGCCGATGGTGCGAATCTGGATGTCGAGCGAGCGGCCGGCGGCCGCGACCTTCATCGTCATCTCGCCCAGCTTGCGCTGGGGGTCGAGGCTGCCGGTGCTGGTGGTGCCCACCGACTCCAGGGTCATCTTCATGGTGGTCTCGTTGAGCTTGCGCGCCGCGGCGGTCAGCTCCTCCTTGGGATCGGCCGGCGCGGCCGAGGTGGCGGGCGGTGCGCTGCCGGTGGCGCCGCCGGAATCGCCGGCGTCGCCGCTGCCGCAGGCCGCGACCGTGATGGCAAGGGCGGAGAGCACGCCGAGCCCCGTAATCAATCGTCGTATCCGCATGCGTAACAGTTAACCGGCGCCGTCAAATCGAACGACGGACAGTTTGGCAGCCGGGAATTCGAAGCGCGGCGGGCGATGATGAGCGCATGCCCGAGCCGGACGCGACCCGCCAGCACCACCACGGGCCGCACCACGAGCACGACCACAACAGGACCTGGCGGCACCGCGTACGCCACGCCCTCCGCCCCCACTCGCATGACACCGCCGACCAGGTCGACCGCGAGCTCGAGGCCAGCAACGAAGGCATCCGCGCGGTCTGGGTCTCCCTGGCCGTCCTGGCCGTGACGGCGGCCCTCCAGGCGGTCGTGGTCGCGTGGTCCGGCTCGGTCGCCCTGCTCGGCGACACGCTGCACAATGTCGCGGACGCCCTCACCGCCGTCCCGCTGTTCATCGCGTTCGTCGTCGGCCGGCGCCCACCGAACCGCCGCTACACCTACGGCTACGGGCGGGCCGAGGACCTGGCCGGCATCGTGATCGTGCTGTTCATCGCCGCCTCGGCGGTGATCGCGGCGGTCGAGGCGATCCGCCGGTTGGTCAACCCCGCCGACGTCGACCACCTGCCCGCGGTCGCGGCGGCCGGCCTGCTCGGCTTCGCCGGCAACGAGATCGTCGCCCGCTACCGGATCACGGTCGGCCGCAGGATCGGCTCGGCCGCGCTGGTCGCCGACGGCCTGCACGCGCGCACGGACGGCTTCACCTCGCTCGGCGTGCTGGTCGGCGCCGGCGGCCTCGCGCTCGGCTGGCGTTGGGCCGACCCCGTCGTCGGCCTGCTGATCACGGTCGCGATCCTGGCGGTGCTGGCCGGCGCGGCCCGGCAGGTCTACCGGCGGCTGATGGACGCGGTCGACCCCGCCCTGCTCGACGCGGTCGAACGGACGCTGCGGGAGACCGACGGCGTGCTCGACATCGGCCCCGCCAGGCTCCGCTGGATCGGTCACCGGCTGCGCGCCGAGTGCGAGATCGTGGTCGACGAGCGGCTCGACGTGGTGGCCGCGCACGCCATCGCGGTGGCGGCCGAACATCGGCTCCTGCACGGCGTACCCCGCTTGGCGTGGGCTCTTGTGCATGCCGACCCCAGGGCGCGGGACGGTGCCGATCACCATGCGGCGCTGGCCCACCACCACCGCCCGTGAGCTGGTCGTAACGGGATTGCGCGCGTGCGCGTGGGCGGTATGGTCTGGTGCGTGGCAGAGGTCTTGGGTGCCGAAGAGCTGCGGACGGCGCTGGCCGAGCTCGACGGTTGGGCGGGTGATCCTTCGGCGATCAGCCGCGGCGCGGAGCTGGCCAGTTTCCCGGGCGCGATCGCGGTCGTCGACCGCGTCGCCGAAGTGGCCGAGGAGCTCGACCACCACCCCGACATCGACATCCGCTGGCGGCGCCTGCGGTTCACGCTGAGCACCCACTCGGCCGGCGGGGTCACCGTCAAAGACCTCGAGCTGGCCCGCCGCATCGACGCGATCGTGAAGGACGCGGCATGAGGTTCGAGATCTCCCGCGTCCTCGACGCGATCGAAAGCCGGCTGTGCCTCGACCCCGCGCTGGCCCGCGCCGTCGTCGACCTGGGCGAGGTCAGCCGGTTCGTCGACCTCGACGGCGGCCGCCCGGCGACGCTGCTGCGCCTCGGCATCGCGGTCGACGCCCTCGGTCGCCAGCTCGAGGAGGAGAATGTCCCGGTCTACGTGATCGCGCCGCGGGCACTGATCTCCGACGCCGATCTGACTTCCAACGAGCGCATGGTGGTACGCCGTTGGGCCGACGACGGCCGCATCGAGGTGCTGCGCGAGCCGGGCGACCGGTTGCTCGAGGTCGCCGAGCTGCTCGGCCTGCCGGTCGTCAGCCGCAACCGGTTCGACGGTGCGCGGCAGCGCTACGGCTGGCTGGCGCAGCCCGGCCGCCTGCTCGCCCCGGTCAACGGCCCCGGCGGCCCGACCCTGATCGCCCGGGTCGGCGGCGGTGCCGAGCCCGGAATGGCCGACCCGTCACCCGTGGGGCTGAAACTGCTGTCCCGGCTGTGGCGGTGCCCGGAGCCGGGCTGCTCGTCCTACGGTGCGCGCCCGGCCGGCCGCCCCGGCGGCCAACCGCCACCCAGCCTGCGCACCGGCGCACCCACCTGCCCGCGCCACGAGCAGCGGCTCGGCGACGGCGGCCCGCGCCCGCCGGTCGAGGTCCTGTCGGCCCGAGTGGGCGGCGTGGTCCGGCAACGCTTCGTGGTGGCTGCCGACCAGCCGGTCATCGTGGGCCGCGCACCCGACCGCGGCGTGATGCTCGGGCAGTGGCTCAACGACGAGGCCCGCCGCTGGATCAGCCGCAACCACGTGCGCTTCGAGCTGCACGGGCCCGATCTCGTCGTGCACGACGTCAGCACCAACGGCACCGGCCTGCGCCCCGGCGGCTCGATCGACGAGGACCACCGGATGACGCTGAAGTCGCAGAGCAGGGTGCTGGGGCTGGGCGATGTGGTCGAGCTCTATCCGGGCGTCCAGGTGGCGCGGGCCCGCACATGGACGACGGGCGGCGTGACTAATCCCAGTTCGGTCATGGCAGAAGCGCCGACCTCGACAATGCGGGCGTTGGACAGGCGTTAGTTCTTGCCGCCCGCAGTGCCTACGCGGGGATCGTGTAGCTGCCGCGGCCGATATCGTTATTTGCGGTTCAGGGGCAACGCGGCGACTCGCGAGAATGCATTTCGATTACGCCTTTGCGCGGTCCTCGATGTCGCACCCGATTTTGTGTTAGCTGAGTCTACGGGGGCGGTGTTAAGGTCCGGCCGAGTGCGCGTCGTCGTGAAACGACTTGACCACGAATGTGATTGCCGGTCCTACGCACCTGACGCGGTGAACGCCGCTTCGATTCATTGTCCGGTATTGAACTGCTATCGCCTCCGCCGGCAGGAGCCCGCTGCGGCACGGTCAGCCGGCTTGCTTGTGTGGCTATACCCGCGCCGCCTTCGGTGGGGCGGTGCGGTCACTGGTTCCCATTTGCCTGCCTGGAATCTTCAATTGAAGGAATATTGAGGTAGATCGAATGATAGCGGAGTAGGTTGGCGTCGCGAGATAATTTCCGCATGCGACAGCTTCGGCTTTTCTCGGCGGCTCAGTTGGCCGCCATGCGGGATAGGACGAAGCGTCGTAACTATTCGGTTGAGGGTGAGAATTTTCGGCGTGAGCATGCCCGGGATCGGGACCGGGGTCTGGCGTTGCGGCATGCGTGGAAGTTGCGCCGGCTTTATGGCCATGTTCCCGATGGCGCGGAGGTTTTCGCTAAGTGGGGCCCGCGGTTGGTCGCGGCAGAAGCGGTCGGGCTGGTTGCGACGTTGGGCGGTCCGGTGACGCGGGCTCGCGCCTCGGTCCGAGCGGGCACGGACGTCGAGGCCGGGGCCATCGCGCCGGCTATGCCACCGAGATCAGCGGCCTACGCAGCTAGAGACGATGGGGCCAAGGTCGAGCCAGTCGGAACGAAGCTGGCCAGGCCCGAGCCGGTCCGGTCCGAGGTGGCCGCGGCGGAGCTGGCCGGGTCTGAGCCGGTTCGGTGCGAGGTGGTCGGGGCGGAGCTGGCCGGGGCGGAGCTTGCCGCGCCCGAGCCGGTTCGGTGCGAGGTGGTCGGGGCGGAGGTGGTCGGGGCGGAGCTGGCCAGGTCTGAGTCGGTCCGGTCCGAGGTGGCTGGGGTGGAGATGGTCGGGGCGGCGCTGGGCCGGGACGAGCTGATGTGGGCGGCGCTGATCCAAGTTGAGCCGGGCAAGGTTGAGCCGGGCAAGGCCAGGCCCGTCAACGCCCAACCGCTCGGTTCAAGGCCGAGACCGCCGACGCAGAGCCGGTTGAGCCGCGCCGTATTGAGGTTCAGGGCGTGGCTTGGGGCGATCGCGCGGCGGCGGGTCCGCGATCGGCTGGCGGATCCACGTCGGAGGAGCCCGGTCGGGCTCTGCTCGTCGTCAGATCGATCAGGCGCCGGCTGTCCGGACGAATCGTGGGTGAAGCCGTCCTGGCCGATCAGCGGTCCGGCTTTACCGAGCCGGTCGGCGGTGGCGACGGGCAGAGGCCGGGTTGCGCGAGGTCGACCCAGCGCGGGCGGCTGTCCAGGCCGGTCCGGTCAGCCGCGGGCGGCTGTCCAGGCCGGTCAGGGGCGCCGCAGGACCACGGAGGTGTCACCGCTCGCAACGCGCCGGAGCCAGTCGGGGAGAGCCCGCAGACCTTCGTGGCCGGCAAAGGCCAACCGCGAAGCCGCCCGGGGGACCGGGCCCCGCGCCACCGCGAGAGCCCGTCCCCGCCACCCTCGCAGCTACTTCAAGATGCCGCGCAGGGCGCTCACCGCGACGTCGATGTCGTCCTTGTCGATGATCAGCGGTGGGGCCAGGCGCAAGGTCGAGCCGTGGGTGTCCTTGGCCAGTATTCCGCGTTCCGCCAGGCGCTCGCATGCCTCGCGGCCCGTCATCAAGGCCGGGTCCACGTCGATGCCGGCCCACAGGCCGCGGCCGCGGACCGCGAGGAGGCCGTCGCCGACCAGGCCCGCCAACTCGGCGTGCAGGTAGGCGCCCTGTTCCTTGGCCCGCGCTTGGAACTCGCCGGTTTTCAGCAGATTGACCACCTCGATGGCGACCGCGCAGGCGAGCGGGTTGCCGCCGAACGTGGAGCCGTGCTGGCCCGGCTTGATGACGCCGAGCACGTCCGCGTTGGCGGCGATCGCCGACACCGGCACGATGCCGCCGCCGAGTGCCTTGCCCAGCACGTACACGTCGGGGATGACCTGCTCGTGATCGCAGGCGAAGGTGTCGCCCGTGCGGCCCAGGCCCGACTGGATCTCGTCGGCCACGAACAGCACGTTGCGTTGCGTGCACAGCTCCCCCACGCCCGGCAGGTAGCCGTCCGGCGGCACGACCACGCCCTGCTCACCCTGGATCGGCTCGATCAGCACGGCCACCGTCGTGTCGTCGATCGCGGCGGCCATCGCCTCGAGGTCGCCGTAGGGCACGAGTCGGAAGCCCGGCGTGTAGGGGCCGAAGTCGTCGTGCGCGTCCGGGTCCGTGGAGAACGAGATGATCGTCGTCGTGCGGCCGTGGAAGTTGCCGTCGGCGACCACGATCGTCGCCTGGTCGGCCGGCACGCCCTTGACCTGGTAGCCCCACTTGCGGGCCAGCTTGATCGCGGTCTCGACGGCCTCGGCGCCGGTGTTCATCGGCAGGACCTGGTCCTTGCCGCACAGCTCGGCCAGCCCCGAACAGAAGGCAGCGAACTGGTCGTGTACGAACGCCCGGCTGGTCAGCGTGACCCGGTCGAGCTGGGCGTGCGCCGCCGCGATCAGGGCCGGGTGCCGGTGCCCGAAGTTGAGCGCCGAGTAGCCGGCCAGGAAGTCCAGGTAACGCCGGCCGTCGATGTCGGTGACCCACGAGCCCTCGCCCGTGGCGATCACGACCGGCAACGGGTGGTAGTTGTGCGCGGTGTGGCGCTCCGCGTCGCGGATGGCCGCGGGCGTGCGCAGCACGTCGTCGAGAATCATGAGTCGGCCCCTCCGCCCGTACGCAGCTCGAGCGTGCAGCACTTCGGTCCGCCGCCCGCTTTACGCAGTTCTGACATGTCTACACCGATTGTCCGGTAGCCCCGCTCCCGCAGCGCCGAAGCGAGCCCGGTCGCCTGCGCCGGCAGCACCACCGTCGACCCGTCGCTGACCGCGTTGAGGCCCAGCACCTCCGCGTCGGCCACCGAGGCGATCACCGCGTCCGGGAACAGCCGCCGCAGCACGGCCTGGGAGCCGGGCGAGAACGCCTCCGGCAGGTACGCGATCCGCGCCGGCCCGACCCCGTCGGAGCCCGCCAGCACGCACAGCGCCGTGTCGAGGTGGTAGAAGCGCGGGTCGACCAGCTGCAGCGTGATCACCGGCCGGCCGAGCACCTCCTGGGCCCGGGCGTGCGCGGCGTGCGTCGTGCGGAACCCGGTGCCGGCGAGCACCACGTCGCCGGCGAGCATCAGGTCGCCCTCGCCCTCGTTGACGAACTTCGCCTCGTGTACGGCGTAGCCGGCGCGCTCGAACCAGGCGCGGTAGGCCGGACCCTCGTCGGCCCGCTCCGGGTCACGGAACTGGACGGCGAGGACGGTCCCGTCGACAACGGTCGCGCCGTTCGCCGCGAACACCATGTCGGGCAGACCGGGCAGCGGGTCGATCTCCTCGACCTGGTGCCCGAGGTCGAGGAAGGTCTGCCGCAGCGTCGACCACTGCGCGATGGCCAGCGCCGTGTCGTAGGGCGCCGTGGGGTCCATCCACGGGTTGATCTTGTAGTTAACGGCGAAGTACGTCGGCCGGCACATGAGGTACCGCCGTCCGCCGACCGAGTCCATCGTCATGCCGGCAACGCTATGTGCGCAGGTCGTACGCGGGCCATGGGAAAGGATTGCGTCCTGCGGAAGATCGTTGCGTGATTCCCGGCGGGCACCCCTGATTCGTTGCGTGCCCCGGACAGCATTTTGGGGGGCAGCGAACCGCTGCCCCCCAAGCAACTGTGGGATCAGTGAACCACTTCTCCCAGCCTCGGAACGTTTGTCCGTGCCGCTCCGCGGACCTACTTTCCCGTCAGAACCGGTCGACAAACTGTGAGTCAAGCCACCCACGGAAGCGCTCGACCCAGTCGGCGTCCGTGGTCGGCCAGGTGAACGTGCCGGTGAAGGCGAGGATGCCGACCACCACGGCGGCGCCACCGATGATCAGGCCGAGCGTGGCGTCGAGCTTGCCGGCGACGTGCCGCCGGCGGGTCGCGGGGAACGCGGCGACCGCGAACAGGAAGCCGATCGCGGCGACGGCGATGCCGTAGCCGGCGAGGGCGCCGCTGAGCACGAGGAAGGCGCCGCAGATCGCGAGGACCAGGCTGAGCGTCGCCAGCACGCTGGTCCGCGGCTTCGGCCCGGCGGGGACGACCTCGGGCCGGGTCTCGGTGTCGGTGGCGGGACCGGCGGGCGACGTCGGGCGGGCGTCGGCGGCGTCGGTGCCGCGCAGTCGGCGCTCCTCGTCCGTGTCCATGTCATGCGACCGGCGCTCGTCCGTCACGCCGGCGCCGGCCAGCCGCCGCTCCTCAGTCACGTCAGCGCCGGCACGCCGGCGCTCCTCGGTCACGTCGGTCGCGGCGAGCCGGCGCTCCTCCGCGGTCGGGGCGTTCGGCCCGGTCGACGGCGCGTGCGAACCAGGGGTCGCGGGCGCCGGACGGCCGGCGGCGGCAGCGTCCACCCGGGTGCGGTCGCGGTCGGCCCAGCGTCCGAACAGGGTGGGCCGGTCGGCCCGCTCCACCCGCTCGGTGTCGTCCGACGAACGGTCGCGGACCACGGTCTCCTCGGTCGCGGCGCGGTGCTCGTCCACATCGGCGCGTTCCTCGCGCCGCGCGAACGACGGAATCTTGACCACAACACACCTCCATCAGTGGTTACGGAGAGGCGATTACCCGTTGTGGCCGAAATCCATGCCTATCTAATCCCGAGCGCGTCGACCGCCTTCCGCGCCGCGATCAGCACCGGATCCCAGACGGGGGCGTACGGCGGCGCGTAGCCGAGGTCGAGCCCGACCATGTCCTCGACGGTCATCTTGTTCCACAGCGCGACCGCCAGCGGGTCGATCCGCTTCGCCGCGTCGGATCGGCCGACGATCTGGGCGCCGAGCAGCCGACCGGTGCCCCGTTCGGCGAGCAGCTTGATGGTCATCGGGTCGGCGCCGGGGAAGTAGCCCGCGCGGTTGGTCGACTCGACGGTGGCGGTGACGTAGGAGTAGCCGGCGTCGTCGGCCTCGCGGGACAGCAGCCCGGTGCGGGCCACCTCGAGGTCGCACACCCGGGTCACCGCCGTGCCGATCACGCCGGGAAACGTGGCGTACCCGCCGCCGATGTTGATGCCGGCGACCCGGCCCTGCTTGTTGGCGTGGGTGCCGAGCGGGATGTGCACCGGCTGGCCGGTGACCCGGTGCACCGACTCGACACAGTCGCCGGCGGCCCAGACGCCCGGCACGCCGACCACCCGCATCCGCAGGTCGACCCGGACGCCGCCGGTCGGTCCGAGCGGCAGGCCGGCGTCCCGGGCCAGCGTGGTGTTGGGCTTGATGCCGAGGCCCAGCACCACGATGTCGGCCGGGATCGGTCCGTCCTCGGTGCGGACCGCGGAGACGACGCCCTCGCGGTGGTCGAGGCCGGTCACCGTCACGCCCGTGCGCACGTCGATGCCGAGCGTGCGGAGCCGGTCGGCGACCAGCTCGCCCATATCGGGGTCCACGGTCGACATCGGCTGCGGGCCGCGCTCGACGAGCGTCACGGAGAGGCCGCGGTTGATCATCGCCTCGGCCATCTCGACGCCGATGTAGCCGCCGCCGACCACCACGGCCCGCTCGGGCTTGGGGTCGCGGAGCAGCCAGGCGTGCAAAGCGTCGCCGTCGTCGAGGGTCTGCACGCCGAAGACGCCGCTGATCCCGGACTCCGCCCAGCGGGGGTGCACGGGGGTCGCGCCGACGGCGTACACCAGTTGGTCGAAGGGCTCGCGGACCTCGCGCCGGCCCTCGTCGAGAGCGACGGCGACCACCTCCCGCCGCTCGAGGTCGATGTCGACGACCTCGTGCCGGGTCCGCACGTCGATGTCGTAGTCGGCGCGGAACACCTCCGGCTGCCGGGCCACCAGCTCGTCGCGCTCGTCGACCAGGCCGCCGACCCAGTACGGGATGCCGCAGGCGGAGTAGGAGGTGAACCGGCCGCGCTCGAACGCCACGATCGACAGGTCGTCGGCCTTCCGGCGCCGGCGGGCCTGGGACGCGGCGGACATCCCGGCCGCGTCGCCGCCCAGGACCACGAGCCGCTCAGCCACGGGTCTGCACCGCGAGATAGTCGATCACCTGGCTCATCTCCCCGGTCCGGGTGAACACCGAACGCTGCCGGGCCGCCCCGGTGCCGTGTGTGTGCAGCCGGCCCAGCAGGTAGCTCACCGTCTCCAGGTCGCCGTGCCGTTCGAGGTGCGGGCCGATCCGGTCGAAGAGCCTGCGGACCATCTTCCACGCCGGGTGGCTGCCGCCCTCGAACAGGTCGCAGGCGAGCCCTTCCAGGCCGTCGTGGGCGGCCCGCCAGTGGGCGGCGACCAGCAGGTGGTGCTCGACCGCCAGCGCCGGCCGGCCGGCCTCGATGTCCTCCATCGCGGCCGCCACCAGACCCCGGATCAGGGCGGCGACCAGGATCGTGTCGTCGATGGTGAGGCAGACGTCGCCGATCCGGATCTCCACGGTGGGCAGGTGGGAGGAGAGCCGGGCGTACCAGTAGAGCATCCCCTCGTCGAGCAGCATGCCCGAGTCGATCAGCTCGTCGACGATGCGCAGGTAGTGCGCGTGCGACTCCAGCCAGGGCGTCGGACCGACCGGGGGCCAGCGGTTCCAGAGCACCGAGCGCCAGCTCGCGTAGCCGGTGTCGCGTCCGTTGTAGAACGGGGAGTTCGCGGTCGCCGCGTGCAGGATGGGCAGCCAGGGGCGGAGGTGGTTGAGCACCTCGACGCCGATCTCCGGGCTGGGTATGCCGACGTGCACGTGCATGCCGTTGTAGCCGGGGCCGGGCGACACGTTGCCGTAGCGCTCGATCATGCGGTGGAAGCGCGGGTTCTCGTAGATGCGCGGGCTGTGCTCGTCGTCGGGGCCCGCGGGACCCGTGCCCACCGCGAGCAGCTGGAAGCCGGCGCGTTCGGCGGCGGCGGACAGCCCCGAGCGGAGCAGGCCCAGCGAGTGCGCCAGCGCCTCCAGCTGCAGGCCGGGCGGGCTGCCGATCTCGATCTGGCTGGTCAGGAACTCGTGCTGCACCTGGCCCCGCAGGTCCGGCGGCACCTCCTCGAGGACCTGGTCGACCGCCTCGGCGGCCGCGCCGGTCGCCGGGTCGACCAGGAGGAACTCCTCCTCGACGCCGACGGTCAACAACGAATCGCCGGCGTCCCGCTCGAGCGGGGCATCTGCCACCACGTTTGACATGCATCCATGGTTACCCAGCCTTCCGGTGCGGCTAATCCGTCGAAGACGTCGGCGCGTCCGGGCGTCCGGCGATCATGTTCTGGAGCCAGTCCTTGCCGGCGATCATCGGCCCCCGCAGCCGGCGCTCACGTTCGACCGCGCGGGTCATCTTGCGCTGCGCCCGCGGCTTGTCGCGCTGGTAGCGCCAGCGGGCCCAGGGCGAGTGCGGTCGGGCCAGCCGGATCGCGCCGACCAGGATCAGGATCGGGAGGAACAGGCCGATCAGCCCGGTCCAGATCTTGCCTTTGATCAATGTGATGCCGGCGAGCAGGAAGTTGAGCACCAGCGCCGCCGTGCCGACCAGCCAGGTGGTCAGCGTGGACTCGCCGGCCGCGCGGGCCTCGGTGAAGTTGTCGACGCCGATCGGCCGGATGCCGAGCAGCAGCAGCCCGGTGAACGCGACCGCGATGAACACGGCGTCGATGGAGGTGCGGCCCTTCTCGGACCAGTAGACGTCGTCGAGGTGCAGGATCAGCGAGAACTCGTCGAGTACGAGAGCCGAGCCGAGACCGAATATGCCGGCGAAGACCGCGTTCGCCGCGCCGTTGTCGGTGTTGAGCGCGAAGCCCGTGACGCCGGCGACGATCATGAAGATCACCCCGAACACCACGTGGTGGATGTGATGGCCGCCGGGCGTCACGTTGCCGGGCCACCACTTCACGTTCGCCCGGATCATCCGCACCGAGAACCGGATGAACGCGAACGTGACGATGAACCCCGCGAAGAAGCAGAACAGCGGAAGCCGGTTCGTTTCGACGATCGTGCGGGTGAACCATCCGGCCATGGCGTACCCCACCCCCTCGCCGGCTATAAGTCCGTTTTACGAGAATCATTCTAGGTAGCAACTTATGGTCGGAGTTGGGATCCGCCGCTATCCCGCGGCTCGCTCAGGACATCGGGGGCGCCACGTGACCACGACAGTCGAAGAGGCCGCGGAGATCTCCGCCGCCACACCGATAGCCCGGTCCCGGGGCCTGGGCTGGGGCCGCTACGTTCCCCGGATCTTCGGCCTGGTCATGTGGTTCGTCGCGATCGTCTCGTTCATCGCCGCGATCGGGCACATCTTCCACACCGGTGTGCAGCCCGTCCGCGAGACGATCGACGCGCTGATCATCCCGGCGCCGGCCAACATCGCGTACGCCGTCTTCCTGGCCGCCCTGGCGACCGCGACGCTGCGCCGCAAGCGGGTGGCGTGGTGGCTGCTGACCATCTATTTCAGCCTGAGCGTGCTGATCACCGCGATCCTGGCCATCGTGCTGTCCAGCGTGTCGGACGCCGAGCTGCTCGACGATGCCGGCAACCGGCTCTTCGAGACCACCGGCGAGCTCGCCCTGCTCTGGGGCAGCCTGGCCATCTCGGTCGTCGCGCTGGCCGCGCTGATCCTGTTCCGCAACCAGTTCTACGCGCACGTGGCCAAGGGCAGCGTGCGGCGGGCGCTCACGGTCTTCATCGGCACCCTGATCATCGGCATCGGTTTGGGGCTGAGCCTCGTCACCGCGTTCCCCGGCAGCCTGCAGGGGACCGGCAACCAGCTGGCGTACGCCACCGAGCGGGTGCTGGGCGGCGGGTTCAGCTTCGACATCACCCGGGTCGGTGCGGCGCCCGGCTGGGTCAGCTTCATCCTCGGGCTGTTCGGCGCCGCCGCCGTCTTCGCGGCGCTGGCCACCCTGCTGCGCTCGCAGCGCCGCAACGCCGAGCTGCACGCCGGCGACGAGCGGCAGATCCGCACCCTGTTGGCCAAGTACGGCGACCGCGACTCGCTCGGCTACTTCGCCACCCGGCGGGACAAGTCGGCGATCTTCTCGCCGACCGGCAAGTCCGCGGTCACCTACCGCGTGGTCAACGGCGTCAGCCTGGCCAGCGGCGACCCGGTCGGCGACCCCGAGGCGTGGGGGCCGGCGATCGACGCGTGGCTGGCCCAGGCGCGCTACTACGCGTGGACACCGGCGGTGATGGGGGCCAGCGAGGAGGGCGCGATCGCGTACGCCCGGAC
This sequence comes from Asanoa sp. WMMD1127, assembly GCF_029626225.1. NCBI lineage: Bacteria > Bacillati > Actinomycetota > Actinomycetes > Micromonosporales > Micromonosporaceae > Asanoa > Asanoa sp. WMMD1127. The sequence continues at coordinate 3,079,196 of NZ_JARUBP010000001.1, forward strand.
CGGTCTCAAGGTCATCCACCTCGGCGACGAGGCGATCCTGCTGACCCGGGAGTTCACCCTGGACGGTCGGGAGATGCGCCCGGTGCGGCAGGCGGTCAACCGGGTCGAGCGGGCCGGCTACACCGCCACCGTCCGCCGGCACTCCGACATCCCCGAGGAGGAGATGAAAGAGCTGACCCGACTCTCCACGGCGTGGCGCGACACGGAGAGCGAGCGCGGCTTCTCGATGGCCCTCGGCCGGCTCGGCGACCCCGCCGACGGGCGCTGCATGCTGGTCGAGGCGATCGACAGGAACAACGCGGTCAAGGCGATCATCTCGTTCAGCCCCTGGGGCACCCACGGCGTCTCCCTCGACCTGATGCGCCGGGCCCCCGACGCCGAGAACGGCGCGATGGAGTTCATGGTCGCGGCGCTGATGGAGAACGCGCCGCGCCTCGGCGTGGACCGGGTCTCGCTGAACTTCGCGGTGTTCCGGGCGGTGTTCGAGGAGGGCGCCCGGATCGGCGCCGGCCCGATCCTGCGGCTCTGGCGCAAGCTGCTGCTGTTCTTCTCCCGCTGGTGGCAGCTCGAGTCGCTGTACCGGTCCAACGCCAAGTACCACCCGGTCTGGCAGCCGCGCTACCTGTGTTACGGCGAGCGCCGCGAGCTGGTCCGCGTCGGCATCTCGTCGGCCATCGCGGAGGGCTTCCTCGCGATCCCGGGCAGCCCCGGCTCCCAGCTCGACGTGCTGCCGCCGGACGCGGGGGAGCGGGCCCGGGCGGCGGAGGAGATCGACGAGGCCGAGGCCCCGCCGCCGCCCGGGGCGATCGACCACAAGGCGCCCGAGCAGATGCGGGTCCGGCTGGCCAAGCGCGCCCGGCTGATCGAGAACGGCGTCGACCCGTACCCCGTGAACTATCCGCGGACCGACACCTGCGCCGAGGTGGTCGCCGCCCACCGCGACCTGGCGCCGGACAAGCGCAGCGGCGACACGGTCGGCGTCGCCGGCCGGGTCATGCTGATGCGCACGCACGGTGGCCTGCTGTTCGCGACCATCCGCGACTGGAGCGGCGACCTGCAGGTCATGCTCGGCGGCCGCGGCGCGGTCGACACGTTCGACGACACGATCGACATCGGCGACCACGTCGGCGTCACCGGCGAGGTGATCACCACCCGGACCGGCGAGCTGACCGTCGAGGCGACCTCGTGGCAGCTCAACGCCAAGTGCCTGCGGCCCTTGCCGGACAAGCACCGCGGCCTGGCCGACCCCGAGGCCCGGGTCCGGCAGCGCTATCTCGACCTCGTGACCAACAAGCGCTCGCGGGACATCCTGCGGGCCCGCAGCAACGCCATCTTCGCGCTGCGCGAGTCGCTGGTCGGCCGCCGCTACCTCGAGGTGGAGACGCCGATCCTCCAGCGGATCCACGGCGGCGCCAACGCCAAGCCGTTCACCACCCACATCAACGCGTACGACCTGAAGCTCTATCTGCGGATCGCGCCCGAGCTCTACCTGAAGCGGCTGGCCGTCGGCGGTGTCGAGCGGGTCTTCGAGCTCGGCCGGACGTTCCGCAACGAGGGCGCCGACTACAGCCACAACCCGGAGTTCACGGTGCTGGAGGCCTACCAGGCCTACGGCGACTACGACACGATGCTGCGGCTGACCCGCGAGCTGATCCAGGAGGCGGCGATCGCGGCGTACGGGCAGGCGGTGGCGCGCCGGCCCGGCACCGACGAGGAGGTCGACATCTCCGGCGACTGGCCGGTGCGGACGGTCAACGAGGCCGTGTCGACCGCGCTCGGCGAGGTGGTCGACGCCGACACCGACGTGGCGACGCTGCGCCGCTACTGCGACAAGGCCGAGATCGCGTACGACCCGAAGTGGACCCGCGGCGCGGTGCTGCTGGAGCTCTACGAGCACCTGGTCGAGTCGAAGACGGACCTGCCGACGTTCTACAAGGACTTCCCGACCGAGGTGTCGCCGCTGACCCGCCAGCACCGGCACGACGGGCGGCTGGCCGAGCGGTGGGACCTCGTGGGCTTCGGCTTCGAGCTGGGCACGGCCTATTCGGAGCTGATCGACCCGGTCGAGCAGCGGCGCCGGCTGACCGAGCAGTCGCTGCTCGCGGCGGGCGGCGACCCCGAGGCCATGGAGCTCGACGAGGACTTCCTGCAGGCGCTGGAGTACGCGATGCCGCCCACCGGTGGCCTCGGCATCGGCGTCGACCGGCTGGTCATGCTGCTCACCGGCCGCTCGATCCGGGAGACGCTGCCGTTCCCCCTCGTCCGCGCCGCGTCGTGAGGCCGCCGCGCTGGCCGGCGGCCGCGTTCGCGGCGTCGTCCGCGCTCTACAGCTCGTGGCTGCTCGGCCCGTGGCTCAACCCGCGGCTGGGCATCGCGGGCGGGTTGGCGAGCGACCTGGCCGCCACGGACCAGCCCTACCACCAGCTGTTCCGGGTGGCCGACCTGGCCGCCGGCTCGCTGGCCCTGCTCGGCTCGGCCCGCCTCCTGGTCGGCCGCCGCGTTCCCACCGCGGAACGGGCGGGCTGGCTGTCCGCGGCGGCGTTCGGCCTGGCCACGATCTTCGACAGCAGCCTGACCGCGCTGTCCTGCGCCCCGTCGATCGACCCGGACTGCCCGGAGCTCTCCGGCGACCTGGCCGACGTGGCGCTGGACCCGCACACGCTGACCTCGGTGTTCGCGGCGCTGGGCGGGATCGGCTCGATCGTCTCGTTCTGGCTCGCGGCGCGGCCCGGCAGCGCCGACCGCACGTGGGCCGGCGGGTTGGCTGTCGGGAGTGTCGTGGTGAACCTCGGCCTGCTGGTCGAGCTGGTGCGGGAGGGGCCGCACGAGGGGGTCTGGCAGCGGGTCGAGCTGGCCAACCTGGCCGCGTGGTTGGTCTACGCCGCGGTGCGGAGCCAGCGGTCGTCGGGCTGGCGGGGGTAGGTTCTGGCGCGGCTTTGCTCTGCAGCCATATACGCAACACGTGCGGCCAGGGGTGTTGCGCCCATGGCTGCAGAGCAAGGCCGGCCCCTCTTGCTCTGCAGCCATATGCGCAACACCCCCGACCGCGGGTGTTGCGTCTTTGGCTGCAGAGCAAAGCCGCTGAACACCACCCCAGCCCGGCCCCGCTATGCGTAAAATGTTCGGGTTCGGAGGTGGGCGCGATGACGATCACCGCGACGACCGTCCAGGGCGGTCTGGCGACCCTGACCGATGAAGTCATCGAGGAGCTGCGCGGGCGGGTCTCCTGCCCGGTGCTGGCGCCCGAAGACACCGGGTTCGGCGACGTCCGCGAGGTGTTCAACGCGATGCACCCCGGCGACCCGGCGCTGGTGGTGAGCTGTTTCGGCGCGGCCGACGTGCGCGACGCGGTCACCTTCGCCCGAGACAACGGCCTGGTCGTCTCCGTGCGCGGCGGTGGGCACTCGATCGCCGGGCTGTCCGCATCGGACAGCTGCATGCTGATCGACCTCGCGCCGATGCACGCCGTGCACGTCGACCCGGCCGCGCGGCTCGCCCGGGCGCAGGGTGGCGCGGTCTGGGCCGACGTCGACCGCGAGACCCAGGCCTACGGGCTGGCCGCGCCGGGCGGCGTGGTCTCCGACACCGGCGTCGCCGGGCTCACCCTCGGCGGCGGCTACGGCTGGCTGCGCCGGAAATACGGTCTCTCCTGCGACCACCTGCTGGCGGCCGAGGTGGTCGGCCCCGACGGTGAGGTGCGGGTGGCCTCCGAGACGGAGAACACCGACCTGCTGTGGGCGCTGCGCGGCGGTGGCGGCAACTTCGGCGTCGTCACCTGGTTCACGTTCGGGCTCGTGGACGTCGGCCCGACCGTCGCCTTCGCCGGCACCTTCTATCCGGTCGAGGAGGCGGCCCAGGTGCTGCGCGGCTGGCGCAACTATGTCGCCGTCGCGCCGGACGAGGTGACCGCGAGCTTCCTGACCGTCACGATGCCGGCCGACCCGGCGTTGCCGCCCGCGCTGCATGACCGGGCCTGCGCGCTGGTCGGCGCGGTCTACGCCGGTGACGCCGCGGCGGGCCTGGACATCCTGCGGCCGCTGCGCGAGCTCGGCACGCCGTTGGCCGACCTGTCGGGGCCGCTGCCGTTCGTCGGCGTGCAGCAGAGCTTCGACACGTTCTTCCCACGCAACACGCTCCAGGCGTACTGGAAGTCGCGTTATCTCTCCTCGCTCGACGACGCGGCGATCGACTTCGTGGCGCGGTGCGCCGAGCAGCGACCCAGCCCGCAGACGCTGGTCAACGTGTTCCACATGGGCGGGGCGATCGCCGCGGTGCCGCCCGACGCGACGGCGTTCGCCCAGCGGTCCTCGCCGTTCCTGCTCTCCATCGACGGCAACTGGACCGACCCGGCGGACAACGCCGACAACATCGCCTGGGTACGCGAGGCGTTCCGCGAGTCGGCCCGACACGGTGACGACGGGGTCTATCTCAACTTCACCGGCCGCGCCGACGAGCCGCCGGACATCGCGGTCGACAGCGCGTTCGGGGCCAACCTGCGCCGGCTGGCGGAGATCAAAGCGAGGTACGACCCGGCCAACATGTTCCGCGCCAACAACAACATCACACCCGCCCCCAGCTGAGCGGGCCCGACCATCAGCATGTTTCCAGGTTTCTCGGGTAGAAATCCCAGATCCCCCGACCCGAGGAGAGTTGAGGCATGGCGCTGGCCGCACAGGGCGACCCGAGCGATCTTGGTGGGCTGACCGGCTGGGTGGCCGGGGTGATCGACTCCCTGGGCGTTCCCGGCGTGGGCCTGCTGGTCGCGCTCGAGAACCTGGTGCCGCCCATCCCCAGCGAGATCGTGCTGACGCTCGGCGGGTTCCTGGCCAACCAGGGGCGGATGAGCCTCCCCTTGGTGATCATCGCGGCGACGGCCGGCTCGGTGGTCGGCGCGCTGATCCTCTACTGGCTCGGCCGCGGCCTCGGCGAGGACCGGCTGAAGCGCTGGCTCGACCACATTCCGCTTGTCGACACCGACGACCTGGAGAAGGCCGACCGGTGGTTCGAGCGGCACGCCAACATGGCCGTCCTGTTAGGACGGTGTGTGCCGGTGGTGCGCAGCCTGGTCTCGATCCCGGCCGGCGCCAACCACATGCCGCTCGGCCGGTTCGTCGCGTTCACCACGCTCGGCAGCGGGGTCTGGAACACGCTGTTCGTCGGCGCCGGCTACGCGCTCGGCTCCCGGTGGCAGCTGGTCGACCAGTACTCCCGCTGGTTCGACTACGCCATCCTCGCGCTGATCGTCGTCAGCATCGCGCTGTGGGTGCGCAAGAAGGTCCGCAAGCGCCGCCGGGCCGACGCGCTGCATCGGTGACCTACGATCGCTCCATGATCTTGAGTGACGCGGAGGTGGCCGTCGCGGCCGCCGAGGCCGGTGCCGCCGTGGTCCGCCACTACTACGGTGCGGCCGTCGACCGGCACGCCAAGACGGGACGGGACTTCGCCACCACCGCCGACATCGAGTCGGAACAGGCGATCCTCGGTGTGATCCGGGAGCATCGGCCCGACGACGGCTTCCTGGGCGAGGAGACCGGCCGCACCGGGCCGGCGGGCGGGCGCACCTGGTTGGTCGACCCGCTCTGCGGCACGCTCAACTTCGCGGTCGAGACCCCACTGGTCGCGGTCAACGTCGCGCTGCGCGACGGCGCCGCGGCCGCGGTCGACCCGCTGACGGGCGAGGTCTTCTGGACCGACGGCACCGGGGCCTGGGTGCGCCGGGCCGGCGTCGACACCCCGCTCACGCCGTCGGCCGAGTCGCGGCTGGTCGACGTCAACCTCGACCCGCCGTTCCCGAACGCCGCCCTCTTCCAGGCGACCAGCCTGCTGGCGGATCCGGCGTTCGGCGCCGAGTTCGGGCCGCGGGTGCTGTCGACGACGCTCGCGCTGACCTGGGTCGCGGGCGGACGCCGGGCCGGTTATGTCACCGACGGCGACCTGCGCGACAGCGTGCACTTTGCGGCCGGCCTGGCGATCTGCCGCGCCGCGGGCTGCGTGGTCACCGGCCTGCACGGCCAGCCCCTGCACACCGGCATCGGCGGCCTGGTGGCCGCGGCCGACCTCGAGACCCACCAGACCCTGTTGCGGTTGATCCACGCACAGGGCTGAGACGCCACACCGCCGCCACGCCTTCCTCGGCAGTGGCGGCGGCGGGTCGTCGGTGCGTTACGAGAACTGTGCGGTGATGCGGGTGAACTCCCAGTCCGGCTGCGCGATGCTGGAGCAGTCGGAGCTGAGCGGGCCGCCGGGGCAGCCGCGGTCGCGGTTGACCGACCAGAACGCCAGCCGGGCCAGGCCGCGGGCCTTGGCCCAGTCGCGGATCGAGGCCCACTGCGCGGTCGTGGTGATCTCGTTCTGGTCGGAGCGGCCGTTCATGCCGGAGATGCCCATGTGGGCGTACGCAGTCGCGTCGGACCAACCGAACGCCGTCTTCAGCGCGTTCCTGAGCCCTTCGGCCGCGCTGACCGTCGACGCGTACATGTCGGCCCCGCCGCCGAAGTTGAACGGCATGATGGTCCAGACGTCCACATTGGCCTGCAGCGCGGCGCCCTGGTTGATCAGGCGGGTGCCCCACCACGACGGGCCGGTGGTCGCGGTCGGGATCGTCACGATGGTCTTCAGGCCGGGGTTGTTCTGCTTGAGGATCTTCAGCGCGCCGAGGATCCGGTCCTGCACGACCTCGCTCTCGAACTCGTCCGTGTTCTCCACGTCGAGGTCGATCGCCTTGAGGCTGTACGTGTTGATCACCTGTTGCAGGGCGCCGGCCAGCGCCGAGGCCGAGGCGCAGTTCGGGCCGAGCTTGTTGCCGCTCCAGCCGCCGACCGACGGGATGATGTCGCCGCCGGCCGCCCGGATCGCCGCGATCTGCTGGGCGTCGCCGGCGCTGTTGATCGGCCGGTTGCCGTCCCAGGCCGGTGTGCAGCCGCCGCCGGAGAGGACGAACGCCTTGGTGAACCACTTGATGCCGGTGGCCGACATGACCGTGTTCAGGTTCGGCACGTTGCCCCAGGAATAGATGTACGGGGCCGCGCTCATCGCGCCCGTCCCACCGCCGGTGCAGCCGGTGGTCGTGCCGGACACCGCGCCGGACTTCGCCGACTCACCCTGCGCGTTGTAGGCGGCCACCGTGTAGGAGCGCGAGGTGCACGCCGGCAGCCCGCCGACCGTGGCGCTGGTGCCGGTGACGGTCGCGCGGACGGTCGTACCCTCGTAGACCCGGTAGCCCGTGGCGCCCGTCGAGGCGTTCCAGGCGACCGAGATCGAGTTGGCGGTGGTGCCGGTGACCCGCACGTTGCCGGGCGTCGGCGGGGCCTGCGGGTTGGTCGGGCCGCCGCCGGCGCACGAGCCGCCGTTGACGGTGCAGTTGGTCGGGTCGCCGCCGCCGGCCGCGATGAACCCGAAGCTGGCCGTAGCGTTGGGACCCAGCGTGCCGTTCCACGACTTGTTGGTGAACGTGAAGCGCTGCCCGGACCGCGTCATGTCGGCGTCCCAGAAGCTGCTCACCGAGGTGCCGCTCGGCAGGTCGAACGCCACGTTCCAGGACGTGATGGTCGACGACGTGTTGTTGGTGACGGTGAACCGGGCCTCGTAGCCGGAGCCCCAGCTCGCGGTGCGGACGAACGCCGCCGTGGCCGCGGAGGCGGCGGGGGCGACCGCCACGCCGACCACCATGGCCGCGAGGGCCAGGCCGGCGGTGACGGCGACCTTTCTGATCGGTCTCACGGTGTCTCCTCAGGGCAGGGTGGCGAGGTGGGGGTCGACGGTGTTGGCGAACTGGTTGCCGTTGCTGACGTCCCAGTTGATGGACCAGGTCATCGCGCCGCGGATGCCCGGGTAGGTGCGCGGCGGGCGGAAGCTGCCGCAGTTGGTGCCGCGGGCCAGGCAGTCCAGCGCCTGGTTGACCAGGCTCGGCGCGACCACGCCACCACCGGCGGCGCCGGGGCCGGCGGGCAGGCCGAGCGCGACCTGGTCGGGCCGCAGCCCGGCTTCGAGCTGGATGCAGGCGAGCGCGGTCATGAAGTTGACCGTGCCCTGGGAGTACGCGAAGGACTGGTCGCAGCCGAGCATCGAGCCGGAGTTGTAGAACTGCGTGTGGACCACGGTGAGGATGTCGCGGATGTCCAGGGCGAGCTTGAAGTAGGACACCGTCGGGTTCTGCATGTCGATCGTCTGCGGCGCCATCGTGATGATCAGGTTGGCGCCGACCCGGCTGCGCAGGCTCCGCAGCGCCTGGGCCATGTAGGTCGGGTTCAGGCCGTTCTCGAGGTCGATGTCGACGCCGTCGAAGCCGTACGACTGGATGAGGTTGAACATCGAGTTGCTGAAGTTGGTCGCGCTCGTGGCGTCGTTGACGGCCACGCGGCCCGCCTCGCCGCCGACGGAGAGGATCACCTTCTTGCCGCGCGCGTGCAGCGTGGCGATGTCGGCCCGGAAGTCGGCGTCGGAGTAGCCGCCGAGCGCGCTCGCCAGGCCCGGGTCGACGGCGAAGGTGACCGCGCCGGGTGTGGCGGTGGCCTCGGCGAAGGCGATGGCGATCAGGTCGTACGCCGCCGGCGTGTCCCGCAGCCGCAGCTCGACGGCCGGGTTGACGAAGTTGTGCCAGTAGCCGGTGAGGAAGTGCGCCGGCAGCGGGCCGGTCGAGCAACCGGTGGTGGTGCCGCTGACGGCCGCGCTGCGGGCGGACTCGCCAGCGGAGTTGTAGGCGGCCACGGTGTAGGTGCGGGAGGAGCAGGCCGGCAGGCCGCTGATCGTCGCGGTGGTGCCGGTGACGGTGGCGCGGACGGTGCTGCCCTCGTAGACGCGGTAGCCGGTGACGGTGCCGCTGCTCGCGTTCCAGGCCAGCGAGATCGCGCTGCCGGTCGTGCCGGTGACCCGGGCGTTGCCGGGCGCGCCGGGCACCTGCGGGCCGGTGCCGCCGCTGGTGGTGCCGGTGACCGCCGCGCTGCGGGCGGACTCGCCGGCCGAGTTGTAGGCGGCGACCGTGTAGGTGTGCGTCGTGTTGGCGGCCAACCCGCCGATCGTGGCGCTCGTGCCGCTGACGGTCGCGCGGACCGCGCTGCCCTCGTAGACGCGGTAGCCGGTGACGGTGCCGCTGCTCGCGCCCCAGGACAGCGCGATGCTGGTCTGGGTGACGCCCGTGACGGTGGGCGCGCCCGGCGTGCCCGGCGGCTGGGTGCCCGGGTCGGTCGTGCCGCCGCAGGAGGCGCCGTTGAGCGTGCAGTTGGCGGGGGAGCCCGAGCCGGTGCCGATGAGCCCGAACGCGGCGGTGCCGCCCGGGGCCAGGGTGCCGTTCCAGGACTTGTTGGTGAACGTGAACCGCTGCCCGGAGCGCGTCATGTCGGCGTCCCAGAAGCTGCTCACCGCGCTGCCCGACGGCAGGTCGAAGGCGACGGACCAGCCGTTCATGGTGGTCGTGCCGCCGTTGGTGATCGTGTACTTGCCCTCCCAGCCGGAGCCCCAGTCGGAGGTCTTGACGAAGGTCGCGGTCGGTCCGGCGGCCAGGGCGGGGGCCGCCACCACGACAGCGGTCACCCCACCGAGCAGGGTGACCGCCGCGGTGACCATCAGAGTCCGCAAGCGCATGAAAGTCCTCCTAGGGCCCGCGCTCACATCGATAGATGGCCAATTATTAAGACTGTTTACAGATACTTGTCAATACCTAGTTTCGGAACTGGAACCAGTTGACGTTGACGAAGTCGTTGGGCTGGCCGCTCGTGAACGTCAGGAAGACGGTGTGGGTTCCGGTGGTTGGGGTGATATTGCCCGGTACGGACCGCCAGCTCTGCCAGCCGCCGGTGTTGGCCAGGGCGAAGCTGCCGATCGGGGCGTTGCTCCGGCTGTCGAGGCGCACCTCGACCAGGCCGCTGACGCCGCCGCCGGCGCCCGACGCGACCCGGGCCACGAAGTCCCGTGCCGGCGTCGAGCCGAAGTTGACGTTGTTGAACTGGACCCAGTCGCCGCTGCGGACCGCGCCGATGTTCTGGCCGCCCTCGCTGCACGCCTCGACGATCACGCCGCTCTGCGCGTTGAACGACTCCGCCTGGATCTGGTTGTACGCGGAGCCACCGCCACCCGGGTTGCCGGTCGGCGGCGGGGTGGTCGGGTTGGTCCCACCGCCGCCGCGGGTCCACACCGCGACGTAGTCGACCAGCATCGGCCGGCCGGAGACAGTGCTGGCCGTCGGCGTGGCCGAGCCCGCGACCCCGTTGGGGAACGCGCCGCCCATCGCGACGTTGAGCAGGATGAAGTAGCCGGCGTGGCTGGTCATGTTGGTCCAGTGCGGCTCGCCGACCTGCGACTGCGTGACGGTGTGGTAGAGCTGGCCGTCCACGTACCACCGCAGCTGTTGCGGGCTGATGCTGGCGTCCCACTCGAAGCGGTAGGTGTGGAACGCGGACTGGCACGTCGAACCGGGGCAGGCCCGGTTGGCGCCGAGGCCGTTGAACTCGTTGCAGGGCCCGCCCGGCGCGACTCCACAGTGGAGCACGGCCCAGACGGAGTTGATGCCGTTGACGTTCTCCATGATGTCGAACTCGCCGATGCCCGGCCAGTTCCAGTAGTTGCCCCGGAACGGCGCGCCGAGGGCCCAGAACGCCGGCCAGTAGCCGGCCGCCTGCGCGCCGGTGACGTTGGGCATCTGGATGCGACCCTCGATCCGCAGCACCCCGCCCGACGGGGGCTTGAAGTTGCTGCGCTGGGTCTCGATCCGAGCGGAGGTCCACTGCCCGGAGCCGTTGCGGATCGGCGTGATCCGCAGGTTGCCGGAGCCGTCGAGGCTCACGTTCGACGTGCTGTTGGTGTAGGTCTGGATCTCGCCGGTGCCCCAGTTGGCGGGCCCGCCCGGGTAGCTGGTGCCGGTGTCGATGATCCAGTTGGCCGACGAGGGCAGGGTGTTGGCCGAGCCGTTGAAGTCGTCGCTCCAGGCCAGGTTCCAGCCCGAAGGCGTGGCCGGCACGGATGCGTTGGCGGTGACCGCCGTGGCGACGGCCGCGACGGTGATCGTCGCGGTGGCGATGGATATCAGGACGCGTCGTCTCATGAATGGCCTCTCTCGTGCGGGGGACGGGCCGTGAGAGCGCTCTCAGACGGGTTGTAACGGACACAACAACGTTTGTCAATGGCTGGGCCGGCGCAGCACCAGGTGCTCGAGCGCGGTCCAGGCGGTGGTGGTGACCAGGTACAACGTGGCCGCGAGGGGCAGCACGAGGGCCGTCGGCACGGTGAGAAAGGACATGAAGGGCAGCACTCGGGCCAATCCGGTCGGGTGTGGACCAATGGCCCGCGGTGAGCGGCGGGCGAAGAAGACCGCGAGCAGGATCAGCGCGACGATGAGGGTGCCGAAGACCGGGATCGTCGCACCGCCGAGGCGCCCCGGACGGCGGCGAGGGTGAGCGGCGAGATCGCGAGCCGCACGAGCAGGGTGAAGGCGACGACCGCCAGGGCCGCGGCGCAGGGGCCGGCCAGCGGCGTAAGCAGGCCGGCTAGGCCGGAAGGACAGAGGTCGCGGCGCCTACGCCGCCGTCGAGCGGAGTGAAAGCAAGCATGGTCGTTCCTCGACCGATCGGGGTCACCGCTCGCCAGGCTTTGCTCTGCAGCCATACACGCAACACCTCCGGCGCGGGGTGTTGCGCATATGGCTGCAGAGCAAGGCGGCGCGCAGCGGTGGGATGGATGGGAGGCGCGGAAGGTCGGCCCGGCCGGTCAGGTCGGCGGGGCAGAGCGCGCGAGCACGGCGATCAGGCGACGTGCGGCGATGGGGCCCGGGGGCGGGGCGGCCGGCGCCGTCCGGGTCGAGGGCGCGGGGGGACGCGGCGCTGGCGGCGAGGGCGGCCAGGAACGCGAGCGGCGTCGGTGAGTCGCCGGCCTCGGCCAGGGCGAACAGGAGCGCCCCGGTGAGGGTGGAGATGGCCGGCCGCGCGACGACCTGTCAACCACTCGGCCGCAAGGTGGCGACGATCTTTAGGGCCGGCTTAACAAACGACCGCTCGCATTGAGGGACGCGGCTGCGTACATCTATGGTCCGCCCTGGATCCGTAGGTGGGGGAAGGCAGGGGTGGGGATGGCGCAACGGCGTGCCGCGTCGCGGCACCGGGCCGTGGACCCGCTGTTGCCCAAGGTCACCCGGCTGGCCAAGGCCGGCGAGCCCACGCTGCTCAAGCTGGTTCGCAACCGGCGGCAGGTGCTGATCGGCGCCGGCGCCGCGGTGGTCGCGACCGGTGCGGTCGGGTCGGCCGCGGCCGTGATGGGCGGCGGCGGCATCTCGGCCGCCCTCGGCGACAGCGCCACCTCGACCCGGTCGCCGCGGGACGCGGGCGCGTTCGCCGACCGGGACGCCAGCTACACCCAGTCGTTGGGTGACTCGATCGACCTCGGCGCCGCGGGTCTCATGGACACCGCGGGCGCCGCCGCCGCGGCCGCCGCGAAGGCGACCCCGACCAACCGCAACCTGCTCAGCCGCGACCCGATCCTGCACATGCTGCGCCGCGCGACCTTCGGGCCGACGCGGGCGCTGGTCGACGCGGCCGGCAAGACGGGCATCGACGAGTGGTTGGAGCAGCAGCTCAACCCGGGCAAGGTCGACGATCCGGTGGCGGCCAAGGCGTTGACCGCGTTCCCGACCGTCTCGATGAGCACCGCGGAGATCCGTCGCACGGTCAAGGAGTTCGACTGGCAGGCGCAGTACGAGCTGGGCCAGGCCACCATCGCCCGCCAGATGTGGAGCAGCCGCCAGCTCTTCGAGGTGATGGTCGACTTCTGGTCGAACCACCTCAACGTGACCAACCCGTTCGACGGCGGTTGGGACGTGCGGACGTCGTACGACAATGACGTGATCCGCAAGCACGCGCTCGGCAAGTTCTCCGACATGCTCAAGGCCAGCGCCCGGCACCCGGCCATGCTGCGCTATCTCGACAACGCCGACTCCGACCGTCGCTCCGTCAACGAGAACTACGGCCGCGAGCTGTTGGAGCTGCACACGGTCGGGATCGACGGCGGCTACAACGAGAAGGACGTGCGCAACAGCGCGTACATCCTGACGGGTCGCACGGTGACCAACGAGGGCGAGTTCCGCTACGCGGCCGAGCGGCACTGGATCGACCCGGTGAAGGTGCTGGGCTTCAAGGACAAGAACCCCTCGCGGTCCAAAGGGCTGCAGGTCGGCGAGAAGTACCTGAGCTACCTGGCCACCCACCCGTCGACCGCGAAGAACATCGCCCGCAAGCTGGCCGTGCGGTTCGTCTGCGACGCGCCGCCCAACGGGCTCGTGCAGCGGCTCGCCGACACCTACCTCGAGCACGGCACCGCGATCGCGCCCGTGCTGCGGGTGCTGTTCCGCTCGCAGGAGTTCTGGATCGCGACGGGCATGAAGACCCGGCGGCCGCTGGAGAACTTCGTGGCCACCGCGCGGGCGCTGGGCATCGCGCCCGGGTCCGACACCCGGGCCGGCGTCGAGGGGCTCTACTTCATGACGCAGCGGTTCGGTCAGGCGCCCATGGCGTGGGTGCCGCCGAACGGCTACCCCGATGTCGCGGCCGCCTGGCGGTCGGCGCACGCCACGCTCGCGCTGTGGAACGCGCACCGTGCGCTGATCGGCGGCTACGAGCGCGGGCTCTCGTACCCGAAGGTCGAGGGTCTGATCGGCAAGCGGCCGAGCACCACGGGGCCCTATGTGGACGGTCTGGCGGAACGCCTCGTGTTCCAGAAGGTCACCGGCGGACACCGCAAGGCGCTGCTCACGTTCCTGTCGGCGAAGGACGGCACCGCGGTACGCAACAGCAGCCTCGGTGGCAAGGTCGAGCACCTGGCGCCGTTGCTGCTCGACTCCATCTACCACGCGTTGCGGTGAGGTCATGACTGTCGACAATGGACCACGCACGGCGGACGAGCTGGCCCGGCACGGCCCGAACCTGCCCGAGGCGGCGATCCGGGTGCAGGCCGAGGCGGTGGCGGCGGACCTGCAGGCGCAACGCGACCAGTGGCGCAAGGGTTTCACCCGCCGCCGCGTGCTGGCCGGCGCCGGCGCGGTCGGCGTCGCCAGCCTGGCCAACCAGGTCGTCACCACGCGGGTCGCGTTCGGCGCGCCGTCCACCACCAACCGCACGCTGGTCGTGGTCTTCCTCCGCGGCGGCATGGACGGCCTGTCGGTGGTGGTGCCGCGGGGCGACCGCAACTATCTCAACGCCCGCCGCGGCATCGCCGTGCAGCCCGGCGCGCTGCTGGCCGGCGACGACCGGTTCGGCCTGCACCCGGGGCTCGCGCCGCTGGTTCCGTTCTGGGAGGCCGGCAAGATGGCCGCCGTGCACGCGGTCGCGTCGCCGGACGCCAGCCGGTCGCACTTCCAGGCCCAGGACTGCCTGGAACGCGGCGCCGCCTCGACCGCCGTACACACCGGTTTTCTGGATCGGGTGCTCGAGCAGCTCGGACCCGGCACGACGTTCCGCGCGATCGCGGAAGGCTCGGCGCTGCCCCGGTCGCTGGTCGGCGGGCAGAGCAAGCTCGTGCTCCAGGGCATCCGCGACTTCGATCTGCGCGCCGGCAGCGGCATGCGGGACAAGACGCTGACCGCGCTGAAGGCGCTCTACACGGGCCTGGGCAACCACCCGCTGGGCAGCCAGGCGGCCGAGACGCTGAAGTCCATCTCGACCGCACGCAAGATCGCCCAGAGCAACTATCAGGGCAGCGGGCAGTGGCCCGGTGGCGGCTTCTCCGACCAGCTCCGCGACGTCGCCCAGCTGATCAAGGCGAAGGTGGGCCTGCGGGTCGCCGCCGTCGACATCGGCGGTTGGGACATGCACACCAACATCGGCGGGCCGGACGGCGGCGACATGCGCAACCGGCTCAACGAGCTGGCCGGCGCGCTGGGCGCGTTCGCCACCGACCTCGGCCCGGCCCTCGACAACACCTCGATCGTCACGATGAGCGAGTTCGGCCGCCGGGTCGAGGCCAACGGCAACTCCGGCACCGACCACGGTCACGGCGGGCTCATGCTGCTGCTGGGCGGCGGCATGAACGGCGGCCGGGTGCACGGGCGGTGGCCGGGCCTGTCGGCCGGCTCGCTCGACCAGGGCGACCTGGCCGGTGCCAACGACTACCGCGACGTGCTGACCGAGTTGCTCGGCGCCCGGATGGGCGTCAAGGACTGGAAGAAGATCTTCCCCGGCTACCAGGCGAAGAAGATCGGCGTCTTCCGCTAGGCCTTTGGGCTGCCTCAGCTGCGCAGGAAGTCCAGCACGTCCTTCTGGAACTTGTCCTTCTCGGTCGCGAACAACCCGTGCGGCGCGCCCGGGTAGACCTTCAGCTCGGCGTCCTTGACGATCTTCACTGCCTTCTTCGACGCGTCCGCGAAGGGCACGATCTGGTCGTCGTCGCCGTGGATGAACAGCGTCGGCACGTCGATCGCCTGCAGGTCGGCCGTCAGGTCGGTCTCGGAGAACGCCTCGATGCAGTCGTAGGCGCCCTTGAGGCCCACGGTCATCGACTGCTCCCAGAAGTCGTCGCGGACGCCCTGCGACACGTGGGAGCCCGGCCGGTTGGCGCCGAAGAAGGGCGCACTGAGGTCTTCGTAGAACTGCGAGCGGTCCGCCGTGAGCCCCTCCCGGAGCTGGTCGAACACCTCGATGGGCGTACCTTCCGGGTTCTGGTCGGTCTTGAGCATGAGCGGCGGGATCGCGCCGACCAGCAACATCTTCGCGACGCGGTCGGTGCCGTGCCGGCCGACGTAGCGGGTGATCTCGCCGCCGCCGGTCGAGTGGCCCACCAGGATGACGTCGTGCAGGTCGTTGCTCTCGATCACGGCCGCCAGGTCGTCCGCGTAGTGGTCCAGGTCGTTGCCGTCCCAGGGCTGGCTGGAGCGCCCACCACCGCGTCGGTCGTGCGCGATGCCACGGAAGCCGTTGTCGGCCACCATCATCATCGTGTCGTCCCACGCGTCGGCCGTCAGCGGCCAACCGTGGCTGAACACGACCGGCTGCCCGCTGCCCCAGTCCTTGAAGAAGATGTCGGTGTTGTCGTTGGTCGAAACGTGTCCGGTGGTCACTGCATCCCCCATGCGTACGTCGGTCAACTGATTCCGACGCTACGACCGGTCGCCGCCCCGGTTCCGGCGTTCCCGCCATCCGCTGCCGCGGCGGCGTTGCCGCTGTGACCGGTGGTGGCGCAGCGACCGGCGGGCCGCGCGGTCAACGGACGCCGGCCGCGTCGAGCAGGGCGGTGGCGGTGGTCAGGCCCAGACCGTCGAGCGCGCTGTCGTGGACGACGGCGCGGGCGGCCGCGCCGTCGAAGACCACCGTGAGCTGCCGGGCCAGCAGGTCCGGATCGGTGGCGCCCCCCGCGCGGGCCTCGGCAGCGAACCAGTCGGTCAGCCGCTGCTTGAAGTCGCGGGCGATCCGCGCCGCCGGGTGGGTCGGGTCGCGCAGGTCGGTCGCGGTGTTGACGAAGCGGCAGCCGACGAAGTCGGGCTGACCGGACAGCTCGTCCTGCGCGCGGAACACGTGCAGGATCCGCTCCCGCGGGCGGCTCTCGGTGTCGTCGGGCAGGAACATCTGGTTGGTCGCCGGGCCGGCGGCCGTGAGCGCCTCGGCGACCAGCGCGTCCTTGGTCGGAAAGAGCTGGTACATCGACCGTTTCGAGACGCCGGCGACGGCGCAGAGCCGTTCGACGCCGGTCGCGGTCACGCCCTCGCGGTAGAAGAGGTCGGCCGCGGCTGCCAGCAGGCGCTCGCGTGGCGATGTGGTGATCCCCGTTGCCATCGCCACAGCCTAACGCGATTTCTTGCCGATGGAAACCGATCGGTTTACCGTTGTGGAAACCGATCGGTTTACTCTTCACCGAGGAGCAGGACATGCAGATCAACGGCGCCACCGTGCTGGTCACGGGTGGCAACCGCGGCTTGGGCAAGGCGCTCGTCGAGGAGTTCCTCGACCGCGGCGCGAAGACCGTCTACGCCGGGGCGCGGGACCCGAGCACCGTCACCGAGCCCCGCGCCGTCCCGTTCGCCCTCGACGTGACCGACCACGCCTCCGTCGAACAGGCCGCGGCCCGCGCGGGCGACGTGACCCTGGTCGTCAACAACGCCGGCATCGATTTGCACAGGCCGAGCCTGATCGACGACGACCGGGCCGGCATCGAGCGCGTCTTCCGCACCAACGTCTTCGGTGTGCTCGACGTCACCCGGGCGTTCGTCCCGGTGCTCGACCGCAACGGCGGCGGCCACGTGCTCAACGTCGCCTCGGTGCTGTCGTGGCTGCCCTCGGGCGCCTACGGCGCCACCAAGGCGGCGGTCTGGTCGGTCACCAACCACCTCCGGCGCGAGCTGGCACCGCGTGGGATCGGCGTGACCGGGCTTTACGTGGCATACCTGGACACCGACATGTCGGCCCACGTCACCCAGCCCAAGAACGACCCGCGGGCCGTCGCTCGGGCCGCCGTCGACGGCATCGAGGCCGACGCCGACGAGGTCCTGGCCGACGAGTTCACCAAGTCGGTCCGCGCCGCCCTCGGCGGCGACCCCACGGCTTTGCTCGGATAACCCCCAGGCCGGGCGGCGGTTCGGTTTGGCCGGACCGCCGCCCGGTTAACACATAGCCGCATGGGTGACCGGTGGTATCAGAAGGCTGTCGTCTACTGCCTCGACGTCGACACGTTCCAGGACTCCGACGGTGACGGCGTGGGCGACCTGCGCGGGCTCATCGGGCGGCTCGACTATCTCGCCCGGCTCGGCGTGACCTGCCTCTGGCTGCACCCGATCCACCCCACACCCGGCCACGACGACGGGTACGACGCGACCGACTTCTACGGCATCGACCCGCGGATCGGCACGCTGGGCGACTTCACCGAGCTGCTGCACCAGGCCGAGGACCGGGGCATCCGGGTCATCATCGACTTGGTGGTCAACCACACCTCCGACGAGCATCCGTGGTTCCAGTCGGCGCGGTCGTCGCCCGATTCGCCGTACCGCGACTGGTATGTCTGGAGTGACACCGCGCCCGACGACCGCAAGCAGGGCATGGTCTTCCCCGGCGAGCAGGACGAGACCTGGAGCTACGACCGCACCGCGAAAGCCTGGTACTACCACCGGTTCTACAAGTTCCAGCCCGACCTCAACTTCGCCAACCCGGCGGTACGCGAGGAGATCAAGCGGGTCGTCTCGTTCTGGCTGCGGCTCGGCGTCAGCGGCTTCCGGATCGACGCGCTGCCGTTCATCATCGAGCTGACCGAGCCCGGCAACCCGGACTCGCCCAAGGATTTCGCCTTCATCTCGGAGCTGCGCCAGCACGCGCAGTGGCGGCGCGGAGACGCGGTGCTGCTCGCGGAGGCCAACGTCGAGCCGGCGCAACTGGTCGACTACTTCGGTGACGGCGGCGGTGCCAACGACCGCGTGCACATGCTCTTCGACTTCATGCTCAACGGGCGGCTGATGCTCGCCCTGGCCCGCGAGGACCCGGAGCAGCTCATCGACGCGCTGCGGGACACGCCGCAACTGCCGCCCGGCGGTCAGTGGGCCACCTTCCTGCGCAACCACGACGAGATCGACCTGTCCCGCCTCACCGCCGAACAGCGCGAGCAGGTGTACGCCGCTTTCGGTCCCGACGAGAACATGCGCCTCTACGACCGGGGCATCCGACGGCGACTCGCGCCGATGCTGGGCAACGACCGCCGGCGGCTGGAACTGGCCTACGCGCTGCAGTTCTCGCTGCGCGGCACGCCGGTCCTGCGTTACGGCGAGGAGATCGGCATGGGGGAGGACCTGTCGTTGAAGGGCCGGTTCGCCATCCGTACGCCGATGCAGTGGTCGCTCCTGCCCAACGGCGGCTTCTCCACCGCCGAGCCAGACAAGCTGATCCGGCCGGTGGTCTCCGGTGGCGAGTTCGGCTACGAGTCCGTCAACGTGACCGACCAGCGGCACGATCCGAAGTCGCTGCTGTCGTGGTTCGAGCGGATGATCCGCACGCTGCGCGAGGCGCCCGAGGTCGGCGCGGGCTCGTGCACCCACGTCGACGTGCCGGTGCCGACCGGCGTGCTGGCGCACCGGGCCGACGGGCCGACGGGCTGCATGCTCTTCGTGCACAACCTCGGCCGGCGTGCGGCGACCGTCGACCTCGGCAAGCTCGCGGCGGAGGCGGACCACCCCAACGACGTGCTGGCGGACCAGGAATATCCCGAGGTGGGCGACCTGTCGCAGCTCAAGGTGGCCGGCCACGGCTACCGCTGGATCAGGCTGAATCGCAACCCTGCCGGTTGAGCCCGGCGTCCGCTACTCTGCGGTAACCACGACGGAAGGCGAAGGTCATGCGGGTTGCGGTGGTCACGGGTGCGGCGCGGGGCATCGGCGCGGCGACGGCGCGGCGGTTGGCCGCCGACGGTCTCGCGGTGGCGGTGGTCGACCTCGACGAAACCGCGACGAAGTCCACTGTGGATGCCATCACGGCGGCCGGTGGCACGGCGGTCGGCGTCGGCGCCGACGTGTCCGACCGCGAGCAGGTCGACACCGCGGTGGCCCGGATCGCGTCCGAGCTGGGCCCGCCGACCGTGCTGGTCAACAACGCCGGCGTGCTGCGCGACAACCTGATCTTCAAGATGACCGACGACGACTGGGACACCGTGCTCTCGGTGCACCTGCGCGGCGCGTTCCTGGTCACCCGGGCCGTCCAGGCGCACATGGTGGCCGAGAAGTGGGGCCGGATCGTCAACCTGTCGAGCACGTCGGCGCTGGGCAACCGCGGCCAGGTCAACTACTCGGCGGCCAAGGCCGGCATGCAGGGCTTCACCAAGACACTGGCGATCGAGCTGGGCCGCTACAACGTGACCGCCAACGCGGTCGCGCCCGGCTTCATCGAGACCGACATGACCGCGGCCACCGCCGCCCGGATGGGCGTCGACTTCGACCTCCTCAAGAAGGGCGCCGCCGAACAGATCGCGGTCCGCCGCGTCGGCCAGCCCGACGACGTGGCCCACACCATCTCGTTCCTCTGCAGCGAGGGCGCGAGCTTCGTCAGCGGCCAGGTCATCTACGTCGCCGGCGGCCCCAGCTCCGGGCTTTAGGCGATCCGGCGCTTGCCGGCGTAGCGGAGCCAGAGCAGGCCGAGGATCGGCAGGATGAGCGGGACGTAGCCGTAGCCGCGGCCGAAGTCTGTCCAGACCGTGTCGTCCGGGAAGGCGGCCGCGTCGAAGACCGTCAGCAGGCCCACCGCGACCACTCCGGCCAGCTCGATCGAGCAGCTGACGAGCGCCACCCGGCGCCAGGTTTCGCCGCCCTTGGCCAGCGCGACCGTCGCCACGATGTAGACCACGGCAGCGAAGGCCGAGAGCAGGTAGGCCAGCGGCGCCTCGGAGAACTTGGCGCCGATCTGCACGGCTGCCCGGGCGCTGGCCGACAGGGCGAAGATGCCGTAGACGGCGATCAGCGCCCGGCCGGGGCCGGTGCCCAGCGTGGTGCGCGGCGCGGTCCGCTCAGCCACTCGTCACCACCTGCCACGTCTGGTGCAGGCGCAACACCAGCACCGGAACGGTCAGCGCGACCACCACGACGATCGCCGAGCCCCACCGGGTCGGTTCGAGCCGGGCGAGCACCCAGCCCAGCGGAGGCAGGCAGAGGACCGTCACGACGTAGCCGAGGAACGTCACCGCGCTGGCCGGGCTGTCGCCGCTGGTCGCCGCGGCGATGAGCAGCACGATCACGGCCAGCTCGACCACGCCGAGCCCGATCAGCTGGGCGCGGCCGGGTGCGCGGTCGCGCAGCGCCTCGACGAGCGCCCACGCGCCGACGAGCAGCGACAGCACGATCACTATCGCGGACAGGGTGCCGTTCACGGGCACACCGTACTCGCAGGCAGCAGGCCCGGACGCAGCGGGCAGAATGGGGCCCATGCCTCTCCGGTTCGGCCTCTTCGGCACCGGCCCCTGGGCCACCGCCACCCAAGCGCCCGCGATCGCCGCCCACCCCGACGCGGAGCTCGTCGGCGTCTGGGGGCGCAACCCCGACAAGGCGGCCGGCCTGGCCGCCGAGACCGGTGCCCGGGCCTACACCGACGTCGACGCGCTCCTGGCCGACGTCGACGCCATCGCCGTGGCGCTGCCGCCCGACGTGCAGGCCGAGATCGCCGAGCGGGCCGCCAAGGCGGGCCGGCACCTGCTGCTCGACAAGCCGCTCGCGCTGACCGTCGAGGCGGCCGACCGGGTGGTCGAGGCTGTCGACGCGGCCGGGGTGGCCTCGGTCGTGTTCTTCACCGCCCGGTTCCAGGACACCATCACCGCCGCGCTGCGCGAGATCACGGCCACCGGCGGCTGGCAGGGCGGCCGCGTGGCCCACCTCAGTTCGATCTTCCAGCCCGGCAACCCGTACGGCGCGTCCCCGTGGCGCCGCACCCACGGCGGGCTGTGGGACGTCGGCCCGCACGCCCTCTCCCAGGTGCTGCCGGTGCTGGGCCCGGTCGCCGAGGTGTCCGCCGTCGAGGGACCGCACCAGACGACCAACCTGTTGCTGCGGCACGCGTCAGGCGCGGTCAGCACGGTCACCCTGACCGTCGACGCCCCGCCGGCCGCGGTGCTGCGCGACATCACCTTCTTCGGCGATCACGGCGTCGTCTCCGTGCCGCGTGGTGAGGGTGAGGTCCGGGACGCGTTCGCCGCGGCCGTCGACCTGCTGATCGCGGAGACCAAGGGCACCGCGCACGACGTCGGTGTCCACTTCGGACGCGACGTGGTCGCGGTGCTGGCGGCGGCCGAGCGGTCGCGCGAGTCCGGCCGGGTGGTCGCGCTCTAGGCCGCGAGCTCCTTGCGGCGCAACCAGCGCAGCGCGTCGGGCAGCGGCATCGGTCGGGAGAAGAGGAAGCCCTGCCCGTACGGGCAACCGATCCGGCGCAGCAGGTCGCGTTCCTCGGTGGTCTCGATGCCCTCGGCGACCACCTCCAGGCCGAGCGTGTGCGCCAGCCGGACGATGCCGTCGACCAGCGCGCGCTGCTGCGTCGAGGTGGCCACCGTGCCCGTGAACAGCCGGTCGATCTTGAGGACGTCCAGCGGCACGTGCCGCAGGTAGCTCAGCGACGAGTAGCCGGTGCCGAAGTCGTCGATCGCCACCCGCACACCGAGGCGGCGCAGCTCGGCGAGGTCGTCCCAGACCTGGTCGTCGTCGCGCAGCAGCAGGCTCTCGGTGATCTCCAGCATCAGGCAGGACGCCGGCAGCCCGTGCCCGGCCAGCGCACCCCGGACCGTGCGGACGAAGCCCGGGGTGCGGAACTGCCGGGCGGAGACGTTGACGGCCACGTACGGCGCGGCGAACGGCTGCCGGCGGCGCCAGGTCGAGGCGGCCGCGATCGCGGTCTTGAGCACCCACTCGCCGATCGGCACGACCAGCCCGGACTCCTCGGCCACGTCGATGAACGCGTCGGGGAGCAACCGCCCGCGGGTCGGGTGGTTCCACCGCAGCAGCGCCTCGAACCCGGCCGTGTGCCCGTCGTTGAGGCTGACGATCGGCTGGAACTCCAGCGCCAGCCCGCCGTCGTGGATCGCGTGGTCGAGCTCGGCCCGCAGCTCCAACCGTTCCACGAACGTCGTGTGCAGCTCCGGCTGGTAGCGCCGCCACTGCGCCTTGCCGGCCCCCTTGGCCACGTAGAGCGCGAGGTCGGCCTGGCGGAGCAGCTCCGGGCCGTCGGACGCGTCGGCCGTGGTGCCGATGCCGATGCTGGCCGAGCAGCTGACCAGCTCGCCGCTGACCGTGTAGGGCTCACGCAGGGTACGGGTGATCCGGTCCGCCGCGTCCTCGACGTCGGCCGGTTCGCCGGCGTCGTCGATCAGCACGGCGAACTCGTCACCGCCGAGGCGGGCGGCCGTGTCGTGCGGGCGCAGGGCGGCGCTGATCCGCTCGGCGACCGCCTTGAGCACCTGGTCGCCGCTGGCGTGCCCGAGGGTGTCGTTGACGACCTTGAAGTCGTCGAGGTCGATGAAGAGCACGCCGACGACGCCGCGGCGGGCCTCGATCGCCTTCTGCATCCGCTCGGCGAACAGCGCCCGGTTGGCCAGGCCGGTCAGCGCGTCGTGGTTGGCCCGGTGCGTCAGCTCGCGCTCGAGGCGGCGTTTGTCGGTCACGTCGCGGAGCGTGAAGACCAGCCCGCGTACGGTCGGGTCGGCCCGCAGGTCGCGGACCGAGATCTCGACCTGCACCGCGGTGCCGTCGGGGCGGCGCAGGGTCCAGTCCGTGCTGCCCAGCGTGTCGGGTTCGACACTGCCGACCGGCCGGTCCTGGATCCGCCGGAACACCCGCTCTGCCCGGTCCCGCTCGGCCGGGTCGCCGTGGTCCAGCAGGTCCGTGCCGACGAGCTCCACCTCGCCGAACATCGCCTTCGCAGACGGGCTGGCGTACGCGATCCGGTCCTCGTTATCGACGATCAGGATGACGTCGGCGGCGTTGTGCACGAGCGCCCGGAAGTACTCCTCGCTGGTCCGCCGCCGTAGCTGCTCGTTGAGCGCCACCCGGTCGATGGCCAGCGCGGCCTGGGAGGCCAGCACCGCCAGCCGGTCCTGGGCCGACAGCAGCGCGCGCTCCTCGGCGGCGACCAGCATGGCGCCGGTCGGCTCGTCCTCGCCGACCGACAGCGGCAACGCCAGGGTGACGGGCTCGGGGCGGTGCCCGGTCGGTGGCTGGCCGGCGCCGAGGGCGTTCGCGATCGGCAGCGACAGCCGTCCCGTGCTGATCAGGCTCGGTTCGCGCAGCCGGGCGATCGCGTGGTGCGCGGACTCGGGCGGCACGGTGCCCATGTGGCGCCCGGGGGTGGCGTCGTCGGTGCCGTCGGTGAGCAGCAGGAAGCGGTAGTCGGTGCCGGTCGGCAGCACGCCGCGGATCCCGTCGTCGAGGGCGTCCGCGATGCCGTCGTTGTCGGCCGCGGCCACCAGCGCGGTGGTGACCGCCCGCAGCCCGCGTTCGCGGCCGATCTGCTCGCGCAGACGTTGGGCGAGGTTTACCAGGCGGGCCAGCACCAGCAGCAGGATGACCAGCGACGCGACCGCGATCACCTCGCCGTGGCGGACCGAACCGGAGCCGAGGGTCTCGAAGAGCAGGATGGCCGGCGGGATCATCGCCGACACCGACAGCAGCACCAGGCGCAACACCGTGGTCTCGCGCGGTCGCTGCGCCCGCCGCTCCGTGACCCCCCGCATCGACGGCACCAGGGCGGCGGCGCCCCAGCAGGCGTAGAGGGCGATGTAGCCCAGGTCCAGCGGAGTGCGCACCAGCCAGATGTCGTCGACCCGGCCGATCCGGAACAGGGCGTCGGCGACCACGTAGCCGACGATGCCCAGCGACAGCAGCAGCACCGCCGGCGAGAAGCGCACGACGATGACCAGGCGCGCCACGAGGCCGAGGATGATGATGTCCACCACCGGGTACGCGATCAGCAGCACGCCCGTGATCACGCCGATGTGTGGCTGCTCGAAGCGCGCCTCGACCGTGAGCACCCAGGCCAGCAGACCCGTGCCCAGCACGAGCACGAGCGCGTCGATCAGCGCCGGCCGGTCCGGTCTCGGCTCCGCGGCCTTGGCGAACTTGGCGAGCGCGACGGCGACGAGGGCCATCCCGATCAGCAGGAGTATGTCGTCGGAGAGCGTGAGCGGCGGTCTGGACGGCCCACCCGCGAACGTCAGGTTGAACGACAGGTCGGACGCGGCGTAGAACACGGTTCCGGCGAAGAAGAGCAGCCACGTGCCGGCCAACCGGGGACGGTTGAGCCGGATGCCGACCAGGATCGCCAGCACGCCGCTGGCGCTGATAGCCGCCCAGATCCCGGTGTGCCAGGACGGCGGTGCCACGTAGTAGACGACCGTCAGCACGGCCATCCACAGTCCGTACGCGGCCAGCCCGAGGCGCCGCGTCATCGACCAACTCCGTTCATTCGCCACAAGACGGGCAAATTAAACGGTACGGCCGACCGCGCCGAGCGTCGAGGCGAGTGCGCTGTGCGGTCGGTCGCTTCGAGCGGACATTACGTACCGCTATGTCTCGATTACGTCAAGTCGCCTTCATGGCATCACGCTGGCTGGTACGAATCTGTGTAAAGCACCTCAAAACCGACATGAGGGGATCTCAGCATCATGCGTGTCTTCAGGACAGCGGGTCTCGCCGTCACGGTGGCCGCGATGGCCCTGGCCATGGCGGCGTGCGGCTCGGACACCAGCCCGTCCACTGCCCTTCAGCCCACCGGCGGCGCGACCGCCACCGGGGGATCGTCGCCCGGTGGGGGTGCGACCCGCAGTCCGCAGCCTACGGGGACGGCGACGGCGGGCGGTGGCGGCCAGGTCTTCGGCCCCGGCTGCTCCTCGTTGCCGAGCTCCGGCGCCGGCAGCCTGTCGTCGATGGCATCGCAGCCGGTCGCCACCGCGGTGGCCAGCAACCCGCAGCTCTCGACGCTGGCGAACGCGATCAAGACGGCCGGGCTCACCGACACCCTCAACAACGCGCAGAACATCACCGTGTTCGCGCCCACCAACGACGCCTTCAACCAGGTCGGCCAGTCGCAGCTCAACGCGCTGCTGGCCAACAGGACGCAGCTGACGCAGACCCTGGAGTACCACGTCGTGCCCCAGCGGCTGAGCCCGGACAACCTGGCCGGCACGCACCGGACCATGGAAGGTCAGAACCTGACCGTGACGGGCAGCGGTGAGGACTTCACCGTCAACAACACCGCCAGCGTGGTCTGCGGCAACATCCAGACCCGCAACGCGACCGTTTACCTGATCGACGCGGTGCTGACGCCGCCGGCCGGCTCGGCCTCGCCGTCGCCGAACGCCACCTGATCGAGCAGTTGACGACGAGGGGCCCCGCGACGCGGGGCCCCTCTCGCCTTGGTCAGCCCAGCTTCGCGAGCAGCTCCGGCCCGCGGCGGGCCAGCCGGTTGATCGCCAGCCGGCCCAGCCCCCAGGCCAGCGCGGCGCCGAGCACCAGCCCGACCGGGGTGGCCAGCCAGCGGAGCAGGTCGTCGTCGCGCATCGTGCCAACGATGAGCAGGGCCAGGGACGGCGACGAGACCAGCGCGGTGGTGAGCAGCGCGAGCCAGATGATCCCGGCCAGACCGCCGCCGTCGGCCCCCGGGTTCGCACCCCGCTTGTGCGGGTCGGCGATCCGCACCGGCACGAACACCGAGATGAACACCAGCACGCCGGCGCCGCCGAGGAGCGCGATCGGCAGCAGGCCGGCCGCCCAGGGGACCATATCGGCCGCCCCGTGCCAGATCGCGCCGGTCACGGTCAGCCCGACCGCCGCCGGTCCGACCAGCAGCAGCCAGGCGCGCTGCCGGCCACGGACGTCGACCCGCTCGGCGCCGGGCAGCAGCAGCGTCTGCCACAGCGCCGTGCCGTCGGAGCTGTGCAGGTGCGCGCAACTGCCCACCGCGAACACCGCGAAGAACACGCCGGCCATCGGGAGGTAGTCGGTCACGTTGATCAGCAGCGGCAGCAGCACGTAGGTCAGCACGTAGACCAGCGCGAAAGCCAGGAAGTGGATCCGGACCAGGTCGCGGCTCCAGGTGCGCAGCTCCTTGCCGACCATGGCGGACAGCGGGGTCGCCGGCCGCCAGCCAGGCCGGCGGGCGCCACGGATCACGGTGGGGCTGACCGGACGGTGCAGCAACAGCGCCCACGCACCCAGGGCGAGCGCGATGCTCGCGATCAGGGCGGCGACCACGCCGAGGACCAGCGCCCAGTCGCCGCGCCCGGCCGCCTCCACTGCCACCACGGGCCAGCCCGACGGGGCCAGCCGCAGCTTGTCGGCGATGAACGGCGGCAGCGCCGTCTCCGGGCCGCCGGTGAGGGCCGCGATGATCACCCAACCCTGGGCGCCGAGGCAGACGAGCACGCCCCACGGCACGGCCATCAGCGCCGCGCTCAGCCTCGTGTTGAGCAGCCGCCCCACCAGTGCGACCACCACGTTGGAGAGCGCCACCAGCAACAGGACGAAGAGCGCGAGGACCACAATGGACACCGGTATGGCGGCCAGGTTCCCGGTCGTGGCCGCGTACCAGACCAGCGCGCCGCCGGCGAGCAGCGTGACGGCCGGACCGACGGCGACCAGGGCGGCGGCGAAGAGGCCGGCGGCCTGCTGCCGGTCGGTCAGCGGGACGTGCCGCAGGTGCTCCCGGCGCAGGCCCGGGTCGACGCCGCCCATCATCGGCCCGACGATCCAGCCGACCAGCCACGACGCCATCGTGAGCAGCAGCGCCCCGCCGGCGCGGTCCGGGCCGGCCGCGACGGTGAGCCAGATCGTGCAGACCGCCGCCGCGACACCGGCCACCAGCCCGCTGGTCATCGTCGCGCGTTTGGTGCCGGTGAAGCTGTTGCGGAGGATCCGCCACTTCGTGCGCATCAGGACGCCAACCACGACAGCTCCTCCTCCCCGGCGGTGCGGGCACCGACCAGCTCGACGAACACCTCGTCGAGCGCGCGGCCGCCGCGTACCTCGTCGATCGGGCCGGCCGCGACGACCCGGCCCGCGTTCATCACCGCGACCGTGTCGCAGAGCTGCTCGACCAGCGCCATCACGTGGCTGGACAGCACCACCGAGCCGCCGCCGGCCACGAACCGGCGCAGGATCGAGCGGATGGTCAGCGCCGACACCGGGTCGACGGCCTCGAACGGCTCGTCGAGCACCAGCAGCCGCGGCGCCCCGAGCAGCGCGCTGGCCAGCGCGATCTTCTTGCGCATGCCGGCCGAGTAGCCCAGGATCAGCGTCCGGCCGGCGTCGGCGAGGTCCAGCACGGTGAGCAGCTCGTCGACCCGGTCCGCGACCACGCCGGCCGGCAGGCCGTGCAGCCGGCCCAGATAGGTGAGCATCTCCCGCCCGGTCAGCCGCTCGGTCATCGCCATCGCGTCGGGCAGCACGCCGACCAGCCGCTTGGCCGCCGTCGGCTGCCGCCACACGTCGGTGCCGAAGATCTCCGCCGTGCCGGCGTCGGGGCGCAGCAGCCCGACCGCCATCGACAGCGCCGTCGTCTTGCCGGCGCCGTTGGGACCGACCAGGCCGAAGAACGAGCCGGCCGGGACGGTCAGGTCGACCCCGTCGACCGCCACCTTCTCGCCGAAGTGTTTGGCCAGTCCGGCCAACCGGAGTGCGTACGTCGTCATGCTTCAAACGCTAAAAATCCGCGGCGTCGGCCGGAATGTGTCCAGCCACCGACCGGGGTGGGGCTGGCTACACCCCCGCGGACGGCGTCTGGCCCCACTGCCCACGCCGGCCCGGTTCGGCGAAACTGTGGCCATGACACGCCGAACGCGCGCCCTGGGGCACGGCCTGCTGCGCGGTTGCCACGCGATCGCGTCCGCCGTGCTGCTGGTCGCGCACGCCGTGCTCTTCGTGCCCGGTCTCGGGCTCGGCCTGGTCTTCCTCCTGCCGTGGCCGGTGGTTCGGATGCGCCGGGTCACCGACGCGGCGCGGCGGACCTCCGGGGTGCCGCGGCCCTACCGCGAGCACCCCGGCCCGCCGGTGCCCGAGGCGGACGGGCGCTACCGGCACGACCGGCGGCTCTACCGCACGCCGTTCTGGCCGCGGCAGTTCGGCTACCTCGACTGGGCGCTGGGCGACCCGGCCACCTGGCGGGACGTCGCCTGGATGGCGACCAACCCGGTGGTCGGCGGCGTGCTGGGGTTCGGCCCGGCCGCGCTGGTGGTCGGCGGGATCGCGGTGGCCGTCGGCGCGGGGCGGGAGACGGCCTGGTGGATCCCGGTGGGGCTCGCCCTGTCGGTCCTCGGCTTCGCGGTCGCTCCGGCCGCGGTGCGGGCCCACGACGCCTGGGCCCGACGGATGCTCGCGCCGCGGGCCGAGCTCGGCTCACTGAAGGTCTGGCTCGGCACGCGCTTCCTGACGCTGACCAAGCTGCTCGCACTCGGCGGGCTGACCGTGGTGAGCGTGGGGCTGGCCGTACTCTCCGCCATCTGTCTCGCGCTCTTCTGCGTGGGAATCGTGGCGGCGCTGCCCGACGGGGCGGGAGCGGTCCGCGACATCACCCGGATCCGGCGGCGGCTGGCGGAGCAGTGGTCGGGTGTGCCGATCCAGACGCCGTACCGGCCTGAGCCGCCGCTGCCGGCGCGGCGGGCCGACGGCCTCTACGAGTTCGGCGACCAGCTCTACAAGTCGAAGGGCTGGACCCGGTTCTTCCAGCGCCTCGACTGGGTCTGGCACGACCCGGCGACCTGGCGCGATCTGTTGTGGACGGTCACGGATCCGATCGCGGGTGGCGCGCTGGTCGCCGGCTCGGTGGGCGCGCTGGTCTACGGCTTCGTCGGCATGGTGGTCCCGGCGCTGGCCGGGCTCACGGGCCTGGACGACGCGCCGGCGCTGCTGGTGCTGAGCGACCGGCCGGTGCTGGCCCTGCTGGTCGGCGTCGCACTGATGGTGGCCGGCACGCTGTTCGCGCCGACGGCGCTGCGCCTGCACGGCCGGTGGACCGCGGTGCTGCTGGCCCCGACCACCAAGGCGCGGCTGGCGTTGCGGGTCGCGCAGCTCACCGAGAGCCGGGCGGACGCGACCTCGGCGCAGGCCGCCGAGCTGCGCCGGATCGAACGCGACCTGCACGACGGCGCGCAGGGGCGGCTGGTCGCCGTCGGGCTGGCGCTGGGCGCGGTCGAGGCGCTGATCGACACCGACCCGGCGGCGGCCCGCCGGCTGGTCGTCGAGGCCCGCGAGAGCACGTCCCGCGCCCTGGCCGAGCTGCGGGACCTGGTCCGCGGCGTACGCCCGCCGGTGCTCGCCGAACGCGGCCTGGTCGAGGCGATCCGCGCGCTGGCGCTGGACAGCCCGGTGCCGACCACGGTGACGGCGTCGCTGGCCGGTCGCGGGCCGGAGCCGGTCGAGGCCGCCGTCTACTTCGCGGTCAGCGAGGCGCTCGTCAACGCGGCCAAGCACGCCGCCGCCGCGACCGTGACGATCACCTTCGGGCACGCGGACGGCGTGCTCACCGCGGTCGTCACCGACGACGGCCGGGGCGGCGCCGACCCGGCGCTGGGCAGTGGGCTGCGGGGCATGCGACACCGGTTGTCGGCGTTCGACGGTACTGTCCGGGTGGTCAGCCCGGTCGGCGGACCGACCACCGTGACGCTGGAGGTGCCGTGCGCGTTGTCCTCGCCGAGGACCTCTACCTCCTCCGGGAGGGGCTCAAGCAGCTCCTGACCGCGCACGGCTTCGAGATCGTGGCGGCCGTCGACAACGGCCCCGACCTGCTGCGCGCCCTGCTCACCGAGCGGCCTGACGTCGCGGTGGTCGACGTGCGGCTGCCGCCGACCCAGACCGACGAAGGGCTGCAGGCCGCGCTGGCCGCTCGCCGCGAGGTGCCCGGCCTGCCGGTGCTGGTGCTCTCCCAGCATGTCGAGCGCCTCTACGCCCGCGAGCTGCTGGCCGACGGCACGGGCGGGGTCGGCTACCTGCTCAAGGACCGGGTGTTCAACGCCGAGCAGTTCGTCGACGCGGTGCGCCGGGTCGCCGCCGGCGGCACCGCCATGGACCCCGACGTGATCGCGAAGCTGTTCGCGACCGGCGACCACAACGTCGGCCGGCTCACGCCCCGCGAACGCGAGGTGCTGGAGCTGATGGCGGAGGGGCGCTCCAACGCGGCGATCGGCCAGCGGCTCTTCCTGAGCGAGAGCGCGGTCGGCAAGCACACCGCGAACATCTTCGGCAAGCTCGGCCTGGCCGCCTCGGACGACGACAACCGCCGCGTGCTGGCCGTCCTCGCTTACCTCGACGCGCGCTAGAAGAGGTTGATGGTGAAGACCTCGAAGGGCGCGGCGTAACGGGTGCCCAGGCGGGTGCCGGAGGCGCGACCGATGCCCTCCAGGAACTCCTCCGGGTCGAAGGCGCCCTCGCCGAGGCCGCGCAGATAGGCCTCGTGCGCCTGCAGCGACTCCAGGCCGCGGTCGAACGTGCCGGTGATGTCGACGGCGTGCCGGCCGGCGGGGGAGCCGGCCGCCCAGACCTGCCGGACCTTGCCCCACGGCTCGAGCCCGTCGGTCAGCTGCTCCCGGAAGATCCACCGGTTGCCCGCGTCGCGTACGGCGTCGAGCGTCGCCCGGCCCGTCGCCATGTGGTCGGCCTGGTTGAGTGCCTCGGCGCCGTCCCAGGTCTCGCGGAAGTTGTTGGTGATGACGATGTCGGGGCGGTGGCGGCGGACGACCTCGGTGATGGCGCGGCGCAGCGGCACGCCATATTCGAGGATGCCGTCCGGCAGGCCGAGGAACTCGACCTCGGAGACGCCGACCACGCCGGCCGAGGCTCGCTGCTCGGCCTCGCGGAGCACCCGCGCCTCGTCGGGGTCGAGCCCGTCGATGCCCGCCTCGCCGGAGGTGACGAGGCAGTAGACGATCTCCTTGCCCTGCGCGGTCCAGCGCGCCACAGCGGCCGCGGAGCCGAACTCCAGGTCGTCGGGGTGAGCGACGACGGCCAGCGCTCGCTGCCAGTCTTCGGGCAGCGACTCGTACGGCGCGATGTCGGACACGACAGGTCTCCTAGGGGTCAGTCGGCGTGGGGGATGCTCGGGCCGACGTAGCTGGCGAGCCACTGGTTGAGCGGCGCCGACGCGCGGAGGAAGGCGGTCACCCGGCGCTTGGCCGCGGCGGTGCCCAGCCAGGGTGCCACCGGCCACTCCTTCCAGGCGACGAGACCCTTGTGCCGCAGCAGGTCGGCGCGCGGATGGTCGGCCGGGTAGCCGCGCGGGATCCGCTTGAGCTGCTCGTGACCGTGGATCCGGACGCCGTCGTCGGCCGCCTCGGCGACGATCTCGGCCAGCCGGGCGCCGGTCTTGTCGTCGTCGACCGCCGCGCGGTAGCGGGCGAGCTGGTCGCGCTCCATGTGGTACATGCCGCTGCCGGCGGCCAGCCCGTCGGCGGAGAGGTGGAGGTAGCCGCCCCGCTCCAGCGTCGCCGCGATCGCCGTCTTGTAGGGCGACTTGTCGGCGCTGAACCGCACGTCGCGGTAGGGCCGGAAGATCCGCCCGCCGCCGAACTCGGGCTCGAGCTCGTCGAGCAGCGCCTGCATCGGGGCGCGCACCAGGTCGTCGTAAACGCTTTTGTGCGCCGTCCAGTAGGTCTTCGAGTTGTCGGCCGCGAGCCCTTCGTAGAACTCCAGCGCCTCACTCGGCCAGCCACGGAACGCCACAGCACGACCCTATCCCCTTACGGCTCCCACACCTGGCCGCCGACGGCCATCTCGACCGGCCCGGCGTACGCCGAGCGGGCCGCGCCCAGCGCCCTCGTGGCCGGCAGGCCGGGCCAGAGGTGGGTGAGCAGCAGCCGGCCGGAGCCCGCGGTCGTGGCGGCCGCACCCGCGTCGAGCGCGCTGCTCAACCGGCCGGCGCTGTCGGCGGGCACCGCCTCCGGATAGGTCGCCTCCGCGATGAGCAGGTCCGCGGCCTCGGCGAGCCGGGCCAGCGCGGGCGCCGGCCCGCTGTCGCCCTGGTATGCGAGAGCCGCGCCGCCGGCCGCGATCCGCACCCCGTTGTTGGGCACGAAATGCGGCAGACCAGCGATGTCCACAGTGAACGGACCGATCCGCAGCCGATCACCGTCACCGACCGGATGGAGCGCGTAGTGGAGCATTCCGGGCCGGTCCAGCGCGAGTACGGCGTCGAGCGCGCCGGGCGGCGCATAGATCGGCAGGGCCGGCGCGGGGTCGTCGGTGAGCGAGCGCGCCCGCAGCAGCGGGTTGAGGTCGACGCAGTGATCCGGGTGGCCGTGCGTGATCAGCGCGGCGTCGACGTCCGCCGCGGCGCAGTGGGCGAGCAGCCGGGGAAACGTCGCATAACCGGCGTCGAGCACCAACCGGAAGCCGTCGTGCTCGACGAGGAAGCCGCTGCAGGCGTCGCCCGCCTCGGGGAAGCCACCCCGGGCGCCGAGCACGGTCAGCCGCACGGGTCGAGGCTACTCTCGGAAGGGTGAGCACTGACGGCGCCGTCACCTTGGCCGGGTTGCCGGCCAGCGTCCTGCTGCCCGGGCACGACGTGCCGCTCGGGCGTTACACCACCGTGCGGCGGTTGTTGCCGCAGCGGCCGCGCCGGATGATCGGCGCGTGGTGCTTCGTCGACCAGTTCGGGCCCGACGACGTGGTCGGCAAGCCAGGCATGCAGGTGCCGCCGCATCCCCACACCGGCCTCCAGACCGTCACCTGGCTGGTCGCCGGCGAGGTGCTGCACCGCGACAGCCTGGGCAGCCTGCAGACCATCCGGCCCGGCCAGCTCAACCTGATGACCTCGGGGCACGGCATCTCGCACTCGGAGGAGTCGCCGGTCGAGCACCCGCCGCTGATGCACGGGCTGCAGCTGTGGGTGGCGCTGCCCGAGGAGGCGCGGCACCAGCCGGCCCGGTTCGAGCA
Source organism: Asanoa sp. WMMD1127 (assembly GCF_029626225.1). NCBI lineage: Bacteria > Bacillati > Actinomycetota > Actinomycetes > Micromonosporales > Micromonosporaceae > Asanoa > Asanoa sp. WMMD1127. The sequence goes on from NZ_JARUBP010000001.1 coordinate 3,112,527, forward strand.
CCACGCGGACCTGCCCGCGGCCACCCGCGCCGGGGTGACCACCACCGTGGTCATCGGCGAGCTGGGTGAGCTGCGCTCGCCGGCCCGCGTGCACAGCCCGCTGCTCGGCGCCGAGCTGCTGTGCGAGCCCGGCGCCCGCGCGGAGCTGACCCTGCGGGCCGACTACGAATATGGCCTGCTCTCGCTTGACGGCGCCGCCGAGGTCGACGGGGCCGAGTTGACCCCGGGCGGCCTGCTCTACCTCGGCGAGGACCGCACGTCGGCCACGGTCACGACCACCGACGGCGCGCGGCTGTTCCTGCTCGGCGGCGAGCCGTTCGAGGAGCCGCTGGTGATGTGGTGGAACTTCGTCGCGCGCAGCGACGCCGAGATCCGCCGGGCGCGGGAGGAGTGGACCTCCGGCGACCGGTTCGGCGTGGTGCGCGGCTACGCCGGCGAGGCGCTGCCGGCCCCGGCGCTGCCGACCACGAAGCTCAAGGTCCGCGACCGGCACGGCAACACGCTCAGCGGAGGATGATCCCGCGCACGTAGGCGGCCTGGCCGACGTGTTGCAGGTCGTCGCCCAGCACGCTGAGCAGGCGTACGCCCATCGTCACCGGCGGGTCCCAGGAGCGGTCGACGATGCGGCTCAGGTCGTCCGCCGTCACGGCCTTGACCAGCGCCGCCGTGCGCTCGTGCACCGCCGCGTAGTAGTCGACCAGCACCTTGCCGCTGGCCGGCCGCACACCGAGGACCTCGTCGGGGCCGTGCGCGTACCCCGTGTCGTCGGGGTCAGGGTCGAGCGCGAAGCGGGGCGCCCATGGCCCGGTCACCCAGATCTGGTCGTCGCCGATCAGGTCGGCGACGTGGTGGTCCTGGATGCGGGTCAGGTGCCAGACCAGCCAGCCGACGGTGTTGGCGCCCGGCGCGGGCGGCCGGCGCAGCTGCTCGGCGTCGAGCCCGGCGACGGCGCCGCGGACCAGCGCCGGCAGGCGGCCGAAGGCGTCGCTCAACAGATCGTTGATGTCCACCCGCACCATGATGCCCCCGTTGGTTAGCGTCGGCGCGTGAACGACGACGGCACGGTCGAGCTGACCCTCACGGGACAGACGGCGACCATCACGATCAACAACCCGCCCCGGCGCAACGCCCTCACGCCGGCGATGTGGCGGCGGCTGCCCGAGCTGCTGGACGCGGCCGCCGCCGACCCCGCGGTGCACGCTCTGGTGCTGACCGGCGCGGGCGGCACGTTCAGCGCGGGCGCCGACCTGACGGGCGTGCGCGACCTGGTGGGGCCGGACAGCCCGCCGACCCGCGCCGAGGAGCGGCTCGCGGCGTTCCCGAAACCGACGATCGCCCGGGTACGCGGTCACTGCGTCGGCGGCGGCTGCCAGCTCGCGGTGGCCTGCGATCTGCGGATCGCCGCGCGGGACGCCCGGTTCGCCGTGCCGCCGGCCCGGCTCGGCATCGCGTACCCGGGGCCGACCACGCGCCGGCTGCTCGGCCTGGTCGGTCCGGCGCGGGCCAAGTGGCTGCTGTTCACGGCCGACCAGATCGACGCGGACCGGGCGGCGGCGATCGGCCTCGTCGACGAGGTCGTGCCGATCGAGGAGCTCGACGCGCACGTGGCCCGGCTGGTCGACACGATCGCGCAGCGGTCGCAGCTGTCGATCGCGGCGGCCAAGGAGACCATCGACCTGGCCGTGGCCGGTCGTCCGTCGGCGGAGCGGGACGCGTTCTGGCAGGCGGAGATGCTGCGCGCCGGCGATGTCGCGGAGGGTGCGGCGGCCTTCCTCGAACGGCGCCGCGCGAATTTCTCCTGGCGTCCGTGAGTCGCAACGCATTTATTGTTGCCAATGGCTTGTTGCATCATCCCGGTGGTATGACCTCGGCCTAATGGTCAGGATCGGTCGCCCGCAAAGCGTTGACGGCGATCTATTCGACTGGAAACATGTCGGCAGATCGATGCCTCCGGATCGGCCGACCGGCCGATCCACATCCCCCGGGAGGATCAGTGAGTATCACCCGTCGCGTCATGCTCTCCGCCACGGCCACGACCCTGGTGGCGGGAGCACTCCTCGGCGTTTCCCCGGCCCAAGCGGCGCAAACCCCGCTGGCCCTGGACGCCGCCAACACCCTCGCCGACTCCCTCGGCGCCGACCGCTCCGCCGGCACCTATGTCGACGCGTCCGGCGCGACCGTCGTCACGGTCACCGACGCCGCCGCTGCCAAGGCCGTCCAGGCCAAGGGTGGCAAGGCCCGCGTCGTCACGCGCAGCGCGGCCGACCTCAACGCGCTGAGCGCCAGCGTTGACAAGGGAGTGGTCGGCACCGCGATCTCGGTCGACCCGGTCGCCAACCAGGTCGTGGTCGAGGTCGACACCACCGTCACCGGCGCCAAGCTCGCCGCCCTCGAGACCGCTGTCGCGGCCAGCAAGGGCGCGGCCCGGATCGAGCGGCTCCCCGGCAAGCTCACCCGGACCATCTCCGGCGGCGACGCCATCTACACCGGTGGCTCGCGTTGCTCGCTGGGCTTCAACGTGCGGTCCGGCAGCACCTACTACTTCCTGACCGCCGGCCACTGCACCAACGCCGGGACGACCTGGACCAACGGCAGCCAGACCCTCGGCACGCGGGCCGGCACCAGCTTCCCGGGCAACGACTACGGCATTGTCCGCTACACCAACACGTCGATCACCATCTCCGGGACGGTGGGCAGCCAGGACATCACCGGCGCCCGCACGCCGAGCGTCGGCGAGACCGTCAACCGTCGCGGCAGCACGACCGGAACCCGAAGCGGCCAGGTGCTCGGCCTGAACGCGACTGTCCGCTACCCGCAGGGCACCGTCACCGGCATGATCCGCACGAGCGTCTGCGCCCAGCCCGGTGACAGCGGCGGCCCGCTCTACCGCGGCACTTCCGCCCTCGGTCTGACCTCTGGCGGCAGCGGCAACTGCAGCACCGGCGGCACGACCTACTTCCAGCCGGTCACCGAGGCGCTGAGCGCCTACGGGGTCTCGGTCTTCTAGTCCTAGCCCTCCCCCTGTGACGGCCCCCGGACCCCGAGCCGGGGGCCGTCGCTTGTCTAGGGTTGGCCCGTGCGCATCGAGGTGAACGGCCGGCCGGCTCTGGCGGAGGACCTGTTCGGCACCTACGGGCATTTCACCGCGATGCAGGTACGCGGCGGCGGCGCCCAGGGCCTCGCCAACCACCTCGACCGCCTCGATGCCGCCAACCGGGAGCTGTTCGACGAACCGCTCGACCCGGATCGCGTGCGGGGGCTGATCCGGCGGGCGCTGGCCGGCGATGCCGACGCGGCCGTCCGGGTCGCCGTGCGGGAGCCGGGCAAGGTGGCGGTCTCGGTCGCGCCGCCGACCCCGCCGGTGGCCGGGCCGCAGCGCCTGCGCTCGGTGCCCTACCTGCGGCCGTTCCCGCATATCAAGCACCTCGGCGGCTTCGCGCAGGGCGAGTGGGCCCGCCGGGTCCGGCGGGACGGCTACGACGACGCGTTGCTCACCGCCGCCGACGGCGCCTTCTCCGAGTCCTCGATCGCCAACATCGGGTTCTTCGCGGCCGACGGCGCGGTGGTGTGGCCTCACCCGCCCTGGCTGCACGGCACCGCGATGCGCCTGGTCGAGGACCACCGCCCGACCATCCGGCGGCGGATCACCCTGGCCGACGTGTCCGGCTTCCACGGCGCGTTCCTGGTCAACTCGATCGGCACCGTCGCGGTCGCGTCGATCGACGACGTCCCGTGCCGCCCGGATCCGCCCCTGATGGACGGTCTCGACGCGCTGCTGGCCGCCGTACCGTGGGATCCGATCTAAAGCAGTTGTCGCTGACCCGGTCACTGGTCATCATTGACGACATGCGCGTGGGTGTGCGGCGAGCTAGTCGCGCCGGGTCGATCGTCGGGGACGCCGTCCTCGCCTGATCCTCGGTGCCGACTCGGCGTGCCCGACTCAACCGATCCACGCGCTCGCGACGTCTCGCGGTGAGGACCCCGCTTCGACAGCCGGGGTCGTGAGCGTGTTCGCGCTGTCCTCCCGAAACGGCGACAGATCATGCGATCCGACCAGATACGCACGACGTTCCTCGACTACTTCCGCGGCCTCGACCATCTCGAGCTGCCGCCCGGTCCGCTCGTCACCGACGAACGCGACCTGCTCTTCACCAACGCGGGCATGGTGCAGTTCAAGCCCTACTTCATCGGCCGGTCCCGGCCCCCGCATGCGCGGCTGATGACGGCGCAGCGCTGCGTGCGCACGGTCGACATCGACCGGATCGGGCTGACCGACCGGCACGCGACCGGGTTCGAGATGCTCGGCAACTTCGCGTTCGGCGACTACTTCAAGCGCGAGTCGATGGTCTGGGCCCTGGAGCTGCTCACGGACGGCTTCGGGCTCGACCGCGACCGGCTCTGGATGACGGTCCTGCGCGGCGACGAGGAGAGCGTCGACCTGTGGCGCTCGCTCGGCGTGCCGGAGAGCCGGATCCAGCGGCTCGGGCCGGACGACAACTTCTGGAGCATGGACATGCCCGGGCCGAGCGGGCCGACCTCGGAGATCTTCTGGGACCGGGGCCCGGCGGTCGGCCGCGACGGTGGTCCGGCGGTCGACAGTGAGCGCTTCGTGGAGCTGTGGAACCTGGTGTTCATGCAGTACCTGCGCGGCGACAGCGACGAGGAGATCCTCGGCGACCTGCCGGGCCGGCACATCGACACCGGGTTGGGCCGCGACCGGCTCGCGATGGTGCTGCAGGGCGTCGACAACCTGCAGGAGACCGACCTCGTGCGGCCGACGCTGGAGGCGGTCCGCGACGCGACGGGCCGCGACGACGAGCCGGCCGGACACCGGCTGGTCACCGACCACGTCCGCACGGCGGTCTTCCTGATCTCGGCGGGTGTCCGGCCGGGCAACGAGGGCCGGGGGTACGTCGTGCGCCGCCTGCTCCGCCGGGCGGTGCGCCGGCTCGTCTTGCTCGGCGTCGACGAGCCGGTGCTCGGGCCGATCGCGGACAGCGTGACCGAGGTGCCGCCGGGCGGCGCGGGTCGCTCGGTGGTGGAGCGGGAGGAGCAGGCCTTCCGCCGGACGCTGCGGGCGGGCAGCCGGCTCCTCGACACCGAGTTGCGGCAGGGCCCGTTGCGCGGTGAGACGGTGTTCAAGCTGCACGACACGTACGGGTTCCCGGTCGACCTCACCGTCGAGATCGCGCGGGAGTCCGGGGTGGCCGTCGACACCGAGGGGTTCGCGCGGCTGATGCGCGAGCATCGCGAACGCAGCCGCGCGGGCCGCCCCTAGTACAGGTTCTTCGCGTAGTCCGGGCCGTAGTGCCGGTCGAGATCCGCCAGGGTGTCGGCCGGCCGCTCGACCTCCTTGATCAGCACCGCGCGGCGCGGCAGCGCGTCCGGCTGCCAGGTGTCGGGCTTCCACAGCTCCGAGCGGAGGAACGCCTTGGCGCAGTGGTAGAAGATCTGCTCGATCTCGACCCGCAGGGCGAACTGCGGGCGGTGGCCCTTGACGGCCAGCTCGTCGAACCACGGCGCGTCGGCCAGGATCGTCGCTCGGCCGTTGATCCGCAGGGTGTCGGTGCGGCCCGGGATCAGATAGATCAGCCCGACGTGCGGGTTGTCGATGATGTTGTGGAAGCCGTCGGCGCGCTTGTTGCCCGGGCGTTCCGGGATGGCGATCGTCGTGTCGTCGAGCACCAGCGTGAAGCCGGCCGGGTCGCCCTTGGGCGAGACGTCGCAGCTGCCGTCGGCGCCGGCCGTGGCGATCAGGCAGAACGGCGCCGCCGCCAGCCAGTCGCGGTCGAGTTGGTGCAGCTCTTTGCGGTCCTTCTCGGCCGCCCTCTTCGCCGGCTCGCCGAGCAGCGCCCGGAGCTGTTCGTGTGACGTCACCGCGGTCATTCGCCCCTCCCCGTGGGTCGATCCCGCTGCTGACCCTAGGCGATTGCGGCAAAGTCCCGCGCGCCGATTATTCGCGCGGTTTCATATGAGAGGAGGTTTTAGTCCGATTCGGAGGGCTGCCCGGTGCAGGACGTGGCGTACATCTTGATCACGGTCGCGCTCTTCGTCGCGCTCGCGGTCATCGTGCGCCTGGTGCAGCGGCTGTGAACGCGGTCAACCTGGCCGGGTTGATCATCGCGTTCCTGGTGGTGCTCTTCCTGGTCGTCGCGCTGCTGTACCCGGAGCGGTTCTAGATGTCGACCACGATCGCCGGCGTCGTCTTCGTGCTGTCGCTCGTGCTGTTCGTCGCGCTCGCGTACCGCTTCTTCGGCGACTATCTCTTCCGGGTCGTCACCGGCACCCGGCACTCCGCGGTCGAGCGCCTCGTCTACCGGGCGGTCGGCGTCAACCCGGCGGGCGAGCAGAGTTGGCCCGCCTACGCCCGCAGCGTGTTCGCCTTCTCACTGATGTCGCTGCTGTTCCTCTATGGCTTCACCCGGTTGCAGAGCAAGTTGCCGCTCTCGCTCGGGCTGCCCGGGATGTCACCGCACCAGGGCTGGAACACCGCGGCCAGCTTCGTGACCAACACCAACTGGCAGTCGTACGCGGGTGAGTCGACTCTCGGCCACCTCGTGCAGATGTCCGGGCTGGCGGTGCAGAACTTCGTCTCGGCGGCCGTCGGCATCGCGGTCTCCGTGGCGTTCGTCCGTGGCTTCGCCCGCAGCCGCACGCAGGTGCTGGGCAACTTCTGGGTCGACCTGACCCGGATCACGCTGCGGGTCCTGCTGCCGGTGGCGATCGTCGGCGCGATCGTGCTGATCGCCGGCGGGGTGGTGCAGAACCTCTCCGGTGGCACCGACGTCAGCACGCTGGCCGGCGCGACCCAGCACCTCTCGGGCGGCCCGGTGGCCAGCCAGGAAGTGATCAAGGAGCTCGGCACCAACGGCGGCGGCTTCTACAACGCCAACAGCGCGCACCCCTTCGAGAACCCGACGCCGTGGACCAACTGGTTCGAGATCTTCCTGATCCTGCTGATCCCGTTCGCGATGCCCCGAGTGTTCGGGCGGATGGTCGGCGACACCCGGCAGGGGCACGCGATCCTGGCCGTGATGGCCGTGCTCGCGGTGGCCAGCGTCATCCTGGTCAACACGTTCGAGCTGCTGCACAACGGGACCGTGCCGCACGCCGTGCACGCCGCCACCGAGGGCAAGGAGGTGCGCTTCGGCGTCTCCGACTCGGCCACGTTCGCGGCGGCGACGACGCTGACCTCGACGGGGGCGGTCAACTCGTTCCTCGACTCGTACACCGCGCTCGGTGGCATGGTTCCGATGGTCAACATGATGCTCGGCGAGGTCGCGCCCGGCGGCGTTGGCTCCGGCCTCTACGGGATCCTTATGCTGGCGGTCATCACCGTGTTCGTGGCCGGGCTGATGGTCGGCCGCACGCCGGAGTACCTCGGCAAGAAGATCTCCGCCCGCGAGATCAAGTTCGCGTCGCTCTATTTCCTCGTCACGCCCGCGGTCGTGCTGATCGGCATGGCGACCGCGATGGCCACGAAGAACCGCGAGACCATGCTCAACGTCGGACCGCACGGCTTCTCGGAGGTGCTCTACGCGTTCACCTCGGCCGGCAACAACAACGGCTCGGCGTTCGCGGGGATCACCGTCAACGACCAGTGGTGGGACACCGCGACCGGGCTGTGCATGGTGATCGGCCGGTTCCTGCCCATGGTGTTCGTGCTGGCGCTGGCCGGATCGTTGGCTCGCCAGCGGCCCGTGCCCGCCTCGGCCGGCACGCTGCCGACCCACCGGCCGCTGTTCATCGGGATGGTGGTCGGCGTCGTGATCATCCTGATCGCGCTCACCTTCCTGCCGGTGCTCGCGCTGGGTCCCCTGGCCGAGGGGCTGTGAGGTGGCGGTGACCGGCGGGGCCGTCGAGCAGCCGGGCCGGATCGGGGGTGGGTTGCTCGACCCGCGCCAGCTGGTGCGGTCGCTGCCGGACGCGGTGCGCAAGCTCAACCCGGCCACGCTGTGGCGCAACCCGGTGATGTTCATCGTGGAGCTCGGCGCGCTGTTCACCACCGCGCTGTCCATACAGGACTCCTCGACGTTCGCCTGGCTGATCACGGTCTGGCTGTGGCTGACCGTGCTGTTCGCGAACCTGGCGGAGGCCGTCGCCGAAGGGCGCGGCAAGGCGCAGGCCGCGACGCTGCGGCGGGCCCGGCGCGAGACGGTGGCCCGGCGGCTTCTCGACTGGACGCCCGGGCAGGCCGATCCGCATGAGGAGACCGTCGACGCGGTCGAGCTGCGGCAGAACGACGTCGTGGTGGTCGAGGCGGGTCAGGTGATCCCGGGCGACGGAGACGTGGTCGAGGGCGTCGCCAGCGTCGACGAGTCGGCGATCACGGGCGAGTCGGCCCCGGTGATCCGCGAGTCCGGTGGCGACCGCAGCGCGGTCACGGGTGGCACGAAGGTGCTCTCGGACCGGATCGTCGTCCAGATCACGCAGAAGCCGGGGGAGAGCTTCATCGACCGGATGATCGGGCTGGTCGAGGGAGCGTCGCGGCAGAAGACGCCCAACGAGATCGCCCTCAACATCCTGCTGGCCGCGCTGAGCATCATCTTTCTGCTGGCGGTGGTGACGCTGCAGCCGGTGGCCATCTTCTCCAAGGCGTTCCAGGGCGCGGCGCCCGACGGGCCGACCATCAACGAGCACGGCGTGACCGGGATCGTGCTCGTCTCGCTGCTGGTGGCGCTGATCCCGACCACGATCGGCGCGCTGCTGTCGGCCATCGGCATCGCGGGCATGGACCGGCTGGTGCAGCGCAACGTGCTGGCGATGTCGGGCCGCGCGGTGGAGGCGGCCGGCGACGTCAACACCCTGCTGCTCGACAAGACCGGCACCATCACCCTCGGCAACCGGCAGGCGACCGAGTTCCTTCCGGTCAGCGGAGTGGCGGCCGGCGAGCTGGCGGACGCCGCGCAGCTGTCGAGCCTGGCCGACCAGACGCCCGAGGGCCGCTCGATCGTGGTGCTGGCCAAGCAGGAGCACGGCCTGCGCGAGCGCGACGAGGGCGTCATCCCGTCGGCGCGGTTCGTGCCGTTCAGCGCCGAGACGCGCATGTCCGGTGTGGACATCGAGGGTGCCGGCGGCCAGCCGGAGCGGCGGATCCGCAAGGGGGCCGCGGCCGCGGTGATGCGCTGGGTGCGGGAGAACGGCGGTCACCCCACCGAAGAGGTCGGCGGCGTGGTCGACGGCATCTCGGCCACCGGCGGCACCCCGCTGGTCGTCGCGACGCACGTCGACGGTCAGCCGGCTCGGGCGCTCGGGGTGGTGCACCTCAAGGACGTGGTCAAGAGCGGCATGCGCGAGCGCTTCGACGAGATGCGGCGCATGGGCATCCGGACGATCATGATCACGGGGGACAACCCGTTGACCGCGCGGGCGATCGCGGAGGAGGCGGGCGTCGACGACTTCCTGGCCGAGGCCAAGCCCGAGGACAAGATGGCGCTGATCCGCCACGAGCAGGAGGGTGGCCGGCTGGTCGCGATGACGGGCGACGGCACCAACGACGCGCCGGCGTTGGCCCAGGCGGACGTCGGGGTGGCGATGAACACCGGCACGTCGGCCGCGAAGGAGGCCGGCAACATGGTCGACCTCGACTCGGACCCGACGAAGCTGATCGAGATCGTCGAGATCGGCAAGCAGCTGTTGATCACCCGGGGCGCGCTGACGACGTTCTCGATCGCCAACGACATCGCGAAGTACTTCGCGATCATCCCGGCCATGTTCGCGGTGATCTACCCGAGCCTCGACAGCCTCAACATCATGCGGCTCAGCTCGCCGGCGTCCGCCATCACGTCGGCGATCATATTCAACGCCCTGGTGATCGTCGTGCTGATCCCGCTCGCCCTGCGCGGAGTGCGCTACCGGCCGAGCAGCGCGTCGAAGTTGCTGAGCCGCAACCTCCTGCTGTACGGCCTCGGCGGCATCGTGGCGCCGTTCGCCGGCATCAAGGTGCTCGACATCGCCATCGTGCAGTGGATTCCGGGGATCTCCTGATGCGGCTACCCAACTGGCTCAGCCAGCACCTGGCGGCGTTCCGGGCGGTGCTGGTGTTCACCGTCCTGCTCGGGATCGCGTACCCCCTGCTGCTCGTCGGGATCGGTCTGTTGCCGGGCCTGCACCACCGCGCGACCGGGTCGCTGCTCTCCTCCGGCGGCCGCGACGTGGGCAGCAGCCTGATCGGGCAGAGCTTCCTCGACGCTGACGGCGAGCCGATCCCGCGCTACTTCCAGTCGCGACCGTCGGCGGCCGGCGACGGCTACGACCCGACGGCGAGCGGGGCGAGCAACCTCGGTCCGGAGAGCGTCGAGGACGAGCTGGCCGACGGCAGCGAGTCGCTGCTCACCCAGGTCTGCGCCCGCAGCCTGGCGGTCGGCCGGCTGGAGGGCGTCTCGGGCGCGCGGCCGTTCTGCACCGCCGACGGCGTGGGCGCGGTGCTGCGGGTGTTCCGTCGCGACGGGCTGACCGGGCCGGCGACCCGGGTCGTCAGCGTCAACCAGACGGGCACGCCGTTCCTGGCCACGTTCGAGGGCGTCCGGGTCGAGAGCGCGGTGCCGGGCGAGGACTACAGCGGGGGAGTGCTCACGCCGGTCCGCGGCGCCGCGCCGGCCGTGCCCGCGGTGCCGGCGGACGCGGTGACGGCCAGCGGTTCGGGACTGGATCCGCACATCTCACCGGCGTACGCGGCGTTGCAGGTGCCCCGGGTGGCCCGCGAGCGCGGTGCCAGCGAGGCGGCGATCCGTGGCCTCGTCGCCGACAACACGGCCGGGCGGTCGGTCGGCTTCATGGGCGCGAGCCGGGTCAACGTCGTGCGCCTCAACCTGGACCTCGATCAGCGGTTCCCGGTGGGCTGATGGGGACCTTGCGCTGCTTCCACGGGCGCATCACGGCCCGTGGTGGCGTTGCGCCCGTCAAACCAGACTAGGGCCGCGCCGCGCCGCGGTGGCCGCGGTCAGGCCGTCAGGAGGAGGTCGAGGGTGCGTTGGAGGTGTGCGGCGACGAGCTTCGCGGCCGTGTCGGCGTCGCGGCCGGCGAGCGCGTCGACGACCGCGCGGTGCTCGGCGGTGGCTTCGGCGAGCCGCTCCGGGTGGGCCTTCATCGACTCGCCGACGTAGCGGGCGGTGCTGCCCTGTGTGCTGGTGACCAAGGAGAAGAGGCGCGGTGAGCGAGACGCCCGACCGAGCAGAGCGTGAAAGGCCCAGTTCAGTTCCAACCAGGCGGCCGGGTCCGTCTCCTGGTCCATCCGGTCCAGCAGGTCGCCGGCCGCAGCCAGTTCGTCGGCCGTGATGTGCCGGGCCGCGCGCCGGATCACCAGTGGTTCGAGGGCGGCCCGGATCTCGTGGATCTCGCGCAGGTCGTCGGGGTCGAGATCGTGCACGACGGCGCCGCGGTGCGGGTCGATGCGGATCAGCCCGTCGGCGGCGAGGTCGCGCAGGGCCTCCCGGACGGGGGTGGTGCTGACCGCGAGCTGGGTGGCGATCTCGGCCTGACCGAGGTGGGTGCCGCCGGTCAGCAGGCCGCTGAAGATCGCCCTGCGTAGGGTGTCACGGACCAGCTCGTGCGCGGTCCGCCGCTGCGGCGCGGGCGCGAGCTTCGCTAGGTCCAGCCCGTCAAGCACACCGGAGACCCTAACAGCCGTGCACATTGCAGGGTCGATTATGTATTAGCGCACGGCGCCTTCGACCGTCTGCAGGGTCTGGTGGAGATGATCGACTGCCAACTTGGCCGCGCTGTCACCGTCGCCGTCGCGGCACGCCTCGAGCAGCTGGTGGTGGTAGCGGTTCGTGGTGTCGAGATGATCGGCCTCGGTCGCCCGCAACGCCATGTTGACGTAGACGGCGACGTTGTCGTCGAGGTGGTTGAGGATCTCGGCGAGCCGGTGCAGACCGCCGGCGCTGTTGAGCAGGCGGTGGAACTCGCGGTTGAGGGCGATCCAGCGGGCGGGGTCGCGGGTGGCGTCGAGGTCGGTCTGCAGCCGCTCCAGGGCGGCGAGCGTCTCAGGGGTCAGGGAGAGGGCGGCCTGCCGGACCGCCTCGGGCTCGAGCAGGCGGCGGATCAGGTAGATCTCGCGGACCTCGTGGACGCTCGTCTCCCGCACGACCGCGCCACGGTGGGCGTCGAGCCGGATCAGCCCTTCGGACGCGAGGTCACGCAGCGCCTCCCGCACGGGCGTGGTGCTGACCCGCAGCCGGGCGGCGATGTCGGCCTGGACGAGCCGGGAACCCGCGGGCAGCGTGCCGTCGAGGATCGCCCTGCGCAGCGAGTCGCGCACCATCTGGTGAGCGGTGCGCCGTTCACCGGGGATGAGCTGCGCCTCCACGACCTGCTCCTTTGAGGGTGGGGCATCAAGCACAATACATTGTGTACGACCTGATGCCTGACGTTCGTCACCTGACCCGCGCCATTGCGGGCCGTGGTGACCATCAATTTCCCAAGCAGGTTATACCAATAGGCCATTTTCCGTTCGTTGGTGTATGGCTGGGCACAATGTCGGCAACTGGCTTGCGCGTGCCACGGTCTGGTGTGGAGCTTTGCTCTGCAGCCAAATACGCAACACCTTCGCGCCGGGGTGTTGCGTATTTGGCTGCAGAGCAAAGCCGCCGTGCGAGGGTGCCCCGCGGGGAGGGGAACTAACGCGGGGAACCGGTACGCACCGCGGGCGGCGGCGCGGAGCCGTCGCGGTGGGCGGGCGGGCGCTGGCTCGTCCTTATCCGAGCGGCGCTCGGGACCGGAGCACCCACAGGTCGGTTGGTGGCATTCCAACGGTCGCTGCGGCGCGGAGCGGCCTGGTTGGCGGCAGGACGCCTGGCGATCGCTTCGGCGCAGGCTGCCGCGAGGTCCGGCGGATAGGGGTCGGTCAGCGGAGGGCGCCGGCCAGGCCGGCGGGGAGTTTGGCCAGGAGGTCCCAGAGGTGGGGTTGGGCGGTCGCGGCGTCGGCGATCACCGGGTCCGTCGTGGCGAGTAGGGCCAGGTGGCGGGCGGCGTGTGCGGCTACCGCCTCCGCGTCGACGCGTGGGGGTGACGGCGCCAGTGCGGCGCCGCCGATGACCATGCGGTCGGGGGACAGCGGCCGCGTCGAGACCGGCGCGGGATCGGGTAGGGCCGCGTAGGTCAGCACCACCGACTCGTCGGCGAAGCGCCAGCTCGTCGAGTGGAGGGTCGCGCCGGGGGTGCACAGGGTCAGGCCCGACAGGTGTAGGGCCAGGTCGTCCGGGTGCACCGCCGCGGGCAGCGCGGCGGACAGCGTGCGGTAGCGCAGCGCGCCGTCGGCCGCCGAGAGGAGGACCACCTCCACGATCGTCACGTGTTGCATCTTCGCGGTTGTTGCCACAGTTGTGCAACAAGACAGGCGATAGGTTGGTCGGCGTGGCGGCGGAGACTGAGGTGGGTCGCACGGTCGAGGCGGTCTGGCGGATCGAGGCGCCGCGCCTGATCGCGGGGCTCGCCGGGATGATGCGCGACGTCGGCGTGGCCGAGGAGCTCGCGCAGGACGCCCTGGTCGCCGCGCTCGAGCAGTGGCCGGCCGAGGGGATTCCGCGCAACCCGGGCGCCTGGCTGATGACCGTGGCCAAGCGGCGGGCGGTCGACCTGGTGCGGCGCAACGAGCGCTATTCCCGCAAGCTGCGGGAGATCGGCCGGACGCTGCCGGAGGTCGTCGACGACGAGATCGAGCCCGACCGGATCGAGGACGACCTGCTGCGGCTCACGTTCGTCGCCTGCCATCCGGTGCTGGCGCCCGAGGCTCGGGTCGCCCTCACGCTGCGGCTGCTGGGCGGGCTGACAACGGCCGAGATCGCGCGGGCGTTCCTCGTCGCCGAGCCGACCGTGGCGCAGCGGATCGTCCGGGCCAAGCGCGTCCTCGCCGACGCGGGGGTGCCGTTCGAGGTGCCCGAGCCGGCCGAGCGACCGGCGCGGCTGGCCTCCGTACTCGAAGTGATCTATCTGATCTTCAACGAGGGCTACACCGCGACCGCCGGTGACGACTGGGTGCGGCCCGCCCTGTGTGAGGACGCGCTGCGGCTCGGGCGCGTGCTGGCCGGGCTCATGCCGGGCGAGTCCGAGGTGCACGGGCTGGTGGCGCTGATGGAGTTCCAGGCGTCCCGGCTGCGGGCCCGGGTCGGTGCCGGCGGCGAGGCGATCCGCCTGGTCGACCAGGACCGCACGCGCTGGGACCCGCTGCTCATCCGCCGCGGGTTCGCCGCCCTCGCCCGGGTGGAGGAGATCGGCGGCGAGCCCGGCCCGTACGCGCTGCAAGCCGCCATCGCCGCCTGCCACGCCCGGTCGCGCAGCCCGGAGGAGACCGACTGGAAGCGGATCGCGGCGCTCTACGACGCCCTGGCGCCGCTGGCCCAGTCGGCCGTCGTCGAGCTCAACCGGGCGGTCGCGGTCGGCATGGCCGACGGCCCGGCCGCCGGTCTCGCCCTGGTCGACGCGATCGTCGCGGAAGGCCTGCTGCCGACCTATCACCTGCTCCCGGCCGTACGCGGCGACCTGCTCGCCCAGCTCGGCCGGACCGACGAGGCCCGGGCGGAGTTCACCCGGGCCGCGTCGTTGACCGCCAACGCCCGCGAGCGCGCCGTCCTGGAAAGCCGCGCTAGCGACCCAGGTGGAACTTCTCGGCCTGCGCCGCCTGCTCCTCGTTGATCGTCGTGATCTCGACCGGCTCGGCCACCTGGCGCACCTCGACGACGGCCTCCCAGTCGGCGCCTGGCGGGATCGCCCGGTCGACCGGACAGCGCCGGGCCCACTCGATCGCCTCGTCGAGCGACTTGACGTCGATCAGGTAGAAGCCCGCGATCAGCTCCTTGGCCTCGGTGAACGGCCCGTCGACGACGGTCCGCGCGCCCTTGGCGTAGATCACCCGGGCTCCCTTGGAGCTGTCCCAGAGCCCTTCGGCCGCGAGCAGGACGCCCGCCTTCTCCAGCTCGACGTCGTATTCGTGCATCGCCTGGACCAGCTCCGGCGGGGGCATGGCACCGGGCGGCGGGTCACCCTTGAGCATCAGCATGAAACGCATCAAAACTCTCCTGTCCGTCGCGACCATTCTGGTCGTCACCCACGCGTCGCACGAGCCCGCCGCTATTCGACAGCGGCCACCAAGAAAATTTGACAGCCGCGCTGACGACGCGGCATCCTTAACCAAGCTGTTCTAAAACAGATTGGTTATCAATGCCCACCGACCAGCTCAGCGCCGTCTTCGGGGCACTCGCCGACCCGACGCGCCGCGCGATCCTCGAGCGACTCACCCAAGGCGACGCGACCGTGGGCGAGATCTGTGCGCCGTTCGCGATGTCGCAGCCGGCGATCTCCCGCCACCTGCGGGTTCTGGAGGAGGCGGGCCTGATCTCCCGGAGCCGAAAGGCGACCGCGCGCCTCAGCCACCTCGAGGCCGAGCCGCTGCGGGCGGCCACGGGCTGGCTCGTGGCCTACCGCGACTACTGGGCCAGGAGCTACGACCGGCTCGACGAGCTGCTGGCCAGGATGGAGGACTAGCCATGGAGATCGTCGCCGAGCCCGGCGTGCCGCAGGTGGTGGTGACCCGCGAGTTCGCGGCGCCGGCCCGCAAGCTCCTGCGCGCGCACACCGAGCCCGACCTGCTGGCGCGGTGGCTCGGTCCGGACTGGCTCAAGATCACTGTGGACGTGCTGGAGCCGCGGGACGGCGGTCGGTGGCGCTACACGCACACCGACCCGTCGGGCGAGCGCTATGCGTTCTTCGGCCTCTACCACGGCACGCCGACGACCGAGCGGATCGTGCAGACCTACGAGTTCGACCACCAGCCCGGCGTCGTCTACCTCAACATCATCACGTTCGACGAGCGGGGCGACCGCACCGTGCTGCGGCAGAACACCGTCTTCCCGTCTGTCGAAGACCGCGACTACTACGTGCGATCCGGCATGGAGAAGGGCCTGCGACCGTCGTGGGACCGGCTGGCCACGCTCGTCACCGAAGGGATCTGACATGTTGCTCCAAGGAAAGAACACCATCGTGTACGGCGGCGCCGGCGCGATCGGCGGCGCGGCGGCAAGGGCGTTCGCCCGCGAGGGCGCCACGGTGCACCTGGTCGGCCGCACGCGCGCCACGCTGGACGAGGTCGCCGGCGACATCCGGTCGGCCGGCGGCGCCGCCGAGGTCGCCGCGTTCGACGTCTTCGACGAGTCGGCGGTCGACGCCCACGCGCAATCGGTGGTCGACGGCTTCGGCAGCCTCGACGTCTCGTTCAACGCGATCGCCCACCCCTACGCGTTCGGCAAGCCCGTGGTCGAGATGGACTACGCCGACCTTGAGCGCGACGTCACGAGCCGGCTCCGGGCGTTCTGGCTGACCACCAAGGCGGCCGCGCCGCACATGATCCGGCAGGGCGCCGGCGTGGTGCTCGCGTTCGGTGGCGACGGGCCGCCTACGCCGAACCTCGGTGGCCTGCAGGTGTCGCTCGGCGCCGTGGAGATGCTGCGCCGGATCCTGGCCTGTGAGCTGGGACCACAGGGCATCCGGGTGCTCACGCTGCAGACCGGCGGCGTGCCGGAGTCGTTGCCTGGCGACATGCCCCAGGAGGCGCGCGAGGAGATCGCCCGCGGCCTGGTCGAGCCGACGATGCTGGGTCGGGCCGCGACCCTCGCCGACGTGGGCAACGCGGCGGCCTTCGCGGCCTCCGACTGGGCCCGCGCGCTGACTGCGACCAAGCTCAACCTGACCGTCGGCGCGGTCGTCGACTAGGAGACGCGGCGGGTGGCGGCCGGGAGGTCCGCGGAGATGCGGGCCGCAGCGGCGAGCAGCGGGGGCACCAGGTCGCGGCGGATGGCCTCGAGCGTGGTGCGGCTGGCGGCGGTCGACACGTTCACCGCCGCCACCACCCGGCCGGCGCGGTCGCGGATCGGCGCCGCCACCGCCCGCAGGCCCTCCTCCAGCTCCTGGTCGACCAGGGCCCAGCCCTGGGCGCGTACGCGTTGCAGCTCGGTCCGCAGCGCCGTCACCCCGCTGATCGTGCGCGGCGTGAGCCGGCCGATGGCCACGGTGTCGAGATAGGCCGCCAGCTCGTCGTCGGGCAGGCCGGCCAGGAGGACCCGACCCATCGAGGTCGCGTACGCCGGGAAGCGGGTGCCCACGTTGATCGCCACGGTCATGATGCGGGACGTCGGCACCCGGGCCACGTAGACCACGTCCGGTCCGTCGAGGACCGACACCGACGACGACTCGTTGACCTCGGCGACCAGCGCCTCGAGGTGCACCTCGGCCACCTCGGGCAGGGACAGGCTCGACAGGTACGCGTAGCCGAGCTCCAGCACCCGCGGGCTCAGCGAGAACAGCCGCCCGTCGGTGCGCACGTACCCGAGGTCCATCAGGGTCAGCAGGAACCGGCGCGCGGCCGCCCGGGTCACGCCGGTGGCCGCGGCGACCTCGCTGAGCGTCAGCTCCGGGTGGGCGCGGTCGAAGGCCCGGATCACCGCCAGGCCGCGTTCGAGCGACTGCACGAAGTCCGCCGACCGCACCGTCGTCACGACGCCTCCTCGAGGCCGAGCTCCGCCAGTACGCGCTGGGCGGTCGCGAACGCGGTGTTGGCGGCCGGTGCGCCGGCGTAGACCGCGGTGTGCAGCAGCACCTCGCGGATCTCCGTCGGCGTGACGCCCTGGCCGATCGCGGCCCGCACGTGCATCGCCAGCTCGGCCGACGCGTGCTGGCTGGCCAGCAGCGCGATGGTGACCAGGCAGCGGGTGCGCCGGTCGAGCTCCGGGCGGCTCCACACCGCGCCCCAGGCGTGCGCGGTGACGTGCTCCTGCCAGGGCGCGCTGAACGCGGTCGCCGCCGCGGCGGCCCGGTCGACGTGCGCGTCGCCGAGCACGGCGCGGCGCACCGCGGCGCCGTCGTCAGCCATCGGTCCTCCGGGACGTGTGTCGGGCCAGCGCCAGGTCGACGAAGTGGCCGGCGTTGCCCACCGGATCGACGGCGCCGGGTTCGGCCTGCCAGCCGGCCCGGTCGAGGTTGGCCCGCATCACATCGGGGCGCACCACCAGGCCGGACAGGCAGGCATCGAGCGCGGCGGCGGCCGAGCCGACCGCGACCAGCAGCTCGCGCAGGGGCCACCACTCGGCCTGCCAGCCGCCGGCGCCCCGCTGGTGCTCCTGCACGGCGCCGGCCAGCAGCGTCGCGACGAGGCCGGGCGCCTGCGCGGCGGCCGCGAGCGCGCTGACGGCGGCGACCGGGTTCTGCTTGTGGGGCATGGCGCTCGAGCCGCCTGGTGCGCCCTCCGCGACCTCGCCGACCTCGTTCTGGGCGAGCAGGGTGACGTCGCGGGCCGGTTTGCCGAGCGCGCCGGCCGTCACGCCGAGCGTGCCCGCGAGGAGGCCGATCCGGCTGCGTTCGGTGTGCCACGGCAGCTCGGGCGCGTGCAGGCCGAGCCGGTCGGCGAAGTCGGCCAGCGCCGCCGGAGGCAGCCCGGCCAGCGTGCCCACCGGCCCGCCGAGCTGCGCGGTGGGGGCGAAACCGGCCAGCGCGGCGGCGGCCGCGTCGAGCCCGGTCAGCCAGCCGGCCGCGGTCAGCCCGAACGTGGTCGGCAGGGCCTGCTGGAGCAGCGTACGGCCGATCATCGGGGTGTCCCGGTGCCGCCGGGCCAGCTCGGCGGCGGCGTCGGCCGCGCCGTCCACATCGGACGAAATCGCGGCCACCGCCCGGCGGGCGACGAGCATCGTGGCCGTGTCGAGCACGTCCTGGCTGGTGGCGCCGGCGTGCACGTGCGGGCGGACGGCCTCCGGCAGGGCGGCCCGGATCGCGGCGACCAGCGGCACGACCGGGGTCGCGTGCGCGGCGGCGGCCCGGCCCAGCTCGGCCGGGTCGGGGTCGAGGTCGGCGCAGGCCGCCGCGATGGCCGCGGCCGAAGAGGCGGGGATGACGCCCGCGGCCGCGCCGGCGTCGGCCAGCGCCGCCTCGGTGTCGAGCATCGCCCGCACCCAGGCGTCGTCGGCGACCGTGGCGGGGACCGCCCCGCGGGCGAGGATCCCGTCGAACAAGCCCTCAGAAGGTGAAGAAGACGGTCTCATCGTCGCCCTGCAGCGTGATGTCGAAGGCGTAGCCGTCGGCGGTCTCCTTCGCCACCAGGGTCGCCTGCCGCACCGGGTCGATGCGGACCAGCACCGGGTCCTCGGCGTTGGCGGGCTCGTCCGGGAAGTAGACCCGGGTGACCAACCGGTCGAGCAGGCCGCGGGCGAGCACGGTGACGTCGATGTGCGGCGCCTGCGGGACGCCGTCGGGACCCGGCACGCGGCCGGGCCGGACCGTGCGGATCGCGTAGCGGCCGTCGGCGTCGGTCGGGCAGCGGGCGAAGCCACGGAACCCCGGCGTCCGCCGGGCGCCGCGTGGGTCGTCCGGATGGTCGAACCGCCCGTCCGGGTCGGCCTGCCACGTCTCCACGAGCGCGTCGGGCACCGGATCGCCGGCCCCGTCGACGATCACGCCGCGCAGCCAGAACGCGCCGGGCGTGCCCTCGCCGACGGCGTCGGGGCCGTCGGCCCACGGCAGGCCGAGGCCCAGGAAGGGCCCGACCGTCTGGGACGGTGTGCAGCCGATCATTCGTCCTCCATCGGCGTCGCCGCGCGCCCGCGCAGCACGATGTCGAAACGGTAGGCCAGCGACCACTCGGGCGTCGTCGCGTCGAGGTCGAAGGCAGCCACCATGCGTTGCCGGGCGGCCGGATCCCGGACCGAGTTGAAGATGGGGTCCTGGCCGAACAGCGGGTCGTTCGGGAAGTACATCTGGGTCACCAGGCGCTGCGTGAACGCCACGCCGAACAGCGAGAAGTGGATGTGCGCGGGGCGCCACGCGTTGTGGTGGTTGCGCCACGGGTACGCGCCGGGCTTGATCGTGACGAACCGGTAGCGCCCCTCGCCGTCGGTCATCGCCCTCCCCACCCCGGTGAAGTTGGGGTCCAGTGGCGCGGGGTGGCGGTCGACGGCGTGCCGGTAGCGGCCGGCCGCGTTGGTCTGCCAGATCTCGACGAGCGTGTCGCGCACGGGCCGCCCGTCACCGTCGAGCACGCGGCCGAACACCTCGATCCGCTCGCCCTGTGGCTCGCCCTCGTGCTGGCGGGTCAGGTCGTGGTCGAGCGGGCCGACGCGGTCATGGCCGAGCACGGGCCCGGTCAGCTCGGTGAGCCCCTGCGGCAGCACGAGCAGCGGCTGGCGCGGGCTGCGCAGCCGGGTCGAGCCGTACTCCGCCGACGCGAGCGGGGGTTGCTCGTGCTCGGGATGGCTCCGGTACGGCGCGAGTGGCTTCCAGTCAGGCAACGCCGCCTCCTTTCAGACGCGTGAGCGACCGCAGCGCGGTCAGCTCGGCGGTGGTGGGTGGCTCCGTGACGGCCGGGTCGGCACGGACCGCCAACGGCCAGCCGGTCGCGGCGATGACGTCCGGCACGCGTACGCCCGGGTGGATGCTGGTCAGCGTCAGCTCGCAGGTCTCGGGGTCGGGCTCGAGCACGCCGAGGTCGGTGATCACCCGGGTCGGCCCACGGCCGCGCAGACCGAGCGACGCCCGGTGGCCGGGACCGTCGCCGAAGCCCAGCGAGGTGACGAACGCGAGCCGGTCGACCAGGATGCGCGGCCGATGCCGGACGATCACGATGGTCTCCCGGCAGGACGCGGCGATCTCCGGTGCGCCGCCCGCGCCCGGCAGCCGCACGGTCGGGTTGCGGTAGTCGCCGATCACGGTCGTGTTGATGTTGCCGTGCCGGTCGAGCTGCGCCGCGCCCAGGAAGCCGACGTCGACCCGGCCGGGCTGCAGCCAGTAGTTGAAGATCTCGGGGACGCCGACCACCGCGTCGGCCGTCTCACCCAGCTCACCGTCGCCTATGGACAGTGGCAGCGAGCTCGGCTTGGCGCCGATCGTCCCGGACTCGTAGATCAGCGACAGGTCGGGGGAGCAGGTCCGGCGGGCGAGGTTGGCCGCGGTGCTGGGCAGGCCGATGCCGACGAAGCACGACGTGCGGCCGGCCAGCGCCCGGGCGGCGGTGACGGTCATGATCTCGTCGGCGGTCCAGTCGCTCATGCGGCGGTCACCTCGTCGAGCCAGCGCCCGAACGTCTCCCGGTCGCGACTGATCGGGTCCCAGGCCTGGTAGTAGTCGTTGTCGCGGTCGTAGTAGCCCTGCGCGTAGGACGGGTGGGCGCCGCGCGGCACCTGGGCGACGGCGGTGACCACCCAGCTGGGCAGCACGGTCGCGCCGGGCCGGGGGTCGAGCTCGTCGACGATCTCCTCGACCGTGACCAGCGACCGGCGGGCGGCCAGCACCGCCTCCTTCTGCACGCCGGTGATGCCCCACAGCTGCACGTTGCCCCGCCGGTCGGCCCGCTGCGCGTGGATCACCGCGACGTCCGGGTTGAGCGCGGCGACGGCGGTGAGCACCTCGCCGGTGAACGGGCAGGTGACCGTGCTGACCGTGGTGGTGTGCCGGGCGATGTCGGTGCCGACGTAGCCGCGCAGCACCGCGAACGGCAACCCGGAGGCGCCGGCGACGTAGCGGTTGGCCATGCCGGCGTGGCTGTGCTCCTCGATCTCGATCGGCCGGGGCCAGCCGTGCTCGACGGCGTCGCGGAACCGGTGCAGCGAGCCGACGCCGGGGTTGCCACCCCAGGAGAACACCAGGCGGGCCGCGCAGCCGGCGCCGATCAGCTGGTCGTAGACGATGTCCGGAGTCATCCGGATCAGCGTCAGATCGCGGCGGCCCTGGCGGATGATCTCGTGGCCGGCCGCAACCGGGATGAGATGGGTGAAGCCCTCCAACGCGACCGCGTCGCCGTCGTGGACCAGCTCCGTCACACCCTCGGCGAGGCTGACGAGTTCGGCCATGCGGCTCCCAGTCTGTGCGCTATGCGAACAACCGTTCAGCGACTCAGCCTAGGAACCGCAGCGCATGAGCGTCAACAACGAGAAGCATTGACGTAGGGCGTCGCGCGGTTCTAGGTTTCCCGAGTACATCTGTGCGCTATCCGAACACTCTCGCCCCCTCTCCGCTCACCCCTGACGTGGATGGAGTTCTGATGCGTCGCCCCTTGCTTGCCCTGCTCACCGCGGCCGCCTTACTGGCCACCGCCGCCTGCGGTGACTCGTCCGACGACAACACCGCGCAGCCCGGCGGGGCCGCGCAGCCCGACAAGGTCAACGCCGGCGTCATCGCGATCCTCGATGTCGCGCCCATCTACCTCGGCAAGGAGAAGGGCTTCTTCAGCAAGCGCAACATCGACCTGACGCTGACCACCGCGCAGGGCGGCGCCGCGATCGTGCCGGCCGTGCTCTCCGGCGAATACCAGTTCGGCTTCAGCAACGCGGTCTCGCTGCTGCTGGCCAAGTCGCAGAACGCGCCGCTGAAGGTGGTCTGCAACGGCAACAACTCGACGGGCGTCGCGGAGGACTTCGCCGGCCTGTTCGTCAAGCCCGACAGCCCGATCCAGTCGCCCAAGGACCTCGCCGGCAAGACGGTCGCGGCCAACACGCTGAAGAACATCGTGGACACCAGCGTGCGCGCGTCGGTGAAGAAGGACGGCGGCGACCCCGCGGCCGTCAAGTTCACCGAGCTTCCGTTCCCGGAGCAGGTCGGCGCGCTGCAGGCGGGCCGGGTCGACGCCATCTTCGTGGTCGAGCCGTTCCAGCAGGCCGCCGTGGCCGCGGGCATGCGCAAGATCGCGTCCAGCTACGTCGACGCCGCGCCGAACCTGACCGTCGCGATGTACTTCACCTCCACCAAGCTGGCCGGCGAGAACCCCGACCTCGTCGCGCGGTTCACCGAGGCGATGAAGGAGTCGCTGGCGTACGCCGACGCGCACAGCGACGAGGTGCGCGACATCATCGGCACGTACACGAAGATCGAGGAACCGGTGCGGGCGAAGATGACGCTGCCCAAGTGGCCGGCCGAGATCAACACGGCGGCGGTCGACGCGCTGGCCGAAGCCGCGGTCGCCGACGG
Organism: Asanoa sp. WMMD1127; assembly: GCF_029626225.1. NCBI lineage: Bacteria > Bacillati > Actinomycetota > Actinomycetes > Micromonosporales > Micromonosporaceae > Asanoa > Asanoa sp. WMMD1127. The sequence continues at coordinate 3,135,465 of NZ_JARUBP010000001.1, forward strand.
CCTATTGACCCAGAAGCCGGACGTGGCGGGGCTGCTGCCCTGATGGTCGCTGTCGCGGCGCGCGCTCCTCGGGTGACCGGCCGGCGGTTCCGGTCGGTCACCCTGGGCGTGCTCGGCCTGCTGGGGTTCGCGCTGCTGCTAGAGGTGGCGCCGCGGGTCGGCGTGGTGCCGATCGAGTTCGCGCCGCCCACCAGCCAGATCCTGGTCACCCTGGCCGAGCAGCTCGGCCAGTCGTCGTTCTGGGCGGCGCTGGTCGACACCCTGACCACCTGGGCCTACGGGCTGCTGATCGCGGTGGTCGCCGGCACCGTCGTCGGCGTGCTGCTCGGCTCGGTGCCCGTCCTGCGCACCGCGACCGCCACGACCATCGAGTTCCTGCGGCCGATCCCGTCGGTCGCGCTGATCCCGCTGGTCATCGTCCTCTATGGACCGACGATCCGGTCGACGCTGGTGCTGGTCGTCTACGCCGCGTTCTGGCAGATGCTCATCCAGGTGGTGCACGGCGTCGTCGACGTCGACCCGATCGCCCGCGACACCGCCCGGTCGTTCCGGCTCGGCCCGTGGGCCCGCATCCGTTACGTGATCTGGCCCAGCGCCCTGCCCTACGTGATGACCGGCCTGCGGCTGGCCGCGGCGGTCGCGCTGATCCTGACGATCACCGGCGAGCTGGTCATCGGCTCACCCGGTCTCGGCAAGGAGATCGACAACGCACAGCAGAGCAACGCGGTCCGCATCGTGTACGCCCTGATCGTGGTCACCGGCATCCTCGGCGTCCTGATCAACGTCGTCATCCGGCAGGTCGAACGCCGCGTGCTGGCCTGGCATCCGGCCGCCCGAGCCGAGACGGTCGTGCGATGAGGGTCGTCTGGCGGGTGCTGCTCACGGTCGGTCTGCCGATCGTGCTCGTGGCGGCGTGGTGGTTCGGCTCGGCCGGCAGCCAGGACTTCTACTGGCCGTCGCTGTCGACCATCGTCGACGCCGCCGTGCGCACCTGGACGTGGGAGATGCTCCAGCAGCAGGTGCTCCCGTCCCTCTGGCGGCTGCTGGTGGGCTACGCCGTCGCGGTCGTCGTGGGCGTCGCCCTCGGCGTGCTGATCGGCACGTTCCGCTCGGTCCGGTCGCTGCTGGAGCCCGTGCTGGAGTTCCTGCGCGCGTTCCCACCGCCGGTGCTCGTGCCGGCCGCCATCCTGCTCGCCGGGATCGGCGACCGCACCAAGATCCTGGTCATCGTCTTCGGCTGCGTCTGGCCGGTGCTGCTCAACACCATCGAGGGCGTACGCGGCCGTGACGAGGTGCTCAGCGACACGTGCCGCACCTACCGCGTCACCGGGCTGCTCCGGCTGCGCCACCTCGTGCTGCGCGCCGCCAGCCCGCAGATCGTCACCGGTGCCCGGCAGGCCCTGCCGCTGGCCATCATCCTGATGGTGATCAGCGAGATGATGGCCGCCAACGAGGGCCTCGGCTTCACGGTCCTGCAGTTCCAGCGGGGTTTCCAGATCCCCGAGATGTGGAGCGGCGTGCTCCTGCTCGGGCTGATCGGCATTGTGCTCTCCCTGCTGTTCAGAGTGGCCGAGCGGTCGCTGCTCGGCTGGTACCACGGTCAGCGCGCCGGACAACGGGAGTGGTGATGCTCGAAGTCAGGAACCTGCACAAGGTGTACGACGGGCACGGCCGGCGGGTGACCGCGGTCGGGGACCTCACCTTCACCGTCCCCGAGGGACAGTTCGCCTGCGTGGTCGGGCCGTCCGGCTGCGGCAAGACCACGCTGCTGCGGGTGCTGGCCGGGCTGCTGCCGGCGACCTCGGGCGAGGTCAACGTGCGGGGCAAGCCCGTCACCGCGCCGCCGCCCGACCTGGCCGTGGTGTTCCAGGAGTACGGCCGGAGCCTGTTCCCCTGGTTGCGGGTCCGGGCCAACGTCGAGCTGCCGCTGAAGGCACAGGGGATGGGTCGGGCGCAACGGCGGACGCTGGCCACCGAGGCGCTGGCCGCCGTGGGACTGTCCGATGTCGACAACGCGTACCCGTGGCAGCTGTCCGGTGGCATGCAGCAGCGGGTCGCGATCGCGCGGGCCATCGCGTACCAGCCGAAGGTGCTGTTGATGGACGAGCCGTTCGCGGCGGTCGACGCGCAGACCCGGGCCGACCTCGAAGACCTGATCCGGTCGGTCTGGCAGCGGCTGGGCGTGACGCTGCTGTTCGTTACGCACGACATCGACGAGGCGGTCTATCTCGGCCAGCGGGTGATCGTGTTGTCCGCGTCGCCGACCACGGTCGCCGAGGACCTGACCATCGACCTGCCCGCCGATCGCGACCAGTTGAGCACGCGGTCCGACCCGCGGTTCACCGAGTTGCGCGGCCAGGTCTACGCCCGCATCCAGAAGGTGAAGACACCGGCTTCGGAGGGAGCACCGGCATGACGTTCTTCGACCCCGCCGCCTGGGACGGCAAGGTTTTCACCGGTGACTGGTCCACGCCGTCCGGCGGGTCCACGCCGATCCTGGAGAAGGCGACCGGCGAGGCGCTGGGCCGCACGGGAGTGGCCGACGCGGCCGACGTCGCCGGGGCCGCCGCGCTCGCCGCCGCCGCACAGCGCCCTTGGGCGGCCACCTCGTTCGAGGAGCGGGCCGCCGTGCTGCGCCGGGCCGGCCAGCTGATCGAGGCCAATGCGGCCGAGCTGCGCGACTGGGTGGTCCGCGAGACCGGCGCCGTGCCGGGGCTGGGCGACTTCGCGGTCGGCGTGGCGACCCAGGAGTGCTACGAGGCGGCCGCGTTGGCGCACCGGCCGGCGGGCGAGATCCTGCAGAGCAACCAGCCCCGGCTGAGCCTGCTCAAGCGGGTCCCGGTCGGCGTGGTCGGCGTCATCTCGCCGTTCAACGTGCCGCTGATCCTGTCGATCCGTTCGGTCGCGCCGGCCCTGGCGCTGGGCAACGCGGTCGTGCTCAAGCCCGACGTGCGTACGCCGGTCAGTGGTGGGTTCGCCATCGCCCGGGTGTTCGCCGAGGCCGGCCTCCCGCCCGGGTTGCTGCACGTGCTGCCCGGCGAGGCCGAGGCGGGCGCCGCGCTCGTGGCCGAGCCGGCGATCCGCGTGGTCTCGTTCACCGGCTCCAGCGCCACCGGGCGCCGGGTGGCGGAGCTGGCCGCGCGGCACCTCAAGCGCGTCCACCTGGAGCTGGGCGGCAACTCGGCGCTGATCGTGCTCGACGACGCCGACCTCGAGCGGGCGGTCTCCGCCGGCGCCTGGGGCTCGTTCCTCCACCAGGGCCAGATCTGCATGACCGCCGGGCGGCACCTCGTCCACGAGCGGATCGCCGACGACTACGTGGCCGCGCTGGCCGCGCACGCCGACCACCTGCCGGTCGGCGACCCGTTCACCGGTCAGGTGGCGCTCGGGCCGCTGGTCGACGAGGGCCAGCGCGACAAGGTGCACGCGCTGGTCACCGCGACGGTCGACGCGGGCGCCAAGCTCGCCGCGGGCGGCACGCACGAGGGGCTGTTCTACCGGCCGACGGTGCTCGACGAGGTGCGCACCGACATGCCGGCGTACGCCGAAGAGGTGTTCGGTCCGGTCGCGCCGGTCGTCCGGTTCGGCTCGGTGGACGAGGCCGCCGCGCTGGCCGCCGACACGGGCTACGGCCTGTCGCTGAGCATCCTGACCGGCGACGCGATGCGCGGGCTCGCGCTGGCCGAGCGGATCCCGACGGGCATCGTGCACATCAACGACCAGACGGTCAACGACGAGGCGGTGGCCCCGTTCGGCGGGGTCCTCGACTCCGGCACCGGCGCGCGGTTCGGCGGCGCCGGCAACCTCGACGCGTTCACCGAGCAGCGCTGGATCACGCTGCGCGGTGACATCCCGGCCTACCCGTTCTGACCCCCTGTGAGGTGCGAAAGATGACGTTGCGCGACACGCCGCCGTTCCGGGCCGATCACGTGGGCAGCCTGCTGCGCCCGGAGCGCCTGCTGAAGGCGCGGGCCGACCGGGCCGCGGGGACCATCTCGGCGCAGGAGCTGCGGGCCGTCGAGGACGACGCGATCCGCGAGGTCGTGCGGATGCAGCGCGACGTCGGGCTCCGGTCGGCCACCGACGGCGAGTTCCGGCGTACGTCCTGGCACATGGACTTCATCTACCAGCTCGGTGGCATCCACAGCACCGACGAGAAGATCCGGGTGCACTTCCACAACAAGGAGGGCGACCTCGACTTCACCTCGGCGGCGCTGGCCGTCGACGGACCGGTGCGCCTCGAGAAGACCATCTTCGGTGACGACTTCGCCTTCTTGAAGTCCACGGTGGACGACGACGTGACCGCGAAGCTGACCATCCCGTCACCGAGCATGGTGCACTACCGGGGCGGCAAGGCGTCCATCGACCCGGCCGTCTATCCCGACGAGGAGCAGTTCTGGACCGACCTGTCGGGCGCGTACGCCGCCCAGGTCGCCGCCGTCGCCGAGCTCGGCTGCCGCTACCTCCAGCTCGACGACACCAGCCTGGCCTACCTCAACGACCCCGAGCAGCGCCGGCAGCTCACCGAGCGCGGCGACGACGCGGAGCACCAGCACCTGCGCTACATCAAGCAGATCAACGCCGCGATCCAGGACCGGCCGGCGAGCCTGTCGGTCACCACGCACATGTGCCGCGGCAACTTCCGGTCGTCGTGGGCGGCCGAGGGTGGCTACGACTTCGTCGCCGAGGCGCTCTTCTCCGAGCTCGCCGTCGACGGTTTCTTCTGCGAGTTCGACGACGAGCGCTCCGGCGGCTTCGCGCCGCTGCGGTTCGTGCCGCCCGGCAAGATGGTCGTCCTCGGGCTGGTCACCACCAAGCGGGGCCAACTGGAGTCCAAGGACGCGCTGAAGCGGCGGATCGACGAGGCGGCCAAATATGTGCCGCTGGAGCAGCTCTGCCTCTCACCGCAGTGCGGCTTCTCGTCGACGGTCGAGGGCAACGCGCTCAGCTACGACGAAGAGGTGGCCAAGCTCCGGCTGATCGTCGAGACCGCGGAAGAGGTGTGGGGCTGACCGTGGAGACGCGCACGCAGGTCGGCATCATCGGGGCCGGCCCGGCCGGCCTGGTGCTCGCCCACCTGCTGCGGCAGCGCGGCATCGACTGTGTCGTGCTGGAGCGCCAGTCCCGGTCCTATGTGGAAGCCCGGATCCGGGCCGGGGTGCTCGAGCACGGCACGGTCGACCTGCTCACCTCGCTCGGGCTGGCCGACCGCCTGCACCGTCAGCGGATGGTGCACCACGGCATCGAGCTGCTCTTCGCGGGCGAGGCCCACCGGATCCCGCTGACGGAGCTGGCCGGTCGGGAGATCACCATCTACGGGCAGCACGAGGTCGTCAAGGATCTGATCGCCGCCTGGGACGGGCCGCTGCACTTCTCGGTCTCCGACGTCCAGCTGGCCGACCTCACGGGCGAGCCGATCATCTCCTATGTGGACGTCGACGGCGTCGCGCGGCGGCTGCGGTGCGACGTGGTGGCGGGGTGCGACGGGTTCCACGGCGTGTCCCGGGCCGCTATCCCGGCCGGCGTGCTCACGGCGCACGAGCGCGACTATCCGCACGCCTGGTTGGGCATCCTGGCCGACGCGCCGCCTTCGTCCGAGGAGCTGATCTACGCGCACAGCTCCCGGGGCTTCGCGCTGCACAGCATGCGCTCGCCCACGGTGACCCGGATGTATCTCCAGGTGCGGCCCGACGAGAACCTCGACGAGTGGCCCGACGACCGGATCTGGGCCGAGCTGCGGGCCCGGCTCGCCCGGTCCGACGCCGGCTGGCAGCTCGCCGACGGCCCGATCCTCGAACGGTCCGTGGCGGCCATGCGCAGCTTCGTCGTCTCGCCGATGCAGCACGGTCAGCTGTTCCTGGCCGGCGACGCGGCCCACATCGTGCCGCCGACCGGCGCCAAGGGGCTCAACCTGGCGGTGGCCGACGTCAAGGTGCTGGCCGACGCGCTCACCGGCTGGTACGCGACCGGCGACCGCTCCGGCCTCGACGCCTACTCCGAGACCTGCCTGCGCCGGGTGTGGCGGGTCCAGCACTTCTCGTGGTGGATGACCTCGATGCTGCACCCGACCGGCGACGACCCGTTCGACCTGGCGTTGCAGCTCTCCCAGCTGCGCTACGTCACCTCCTCGCGCGCCGCGGCGACCTCGCTGGCGGAGAACTACGTGGGTTTCCCGTTCCCGTGACGGGTCGCCTGCGCACCGCCGGCTGGCTGGCCGCCGTCCTGCTCGCCGCGCTCAACATGCGGCCCGCCATCGCGTCCGTGCCACCGATCGTCGACGCCGTGCGCGACGCCCTCGGGCTCTCCTCCTCCGCCGCCGGCGTGCTCACCTCCGTGCCGGTCGTCTGCATGGGGCTGTTCGCGCCGGCCGCGGCGTGGGCGGCGGCCCGCTGGGGCACGGGGCGGACGATGGCGCTCGCGCTGGCGCTGCTGGCCGTGGCCACCACCGTGCGGCCGCTGGCCGGGGTGGGCGTGCTCTACACCGCGACCGTGCTCGCCGGCGTCGCCATCGCGGTCGGCGGCGCGCTGATGCCGGCGCTCGTGCGGTCCCGCTTCCCGGACCGGGTCGGTCCCGTCACCGGTCTCTACACGACCGCGCTGATCTCCGGCGCGCTGATCGGGGCCGGTGGCACCGAGCCGCTGCGGGCCTGGCTCGGTGACTCGTGGCGGGCGGCGCTGGCGATCTGGGCCCTGCTGGCCGTGCTGGCGCTGGTTCTCTGGCTCGTGGTGCGGCCGGCAGGGCCCGGTGCCCTGTCGCCGGCCGCCGGCCCCGCCGTGGCGGGTGGTTGGTCGCCCTGGCGGGATCGCGGCGCCTGGATGGTCACCCTCTACATGGGAGGGCAGTCGCTGCTCTACTACGCCCCGTTGGCCTGGCTCGCCGCGCGCTACACGGAGCTCGGCTGGTCGGCGGCGCGGGCCGGCGGGCTGCTCGCCCTGTTCAGCGCCACCCAGGTCGTCTCCGCGCTGGTGGCGCCGGCCCTGGCCCGGCGTGACCCGCGGCCGGCGATCGTCGTCAGTTTGCTGGTCGCGGTCGCCTGCCTCGGACTGATCGGCGTGGCTCCGCTGGCGGCGCCGGAGCTGTGGGCGGCCTTGCTCGGGGTCGGCGTCGGCGCCAACTTCTCGCTCGCGCTGACCGTGGTCGGCCAGATCGCGCCGACGCCCGCGGACACGCCGCGGGCGTCCGGGATGGCGTTCTTCGTCGGCTACCTGCTGGCCGCGGCGGGACCGGTCGCGGTGGGCTTCCTGCACGACCTGACGGGTGGCTTCCGGGCGCCGTTCCTGGCCCTGGTCGGCTTCGGCGTCGCCGTGCTCGCATTCGGCTGGGCCGCCGGCTCCGCCGTAAAGGAACGGTCCGTTCCTATCGCTTTCCGCATAGGAACGGACCGTTCCCAACACGCCTAACGCCAGACGGCGGTGCCGATCGCGACGCCGGCGAACGCAGCACCGAGGCCGGCGGCGATGCTTACCGCCGCGTTGGCCAGCGCGCGGCGGGGCGCCCGCTGCTCGAGCAGCCGGACGGTTTCGTAGCCGAAGGTGGAATAGGTCGTCAGCGCGCCGCAGAAGCCGAGGCCGACCAGCGCGTACACCCCGGTCGTGGTGGTCGTGCCGCCGGCCGCGAGGCCCAGGATCAGCGAGCCGACGACGTTGACGGTCAGGGTGCCGAACGGGAAGTGGCCGCGGTGCAGGCGCTGGATCGCCCGGTCGGTCAGGTAGCGGGCGGGCGCGCCGACCGCCGCGCCGAGCGCCACGAACAGCAGGGTCACGACTTCCCCCGCCAGGCCACGAAGCGGGCCGCGGTCATGCCGACGAAGACCGCGGCACAGGTGGCGAGCAGCGTGCCCACCAGGTAGGCCGCGGCGGTGCCGGGCGCGCCTGCCGTGATCAGGTCACGGCTCTCGACGGCGTACGTGGAGAAGGTCGTGTAGCCGCCGAGGACGCCCACGCCGAGGAACGGGCGGAGCAGGCGTTGGCCGGTCAGGATGTCGGTGACGACCACCATGAGCGCCCCGACGAGGAGGCAGCCGGTGACGTTGATCACGAATGTGGCCCATGGGAAACCGCCGAGCGGGGCGGGCCAGGCGTGCCCGATTCCATAGCGGGCGAGGGCGCCGAGGACTCCGCCGGAGGACACCGCGACCAACACCGGCCACTGCTTCTCGCGGCGTTGAGCGGGAATTTCGAGGTCGACGTCGGAGTCGGTCGGCAGGCCCGGCTCGGGTCGCGAAAACCTCATGAATCTCCCCCCGCCGACGGTCACGATGGTAATGGGAATGTCGCACCCGGCGGTTAGAACAGACGGGACACGTCCCGCCAACGGAGGAGCGCCATGACTTCCACCCTGTCGGCACAGGTAACGGGCCCGGTGCTGGCCCCTTACGACGAGGGCTACGCCGACGAGGTCGCCGCCTGGAACCGGGTGGCCACGCACACGCCTGACCTCGTGGTCGGCGCCGCGTCGGCCGACGACGTCGCCGCCGCCGTCCGCTACGCCCGCGACCACGGCCTGCACGTCACGGTCCAGGGCACCGGCCACGGCGCCGAGGCGTCCGTCACCTCGGGCCTGATGATCACCACCAAGCGGCTCGACACGCTCACGATCGACCCCGCCACCCGCACCGCCACCATCGGCGCGGGCCAGCAGTGGGGCAACGTGGTCGCGGCGGCGGCCGAGCACGGGCTGCTGCCGATCTCGGGCGCGGCCTCCACTGTGGGCGTCGTCGGCCTGCTGGTCGGTGGCGGCCTGGGCCCGCTGGCCCGCAGCCACGGCTACGCCTCCGACTACGTCGAGAGCTTCACCGTCGTCACCGGGCAGGGCGAGGTCGTCGAGGCCAGTGGCACCGACCACGCCGACCTGTACTGGGCGCTGCGCGGCGGCAAGTGGGGCCTGGGCATCGTGACGGAGGTGCGGGTCCGGCTGGTCGAGCTGACCCGGCTCTACGCCGGCTCGCTGATGTTCGAGGGCGCCGCGATCGAGCCGGCCTTCCGGGCCTGGGTCGACTACACGGCCACCGCCGACGACCAGGTGTCGACCAGCGCCGCGATCATCCGGATGCCGCCGTTCGAGCAGGTGCCCGAGCCGCTGCGCGGGCGCACGCTGCTGACCGTGCGGTTCGCCTACCCGGGCGACGTCGACCGCGGCGCCTCGCTCGCCGCCCCGCTGCGGGCCGCGGCGCCGGTCTATCTCGACGGGCTCGGGGAGCTCCCGGCCGGGCAGATCGCCCGGATCCACAACGACCCGACCGAGCCGGGCGCCAGCCAGGTCTACGGCCTGCTGCTAGACCCGGTCGACCAGGACTTCGCGACCGCGTTCCTGGCGGCCTTCGGCCCGGAGGCGGAGACCCCGTTCGTCTCGGCCGAGCTGCGCCACCTCGGGGGAGCGGCCGCGCGTGACGTCGAGGGCGGGTCGGCGGTGGCCGGCCGCGCGGGCAGCTTCGCCTGCTCGCTGGTCGGTGTGCGGCCCGACTTCTTCGACAAGGTGCTGCCCGACGCCGCCTACGACTGGCAGGAGGCGACCGCCCGGTGGGTGCGCGCCGACGGCAACGCCAACCTGATGGGCCTGCCCGTCACGGCGGAGCGGCTGGCCACCATGTGGTCCGAGGGCGCCAACATCCGGCTCGGCGAGGTCCGCTGGCGTTACGACCCCGACGGCGTCTTCGCCAAGCCGGCCTGAGCCGGTTGCCGGGGTGCCCGCCGCCGGCGGGCACCCCGGGCGCGCTCAGGCCGGCAGGAAGATCTGCGGCCGGCCAGGGTGCTCGTGGAAGCGGCGCAGGCCCGCGACACCGGAGAGCACACCACCCCAGGCCGCGTACGGCGGGTTGGCGGTGTCGAAGCCGCTCTGCACGAGGGTGATCCGCGTCCGGCCACCGGAGCCGGCCAGCTCCCAGGTGCCGACGCCGCCCGGGCCCCAGTCGACCGAGAGCCGCGTGTCGGGCACCAGCTCCAGGATCTTCGCCGGGCTGGGGTTGTTGTCGAGCCCGCCCATCGCGAACCGGCCGCCCTCCCAGGGCTCGATGCCGACCGGGAAGCCGAACCACTCGCTCGCCTGCGCGGAGTCGGTCAGCGACGCGAAGACCCGTTCCGCCGGCGCGCCGACCTCGAACTCGGCGCGGAGGTCGGCCGAGGTGAAGTCGACCTTGGGGGTCAACGCCCGCCCCTCCAGGTGGTCGGCCAGGTTGGCGATCGCCAGCGCCCAGAAGGTCTGCAGCACGCCGCGGATGTTGCCGCTCATCACGTCGGCGAAGTCGAAGTGGCTCTGGTCGACGGCGACGATCGTGCTGTCGTCGCCCTCGGCCTCGAGCGTGATGTCGGTGGTGGTGTCGACGCCGTCGAGGTGCCAGGTGAACGCGACTCCGGTGTCGTCGGCCCGGATCGGCCGCTGGTGGGGCGCATCGCCCTCGGGCGTGTAGCGACCCCAGAACTGGTAGCGCCCCGGCAGGTCGACCTCGGCGTGCTCGGCCAGCCACATCCGCAGCTGGGCGGCGTCGGTGAGCGCCTGGTGCACCTGCTTGATCGGTGCGTTGACCCGGGCCTTGGCGATGACGGTCATGCTTCTTCCCCCTTGGGATAGGTGGCCACGACGAGCTTGAAGGCGTCGCCTTCGGCTCCGCCGTAGCGGGTGAACAGCGCCTGCAGCGTCGACTGCAGGTCGTCGAGGAACTCCTTGCGCCGCTCGGGGCGGATGCGGATCTCACCGGAGAGGCCGATGGACGGCAGCTCCGGCGCGGTGCGGTCCAGCGCGCCGATGTCGGCCTGGACCTCTTCCATCAGGTCGAGCAGGTAGCCGAGGCTCAGCTCGTCCTGGGCCTTGCGCAGGCCGATCCGCCCGACCAGCCGCGGCGACAGCCAGTAGGACCGGGCGCCGGCCTGGTAGATCCCCTCGCTGATGCCGCGCACCTTGCGCTCCGACACCTGCGTGGCGAGGCCGGCTTCGACCAGCCGTTTGACGTGGTAGTAGACCCGCTGCGGGGTCTGGCCGAGCGCCGTCGCGACCTCGGTGCAGGTGCGGGGCTCGGCGAGCTGCCGCAGCACCTCGATCCGCTGCGGCTTGAGCAGTGCCTCGGCCTGCTCGATCTGCTCCAGGTACAGGACATCTCTCATAGCGAAAACGAGTCTTTACGTAAAAGAAGATTTTGTCAATAGGCTCGGTGGTGCCGCTGAGCTGGGCGTTTTTGGCGATACGCCAGCTTTCAGACGTGAGTGCTTCTTATGGTGATTCCGCAGCTTCCGTCGTGACGCCCGTGCAGGGCGTGTTTCGTGAGGAGTAGCCCCATGTACAGACGCGTCACTCTGATGTCCGTCGTGGCGGCCGCCGCCGCCATGGTGGGGATCGGCGCCGCGCCCGCTGTGGCCGCGCCCGGACCCACCGCCACCACCGGCATCACCTTCCAGATCACCGCCGGCGGCCTGACCATCACCGCACCGGCCAGCGTCAACCTCGGCTCGGGGGTGACCGGCGGCACCGTCAGCGGCGCCATCGGTCCGGTCCAGGTCGTCGACCAGCGCGGTCTGCTGGTCGCCGCGTGGACCGCCACCGTCTCGTCGACCGCCTACACCACCGGCGGTGGCACCGCGCCCGAGACGATCGCGGCGTCGGCGGCCACGTACACCCCTGGTCTCCCGACCGCGACCACCGGCGTGCCGGTCCCGGTCGCGGGCCTGCCCGGGACGCTGGGCGCGCCGCGCACCGCCTACACCGCCACGGCGGTCGGGTCGAACTCCGTGACCTGGAACCCGAACCTCTCCATCGCCATCCCGGCGGCCGCGGTCGCGGGCACCTACTCGGGAACGGTGACCCATTCGGTGGCGTGACCGGTTCCACCTGGCAGTGGCGATCGCGGCCCTCGTGGCCGCGGTCGTCATTCCGTCGTCCTCGTCCGCCGCGGTCCCGGCGGCGCCTCCGCTCCCGGCCGCGGCCGGGGCGACCGGCGAGGACAACCAGGTGGGCATCCGGCTTCTCGAAGCGCCCGTGGCACGGCGGGACGACCCGCGGGCACACATGTACATCGTGGACCATCTGGCGCCCGGCACCCGGATCAGCCGGCGCTTCGAGGTGGTCAACCGCACCGACGAGGCGCGGGAGTTCGAGATCTACCCCGGCGCGGCGACGGTCGAGAACGACGAGTTCGTCTTCGGCACGGACCGCGAGACCAATGAGCTGAGCTCGTGGACGAAGGTCTCCGTCGACCGGGCCGCGTTGCAGGCCGGCGAGAGCATCGAGGTCGACGCGCTCATCGAGGTGCCGAAGCAGGCGTCGCGCGGCGAGCGCTACGCGGTGCTGTGGGCGGAGACCCGCGCCGCGCCGGACAAGAAGGGCAACATCGGCGCGATCCGGCGGGCCGGCATCCGGGTCTACCTCAGCGTCGGCCCGGGCGGCGAGCCGATCTCCAGCTTCGACATCGGTGACGTCACGGCGAGCCGGGGCGACGACGGCGTGCCGCGCATCTCGGCGGTCGTGCACAACACCGGCGAGCGGGCGCTGGACATCAACGGGACGCTGAAGCTCGAGGACGGACCGGGCAGCATGCGGGCGGGCCCGTACCAGCTGGCCACCGTGACCACCCTCGCGCCCGGCGCCAGTGGCATCGTCGTCGCCGCACTCGACGCGAAGCTGCCCGACGGCGCGTGGCGGCTCGAGTTGGAGCTGGCCAGCGGCACGGTCAAGCGCCACCTCGACCTGGCCGTGACGCTGCAGCCGCCGGGCCTGAGCATGGTCGCCACGGTGATCGAGAACTGGTGGGGCTGGATCGGCGGCGCCGTGGCGGCGCTGGTGGCCTTCGCCCTGGTCGCCCTGCTCCTTTTGCGCCGGCGCCGGCCGGCCACCGCCACGACCTATCGGCCGCGGCACCTCTGATCCCGCGTGACCCGGGGCCCTTCGCGGCCCTGGGCCTACGCGCGCTCCATCACGATCTCGGCGGGATCTTCCGGACTCGGTCCGATGTGGACGAAACCGGCGCGTTCGTAGAGGCGGATGGCGGCCGCGTTGTCCTTGCGGACGGACAGCTGGACCCGGGTGGCGCCGCGCGCGGTGGCCCAGGCGGCCAGGTCGGCGATGAGCGCGTCGCCCACCCCGTGCCCGCGGCCCGCCGGGCTGACCCAGACCGAGATGACCTCGATCGCCCCGTCGCCGGCCGGCACGCCCGTGGCCATCCCGACCGGGGCTCCGTCACGATAGGCGACCAGGTCGCGGGCGCCCGGGATCCGCAGCCGGTCGCGCCACTGCTCCTCGCTCGCGTCCTGCCAGCCGGCCAGCGTCGACCCGAACGCGTAGGGCGCCTCGGCCAGCGCCGCGAGCCGCAGGTCGCGCCACAGCTTCCAGTCGTCCTCGGACAGCACGCGCAGATCAACCATGGCGAGCAGGATGCCGTGCCGGCGCGCCGTCCGCCACCGGATTCGGTGATACGCCGAAACGTTCGCGCCCGCCCCGGCCGCCCGCCTAGCGTCGGCCGCCATGACCTACGCGATCGAACAGCTCAACCCCGCGATCCTGCCCGAGCGGACCGGCGCCTACACCCACGGCACCGTCGTCACCGGCGCCCGCCGCACGGTCTTCGTCAGCGGTCAGGTGCCCTGGGCCGAGCAGGGTGTCGTCCCGCCGGACTTCGCCGACCAGTGCCGGCTCACCTGGCGCAACGTCCTGGCCGTCCTGGCCGAGGCCGGCATGGGCGTGCCGAACCTCGCCCAGGTGACGACCTACCTGTCCGACCGGGCCTACCGCGAGGAGAACGGCCGCATCCGCCACGAGGTGCTCGGCGACCATCGACCGGCGATCACCATCATCATCACGGACATCTACGCGCCCGAATGGCTCCTGGAGATCGAGGCCGTCGCGGTCGACTAGGCGATGAACGTTTCCAGCAGCTGCCAGCCGAGGGGGCTGGGCTCGTGCCGCGCGCGGCGGGCCTCGCGGACCGTCACCACCAGACCGGCGCGGCGGAGGTGGGCGACCTGCGCCGAGGCGGTCGAGGGGGCGACGCCCAGCGCCGCGGCCAGGTCGCCGGTGCCACAGCCCGGCCGGGTCGCGATGGTCCGCAGCACCGCGGCCCGCCGTGCGCCGATCGGGTCGGCCAGGCGCCCGCCGGGGTCGCCCGGGTTCCGCCAGAACGCGCCGGCGGTGCGGGCCGGGTAGAAGAGCATCGGCTGTTGCCGGTCGTTGAGCTGCCGATGGACGCCGTCGGTGAGGAACATGCTCGGCACGAGCACCAGCCCGCGCCCGTGCAGCGGGTAGTCGGGCTCGGGCGGGCCCGCGTACTCCAGGAAGGGGTGGTGCCAGCGCACCAGGTCGGGGTTCAGCGTCGCCAGCATCGTCTCGACACCGTGCCGGGCGGCCAGCCGCGCCCGATGCGCCACGTCGGCCGCGAGCTGCGCGTGCAACCGTGGCCAGTCCTCGGCCAGCAGGGCCCGGTGCAGGGCCGCGAACGACGTAGCGAGCGTGCGCCGTCCGCGGTCCGGATGCGCCACCAGGTCGTCGACCACCCGCACGCGGGTACGCAGGACGGCGCCGAACGCGACCGTGTCGGCCACCACCGGCGCTCCCGGATCGTCGAGCGCGGCCGCGAGCTCCTCGGCGAAGGTGCGCGCGACGCGGGGCGGCTCAGGCGTCAGGAAATCGGGCATGTGGCGCGGATGAGCCCCGCACAGCGCGAGCGCGGGAGCGGCGGCCGCGGGCAGGACCCGCCGTGCCGCGTGCCGCCACGCGGCCAGCCCCGGGCGGTGCCTGCCGCAGTCCCAGACCGCGGGCGGCCTTCAACGTCTCCTGGAACGGCAGGACGGCGAACCGGATCCGGCCCAGATCCGGCCCGGAGAGCACGAGGCGCGGCATCGCGCCACGATAGCTAGCCCACGTTGGCCGGTGCGGTGGCGTCGCGTTGGGCGGGTATGCGGGCCGGCGCGCGCAGGCGGCGGACCTCCGGGGCGAGCAGGGCGCCGGCGGTGGCCAGCACGACCAGGGCGGCGCAGCCCAGGAGGGCGGCGGGCGTGCCGGTCGCACCGGCGATCGGGCCGGCGACCAGCAGGCCGAGCGGCGCGAACGAGAGCGACCCGAGCAGGTCCCACGAGCTGACCCGGGACAGCGCCTCGGCCGGCACCTCGCGCTGCAGCGTGGTCGACCAGAGCACCCCGAACACGTCGCCCGCGACGCCCGCGAGGAAGGCCGCCGTGACCACCACGAGCAGCGGTGCCGCGACCGCGAGGAGCACCATCGGCAGCGCCGCGGTCGCGGTCACCAGGGCGGCCACCAGGATCGGCCGGCGCGGGTGGACGCGGACCGCGATGCCGACGCCAAGAAAGGTGCCGGCCGCCTGGGCCGCCGTGATGGCCGACCAGGCGGGCGCGCCGCCGAGCCGGTCCACGGACAGGAGCGGACCGAAGACGCCGACGTACGCGTTGATCGCCGCGACCACGAACGCGTACTGCCCGACCACCGCCCACAGCCACTGCCGCGACGCGAACTCCCGCCAGCCGCGGCGCAGCTCCGACCAGACCGAGGCGGGCACCCGGGCGACCGCCGGCACCCGCGGCATCACGGCGATCAGCAATGCCGAGGCGAAGAACGACGCCGCGTTGAGCGCGACCGCCCAGCCGGCGCCGACCAGCGCCACCGTGGTGCCCGCCAGCGCCAGGCCCAGGATCAGGCCGAGGTTGAAACCGATCCGGAGGAGGCCGTTGGCGGACTGCCGGCGCTCCGGCGGCACCAGGTCCGGCAAGATCCCGTCGTACGCCGGGAGGAAGACGGCGCTCGCGACCCCGGCCAGCGCCGCGAAGACGCCGACGGCCACGAGCGGCGCGTGGCCGGTCAGGAACATCAGCGTCAGGCCGGTCCAGGCGACGCCCGCGAACAGCTCCGCGGCGAGCAGCACCCGGCGCCGGGGGAACCGGTCGCCGATGACGCCGCCGGCCAGGATCAGCACCAGCTGGGGGAGGGCCTGGCAGGCCAGCACGACCGAGAGCGTGACCGGCGACGAGCCGGGCAGCGCCAGCACCGCGAAGGCCAGCGCCACCCGGCCGAAGCCGGTGCCCAGCACCGAGATCGTGCGGGCGGTGAACAGGAGGGCGAACGGCCGGTCGGCCAGCAGGGCACGCATCGGCCCCGGACTCTAGCCAACCGCGTACCGGTGGTGGGTGACGCCGGACCGGAACACGTCGCATTTCTCCAGCGTCAACTGGACCCGCGGCCCCTCGTCCTCGAACAGCCGCTGGCCGCCGCCGACCACCAGCGGGTGGACGAACAGGCTGAGTCGGTCGACCAGTCCGGCGCGGAGCAGCAGCCGGACCACCGAGATGCTGCCGACCACCGAGATCGGGCCGCCCGGCGCGGCTTTCAGCTCCGCGACCCGCTCCGCCACGTCACCCGCCGGCAGCAGGCGCGAGTTGCGCCAGGCGAGCGATGACAGCGAGCGGGACACCACGAGCTTCTCGGGTTGGTTCATCCGCGCGCCGAGCGGGTCGTCGTCGGTCAGGTGCGCGAACGCCCCGGCGAAGGTCTCGTAGGTGACCCGGCCCAGCAGCATCGTGTCGGCCGGCTCGGACCACATCGCGGTCATCATCTCCTCGTCGACGTACGACATGTGCCATTTCTCCGGCGCCTCGACGACACCGTCCAGCGAGACGAACTGACCCACCGTGATCGTGCGCATTGGTTGCTCCCGACAACTCCAGGGGGCGGCGAGTTCCGCCCGACACCTGTTCCGCGATCGGCGGCGGCGGTTTTCGACACGGACCCGCTAGATTTCTCGGGTGCGCTTTCTGATGACCCTCAACGCCCCCGTGCGCCCGCCCGACCAGCAGCTCTACGCCGAGATGGGCCGGTTCGTCGACGAGCTCGCCCAGGCCGGCGTGCTGGTCGCCACCGGCGGGCTGGCGATGGACGGCACCCACGTCTCGGCCCGGGACGGCAAGGTGACCGTGGTCGACGGCCCCTACCCCGAGACCAAGGAGACGATCATCAGCTTCGCCCTGGTCGACGTGGCCAGCAAGGACGAGGCGATCGAGCTCAGCCGCCGGTTCTTCGGGATCACCGGCGACGGCGAGGGCGACCTGCGCCAGGTGTTCGGTCCGGAGTAATGGACCCGCGGTCCACCGTCGAGGCGGTCTGGAAGCAGGAGTCGGCGCGAATCGTGGCGGCCCTGCACCGGCTGGTCCGCGACGTCGGGCTGGCCGAGGACCTGGCCCAGGACGCGTTGCTCGCCGCGCTGGAGGAGTGGCCGGTCAAGGGTGTGCCGGCCAACCCGGGCGGTTGGCTGATGCTGACCGCCAAGCACCGGGCGATCGACCGGCTGCGGCGCGACGACCGGCTCCGCGCCAACCTGGCCGAGCTGGGCCGGGCCGCGCAGCGGGAGACCGGCCCCGACGAGTTCGCGGCGGTGCTCGACGACGGCGCGGGCATCGACGACGACGTGCTCCGCCTGATCTTCATCGCCTGCCACCCGGTGCTGTCCCGCGAGTCGAGCGTGGCGCTCACCCTCCGGATGATCGGCGGCCTGACGACGGGTGAGATCGCGCGCGCGTTCCTGGTGCCCGAGCCGACGATCGGGCAGCGGATCTCCCGGGCCAAGCGGACCATCGGCGACCGGAAGATCCCCTTCGAGGTGCCGCCGCCGGCCGATCGGGCGGAGCGCCTCGCCGCGGTCCTCGAAACCATTTACCTGATCTTCAACGAGGGGTACGCCGCGACGGCGGGCGACGACTGGATGCGCCCGGCCCTGGCGCACGAGGCCGTCCGGCTCGGCCGGATGCTGGCCGGCCTGGCGCCGACGGAGCCCGAAGCGCACGGCCTGGTCGCGCTGATGGAGCTGCACGCGTCCCGGATGGCGGCCCGGCTGGGCCCGGACGGCCAACCCGTCCCGCTGCTCGAGCAGGATCGCGGGGCCTGGGACCAGGAGCTGATCCGCAGCGGGTTCGCGGCCCTGCTGCGGGCGCAGGAGGCCGGCGGACCACCCGGCCCGTACGTGCTGCAGGCCGCGATCGCGGCGAACCACGCGCGGGCGGCGGAAGCCGGCGACACCGACTGGGTCGGCATCGCCGGGCTCTACGAGCTGCTCGTGCGGCGCACGCCGACCCCGGTGGTCGAGCTGAACCGGGCCGTGGCGGTGGCCATGGCGTACGGCCCCGAGCGCGGGCTCGCGATCGTCGACGGGCTGGCCGACTCGCTGCGCGACTATCACCTGCTGCCGGCCGTCCGCGGTGACCTTCTGCGCCGGCTGGGCCGCGAGGCGGAGGCCCGGGCCGAGTTCGCCCGCGCGGCGGAGCTGGCGCGCAACGCCGCGGAGCGGGACGTGCTGCTGGCGCGCGCCGCGATGTAGCCGGAGTTTCCCATCAATCTATCTATACGTATCGACATGTTGGCGGGGATCGGGTCGACTGACTTCCGTGAGCGGACATGACCACACCCACACCCACAGCCATGACCACGGCCACGGCCTCAGCCGGCGCGGCCTGCTCGCCGGCGCCGGCGCCGGCGGCCTCCTCCTGCTGACCGCGACGCCGGGCACCGCGCAGGCGGCCCGCGTCCAGGTCGCGCCCGGCCTCGCCGCCGGCGCGGACCGCGCGTCCCGGATCACCACGGGCACGACCCTGGTGCACGGCGACATGCACAACCACACGCTGATGTCCGACGGCGACGGCAACCCCGACCTCGTCTTCGGCTCGATGCGCGACGCCGGCCTCGACGTCGCCGCCCTCACCGACCACACCACGCTCTTCGCGATCGAAGGGCTCAGCCGGTCGGAGTGGAACCGGGCCGGGGCGCTCGCCGACGCCGCCAACACCCCGGGCGCCTACACCGCCATCCGCGGCTTCGAGTGGAGCCACCCGCTGCTGGGCCACGCCAACGTCTGGTTCAGCAACAACTACGTCGACCTGGGCGGCGCCAGCAACATGGGCCGCTTCTTCTCGTGGCTGACCGGGTCCGGCGGCGTCGCCGGCTTCAACCACCCGGGCCGCGAGATCCTGCGGTTCGACAACTTCAGCTTCAACAGCGGCGCCCGCGAGCAGATGGTCAGCATGGAGATCTTCAACCGGGGCGACGACTACCTGTTCGACGGGTGGTCCGATACCGGTTCGTCGCCGCTGGTCGCCTGCCTCAACGCCGGCTGGCGCACGGGTCTCATCGGCGTGACCGACGAGCACGGGACCAACTGGGGCTTCCAGGAAGGGCTGGGCCGGGCCGGCCTCTGGGTCACCGGCAACACCCGCAACGAGGTGCTGGCGGCCATGCGGGCCCGCCGGTTCTTCGCCACGCGGGTGAGCGGCTTCCGCCTCGACGCCACCGCCGGCGGTGTCCGGATGGGCGGCGTGCTCGGCATCACCTCGGGCGCGGTGCAGTTCCAGGTCGACCTCGACCGGGGCGCCGAGTGGGTCGGCAAGCCGCTGCACATCCAGGTGCTGCGGCCCGACAGCCGGGCGCCGCGGGTGGTCGACGTGATCGAGACGACCGCCGGCGCGGTCGCCACGTTCACCGTGCCGCTCAACGTGGCCGACGGCAACTGGGTGGTGCTGCGGGTCTCGGACCCGACCCAGCCCAACCCGTCACCGGGCCCGGCCAACCACCCCTGCAACGACTTCGGCGTCGCGTACTCCAGCCCGTGGTGGCTGCAGCCCTGACCATCGCACCACAGTGGAGCGTCCGCCGGGTCCCCGGCGGACGCTTCCGTCTGCACCGATCTCCAGCGGGCTGGTCGACGACACCAAGGTCACGCCGGCCGTGATCTTCGGCGGTCTGGCCGCCACGTTGGCGCAACAGGGTCGACCGGCTGAACGCCTGGCGAACCGGCGGGTGGTGCAACGTTGCCGGCACGGATACCGTGAAGGTGCCGAAACAGCGGGCCGACCCGGAGGTATCCCCGTGGGTACGGTGCTCGTCACGGAGCGCGACAATCTAGGTGTCGTCGTCATCGAGGTGCGCGGCGACGTGGGCTCCACCGCCGCAGCCGAGCTGCGGGCGGCACTAGTGCGTGCGATCCGCCACACCGGTCCGGTGCGGCTCGTCATCGATCTGCGCGATGCCGGCCACATCGAGCCGGAGGGCATCGGCGCGGTGGTCGCCAGCGCCGACGTGGCCAGCGACAGCGGGGTCGCGATGACCGTCCGCGACGCCGCGCCCGAGGTGGCCGAGGAACTCCTGGTCGCGGGCCTGCCCCGCGCTCAGGTGACCACCGCCGCACCGGTCTGAGGCCGCATATCGCCCCTGGAGCGGGGTAGGACTGATGTATGCGGACGGTGCTGGAGCGCGAGCGGAAATACGAGAGCCCGGCCGACTTCCGGCTGCCGGACCTGGTCGGTGACGGCGTCGCGGCGGTGGACGAGCCGACCGTGACCACCCTCGATGCGACCTACTACGACACGCCCGAGCTGCGGCTGGTGCGGGCCGCCCTGGCCCTGCGGCGCCGCACGGGTGGGGCCGACGCCGGCTGGCACCTCAAGGTCGGCGCCGCGGGCGGGGCCCGCACCGAGCACCAGCGCGCCCTCACCTCCGGCACGACTCCGCCCCGCGACCTGATGCAGCTCGTCAAGGCCGCGGCCCGGGGCGCCCCGGTGGAGCCGGTGGCGCGCATCGAGACCCGCCGCCGCGAGTGGCGGCTGCTCGGCGGTGACGGTGCCGTGCTGGCCACGCTGGCCGACGACACCGTGGTCGGGCACGACCTGGTGGAGGGCCGCCGGATCGCCTGGCACGAGGTCGAGGTCGAGCTGGTCGACGGCGACGAGAAGCTGCTCGACGGTGTCGAGCAGCGGTTGCGCGCGGCTGGGGCCAGCGCGGGCTCGCCCGCGAAGATCCGCCGAGTGCTGGACGAGCGGCTGCGCGAGCTGACCGAGATCGACGCCGGCCCCGCGACCCCGGTGCTGGCCTACGCCGCCGCGACCCGCGACGACCTGGTGGCGCACGACCCCGCCGCGCGCGACGGCGACGTCGACGGCGTGCACGACATGCGGGTCGCCGTGCGCCGGCTGCGCAGCACCTTCCGTACCTTCCGCAAGCTCTGGGACCGCGAACGCGTCGACGCCGTGCGGGCCGAGCTGAAGTGGCTGGGCGAGCAGCTCGGCGGCGTGCGCGACGCCCAGGTGATGGGGCCCCGGCTGGCCAAGGCGGTGCGCCGGGCACCCGATGAGCTGGTGCTCGGCCCGGTCGCCGCCGACCTCGCGCAGCACTTCGCCGCCGAGGAGGCCGCCGCGCTGACCCGCCTCCGCCGGGCGCTCAGCTCCCGGCGCTACGTCGAGCTGCTGTCCATGTTGGACCAGCTGGTCGAGGTCACGCCCGCCGTGGACGTTCGGCGCCGCTGGGTCGACCGCCGGATCCACCGGGCGGTGCGACGGGCCGACGGCCTGCTCGACACGGCGCTCGAGCGGCAGGCCGAGAAGGGTGCCAGCGACGACGACCCGGCGCTGCACGAGGCGCGCAAGGCATACAAGCGCGGCCGGTACGCGGTGGAGGTGCGCAAGCTCGCGGGTGACAAGCGGGCCAAGCGGCTCGTCCGCGGCCTCAAGGGCCTCCAGGACCTGCTCGGCGACCACCAGGACTCGGTGATCACCCGGCAGGTGCTCAAGGACCAGGGCGTGCGGGCGTACGGCCGTAGGGCCAACACGTTCACCTACGGCATGCTCTATGCCGAGCAGGTGGCCCACGGGCGGGCGCTGGTGCGCGACCTCCCCGCCGCACAGCGCGCAGCCCGCCGCCGCAAGCTCCGCAAGTGGCTCGGGTGAGTCAGACCCTGGTGGCCAGCGCCAGGAACCGGTGCGGGGCGTCGTCGTAACGGTCCAGCCGCCAGCCCGCGGCAGCGGTGCCAGCCGTCAGCGGGCCCTCGGAGAGGGGCTCGTCTGGGCGCACCGTGCGGCCGTGCCGGGTGGCCAGCGCGACCCGGCCCGACGGATGGAAGATCACCAGACGGCCGCCGGGTCGGGTGATGCGGGCCAGCTCCCGCAGGCCCTCGGTCGGGTCCGGGAGGTGGGCGACCAGCCCGGCCGCGAAGACGGCGTCGGCCGTGGCCGCGCGCAGCGGCAGGCGGCGGGCGTCGCCCAGCACGAGGGCGGCGCGGCCGGGACCCGATCGCTCAGCCGCCACCGCCAGCATCTCGGGCGTGAGGTCGACGCCGAGCACGTGCCCGGTCGGCCCGACCGCGGCGCGCAACGCGGGCAGCGCGCGGCCGGTGCCGCAGCCGACGTCGACCGCCGTCCCACCGGTCGGCAAACCGGCCTCGGCCACCGCGGCCGCGTACGCCGGGAGGTCGTCGCCGAACCGCGTGTCCCAGGTGGCCGCCCGGACGGCGAAGAAGGCGCGGCTCTCCGGCAGGTACCACCGCGTGCGGTCGGCCAGCCGGGCGTCGACGTGCCGGATCACCGGCCACTCCGGGTCGTGCAGGTCGATCACCACGTCGGCCTGCTGCTCCGCGCTGTCGGCCGAGCGCCTCCCCACCCGCAGCCAGACCAGCACGTCCGGGCGGGTCGCGCGCCAGTGCGGGCCGGCGGTCACCCGCGGGCCGACCGCCGCCGTCAGCCGGTCGGTCACCGCGGCGTTGTGCGCGTCGGCGCCGTCGACCACCACGGTGGCCGGAGCCGGCGGCAGCACCCCGACCAGATTGCCGATCATCTCGTCCCACCGGGTCACCGCCCTATCCTGCCGGGTGAGCGGGCAGGTCGCGAACCGTCCGGATCGGTCCACACAGGAGGATCAGGCCCGCGACGACGACCGCCGCCATGGTGAGCCAGATGGTCGGGCGCGGGCCGAGGGTGGCGCCGAGCGCGCCCGCGATCACCGCGCCGAGCGGGATCGTCCCGTAGTTGAGCAGCTGCATGCTCACCGTCACCCGACCGAGCAACTGATGCGGCACGTACGCCTGGCGGAAGCTGCCCTTGATGACGTTGCCCGCGCTGACACCGGCCACCAGCACGGCGACCCCGGCGATTCCCAGCGCGAGCCGCGGACCGGGCGCGGCCAGCGGCAGCAGCAACCCGAACGGCGGAGTGACGAGCGCGCAGAGGAGCAGGGCGCGGGCGGTGCCGAGCCGGCGGCCGAGCGCGCTGCCGCCGGCCGCGCCGAGCACGCCACCCAGGCTGGTCGCCGCGACGAGCCCGCCGACGACGCCGGGCGCGACGCCGACCTCACGGATCAGGAAGACCACGAGCACCGCCTGGTAGCCGATCAGCGCGAGGTTGGCGGCGGCGCCGTTGAGGGTCATGACCCGCAGGTACGGGTCGCGGGCGACGAACCGCAGCCCTTCGGCGACCTCGGCCCGCAGCGGGCGGCGCTGTCCACGATGGAGCTTCTCGGGAGTGCGGATGCGCCACAGGCACAGCGCCGAGACCAGGAAGGTGACCGCGTCGACGAGCAGGCCGGCGACCGCGCCCGCGAGCTGCGTGACGATACCGGCCACGCCCGGGCCCGCGACGTGGGCGGCCGACTCGCTGCTCTGGAGCCGGGCGTTGCCGCCGGGCAGCTCGCGCGGCGCCAGCAGGGACGGCAGGAAGACCTGGTAGGCCGTTTGCAGGAAGACGCCGGCGGCGCCGGTGACCAGGGCCGCGACGAACAGGTGGGTGAGCGTCAGCGTGCCGAGCCACCAGGCCAGCGGGACGCTGACGAACACGGCGAGGCAGAGCAGGTCACAGACGATCATCAGGGGACGGCGGGGGAGGCGGTCGACCCAGGCCCCGGCCGGCAGGCCGATCAGCAGCCAGGGCAGCCAGGAGAAGGCGGCCAGCAGGGCGACCTGGAACGTGCTGGCCTGCAGGGTGGCCACGGCCACCAGCGGGAGGGCGACCGAGCTGACGCTGCTGCCCAGCTTGGAGGTCGTCTGGCCGAGCCAGAACAGGCGGAAGTCGCGCCCGGCCGTCGTGCGCTCGTCGGCCGGCGGGTGGTCGAGGGCCGCGGTCGTGCGGTGGGTGACGGTCATGGCGTGGCCGGCACGCCGTGCGCGAACACGAAGACCGGGCGGCGGTCGGGGTCGGTCGCCGGCGCCTCGCGGGCGGACCACCGGTCGAGCAGCGCGACGACGTCGCGGCTCAGCTCGGCCAGCTCCGCCGGGGTGAGGTGCAGCCAGCGGTCGGCCGCGAACGCCGACTCGCCCCAGACCGCCTGCTGGTCGTCGCCCTGCCCGTACCACTCCCGGACCAGCGCGACCTGGCGGTCGAGGTTGAGCGACTCGGCGGCGTGCAGGACGGCCGCCTCGGCGGGGTCGTCGGCGAAGTCTTTGCCGGACCAGCGCAGGCCGGCGGAGACGGGCCGCCACCACCGCTCGCGGCGGTCGCGGGCCCGGTCGGGCGCCTCCTCGACCAGGCCGGCGTCGCGGAGCACCTTCATGTGGTGGCTGACGTTGGCCGGCGCCTGGGCGGTGTGCTCGGCGAGGGCGCCGACCGGCTGGGGGCCATAGACCGCGAGCACGTCGAGGAGCCGGCGGCGGAGGGGATGGGACATCGCGGCGAGCACCCGCGAGTCGGTGACCTGACGGACATGACGTTCTGCCATGCGGACAGCGTCGCATTGCAAGAAGTATTGCGCAATGTCCCTTGCGCAACTGCCGTTTCAGAAATCCGTCGAGCGGGACACGTCGGCCCACCTGGCCAGCTCGTCGGCCAGCGCCCGGTTGTGCTCCTCGGCGAGGCCCAACGCGTCCGAGCCGAGCGGCAGCCGTTGCGGTGGGTCGTCCAGCTCGACGACGTCGATCAGCACCCGCGCCGCACGGGCGGGGTCGCCGGGAGCCTGGCCGGCGCTCTCGGCGCGGTAGCGGGCCATGAAGCCCACGGTTTCCGCGTATTCCGGTCCGCCGTCGTCCATCCCCATCGAGGCGCCCGCCCAGTCGGTGCGGAAGCCGCCCGGCTCGACGATCGTCACCTTGACGCCGAACGGCGCGAGCTCGGCGCCCAGCACGAGCGAGAAGCCCTCGACGCCGAACTTCGCCGCCTGGTAGGGCGCGATGCCCGGCGTGCCGCCCACCCGGCCGCCGATCGACGAGAACTGCAGGTAGTGCCCGGCGCGCTGAGCTTTGAGCACCGGCAGCGCCGCCTTCGAGACGTAGATGACGCCCATCAGGTTGGCCTCGATCTGCCGGCGGAACTCGTCGAGCGAGGTGTGCTCGATCGGCGCGGTGTTGGCCTGGCCGGCGTTGTTGGCTACCACGTCGAGCCGGCCGAACGCCTCGACCGCCACGCCGACCGCGTCCTCCGCCGCCGCGGGGTCGCTGACGTCGAGCGGCACCGCCCGTACCCGGGTGGGATCGCGCGCGACCAGGTCGTCCAGGTCGGCCGGGCGGCGAGCGGTCGCCACCACGTTGTCGCCGTGGTCGAGCACGGCTTCGCAGATCGCCCGCCCGATGCCGCGCGAGCTTCCGGTGACCAGCCAGGTTCTGGGCATCGTGGCACCCCTGCCGTCAACGGTACGCACGCTAACGTCGGCGCATGTTGTCGACGATGCGGCTGCGGCGGTTGCGGGACGTGCTCACCGGATATGTCGAACGGGGCGACGTGCCCGGGCTGGTGGCGCTCGTCAGCCGGCGCGGGCAGACCCAGGTCGAGACGATCGGCACCACGGCGTACGACGGTGGGCGCCCGATGAGTGCCGACACCGTCTTCCGGGTCAGCTCGATGAGCAAACTGGTCAC
Organism: Asanoa sp. WMMD1127; assembly: GCF_029626225.1. Taxonomy (NCBI): domain Bacteria; kingdom Bacillati; phylum Actinomycetota; class Actinomycetes; order Micromonosporales; family Micromonosporaceae; genus Asanoa; species Asanoa sp. WMMD1127. The sequence goes on from NZ_JARUBP010000001.1 coordinate 3,161,042, forward strand.
CGCGGCCGCCACCATGCTGCTGGTCGAGGAGTGCCGGATCCGGCTCGACGACCCCGTCGACCCGCTGCTCCCCGAGCTGGCCGGCCGTCGGGTGCTGCGCAGCCTCGGCGCGGGCCTGCACGACACCGTTCCCGCGTACCGCCCGATCACCGTGCGGGATCTGCTGACGTTCACCTGGGGCTTCGGCCAGCTGCTGGCGCCGCCCGACGCGTACCCCGTGTTGAAGGCGGCCGTGGACCTCGGCATCGGCATGGCGGAGCCGCGCCCGCGCGCCATGGCCGACCAGGACGAGTGGCTCAAGCGGCTGGGGTCGCTGCCGCTGATGGCGCAGCCGGGGGAGCGGTGGTTCTATCACACGGGCTCGGATGTGCTCGGCGTGCTGCTGTCGCGGGCGACCGGAATGTCCTACGCGGACCTGCTGCGGGAGCGGGTGTTCGCGCCGCTGCGCATGTCCGACACCGGTTTCGCCGTGCCGGCCGAGTCGCTCGTGCGGCTGGCCCACGGCTACTGGGGCGACCCGCCGACCCCGTTGGACACGCAGGAGGAGTGGGCCGTGCCACCGCCGTTCCTTTCCGGCGCCGGCGGACTGGTGTCCACTGTGGAAGATTTCTTCGCGTTCGGGCGGATGATGCTCCGCGCGGGCGACCGTCGCCTGCTGTCGCGGCCGGCGCTGGAGACCATGATGGCCGACCACCTGACGCCCGCGCAGAAGGTGCTGCCGCACTGGGCGGCCGACGAGTTCGAGGCGTCCGGGTGGGGCTTCGGCGGCAAGGTGACCACCCGGCGGCACACGATCGCCGACACGCCCGGGCGCTACGGCTGGGACGGCGGCCTCGGCACCTCGTGGCGGGTCGACCCCGAGGAAGAGATGATCACCATCTTGATGACCCAGCGGGCCTGGCTCTCACCGTCGCCGCCGCCGATCCTGCGCGACTTCTGGACGCTGGCCTACCAGGCGATCGACGACTAGAGATATTCGATCTCCATGCCTTCGAGCTCGGCCTGGTCGGCGCGGAGGTCGATGGCGGTGACGTGGCCGGCCGCGTCAACGGTGAAGCGGAACACGACCTGCGGCCGGCCGCCCTTGGCCCACACCGCGCCGACCTGGCCGTCGACGAGGGCGATCCGGGCGGCCTCGGCGCGCCCGCAGAACGTGCGGGCCACCGCGTCGGCGCCGAGCACCGGCTCCGCGCCCTCGGCGCGTACCACCGCGCCCGGGTCGAGCAGCGCCAGCAGTCCCTCGAACTCGCCGTTGCGGGCCGCGGCGAGGAAGGCTGTGACGACCGTGCGTTGCCGTTGCTGGTCGGCGTCGAGCGGCTCCTGACCGCGGACCCGCCGGCGGGCGCGGCTGGCCAGCTGCCGGGTGGCCGCGGGCGACCGGCCCACGATCGACGCGACCTCCTCGAACGGCACCGCGAACAGGTCGTGCAGCACGAACGCGAGCCGCTCCGCCGGGCTGAGGCTGTCCAGCACGACCAGCAGGGCCGGCCCGACCGCGTCGGCGAGCAGCGCCTCCTGCTCAGGATCGGGCTGGGTCGCCGGGGCCGGCCCGTCGAGGGGCTCCTCCCGGCGCGCCCGGCGGCTGCGCAGCATGTCGAGGCAGATCCGGCCGACCACGGTGGTCAACCAGCCGCCCAGGTTGTCGACCTCGGCGGTGTCGGTGCGCCGCAGCCGCAGCCAGGTCTCCTGCACCGCGTCGTCGGCCTCGGCGGCCGATCCGAGCATCCGGTAGGCCACCGCGCGCAGGTGCGCCCGGTTCTCCTCGAAGCTGGCCGCCAGCAAGTCCATCTCCGCCACCCGTCACATTCTCGTCGACGCCTGTCACCGTCCTGACGGATCGCGCCGGTGGGATGTGACGGGGTCAGCGCACCCGGCGGCCGCGCAGGACGACGGCGGTGGGCTTGTCGAGCTGGCCGAGGTCGGCGCGCGGGTCCTCGGCGTAGACGACCGCGTCGGCGGGCGCGCCCTCCGCCAGGCCGGGCAGCCCCAGGTAGTCGCGGGCCGACCAAGAGCCCGCGGCCAGCGCCTCGTGCGCCGGCACGCCGGCCGCCGCCAGCGCGCGGACCTCGTCGGCGACCCGGCCGTGCGGGCGCGAGTCGGTGCCGGCCAACAGCGTCACCCCGGCCTCGGCGGCGGCGGCGACGAGGCCGGGATGTTGGGTGGCGCCGCCGACGTACCACCGGTTGCGCGGGGTGTCCGGTGCGTCCCGCCGGCGCTGGAGGGAACTGGTCATCACCGCCAGGGTCGGGGTCAGCGCGGTGCCCTGGGCCGCCATCGTGGCGAGCAGCGCCGGGTCGAGCCACATGCCGTGCTCGAGCGAGTCGACACCGGCGGCGACCGCCACCGCACAACCCTCGGCGTTCATCGCGTGCACCGCGACCCGGCCGCCGGCGCGGTGCACGGCCCCGACGACGTCGCGCAGCACCGGCTCGGGGAACGGCGGGTCGCCGGGGAACCAGTCACCGATCAGCTTGACCCAGCCGGTCGCGGCCGCCTGGGCCCCGGCCAGGGCGGGCAGGTCGGCGTGGCTCGGCCGGCGGCCCCAGGCGTCGAAGAACTGGCCCTCCTGCGCGAACCAGGGACCGGCGTGCACGGCCCGGGGCAGGTCGGGGTCGGTGCCGAACCAGGCCGGCGGGTGGTCGGCGAGCCCGGGCGCGCGGATCAGCGTCACGCCGCTCTCGGCGTGCTGGCGCAGGTGGGCCCGGAGCACGTCGTCGTCGAGCGGGTCGCCCAGCTCCTCGGTGCCCGGGTGGGTGTGCGCGTCGACCAGGCCGGGCAGGAGCCAGCCCTCGGCCACGAGCTCGGCGCCGGGCACCGGGTCGGTGGTCCACCGGTCGCCGTCGGCGTAGAGGTCGACCATCTCGCCACTCGGCAACGCTTGCCCGCGGATCCGCAGCACGCCCATGTTCCGGGACACTACGCCGTCCGGGAAATGTCGTACGCCGGCGTTAGCGTCCCGGCCATGCGAAACGACTTCGATTTCTTCGTGGGCACCTGGACGTCGCGCCAACGGCGGCTGCGCGAGGTGCTGACCGGCTGCACGGAGTGGTACGAGTTCGAGGGCCTCAGTCGCAGTTGGAGCGTGCTCGACGGGGCCGGCAACATCGACGAGGTGACGTTCCCGTCGCAGGGGTTCGGCGGGGTGACGATGCGGCTCTACGACGCGGAGCGCGACGAGTGGTCGCTCTACTGGGCCAGCAGCCGCACGGGGTTGTCGCTGCCGCCGGTGGTGGGCCGCTTCGACGCGTCCGGCGTCGGGGTGTTCACCGCCGACGAAGACTACGAGGGCCGGCCGATCAGGGTCCGCTTCACCTGGTCCGACATCACGCCCGAGTCGTGCCGCTGGGAGCAGGCTTTCTCGGTCGACAAGGGCGAGACCTGGGAGCCCAACTGGGTCGCGGAGTTCAGCCGGAGCGCGGCATGAGCGATCCGACCGCGGCCGCGTTGGCCTACTGGGCGGCCGCCGAGGCCCGCGACTGGTCCGCCTTCAGCGCGCTGCTGCACGACGACGTGGTCTACGAGCTACCGCAGACCCGCGAACGCATCAGCGGCAGGACCCGCTACCTCCAGTTCAATGTGGAATATCCCGGTGACTGGCACCTGACGGTCGACCGGGTGGTGGGCGCGGGGCGGCAGGCGGCGACCTGGTGTCACTTCACCGCCGACGGCGAGCCGGCTGAGGCGGTCACCTTCTTCGAGCTCGACGAGGCGGGCCTGGTCACGTCGATCACCGAGTTCTGGCCGGCGGCCTACGAGCCGCCGGCGGGGCGCGCGCACCTGATGCAACGCAGCTGAGTCGATCAATGTCGAGGTCTTCACATGACATCGATCAAGGACAATGATTCCTGGAATGGGAGACAACCGTGAAAGCCAGGAGCGACCCACGGCCACCCGCCGGGCGTTCCTGTCCGCATCCGCAGTCACCGCCGCGGCGGCCGTCCCGCTGGTCGGCGCGTCACCCGCGCAGGCCCACGGCCGGTGGACCGACCCGCCGGTCGCCGGGCCGGGTCGGGGGATCGGCACACAGCGGCCCAGCGCGGCCCTGCGCCGCGCGCTGCGCGAGGTCGACGCCGACCGCATCGAGGCCGACGTGCGCCGCCTGGCCGCGTTCGGCACCCGGCACACGCTCTCCACCCAGACCGATCCGGCGCGCGGCATCGGCGCGGCCCGCGACTGGCTCTTCGAGCAGTTCTCGCGCATCGCCGAGCGGTCCGGCGGCCGGATGACGGTCGAGAAGCAGTCGTTCACCCAGCCGGTCTCGCCGCGCGTGCCCACCCCGACGGTGATCACCAACGTGATCGCCACCCTGCGCGGCACGGTGACGCCCGAACGGGTCTACGTGCTGACGGGGCACTACGACTCGCGGATCAGCGACGTCATGAACTTCACCGACGACGCGCCCGGCGCCGACGACGACGCGTCGGGCGTCGCCATCCTGCTCGAGCTGGCCCGCGTCCTGGCCGACCGGCCGCTCGACGCGACCCTCGTGCTGGGCGCCGTGGCCGGCGAGGAGCAGGGACTCTACGGCTCGGCCTACATGGCCCAGCAGTTCAAGGACGCCGACACCGACATCCAGGGCATGTTCAGCAACGACATCGTCGGCGCCAGCCGGGCCGACGACGGCACCCGCGAGCCCCGGGTGATCCGGCTCTTCGCCGAGGGCGTACCCACCTCGGAGACGCCGGCCCAGGGCAACACCCGGCGCTCGGTCGGTGGCGAGAACGACTCGGCGAGCCGGCAGCTGGCCCGGTTCGTCGACGCGGTGGCCGACAACGACGAGACCGGCATGCACGTGCGGGTCATCTGGCGCCGCGACCGCTACCTGCGGGGCAGCGACCACATCTCGTTCCTCGAGCGGGGCTACCCGGCCGGCCGGTTCACCGAGCCCAACGAGGACTTCAGGCATCAGCATCAGGACGTACGCGTGGAAGACGGTGTGCAGTTCGGCGATCTGCCCGAGTTCTGCGACTTCGACTTCATCGCCCGGGTGGCCCGGGTCAACCTCGCCACGGTCTGGTCGCTGTCGCAGGGTCCCGGCACGCCCAAGGGCGTGATCATCGTGACCACCAACCTGACCAACGACACCCAGCTCCGGTGGCAGGCCAACACCGAGCCCGACGTCGCCGGCTACGAGGTCGTCTGGCGGGAGACCCGCGAGGACGACTGGACCCACGTGATCGACGCGGGCGACGTCACCGAGGCGATCATCGATCTCTCCAAGGACAACGTCTTCTTCGGCGTACGCGCGTACGACCGCGACGGGCACCGCAGTCCGGTCGCGTTCCCCGTCCCCGGCACCTGATCCAGGCGGCCCCGGCCGGTGCGCCAGCGCCGGCCCGGGGTGACGCTAATTGCGTTGAGGTATCGGCGATTCCGGCGCAGGCTGAGAGTTCGCCAACCCGGGGGATGCGCACCGATGCCTCTGCTTCGCGACCTCTGGTCGACCGCACCGCTACGCACCTCCGTCGTAGCGGTCCTCGTGCTCGTCAACGCCGTCGGGATGGCGCTCTCCGCGGCCCTCGCCGGGCCGGTCCTGGTCGACCACTCGATGGTGGCGTTCGTGGCGTTGGCGGTCGCGCTGACCGCCGCCGTCCTCAGCGACACGGCCACGGGGCTGCTGATGGCCCGGGTCAGCGCCGACTGGACGGCCGACGTCCGGCGGCGGCTCTGCCGGGCGGCGATCGGGCAGGACATCCCGCGGCTCGAGTCCACCCCGGTCGGCGAGCTGCTCGACCGGATCGACGGCGACGTCTACCAGATCGGCAGCGACCTGCGCGGCAGCGGCATCCGCGTGGTCCAGTCGGTGGCCATCGGCCTCGTCTCGGTCGCCACGGCCCTGGTCGTCTGGTGGCCGGCCGGCCTCGGCATGCTGGTGCTCGCCGCGATCCTCGTGGTGTGGCTGGCCAAACCCACCCGGCGGATCGCACCCGCCCGGATGGCCGAGGAAGAGGCCTGGTCCGATCTCGCCGCGGTGATGGAGGAGTCCATCCACGGGCAGGACGACGTGCGCACGACCCTGGCCCGGCCCTACGTGCTGCGCCTGTTCGCCGCCCGCTCGCGCGAGGTGCTCCGGCTCGCCCGGATCGTCTGGCAGCTCACCGCCAAGGTGACGACGATGGCGGTCGGCGTCATGCGGGTCGGCGTGGCGCTGGCCGTGGTCGGCGGCGTCTGGGCGTTGTCGACCGGGCGGATCGACGGCGCCCGGCTGACCGCGATCTGGCTGCTCATCATCGGGTTCGCCGGCGTGGTCGAGCACATGAGCCGGATGGTCCCCGAGCTGCAGAACGCGCTCGGGGCCTGGGGCCGCGTGCTGCTGCTGAAGGCCTCGCCCCAGGAGCCGGTGGGCGGCACGCCGCCGCCTGACGCCGACATCGCCGTGCGCGGGCTGACCTTCCGCTACCCGGCGAGCGAGGCGACCGGGCGCCCGGCCGCCCTGCGCGACGTCGACCTGTCGTTCGTCCGCGGCCGGTCCTACGCGGTGGTCGGTCGCACCGGCTCGGGCAAGTCGACGCTGGCCAAGGTGCTCACCCGCTCGGTCGACGTGCCGCGCGGCACCGTCCGGCTCGGCGACACCGACCTGGTCGACATCGACCTCGACGGGCTGCGCCGGTGGGTCGCGATCGTCCCGCAACGCACCGAGATCCTCGCCGGCACGCTCGCCGAGAACGTGGCGCTCTTCGACCCTGAGCTGATCGACGGGGCCGGCGCCGCGCTCGACGAGCTCGGCCTGACCTCGTGGGTCGCCGAGCTCCCCGACGGGTTGGCGACCAAGCTCGGCGAGGGCGGCCACAAGCTCTCCGCCGGCCAGGAGCAGCTCGTCGCGTTCGCCCGCATCCTGGTCCGCGACCCACACGTCGTGATCCTCGACGAGGCCACCGCGCGGCTCGACCCGGTCACCGAGGAACGCGTCCAGCACGCCACCGCACGCCTGCTCCGCGACCGCATCGGCATCGTGATCGCGCACCGGCTCTCCTCGGTGCGCCGGTGCGACGAGGTGATCGTGCTGGCCGACGGCGAGGTGGTCGAGGCGGGCCCGCTACGCGAGTCCGCGCGGTTCGCGGCGCTGATGGCGCGCAGCCGCGCGGGCGCGCCGGCGACGGCCGGCGGGCTCGCCCTGGCCGAGCGGCCCGCCGGCGACGACGACCTCGAACTGGCCGAGGACGGCGAGCCGGAGGCCGAGGAGCGGCCGGGCGCCGCCGTGACCGTGCCGCCCAAGGCCGACCCGCCGCCGGTGGTCGAGGCGGCCCGGCCCGGCACGCTGCGCGAGATCCTGCGGCTGATGACCAACGACCCGCGATTCGGGATCGCGGGCCTGGCCGTCTTCTGCGGCATGACGCTGCTCGGCCTCGACGGTTCGGTCCTGCCCTACCTCTGGGCCACGCTCGTCGACGGCAGCGGCAGCCTGCTGTGGCCGACCATCGGCATCATCGCGGGCCTGCTGGTCTACCTGCCGATGCCCTACGTGACGTCCATCTGGTACCCGGAGTGGTGGGTCCGCCAGATGCTGCGGATCAGCCTGCGGCTGCTGCACGGCCAGACCGGGCCCCGGCGGGTCAGCAAGCACACCCCGGCCGAGGTGGTCGCCCAGGCCGGCGACACCGAACGCGTCGTGCTGCTCGCCGACCACCTGGTCGACCAGACCCTCTGCCTGTTCCTGCTGGTCTCGATGACGGTCGTCTCGCAGTCGTTCGTCCCGGCCGGCTTCTTCCTGGCCACCGTGCTGGTCTCCGGCCTGGTGGCGACCGCGTTCGGCGGCTCGCTGGAACGGCTGGCCCGCAGCACCGTCGCGGCCCGCGCGGCGTTCGCCACCGCGCTGGTCTCCTCGCTCTCCGCCGCCCGCACCGTCAAGCTGGCCGGCGCGAGCGAGCCGGTGCTGGCCCACCTGGCCCGCCTCGACCAGATCCGCAGCGACAAGCAGCGGCGCGAGATCGCCACCCAGGTCCTGGCCCGGTCGACCCCGTCGATGGTCAGCGGCCTGCTGCCGATCGGCGCCTGGGCGCTCTACCTCAACGGCGGGTTGTCCGCGGGCGCCACCCTGGTCGCGGTGGCCACGCTCGGTGCCGCGCGCTGGTTCGCGTGGACCACCGCCTCGCTGGTCGCCCAGCTCCCGTCGGCCCGGGTCTGGACCCGGCGCACGGCGTCGATGGCCGGCCGGCCCGACTACTCGGCCGAGGTGCCGGGCGTCGACATCTCGCTCGGCATCGCGCCGGCGCCCACCGCCCCGCCGCGTACGCCGCTGCGCCGGCTGGAGCTGCGCGGGTTCACCGCCGTGCACGAGGACGGCACGCTCGGCGTACGCGACGTCGACCTGTCGATCCGCCGCGGTCAGCTCGTGCTGGTGGTCGGCCCGGTCGGCGCCGGCAAGTCGTCGCTGCTGCGGGCCATGGCGGGCATCGTCCACCACACGGGCGAGCTGCGCTGGAACGAGGAGTCGGTGACCGAGCCGGAGCTGTTCCTGCGGCCCAACCAGGTCGGCTACGTCGGCCAACTGCCACGGGTGCTGTCCGGCACCGTCGCCGACAACATCCAGCTCGGCCACCAGGTCGACGCGGAAAATGCGGTGACGATCGCCCAGCTGTCCCACGACCTGTCCGCGGCCGGCGGCGGGCTGGGCCTGCTGATCGGCCACAAGGGCACGCGGCTGTCCGGCGGCCAGCTGCAGCGGCTGGCGCTGGCCCGGGCACTGGCGCCGCGCACCGAGCTGCTGATCGCCGACGACGTCTCCTCGGCGCTCGACGTGACCACCGAGCTCGACCTGTGGCGGGCGCTGCGCGCCACGGGCGTCACCGTGATCGGCTCGACGTCGAAGCAGGCCGCGCTGGCCCAGGCCGACCACGTGATCGTCCTCGTCGAGGGCACGGTGGCCGCCAGTGGCACGTGGTCGGAGCTGGTGCCGCGTTGGGGACACCTCGCCGGTTGACCCGTGGGCTATCTTCATGGCCGGCATCGCGAGGCACGGGGGTCCACATGGCAGAGCTGACGGCTACCGGTCGCGGCGCCCGCGTCGTCGCCGCGGTCGTCGGGGCCGCCCTGCTGCTCGCCGGCTCCGCGTGGGGCCATGACGACTGGTTCCCGTTCGGCCCGTTCAGCATGTACGCGGGCGTCAACGGCCCCAACGAGCCCGCGCCCGACACCCGGGTCGAGGGCACCGACCGCACCGGCCGGGTGATCGTGCTCAACGAGCGCAACGCCGGCGTGCGCCGGGCCGAGATCGAGGGCCAGGAGGGTTCGTACGTCGGCGATCCGGCCCGGCTGGCCCGCATCGCCGACAGCTACCAGGGGCTCAACCCGGGCGCGCCGCCGCTCGACAAGGTCGCGCTGATCGTCCGGCTGCACGAGATCCGGCACAGCAGCGCCACCGGCAAGTGGCACGACGACGTCCGCGCGGTCTGGGAGCGGCCGGCATGAGGGCCTGGCTGTTCGAGGCGGCGCCGCGCGGCCGGGTCGCGGCCCTGCGCACGCTGACCTACCTGTTCATCGTCTTCGACCTGCTGCTCTACAGCTCCTGGGTACGCACCCGGGGCGACGTGCCGACCGAGCTCTACCAGCCACTGTGGATCGGCCGCACGCTGCACCTGCCGGAGCCCGACGCGACGCTGGTCGCGGTCGTCTTCTGGGCGCTGCTGGTGCTCGCGCCGCTGGCCGCGACCGGTCGCTTCCCGCGGTTGCTGGGCTGGCTGGTGTGCGGCCTCTACCTCGAGTGGCTGGTCATCGCGATGAGCTACGGCAAGGTCGACCACGACCGGTTCGCCTTCGTGATCGCGCTGGCCGTGCTGCCCACCGTCGGCCGCGCCCGACACGGCGACCGCACCCCCAGCGAGGCGGCCGGCTGGGCACTCCGCATGATCCAGATCGCCGTCGTCGCCACGTACTTCCTGGCGGCCTGGGCGAAGATCCGCTTCGGCGGGCTCGGCTGGATGACCGGCTCGGTCCTGGCCCGCGCCTTCATCCGCCGCGGCTCGGAGCTCGCCGACCTCATCGCCGCGGTGCCGTACCTGATGATCGCGGCCCAGATCGGCATGGTCACCTTCGAAGCGCTCAGCCCGCTGGTCTTCGCCCTACGCGGCCGCTACCGCTACGCCGCGATCGCGTTCTTCTACTCCTTCCACGTGCTGTCGTTCGCCACCATCTCCATCTCGTTCGCGCCGCACCTGGTCGCCATGACCTCGTTCCTGCCGCTGGAACGTGTCCGCCCCCTCGTTTGGCTACGCCGTCTGACAACCCGCCGCCGCGAGGTCGATACGCTTGATCCTGTTCCAGCCGAAGCGGGCGGAGGTTAGAACCGTGACAGACACATTCGTCTACGACGGCGACTGCGCCTTCTGCACGATGTGCGCCCGCTTCCTGGAGCGCTGGATCCCCACCAAGGCCGTGGTCATCCCGTGGCAGTTCGCGGACCTGACCACCCTGCGCCTGACCCGCGCCGAGTGCGTGGAAGCGGTCCAATGGTCCCCGGCCGAGGGCCCGACGGCCGCGGGCCCGGTAGCCATCGCCCGGCTGCTCGGCACCAGCACGGCGCCATGGCGCCTGGCCGGCCGAGTCCTCGGTCTGCGCCCGGTGACGGCGGTGGCGTGGCCGCTCTACCGCTGGGTGGCCCGCAACCGCCACCGCCTCCCCGGGGGGACCGCGGCGTGCGCCATCCCGGCCAACTCACCCGCCGCCCCACCACCATCTCCCTGACCCGCGGGCCTGGTGGTCGCTCCCGCTTCGCGGGAAGCCTCAGCGCCGCGGCTTCGCGGGCGCCCTGCCGTGCCGGCCAGCGGCACCTCCGGGCGGCTCACCCGTCGGCATCGTAGCCGGGGGCCTGGCTGCCAGCATCATGACCGGCGGCGCGATGCCGCCATCCCTTCCCGTCGGGTCCCTGACCACCAGGCCCGGGCCATCGCCCTCCCCGCCGCTTGATCGTCGCCCTTCCTCGACCTGCCTGGTGCGCGCCGGGCCGGCGCCGGTTCTTGCCCTTCGCGGGTGCCGTGACCGTCGCGGCTTCGCGGGTGCCGTGTCCGTAGGCGCTTCCGGCCGGCCTGAGCGCTGACCCGGCCGCGGGGTGTTCCGGGTCGCAAGGGCCCACCCCGGCGCGGTGACGGTGGGCGCCGGGTTGACCTCGGTTATTACGGGTTCGTGACAAAGCGGGGATCGGCCAAGGACATGGTGCTGGCAGCGTCTGGCGCGTGATCATCCATCCGACCGCGTCGGCTACCGCGTTGGCTGAGGCAGTGGTCGATCTCGATGCGATCGCCGGGAACGTGCGGGCGATCGCGGCTATGACCAGGACCGACGTGATGGCCGTCGTGAAGGCTGACGGGTTCGGGCACGGGGCCGTGCCGGTCGCTCGGGCCGCGCTCGCCGGCGGGGCCACCTGGCTCGGGGTCACCTCGTCGGCCGAGGCGCTGGCCTTGCGGGACGGCGGCATCACCGCGCCGATCCTGAGCTGGTTGCATCGCGTCGACGAGGATTTCGAGCCTGTGCTCGCCGCGGGGGTCGACGTCGCGGTCAGCACGGTGCCGCATCTGCGGGCCGTGGCCGCCGCGGCCGCGCGGCGGCACTCCGTCGCCATGGTGCAGCTCAAGGTCGATACCGGGTTGTCGCGCAACGGCGCCCGGGGGAGTGACTGGGTCGATCTCGTCGCGTTGGCGCGGGCCTATGAGATGGCCGGGAGCGTCAAGGTACGGGGCGTCTGGTCACATCTGGCCGACGCCGATCAGCCGGGGTCGCCGCTTCTGCACGGGCAGGTGACCGCGTTCCGGTCCGCGGTCCGGCTGGCCCGTGCGGCCGGGCTCGATCCGGTCCTGTTGCATCTCGCCAACTCGGCGGCCGCCATCTCCGCCCCGGCGACCCGGTTCGACATCTGCCGCATCGGGCTCGCCCTCTACGGCGCGCACCCCGCCGCGAACCTGCGGCCAGCCATGGCGCTGCGGTCCACCGTCGTCAACCTGAAACAGGTACCGGCCGGCACTGGCGTCTCCTACGGCCCGGACCACGTCACCCAACGACCCACCACGCTCGCGCTCGTGCCGATCGGCTTCGCCGACGGGCTGCCGCGCGCCGCGGAGGGACGGGCCGAGGTCTGGGTCGGTGGCGCCCGCTGCCCGGTGGTCGGGCGGATCGCGATGGACCAGTGCGTCGTCGACGTCGGCGACCGGCCCGTGCGGCTCGGCGACCCGGTCACCGTGTTCGGACCCGGGCCCGACGCGCCGACCGCCGCCGACTGGGCCCGGTGGGCCGGCACCAACCCGAACGACATCTTGACCGGCATCGGCCCCCGGGTCGCCCGGCGCTACCAGGAGGTGGCGGCATGAGGATCGGCATCGGCCCGTGGGTTGCCCGGCGCTACCAGGGGGTGGCGGCATGAGGATCGGCATCGGCCGCTGGGTCGCCGGCGCTACCAGGGGGTGGCGGCATGAAGATCGGCATCGGCCCGTGGGTTGCCCGGCGCTGCCAGGGGGTGGCGGCATGAAGATCGCTGTGTTGTACGGCGGCCGCAGTGGCGAGCACGAGGTGTCCCGAAACTCCGCGGCGAGCATCATCGCGAACCTAGGCCCCGCGTACGACGTGACCGAGGTGTTGATCGGCCGCGACGGGCAGTGGCACGTCGACCAGACGCCCGTCGACCTCGCCGGCGCACTTAACGAGCTGACCCACCAGGACGTCGTCTTCCCCGCCCTGCACGGCCCCTACGGGGAGGACGGCACCGTGCAGGCCGTGCTGGAGTGGATCGGCGTCCCGTACGTCGGTAACGGGGTGCTCGCCAGCGCCGCCGGTATGGACAAGGCGGTCACCAAGACCCTGCTCGCCGCCGAAGGCCTGCGGGTGGCCGGCGGCGTGACCCTGCGCGCGGGCCAGCACCCGACGGACACCGACCAGCGGCTCCCCGTGTTCGTCAAGCCCGCCCGCGCCGGGTCGAGCCTCGGCGTCTCCCGGGTCACCGACTGGTGGCAGCTTCCGGAAGCGCTCGCCACGGCGCGCATGTTCGACGACAAGGTGCTGATCGAGCCCGCCATCCGCGGCCGCGAGGTCGACGTCGGCGTGTTGGAGCATCCGGACGGCCGCGTCGAGGCCGGCCCGCCGCTGGAGATCAACGTGACCGGCGAGGGGTTCTTCGACTACGACGCGAAATACCGCGCTGGCGGCGCCCACTTCCAGATCCCGGCCCATCTCGACCCCGCGATGACCGAAACGTTGAAGGACCGGGCGATCCGCGCATTCCAGGCGCTCGGGTGCCGCGGCCTGATCCGGGTCGACTTCTTCCTGCCCGACGACGAGGACGAGCCCGTCGTCAACGAGGTCAACACGTTCCCGGGGTTCACGAGCCAGTCGCAGTACCCGCAGATCTGGCAGCGGGCCGGCATCGCCTACCCGGAACTCCTGGACATCCTCATCGCCGGCGCCCTCAGAAATCGGCAGGGCAGGTCAGCGGTCCCCGGCGCTGCTCGCCGTTGACCAGCGTCACCGGCGCATACGCCGTAGTCGCCTGCACCGTGCAGACGATCTGCATGACCGCCAGCACCGACAGCGCCCGCACGTCGGTCGCGACCGTGACGATCGTGCTGTCGCCCTGGTAGCCCACCTTCGCCGGCCCCAGCCCAGCCGGCACCTCGGTGGTCAGGCCGGCGGCTGCCTCCTCAGGCGTGGGCCCGGCCGCCAGCAGACGCAGCGCCGACGTCGCGTCGGCGGGCTTGGCCACCCGTGTCACGACCGCCGTCTCCCCGTCGGCAACCAGATAGAGCCGCAACCCGGCGACCGTGCCGGCCGGCGCCGGTCCACCGTTGATCACCACGGTGGGCCGCACACCACAGGCGGCGAGCAGCAGGGCGGCCAGGATGCCGAGCACGAGCAGCCCACGCCGGATCACGACGCGACCCCCGTGGTGGGCAGGCGCAGCGTGAACACCGCGCCCTGCGGCGACCGGTTGCCGGCGACCAGCGTGCCGCCGTGCAGCCGGGCGTTGGCCAGCGCGATGGCCAGCCCCAGTCCCGCGCCGTCCGAGCGGCTCCGGGCGGTGTCCGCCTTGTAGAACCGGTCGAACACCCGATCGCGTACGTCCGGCGCCAGCCCTGGCCCGTGGTCGGCGACCGTCAGCTCCACCCAGCCCTGCGGCGCCCGCAACCGCACCGTCACCGGGGCCGCGCCGTGCCGCAACGCGTTGCCGACCAGGTTGGCCACGATGACGTCGAGGCGACGCGGGTCGAGGCGGGCCACGATCCCGTCCGGCAGGTCGGTGTCGACCTGGTCGGTCCACCCGCGCGCCCGCAGCGTGGCCCGGACCGCGCCGGCCACGTCGATGTCGTCGCGGGACAGCGCGGCCGTCCCGGCGTCGAACCGGCTGATCTCGATCAGGTCCTCCACGAGCTGCGCCAGGTTCTGCGTCTCCTGGCTGACCAGCCGGGCCGCCTTTCCCGCGTCGCCGGGCAGCCGGGCCGACTCCTCGTCGAGCACGTCGGTGACCGCGGTCATCGCGGCCAGCGGCGTACGCAGCTCGTGCGAAACGTCGGCCACGAACCGCCGCGCGTCCGCCTCCATCCGGCGCAGCTCGCCCACCTGCCGCTCCAGCCGCTCGGCCGTCTGATTGAAGATCAGCGCGACGCCGGCCAGCTCGTCGGTGCCGCGCACGGTCGCCCGGCTGTGCAGGTCGCCCTCGCCGAGCCGGCGGGCCGCCCGGCCGAGCTCGCGCACCGGCCGCAGCACGCCACGGGCGGCGAGCAGGGCCAGCAGCACGGCCAGCACCAGCGAGGCGGCGCCGGTCGACCAGGCCAGCGCGGCGAGCTGGTCGATGCTGTGCTGCTCCTCGGCCAGCGAGTGCAGCCGGTAGATCTCGATGCCGGTCGGCTCCGACCCGCCGTCGGGCCGTCGCGCCCGCAGCTCGGTGCCGATCACCAGCATGGGGTTGCCGCCCGGGCCGGAGACCCGTTGCCAGACGACGTTGCCCTCGGGCACGGCCGCCCGCAGGTCCGCCGAGATCTCCTCGGCCGCGAGGCCGGCGGAGGAGTACGCGTCCCGGTAGAGCACCACGGCCGCATCAGGCCCTTGGGACAGGTCACGCGCGATGGCATCCAGCTGCGGAACGGACGGCGGAAGCTGGGCCACCGACGGCAGCCGGGACACCTCGTCGACCAGCGAGAGCACGGCCGCGTCCTGCGCCTTCTGCAGGATTACCGTGCGGGCCTGGCCGTAGCTGACCCCGGCGACCAGCGCCGTGGAGGTCAGTCCGAGCACCGCGAACGCGAGCAGCAGCCGGCCGCGTAACCCGAGGGTCCAACCGGTCACAGCGGCCCGAACCGGTAGCCGAAGCCGCGCACCGTCTGCACGTACACCGGGGCCGTGGTGTCGTCTTCGATCTTCGCCCGGAGCCGCTGCACGCACGCGTCGACCAGCCGCGAGTCGCCGAGGTAGCCCTGCTCCCACACGGCCTCGAGGAGCTGCTGGCGGCTGTGCACCCGGCCTGGCGTCGCGGACAGCTCGAGCAGGAGGCGCAGCTCGGTCGGGGCGAGGGTGACGGGCTCGCCACCCTTGCGAACCACGAGGGCGGCCCGGTCGATGCTGAGGTCGCCGTGCTTCTCGACCGCGGCGGCCGGCTCGGGGGACCGCGCGTTGGTGCGCCGGAGCACCGCCCGGATCCGCGCCTCGAGCACGCGGGCCTGCACCGGCTTGACCACGTAGTCGTCGGCGCCGGCCTCGAGCCCGGCCACCACGTCCATGTCGTCGTCGCGGGCGGTGAGCATGATGATCGGCAGATCCTGGGTCGCCCGGATGCGGCGGCAGACCTCGAAGCCGTCCATGCCGGGCAGCATCAGGTCGAGCACGACGACGTCGGCCGCGGCGGAGGAGAGGTGCGCCAGGGCGCGCTCGCCGCTGTCGACCGCCTCGACGGCGTGGCCCTGCCGGGTGAGCGCGATCCGCAGACCTTCCCGCACCGTGTGGTGGTCCTCGATCAGCAGCACCCGTGACATCGCACAACTATCGCATTAGCCGCCAAGACGACCCGCCCTCACGTTGTGCGTTTGCCCACGTAAGTCGGTTACCGGCGCGTAGCGTGACGTGTCGATGACCGAGATCCTGGCGCAGGACTACCTGCTCGAAGCGCGTCAGATGCAGGCACTCTCCTTCGTGGTGCACATCCCGCTGGTCTGCTTCGGCATCGCGTTCCCGGCGTTCGTGCTGTTCGTCGAGTGGCGCTACCTGCGCACCGGCGACGAGCTCTATCGCACGCTGGCCCGCCGCTGGTCCAAGGTGCTGGTCGCGCTCTTCGCGGCGGGCGTGGTCACCGGCACCATCCTCAGCTTCGAGCTCGGCCTGCTCTGGCCCAACTTCACCGCCACCTTCGGCGAGGTGTTCGGCCTCGGCTTCGCGATCGAAGGGTTCTCTTTCTTCACCGAGGCGATCTTCATCGGCATCTACGTGTACGGCTGGGACCGGCTCTCGCCCCGCGCCCACTTCCTGTCCGGCCTGCCGATCGCGGCCGCGGGCGTGGTCGGCTCGTTCATGGTGATCGCCGTCAACGGCTGGATGAACCACCCGAAGGGCTTCACCTACGAGAACGGCCAGGTCGTCGAGTCCAACGCCGCGAAGGCGCTGTTCGCCAACTCGTACTTCTGGCACGAGTTCGTCCACATGTACGTCGCGGGCTTCATCGTCGCCGGCTTCCTGGTCGCCGCCGTGTACGCGGTCTATGCGCTGCGCGGCCGGTGGGGCCGCTACGAGCGGACGGCGTTCGCGGTGCCGATGACGGCCGCCGCGGTCGCCTCGCCCGTGCAGCTCCTGGTCGGCGACTGGGCCGCCCGGGAGGTGGCGAAGAACCAGCCGGTCAAGCTGGCCGCGATGGAGGGCCTCGGCCAGACCACGAAGGGCGCGGCGCTGCACATCGCCGGCTGGTACCAGAACGGCGAGGTGGTCTGGGGCCTCGGCATCCCCAAGCTGCTCTCGTTGCTGGCCTTCCACGACATCAACGCGACCGTGCAGGGGCTCGACACCGTGCCCGTCGAGGACCAACCGCCGGTCAACGTCGTGCGGTACGCGTTCCAGACCATGGTCGGCGCCGGGACCGTGATGGCCCTGGTGGCGGTGCTCTTCCTCTACATCCGCTGGCGGAAGAGCCGCCTGCCGGGCAGCCCGTGGTTCTACCGCGCGGTCGTGCTCTGCGGGCCGCTGTCCGTGATCGCGCTGCTGGCCGGCTGGATCACCACCGAGGTGGGGCGGCAGCCCTGGGTCGTCTACAACGTCATGCGCACCGAGGAGGCGGTCACCGGCGCGTCCGGCATCCCGGTGGGCTACGGCGCGCTCGCGGCCGTCTATCTCGGGCTGGTGATCGCGGTCGGCTGGGTGCTGGTGCGGCTGGCCCGCTCGCCGATGCCGTCGCCGCCGGAGGACACCCACGCCGTCCATCCGCTGAGCCGCGCCGAGTGACGCCGTGGTGTTGCAGACCATCCCGGCCGCCGTCGTCGTCATCGGCCTGATCCTCTACACGCTGCTGGCCGGGGCGGACTTCGGCGCCGGCCTGTGGCAGCTCTCGGCGGGCGGCGGACGCCACGGCCGCGCGATCCGGGACCTCGCCCACCACGCCAACGCGCCGGTCTGGGAGGCCAACCACGTCTGGCTGATCCTGGTGATCACGGTGCTCTGGACGGCGTACCCACCGGTCTTCGGGGCCATCTTCTCGACCCTGGCGATCCCGATCTTCCTCGCTGCGCTCGGGATCGTCCTGCGGGGCATGTCGTACGCCCTGCAGAACGCGGCCGACCACCGCCAGCGCCGCTACATCGACGTCTCGTTCGCGTTCGGTTCGATCCTCGCGTCGTACATGCTGGGCACCGTCATCGGCGCGATCGCCAGCGGCCAGGTGCCGCCCGGCAACGCGCTCGGCGCCGAGGTGGCGAGCTGGACCAACGCGACGTCGATCCTGGCCGGGTTCCTGGCCGTGGCCACCGGCGCGTTCCTGGCCGCGGTCTTCCTGGCCGCCGACGCCCAACGGGTACGCGAACCCGCGCTGGTCGAGTCGTTCCGCGCGCGGGCCCTGCTGTCCGGCGTGGTGGCCGGCGCCCTCGCGCTGGCCGGCCTGTTCGTGGTGCGGCACGACGTGCCCCGGCTCTTCGCCGGGCTGACCTCGGGCTGGGGCCTGGTGCCGGTGGTGGTCAGCGGCGTGGCCGGCCTGGCCGCGATGGGCCTGGTGCTGGTGCGCCGGTTCACCGCGGCCCGGCTGAGCGCCGCCGTCGCGGTCGCCGCGGTGCTCGTCGGCTGGGCGGTCGCGCAGCGGCCCTACCTGCTGCCGACCACGGTCACGATCGAGGATGCGGCGGCCGGCGACACCACGATGATCGCGCTGATCGTCTCGTTGGCCGTCGGTGCGGTGGTGCTGTTCCCGAGCCTGGTGTTGTTGTTCCGGCTCACCCTGGTCGGCCGGTTCGACCCGACGACGGAGGGTCCGGAGCTGGTGCGCACCGGGCCGGTGAGCAGGGAAGGCCGCAAGCACGCGGCGCAGACCGGCATCGGGTTCCTGGTCGCCGGCTTCGTGCTGCTCACGATCGCGGAGCCGACCGTGTCACACATCTTCGGCCTGATCTTCCTGGGCATCGCGATGGTGGCGGGGTTCCGCGCGGTGGGGCCGACGGACCTGGGCAGCCGCTCGGCGCCGGAGGTGTCGACCCGTCGCCGCTAGCACTTCGGATTTTTCGGACTTGGGTGGTTCATGCCTGTGGCGGAAGTCCGGCTCCCGGCAGAGAATGCGCAGCTCAAAGCCTTGTACAGTGCCCGTCATGGACATTGGCAAGGAGACGCACGAGTACGAGTTCGCGCCGTTGCGCAGCGACCCGTTCGCGCCCGCCGTCGAGCCCGCCACCACCCCCGCCCCGGCCGAGCCGGCGCCCGTGAAGGAGCCGGCGACCACGTGAGCCGGTCGCCCTTCCAGGACGAGTTCAGCGCGGACCGGCCGACCACCCTCGTCGCGGGCGCCCTGCGGGGCTACCGGCAGTGGGAGGTCACCCTCGACATGAGGCTCAAGGCGGTGACCCAGAACCACATCTGGCACTCGCCCATGCGCGCGATCTGCCGCCACCCCGACACCGACCACCGGGCGCCCGCCCGGGACTGTGCCTGCGGCATCTACGCCTGCCACCGTCCCGACGACGACCAGCTCGCCGCGTCGTCGGTGCTGCACCCCGGCTGCGTCGTCACCGGCGTCATCGAGGCCTGGGGCCGGGTCGAGGTCGGCGAGCGGGGCTTCCGCGCGCAGCACTCGCGGATCGTCGCGCTCGAGTACGCCATGCCGACCCAGGCCAACCTGGTCCGGGCGCTGGGTGAGTCGCGCTACATCTTCGACGAGCGCCGGCGCACCGAGCTGCCCGACGGTCGCGTGGTGAAGACCGTGGAGCTGGTGCTCTACCTCGGCCACCCGCGCAAGTGGGAGGACAAGCTGGCGGAGCACTACCCGTCGGTCGAGGTCTTCGCCGACCGGGCCGCCATGGTCCGCGCGTACCCGCCCGTCGACGTCGCGGGTCTACTGCCCCGCTAGGGCCGCCCGGCGCCGCTCCAGGAAACGGCGTTCGGCCGCGTTGCCGGTGCGGGCGATCGCCGCGTCGTAGGCCTGCGCCGCCTCGGCCCGGCGGTCCAGGCGGCGGAGCAGGTCGGCCCGCACCGAGTGGTAGAGGTGGTAGCGGTCGAGGTCGAGCGTCGCCACGATGGCCAGCGCCGCCTCCGGGCCGTCGACCTCGGCCACCGCGACCGCCCGGTGCAGCGCGGCGACCGGGCTCGGCGCGATCGCCAGCAGCTGGTCGTAGAGCGTCACGACCTGCCGCCAGTCGGTGCCTCCCGCGTCGGTGTGCACGGCGTTGACGGCCGCCTGGATCTGATAGGGCCCCGGTTCGCCGCGGTCCAGGCAGCGCCGCACGAGCGCCCGGCCCTCCGCGATCCGCGCGGCATTCCAGCGGCCACGGTCCTGATCGGCCAGCAGCACCAGGTCGCCGTCGGCGGTGGTGCGGGCGGCCCGGCGGGCGTCGGTGAGCAGCATGAGCGCGAGCAGCCCGAGCACCTCCGGCTCGTCCGGCAGCAGTTCCGCGAGCAGGCGACCGAGCCGGATCGCCTCGCTGGTCAGCGGCTCGCGGGTCAGCTCGTCACCCGAGGTCGCGGCGTACCCCTCGTTGAAGATCAGGTAGACCACCGCGAGCACGGACCGGAGTCGCTCGGGCAGCTCGGCGGCGCTGGGCACGCGGTACGGGATCCCGGCGTCACGGATCTTGCCCTTGGCCCGGACCAGCCGTTGCGCCATCGTCGGTTCCGGCACGAGGAAGGCGCGGGCGATCTCGGCCGTGGTGAGCCCGCCCAGCAGCCGCAGCGTGAGCGCCACCCGGGCCGGCTGGGCCAGCGCCGGGTGGCAGCAGGTGAAGATCAGCCGCAGCCGGTCGTCGCCGACGGGGTCGGGTTCGGCCGGCGCTTCCGGCGCGAGCAGCCGCACGGCCTCGGCCTGGCGCGCGTCCCGGGTCGACTCCCGGCGGGCCCGGTCGATCGCGCGGTTGCGGGCGGTGGTGATGATCCAGCCGGCCGGGCTGGGCGGCAGACCGGTCTCGGGCCACCGGCGGACCGCGGTGACGAAGGCGTCCTGGACCGCGTCCTCGGCGGTGTCGATGTCGCCGAAGACGCGGACCAGCACCGCCACGGCCCGGCCGTACTCCGCGCGGAAGACCTGCTCGATCTCCGCGGTATCCGTCACAACTGGCATCCTGCCAGCCGCGCTGTCTAGGGCAGGTGCGTGCCCGGGTCGCCGTGGAACGGGCGGACCTCGATCGGCAGCCGGGTGGCCCGGGCGAACTTGCGCGCCCAGCCGAGCGCCTCGTCCAGGTCGGCGGCGGCCAGCACGGTGAGCCCGCCGACGTGCTCCTTGCCCTCGGCGTACGGGCCGTCGGTCGTCGCCACCTCGTCCCCGTCGAGCCGGACCACCGTCGACGTGCTCGGCGGGTGCAGTCCGCCCGCGAACACCCACGCCCCGGCGGCCCGCAGCTCCTCGTTGACCACCTCGACGTCCTTGATGATCGGCTCCAGCTCCTCCGGTGGCAGCCGCGCACCGTCGCCCGGCTGTTGGACGGTCAACAGGTAGTGCCTCATCGCTTCGACCTCTCTCGCGGGGGCCGGAAGCGGCCCCACCCACAGCTACACGAACGCCCGTGGGCCGGATCGACACCCGGTTCCAGATTCTTTCGCGGCCGAGCTCAGGGGGCGGTGGCCGGGCGCCGGGCCACGGTGATCGCGCGGTAGAGCAGCACGATGCCGACGATCTGGGCCAGATGGTAGAGCGAGTCGCCGTCGAGGTAGGCGAGGTCGGCCGGGATCACCCGGGTGGCGGCCGCGGCGCCGCTGGCGACGATCGCGATCAGCACCGGCAGGGCCAGCGGATGGCGGCGGCTGGCGGCCCAGCCCCAGAGGCCGACGATGCAGGCGAAGGTGATCGACTCGCACAGGATCAGGGCGCTGATGCCGGCCCCGGTGGTGATGACCAGACCGAGGTACGCGCCGAGCCCGGCCGCCCGCAGCAACCAGAACACCCGCCGGTGGCCCGGGCCGAGCACCTCCTCCACCGTGGCGGCCAGCAGGTAGGAGACGCCGAGCACGATCGCGACGCTGATCAGCGTCCAGCTCACCGTCGCCACCGAGGGCCACCGGACGAGGAACCCGTGATGGACGAAACCGCCCAGCGCCGACACCGCGAGCCAGCCGAGGGCGAACTCCCAGTAACGGTGGGCCGGCGCGACCCGACGCCGCAGCAGCGCGATCGCCAGCGCGCACACGACCAGACCGAGCAGCAGGTCGGTGAGGGCTTGCGCAGGCTGCGCCAACATCACTCCACGTTACGCGCGCCTACTCGCCGCACGGGCGTCATGTCGACTTCACCGGTTGTTCGGGCCGCGCCGATACGTTCCGCCGCATGTCGGCGATCCCGGACGTCAGCGTCGTCATCCCCACGCGCGCCCGGCCGGCTCTGGTGCTGCGGGCCGTGGGGAGCGTGCTGGCCCAGACGTTCGACAACCTCGAGGTGATCGTGGTGGTCGACGGGCCGGATCACGCCACAGTCGAGGCGCTGGCCGCCGTGGCGGACCCCCGGTTGCGTACCCTCGTGCTCCCGCAGCAGGGCGGCGCGCCCAACGCCCGCAACGCCGGCGTCGGCGCGGCCCAGGGCGCCTTCGTCGCGATGCTCGACGACGACGACGAGTGGCTGCCCGAGAAGCTGGCGGTCCAGCTCGAGCACGCCAAGTCGGCCGACGCGCCGCTGCCGATCGTCACCTGCCGCGTGGTCAACCGCACGCCGCGGGCCGACATCGTCATGCCGCGCCGGCTGCCGGAGCCGGGCGAGCCGCGCAGCGAGTACCTGACCGTCCGGCGCGGCCTGTTCCACGGCGACGGCTTCGTGCAGACCTCGATGATCCTGGCCCCGGCCGCGCTGTTCCGGCAGGTGCCGTTCACGGCCGGGCTGCCCCGCCTGCAGGAGCTCGACTGGACGCTGCGCGCGCTGGCCGTCGAGGGCACCGACCTGTTCGTCGCCCCCGAGCCGCTGGTCGTCTGGCACACGGACGAGGACCGGCCGCGGCTGAGCCTCGCGTCCCCCTGGGAGCAGATGTTCGCCTGGTCCCGGCGCAGCCGGCCGCTGTTCACCCCGCGGGCGTACGCCGCCGTGACGTTGAGTGTGATCAGCTCGGTGGCGGTGGCCAGCGGGAGCTTCCGGGTGCTGCGGGAGGTGCTCCGCGAGGCCCGCGCGCACGGCCGCCCGGGCCTGCTCGACTACCTGACGTTCCTGCAGATCTGGCTGCTGCCGCCGGGCCTGCGGGCCAGGCTGCGCGACCTGCTGCTGCGCCGCCGCCCGGCCGTCAGCGGCGCCGGATCAACCGCGCCTTGAGCTGGCGGCTGGTCAGCCAGCCGACCATCACCGTCGCCCGGGCCAGCGACCGCACACCGCCGACTTCCACAGTGGACTGCATCGGGCGCTTCCGCCGCCCCGTCGGCGCGGCGATGCCCACCGCCGCCGGGGTTTCGGTCCGGCTGCCGAACACGGCGGTGACGGCGTCGCAGCGGGACTCGTCGGGCGCCCGCACCAGCTCGGCCCGGCGCAGCGCCGCGGTGCGCCACAGCAGCACCGGCTCCGCCGTGCCGACGCGGACCAGCCCGACCTGATGGTGGTCGGCCAGCTCGACCAGGTGGCGCAGGCTGTCGGGCGCCAGCTGGTGTGCCGGCGGGAGCTCCAGCAGGAACGGCGCCGGGAACGGGTCCGGCGGCTCGGTGACCAGCCGGACCCGCGGCTCGCCCCGGTAGGTGGCCGCGATCAGCCGCAGGTCGAGGTGCGGGTCGGCCAGCGGCGAGACCCGGGTGTCGTCGAGCTTGTCCCAGGGGCCCAGCAGGTTGACCCGCACGTCGAGGTCGGTGCCGCGGAGCACGGCGTCGGTCGCCGCCCGTACGTGTTCCAGCGGCTCGTCGCCGACGGGGACGACCACCTCGGCCAGCGGCACCGTCCAGACCGTGCCGCCGACCTTGCGGGAGTGCCGGGGGTACGGGATCCGGTCGGCGAAGAACGCCTGGTTGTAGCGCGCCACCTGCTCGCGGGCCCGCATCACCTGGGTCCGGCCGAGGTGCCAGGCGCGGGCCGCCGGCTCCGGCACGAACACCGCGCCGGCCTGGGCCAGCCGGTAGCCGAACTCGGTGTCCTCGCCGAGCCGCAGGTCGGTGTCGAACCCGCCGGCCGCCTCGTAGAGCTCCCGGCGCAGCGCGGCCGTGGCGCCGACGTGGATCCGGAAGGCCAGGTGGTCGGCGGTGCGGAGCTGGTCCGTCTGGGTGATGTAGCGCTCGACGTAGCTGTGCGGCTCACCGGCGGCGCCCCCGAACAGCTCGTCCGGCTCGCCGGCCCGCCAGATCGCGTCGACCGTCTCGGCCGCCGGCCACGGGCCGTGGGTCTCCGGGTCGACGAAGCGCTTGTAGCCGAGCGTCACCGCGTACGGCAGGACGTGCTGCCACCGGGCCTGCGCCGCCACGTGCTCGGGGTAGACCACCATGTCGGCGTCGAGCCAGTGCAGGATCTCGCCGGTGCTGTGCCGTACGCCCGTGTGCAGGGCGTTGGCCCGCCCCCAGCCGGACTCGACGCGGACCAGCGTGGTGCGGGCCGGCCGGATCGCCGGCAGCTCCAGGGCCGGCTCGGACCCGTCGTCGACGACGACCACCTCGAGCAGCTCGGCCGGGTAGGTCTGCCGGCTCAACGAGGCCAGCGTGAGGTCGAGCGTCGCCTGGCAGCGATAGGCCGGAATGATCACGCTGACCGAGCGGGACGGCCGCCAACCGGCCAGCTCCGGCACCGCGACCGTCGACCAGTCGTTGCGAACCACCCGCGGGATGGCGTGCATTGCCAGAACCTCCTGCGGTGGCCGCCCGTACGGCCGCAGAGGCTAACGCAGGTTGGTTAACGCAAGGTGACCTGCGGCGGCCCGGCGCTAAGGTGCGTCGATGACGGTCGGTCGGCTGCGCCGCGGCGACACCACCCTGGCGTACGCGGACCCGGGCGGCCCGGCGCCGCCGATGGTGCTGCTGCACGGCCTGGCCGGCCACCGCGGCGAGTGGGACGCGGTGACCGCCGCGCTGGCCGGCCAAGCGCGGGCCGTGACGCTGGACCAGCGCGGCCACGGCGCCAGCACCGCTCGGCCGGGTGACGTCTCGCGGGCGGCCTTCGTCGCCGACGTGGTGGCGCTGATCGCGCACCTGCGGCTGCCACCGGTGGTGCTGGTCGGGCAGTCCATGGGCGGCGCGGTCGCGCTGCGCGCCGCGGCGGGCCGGCCCGACCTGGTGCGCGGCCTGGTGCTGGTGGAGGCGAGCCCGGCCGCCGGCACCCCGGACGACCGGCGGCGGGTCGCCGACTGGCTCGCCTCCTGGCCGGTGCCGTTCGCGACCCGGGCGCAGGCGGCGGAGTTCTTCGGCGGCGGCCCGGTGGGCGCCGGCTGGGCCGCCGGCCTGGCGCGCGCGGCCGACGGATGGCGCCCGCGGTTCGACCGGCAGGTGCTGGCCGCCGTCCTGGCCGACGACGGGGACGCCTGGGCCGAGTGGGCCGCGCTGCCGATGCCGGTGCTGGTCGTGCTGGCCGAGCACGGGATCGTCGGGGCCGCGGACGAGGCGGCGATGCGCGGCGCCGGCCGGGAGGTCGTTCGCTTGCCCGGCGTCGGGCACGACCTGCACCTGGCCGATCCGGCGGGGCTGGCCGCGCTGCTGCTCAGGTTCCCGAGCCGGCATCCTGTTTGATCGCCGAGCGAGCGGGTAGGGGCCCGCACATCCCCCCTGTCCGCACGAGGTTGTCGCGAACAAGGAGGAGAGTCACGTGTTGCTGCTGCGAGATCTCGCCCATCAGGCCCCGTTGCGGCTGGCCGCCGGAGCCTTCGTGCTCAACTCGGGGCTGGAGAAGCGCGGGGCCGACGAGGTGACGGCCAAGGGCTATCACGGGCAGGCGGCCACGGCGTACCCCTTCCTGGGTGAGATGGAGCCGCGCAGGTTCCTGAGCCTGCTCTCGTCCGCCGAGATCGCGGTCGGGTCCGTGCTGCTGTTCCCGCTGGTGCCGGAGGGGCTCGCCGGGCTCGCGCTGACCGGGTTCGCGGCGGGGCTGGTGGGCTTCTACCTGCGTACGCCCGGCCTGCGGCGCAAGGGCAGCCTGCGCCCGACGGACCAGGGCATCCCGCTGGCCAAGGACAGCTGGCTGCTCGGCATCGGCCTGTCGTTGCTGGCCGACGACCTGGTCCGCAACATGTACCGCCTGCGGCGGTGACGGCTCAGACCACGCCCGACTCGTGGGCGAGCAGGC
The DNA here is from genome assembly GCF_029626225.1 of Asanoa sp. WMMD1127. Taxonomy (NCBI): domain Bacteria; kingdom Bacillati; phylum Actinomycetota; class Actinomycetes; order Micromonosporales; family Micromonosporaceae; genus Asanoa; species Asanoa sp. WMMD1127. Next base: position 3,186,840 of record NZ_JARUBP010000001.1, read on the forward strand.
CGGCCTGGGTGCGGTTCTCGCAGTCGAGCTTCACCAGCAGGCGCGAGACGTAGCCCTTCACCGTCGCCTCGGACAGATGCAGGCGGCGGGCGATCTGCAGGTTGGAGCGGCCGGCGCCGAGGTGGCCCAGCACCTCCACCTCGCGTTGCGTGAGCCCGGCGACCAGCGCGCGCAGCCGCTGCCGGTGCTCCTGCGGCGCCGCCGACGCGCCGACCAGGCGTTGCGTGGCGATCGGCGACAGCACCGTGTGGCCGGCGGCGGCGACCCGCACCAGGTCGACGAGGTCCTCCGGGGCGGTCGACTTGAGCAGGAAGCCGACGGCGCCCGCGCGCAGGGCCCGCAGGACGTACGCGTCGAGGTCGAACGTGGTCAGCGCGACGAGCTTCGGCGGCGCGGGGCGGGCCGCGATCCGCTCGATGGCCGCCAGCCCGTCGACGCCGGGCATCCGCAGGTCCATCAGCACCAGGTCGGGGCGCAGCCGGACGGCCGCCTCGACCGCCTCGGCCCCGTCGTAGGCCTCGCCGACCACCTCGATGTCGGGCGCGCTGCCGAGGATCGTGCGCAGGTGGGCGCAGACCAGCCGCTCGTCGTCGACCACCAGCACCCGGATCATCGGGCCGCCACATACGCCGGCAACGCGGCCTCGACCGCGAAGCCGCCGTCCTCGGTGGCGCCCGCCGCGAACCGGCCGCCGACCACCTCGACCCGTTGGCGCAACCCGTCCAGCCCCGTGCCGCCGCCGACCGCGGCGAGCTCGGGGTCCGGCGCGCGCCCGGACGGCGTGTTGGCGACCGTGAGCCGGACGTCCTGCGGTCCATAGTGGACGTCAATGGCGACCCGCGCGGCCGGCGCGTGTTTGTGCACATTGGTCAGTGACTCCTGCACCACCCGGAAGACGGTGCGCCGGACGGTCGGCGCCAGCCCGCTCGGGTCGCCGGTCTCGGCGAGCCGCACCGGCAGGCCGGCGGCCCGGGAGTCGGCCACGAGGCGGCTCAGGTCAGGGGCGTCGTCCGCGTCCCGGCCGGGCGCGGGGTCGCCGTGGCGGAGCACGCCGACCACGTCGCGCAGCTCGGCCAGCGCCTGGCAGCCGGCCGCGCGCATCTCCTCGGCGGCCGCCCGTACGCCCTCGTCGGCGCTGGTCACTCGCAGCGCGCCCGCCTGCAGCACGATCAGGTTGATCCGGTGGGTGACCACGTCGTGCATCTCGGCCGCCAGCCGGGCCCGCTCGTCGGCCCGGGCCTGCTCGACCATCCCCGCCAGCAGCGCGCGCCGGGACCGCACGGCGGCGCCAGCGAGCGCCGAGGCGAGGATGACCGCGGGCGCCGAGATCGGGTCCGCGATCGACCAGGCGTTGGCGCCGACCGTCCAGCAGCCGACCAGGGCCAGCACCACCAGCCACGAACGGCGGGTCCGTTCGCCGTAGGCGGTCACCGAGTAGGGCACCAGCAGCACGGCCCACACCGGCACGACCAGGCAGACGGCGGCGACGGCCAGCCCGACCGCGTGCGGGTGCTGGCGGCGGCGCAGCAGCGCGGCCGCGGCGGCGAGCTGGGCCAGCACGTAGACCCAGGTCGGGGCGTCGATGTGCTTGGTGGCGAGGTTCGCGTCGCTGATCTCCAGCGCCGTTCCGGCGGCACCGGCGGCCAGTGCCGCGAGCACGTCCGCGGCACGGGGCGGGATCCGGCCGGTCACACGGGCAGCGTAACTTCGGGCCACCCGCGGCGCCCGGTGAGCGACCGGGTCGCGACGAAGCGACCGTCCGAATGCGACTTTCGTAGGGTCGGTCCGCTACCCGTGCCCCTGCCGCGCAGCGGTGCTGTCGCGGTGCGCTGGAGGCATGAGTGATCGGCGGATCCACGAGCTCGACGCGCTGCGCGGCCTGGCACTGGCCGGCATCGTCATGTTCAACATCGTGCAGATGACGCATCTGCACCGGCCGCAAGGGCCGGCGTCCGAACACGTCGGGGCGTACGTGTGGGAGCTGCTGTTCGTACAACGGCCGTTCCCGATCTTCTCCGTGCTGTTCGGCGTGAGCTTCGCGCTGTTCCTGCGCAGCGCGGCCCGGCGCACGGACCGGCCCAGGTTGGTGCTCGCGCGCCGGCTGCTGTGGCTGGCCGTCTTCGGCGCGCTGCACACGCTGCTGCAGCCGGGCGAGGTGCTGAAGTTCTACGCGGCCTTCGGGTTGCTGGTGCTGCTGCCGGCGTCGTACCTGAGCCGCCGTTGGGTGTTGGTCCTCGGCATCGTGCTCACCCTGGCCGCGGGCCTGACCTTCAACGGTGTCGCGGTGATTCCCGGCCTGTTCCTGCTGGGCCTGGCCGCCGCGGAGTACGGCATCCCGGACACCCTCGACCAGCGTGGCCGCCAGCTCGTCATCGCGTTCCTGGTCGCGCTGCCGGCCGCCGCCGCGATGGGCTGGTTGCAGTTCCTCGCCGGGGTCGGCCCGTCCGCCCACTACCGGGTGCTGCCGGCCGGGCTGGTGTTCGCGTTCCTGTTCATGGTCGGCTTCCTGTTGCTGCTCCGCACGCCGCTGCGCCGCCCGCTGGACGCGGTGCTCGCGCCGATGGGCCGGATGGCGCTGACCAACTACGTCCTCGCCTCGGCGCTGATCCTGTTGGGTGACCGGCTGTTCGCGATCGACGACTACACCGCGGTGGTCTGGCTCGGCGTCGCGATCGGCGTCCTGCAGGCCGTGCTCAGCGCCGCCTGGCTGCGGGCCTTCCGCTACGGGCCGCTGGAGTGGGTGTGGCGTCGGCTGACCTGGTGGCGGCCCGTGCCCATGCGGGCGGGCGTTTCGTCCGCCGTTTGAGGAAACCGGCCCGACCCGGCCCGCCGCTGGCTGTAATGGCTGTATCCGCGCCCTTGCACGCGCGGCCGAGGTGGTGATGCGGGTGGCGGCAGTGTCCGGTGGGAGTCGAGTGCTCAGCGTCGGCGCTTTCCGGCCCGCGCGGGTGGTCTCCAACGCCGAGGTCGTCGAGAAGATCGACTCCTCGGACGAGTGGATCCGCCGGCGGTCCGGCATCGTCACCCGGCGGTTTGCGTCCGACGACGACACCGTGGTCACCATGGCAGCTGCGGCGGGCCGGGAGGCGGTCGCCCGGGCCGGGCTCGATGCGACAGCGGTCGACGCGGTGCTGCTGGCCACCATGTCGTGGGTGCACCAGTCGCCGCCGGCCGCGCCGCAGGTCGCCCATGAGGTGGGCGCGCTCGGGGCGGCGGCGGTCGACCTCGGCGTCGCCTGCGCCGGGTTCTGCCACGCCGTCGCGATGGCCGACGCCTTGGTCCGCGCGGGCAGCGCCCGGCACGTGCTGGTGATCGGGTCCGAGAAGATGACCGACATCGTCGACCGCTCCGACCGCGCGCTGGCCTTCCTGTTCGCCGACGGCGCGGGCGCGGTGCTGGTCGGTCCCGCCGACGGGCCCGGCATCGGCCCGGTCGTCTGGGGCTCCGACGGGTCGCGGTCGACGCTGATCTCGCACGCGGTGCCGTGGACGAGCCTGCGCGAGCAGCCCGACATCTGGCCGACGATGACGATGGCCGGGCCCGAGGTGTTCCGGTGGGCCGTCGGCGAGGTGATCGAGACGGCCCGCACCGCGGTCAAGGCGGCCGGTCTCGAGCCGGGGGAGCTGGCCGCCTTCGTGCCACATCAGGCCAACGCCCGGATCACCGACAAGATGGCGGCGTCGCTGGGCCTGCCGGAGTCCTGTGTGGTCGCCCGCGACGTCGAGACGGCCGGCAACACCTCGGCCGCCTCGATCCCGCTGGCCCTGGACGCCCTGCTCGCCAGCCCCGACGCCCCGCGCGGCCCGGCCCTGCTGGTGGGCTTCGGCGCGGGGCTGTCGTATTCGGCGCTGGTGCTTGATCTCCCTTAGGCGGCGGCGCCCCGGTGGGCGAAGGCGTCCAGGCCGAAGTCGGCCGGGCGCACGTGGTCGAGGTCGAGGCCCGGGTAGAGCACGTGCTGGGCGAGCAGCGCGTGCACCCGCTTGCCGGCCTCGTCGACCGCGTCCGGCTGGGTGGTGAACTTGGCCTTGCTGGCCGGCTTGCCGCCCTCGCCCGCCGCCGGCGTGGTGGCGGCGAGCACCCGGGCGACGATGTCGGCGATCTCGTCCATCTCCGCGGTGCCCATGCCGAGCGTCGTCAGCGCCGGCGTGCCGAGCCGCAGGCCGCTGGTGTACCAGGCGCCGTTGGGGTCGCCCGGCAGGCTGTTGCGGTTGAGCGTCATGCCGCAGTCGCGCAGCGCCGACTCGGCCTGCCGGCCGGTGAGGCCGAAGCCCTCCTCGACGTCGACGAGCAGCAGGTGGTTGTCGGTGCCGCCGGTGAGCACGGGGACGTCGCGGCGCAGGAGTCCCTCGGCCAGGGCCTGCGAGTTGGCGACGATCCGCGCGGCGTAGTCGGCGAACTCGGGTCGCGACGCCTCGCGCAGCGCGACCGCCTTGGCCGCCATCACGTGCGAGAGCGGGCCGCCGAGGATCGCCGGGCAGCCCTTGTCCATGGCCTCGGCGTAGTCGCTGGTGCACAGCACCATGCCGCCGCGCGGGCCGCGCAGCGTCTTGTGGGTCGTGGTCGTGACGACCTGCGCGTGCGCGACCGGGTCGTAGTCGCCGGTGAACACCTTGCCCGCGACCAGACCCGCGAAGTGCGCCATGTCGACCATCAGCGTCGCACCGACCTCGTCGGCGATCGCCCGCAGCTCCGCGAAATTGATCTTCCGGGAGTACGCCGAGTAGCCCGCGAGCAGGATCAGCGGCCGCACCTCACGGGCCCGCTGCCGCACCGCGGCCAGGTCGAGCAGCTTGGTCTGCGGATCGACGGCGTACGAGTGTGCCTCGAACATGCGGCTGGAGATGTTGAACCGGTAACCGTGCGTCAGGTGCCCGCCGGAGTAGTAGTCCATCGCCAGCAAACGCTGGTTGTTGAGCTCCTGGCGGAGCTGGCTGAACTGCGCGGCCGACAGCTGCGGCAGCCGGGCGGGCGCGTCGGGCGTGCTGCCGAAGCGGGCGAGCACGTCGGCCTCGACCCGCGTGGCCAGGATGCCGAGGAAGGCGACGAGGTTGGCGTCGGCGCCGGAGTGGGGTTGCACGTAGGCGTGCTGCGCCCCGAACAGGTCGGTGGCCAACTTGGCCGCGGTCGCCTCGATGGTGTCGACGTTGTCGCAGCCGGCGTAGAAGCGGTGACCGGGGAAGCCCTCGGCGTATTTGTCGGTGAGCAGCGACCCCTGCGCGGCCTGCACCGCCAGCGAGCTGAAGTTCTCGGACGCGATCAGCTTGAGATGCGACCGCTGGTCGAGCAACTCCTGCACGGTCGCCGCCGCGATGCCGGGATCGACGGCCCGCACCTGATCGAGCATCGCGTAGAACCCGATGGCGGACGGGTCCACCCGCGCGGGGTCCACGGCCCCGAGATACCTGCCGACGATCGTCTCCATGGGCGCCATTCTCCGCCAGCCACCAGGCCCGCCGGCCAGCGGGTGTCCCCGGCGGGCGAAAGGAAGGGACCCTCATTAACGCTATGCGTTGACAAGGGTCCCTTTCTTTCGGATCAGGCCAGGAAGGCCTGGAACTCGGCGGCGCGGACGAAGTCGTCCTGGACGCTGCCGGCCGCGCAGTCGGTGGTGAACTGCGGGTCCTGGTCCTGCTCACCGGCGTAGGCGGGCGCGCCGGTGCACTGGTTGGTGACCACCTCGAAGCGCAGGTGGGTGGCCAGGGTCGGCGGGATTCGGAAGCCCTTCAGCTGCAGCTCCGGGGCCCGCGGCCGGGGCGCGACGGATGGGAACGCGTCCGCCGGGCTCGTGTAGACGGATCGGAAGTCACCCGGGTTCGCGCAGGTCACGCTGCCCCGGGCCACGCACGCTGACACCTTGAACTGGCGCAGCGCGGTGAATCTGTTCTGGCCGCCCGCGTCCGGGTCGCCGGTGATCGCCGGCCGGAGGAGCGCGCTGACCTGGACCCGGCTGACCAGCTGCGGGCCGCCGGCCAGGTCGACCGTGACCTGCTTGCCGGCGATCGGGCTGTTCAGCGATGCCCAGTTGGTGGCCTCGTCGTCGTCGATCAGCCGCGCCTGGTTGACGCCGTCGCCGGTCGCCGTGGCGCCGGCCGCGGCGGACGCGACGTTCTGCAGCATGATCACCGGCAGCGGCACGGTCTGGCCGGCCCGGACGGTGATCGGGCCGATCCGGACCAGGCCGCGGCCCGGCGCCTGGGCGACGAACTCATAGGCGCCCGGCACCAGCCGGACCTCGGCACCCAGCGGCGTCGCCGCGTCGGTGTCGGCCACCGGCACCGCGCGGGCCTGGTAGCGGCCCACGAACAGCTTGGCGCCGGCCAGCGGGCCGGTGCCGCCGCCGAGGGCGACCGGCTTGAACAGCACCCGGGCCTCGGTCGCGTGCGGCGACGCGAAGCTCGGCACCGGGTCGACGTCGGCCGGCCCGGCGCTCGCCGCACCCTCGCCGAGGCCGCGCTTGGCGAACGCGTTCCAGAGCAGGTCCTGGTTGGCGCCGCCGAAGCGGATGTTGTCGGCGGCCAGCATCGCGTCGCGGGAGTCGACCATGCTGACGCCGCTGACGGCCATCAACAGGTACGAGTCGAAGACGAGCTGCATCCACCGCCGGTTACCAGGGCACGCGGTGACGGGCCGCGAGCCGTTGGCGCACGCCTTCTGGATGGCCGGCGTGCCCGAGCCGTACCGCTTCATCATCGCGGCCCGGATGTCGAAGTTGGTCGCCGTCCACACCTCGCCCGAGGCGTGCACCTGCAGACCGACGAAGTCGTAGTCGAGCGAGCTGTAGTTGAGCGGACTCCGGCTCATGTTGTAGTTGCGGATGCCGGCGATCGGGTCCGACGTGACGTACTGCCCGATGGTGTAGGCCTGCAGGCCCGCGGGCGCGTAGCCGTGCTCGAAGAGGTATTCCATGGCCAGCTGGTCGGACCAGCTCTCGCTCATGCCCTGCGGGCTCGACAGGCCCATGTTCGGCCCGGCGATCATGCGGCCGGTCACCGCGTGCCCGTATTCGTGGGCGATCACCGACATGTCGTAGTCGCCGTCGACGCACGGCGCGTAGAACGTGCCGGGGATCGACTGCCACAGGTACATGTTGGTGATCGGCGGCGTGCCCTCCGGCGGCGTGATCTGGTTGGCGTTGTCGCGCGCGGCGAAGTTCGGGAAGCCGCCGGCGATGCCACCGGCCTGAGCGTTGCCCTGCTCGTAGTCGTCGCCGAGCCCACCCTTGCCGAAGTTCTCGTCCTGCATGTTCCAGGCCTGCTCGGTGAAGCCGAGATGGTACGTCCAGTCGTGCATCCGGTTGTGCATCGCGAACAGGTTGGCCCGGGCCGCGTCGATGTCGTTGCGTTCCGGTGAGGTGAAGACGGCCGGGTCGCAGCCCCGCTCGTACCACTGGTTGGTCCAGGGGTAGCGGTAGTCGCGGTCGGGCCGCGGCGTCGCGGTCTCCGTGCCGACCGTGAACGGGTCGGCGCTGTTCCAGTTGTGCACCGCGATCGAGTTGTTGCCGCGGGTCGTGTTGGTGGACTGCCCGGTCGCCGGGTCGACGTCCCAGGGCAGCGGTGAGGCCGGGCCGCCGACCGTCTCCGCGCACCCGGTGCCACTGGTCCAGCACCAGCCGACGCGGGTGTCCGCGGAGCTGTAGTCGACCCGCGGGCTGTGCGGGAAGACCTGCCAGCTGGGGTTTTCGGAGTCGTGGTCGACCAGGTCCTCCCGGACCAGCACGCCGCCGTCACGAGCGTCCACATAGGTCGAGTACGCGACCGGCTCGGCCCCGTTGGCCGCCAGCACGACCTGGTAGGCCGCGCGGACGCCCCGGTCGGCGGTCGGCACCGCGACGAGGTCCGTGCGCAGCACCTTGACGCCGCTCGCCGCCGCGTCGGCGGTCGCGATCCGTTCCGCGTCGGCCGCCGCCAGGGTGGCCGGCGCCGGCGCTCCGCCGTCGCGCGCCAGCGACGAGCTGACGTGCCAGACGGCGCCGTCGCGCACGCCGACGCTCAGCATGCCGTCGCGCCCGGCCGGCAGGTCGCCGAAGCGCTGCCGCATGATCACCGCGGCGCCCTCGCCCATCGGTCGCACGGTGAGCACCTCGAGTGCGGCCACGCCCGACTCGGACAGGCCGAGCAGCTCGCGGTTGGCGGCGACGTATTCCCGGGCGGCCTGGGCCGGGTCGGCGGACAGCCCGCCGGCCAGGGCCCGGCCGGTCGGCGTCACGAGCGCCGCGGTGCCGAGGTTGTTGAAGGTCACGCGGGCCTGGGCCCGGCTCGCCCGGTCGCGCTGCGCGCCGGTCGGCGCCACCGCGCCGCGGCGGTTGTCCTTGTCGCGGGATGCGGCGTGGTCGCCCTGCACGACGCCGCCGTCGGCCGGCCCACGCTCCCGCGGCGCCGAGCCCGCGGCGCCGCCGGCGGCGCCCGATGCGAGAACCAGCACCGCTGCGGTCAGCAGGACGGTGGACCCTCGTGAGCCAAGAAGTCGTCTTTGCACGGCCCCTCCTCTCCGGACGGCTGCGTTGCCGTCGGGGAGGAATCTATGACCTTGATCGACGCACGCCTATCCGCTGGATGGACCTGATTCGATTCGTAGAAATCGGACGGGGTTGCCGGACGAAGATCCACAGCATAAGTTCCCCTCCGCCCCGTCGTGCGATGGCGGGTGGAACGGGGAGGCACCACATGGTCGGCGCTGTGCGCGCGTTCGTCTCGGTCGTCATGTTGGCCGGGTTCTACCTGGTCGCGTTGGTCCAGCTCATCGCCCTGGTCGTGCTGGCGGCCTGGCTCACCGACCAGGTGTCGGGCTTCGTGGCGTTCAAGCTGCTCTTCCCGGTGCTCGTGGCGACCGTCTGCGGCCTCGCCGTCGCGATGTGGCGGGCGATCCGGCACAAGCCCGAGCCGGCCGCCGGCGTGCCGCTCACCCCCGGCGAGGCGCCGCAGCTGTGGGCGACGGTCCAGGAGCTGGCGGCCGCGGTGCGGACCCGGGTGCCCGACGAGATCCGGTTGGTGCCCGACGTCAACGCGGCGGTCAGCGAGGACGCCCGGCTGCTCGGCCTGCTCGGCGGCCGCCGCTACCTCTACATCGGACTCCCGCTGCTCCAGGCCATGACGGTCGACCAGCTGCGCGCGGTGATCGCGCACGAGCTGGGGCACTACTCAGGCCTGCACACCCGGCTCGCCGGGATCGCCTACCGGGGCCGGCTCACCATCGCCGGCACGGTCGGCGAGCTGTCGCCGTACAACCCGATGGGTTGGGTGTTCCGCCTCTATGGCGGGCTCTATCGCCTGGTCGACAACGTGGTGGCGCGGCGGCAGGAGCTCGAGGCCGATCGCGCCGCGGTGCGGGTGGCCGGCCGGAGCGCGGCGATCGCGGCGCTGCGCGAGCTGCCAGGCCTCGACGCGGCGTGGGGCTTCTACTTCCGGCGGTACGTCGAGCCGGGCTGGACCGCCAGGTTCGCGCCGGACGACCTGTTCGGTGGGTTCGGCGCGCTGGTCGATGCCCGCACGGCGGAGCTCGCCCAGCTGCGTGAGCGCGAGCCGGAACGCGAGCGGTCCGCCTGGAACACCCACCCGCCGATCGCCACGCGGGTCAAGGCGATGGAGAAGGCGCCCGAGGTCGACCGGGCGCCGGATGCCCGCAAGGCCGGCGCGCTGCTGCCCGACCTGAACGCGCTCGGGCGGCGCATGCAGCAGGTGATGGTCGAGATCGGCGACCGGCAGGTGCTGCCGTGGCCGGAGTTCACCGCGGCCGCGATCGCGGCGGGCGAGCAGCGTGACGCCGACGCCGTCCTGCGCGCCGCGGCCCGGAGCACCGGCACTCCGGAGGCCAGCCTGGAAACCATCCTGGGCTTGGTCGCCGACAACAAGCTGGGCGAGTTCGCGCAGCCGTTCTTCACCGACGCCACCCGCCGCGAGGCCGCGCAACACTTCGCCGCGCCGATGACGATGCTGCTCCGGGTCGCCGCGGTGCGCTGTGGCGTCGGGCGATGGCAGCACTCGTGGTCGGCGCCGGCCGAGTTCACCGGCGCCGACGGCACACCGCTGCCGTTGCGGGAGATCGCCGAGCTGGCGGTGTCCCCGCAGACGCTCGACGAGGCCCGCAAGCGGCTCGAGGAGCTGGGCATCGACCCGGCCGCCGCCGCGATCGTCGACGAGCGGGCGACCGGGCAGGGCTCCCACGTGATCGGCGCATTGGCCAACGTCAAGGTCGACGACTTCGGCCACGACGTGGTGCTGCTCAACAACGGGTTCGTCTTCGTGCCGGACCCGGGCGACATCGACAAGGGCCGCCAGCGGCTGCGCGCGCTGGTCGGTTCGGCGCCGGCCGAGGCGCTGGCTCAGCGTTACCGGTTCGTCCCGTACGAAGAGGTCGCCTCCGCGGTGATCGAGAAGCAGACGCCGATCCGGGCGACGCTGACGCTGCACGACGGCCGCACGATCCGGCTCCAGGAGCGATGGAACGGTGAGGACCTGGAGAAGGAGAGCCGCAGGACGCTCACCGAGGTGCTCGGGCAGCTCTGAGCTTCGGACATTGGCAGATAATCTGGTACGGTCCGAAATCGGTATGCTGGTCGCATGACCGCCTTGGCGCCCGGGCGGAGCAGCCCGGACCTGTCCTTCCTGCTCGACCACACCAGCCACGTGCTGCGCTCCCGGATGAGCGCGGCGCTGGCCGAGATCGGCCTGACGCCGCGGATGCACTGCGTCCTCGTGCACGCGCTCGAAGAGGAGCGCACCCAGATCCAGCTCGCGGAGCTCGGCGACATGGACAAGACCACGATGGTGGTCACCGTCGACGCGCTGGAGTCGGCGGGGCTGGCCGAGCGCCGCGCCTCCAGCGTCGACCGGCGGGCCCGGATCGTGGCGGTCACCGACGAGGGCGCCCGGATGGCCCGGCGCAGTCAGGAGATCGTCGACCAGGTGCACGCCGAGGCGCTCGACGCGCTGCCGGCGACCGAGCGCAAGACCCTCCTGCGTGCCCTGGAACGCCTGGTCGGCGGCCATCTCGCCGCCCCGGTGGAGAGCCCGCGCCCGGCCCGCCGCGCCCGGGAGCGCGCCAATTAGTTCCTTGAAAGATTGTCTGTAACGGAACTATCCGCTACGGTCCTCGTATGAGGGAACGTTGGACCGCGCTCGGCGTCATCGCCACCGGCTCGCTGATGACCATCCTCGACGGCAGCATCGTCACCGTCGCCATGCCCGCCATCCAGGCCGACCTGGGCTTCTCGCCGCCGGGGCTGAGCTGGGTGGTCAACGCCTACCTGATCGCGTTCGGCAGCCTGCTGCTGCTCGCCGGCCGGCTCGGTGACCTGATCGGTCGCAAGTGGATGTTCCTGGCCGGCACCGCCGTGTTCACCGCGGCCTCGCTGCTGGCCGGCCTCGCCACGACTCCTTTCATGCTGATCGCCGCCCGCTTCCTGCAGGGCGCCGGCAGCGCGATGGCGATGGCGGTCAGCCTCGGCATCCTGGTCACCCTCTACACCGCGCCGGCCGACCGGGCCCGCGCGATCGCGGTGTTCAGCTTCACCGGCGCCGCCGGCGCGGCCATCGGCCAAGTGCTCGGCGGCCTGCTCACCGACGCGCTGAGCTGGCACTGGATCTTCCTCATCAACCTGCCGATCGGCGTGGCCACCATCGTGCTCGGCCGGCGGGCGCTGCCGACCGACCGCGGGCTGGGCCTGCGCTCCGGCGCCGACGTGCCGGGCGCCGTCCTGGTCACCGGCGCCCTGGTGGTCGGCATCTACGCCGTCGTGGCGAGCGCGTTCGCCCTCCTGGCCGTGGCGGCCGCCCTGCTGGCGGCCTTCGTGGTGCGCCAGGCCCGAGCCCGCAACCCGCTGGTGCCGGTGCGGGTGATCCGCGCGCCGGGCGTGGCGGTGGCCAACGTCGTGCAGATCCTCACCCTGGCCGCGTGCTTCGCCTTCCAGGTGCTGGTGACGCTCTACCTGCAGAACGTCCTCGGGTACGACGCCCTGCGGACCGGCCTCGCGATGCTCCCCGCGGCGGTGGCCATCGGCGCGGTCTCGCTGGGCGCCTCGGCGCGGCTCAACGCCCGCTTCGGCGAGCGCCGCATGCTCCTGGTCGGACTGGTGTTCCTGGCGGCTTTGCTCGCGCTGCTGATCCGGGTGCCGGTGCACGCTCACTATGTCGCCGACGTGCTCCCGGTGATGCTGCTGGCCGCGGGCTTCGGCCTGGTCCTGCCCGCGTTGGCGACGCTGGCCATGTCCGGCGCCCGCCCGGACGACGCGGGCCTCGTCTCCGGCGTCTTCAACACGACGCAGCAGATCGGCATGGCACTGGGTGTGGCTGTGCTGTCCACAGTGGCCGCCGCACGGACCGACGGGCTGCGGGCGGCGGGGGAGGGCGTGGCGGAGGCACTGACCGGGGGCTACCGGCTGGCGTTCGCGGTCGGCGCCGGGCTGGTGGTGGTCGCCTTCCTGGTCGCCCTCTTCCTGCTCCGTCCGGCGGCGGCTGCGCCGACGGCCGCCGCACCTGCCTTCGAGGGCGAGTCGACGGCATCCTCGGGCATCTCGGCGCCGAAGGCCGAATTGACTCCGGCTCGCCAAACCATGGCCGATCGCGCCGCCGGGTGACCGGTCCGCCGGAAGCGGCGTGAGGAACGGGCCGTTCCTATGCGGAAAGCGTTAGGAACGGCCCGTTCCTTGCTCTAGATGGTGACTGAGGCGCCGCGTGGGATGCGTTCGTAGGCCGTGCGGCCGCTTCGGTGCAGCCAGCCGTCGAAGTTCTCGTTGCCGCGGGCCGAGGACATCTCGTCGTGGATCGGGAACGCCCGCGCCGGGGCGACGGCCCGCGTGAAGTCCACGGACTCCGCCATCTTGACCCACGGCCCGCTGGCCGGCACGAGCAGCGCCTCGACCGGCCCGTCCGGCACGAAGTAGGAGTCGCCGGGGTGGTAGACGCCGTCGATCAGGAAGCCGACGTTGTCGCACCCCGGCAGGCCGTCGTAGGTCTCCGCGTGCGCGCCCCCGACCGCCGTCACACCGAAGCCGGCCGCCGTGAACGTGTCACCGGGCGCCACCCCCTGGATCGCCGCGGCCACCGACGGCGCCACTCCCTCCGCCAGCGAGGCCGGACCCCAGATCCGCAGCGACCGGTCGGCGAGCAGCGTCGCGATGTGGTCCACGTCGAAGTGGTCGGCGTGCTCGTGGGTGACGAGGACGTCCGCCACGCCCTCCCACGCCGCCGGCTCCGTCCACACACCCGGATCGACCAGCAGCCGCCGGTCGCGGTCCTCGAGTCGCACGCAGGCGTGGGTGTACTTGGTGAGCAACATGATCGAACTCTACGACGCGGGCGTCACCCGTCAGCTTTCCAGCCGGTCCCGGTGGTCGCGGACGAACTCGGCGATGCTCCGCGGCGGCCGGCCGACGACGGTCTCTACGTGATCGTTGACGAACTCGGCCCAGCCGGAGCCGTACGCCGTGCGATATTCGGCCAGCACCTCGGCGTCCCAGCGCGGGAGGCCGTACCCGAGCATGCGGTCGCGCACCTGCTCCCGGGTCTCCGGCAGGTAGCGGACCGGGCGGCCGAGCGCGGTGCTGATCTCCTCCGCCGCCCCGTGCAGCGAGATGCTCTCCGGGCCGGTCAGCGTGTAGATCTTGCCAGCGTGCGAGGCCGGCCGGATCAGGATCTCGGCCGCGACCGCGGCGATGTCGCGCACGTCGACGGCGTTGACACGGCCGTTGCCGAAGATCCCGCAGAGGGTGTCGCCGGCCACGGCGCCGAACAGGTTCTGCATGAAGTTGGACGGCCGCAGGATCGTCCACGGGATGCCGGACTGCTCCACCTCCCAGTCGGAGAGGGCGTGCAGGCGGCCGTTGCGGGTCGGGGCGTCGGGCGCGGCGCCGATCGCGGAGAGCCGCACGACGTGCTCCACGCCGGCCTGCCGGGCGGCCCACAGCGCGTTCATGCTCTGGCTCGGGGCCAGCGGGCCCATCGCGGTCAGCAGGAACAGCCGGGTCACGCCCTTGAACGCCGGTTCGAGCGTGTCGGGCAGGTCGAGGTCGCCGGCCACGTAGTCGACACCCTCGATGCCGGGTGTGCGGGACAGGTCCCGGACGAGCGCGCGGACCGGCTCCTGGCCGCCGGCCAGTTCCCGGAGTACCTCCCGGGACACCATGCCGTTGGCCCCGGTGATCAGTATGGTCATGGCGAAGACGATATAGTCCAACAACGTGATCGTCCAATGATTGGACCAACTATGAAGCGAAGCACACGCAAGGAGCAGGATCCGGATCTGGGAATCCTGGCCGTGCAGCTCTCCGCCCGGGTCCAGCGCGAGATCTTCGCGCGGGCGGCGGCACAGGGCTTCGCCGACGCCCGGCCCCGGCACGGCGCCGTGCTCGCCTTCCTGGACGAGGAGGGCACCCGCCCCGGCGAGCTGGCCCGGCTGGCCGGCCGCAACAAGCAGACGATGGGCGCGATCATCGACGAGCTCGAGCGGCTGGGCTACGTCCGGCGTACGCCCGACCCGGCCGACCGGCGCGCCAAGCTGATCGTGCCGACCGACCGGGGCCGGCGCTTCATGGAGATCACCGACGACTTCGTGCGCCAGATCGAGCAGGGCCTCGCCGGCACGCTGGGCGCCGACCGCTACCGCGACTTCCGCGACGCGCTCGGTCGCGGCGTCGCCAGCTTGCCCGCGACGGGCCAGGACGCGGACGGCTAGGACCGGGTCGCGAGTTGCCGGTCGAGCCAGGCGAACATGCGTTCCTCGGTGACGGCCCGGCCCAGCGGTTCACAGTGCAGGTTGGCGCCCTCCTCGGCGCTGAAGTCGACGCGGTACGCGCGGTCGCCCAGCATCGCCGCGAGCTGCTTGGACTGGCCCGGCCAGAACTGCTCGCCCTCGGGGTCGGTGATCAGCACCGGCGTCGTGATCCGGTCGGCCAGCTCACGGGTCAACCGGTAGTCGGCGATCTCGGCGTAGAGCGAGAACCAGTCCGCCTCCGACTGGTAGGGGCGGGAGCGGAAGGCGAGCGTACGCCGGAGGCTCGGCAGCATCGTCGCGAGCTTCATGTCCCGGTTGAACGCCGCCTGGTCACCGCGTTCGAGCTGCCCCCGCATGCTCTTGCTGAGCGGCTCGGTCCACGACGTCGACACGTCCACCACGCCCGGGTCGACGACCGCGGCGACCAGGCGGTGCTCGAAGGCCAGCGCGCGGGGCAGCCAGTAGCCGCCCTGGCTGATGCCGTAGCCGGTGAGCCGGGCCGCGTCGACGTCGGCGCGGGCGGTGAGCGCGTCGAGCACGGGCTTGAGGACCGCCTCCCAGTCGGGGCGGAAGGCGGTGTGCCGGTCGAAGAGCATCGACTGCTGGCCGGGCCCGTCGTAGACGAACGCGTTCCAGCCGCGGCGCAGCGCCCCCGCGGCCGCGTAGCTCCATAGCCCGCTGACCGCGCCGTCGCTCCCGTTGGTGATGACCAGCGTGGGCCGCGGCGTGCCGGAGGCGTCCGGTCGCAGCAGGAAACCGGGCAGTTCGGTGCTCTCGTACGGCACCCCGACCCGGACATGCGCGCCGGCGGAGCACTCGACGAACTGGTCCCAGGCGGCCCGATGCGCGTGGAACGCCCGCAGGATGGCGCCCTCGTCGTCCAGTTCGGACAGTGACTCCACGACGCAGGCCCAGTAGTTGGCGGCCCGGAGATAGGCGGACTGGGCGCCGAGCCGGTCGCCCTGCCCGCGCAGCGCGTCGGCGTGCAGGGTGACCCGGTCGGCGGTGGCCGACCAGGCCGTACGCCAGCTGTCCTTGTCGGTGATCCGGTCGAAGGTGGCCAGCACCTCGCCGGCGTCGCTGCCGCCGTGCACGGCCTGCCCCAGCACCGCCCGCGCCTGGTAGTCCATGCCGTTGTCGCGGAAGAAGCCCTTGGAGAACACCGTGTGCGTCGCCATTTCCTCACGCTAAACAGCCGTCGCGGGTTCCGGGGCCGGAACGGCCCGGCGGCTCAGCGCCACCCCGGCCAACACGACCACCATGCCGGCGGCGATCCGCGGGCTGAACGCCTCGTCCAGCACGAGTGCGCCGAGCGCGACCGAGACCACCGGCAGCAGGTACCCGACCGTGGCCGCGTTCGTGGCGCCCTCCGCCGCGATGATCCGGTAGGTGAGGTGGAAGGTGACCCCGGTGGCCGCCACGCCGAGCACCACGACGCCGGCCAGCGCGGCCGGGTCGAGGCCGATCGGCGCCAGGCCGCCGGCCGGCAGCGCCAGGGCGGTCAGCCCGGTCGCCGCGAGGAGTTGGGCCGCGGACAGCGAGATCGTCGGCATGCCCCGGCCGACCAGGTGGCGGTCCATATAGGCGAACGCGACGGCGTAGCTGGCCGCGGCGCCGACGATGGCCAGGGCGCCCCAGCCGACGATTCCGCCGGCCTGCCACGGCGCGAAGATCACGACGACGCCGAGGAAGCCCAGCAGCAGGCCGGCCAGCCGGAGCGGCCGCGGGGAGCGCTCGGTGCCGACGGCGATGCCGATCAGCAGGGACCACAAGGGGGTGGTCGCGTTGAGCACGCCGGCGACACCCGAGTCGACGGTCTGCTGCCCGACGCTGAACAGGGCGAACGGCAGCGCGTTGCAGAAGAACGCGGCCACCGTCACGTGCCGCCAGGTCTGGCGGTCGCCCGGCAGTCGGTGGCCGGCGCCGAAGCAGACGACCAGCAGCGTGGCCGACCCGAGCAGGCACCGGGCCAGCGTGACCTGCACCGGCGTCAGCGCGGTCAGCGCCACCTCGATCCAGAGGAAGGTCGATCCCCAGAGCAGGGCGAGCGCAGCCACCCGGAACCACGACGACATGCCCTGCACGGTCCCGCGTCGCGACTTGGAAGTACAAGCGAAAGATTCTGCACGTGCGTTAAGTTGTGCTACATGCTCGACGTCCGGCGCATGCAGGTCCTGCGGGCCGTGGTCACCAGCGGCTCGGTGACCGCGGCGGCGGCCGCCCTCGGCTACACCCCGTCCGCGGTCAGCCAGCAGGTGGCGGCGCTGGAGAAGGAGGCCGGGACGGCGCTGCTCGAGCGCGTCGGTCGCGGCGTGCGCCCCACGGCCGCGGGCCGGCTGCTGACCGGTCACGCGGCGATCATCAGCCAGCAGGTCGCCGAGGCGGAGACCGCGCTGGCCGACCTGCGCGCGGGCCGCACGGGCCGGCTCGCGGTGCGCTATTTCGCGTCGGTCGGGCCGACGCTGCTCGCGCCCGCGCTGGCCCGGGTGCGCCGCGAGCATCCCGGCGTGACGATCGACCCAACGCTCACCGATCCGGACGACCCGTTGCCGGACGACGCCGACCTCGTCGTCGTGGTGCGCCGGCCGGGCGACGAGCCACCGCCGGGCGTACGCCTGACGCGGTTGCGGTCCGACGCTTATCAAGCGGTGCTCCCCATCGGACACCCGCTGGCCGTGGCTCGCGTCGTGGACCTGGCCGACCTGGCGGGCGAGCCGTGGGTCGGCAGCGAGCCACCGGGCCCGTGCCTGGACCCGATCCTCGACGCCTGCGCCGCGGCCGGCTTCACCCCGGACTTCGTGGCGAAGTCGGAGGACTACGCCACGGCGCAGGGTTTCGTCGCCGCCGGCCTCGGCGTCAGCCTCATCCCGCGGCTGGGCCTGAGCGCCCGGCACCCGGGCGTCGCGGTCCGCCGGGTCCGCCGACCGGAGCCGACCCGCACGATCTACGCCGCGGTCCGCACGGTGTCGACCGACCAGCCGGCCCTGCGCGCCCTGCTCGAGGCCCTGGCCGGGAAGTGATGTAACGACACACCGCGCGCCGTGGGGTTTCCGGGCCCGTGCGGTCCAGCGTGACGCGAGGCATCGATGGCACGCTCTCTCCAGTGGACCGCACGGGTCCGTAGTCCGACGAAGGGAAGACATGCGTCGCCTAGTGGCCGCGCTCGCCGCGTCAGCGGTGGGGGCAACCCTGTTCGCCTCGCCCGCTTCGGCCGACTGGCAGTGGTGGGACCCACCGCTGACGGTCGTCAACTCGACCAACCTGTCCACCGGCTTCGCCGACCTGGCGCTCAGCTCCGCGACGGGCCAGATCTTCGTATCGAACGGCCGTGACCACTCCACGATCACGGTGTTCGATCTCGACGGTCAGGTCCTCGACACGATCGACGGTCAGACGGGGGCCGTCGGCCTGGAGCTCAGCGCGGACGGTTCGACGCTCTACGCCGCGCTGGCCGAGGGCGACGCCATCTCCGCGATCGACGTCGCGACGCACACCGAACGCGCGCGGTGGACGCTGGCGACGGACGCCTGCCCGTACGACGTCGCGCTGGCCGCCGGCCGCTTGTGGTTCAGCCAGGGCTGCCCGGGCCAGCACGGCACGCTCAACTCCGTCGACCCGGCCGATCCCACGGCGGCGCCGGTGCTCGACCAGGGCGGCCACTTCACCTTCGCGCCGCGGCTGGAGGGCGCGGGCACGTTGCTCTTCGCCGTTGAGGAGGGCGTCTTCCCCAACAAGCTGATCAGCTTCGACCTCGCCGGTGGCCAGCCGGTGCGGCGCACGGCGCTGGAGCAACTCCAATCGGTCTCGCAGTTCGCGGTCGACCCCGACGGGCAGAGCATCATCGTCGTCACGCCGGGGGAGTACCAGTTCACCAGCAAGGTGGCGCGCTACTCGGCGGCCGACCTGACCGAGATCATCCGGTACGCCGCCCCGGGTCCCGTGATCTCCGTGGCGTTCGGCGCGGACGGCCGGGTCGCCACGCACGCCGAGGACGGCGGGCTAGCGATGTTCGCGCCGGACCGGGAAGCCGCCCTCTGGAGCACGTTTCGCGAGTTCTCGCCCGGTCTCGAGCCGGCCCGCCGCGGTCTCGCCGTCGGCGCCGAAGGCCGCTTCTACGCGGTGGAGAAGCTGCTCAGCGACGGCGCCATGACGCTGACCACTGTGGACGTCGGTCCGGTCGACACCACGATCGAGATCGACAATCTGGCGTTCCCGGCGCTGGTCCGCAAGCCGTACGCGATAAGCGGCAAGCTCGTCGCGGCGGACGGCACGTCGACAGGCGCGCTGACCGTCCACGTGACCCGGCGGGACCCCCGCGGCACCACCACCCTCCCGGACGTCACGACCCGCGCGGACGGCACGTTCACGGTCACCGACACGCCGAGGGTGGTCGGCGAGACGACCTGGACGATGACCTTCGACGGTACCGGCCGGCTGCTCCCGTACACCTACACGGTGACGGTGCCCGTCACACGACGCTGACCCTCCTGAAGGGACCGCCGACCTGGCAGCCAGGTAGGTCGGCGGTTCTTATGCGCAGCCTCATGACGGTGGGCCCGCGGCGATGCGGGTCGCGGCGGTGGCGCGGTCGCCCCGCCACCAGCCGAGCGCCTCGATCCACCAGCTGAGCCCGACGTCGCCGTAGGGTGCGATCTGCTCGGCCGCCCGGGCCGGGTCGGTCGCGCCCTCCACCGCCAGGTCGGGCTGGCCGGTGGACAGCCGGCGGACGTACGCCGCCGCCTCCGCCAGGTCGGCAACGGCGACGTTGCGTAGCCGTTGGTCGGCGAACGTCGGCATGACACCGTCGAACCGGGCGGCCCGCCGGAGCCCGGGCCGGTTGGGCCAGCGGGCACCGCACCAGATCGGGACACGGTCGACGCCCCAGTCGGACCAGAGCCCGGTCAGCCGGCCGAGCCGCTCGTCCAACGCCCGCCCCCGGGCCCGCAGGTCGGGATCGAGCCCGAAGGCCGCGTACTCCTCCTCCATGGACCCGATCGCCCCGACCACGGTGAGCCGCCCACCCGACAGCGCGGCGATGGCGGCGGTGTCCTGCGCGACGTCCTGCACCTGCCGGCGGGGGAGCACGACGGTGAGGATGATGCGCAGGCGCGAGGTACGCGCCGCGATCGCCGCGGCCGTGACGGTGGAGCTGGCGACCGGCCAGCCGGGCTCGTGATAGAGCAGGTGGTCCCAGAGCTGCACGCCGTCCCAGCCGTGCTGTTCGGCGCTGACCGCGAGGTCGGTGAGCACCCCGACGTTGCCGAACTCCCCGACCGTCGGCAACCCGACCGCGTATTTGAGCCCCATGAAAGGACCCTACCGACGGCGAGTTTCCTGGCGTGGCCGGCCGGGTAGCAGCCATCGAATGGACGGTGGTGTATCTAAGCCGCAGTTGACCGGCAGCGGGGCCCGACGGCCGATGCTGGCGATCCTGGTCGGGTTGGCGGCCGGGACGGCGTTCGCCGTTTTCGTCTTCCACGAGGGGCTCGGGCGTACCGCGGACTTCGGCGAAGGGTCGTTCGGCATCTCCGCGTTGCTGGGGCTCGTCGTCGCCGCGGGATCAGCCTGGACGATATTCCACAAGGGCTGGTGAAATGGCTGGTGTGGACGAGTTCGCGGTGGTGGTGAGCGCCGGTTCCCTTCGTGCCATCGCCGATGGGGCGGTGCGGTTTCCGCATCGGTGGACGGCCGAGGGCGTCACGGTCGAGGCCGACTTCACCGGCGCGCATCTGTTGCACCTCTCGGCGGCGAGCTGCGTGCTCAACGACCTCTACCGCGAGGCGGCCGGCCGCCGCATCGACCTCGACGGCGTACGCGTCACCGCGTCCGGTGGTTTCGACCTGAGCGACTGGTCGTCGACGGGCATCACCTACGAGGTCGACCTCGACTCCACCGCACCCGCCGCCGACCTGGCCGCGCTGCTCGACCACGTGGACCGCATCGCCGAGATCCCGCGCGCGATCCGGGCCGGCGCTCCGGTGTGGAGGCGATCGTGACGCCTGAACGACGGGTGCTGGTGATCGGCCTGGATCCGGTGCGCATCCCGGGCTTCGACCCGGCGCCGGTCGTGGCGGCGATCGACCGCGGCCGGGCGCGCTTCGCGGAGCTGGGCATCCCGGCCGACTTCTGCCTGGTCGACCCCGAGGACGGGCCCGTCGCGGCGATCGCGGCGGCCTTGACCGCCCGCGACTACGCCTGCGTCGTGATCGGCGGCGGCATCCGCAAGCACGACCCGCTGCTCGACCTCTTCGAGCAGACGGTGAACCTGGTGCACCGGCTGGCGCCGGGGGCGGCGATCGCCTTCAACAACGCGCCGGACGACACCGCCGACGCCGCCCTCCGCTGGCTCGGGCGATAAATGCGTCCTAAGTGGAACGGCGAGTTTGTACTTTACGCCTGCCAGCAACGGTAGCGATCGGGGAGTGGTGACACGGTGCGAAAGGTTGTCCTGCGAGCGCTCGCGGGCTTGGCACTGCTGTTGGCAGGAGTCGGGATCATCCTCGAGCTCCGCGATCCAGACCGCTCGTGGTGGTCGCTCGCCAGTGCCGGCGTCGTAGCCGCGTTGGCGCTACTCGTACTGGCCAACTACGGGCAGCGTAAGCAGAGCGACCCTCCCGAGAGTTAGCGGAAACAAGCGCCCCCGAAGCCGGTAACTTCGCGTAGTCGGCAGGCAGCGCTGCGCATAGCAATTGCCCAAAGTCAATCATTGTTCTTTGAAGATCTTCCATGTAACGATCTCTTGCGTCAGCCACCTACTACACGGGGAGTTTTCGTGGCTTTGCGCAAGCGTGCGCGCATCTCGTTCTTATCCGGTCCGGTCGCGGCCTTGGTCGCGGCGTCGCTACTCGTCGTCCCACCGGGTCCGGCCGCCGCCGCGGCGGCTGGCGCCGCCGCGTCGCCGCAGGTACCGGAACCGGCACAGCCGGGTTCGCCGAACTCGGCTCGTGGTTCGGCGCTGAGCACGTCGTCGGTGCCGGTCACCACGATGACGGGGCCGATCTCGGTTCCGGTCGGGACCGGCCCGGTCCGCAACGGCTCGTTCACCACGTTCGCACTGACGGACCGCCTCACCCTGGACGTCAACACGGGATCCGGCAACCTGATGCTGCGTTCCACCGATCTGGTCCTGCCCGGGATCGCCGGCAATCTGACGTGGGGAGCGGCGTACAACAGCCTGCTCACCGGCAGCGGCTTGCCGAAGGGCTCGTTCAACTGGAACTGGCGGACCCGCGCCGGCGTGGACGTGAAGCTCATCAAGGCCGACGACAACTCGGTCACCTACGTTGCCGCCGACGGCGTCGTCGGCCGGTTCACGCCGAGCGGGTCGGGTTACACCACACCGAAGGAGTTCAAGGCGACTCTGGCCAACGACGGCTCTGGCTGGAAGCTGACCGAGCACGAGAGCGGTCGGGAGCTGTACTTCACGTCAGGTGGGCTGCTCGACCGCACGCTGGACCGCAACGACAACGTGACCGACTTCGCCTACGACGGCAACGGCCGGCTGACGACGGTCACCTCCGACCGGGGCTCATCCGGCGCCCGGTCGGCGACGATCTCCTACGGCAGCGACGGCATCTCGGCCCTCGCGCAAACGGTCTCCGGCGGTTCGCGCGGTGTTTCCTACACCTATGACGGCAGCGGCAACCTGGCGAAGATCGCGACCAACGGCGGGAACGAAACCCGCTTCGAGTACGACTCGTCCCACCGCATCACCAAGATTGTCAGTGGGGTCGGACCGATCGACGTCGGAGCGATCACGCTGGTCACCTACGACTCGTCGCACCGGGTGACGTCGGTGAAGCGCGTGCTCGACTCGGCGAACCCGTCGGTCGGCGCGGTGACGCGCTGGGCGTATCCGTCAGCGACGCAGACCTTGGTCGCGGACGCCAACACCGACCAGGCCCAGCCGGTCACGTCGGTGCCACGGTCGACGTTCACCGTCAACTCCGACAAGCGCGTCACGGAAGCGGTCGACCCGGCGGGTAAGACGCGCAAGACGTCGTACACGCCGTTCTTCGACGTCGCGACGGCCACGAACGGCACGGGTGGCATCACCACCAACACCTACGGCGCCAACGGCCAGCAGTCGATGACCTCGTCGGCCGCCCCGGCCGGCGCGACGGCGACCTACACGTATGCGAACGCCGCGACGCCGACCAACCCGACCGCGGCGTACCAGCCGTCATCGGGCAAGGACACGCAGGGCAACAACTCCACGTTCACCTACAACGGTGCCGGCAACCGGATCTCGGCCAAGGACGCGCTCGCGGCCGAAGCGAAGGTCGACTACAACAGCGACGGCACGGTCAAAACGTCGACCGACCCGGGCAACGGCACCAACAGCACCACGTACGCCTACAACAGCGACAAGCAGCTGACCACCGTCACGCCGCCGACCGGAACCAGCCTGGGCAACCGGACGTTCACGTACGACGCCTACGGCCGGGTCCGCACCGCCACCGATGGAGCGGGGAAGACCTCGACCTACGACTACGACGCGCAGGACCGGGTTAAGACGATCTCCTACTCGGACGGCACCACGGCGGTCACGTACGACTATGACCCTGCGGGCAACGTCCGTGCCCGTGCCGACGCGACCGGATCTCAGGGCTATGTCTATGACCGCCTGAACCGCATGATCGGTCGGCAGGCCTCGCAGGGTTACGTCTACGACCCGGTGGGCAATCTCAAGCAGGTGCAGGACCAGCGGGGCACTTCCGTCTACGAGTACGACACCCGCAACCTGCTCAAGAAGCTGACCGCTGCCAACGGCGTCTACACCTTCGACTACGACGACGAGGGCCGCCGCACCGCGACCCGCCTGACCGTCGCATCGGCGCAGGTGGCGGAGACCGTCAACACCTTCGACCAGTCAGGCCGGATCACCCGCACGACCAGCAAGCGCTGGCAGTCCGGCACCGCGTCGACGGTCTTCGACGTGTCCTACTGCTACGCGAAGCGGGTCAGCAGCAATCCCTGCTCCACCAACAAGCTCGACGACACCGGGCTGCGGCAATGGCACACCGACCACCACCGCTCCGGCGCCGTCAGCGTCTACACCTACGACAACAGCAACCGGCTGACGAAGGCCACCAACGTCGCCGGCTCGACGTACGAATACGGCTACGACTCCCGCGGCAACCGGACCTCTGAGAAGACCAACGACATTCCAGCGGGTGGCATCCCCGGTTACAACGCCGCCAACCAGATGACCGGCACCCAGTTCCCCGGGCCCTTCTATTACAGCTATGACGGTGCGGGCAACCTCACCACAGGCTCGTCACGGAAGGCCAGTTACAACGCGGCCAAGCAGATGACGAGCCGCAGCAAGACAGACGACACAGAGCAGGTCACATACAAGTACGCCGGACCCGACCAGAACGAGCTCGGCTACCGCACCACCGCGACCTTCGAGAGCCGCTATTTCTACGGCCTCAAGGACGACAACGGCCTACCGATGCTGCAGTCGTATACCGTGCCCAGCTCCTACGCCAAGCACTACCTCGAACGCGACCAGCGAGGGACGCCGCTCGGGATCCGCGCCGAGACGAACGGCACCAGCCACCACTACTTCTACGTCCTCGACGGGCTCGGGTCGGTGGTCGCGCTCATCAAGCACGACGGCACGCTCGCCGGCACCTATACCTACGACCCGTACGGCAAGACCGTCAGCACCACCGGCGCCGGCGAAGAGATCCAGGAGAACGCCATCGGGTACGCCGGCGGCCTCCGCGCCGACGGCCTGGTCAAGTTCGGTCAGCGCTGGTACGACCCGGTCAGGGGCCGCTTCACCCAGCAGGACAACCTGTCCTTCGTGGGCGACCCCGCCAAGGGAAACCGCTATGCCTATGCAGCCTGTAACCCAACCAACTACGTCGATCCCACCGGGCTCGACGATGACCCCATCCTCGATGCGATCGACACCGGCGGCAAGTTCGCCGCAGGCACTGCTGCGGTCGCAGGGCTCGCTGGGTGCGCTGTCGGGGCCTTCGCGGCGGGCGTCGGCTGCCTTGCGGCAGGTGGTTTCATGACGCTCTTCGGCGCAGGCTTCGGGTTCATATTCGGCGTTATGTATTCTATTGGCAAAGGGTAGGAGGAGGCATTGAGGCGTAGGCCATCGAGGAAGGCGTTCGCTTCGTTGATCGTCCTAGCCCTGGTTATCGTCGCGGCGGCTGGGCTACTCAGCGGTGCGGCTGGGCTGAGCGGCAGGGCGGCGGCGCTCGTCATAGGACTAATCGTTGTCGTCTTAGCCCCTGCACTTGTATTCGTAGCGCCTGACAACGTCTTTACGAGGTTCAAGAGGTGAGCTGAAGGGTGGGCCGGAGCGGCTGCTTCGGCCCACCATCCGGTGCGTTTGCTGGCAGACTTGCTCTTGGCCGGCATGGCCAACAGGCGTCGCATGTTCCAACGGTTCCTCGACCCAACGAAAAGCTCCGCCCCGGGCGTACCCGGGGCGGAGCTTTTGTGTTGCTGGAACCGTTAGCGGTTGACGCGGCTTTCGCCGGCCTTGCCGTTCAGGTTGAGCTGCGGTCCAGCCTGGGCACCGCGCGCCGTGGCGCTCGGGAAGTACTCGAAACGACCGCCCATGTCGACGACAACGTTGGTCGAGCCACCGTTGTTGTAGATCTGGAACTGGTTGGTCTCGTTGACTTCAGCCGTGGTGCCGTTGGAGATGGTCTGGCCAGCGCTCGGGTTGAGCGTGCTGACGGCCGGGCGCGGGCCTCCGGGCCAAACCGTCAGGTAGGTGTTGGCGGTCGGGGCGACCGCCGTGACGTTGAGCGACAGCGCGTAGGTCTCCGGGGTGGCCGCCGCCGCCGCGTCGACGGTCCGGGTGCTGCCCGGGCCGATCGCGGACGTCGTGCGGGTGTCCAGGATGCGCTGCGGGGTCACCGGCGCGAACTTCAGACCGTCGACCGCGTCGTTGAAGTAGTAGCCGATGACGTCGACGAGCCAGTGCGTGGTGCCACTGGTGTAGACGCCGAACATCCGCCGGGTGGGGTCCTCCGGGCAGAACTCACACGGCGCGGCCGGAACGATGGCGCTGTTCGGCCAGATACCACCGATGCCGTAGTTGAGCGCCGAAACGCCGGCCGGCGGGTCACCGGTGCCGTTCCAGGTGGTCAGGTAACCCGTGGTCGACGGGTTGACCGCGGTCACGTTCACCGCGAACGCGGTGATGGCCGAGGTCCAGACCGGGTTGTTGGGGAAGTAGATCGAGTACCTGATCCACGAGCCGCCCGGCAGCGGGGGATAGCCCCCCGCGCGGGTGTCGTCGAGCCGCCACTGCTCCTCGTCGGGGATGTACGTGCTCCCGACGGGCGCCGCCTCGTCGCCGCTGTAGTAGCCGGCGACATCGGCGATGACGTGCGCGCCGAGGCTGCTCTGGAAGATGTTGACGTAACCGCCTTCCCCGACCGCAACGGTGATCGTGTTGGCGCGGGTCCACCCCTTGCCGAAGCTGATGGAGGCCGCGGCGGGCCGCGCCGCTCCATCGGGGTAGGCGGTCAGGTAACCGTTGCCGAGGGTGCCGGTGACGGTCAGGTTGAGCACCACAGCCGAGACACCCGAAGCGGGCACGCCGCCACGACCGGCGACCTGCAGGTGCACGGTGGCGCCCTGGCCGACGATCTGCTTCGGGGCACCGTTGCCGGTGCGGGAGTCGAGGATGCGGGCCGGCGCGAGAGGCGTGTAGGTGCCTTGTGCGCCAACGGGCGCCGCCGAGGCCGGCGACGCCAGGACGGTGACGGTACCGAAAGCGGCCATAGCGGCCGCCGCGGTTCCGGCGAGGACTGTGCGCAGTACGCGCATGATCACCCCGTTGTGTTCCGTGGGAATCGATAGGGAGGGCATCGACACCTCAACACCATCCGCGCGTACGCGCAAGGCCGTACCGAAGGCTATTGACCGAACCGTTGTGATCATCAACCGAACGGTCACTTTCGATCAATGGTGGACCGGCGAATTCGCTAGAGGCGAACGATCTCAGCGCGCCCGCAAGGCGCGCAGGCGCTACCGTCGGTGTCGGGTAGTGCGCCTGCCCGCGCCCGCAGCGGTCGCCCACGCCGACCGCCGACACGGCCAAGAGGCTTCGACTCAGCGCCCTCGTTTCGCGCGGCCCCGCCGCGTCCGGATGGGGTGCGTGGGGCCCCGCGAGGGCGTGAGATGGCAATGTTCGAACGGTTCACCGACCGGTCCCGCCGGGTGGTCATCCTGGCGCAGGAAGAGGCGCGGATCCTCAACCACGCGTCGATCGGCACCGAGCACCTGTTGCTCGGCATCGTCAAAGAGGGCGAGAACGTCGGCGCGCGGGCCCTGGCCGCGCTCGGGCTCGACCTCGTCACCGTCCGCCAGCAGGTGGAGGAGGTGGCCGGCACCGGCACCCAGGCGGCGGGCGGGCACATCCCGTTCACCCCGCGCGCCCGCCGCGTGCTCGAGCTGGCCCTGCGCGAGGCGCTGCAGCTCGGGCACGGCCACATCGGGCCGGAGCACCTGCTGCTCGGGCTGGTCCGGGACGGCGGCGGGGTCGGCGCCCAGGTGCTGAGCCGGTTCGGCGCGGACGCCGCGGCCGTGCGGCTACAGGTGATCAAAGAGCTGGCGGGCAAGGACGACGACCTGCCGGCCGCCAACGCCGTGCTCGACCAGTTCGGCGTCAACCTCACCCACGCCGCCCGCAGCGGCCAGCTCGACCCGGTCGTTGGCCGGGACACGGAGATCCAGCGCGTCGTCCGGGTGCTCTGCCGCCGCACCAAGAACAACCCGGTCCTGCTCGGCGAGCCCGGCGTCGGCAAGACTGCGGCCGTCGAGGGGCTCGCGCAGCGCATCGCCGACGGCGAGGTGCCGCAACGGTTGCGGGGCAAGCAGCTCTACACCCTCGACCTCGGCGCTCTGGTGGCCGGCACCCGCTACCGCGGCGACTTCGAGGAGCGGCTTCGCAAGGTGCTCAAGGAGGTACGCGGCCGCGACGACATCATCCTCTTCGTCGACGAGATCCATACGATCGTCGGCGCCGGGGCGGCCGAGGGGGCGCTGGACGCCGCGTCGATCCTCAAGCCGTTGCTGGCCCGCCCCGAGCTGCAACTGATCGGCGCGACGACGACCGACGAGTACCGCCGGATCCTCGTCCGCGACTCCGCCCTGGAGCGCCGTTTCCAGCCGGTGGCGCTCGGGGCGCCGACCGTCATGCAGACCGTCGACATCCTGACCGGGCTGCGGCGGCACTACGAAGCGCACCACGGCGTCGTGTTCACCGAAGCGGCCCTCGTGGCGGCCGCGACCCTGGCCGACCGCTACATAGCCGACCGGTTCCTGCCGGACAAGGCGATCGACCTGATCGACGAGGCCGGCGCCCGTGGCCAGCTGCGGTGCGCCACAGAGGTCGGCGAGGACGACATCGCCGAGGTGCTGGCCGACTGGGTCGGGGTGCCGGTGCGGCCGTTGAGCGACTCCGAGACCCGACGCCTGGCCCGGATGGAGGACGAGCTGCACCGCCGGGTGGTGGGCCAGGACGCCGCGGTCGGCGCGGTCGCCCGCGCGGTGCGCCGTACCCGTGCCGGTTTGCAGGATCCGCGCCGCCCGGCCGGGTCGTTCGTGTTCGCCGGACCCACCGGCGTCGGCAAGACCGACCTGTGCCGGGCGTTGGCCGAGTTCCTGTTCGGCAGCGCCGACGCGTTGATCCAGCTGGACATGTCGGAGTTCCACGACCGGCACACGGTGGCCCGGCTGGTCGGTGCGCCACCCGGCTACGTCGGCCACGACGAGGGCGGGCAACTGACCGAGCGCGTGCGCCGCCGGCCGTTCTCCGTCGTGCTCTTCGACGAGGTGGAGAAGGCGCACCCGGACGTGCTGCTGACCCTCTTGCAGATCCTCGAGGACGGCGCGCTGACCGACGCGCAGGGCCGCAAGGTGGACTTCCGGAACACGGTGGTCATCCTGACGTCGAACCTGGGCACGCGCGGCGGGGCGATGGGCTTCGGCGACTCCATGATGGACACCCACGACGCCTCGGTACGAGCGGAGCTGCGCCGGTTCTTCCCACCGGAGCTGCTCAACCGGATCGACGAGACGGTGGTGTTCCGGCATCTCGCGGAGGTCGAGCTCATCGCGATCGCCGACCTGATGCTGGCCCGGCTCGCCGAGCGGCTGACCGCCCGGGACATCACGCTCACGGTCACCGACGAGGCCAAGCGGCAGCTGGTGCGGCAGAGCTTCGATCCGGCGTACGGCGCGCGCCCGTTGCGCAGGGCCATCCAGACCGCCGTCGAGGACCCCCTGTCGGAGCGGATCCTGCTCGACGAGCTGCGGCCCGGTCACACGGTCGAGGTCGGCCTCGTCGACGGGGTCGTCGGGTTCCGGGTCGAGGAGATGGCCGGGTAGGGCGTCTCCTGCCGCGGCAGCACGACCAGGTCGCCGGGCCGCACCCGCTGCGGCCCGGCGGCGCCGTCGAACCAGACGTCGTAGCCGATCGGCGGCCCGTCCGCCGCCCACCACAGCCCGACCACCGAGCCGTGCGTGGCGCCGGCGCGGACCCGGGTGCCGGGCGCGTGCCCGTCGTCGGCGACGACCAGCAACGCGTCGAGGATCTGCCGTGCGCCGGTCCACGGCGCGCCGGCCTCGTCGCCGAACTCGCGGAACGCCGCCCGCAGCCGCGGCTGCCCGCCGGACGCGAGAGCGCCGTCGATGCGGTCCCAGAGGATCGTCCAGTCGCCGTCGAGCAGCCGGCGGGCCGCGCGGTCGAGGTCGGCGCAGACCAGGTCCACCGCCGTCTCCTCGCCGGTCTCCGCCGCCCAGGCTCGCTGGCCTCGCGCCGGTGCTTCGGCCACCAGGTAGAGCATCGCCAGCAGCGCGACCCGTCCCGCACCGGCGTAGAGGCCGCCGACCGCGGGCGGGAAGCGCTCGGCCAGGTGCGCCGCGCGCCCACCCGGCAATCGGGCGGCGCGCCGGGCGTCCGCGAGCCGCGTCGCGACCGGGCGGGCGGCCCGCGCACCGAGCGACCACCGGCCCGAGCCGCGGACGGCCAGCGGGTAGACGGTGCGGCCGGCGTCGCCGAAACTCTCGCCGGCGCCCAGCCCGGCCGCGGCGACCTGCCGCGCGGCCACCGAATAGGCCACCCCGGTGTGGGCGGCGTGGGCCCGGACGAGGCGCTTGCGGGCCCGGCCCGAACGGGGACGCCGGCGTGCGCGGTCTTCGGTCATGGCGGTCCCTCCTGCTGGCCCTCTCCGACCGTACCCACGTCGCGCCTCTAGTGTTGGCTCGCATGACCGACATCTCCGCGGAGCTGGTGCGGGAGCTGGTCCGTGACCAGCACCCCGACCTCGCCGATCGCCCGGTCCGGCTGGGTGCGCGGGGATGGGCCAACCAGCTGTGGCGGCTCGGCGACGACCTGGCGGTCCGGATTCCCTGGATGACGGACGACCCGGACCCGCTGCGCGACGAGTACGCGTGGCTGCCCACCCTGGCACCGCGGCTGCCGCTGCCGATCCCCGTGCCGCAGCGGTGGGGTGAGCCCTCCGCGCTGTTCCCCCGGCCGTGGCTGATCACCACGTGGGTCCGGGGCACGCCGGCCGATGTCGCCGCGGTCACGCACGGTCCGCACGCGGGCGTGTCATTGGCCGCATTCCTCACGGCCCTGCACCAGCCGGCGCCCGCGGACGCACCTGTCGGCCGGGACCGGGGCGGGCCGCTGACCGAGCGGGCCGAGGGATTCGCCGACGGGCTCGCCTTCGCCGCCGAGCGCGGGCTGATCGACGACCCGGCCGCCGCGGGGGCGGTGTGGGCCGACGCGGTCAGCGCGCCGCCCTGGACGGGACCGCCGCTGTGGATCCACGCCGACCTGCACCCGGCCAACGTCCTCACCGCGGACGGCACCCTGTGCGGCGTGGTCGACTTCGGGGACCTCTGCGCGGGCGACCCGGCGTACGACCTGGCTGCCGCGTGGCTCCTGCTGCCCTCCGTCGACGAGTTCTGGGCGGCCTACCGGCCGACCGCGGACGCCGCGACCAGGCGCCGCGCCCGCGGCTGGGCGATGGCCCGCGTCCTCAGTGGCCTGATCATCGGCGCTGACGACGGTCCGGGGGGCAAGCCCAGCTGGGCCCCGCCCGCCCGCGCCGCCCTGCGCCGCCTCACCGACCCGGCGGTCAGCTCGACCGTCGGGTGATGTTGACCATCCAAGGCCGTCAACGTGGAGCCGAACCGTCACCATCGCCGTCCAGCGCGGCGAGGAAATCGAGGCTACGGCGCCAGGCCAGGTCCGCGGCAGGCGCGTCGTAGTCACTGGTGTCCGGGTCGGTGAACAGGTGCCCGACCGCCGGGTACGTGTGCACCCACACCGCCGCGCCGCCGTCGGTCAGGGCATCGCGCCAGCCGGTGACCGTGGCGGGCGGAAAGAGAGCGTCGGGATCGGCGATGTGCAGGTGCACCGGCAGGCCGGGCCGCGCGGCCGCGGGGTCGGCGCCGATCCCGTGCAGGAGCAGCAGCCCGGCGGTCTCGCGGCGGTCGGGCAGCAGGTCACCGACGACGCCGGTGCCCATCGACAGGCCGGCCAGGACTGTGGCGTCGGGCAGACCGGCCAGGGCCTGTCGCGCTCGCCGCATGATCGTCTCCCAACCGATCCGCTCGCTGAGCGCGAACCCCTCGTCGAGTGCGTCGGCCACGGATCCGCCGTACAGGTCGGGAGCGACAACGACATGTCCGGCGTGGCGCAACCGTTCGGCCGCGTCGAGCACCGCGGGCCGCAGCCCGTACACAGAGTGGAACAGCGCGATGGTCGCCACGGATCTCCTTCAGTCGCCGGCGGGTTGGAAGAGGCCGAGCAGCAGGCCGTAGCGCGGGTGGTCCGGGCCGGCGTCCTGCGTCTCGTGGGCGATGGCTTCGAGGGTTTCGGTGATCCGGGCCGCCTGGGCCGGAGTCAGGCGGAGGTAGCGCAGCACGAGCAGCGGGTCCGGTTGCGCCGTCGCGATCTCCTCGGCGATGGCCCGGAACGCCGTCGGTAGGTGTGCGGCGTAGTGCTCGCTGGGCAGGTGCACGGCGCGCGCCGTCCGCTCGTAGTACTGCTCCACGCCCCCGCGTACCCGTTGCGTGCCGGCCGGCCGGACCAGGCCCGCTTCCTGCAGCACCCGCAGGTGGTGGGCGACGTTTCCCTTGCGCGTCGCCAGCGCCGACGCGAGTTGGCTGATGGTCGCCGGCTTCTCGCCCAGCGCGAACAGCAGCCGGTGCCGTGTCGGGTGGGACAGGGCCTTGAAGTGCTGCGTCTCCAGCGGCAGGGCGTCCATGAAGCCAGCGAAGCAGGGGCTTGACAAAGAGTCAAGAACTCTTGACTCTTTGACCCATGCGGATCGAACACGTTGCCGAGCTGATGACGACGCACTACGTCTTCCCCGACGTGGCCGACGACGTGGTGCGGGTGCTGAAGGCCACCACCTACCCCGAGGACGACGTGGCCTTTGCCGACGCCGTCACGCGTGACCTGCAGTCGGTCAACGGCGACAAGCACCTGCGGCTGATCCACCACGAGGACGCGTTGCCGGAGGGGCACGGCGACGACGAGACCGACCTCGCCACGATGGCGGCGTGGGCCGACCGCACCGGCGGCGGCGTCGCCGGTCTGCACCGCCTCGACGGCGGCGTCGCCCACCTCGACCTGCGTCCGGTGCTCTTCCCGAGCGTCGTCTGCGGCGACGCGATCGCGGCCGCGATGACCCTGGTGGCCAACGCCGACGCGCTGGTCCTCGACCTGCGCCAGTGCCTCGGCGGCGAGCCGTCGATGGTCACGTTCATCGCCAGCTACCTGTTCGGCGCGGAGCCGGTGGAGCTGAGCGGCCTCTTCGAGCGCACCACCGATCGGGTGACGCAGGCGTGGACACTGCCCTACGTCCCGGGCCGCCGCTTCGGGCCCGACAAGCCGGTCGCCGTGCTGATCAGCGGCACCACGTTCTCCGGTGGTGAGCAGCTCGCCTACGACCTGCAGCAGACCGGCCGCGCCACGGTGGTCGGCCAGCGCAGCCGGGGCGGCGCCCACCCGCGTCGCGGCTTCCGGGTCGACGACCACCTGGAGCTGACCGTGCCGGTGGCCCGCTCGGTCTCGCCGATCACCGGCGGCAACTGGGAAGGCACGGGTGTGGTCCCCACGATCGAGACAGCGCCCGACGACACCCTCACCACGGCCCTGCGCGTGCTGCGGGAGCGCTGAGCTGCGGCACAACATCGCCACAACGGCCGCGCAACAGCAACGCCCTTCGATCCAGGGCAGCAACTGACCCGGATCGAAAGGGAGGGCATCATGTTCAGACGGTTCGCACGCATCGCGGCCGTGGCGGCCGTGGCCATCGCGGGCACCCTGCACGTCACCTCGGCGCCGGCGGCCGCCGCGCCCTACGGCGGCTACCACGCGAGCTGCAGCACGGTCGTGAATCCGGGCAACGAATACTGGCATCACGACCTGAGCTGGTCGGAGTTCCTCGAGAGGGACGCCGCCTACTTCGCCAACGGCTACCGGATCACCGAGCTCGACGTCGTCGGCCACGGCATCACCGCGGTCTGGCGGCCCGGCTCCGGCGCCCAGTGGGTGCACCCCGCTCTGTCGATCGGGGCGCTTGAGCTCTTGGATGACATCTACTACAACCAGGGCCTGCGGTTGGCCGAGCTCGACCGGGACGGCGACGAGTTCTACGCGGTGTGGCGCCCCGGCACCGGCGGCCGGTTCTGGCGGACCAACTTCGCGACGTGGGACGACTTCAAGAACCAGGACACGATCCTCTACGGCCAGGGCTACCGCCTCGTCGACATCGTCATCCGCGAAGACAACAAGATCGGCGGCTTGTGGCGTCAGGACCAGGGCAGCTCGGTCCAGAAGTGGAACTGGGGCGTCCTGGCCACCGGCGCCGACGAGAACAACGAGAGCGCCTTCCAGAAGCTCAACCGGCAACGCAAGGAGGCCGGGTACGAGCTGCGGATCCTGAAGGCGTTCAACAACGACGCCTACCGGGTGGCCGTGTGGCGCTACCGCGGCGGCAGCTTCAACCAGTCGACCCAGAACTTCATGAACACCGACTCCATGCGCAACTGGGAGAAGGCCTGCCGCGCCCAGGGCATGCGGATCGTGACGCTCGACGTGACCTGATCACGAGGCGCCGAGATACATCAGCACCGCGAGGACCCGCCGGTGGTCCTCGTCGGTGTTGGCCAGCCGGAGCTTGCCGAGGATCGAGCCGATGTGGGTCTCCACCGTCCGGTCGGTCAGCCACAGGCGCCGCGCGATGCCGACATTGGTGCGGCCCTCGGCCATCAGCGCCAGCACCTCCCGCTCGCGGCCCGTCAGGGTCGCGAGCGGGTCGTCGTCGGGGCGGCGCGGCCCCAGCAGGCGGGCCACCACCTCCGGATCGAGGGCCGAACCGCCGGCGGCGACCCGGCGCAGCGCGTCGAGGAAGTCGTCGACGTCGAACACCCGGTCCTTGAGCAGATAGCCGAAGCCGCCCGAGGCGACGAGCTCGACCGAGTGCCGCGTCTCGACGTGCTGCGAGAGCAGCAGGATGCCGAGCGTCGGATGCGCCGCCCGGACCTCGCGGGCCGCCCGGGCGCCGTCGTCGGTCAGGTCGGGCGGCATCCGCACGTCGACGATCGCCAGATCCGGCTCGTGCGCGGCCACCGCCGCCACCAACGACGGTGCGTCGCCGACCTTCGCCACGATCTCGTGGCCGGCGTCGGCCAGCAGCCGGGCCAGCGCCTCCCGGAACAGCGCCGAGTCCTCGCCGATCACGATGCGCACGGCAGCACCGCCTCGACCACGGTGCCCCGGCCGGCCGGCGAGCTCAGCGACAGCAGACCGCCCGCCGCCGCCACCCGGTCCGCCAGCCCGGCCAGCCCCGCGCCGGGCCGCACGACGGCGCCGCCCGGGCCGTCGTCGCTGACCCGCACCGTGAGGCGGTCGTCGAGCCGGGCCACCCGCAACCCGATTGCGCCCGGCGCGGCGTGCTTGATCGCGTTGGTCAGCGCCTCGCTCGCCACGTAGAACGCGGTCGTCGCCACGTCGTCGGGCACCGGATCCGGGCAGACCTCCAGCGCGACCGGCACCGGGGCCTTGCTGGCCAGCGACGACAACGCCGGCCCGAGACCGTCGTCCAGGCTGGACGGTCGGAGGCCGTTGGCCAGCTGCCGCAGCTCGGCGACGGCCAGCCCGAGCGAGGCGACCGACTCGTCGAGCAGCCCGTCGACGTCGACGGTCCCGTCGTCGAGATGTCGCTGCGCGAGCCGCAACGTCATGCCCAGCGACACCAACCGCTGCTGCGCGCCGTCGTGCAGGTCGCGTTCGAGCCGGCGCCGTTCGGCGTAACCGGCGTGCAGCAACCGGGCCCGGGACGACTCCACATCGGACAGCGCCCGGCGCAGCTCGATCCGCAGCGCGACGACCTCGACCAGCAGCGCGGCCGCGTCGGCGAGCTCCCGGAGCAGCTCGCGGCTGCCCACCGTGCCCCGCAGCAGCGCGCCGATCTCGTGCCCGCCGGCCCGCACGGGCACCCGCCGGCCGGCGTCGACCGGCAGCGGCTCACCGGTCGCCGACACCAGGCCGGACGCGCCTGGCACGAGGTATCCCACGCGCAGCAACGGGTCGCGCAGCGCGGCCGCCAGGACCTCTTCGAGCTGCTCCGGGCGGGCCTGGCCGGTGTGCGTGCGGTCCCGCAGCCCCTCGATCGCCGCCAGCGCCGCCCGCCGCACGGGGTACAGCCGGCGGTCCACGGCCCGCTGGAGCCGCACCCGCAGCGGGGCCAGCACCGCCGCGCACACCGCGGTGGCGGCCGCCGCGGCGACCGGCGAGGCCCCACCCGCGCCGAGGCCGACCAGGAACGACGCGGCCGTGTAGAAGGCCAGCAGGACCGCCGTGACCAGGCCGTACGACGCGGCGGTGCTGATCGCCTTGTCCACGTCGTAGAGGTCGTGGCGGAGCAACGCGATCGCGGTCGCGGCGGGCAGCGCGAGGTAGGTGGCCGCGAGCCCGAGCAGCACCAGGTCGGCCCGGTCGGTGAGGAGGTACGAGGCCCAGCACAGCAGCAGCGTCGCCGGCAGGAACAGCGCGCCGAGGGCGAACCAGCGGACCTGGGCCCGGCGCACCGGGTCGGCGGCGCGGCGGTAGCGGACGACCATCGCCGCCACCGAGGCGACGAGCAGGCCGAGGAACACCGGCAGCAGGCCCAGCGCCACCGCCAAGGCCCAGGACGGCAGCGTGTAGAGGTGCGGCACGTGCGTGAACGGGGCCGGCAACGGGTCAGGGTCGCCCGCCGCCAGCAGGGTGAACAGGACCGGCACGGCGATCAGCCCGTAACCGACCCACCGCCAGCGCGGCCCGGGCAACCGGCCGTCCGGGAAGATCAGCATGAGCAGGGCGGCCGGCACGTAGAGCGCCATCCACGTCCCGGGCGACATCGCCACGTACCAGTCCCAGAGCGGCAGCGACCCGGGCCGCGCCGCGACCGCCGCCGTGTAGAGGTCACCGAACGCCACCCAGATGGGCGACCCTCCGACGAGGACGAGCACCGGGCCGACCAGGTTGTGCGGCCGGCGCTGGGCGACGACCACCCCCAGCGTCGTCGAGAACAGACCCAGCACCACCGCGACGACGAAGAAGCCGGCCATCTCCGGCACCCGGACGGCGAGCAGCCCGCCGGCCACCGCCAGAGCGGCGACGACCACTGCGAAGGCGTACGCGAACACGCGCGGTAAGGCCATGGCCACACGGTAGGTGCCCGACCGCCGTCGGCATACCCGTGCCAGCACGGAGTTGTGTCCCGTACCCGTGCCGATCCGCCGGAGCCCGCCCGCGACCGACGCTTCTGGGACACCACCACCACAGGAGGAGTCATGCGACGCACCACCGGCATCACCGTCGGCCTCGTCCTCGCCGGTCTGCTCGGCGCCACCGACGCCGTCGGGTTGCTCACCGACACGGGCGACGGCCCACCCTTCGTGATCGTCGCGGCCGGCACCGTGCTCGGCCTGCTGACGCTGGCCGGCGTCTGGTTCGGCTGGCGGGGCAGCCGCGCGGGCATCGTCACCGTCGTGGTCACCCGGCTGCTGTCGGCCCTGACCGCCGTCCCCGCGTTCTTCGTCGACGACGTGCCGGGCCCGCTGGTCGGCTTCGCGGCCGTCGGCGTCGTCGTCACGCTGATCGCGGTCGCGCTGGTCGCGCCGGCCCTGCGCCAGCCGGTCCGGGCGGGGGTCGCCTGACATGGCCACGACCGTCGCACCCACGATCACCACACCCGCCACCCGTACGCGCGACCTCCGCCGCTTCTGGCGCTGGACGCTCGCGGTCCTGGCACCCCTGCCGCTGCTCGCTCTCGCGCTCGAGAACATCGCCGCGCCGTGGCCGCTCGGCGGCAACTTCGCCCGGATGGTCGCCGACGCGGCCGCCCAACCCGGGCGGGCCCAACTCGCCCTGTGGCTGTCGCTGTTCTTCAGCCTCGCCATCGTGCCGGCGACCATGGCCGTGCTGTGGACCGCCCGTCGGGGCGCGCCGAGGCTCACGCTGGCCGCCGGCATCCTGCTGCTGCTCGCGTTCTCGGCCAGCCTGCCCGACAGCGACCTGGCCGGCGTCGTGGCGGCCGACAAGGGGCTCGACCCGACCGCGGTCGCGACGATCGACGACGCGGTCTGGTCGTTCCCCAGCGTCGGCATCCTCGCGCTGATCTTCCTGATTGGACAGACGGTCGGTTTCGTTCTGCTGGGCCTGGCGCTCTGGCGGGCCCGGGTCGTGCCGGCCTGGCTCGCCGCCGTCCTGGCGTTGTCGGGGCCGGCCCACCTGCTCGCACCCGGCGGCAACGTGGGTCCGGCGATCGCCTGGGCGATGACCGCCATCGGGTACGCGGGCGCGTCGGTCGCGCTCGTGCGCACCCGGGACGAGGACTTCGACCTGCCGGCCGCCGCGCCGGCCGGACCGGTGGCACGCGACGCCCGTACCGCCTGGCGTTGGCTCCTGGCGCTCGCCGCCGTCCCGCTCGCCGTGTTCGTCACGGTGTTTTGCTGGTTCCTGCCCTACGACGGCGACGACTCACCCCGGGAGATCTTCGACGCGCTGGTCGCCGCCACCACCTACCAGCGGACGGCGCTGGCGGTCGGGACCGTCGTGGTGCTCACCGGGTTCGCGGGCATCCTCGCGGTCGCCTGGCACACCCGCCGCCGCACGCCGCTGCTCACCACGATCGGCCTGTTCCTCGCGGTGCCGGGCTACACGGCCCTGTTCGCCGGCGGCTCGTACGGCGACGTCGTCGCCTACCTGGTCGGCACGCGGCCCGGCCTGGACCGCGAGGTCGCCTTCCAGCTCACGTCGGGGATGGAGGCCAGCCCGCAGCCGAACCTGCTGGTGCTGGTGTTCGTGGCCGGCCACCTGCTGGGCACCGTGCTGGTCGGCGCGGCGCTGTGGCGGTCGCGGCTCGCGCCGACCTGGCTGGCGATCGGCTTCACGTTGTCGCAGCCGATCCACCTGACGTCGGTGCTGACGGGCATCCGCTGGATCGACCTGATCGGCTGGGGCCTGACGGCGGCCGGCTTCGCCTGGGCGGCCTGGCGACTGATCCGCCAACCGAACGACGAGTTCGACCTGCCGCCGGTGTGACGGACCGGCCGGACCGGCCGCTCGCGAGGAGCGCCGCCAGGCCCGCCGGTGTGCCGGGTCGGCCGGCCTGGTCAGCGCGCGATGAGCGCCGCCAGGCCGGCCGGGCCCGGCGCCGCGAGGATCTCGGCGCCGATCCGCTCCGCCGCCTTGCGGTAGTCGGGCCGGGCCAGGACCTCGCGGACCGCCGTGCCCACCGCGTCCGCCGTGGGTGTGTCGGTCTTGAGGTTGACGCCGACGCCCGACCAGGCCACCCGCGCGCTGACCTCGATCTTGTCCTCCGAGGTGCCGGCGACGACCACCGGGACGCCGTGCCGGAGCGCGAACTGCACCCCGCCGTAGCCGCCGTTGGTGACCATCACGTCGGTCAGGGGCAGAAGCAGGTCGTACGGCAGGTAGGAGGCGACCCGCACGTTGGGCGGCAGCGGGCCTTCGAGCGACTCCACCGGTCGGCCGCCCGTGCTGACCACCACGAGCACGTCGTCGCCGGCGAGCGCCGCCATCGTCGGGCGGATCAGCGCCGAGTAGTCCTGGTTGGCGACCGTGCCCTGGGTGACGTGCACGACCGGACGGCCGGCGGACAGCTCGCCCCACCACTCGGGCAGCGTCTCGTCGCCGGCGCCGCCCCGGCTGACCGGCCCGACGAAGTGCACGAGCCGGTCACGGTCGGGCCGCGGATATTCGAAGCCGCGCACGGTGAACTGGACGATCGCGTCCGTCCACGATGGCCAGTCGAGGACGAACCCCGGCAGGGCCCGGCCGGTCGCCGTGCGGTGCACGCGCTGCGCGTACCGTTGGACGCTTCCGAAGACGACCTTCTCCAGGGCGACGTTGAGGAATCCGTTGCGCAGGCGGCCGATCGGCCCTGGCATCGGGTGCAGGCCCAGCCCGAACGGTGCGGCGTGCCGGCTCTTGAGGCTCAGCGGGACGATGCCGAGGCTGACCAGCATCGGCCGGCTCGACCGGGGGCGCAGCGCGAGGGCGGCGGCGCCGATGAACAGCATCTCCGCCAGCACCGCGTCGGTCGGCTCGGCCGCCAGCGCCGCGTCGATCGCCGTGACCTGGTCGGGCAGGGGGCGGAGGAAGACCTCCCGCAGGTCGTACCGCAGCTGGTCGAGGCCCTTGTGGTCCATGCGGTCCGGGAACTCCCGGTCGAGGGCGGAGTCGTCGAAGTCGGCGCCCGCCGGCAGCGGCAGGAACTCGGCGCCGGTGCGCTCGACGGCGGCGCGGTAGCGGGCGCCGGTCAGGAACCGCACGCGGTGCCCGGTGGCGGCGAGGTGGCTCGCCACACTGAGCAGTGGGGCCACGTGCCCGTGCACGGGGCTGCTGCAGAGCAGGACCGAGGACATCGACGTTCTCCTCCGATACGATTCGGTTATGTCTCGAAGGATTCACTACGGTCGGGCCGCAATCAATTGAACGCCGAAACCCGACAGCCGCGCGCCTACCGTTCACCCCTGCGCAGCCGGCAGGCCGCCGAGACCCGCGACCGGATCCTGGACGCGGCCGCGACCCGGTTCGCGGCCGACGGCTACGGGCGCACGACCCTGGCCGCCATCGCGGAGCAGGCCGGCGTGTCGGTGGAGACGGTCCAGGCCAACGGACCCAAGCGGGCGCTGCTGGTGGCGTCGTTCGAGCGGGCCTTCACAGGCGACGAGGGGTCACACCAGATCGCCGAGCGCGAGGTCGGCCGGCAGATCCTCGCGACGCCCGACCTGGCCACGATGCGGGCCGGCATCATCGGGTTCGTGGTGGCGGCCAACGAGCGCACGGCGGGGCTGTGGCGCGCCTACGTCTCGGCCGCCGACAGCGACCCGGCGGTGCGAGCGACCCTCGACGACATGTACGGCCGGCGCCGCAACGACGTCACGGCCGCGGTCGCCGGCCTGGTCTCCCGGGGCGCGCCGATCACCGACCCGGCCCGCGCCGCCGACGTGCTGTCCTTCGTGCTCTCACCGGAGGGTTACGAGCAACTGGTGCTGCGGTCCGGTTGGTCGTCCGCGGCGTACGCGGCCTGGCTGGACGAAGCCATCGCGGCCCTTTAGGGCCGGCCGTCAGCCGGTGCCGAGGCGGCGGAGGAGGGATCGGGCCGCGGCGACCACGCGGCGGCGGTCGTGGGCGACGCCGAATTCGAACTCGTTGGCGCCGTCGGGGATCGTGCGCGCGAGCAGCGCCGACGCCGTGCCCGGGCTCAGCGTCACGATGGCCCAGTGGCCGTCGAGTGTGGCGTCGTGGACGCGGGAGCCGCGGACGCCAGGCGCCGGCGGGTCCGGCAGGCCGGGTCCGAGCGCGCCGGTGACGACGCCGCGCTCGGCGGCGCGGGACAGGCGGGCCCGGTCCGCGGCGGTCAGCAGGCGCGGGTCCGGCACCAGCAGGAGCGACAGCGCCGGGGCGGTCAGGTCCGCCGCCTCGTCGGCGAGGTGCCGGCTCAGCGCCGTGAGGTAGGTGAGGTTCGCGCGGCTCGTCGCCCGGTCCGCGAGCGCGTCGAACGGCGTGGCGAGGTCGGCGATCGGCGCCGACCTGATGTCGAAGGCCAGCCCGGCGACCGCGCCGGTGGCGGGCAGTGGCGCCGGGGGTCCGAGGTGGCGGCCCTGGCCGAGGACCGCGCCGGCGGAGCGGGCGAACGCCGAGTCGGCGGCCGTCTCGACGCCCTCGGCCAGGATCGTCGCGCCGGTGCGCTCGGCCTCCTCGTACGCCATGTCCATGATGTGCATCGTCTGTGGCGTGGGTCCGCCCTGGATGACCCAGTGGTCGAGCTTGATGACGTCGGCCCCGAGGACCGGCAGCATCGACAGCGCCGCGGGGCTGGCGCCCAGGTCGTCGATGGCGAGGCCGGCGGCGTCGGGGCGCTGGCGGTCGATGCCCTCCAGCAGCGAGCGCGGGTCGCGGTCCAGGGACCGCTCGGTCACCTCCAGCACCACCCGGAACCGCGCGAAGCCCTTCTCGATGTCGGGCCACAGGTCAGGCGGGCAGTCGGTGCCGAGCGCCATGGGTTCGACGTTGAGGAACAGGAGTTGGTCCTCGGGCAGGTGTGCCGCCAGTGCTGCCTGGCAGGCGGCGGCGCGGGCCGCCCAGTCGAATTCGATCACGCGATCGCTGCGGTACGCGTACCGCAGCAGCTCTGGTGCCGTCCGCAGCGGCGAGCCGGCGGGGCCGCGGACCAGTGCCTCGCAGCCGACCGTCTTGCCGGTGGCCAGGTGGACGATCGGCTGGAACAGGATGTCGAGGTGCCGATCGCGCAGGATCCGCAGGAACTCGGCCGCACCGTGGTCAGCCTCGTTCGGTGACATATTTGCCACAAATCAACGATAGTGCCCGCGCTGGATGTCCCGCTGCCCGTTTGGGCGTCCGGCCGTCGGGTAGCAATTGAGACGTTCTTGCTATATGGCAACGGACGGGCGGGAGGATCAAGTGGCGAACGCGCAGGTAGGCCGGCGCCTCCTCGACAACGGCACGGTCGTGTTCGACCTGAGGGGCGAGTTGGACGTCGCCGTCAACGACGCGTTGCGCGACGTCCTCGAGCAGACGATCCGGCGGCAGCGGCCGCCCATGGTGGTCGTCAACATGCGGCACGTGACCTTCGTCGACTCGACCGGCATGGGCGCACTGGTGGCCGGGCTCAACGCGGCCCGCGACCAGGAGGTCCGCTTCGTCGTGCAGGAGGTCGCGCCGTTCGTCGAGAAGCAGCTCCGGATCGCGGGCCTGTACGAGACGCTGGTGCAGGCCCAGGGCAGCTAGACCTGGCTCGCCGCCTGGTTGAGCAGCGCGTGGTGCTGCTCGAGCACCGGAGCGGCCGCGGTGGCGTCCTGCTTGACCGCCGGGTCCGTGCCCTGCTCGATCTCACGCTGGCCGTTCTGCATCGCCGCCGTGTGGGCCGCCTGCTGGAGCGGGATCCACACCCGGTCGTACTGCGACGCCGGCACCCTCGCCAGCCGTTCGGTCGCCTCCCGCGCGGCGTCCGCCGGGGCCAGCGGCACCCCGAGCGATGACGCGGTCTGCTGGAGCGACTGGTCCAGCCGGGTGTGGTCGGCGACGAACCGCGCCCCGATGTCCTTCACCTGCTGGCTGCGCCCCTTCTCCTGGGCCTGGGTGCCGGTGGCGATCTCCAGCAGGTTGGACTGGTGCGCGGCCTGCAGATAGGCGACGTCCTGCGTCGACGGCGCGGCGGCCGGCGCCTCGGCCGCCCCCGCGACCCCCGCCCCGGCGCCGAGCGCGGCCACGATCGCGGCGGCCACCCCGAATGTGCGAAGTCCCATGACGATGCACCCCCTCGGCACCCGCCTGCCCGATGCGGCCCGACCTAACCGTGGCCAGCCGGTCTTTGACCGGATCGGCACGGTCGGCCAGGTCTGGGACGATGCCGCTGGAGCGCATCGAGACGGAGCCGCCGGAGGACGAGCGGTAGGTCAGGCGGTACCGCGGGAGACGGCCATCGACGGGCGCGCTATGCACGCGTGTCAGGTGGCGTGTCAGTGGCGTGTCAGAGCGGTGGCGGGCCCGCCGCCGACAGTGGTCCCAGACGACGAACCGAAAGGAACCACAGATGCCTACCTTCGCCACTCCGCAGCCGATCACCGCCACCGTCGAGGTCGCCGGCGCCCAGGTCCGGGTCAACGCCACCGACCGCGCCGACACCGCCGTCACCGTCGCGCCTTTGGACCCGAGCAGCCGCAAGGACGTCAAGGTCGCCGAGCGGACCCGCGTCGACTACGCCGCCGGGCAGCTGCGGGTCAAGACCACCGTCTCCGGCGACAAGAACGGCTCCGTGGCCATCACCATCGACGTGCCCGCCGGGTCGCACCTGGCCGCCTACCTGGCGCACTCCGACATCCACGCCGCCGGGCCGCTCGGCTCCGGGGACCTGCACATCGCGTCCGGCCGGGTCGCGCTCGACCGCCTCGACGCGCTCACCGCCAACCTGTCCTCGGGCAGCGTCACCGTCGGCCACGTCGCCGGCGGCGCCCAGGTCGACGGCGGCGCCTACACCCTGCGGATCGGCGAGATCACCGGCGCCGCCCGGATCGAGAACGCCGGCGGGCAGGTGTCGATCGGTCACGCCCAGGCCCGCGTCGAGCTGCGCAGCGCCAGCGGCGACCTCGACATCGAGCAGGCCGACGCCG
Organism: Asanoa sp. WMMD1127; assembly: GCF_029626225.1. Taxonomy (NCBI): domain Bacteria; kingdom Bacillati; phylum Actinomycetota; class Actinomycetes; order Micromonosporales; family Micromonosporaceae; genus Asanoa; species Asanoa sp. WMMD1127. The sequence goes on from NZ_JARUBP010000001.1 coordinate 3,230,262, forward strand.
ACGTCGCGGCCCAGACCGCCAGCGGCGCCATCCGCATCGGCCGGCTGACCCGCGGCCAGGCCGAGCTGACCAACGCCTCCGGCAACATCGAGGTCGGCATCCCGACCGGCGCCACCGCCTACATCGCCGCCAAGAGCGACCGCGGGGCGGTCAGCGACTACGTCTCGGACCAGCCCGGCGGCGGCGACGAGGTCACCGTCCACGCCCGCACCCGCCACGGCGACATCATCATCCGCCCGGCCACCCGTTGACGGGCCCGCGGCACCCCGGCGAAGCGCGTACGCCTTCGCCGGGGTTGATGGTCACACGCGGCTCCAGAACGCGTTGGCGGCTCTCCCGGTGCCCCGGCCGAGCCGAGGTTCGGGCCGGGACGCGTGCGTTGTCGACCTCACCTTCCGCTCGGATCCGTCACCCGGGTGGCGATGCGGATGGCCGCGCCGCCCGTTTCCGAGATCATGTGCGCCGGATCTGGTATCGAGGCGGGATGGGCTGGCAGCCACCGGCGCCCAACCCCGGCATCACCGCGGATGGCGATCAGCAGCGCTCGACGGTCTGCGCATCGTCGGCGATCACGAGATGCCGGCGGCCCAGACGGCGGACAATTGGTTCGACGGCCTGACGCCGCCGCTGAGTCGCTGGGAGGCCCCCCATCGTGAAGACCTGGCTGATCACGGGCGCGTCCAGAGGGATGGGCCGCGAGCTGGTCTCACAGGCCCTGGGCCGCGGCGACCGGGTCGCGGCCACGTTGCGGCGGCCCGAGCAGCTCGACGATCTCGCGGACCGGCACGGCGACCGGCTCTGGCGTCGCGCGCTCGACGTCACCGACACCACGACGCTGCGGGTGGTGGTGTCGGCGGCCTTCGCGGACCACCAACGGATCGACGTGGTCGTCTCGAACGCCGGGTACGGTGTGTTCGGCGTCGCCGAAGACCTGACCGACGACCAGATCCAGGACATGATCGCGACGAACCTGACCGCGTCGATCCAACTGGCCCGGGCCGTCATCCCGCCGTTGCGGGCGCAGGGCGGCGGCCGGCTGATGCAGATGTCGAGCATGGGCGGCCAGATCGCCTTCCCGGCGTTCTCGATGTACCACGTGACCAAGTGGGGGATCGAGGGCTTCTACGAGGCCCTGGCCACCGAGGTGGCGCCGTTCGGCATCGCGACGACACTGATCGAGCCGGGCATGGTGCGCACCGGGTTCTTCGACGCCGCCACGCGGGTCCCGGTCAGCGAGCCCTACGTGGGCGGCCCGGCTGACCGACCGCCGGTCTCCGTCGAGCAGATGACCGACAGCCAGGAGAAGACGGCCGCGGCCATCATCGCCGCCGCTGACTCGGCCGACCCACCGCGGCGACTGGTGCTGGGGTCCGACGCCTGGAACCTCATGACCGACACGCTGCGCCAACGCCTCGCCGACATCGAGTCGCAACAGGAATCGGCGGCCGTCGCCGACCTGTGAGCGCGGGCGTCAGGAGTTTCCGGCGTTTTCCGCCAGGTCTGCCCAGAGGACGCGGTGATCAGCGTGTAGGTACAGGCGGCTGCCGTGTGTCGCGATTGGATGGAAGGCGTGCAGCGGGGCATCGTCCGTGTCGACGAGGACGGCGGGCGCAACGGTGTCGTCGGTCAGGCGACTGAAGGTTAGGCGCATGGGGTCGCCGTACTCCCCGATGAAGAGGACCTCGTCGCGGTGCACCAGTAGGTGTCGGGCGCCGCGCACCGGAGTCGGTGTGTGGGCGCGAGCCCGGCCGTCGGTGATCTGGACGAGCGGGAAGCCGGTGTAGTAATACGCCCAGGTGGTGCGGGCATCGACGTTGAGGGCGTAGCAGTCGGCGATGGGCTCGGCGCCCGCCGGCGGTTGGTAGGTCCACAGCCGCCGACCGTGGCCGTCGAACCGGACGAGGCCGGCGGCGCCGATCGGGTCGTCCCACCCGAGATTGCCGAAGACGCCCTCGTCGAAGTAGCCGACCCAGATCGTCCCGGCGGCGTCGACGCCGATGTGTTCGATGCCGTCACCGAGACAGAAGGACCGCACGTGTGCCCCCGCAGGGTCGAACACGTGAGCGTTGTCCTCCGCCGTGCCGTCACGGAAACGGCGGCAGCGCGAGCTGACCACCAGGATGTCGCCGTCGGGCAGCAGATCCACCAGCGGATAGGCGACCGCGGCGCCGGCCAACGGGACCCGCCGCCATCCCTGGTCGCCGTCGTACAGGTGCACCGACGCAGCCGAGTCTCGCGCCACGGCGAGGACGACCAACTGTCCGAAGACCGTGCCGGTGGCCGCGACGATCTCCTCCGCCGACTCGAGCGTCGGCAACTCGGCCACCTGCCAGCACCGCAAAGTCCGCACGCCGTCTTCTACCATTCCGGAAGGACAGCCGCAGGGGAGGCCCGGACGTGCATGGGGTGTTCACCGACGACGAACGCCGCGTCGTGGGCGCCGCGCAGCATCTTGGCCTGATCCTCAGCAGCGATTGGCCGGACGTGGCCGCTCATCTGCTCGCTCAGGGCGCAGAGGGCGACGCGGTCGCCGAGCTCGCGGGTCGACCTCAGCCTGTTCCACGCCGGCGCCCGCCACGATCCGTGACAGCGCCCATCGGTCAATCTTCGTTCGTCACCCGTATCCGCGGCAATCGCGGCGGTCGTCACCGGGACCGATAGTCTCGCGCCATGGCTTTGGATCCGGAGCAGTTCTTCGCGCATGCGACGGCCGTTGCCGACGGTGAGCGGCGGCTTCCGTTGGCGCGTATGACCGGGTGGGACATCAGCCCCTTCGAACAGGACGGATTGCGGGTCGCTCCGCTGCGGCCGCCGGTCCTGCCCGAGCCGGCCCGCCACGGCGAGGACCCGGCGGAGTGCCGCAACTGTCAGCAGCGCGACGAGGGCATCTGGTTCAACGATCACTGGCGGCTGGCGCGCGTACCAGGCGTGGGTGTGCCGTTGGTGTTGATGCTCTATCCGCGCGACCACTACGACATGGCGGATCTGCCCGACGAACTCGCCGCGGAGCTCGGGCTGTTGACGACGCGGATCGTTCGCCACATGCAGGCGCTGCCGCACATCTCCCGCGCCCACGTCTATCGCATCGGTGACGGCGCCGCTCATCTGCACGTCTGGTTCTTCGCCCGGCCGGAGGGTCAAACTCAGCTCTACGGATCCTGGCTGGTCGTCTGGGACGACCTCCTGCCCGAGTATCCCGCCGACGTCGCCGACGCGGACGCCGCGCTCGTCGCGGACGCGTTGGTCGCCTCGCACGGTGGCCGTCGGTCGGCGACCTGACTAGAGCAGTCCCGCGAGCCGGTACAGCACCAACGATCCGGCGACGGCGACGTTGAGGCTCGACCCGGTGCCGACCATCGGGATCTCGACCGCGCCGTCGAGCAGGTCCAGGGCCTCCGGCGGGATGCCGGTGGCTTCATGCCCGAGGACCATGACGGTACGGCGTCGCGCGGGGGACAGGTCGGCGAGCCGGACCGCCTCGTCCGCGAGCTCCACGCCGAGGATCATCGTCCCCGCGTGGCGTTCGTCGGCCAGCCACCGCAGGGGATTGCCGACCCGGTGCACGCAGGCGGGCTGCCGCAACGTGTTGCCGCGGGCGAGTGCCTCGGCCACCCAGCCGAAGGGCGGCACCGCGAGGCATGCGCCGACGGCATCGCAGGTACGCAGCAGCGTGCCCAGGTTGGCCCCGTGCATCGGCCACAGCGGCGCCGCGACGAGATGTCCCCAGCAACGGTGCCGTCGAGGACGCCGCGCCGACCGGATCTCCTTCGGGGTCCGGACCCGGATCGCGGGCGTCACCACGCGGGAGCGAACGCGCTCCAACCTTCAAGAATCATGAGAGACGTGCTTCTCGGCGCACGCGAACCATCGACGATCGACTGATGCTGACCAACAGGATACCGTGCCCGGAGGTGATCGGATGACGGCCATCGAAGGAGACCGGCTGCTGCTGGTCCGCCACGCGATGCCGGAGGTGGACCCTGCGGTGGCGGCCGAGCAGTGGCATCTCGGCCCGTCCGGCCGGGCCGCCGCCCGCGCCCTCCAACCGCTGGTGCCCGGCCCGGCCTATCACGTGGCCAGCAGCGAACCCAAAGCCGTGCAGACCGTGCAGGAGCTCGCCGGACGCGCCGACGTCACTACCGACCCCGCGCTGGTCGAGGTGCGCCGCCCGCAGACCTGGTCGGACCAGTACCGCGCTGTCGCTCGCTCCTATGTGGAGGGCGCTAGCCCGGCCGGGTGGGAACCACATGACCAGGTCGTCCGCCGCTTCGACCAAGCCGTTGTACGCCATGCGGCCGCCGCGGCGCAGAAGGGCAGAACGCTGGTGGTCGGCACGCACGGCATGGCCATGACCACCTGGCTGGCCAGCAGATACCGCCTCCAGCCCGATCCAGCCGAGTTCTGGGCGGCCCTACGCTTCCCGGACCTCATCGAGATCGACCTTAGGAACTGTGTCGTACGGCGCCTCGGCGACTGACAAGAGCCGATAGGTGTTCCAACCGCCGACGGCGAGCATGATGACGCCGGCTGACTGCAGCCGCAGCGCCTCGTCTGTGTATCGGTGGCTCGGAAGGACCATCGACGCCTGAGTCACGGGGTTCGTGACGACAGCGCCTCGTCGCATCGACCGTCGCGCCCTGGAAATCAGTCGGCGCCACAGCGCGAAATCGGCGGGGTCGTCGGCTACGGCGCCCAATGAGGACTCCCGCAGACCTTCGTCGGCAAGTCGACCGAGCAGCAGAATCAGCGAGCCGGGGTTGGCCAGTGCGAGCCGAGAGAGGTTCATTCCGGGACCAGTCTGCAACGGCCGGCGGTTGAGCAGCACGAAGTCGGGGTTAGGCAGCGCCGCCAGCGCGGGCTCGAAGTCGCCGTGTCGGGCCGGGACGAGACGGTCGTCGAACAGCCGCCCCAGCACGGCCTCCAGGCCGAGCTCCGCGGCCCAGCCCGCGACCATGGCGACCGCTTCCGGGCCGGCCGCATGAAACTGCAGGCCCACCTGCCGCCCTTGCCGCGTCGGTCTGACCGCCCCTTCGCCAGCCACCGCATGATCATTGCACGGGGCGCGTGTCAGGCCGGAGCACTCGATCATCGCGTACCCCTCGTATTGATGTTTGTCTTCGTCTAGATTGGTGTCGTCCAGCCATCGGGGAGGTTGAGATGACCCAGCACGACGACACGTTGGTGCTTCCGTTGCCGCCGGCGCCGAGCATCTACCATCCGACTCCGCGGCTTGCCGAGCTGCGCGCCGAGCGGCCTGTCGCCGAGGTCGCCTTTCCGGACGGATCGAAAGGCTGGCTGGTCACCAGGTACGCGGACGTGCGCCAGGTGCTGATCGACCCGCGGTTCAGCCGGGCCGCCGCGGCCGGGTCGGGTGGGTCCGACACCGGGATCGCGCTCGTGGCCACCGACTCGATCCTCGGCATGGACCCGCCTGAGCACACGCGACTGCGGCGCCTCGTGGCCGGCGCGTTCACCGCGCGCCGGGTCGAGGAGCTGCGGCCGCGGGTCACGGCGCTCGTCGACGAGCTGTTGCAAGGCGTGGCCGCGCGGCCGCGGCCGGTCGACCTCGTCGAGCACTTCTCGTTGCCGCTGCCGGTGCGGGTCATCTGCGAGCTGCTCGGCGTGCCGCCCGAGGACCAGCACATCTTCCACGCCTGGTCCGACACGATCATGTCGGACGCCGGCGGTGATCCGGCCGAGATCCGGGCGGCGATGGGCAACCTGGGCGCCTACTTCGGCAAGCTGATCGCCGACAAGCGGGCCGCGCCGGCCAACGACCTCATGACCGCCCTGATCGCGGCGCGCGACAACCAGGACCGGCTGTCCGAGCAGGAGCTGGTCAACCTGTGCTTCGGCCTGCTCATCGCCGGCCACGAGACCACCGCCAACCAGATCAACATGTTCCTGTTGACGCTGCTGCACTTCCCGGAGGAATACGAACGGCTCGCCAAGTCACCCGAACTCGTCCCGCAGGCCGTCGAGGAGCTCATGCGCTTCGTCCAGCTCGGCGAGGGCGCCGGCCTGCCGCGGGTGACCACCGAGGCCGTGGAGCTCAGCGGCGTCACGATCCCGGCCGGCTCGGTGGTGGTTATGTCCATGGCGGCGGCCAACCGCGACGAGTCCGTCTTCGCCGACGCCGACCGGCTCGACCTGACCCGCGAGATCTCGTCGCACCTCGGCTTCGGCGCGGGCGCGCACCACTGCCTGGGCGCTCAGCTGGCGCGCATGGAGCTGCAGGAGGCGCTGCGCGGCCTGCTGCGCCACCTACCGGGGCTGCACATCGCGGTGCCCGACGACCAACTGCGGTTCAAGACCGGGATGATCGTCCGGAGCCTGCAGAGCCTCCCCGTGACGTGGTGAGTCCCATGTGGAACGTCGAGGTGTCGCCCGAGTGCATCGGGTCCGGCGTGTGTGCCGGCACCGCGCCACGGCACTTCACGCTCGGACCCGACGGCCGATCCCGACCACTCGCCACGCCGACCGCCCCTGACGAAGCAATTCTCGACGCGGCCGTCTCGTGCCCCATGGAGGCGATCGCCGTGACCGACTCCGACACCGGCGCGCCCGTCGAGACGTGACGGATCAGGTGGGGAGGTCGATCCAGGCCCGTACGGCCTCGTGGATGTCCGGTGTCGCCGGGTCCAGCGAGGTGTCGTCGACCACCTGCGTCCCGGTGGTGCCATAGGTGACCGCCACCGAGCGGTTGGTGGTGCCGGTGATCTGGCCCCAGCGCTCGACGGTCTCCCACGAGCCGCGGGTGTACTTGTACTGGACGACCGTACCCTCGAGCACCGACAGCGTGGCCTCCCAGATGCCGGGCTCGACCTCCGTCATGGCCACCTTCCCCGGATCCCATGGCCCCATCTCCGGCAGCGCCCCAGGCAGGTGAACCGTGTCCCCGGCGGGCGTGTTGGCCGGCACGCGCACCCGCCACGTCACCCGCACGGGCTGCGGAATCGTCTGCTGCACGACCTCGTTCGACGGGATGGACGTACGCCCGCCCACCACCGCCCTGACCACGTAGGCATAGGTGTTGTCGACGGCCACATCCGTATCCACATAGGACGGCGACGGAACGGTCGCCAGCGGCGCACCATAGACACCGTCCACCGGCCGCCGGAACACCTGGTAAGCCGCGCCGGGAACCGGATCCCACGACAGCGCCACCAACGCCCCGGCGAACCCGGTGACCCTCAGGTTCGCCGGCGCCGGCACCGCGTCGTCGGGTTCCTCGAGCCGGACCACGGCCCGCAGCCCGTCGACGGTGACCACCGCCCGCTCACCGGTCAGCCGCGCCTGGAACACCACGGTGGCCGACGACCGGGGATCGACGCGGACATACCGGGTCTGCCGGATGTCGGTGCCGCCCACCGTCATGACGACGTCCTTGCCGCCAGGAACGGAACCCCGGTTGGTCACGGTGGCCCGAATCGTCACGATGTCACCGGGCGCGGCCGTGGCCGGCGCCGCCACCGCGGTCACCCGAGGCCGCGGCTCCACATAGCGGGGCACCGAGGCCAGATCCGCCGCCGTCGCGGGCCGGAACCGCACCGCCTGGCCACCGCTCTTCTCGAGCGCCGCGACGAACGTGTCGTGCCGCGTCACCAGCGACCGGTTGACCGCGAGCGGTGTCGGGTCGGTCTCGTAGTCGGTCGCCGCCGCGTCCCCCAATGACTCGGCGACCCAGAAACCCCGCCCCAGGAAGTCCAGCCGATAGCGCAAGGCTTGGGCACGCTCACCGGTCATCGCACCCACGTACCACCGGGACCCGGACCGCCGCGCCGTCACCAGATGATCCGCGACCCGCGCCGACAACACCCGACTCTCGTCCCACCGGGCCGGCACGTCCGCGATGAAGGCCAGCCCGGGCGCGCCGGCATAGTGCTCCGGCAGATCCGCGGCCATCTGCACGCCGGAGAAGTAGTTGACGTAGTACGAAAGCTGCTTGCCCACCGTGGTGTGCACCCGCCGGCCCTGGCCCTGCGGGTCCCAGAGGATGTTCATGATGCCCGGCGTGTAGTCCATCGGCCCCGACAGCATGCGGGTGAACGGAATCGTCAACGTGTGCGCCGGCGAATTGCCCGCCGAGAAGGCGTCGTACTCCTGCCCCCGCACGGCCTCCCGGGCGATCGCGTTGGGGAACGTGCGCACCTCGCCCGTCGCGTGCACGCACTCGTGGCACAGCACGTTGATCTTGTGCGCCGCCGCCTTCTCCAGCACGAGCCGGAAATGATTGACCGAGCGCTGGGAGTACGCGTACTGCCCGGGAATCTGCCCCACGTAGCCGGTCTTCAGGTAATGGATGCCGAGCCGCTCATAGAGCGCGAACGCCTCGTCGATCTGCGCCTCGTAGTTGTCGATGTCGGCGCCGGTCTCGTTGTGCGCGACGAACTCCACGCCCTTGCTCTTGCCGTAGGCGACGACCGCCTCGAGGTCGAAGTCGTCCGCGGGAGTGGTGAAGTCCTGATCCGCCCAGGAACCTTCCCAACCCTTGTTCCACCCCTCGGCCAGCAACCCGCCGATGCCGTTCGCGGCCGCGAAGTCGATGTAGCTCTTGGCCCGCTCGGTAGTGGCGCCGTGCCGCGGGCCCTCTTCCCACGTGTACTGCTGGTGCTGCAACGCCCACCAGATCCCCACGTACTTCGTCGGCTTCATCCACGACGTGTCCTGGTCGCAGATGGCGCACGGCGGGTTGAGGTTCTCCAGCAGGTGCGAGTCGACGAGCCCCGCGGCGTCCTTGGTGATGGTCAACGCCCGCCACGGTGTCGCCCGACCGGTGGTCGTCACGACCGCCGCCGCCCGGTCGGGAGTCGGTGTCAATGCCGCACGCAGGCGCCCCGACTCGCGTACCAGCGTCATCGCCGCGTAGTCGACCAGGTCCGCCTCGTGGATCGACAGGTGCGTGCCGTCGGCCCACCGGAACGTGGCCGGCGTCATCGTGTCACCCATGGCGCTGTAGGCCGTCTCCTGCCACAGCTGCTCGTCGCCGTCGTACGCCAGGCTTCTGGGTGTCCACCAGGCAGTCGGATCGCCCGCCAGCGCGAACTCGGTCGCCTCGTCCACAATGTCCAGACTGGACAGCGCGTCCTGGCGCGGCACCGAGTAGCGGATCGCCACACCGTCGTCGTAGGCGCGGACGACCAGGTCGAACACGCGCCCGTCGGCCTGCCGCAACCTGACCGTCAGCTCGCGGTGCCGGTCGCGGACCACGGCGTCGGCGCCCCAGACCGGCCGCCAGGTGGTGTCGCGGGCCCGGGTCGCCGACCGGGAGATCGTGACGCCGGCGCCCAGCGTCGAGCCGTCGGTCAACCGCAGGCCAAGGGCCGAGGGGAGCACCAGCGTACGGTTGTCCCGCCGCACCGCATATCGCAGCTGACCGCCGTCCGCGGAGACGGCGACCGTCAACCGGCCGTCCGGCGAGGACACCTTCGTGGCCGCCGCCCCGGCCCGCCCGGCCGCCGGCGCGACACCGGGCGCGACGAGCGTCATCACTAGTGCGAGCCCGGCGGCCGCGGCCGCTCGTGCGCTGGCGCGTCTCATGGGCGTCCATCCGTTCCTGCTGGTGCGGGCGGGTGCGGAGACATCGACGTAACCGGTTACGTTGGCGAGTCTCCGCGCCCTGGCGCGCCGAAGTCAAGACAACCAGCCACATCGATCCAATCGATCTGGAACCGGTTACGCTGTCCCCGTGGGCCCGGCGACCCGACGACTGACCATGGCGGACGTCGCCACGCTGGCCGGCGTCTCCAAGGCGACCGTCTCGCGGGTGCTCAACGGCGAGCCCGGGGTCTCCGCGGAAACCCGGATGCGGATCAAGGCGCTGGTCGACGAACTGTCCTATGTCGTCTCGCCCGACGCCGCCCGCCTCAGCCGCGGCCGGACCGGCCGGGTCGCGGTGGTCATGCCGCAGACCACGACGTGGTTCTACGCCGCGGTGCTCGCCGGTGTGCTGTCGGTGCTGCGCCCCGAGGGCTTCGACGCGCTGGTCTACCAGGTCGCCGACGACACCGAGAGCCGCCGGTTCTTCGCCGACCTTCCGGCGAAACGTCAGGTCGACGCGGCCATCGTCGTCGCCTTCCCGGTCAGCGACTACGAGCGGCGGCAACTCGACCTGCTCGGCGTGCCGGTGGTCATCGCCGGGGGCGCGCTGCCGGACCACCCGCACGTGCGCGTCGACGACGTGGCCGCGGCCCGGCAGGCGGTCACCCACCTGACGCTGGCGGGACACGAGCGGATCGCGATGATCAATTCTGCGGTGCCGCCCGACCGGCCGTACGCGCCGCCGGTCGACCGGTTACGTGGCTACCGGACCGCTCTGGACGATGCCGGCCTTCGCTATGACGCCGGCCTTGTCGTCGAGCTGCCGTGGAGCGCCACGATGGGCGCCGAGGGCATGGACCGGCTGCTGAGCGCCGACCGGCCACCGACGGCGGTCTTCGCGTTCTCCGACGAGGTGGCCATCGGCGCCCTGCGGAGCCTGCGCCGGGCCGGCATCGCGGTGCCCCGGCAACTGTCGCTCGTGGGGATCGACGACCATCCGCTGGCGGAGCTGTCCGACCTGACCACGGTGCGCCAACCGGTGGAGCTCCAGGGCGTCCACGCCGCCCGGATGGCGCTCGCGCTGCTGGGCGGCGGCTCGGTCGCCGACGCGCACGTGACGATCCCGACGCATCTGGTCATCCGGGGCACGACCGCCGCGCCGTGACTGGTGCTCTCGGCCGGTAGGTCCGGGTTTGCGGGCGGAGGGTGGCGCGGCAGTTCGTGGATCATCTATGGTCTGCCGGCTTGATCAAAGACTTTCTTAACCTCCTCATAAGGATCACCATGCCGATGGTCACTGCTCGCCGGCTCTTCGCCGGGCTCGCGGTCGCCGGCGCGTTCGTGGCCGCGACCGCGCCGGCCGCTCATGCCGCGCCCAACCTTCGCGTCGAGGCGATGGGGACCCTCGTGGCCCCGGACAGCTCGTCCCCCGCCTACATGTTCGTCGGCAGCGACGAGGGGCTGACCGGCACGGTGACCGTCACGGTCGACTCGTCCGCGCTCGACGGCGCCTATGTCTCGGTCGAGAACTCGGGCTGGCGGTGCGACACCACCACCGGCGCGCTGATCCACTGCGAGCTGCCGGCCGGCGAGGACAGCTACGGCGAGATCCTCGACTATCAGGTCCACGGCAAGGGCGACGCCAAGCCCGGCGACGAAGGCAGCATCACCTTCACCGTCGAGGCCGGGGGCGCCAAGGCGTTCGGGAAGACGGTCGTCACCGTCGCCGAGCCCAGCGACCTCGCCGTGGCCGAGACCGTGACCGTGCCGGGCCTGCCGGGCGGTGTCGCGCACGCCAACCAGCCGCTCGCCAACATCGGGCAGTCCACGGTGGAGGGCACCGTCCTGCTGCTGCAGCCCGAGTACCGCACGCTGTACGACGGCAACTTCGAGAACTGCACGAGCTACGCGGAGTACTTCGCCGTCTGCACGTTCGACGAGCCGCTCGCGCCGGGCACCAACTACCGGCTCTCCGAGGACCTGCCGTTCCGCGTCGACAAGGCGGCCCGCACGGGGGCGGTGTTCCACTCCTTCGCCGTGTGGCTGACCGAGGCCGAGTGGGCCCTCATCGAGGACGCCTGGATCACCGACGACGTCGACCCCAAGCCGGGCACCGGCGACCCGCTGCGGCTGGAGAAGGTGGCCAACAGCCAGCGCGTCCCGCAGGTCGACGTCGACGGCTACAACAACTTCTCGTCCATCGACATCAAGGTCGGCGGCGACAACCGGGCCGACCTGGCCGCGGTCGGCGCCACCGCCGCCGGTGCGGCCGGCGCGACCGTCGCCGTGCAGCCCTCGGTCAAGAACCTCGGCCCGGCCGCGCTCGAGCTGCTCGCCAACGAGCACATCGACCCGGTCATCCGGATCACGATCCCCGAGGGTACGACCGCGGTGGAGGCCTCCGGCGACTGCGCACCGTACGGCGCGGGCGACGAGTGGCTCGACTGGGAGAAGCTCGGCACTCCGGGCGCCAAGGAGTACGGCTGCCTGGCGTACGAGCTGAACCCGGGCGACACCTGGCAGTACTTCTTCACTCTCAAGATCGACAAGGTGGTCCCCGACGCGACTGGCGCCATCACCGTCAAGGTCGACGGCGACCCGAACGCCGCCAACGACACCGCCGCGATCGTCGTCAACGGCACCGACGCCGGCGGCGGCACCGGCGGCGGCGACGGTGGCCTGCCGGTCACCGGCCCGCAGGCCACGCTGATCGCCAGCCTGGGCGCCCTGCTGGTCGGTGGGGGCGTCGCCGGCTTCGTGCTGTTCCGGCGCCGCCGGATGCGCTTCATCGCCTGACCGTTGCGCGAAACGACGGAGCCCGCCGAGCCGGCGGGCTCCGTCGTCGCAACGGCGCGCCCTCGACCGGCTGGCGCTGTGTCGCTGCGGTGGCAAGCTGGACCCATGGAGTCGGTTTGGGACTACCCGCGTCCGCCCCGCTTGGAACGCACCGCGTCCCGGGTGACGGTCATGCACGCGGGGCTGACGATCGCTGACACCGACCGCTGTTGGCGCGTTCTCGAGACCTCACACCCGCCGGTCTACTACGTGCCCCGCGACGCCATCGCCGCTGGCGTGCTCGAACCCGGTCCGGGCCGGTCCTTCTGCGAGTTCAAGGGCGAAGCCAGTTACTGGGACGTCGTCGTGGGGGAGACCCGCGTGCGGCAGGCGGGCTGGTCCTACGAGCACCCCTCGCCCGGGTACGCGGAGATCGCCGGAGCGGTCGCTTTCTATCCAGGCCGGGTCGACGAGTGCCGGGTGGCCGGCGAACTGGTCCGGCCGCAGGAGGGTGACTTCTACGGCGGCTGGATCACCCCGGACATCACCGGCCCGTTCAAGGGCGGCCCCGGCACCACGGGCTGGTGATATCTCGAGGCGCGAGTGCGCCTCGCTGTCATCGCCAGTAGCGAAGCAAGTTCAGCGCCACGGTCACCACAGCGGTGACGCTCATCCCGACGGCGACGGCCCAGCCGATCCCGCGTCCCAGGTCGTCGATGACGAAGCCCAGGACGAGGCCGGCGGCGAGACTGACCAGTAGGCCGATGCCGAGCGCGGCCAGCGTCAGCCGGGCGATGTTCGCGGTGGTCCTCTTGGCGTCGTCGGTCACGACCCAGGAATACCCCACGAGGGCCGGCTCGTAACGAACGATGCGATCATCCCTCCACAAAGCACTCCTGCGCGTTGAGCGAGCAGTAGGCGTCGCCCAGCATCGTGATGGCGGAGGCGGTCTGGGTGTGCATGGCGGCCAGCGCCGCGATCTTCTGGTCCAGCGCGGGCCCGTCCAACATGAGGTGCAGAGCCAAATCCTCGACGGGTACGCCGGTCGGCCGCTCGTCGGACATGAAGACCTGCCAGTCCTCGTACGTCGGGCCCCACTCCTTGAGGTGCTCGCTTGACATGACGGCGTGCAGGATCCGCCCCGGCCGGCCCGCGGCGGTCCAGGCGGCGCCGACCCAGCGCGAGACGGCCTGGTGGTCCGGGTGGAACGTCATGCCGTCCGGGCCGAACGTCAGGATCGTGTCGGGCCGGACGTCAGCCAGCAGCGCCGTCAGGGTCTCGACCGGCGCGGCCGGGTCGAGACCGGCCAGCTCACCATCCGGGTAGCCGAGCCAGTGATGCTCTCGTACGCCCAGCACCGCCATCGCGGCGGCGGCCTCCCAGCGCCGCACCTGACCGAGCCGCTCCGGCGGCCACCGCACGGGGTCATCCGTGCCCCGCTCGCCCGCGGTCGCGGAAACACACACCACGCGGCTGCCGGCGGCGACCGCGGCCGCCATCACACCCCCGGCGAGATAGCTCTCGTCGTCCGGATGCGCCCAGATCGACACGATCGTGCCCAGGTCGTCAACGTCCATGCGTACAGCTAAGCGCCACCCCCTTGCCCGGCGCTGTCACCTCGCGGTCCGTTCACAATGAACGAGTGACGGCGCGCCTGGAGATCAGCCTCCTCGGCCCGGTGACCCTTCGCCGCGACGGGGCCGAGGTGCCGCTGGCGAGCGTCCCGCAGCGGGTCGTGCTGGCCCGGCTCGCGCTGTCGGCCGGGCGGCTAGCGTCACCCGCCGCCCTGTTCGAGGCGTTGTGGCCCGACGAGCCGCCGCGGAACGCGACCGGGAACCTGCACACGTACGTGTCGCGCCTGCGGCAGGTGCTGGGCTCTGACCGGATCGTGCGGGAGCCGGGCGGCTACCGGTTGGCCGGAGACGTCTCGTTGGACATTGACCGGGTCTCAGAGCTGCTGGCTGCGGCCCGGCGGCCGGACGAGCCGGATCCGGCCGGGCGGCTCGGAGCGGCGCTCGCGCTGTGGCGGGGTGAGCCGCTCTCGGATCTGCCTGATCCGGCCGCGTTCGCGCCGGACCTGGCCCGGCTGGCGGCGTGGCGGCGCCAGCTGGAGTCGGAGTGGTTCACCGCCCGGCTGGCCGCTGGTGGTGCGGCCGAGGCGCTGCCGGACCTGGAGCGGGCGGCGGCGGCCGATCCGCTGCGCGAGGACGTCCAGGTGTTGTTGGCGACGGCGTTGTACCAGGTCGGGCGGGGGGCAGATGCGCTGTCCGCCGTTGCGGCCTACCGTCGCCGGCTGGCCGACGAGCACGGGCTGGACCCCGGGCCTTTGCTCAGCGAGTTGGCCGGCCGGTTGCTGCGGGAGGATCCGACGCTGCGCCCGCCGGCCTCCCGGCGTCGAACCTTCGCCCCGGGCGACCGGTTCGTGGGCCGGGGCGACGAGCTGGCCGCGACCGAAGCGGCGCTGGCTGCCCATCGGGCCGTGACGCTGGTCGGGCCGGGCGGGGTGGGCAAAACGCGGCTCAGCCTGGAGCTGGTCGACCGGCTCGGCGGGCCCGGCCCGGTCACGGTGGTCGAGCTGCACCAGGTGTCCCGGCCCGACGACGTCGCGGTTGCCGTGGCCACCGCTGTCGGGCTGCAGGGGTCGACCGGCGCTGTCCAGCGTCCGGTCGAGGCGGTGGCCGACCTCATCGGTTCCTCGCCGACCCTGCTGGTGCTGGACAACTGCGAGCATGTGCGACCGGCGGCCCGCGACGTCGCGGCCGAGCTGCTGGCCCGCTGTCCCGAGCTGCGGGTGCTGGCCACGTCGCGGCAGCGGCTGTCGTTGGCGGGGGAGAAGGTGCTCCGGCTCGGTCCGCTGCCTGGTGCGGACCAGGTGGAGCTGTTCTGTGACCGGGCGGCGTTGCTGCGGGACGACTTCGCGGCGACGGCATCGGTGCGGGCGGTGGCGGCGCAGATCTGCGCCACGCTCGACGGCCTGCCGCTGGCGGTGGAGCTGGCGGCGAGCCGGGAGGCGGTGTTCGGCGTCACCCAGTTGCTGGAGCGGCTGACTTTGGGGCTGGAGGTGTTGGAGCCCGTCCGGGACGCCGATCGGGCCAGCGCCGTGACCGCGACGGTCGAATGGTCGTACCGGCTGCTCGATCCGGACGCCCAGTTGCTGTTCGACCGGCTGTCGGTGTGCCAGGGCTTACCGCTGGAGGCGGTCGGCTATTTCGCTTCCGGCCCGGCCGCGTTGGCCGAGCTGGTCGAGGCGTCCCTCGTGGTCCGCGACGGCGACCGCTACCGGCTCCTGGAGACGATGCGGCGGGTCGGCAACAGCCACCTCGATGTGGGCGGCGTCCGGGCCGCGCAGGAGATGCGGGTGGCGTGGATGACCGCGTACGCCGATCGGTTCCATGCCCTGCAGCACTCACGCGCGCCGTCGGCGGCCGGGGTCCTTCAGGCTGAGCTCGTCAACTTGCGTGACGTTCTGGGTTGGACTGTCGACAGTGGATGCTGGGCGGCCGCGGGTCGGCTGGGTGCGACCGTGGCGTTCGGGTTGATCGACCATCCGGAGCTCGGGCTGATCGCGCAGCTGGCGCGGTTGGCGGGAGTGCCGGACGATGTCGAGCCGGCTGTCCGGGGTCGCTGTCTGCTGGCCGCGGGGGCGGCGTACTGGCTGCAGGGTGATGTTCGCACGGCCGAGCGAGTTCTTACCGAGGCGTTCGAGCTGGTGCCGGACGATGACCCGCAGCGTTGGGTGGCCCGGTATTTCCTGGTCGTCACGCACATGTTCGCGGGCGCGCCGGACGCGGTGCACGCTGACGCTCGGGCGCTGGTCGCGGATCCGGCCACTCCGCGCGGTGCTGCTGCCGGGGCGCTGTGCTGTTCGGTGCTCACCCACATCTTCACCGGTCAGCTTTCCGCGGCGGAGTCGTTGTTGGCTTCGGAGGCCGATCTGGTCGGTCAGATCGAGGATCGGGACGGAATCGTGGCCTACACCCGGGGCGAGCTGGCGGCGGCGAGCGATCCCGCCCGCGCGTTGGCGGAGTTCACACGGTCTTACGAGCTGTCGGACGGTCAGGGGCACCGGTACATGCGGGAGGTCGCCCTGATCGGTCGGACCGCTGTGCTGATCCGGCTCGGGCGGAGTGCGGAGGCCGCGTCGAGCTGTCGTCGGTCGCTGTCGAGCCTGCGGTCCAGCGGGATGTGGCCGCAGTTGTGGACGATGTTGCGCTTGTCGGCGGAGTTGCTGGTGTCGTCGGGTTCGGCGGAGGTGGCGGCTGTGTTGTTGGCGGCGGGGGAGCGGGATCCGTTGGCGCCGGCTGTCCATCCGCCCGAGCAGCGGCGGCACGACGAGCTGTGGTCGGTCATCGCGGCCGGGCTCGGCGTCGACGGGGTGGCGGCGGCCCGGGCGGCGGCGGCCCGCATCGACCGGCCGGGAGCGGTTGACCAGGCGATCAAGGCGCTGGCAAGCGTGGAGTGAGCCGCCAGCAAGGCCGGCCCGGCACCGTTGCGGTCATGACTGACTCCCAGATCGCAGTTGAAGATTTCGTCGGCCGGGTGCTCACCGACTTCGCCGGCGCGACCACCACGGCCGCGACCGTGCTCGGCGACCGGGCGGGCCTCTACAAGGCCATGGCCGGCCTCGGCTGGACGACCGCCGACAAACTCGCGGCGACCACGGGCCTGAATCCGCGGCTCGTACGCGAATGGCTCGCCGTCCAGGTCGTCTCGGGCTACGTGACCTACGACGCGGCGACCGGGGCGTACGAGCTGCCGGTGGAACACGCGATGGTGCTCGCGGTGGAGGACTCGCCCGCCTACATCATCGGCGCGGCCGACATCATCGCGGGTGAGTTCGAGATGCTGTCCCGGCTGGAGGCCGCGCTGCGCTCGGACGGCGGCGTCGCCTACCGCGACTATCCGTCCACTGTGCACACAGGCATCGAACGCTTCTTCCGGACGGCGTACGTGCATCAGCTCGCCCAGGTCTGGTTCCCGTCGGTGCCGGGCCTGGTCTCCCGCCTCGAGGCCGGCGCGCGGGTCGCGGACTTCGGCTGCGGCCATGGCGTGGCGACGCTGCTGATGGCGTCGCTGTGGCCGGCGTCGACGTTCGACGGCTTCGACAGCCACGAGGCGTCGGTGGTCACCGCTCGGGCGCGCGCCGTCGAGGCGGGCAGCCCGTCGAACGTGGCGTTCCACGTCGCCGCGGGCGACGCCGTGACTGACGGCCCGTACGACGTGGTGGTCTTCTTCGACGCCCTGCACGACATGGGCGACCCGCCGGCGGTCCTGCGCCGGGCCTACGACGTGCTGGCACCGGGCGGTGTGGTGGTCGCGGTCGAGCCGTGGTCGGTCGACAACCTCGCGGACGGCATCGGGAATCCGATCGTGCGCCTGAACTACGCGGCCTCGACGCTGCTCTGCACGCCGAACTCGCTGTCGCAGCCGGGCGCTTACGGCCTGGGCACGGCCGGCGGTCCCACCCACCGGGTCCAGCTGCTGGCCGACGCCGGCTTCCGCGACGCGGCCGTGGTGGCCGACACGGGCCACAACCTCGTTGTCGCCGGGGTGCGGTAGCTAACGCGGTGCGGCCGCGGGCTGGGTTGCCTGCGGGCCGCACCGCATTTTCCTGAGGTCTGAGTCAGATCTGGTCGTAGAAGCTGGCCGGGGCGGGAACGATCTCGCCGGCTGCCGGGGCCGCCTCCGGCGTCACCTGACCGTAGTCGCTGTAGTTCAGCTCGATCGGGTAGAGCCGACCCGCGCTGGGTGCGACGAGGTCGAGCACCAGCTTCGTCAAGCGGCCCTGGTCGTCCACGGTGGCGACGAACGGGACCCGGTGGACCGAGTTCGCGATCGCGGCGAGCGTGTTCTCGTCGAGCGCCGGAACCCCCTGCGGCTTGGCCAGGTCGACCATCCCGGTCAGGTCGCCCCGGGTCTCCACCACATCGGTCGCGGTGGCCAGAATCTCCGCGGCGCCGGGGGTGTCGGCGTCGCCGATGTACGCCAGCAGTTCGCTCTCGGCGGTCTTGGCCGGATCGAGCTTCAGCCACTTGCCGTCGCCCGCAACCGGCTTGTCGTCGACGACGATCCGGGCCAGCGTCGCGTCGGCGGCTTTCCGCAGCTGCGCGGAGACGTTCCCGTCGGGCCCCTTGTAGGCCAGGTCCAGGGTGCTGCCCTGGCTCGGCTTGTGCACGTAGCCGGTGCCCGTCACCAGGTCACTCTTGAACGTGAAGCGGTAATTCCCGGCCTCGATCTCGGTTGTCGACGCCTTGAGCCGCTGGGCGGGATCCGCCGGTGCGGTGGTGGTGGCGGCCGCGGTGGGCGCGCTGGCGGCGGTGTCGCCCGAGCTCTCGCCGCAGCCCGCCAGACCGAGCAGGAGGATGGCCGGAACGACCGCCAGTTTCGCCGTACGCACGAGGGATCCTCCAAAGATCATGATCGAAGTCGCCGTAGCGTACCTGGATCATGGATTGTCGGGGATCCCGCTATGCGCTGCCGTCCGCAAGGCCTGGTGCGACGGTGCGGTCGGTGACCCACGCGGCCACCATGTCGCTGAACAGGTCGGGATGCTCGGCATTCCAGGCGTGATGGGCGTTCGGGGCGACGGCGACGGTTGCCCCCGCCGCCGCGAACGCGTTCAGGCCGCGCCGGATCAGGGCGGCGTCGTGGCTGGCCGCCACGGCGAGGACGCGCTCCAAGCGGGACGGCGCGCGAAACGGGACGATTTCGTCGTAGATCCGCCTGGTGGTCGCCGCGGACAGCACGCGCGCGTCGGCCGCCATGGCCGCACGCGCGTCCGACGGCATCCGCAGGGCGACGCCGTACGCCCGGCACAGGGTTGGTCGGCGCATGATGACCGCCCCGGCCCGGGTCGCCAGCCGGTAGCTCCAGGCCGGCGTCATCGGCGTGGCCGTCACCCCGCTGACGACGACGTTCCCGACGAGCTCGGGGTGGCGGGCGGTGAGCGTGAGTGCGACGTAGCCGCCGAGGGAGAGCCCGACGACGTGGGCCCGACCGCTTGGCGTGCCGGCGACAACGTCCGCGACCGCCGCGGCGGTGTCGCCGAACGACCGCCAGGGCACGCCGTGGCTCGCGCCGTTGCCGGGCAGGTCAACGGTGACGCAGAAGAAGCGGCCGGAGAGCTGCTCCACCTGTTGTGTCCACATCCAACTGCTCACACCGAGCCCGTGCAGGAACACGATGGCGGGGTCGCGTTTGTCGCCGGTCGCGTAGACGTGCAACGACATCTAGCTCACCGCCGGGATGACGCAGGACGCCAGGTGGTATCGGCGGCGGTGCCGCGCCGGCGGGATCGCAAGCACCTCGGCGACCAGCGCGCCGAACCGCTTCCCGAAGGCGTCCATCTCCTTGGTCGAAAGATTGACCACGGCGCGGTTGTACGAGAGCCCGTCGGCGCTGGGCACCGCCTTGCCGGAGTCGACGTACGCCGCGAAGGAGTCGACCAGCGAGGCGGCGAAGACGGAGAACACCCGGCGGTGCTCGGCGGCTGACAGGGAGTCGACCTCTTCGGCGGGTATGCGGTCGGCGCCCTGTGCGACCCGGTAGATGCGCTCGCTCGGGCCACGGGCGGCGCGCTCACCCACCTGCTGGAGGACGCCGCCCTCCAGCAGCGCGGCGACGTGTCGGTAGAGCGTCGCCTGCGGGACGTCGGGCAACGCCTCGGCCAGCTCCCGAACCGTCCGCTGCCCACCGGTGAACTCGCTGACGATCCGCAGCCGTACGGGATGGAGCAACGTCCGGGCGGTATTCTCATTCATGAGAATACCGTAGTAGCTCAGCTCACCGATAGAACGAGATGCGTCGATCGAGGGCGATCGCCAACACCTGCTCGACGGTCAACACCGCGCCAGCCGGACTGTCCACGTTGATGCTCACCATGGATCCATCCGGCTTGTCGACCCGCATGTCGATGACGACGCGTCCCGGTGCCGGCCCGACGAGCGTGGTCGTCACGACGCGTACACCCCCGGGTCCTGCTGTCTCCACGCACGACCGCTCGGGCGCGGCGACGGGCGAGGGCGGCAGCCATTGCGTGCCGCGGTCCTCGCCGTTCGGCTCGCAGAAGGAGTCCTCGATCAGGCGCTCCGTGGAGACGCCGATGCTGCCCTGCTTGCCCGCTACCTCGACGGTCAGCGGCTTCGGCATGTCGTAGAAGAACCTCGCCGGATAGGTGCCGCCGGTCCCGGTCGGGGTGGACGGCACGTTCCGGCGAATGACCGTGGGCATGCCGTCGATCCGCACACCCGGCACGGCGTCGCGGATCGCTCGCGGAACAGCGGCCTGCAGGCGCGCGATGGCCTGCGCGGCGCTCTCCTTGGAGTCGACCCCCCGCAACGTCGAGGGAACCGGGGGCCGCGGGCTGCGCGCCGCTTCGGTCGTCGGCGTCGGCGTCGCGATCGCCACCGGCCCCGACGAAGGCGGTGGCTTGGAAGCGACCGCGAAGCCGCCCGCCGACGCGGCGGCGACGACGGCGATCCCACCGGCGGTCGCCCCGATCCGCTGGAGCGCGAGCTTTCGCCGCGCCCGCCCGATCAAGGCGTCCACCGTGTCCTGCGGCGGCGGCTCGGGCGGAATGGTGGCGTCGAATAGAGTCCGGTAGCTCATGGGATCCGCCTCATCTCGTGGTGTGTCGACGACAGCGCGCGCAGGGTCTCGAGCCCGCGCGCGGTCTGGCTCTTGACCGTGCCGAGCGATACGCCGAGCACGTCGGCGGTCTCCTCGACGGACAGGTCGCAATAGAACCGAAGGACGAGCACGGCCCGCCGGCGCGGCCCAAGCCGGGCGAGGTAGGAGTCCAGCGTGAGCCGGTCGACACTGTTCGCGTCGGCGGCATCGACTGTGCCGTCCGCCGGGAACTCGTCAACCAGACGCTCGCGGCGCCAGGGCCGACGCGTCTCGTCGATCACCGCCCGGGCCAGCATCCCGTTCACGTAGGCGTCGACGTCGTTGATCTCCGAACGGCGGCGCCAACGACGGTACAGCTTGCCCAACACCGTCCCCACTAGGTCGTCGGCCAGGTGCCAGTCGCGACACATCAGGTAGGCGGTCCGTCGCCAGGCTGCCATCCGCGCACCCACGTAGTCGCGGAACGCCGCCTCGTCCGAGGTCGTCATGCGGTTCACTTGCGCCTCATGCTCAAGGGACGGACGCGATGGCGGCCGAGGTTGCCGTTGACAAGGAGTCGCAAGCCGCGCACTCAGAGAACCGAACTGATCACTTTGCGTTTGCATCGGATATGCCCAGCACAAGGCCGCGCGAATCGCGCCCGCCGAGGCGCCGTACCTAGTGGAAGGCAAGGCGGCCACCCGACTTGCTCGAACGCAAGCCCTGTGGATTGAAAGTCCCCTGACCGCCGCTTTCCGACTCTTCCCGAAGATGAGTCCGGGCATGACCAGGGAACGTAGCTGAGCATCCGAACGTGTCCGCGCTGGTCGCGCTGCCCTTCCTCGGGATGCTTGTGGGCGAACTAAGCCACACCTGTGAAAGCCGTCTGCCAGCGTGCCACGCTGTCCGCCTCAACCTGTCGACATCCGAGCCACCACGGAGCAACCAGGCTGTGATGCTCAAGGGGATAGGGGGACCGGCAACGACGTCGAACCACCGCCCAGATCAGCGATGAGGGTCGTCTTCGGGATTACGCGAGTTGCGAACGCCCGAGCGCCATCGGAGCAACACGCGATCCACGAGAACTGGAGCGCTCTTAATTCCCACGACTGGCAAACTGACATGCCGACCGAGTTCTGCGATGGATCGCGTGATGGCCGCCGTTCGAATGGGAAGCGGCGCGTCGTGCCCTTCCCCTACTAGGGCCGCTCGCCAGGCCCCGGCCGGTCCGAACCATCGCGGGGTAGGAATCTCCACAGCGAACCGGTCCACAATGTGGAACATGCCGTCGGTCTCAGCGCGGCGCGACCAGCTTGGTGACCACCTGCAGGGGCCGCGAGCTTCTGTATTACGGGGTTGCCCAGGACCGCTGGGATGCCGCGTCAGTGATACACGACGACCTTCTAGCTACGGGACGCGTTCGGTGTAGTCAATACGCAGGGCTCTGAACATTGCCCTGACACGCTTCAAGACCATGAAAATTGTAAGCAGCATGTGGATGCCCACCATGATGATCAGCGCGGTAAGCGTCCGGTCCAGCGGTTTGTCAGTGTCTGCAAACATGACTAGTCCACCGAGGTAAGTCGTGAACAGAATACCGACAAACACTGCATAGCTGACCTTCGCACGGAGCTCGTCAGCCAGCTGATCGACAATCTCCCGAGCGTGCATCGGGAGACGATCCGTTGCCCTAGCCGTCAGATCGAAGAGAAGGACGAACACGTTGAAGATCAGGCCGGTGAAGATTGCGACCGCAGCGAGGACATCTGGGATGTTTCGAGCACGCCCCTCAAACCACCACGTAACGGCCGCAATGAGCACCGGTGAGCCCAAATAAACCAGGTAGTCGGTCGGGCGAGGTTGCTTGGTATCGAAGTTCCGCAGTGTGTCGAAGTGGTCGCGGACGAGCACAACGGCAGAGAACTTGCTGTTGTTCGTGCCTCGCATCAGTTGGCTCCTCGGGCGTGAGCTGGAGTGCGAGCGTCTCGTCCGACCAATCTCCAGTGTCCTACCCGGGTACGACAGTCATGCCAACGGCTCGGGACACCTCCTCGACATTCGCGTGGACCTCCTTGTAGAAGGTCTCGTCGTCAGGTCGCAAGTGACCAGGCAGGTCGTACACGAAGGAAGGCACACGATCCGAGGTGATACTGAGGGTGGTGCTCCTCTGACCTACGGTCATCGCTACGTTCAGCTCGTCAAACTCGATCCCAGAGAGGTGCAACAACCGCATCCGCGCGGAGCTATCGTCGCCGCGCAACTTGGCGATCAGCCTTCGCTGAAACTGCTTGACCTTGCCCGGCGTGATCTTGAGTTCGAGGCGCCCGGTCTCGGCGTCTTCATCGGACAAGTCGACGGCGTCCGCGATGTCTGCCGGGAGACCATGTCGCCTAAGCGTGATTTGATGGGCATTCGCCTCCTCTAGCAACCTGGCGAGACCGGCTTCGTCGACCACCGCAGCAACGTCCAGGATGTAGTTTCCGCTGAACTCCTTGAAGCGTCGCGACAACGCTGGCGCCAGCAGAGATTTGGCGCCCGCCCTGCCCTGTACCTCGAGAACAAGCAGTCCGGTCGTCGACTGCGTAGGGGCGAGCACGAGGCACCTCAGTGTCGTGTGTTCAATGTGATGGTCGTCGCGGACGAAGAGGACGGTCTCCTCGTCGTCCTGATGATAGAACTCCGACGTCTGCCCGCTGGCTCCGACATAGATCGAGAAGCGCACCGAGCGCCCAGCCGGCGTGACCTGCTTCAGTCTCAGATGCCGCTGCTTGTCGGTCACCGGGTGGGTCGAGAGGCCACGAAGGATGCCGTAGAGCAGCGGAAGCGCGTCCTGCTCGCCGTCGAACTTGCCCAGTGGGGCAGGGCTGCCCCCGTGCGAGTGCACGCGGAACGCGTACAGCGAGTACCCGTGTCTAAGCATCCGGCGACTTCCTCGAGGATCACCAAAACTTGTCTCGACATGCGAAAGTTGGTTCTACCAGCCATAGATGATCTCCCGCCGGCGGCCTCACCTTCCAAAGGAGATGGTCGCAAGCATGTTGAGCACGGCCGCGCGGGCGGGCCAGACGTGCCTCCACGGTCTTCTGGCTGCGCTCTACTGCAGGCGGCTTGACCACCGCCACCACCAGGTCGGTCCCCGTCAGCGGCACCTGCTTCGGTCGGAGCCAGAGGGTCCGTTGCTAGGGGCGGGTCGGCTAGTGACGCCAGTTTGACTGCGTGGTGTGCCGAGGCCCCGGGGCCTGCACATCCATCGTCCTTTCGCCTCAGGCCGCCCATTCGAGGGCGTGAAGTGTCAGGAGCAGCGTGCAGAATGGACCCATACAGCTGTGAGGGCAGCACAACACGAGAGCGTCCATCCCCAACTTGGAGAAGCGGTGACGGAGAGTAACCGTAAACAGTACCTCCTACGAGCGTTGTCCGATCACAACCACGAAAGCGATCCTGAGACCGTAAGGATCCCCCTCCGAAACACGAAAGTGCTTCCAGTAATCGAGGTGCCTCTTGGCCTTCCCCTCCTCAACGCTGACAGCTTTCGCATCGCGCCACAGCTGGCGGAACACCCCGACCGCGATCTCGTCCTCGCCGATCCTAGTTCGCAAGAGGCGCAGCAGATCGTCGCAGAACTTGTTCGAACCTCTCATCGTAAGGCCGAAGAGCTAAAGGCAAACCTGCTCGCAGAAGGCGGGCAAACGCAGCCCGGTGTGATCACACGCGAAGGAAAGCTGATCAACGCAAACACGCGCTGCGTTCTGTTGAGAGAGCTCCAGAGTGAGGGCCGCGGGCCCACGGGGACACTGCGCGTAGCTGTATTGCCGAGCGGCGTCACAGACGCTGAACTACTTGAACTCGAAATGGTGCTTCAACAGCAGATTGAGCTCAAGGACAAATACCGCCTTGTCAGCGAATTAATGATGATTCAACGCCTCTACGGCGAGGGGTTCACCGACGAGCAGATCGCTCGCAAGCTCCGAAAGAAGGGCAAGGATGTTCGGGAAAGTCGAGAGATCCTTGCGCTCATGCATCGCGCACGAAGTTTGGTCGAGAATGTCCTTCCGTTGACTTCATTCGACGACACAGAGGATCGCCGCCAAAACTGGGCCGAGCTACTACGTGACACGAAAGCCCTAGACAACAGCGACGGCTACCCGGCCGGCGACATGCACATTAAGCGCTGGCTGATTGCCTACTTCTCGCAAGTTGGGTCTGTCCACAAGCTCCGGGGAGCCCAGGACGACTGGGTGGAGCGCGACGGCGTGGTAGAAACGCTCAAGAGCCACGAACAACTGCGATCTCTTCTCCCTTCTAATCAAAGTGAAGCCAATGACCCAGACGCGGCGATCCAAACCGCGAGCGGCAATGGCGTTAATCAAGTCGTGCCGGGGCAAAGGGACGTTGGCAGCGGTGATGATCTGGGACTTGACGTCCTCGGAGATGAGCCCGACGCCCCCGAGACAGTCGCGACCGCTCAAGTTGACGCAATCCTGAATCTTGTTGTAGCTGCGAATGAGGCTGGCGACAAAGACGTTCAACTGCCCGACGGTTCAACTATTGTCGGCACAGAAGTCCTTGGCGTCGTGCGGCAAAGTGTAGAGCTGGCCCTCGATTCCGCAAAACGTAGGAAGCGTTCGGGCGGGCGGTTCAATCGGCCAGTCGCTGAGCTCGATCGTGCCCGTCTGGCATTGAAGTCAGCATCGGACGCTTTAGAGGAGGTGAGTAATGACCCCGGCTTCAGGCCGCTACTCACCCGCGCCGCGCAGACGGCCGAAGAGCTATCCGGTCTACTCAGCCAGATTCGAGCCCAGCTTGACCGACAGGTGTCGAACACGATTCTCGTAGGTGAGGAGGCGTGACAGACACCTCGGGACCACGCCTAAGCATGACCTTGTCGGGCACTCCCGTCCGTATCTATTTTGAACGGCACAATCTTACCGACGACCAATGGGCGGAACTCGGACTCCTTATCGCGGAAGAGCAGCCGCGGCCTGGTCAGCGAATGAAGGTACGTCCAGAGACGCTTCTTGCGCGCCGAGGCGGGCTGCGGGGTCTGCTGGGTAGACATCAAATCCGCCTAGACCCTGACCAGGCGGTCCGGCGTCTTCTCGAACAGACCAAGGCGGACGACCAACTCGCGCTGACGTCGCTCGACTCCAGCCGGGCAGACTCGGAGCTACCTGCAGCGCCGTTCGTGGGACTACAGCGGGTCCAGTCGAGGCGGCTACGCCGCGAGCTTCGCCGGTTCCAGCAGCGTGACCTTGAGAAGCTTCAAGGGCTAGCGCACGGCGCCAACTTTTCCGTTCCTGGAGCGGGCAAGACCACTGTCGCCATCGCCCTACACCTCCATGCCCAAGAACAAGGTCGCGTCGACCGGCTCTTGGTGGTGGCGCCTCTCTCAGCCTTTGACGCGTGGGAGGAGGAGGCACAAGGCATCGTCGACCCACCCTTGTCAATCGGCCGCTGGCGTGGTGGCGCACTCCCAGCGACCGACGTCGTCTTGGTCAACTACCAACGGCTACCAAACTCAACAGACCGTCTTACGGAGTGGATGACTCGCGAGCGAGTGCACCTTGTCGTTGACGAAGCGCACCGAGCGAAGCGTGGTGCGGCCGGCGGGTGGGGCAGAGCGCTACTGGACCTTGCACCGTTGGCGGCACGCAGAGACATACTCACCGGTACGC
This sequence comes from Asanoa sp. WMMD1127, assembly GCF_029626225.1. NCBI lineage: Bacteria > Bacillati > Actinomycetota > Actinomycetes > Micromonosporales > Micromonosporaceae > Asanoa > Asanoa sp. WMMD1127. The sequence goes on from NZ_JARUBP010000001.1 coordinate 3,256,859, forward strand.
CTGCGCCTAACCATCCGCGGGACCTGAGGGCGCTCCTGGACATCCTGTGGCCAGGCGGAAGGGTGTCGGCGCGGCTACCTCGGCAGGCGATGCAACAAGAGCCTCCAATGACCGCCATGGCCTCGGTTGCTGAAGCGATTCGCCCGATCTATGTCCGGACCAATAAGCGCGAGCTTGAGCTTCCCGACGTAGTCGTTGGCCGCATACGCGTAGCGATGAGTCCGCTGCAACGTCAAATCTACGACGCGATGTTAAGCCAATATGCCGGTATGTTCGATCTCGACCGTCGAGATCGCACAATGTTCGCGCAGATGGGCGACGTCGTCATGTACCTATTACAAGCCGCATCTAGCCCCCAGCTTTTGGCACGAGGCGCGGGTCAAAGCCAGAGTTATCGCTATCCCCCGCTCGCTATCCCGGCCGGAAGTCGGCTTGCGAGGCTGGTTGAAACGTATGCGGCGCACGAGGTTCCGGCCAAGGTTCAGCGCGCCTGTGCGATCGTCTACGAGAATTCTATGGCGGGTAGAAAAACGCTTGTATGGTCCAATTTCCCCGACAACCTTCTCGCATTGGAGGTACAACTTGCGGGACTCTACCCTTCCGTCATTTATGGTGCGATTCCGAGTGACGAGACAGCGCAGCCAGGGGTTCGGACTAGAGAACGTGAGCTCGAACGCTTCCGCAGCGATCCCAGATGTATGGTGCTTCTGGCAAATCCCGCAGCGATGTCAGAAGGCGTGAGCCTTCACAGGACGTGTCACGACGCCATCTACCTGGATCGAACGTTCAATGCCGGCCAGTATCTTCAATCCCTTGATCGAATTCACCGCTTGGGCCTCTCTCCCGACGTTCAAACGAACGTGACACTATTGCTGGCCGATGGAACGATCGACGACCGTGTCGATAGGAGGGTCGCAGAGAAGACGAGACGGCTGTCGCAGATGCTCGACGACCCAGGGCTAGTGCAAATGGCTCTCCCGGACGACGACGATTCGGGAGACTTGGTCGACGATCCGGAAGACTTGGAGGAGATTCTTGAGCATTTGGGTGGCGCTCGAACGGATGTATCGGAGCGATGGGAGGTCCAACCCGCATGAGGCAGCAACTCCGTGCTGCGCTCTATGTCGCGAGGACCATAGACACAAATGGAAGCCACATAACTGCCGTCGCTCGAGCGTACGCAAATGCCACGACAGGCGGCGTCCACCGGTCCGAGGAACTGAGAGAAAGCGAACGGGCACTTTTGTCGGCTGGACTGCTTCGGCGACTAGGCGAGCGCATCGTGCCGGTCCCCTTGCTTTGCGCCATATCGGAAATGGCGGATGACGACGCTGTTACCGTACTCGCGCCACTCCTCTATGCCGAGTTTGAAGGTCGCCGTGCCACGGCATCACTAGGCGCAGAGGGGCCGGTCGAAGCGGGGCTTTTCGATGATCGTAAAGCCGAGGTCGGTGCGGCGGCAGAAGTTGTCGTCCTCGAGTATTGCCGTTCACAGTTGTCAGGACTTGGGCGTGACGACCTCGCGCAGAGGACTCAGCGGGTCAGTCTCATATCGGATTCGCTAGGTTTTGATGTTCTTGCCCCAACCATCTCTGGGCCAGCTCGACAACTCGAGGTTAAAGGCCAAAGCGCCCTTCCAGGTCCCACGGCCCGCTTCTTTATCAGCAGAAACGAGTATGAAGTCGGCAAGCGTACCGAGCACTGGGCACTCGTCTGCTGTGCCTTAACAATCGGCGCCGCGTCCTTGGCCTGGTGCCGCGCCAGAGTCCTGGGGCCATACCTGCCAGTAGACCGAAATGGCATATGGACAGAGGCGTTAGTTACGCTCCCACGGGGCGCCCTGACGGCAGGGGTGCCTGATCCACTGTGACACAAACATTCTTGATCCATGTCGCTCGGACCCGTACAATGCAGCGCTGTATGACCAAATGCGCTGTTGCGGACAGAAAGAGTCGCCTTTCGGATGGCGCCTCCAGGAAAGAGCAAGTTCGAGCAAAGGAAAAGGCCTGTGTCGCCGCAGTATCCTGAACAACTCACGATTATCGACGCCGATGATGTCGGCGACGTGCGCTCAGAGAGGAGAGTGCGCGTCTGGCCCAAGTCGGTATCGGATATTGCGGCATGGTGCAGGAAGCAGAAGCTCGAACCAATTTCGCATAAAGAGGTCCCAGGAGCCAACCATTTCGAACGTCAGCAGCTAGCCGCGCTGGGAGGCGTCGCGGCAGCTTTGGCCAAGCGCCGTCCGGGACGTCAGTCGATTCGCCAATTTCCCGAGGCTGTCCGGCAATGGCTCAAGGCCTCGGAAGAGCCGCCGCCTCAGCTTGTCGATGCCATCTGCGAAGACATTGCAGCCGGCGCAGACCCACTCGCCTTGATCTATGAACGGATCGTGTCTGGGCCGCGCCGGCGGTTGCTTGGCACCTTCTTTACGCCGACTCCGGTGCTCGACTACATGCACCACGTCCTTAGGAATCTGCCCGAACCTGCCGCCGTGGCCGATCCAGGAGCGGGCGTTGGTGCTTTTACGATCGCGGCCCTTAAGTGGTGGCGAGAAAGCGAGGTTCATGCTGTAGACGTAAATCTCGTCACGCTCGGCTTGCTCGCTGCCCGTCCGGATCTCGATCGTCGCCCGTCAGACGGTTTGAATAGATCTCGGCTTCGGTTGCGGCACGAAGACTTTTTAGAGTGGCTCATAACCCGCTGGCCAGAACTCGATGGGGCGCGCTTGTTATTGGGAAACCCGCCCTACACCCGCCATCAACAGCTCACTGCTTCGGAAAAGTCCGCGGCGCGGGCGGCAGTTGGAAGCCTTGCTCCCGGACTTCGGTCCGGCCTGTCGACGTACTTCCTGGCAGCTTCGCTCGCGGCCCTCAAGCCTAAGGACGCCCTTTGCCTCCTACTCCCCGCTAATTGGCTCGAGGCAGATTATGCGAAGTCTGTTCGACAGCGACTTTGGTCGGTTGGGACGCGGCCCACAGAGTTGCATCTGTTTCCCAATGACTTGAACGTATTCCCCGGAGCCCAGGTCGCGGCCATGGTGTTGTACGTAGGGCCCGAGCGGAGCCGTCGACAGAAGTTGAAAGTTGTGCGGGTCGCCGGCGACTTGGAGTCTGGTTTCCGGGCATCTGTAGTGAACGACATCGAGCGGGTGGGTGTCACCCCTCCTAGCTTCAGTCCCCGGAAGCTGCTTGCCTCTCACGTTGCCAATCGCCGCGCTTCTGAGGCCACGCCGCTGGGAGTACTTGCGAATATAAGAAGGGGCGTGGCGACGGGAGCCAACTCCTTTTTCCTTCGCACCAGATCGGAGGCAGATGAGTTGCCTCGCCACGCATATCTGCCGGCTATAAGCAGGCTACGGGACTTGATTGGCGACGACCTTGATGAGAAGGAGCACCTTGAGCTGAGCTCCAAAGGTGTTAGGTGCTGGATGTTGAATCTCCAGACTGGAGACGCAAGTGACCCACGGATTCAAAGGATCATCGACGAAGGGGTTGCGTTGTCGCTTCATAAGAGGCATCTCTGCAAAATTCGCGATCCTTGGTATTCACTTGAGACCGTCCCCACGCCCGACATTCTTGTGGGGCCGATGGGCAAGGAGAAGTTCCGGGTCGTCGTAAACTCTGTCGGCGCTACTCCCACAAACACGCTCTATGGAATTCAGTTGAAGCGAAGGTCGGACGACGTGCTACCGGGAGCGATTAGCGAACTTACGAATTGGCTTCGAAGCGACATAGGGCAAGACGCACTGAGGTCTGCGGCGCGGGGTCATCACGGCGATGGCCTTGTAAAGCTCGAGCCCGGAGCGCTGAAACAGGTTCAGGTGCCCGCACACATCGCGAAGTTCCTGGAGGACGGCTGATCCTCATACGTCCAATTCCGTTTATGGACCAGGACGCTTTTGGTCGATTACCTTGTCATAGCGGCCGCCGGGCTGCGCCAGGCCCTAAGTCAGTTGACGGCGCCGTCCGATGTGGGCGTCGGTGCCAGGGCGAGCTCCAACGCCTTGGTCTATCACGTCGATGCCCCCTCGCGATTGGCGACCCAGCCGCGAGGTGAGTAATCGCTAGGTGTGATGGTCGAATCCGCAATGAGTCGATGGTCCAAGCCGACTGGGTCTCAGCGACCGTCCACTGAGTGTTCACGTCAACAGCATCTGACCCGTCCGCGACGGCGCATAGGACCCGGCAGCGCTGCCATACCCTGGATGTCAACGGCCTGGGCGCTTATGATCTGCAGGCCGGGCCAGGTCACGACCGCTGTCGTGGTATTGATTTTGTGGTCCGATCACTCCGGCACGCATCGACCGCATGACTAGTGCGTCGGCACCGTCCTGGACTGCGCTGGGACGAGTCCGCGAACCTCCACCCACTGTGCCCGCTGCGCCGACGATGTTGGTGTTACCCACCGAGCCAAGCGAGACGCGAGCATGGCGTACAGGGCAGCGTGTCGCTGAAGTCTTGAGTGCGAGGAGCGCGGTGAGCACCTCTACAGGCGTAGTCTGCAACGATGCCTGGCCTCTTCGACGGCTTCGAAGGTTACTTCATCCATGGGAGCCCGGACGTGGACCGAGCGTTGACGTCGGCTTTGATAGCCGTGGACGCCAACGTGCTGCTAAACCTCTACCGGTACAACGAGCGCACGACTGAGGACCTGCTGACGATCTTTGACAAGATCGGCCATCGACTGGTCATTCCTCACCAGGCGATGCGGGAGTTCCATCGCAACCGGCTGGCGGCAATCGGGAACCCGGCCGGGGCGGCACAAGACCTGCGCAACACGCTCGACAGGAATCAGCGATCGGCAAGCGACGCGCTCGCCAGGTGGGCGAAGCAGGTGGCGCTCGACGACCAAGAACTGAGCCGCTTGCAGGACGGCGTCGGCGAGGCATTCGACCGACTTCGCGAAGCAGTCGACCGTGGCGAACCGAACCGTGTACGTGCCGACTCTCCCGCCGCCGAAGACCGCGTGCTCCGCAGGCTTGAGGTCTTGCTGGACGGCCGGGTGTTGTCCTGTCCTTCAGACGAGGCGGACCTTATCGTCGAGGGGAACCGACGGGTCGAGGCTCAGGTGCCGCCCGGGTATCTCGATGCCGACAAGGGCGACGTTAACGCAGAGGGGGCCGCCGGCGATTTCCTTGTGTACCGACAGGCCTGCGACGAGGCCACCCAACGGGGTCTTGACCTGGTGATCATCACGGGAGATGAGAAGGAGGACTGGTGGTGGCGTCATCGAAACGTCGCCATCGGGCCTCGTCACGAGATGGTCAAGGAGTTCTTCGACCGTAGCAACGGTCGACGACTCTTCCTGCTAACTCCGCGCAGTCTGCTGCAGCGCTCTGGGGTTCTCGACGTTGAAGTCAGTCCTATCTCCGTGGAAGACGCAGCCCGCCCACTCGAAGACCTCCAGCAAGACCACGGGTGGACGACCGAAGGTATCCGTGAGCTCCTCCGGCGCCTCGAGATGCAGGGCTTCCCGCACGCCGCTGTCATTTGGTCCGCGGCTGACCTCGGTGGCATTATCGATCGCGACACGGTTTATGACATCTGTGGCTATGAAGAATCAAGAACACTGCGGGGGTTCACTACCCCGGTCGCACGCATTACTTCAGAGCTCCAAGGCGAAGGCCTAGTAGCCGAGCGCGTGACACCGATGCTCGTTGCTGTCTACCCTAACGATGAGAAGGCCGCTGGATTCCGCATTCCAGACGAAGTGGTCAGCGTTCTCTCCAACATGCAGTCCAACGCGTCGAGCGAGGCGACATCGATGGTCGGTGTGACGAGCTGGGGGAAATACCTGCCCTTGACGGCCTGGTTGCGGGCACAGTCCGCGGACGACCTTCCGCTCAGCTTTGGAGAAATCGAGGAGATTCTCGGCGCCGACCTTGCAGGCTCAGCGAGGAAACATCCGCCATATTGGCGGTCCTCCACAAATTCTCTCGGCAAGGCGATCACGGCAGCAGGCTTTAAGGCCAGCCGAGTTGACTTAGACAACGAGACAGTCCGATTTGTTAGACGAGCATAGGTTCTGGACAGCGATCGCCGTTAGGCCGAAGCCGTATCCGACTCCCGCACTCTGTTTCGCAGGCTCCCGTCTCGCCAGTCGTCGGGATTTCTGCCGGGTAGGAACACACTGCCGAGAACGATGTGCGGGCGTTTGATGGCCAAACGGCGAGTTCGTCGCAGGGTGGCTACACCATAAGAACGATTATGGGCGGTTGTCGAGCTGCGCCGCCTGCCAACGATTTCCTTAACCTCTTCGCTGACCCTCCTGGCGCAACGCCGACAACCGGCTTGATGGTCAGCCACGAACTCCGTAGCGGGGACCGACTTCGGCTACCGTGCAAGGTTGCGAGCACGGCCGTGCTTGTTTTGGAGGTTTGTCGGTCTTCGCGAGGCGGCAGCCAACCTCCAGGCGATCCGTAAGCCAACGGCTACGATCGCTTGTCTCCACCTCTGACTCGATTGCAAGGAGCACGGTCCATGGGGTTGTTCCGCCGAACAGGCAAGGGCAGTGACCCTGTCAGCGAAACTAGGAATCGGCGGATGCTTCCCCGCAACCGCGGCAATCTCTATGCCGACGATCCAGTGGATGAGGTAAATGACCAGCTGGACCGCGGTCGGCTGGCAGCGCAGTTGACCCGATCCATCGAGGCTGTATCAAACCAGTCTGACAGTGCCGTCGTCGCGCTCGTCGGCCCCTGGGGTAGCGGCAAGTCGAGCCTGCTTATCGGCATAGAGGCGAATCTGCGAGAGGAGGGCTGGTACCTTGCGCGGCACAACCCCTGGGCATACTCGTCGTACGAGAGGTCGGTCGCAGGCTTCTTTGCGGAAATCCGGGATGTGGTGCCCGACGCGGTCATGGGACCGGACCGACGGAGAGCACTCGGCGAATGGGTCGAGCGCCTGGCACCGGCCGGCACACTTGGCACTGCGGTCGGTGTCAACGCCACGGGTGCGATGACATCAGCCGCGTCGCTCATTATGGGCGATCGAAGCCCAGAACGGCTTCGCAAAATATTCGCGGAGGCGTTAGAAGGTCTGGATCATCCAGTCCTTGTAATTCTAGACGATCTAGATCGGCTCCAACCCGACGAGTTATTGCTTACCTTCAAGCTGGTCCGATTGATCGGTCGGCTGCCTAACGTCTACTACCTGCTCGCATACGACGAGGCGACGCTCGCCGAAGTACTACAACACACTCAGCTTATCGGTTCGGGTCCCGGAAGAGCACGACAATACCTGGAGAAAATGGTTCAGGTCCGCCTCGATATTCCGCCGCTACTCGAGGACCAACAGATCAACCTTGTCAATGAGGGAATCGATGCGTTTTGTGCAGCGCATGGCGTTGAACTCGCCCCCGATGCTCGTGCTCGTCTCCAATCGGCGTGGTCTGAATGCCTAGTTCGGTATCTCGATCAGCCGCGGGCCGTCAAACGACTGTTCACACAGGTTGACGCGTTGTGGCCAGAGGTGCATGGTGAAGTCGATTTTGTTGACTTCCTCCTCATGACGTTTCTTCGAACCTTCGAGCGTGACGTACATGAGCTGGTGATCAACCATAAGTCTGAACTGCTCCAAAGCTCGTTCGCTTTCGGGCGGCATAGCGAAACAAACCCCGAACGGTGGGAACGTTGGAAGAATCGCATCGCCGAGGAAGGAAAGCCGCGACACGTTGAATCGATCGCCGCTCTGATGTCCGAACTTTTCCTCTATCTGCGAGGTGCGCGAGAAAACACCTCGTATGCTGCCTCTTATCGGGAGGATGTGCGGCGCCGCCGCGGAGTGGACAGTGATGAGTTCTTCGACCGATACACCCAGGTCGGCGTGCCTGCCAGCGATCTCGCAGAGAAACTTGTTGCCGACGCCGTTAACGAGATGCGAGCAGGAGCCTTTGGGCCTTCGATCGAGCGACTTCAGAGCTGGTTCGACAAGGATGCCGGCAAGGTAGCCCGAAAGCTGTATCGCGTCGATGAGCAATCCCCGCTGCCAACGGGCCTGGCACTTAGCTTGTTAGGAAGAAACTACCTCCCGTCCAGCGACCAGCGGTCAGGCATACTTGGACTACGGGGCGATCGGGAGATTCTTCGGGTCGCGACGAGGATTGTCCTCCGCCTAGATGGCGATGACGCCCTGACGACCCTTCACGCCTTGGCCGTCCGTGGAACTTCAGAATTGGCGATGGCGGCTGATGTCGTCAGAATGGCGAAGCGTGCTGATTCCGGTCCGCCGCCGACTTGGCTATTCGATGGAGTGCAGGCTGTCTCGTCCCTGGTGGAGAAGCATTTGCGGGCGGCCTCGCAGGAGGCACTCACCGAAGCGCCGGATTTACCACGATTCCTTTATACATTCCTTGAGCTGCAAGGATCGGCGGCTACCCAAGCGCTGTTGTGGGGGGTGCTTGAGTCATCGTCGTGGCAGCTAGAGGATCTGCTCGCGTCTCTCGTGCCGGTTGGTCAGACAAGTAATGGTCGACGGACCTGGCAGTCCTTGGGCGAGCTGCGGGTCGGGGACGTCGATGAGCTACTTAACATCGCCCGAGTACTCGCTGCGCTGCCGTCGACCGCCGGCGAGCAGCCCATAGATGAAGACGACGAAGTCGACGTGACATTCGAGGGGCGCAGAAGGTATGCACTACGGGTCATGGAGCGCGTTCGTGCCGAGCGCAGCACCGCCGAGCCCGAAGCCGCACCTTAACCGGCGTCGTTCCCGGCGGGTCTCCCTATCCAGGGAACGCGCTCGGTCGACGCACCGCGGGGAGGCCATACAGCAACCCAGTGTTACACGACTGTGTCGGCGGGGGCGACCAGTCGAACCTACGGCGACGCACCATAAGGCCAATTGTGTGGGGGTTCCTCGCGTTCACCGCAGCCCGGCTGCGGTCAGCCGACGACGAACTCGGCCTGCTTCATCGCCGGCCCGTCGGCCTCACCGGAGACCGCCTGCGGGACCAGGACTTGAAAGACCACCGTGTCCCGGTCCCAGTGGTAGGTCAGGGGCAGCCCGCAGCGCGCGTATGCCTCCGCCTGGCGGGCCGCCGCGAGCTCTGTCTCGCCGTCCGGAGAGTTCGCCTCGTTAGCCGCGGTTCGGTCGACCGCCGCGTCGACGGGGCGCCCGGTCCGGCGCAGGAACGCGTTAACACGGGCGGTCAGTGCGTCCTGCCGCAGGTAGACGGTGGGCGGGTGGTCCGCAGGCGGATCGGTCAGGTCGGCGGCGACGCAGCGGTAGTAGATGTGGCCGTGGTGGACGCCGGCGTTCATTCGGCGCTGGCACAGACCGCAGGTGAGCAGGCCGCGGAATAGGTAGGGCCGGAATCGCTCGTCGCTCGACGGTCAGCCAACAATTGGAATCGCTAACCAGCGAAAGTCACCGTTGCGACCACCCAGCTGGGAGTAGGGCTGCCACACGATCGGGTAGGTACCACGTAGGGACCTGTTGTTTGACGGGAAGTCTCCTTCGCCCCACACCAAGGTTCCCGTCAAGGTTCGGCCTTCGTGTATGCGAAAGTTCCGGTCGCGGGTCCGCCGGTCGCCGGCTGGCAGGTTCCACATCGCCCTGGCGTTGGTCAGCATGATGGCCAAGCCATTGGTCCGCGACTGCTCAGCAGCGCAGATCTGTTCAAGGCGGGCGATGTCGGCAACGAAGTGGTGCCGTGCCAGGTCATCGGCGCCGTGGTGTCGCAGTCGGACAGGCTCTCCGGTGACGGGGTCGCCGCCATCCCACGAAGCCCTGATGTACTTCAACTCCACAGCTGTGCGCCCATGATCGCCCCCAACAGAGGAGATCAATGGCGCGCCGCCTCCCATCCGGCGCGGGCCTGGGCCTCCAGACGAATGTTGACAGACGGCGCTAGGCCGTGTTCCGTAGGGCTCGGAGCCATTGGTTGATGGCCGCGATGGTCAGGGTGGCTTCGTAGCGCACGGCGAGTTTGTCGTACCTGGTGGCCATGGCGCGGTGGTGTTTGAGCTGGTTGATGCCGCACTCGACGGCGTGATGCGCCCGGTAGAGGTTGGGGTCGAAGGCGGGCGGACGCCCGCCTCGGGAGCCCTTGGCCTTACGGTGTTCGTCTTGGTCGGTCTTGCTCGGGATGCAGGCTCGGATGCCGCGGCGGGGTTGGCTGCGGAGGTGTACGCCTTGTCTGCCAGGACGGTGTCCGGGCGGGTCCGGGGCCGGCCGCCATCGGCGCGCGTGACACGCACTTTGGCCAGCACGGGGATGAACTGAGGGCTGTCGCCGCGTTGGCCGGCGGTGACTATCGCGGCCATCAGTTTGCGGCCCTGCTCGCAGGCCAGATGGGTCTTGGTGGTCCAGCCGCCCCGGGACCGGCCGAGCGCGTGATCTGCCGGCTCGCTCTGCGTTCCGCCGGGCGGCTCCTTCTGCCCGTCACCGTCGCGGCGGGCGCCCGCGGCGTGCTGATGGGCGCGGCTGATGGTGGAGTCCACGCTCACCGTCCAGCCGATCAACCCGGCCGCGTCCGCCCGGGCCTGCAACACCGCCAGAATCTGCGCCCAGACCCCGTCGCGCTGCCAACGGCGGAACCATCGATACAGCGTCTGCCACGGCGGATACACCGCCGGAACCTCTCGCCACGGCGAGCCGGTCCGGACCCGCCACCGGATCCCGTCGATGATCATCCTCATGGTCCATTTGCGGGGCTGATCACGACCGGTTCCCGCCGGCAACGGCGGCTCGAGCACCGCCCACTGCACGTCGGTCAGGTCATGTCGCCTCACTGCCGCTACGCTCGGCACGAGGTCTCCGGTGTGAAGTTCTAGCTTGGTCGCTGAACCAACTACCGGAGACCTCTTCAGTTATCGATCACCGACACGCCGCAGCATCGACGCCCTACGAAACACGACCTAGTCGCTGGACTGACCAGGCGAACGCGTGCTGCAGGTCGGCCTCGGAGTGGAAGACCCTCCGACGGTCATGGAGCTCGGCGAAGACCTCTGAAACCTCGACGACGCCCGCAATGTGGGTCATCGGCACACCTTGGCCGTCCACTCGGGCGCTGCCCATCAGCCGACGGGCCGAACCCTGGCGGGGAACAGGTCGCCTGTTGCCGCCTAAGGGGCTGTTGCCGCTGGCATCGACGCGACTAGCGTTCGTCCATGTCCTCGCTGCTCCAAGAAATCGCAGATTTTTGGGACCACCATGTCGCCGACTGGCTCGCAGGCGCAGATCCGATGGCGGCGCCGTTGCCGGCCTGGTACAGCAGCTACACAGGAAGCGGTCCGGGCACGCCCAGCCGCGACGGCTTCCCCGAGCCCTACATCGGAGATCTGCGCGGGACCAGCACGCGGCCGCGGATGGTCGTGCTCGGCCTCAACCCCGGCGCCTACCAGCCGCCGTTCCAATCCCGTGACGGAATCTTCGCCAAGCACATCCAACGGCTCGGCTCGTACAGCGCCTGGAGTAGCACCGGGCCGTACACGGCGGCGAGTGGGACGCGACGATGGGACCTAACCTCTTCCACCGTTCCCGCGTCCGCTTCGCGCGCAACTGGCTCGGCGATCCCCGAGTGAGCTTCGCAGACCTGCTCATCATGGAGCTTTACCCGTGGCACTCCACCTCGATCACTGCGCCGATGGCACCGCCACCTGAAGTGATCGACCGCTTCGTATGGCAGCCGATCGCGGACATCAACGTCACCGACGTGTTCGCGTTCGGTCGGCCATGGCAGGCAGTCGCGGAACGACTCGGCCTGCCGTTGACCGCCTCGCTGGGCGCGGGAGGTCACCCGTATGGATCAGGTGTAGCCAGCCGAGCCGTACGTACCTACGCCCTGCCGTCAGACCAAAGGCTCGTCATTGAGTGGCACGCTGGCAGCGCCGGCCCGCCCAGCGCTGCGGAGACCACACTCTTGCGGCGAGCACTCGACCCCTAGCTGTCCAACACCGAATAGCTTAGGTATGGCTGCCGGTCGGCAGCGGGATAGCGAGCGCGCCCCGGTGTGGCCAGATGACCGTCAGGCCGGGCGCCACTGCCCGCAGCCCTCGGCGTGGAAGGCGAAGTCGGTTGATTTGATGGTCACCTCGACGCGTCGGGCGCTGGTCACGAACCTATTGGCAATGATGTCGCTGGTCTTGGTCTGCCGCTCCCAGTAGCAACCCTTCACGTCCGTGACGACGTAGGTGCCTGGCTTGATGTCTTCTCCGACGAGGAAGGTGCCGTCGTTAAATATCCGTCCGTCGTTGGCTAGCTGCGCGTCCGCCCGGCTTCGCTTGACGGCTTGACGCCACTCTCCGGCCTGCGGGTGTGTGGGGCACAGGGTGAGCGCGCCGTTGATCTCTGGGATCTGTTCGTTGCTGGCGGTGAAGCCGGGTGAGGCGTAGACCTCGTCAGGATCGTTGGCGGCGCAGATGGTGTAAAGCGTTGCGACGTCGCCGTCCCTGTACTTGGCGGTCTTGTAGGCGGCTTTCTCCAGGGCCGTGGTTGGGACGACGGTGGCATGGGCTTCGCAGGAACGTGCTCTGGCTGACCATGGCGCAGCGAAGCTCGGTCTACCTGCGTTGTCTGTCGCGATGGTGTAGCTACCACCCTGCAGGAAGTCGTCGTCCGTGTAGCACTCGATGTAGATGGGAGCTCTCGCCGGCGCCAGAGCGGCCGAGGTTGGTGTCGGGGGCGAGGTGACAGTCGCCTTGCACGCCTCCCCGTCTTCGTCTAAGTCGAGGCCGCGACGGTAACCGGGTGCTCCGCTGCGGAGTGGCACGGCACCGGCCTTCTCGGCTTCGTCGCAGCTATCGAAATACACGGCAGATGGGCCCGACTCGGCTGTGTCTGCCTCAGGCAGCGTGACCACCACGACGCCAGCGACCGCGAGAGCGAGGACTATTGCACCTGTGATGGACCATAGCCGTGGGGCACGTCGGACAGCCGCTAACAGCTGGTCGAGCCAGGGCAAGAACATGAGAACAAACCTCGAAACATCGCAGCAGGTGATGAGCTCAAAGCGTTCAGCTGGTTCCCGAGTATTTCCGAACCGACAGCCAGACCGCAGGCACTCACCCGTTAGCGCGACGTCACGGACGTCCGAGCCCTAGTCCGGCACGGTGCCATGATCGCCGGCACATCGTGTTTCTAGGTCCAGTGCCAGGATTCGGACAGACGCCGGCCGGACGCCAGCTAAATCTACATGATGCCGTCGGGTCGCATGCCCAAACGTTATCTAGGCACGAGTTGCCAAGCACGTACAATTGCGTTCGACCCGCGAAGGCTCATGACGCACGCAACACAAAAAAGTACGCCAACTGCCGCGGCTGTTCCGGCGACTTGCAAATAATATTTATCCGCGGCGTCAATGTCGTCGGAAACTAACGTCCCGGCTATCCCCAATAGAGCTATCATGGTGAACCCGATGACCGGGAGGGTCAGAACCAGACCGGCGGCCCAAAGTCCACGGTAACTCAGAAAGATAAACAACGCTGCGAGCGCGACATATACCCCTGAAACCCAGTCCATTGACAGTGCGCTTTGAGGAGACCCCACCTCCAACACCTCGAACCGGTTCGTCACAATCAGTTGGTCTATGCGCGCTTTGCGTTCGGCGTCGTCGTCAAACAGAACCGAGAAGAAGTTTCCGATCACGTACGTCATGTAGACGACGAGCAGTTGGGCAAGAACGACCAGGGTGGTTATGGCAATGGAAGCGGCCACACGTGCTGGCCCGTTCCGTTTGGCAGCGGCGGTCGCTCTAGACCAACCAGCTGGGACCGTTCGAGCTACCACTGCAGCTTGACGCAATGGCCCAATCCAGGATTGGATCATGAATGCCAGCGCGACCATGAAGATAATCGCGCTATTGACGCCTAGATACTCAAGCACCTTCTTGAGCACCGCATCAAACTGCAGCTCACCCGGATCCATGGAAGCCCAAGCGTTGTCGGAGCGGACGGCATAGCTACGCCGGCGAACCGTACCACCATCGGAAGCTGGTCGGTCTATCTCATTACTGACAGCACGCCGATCGTGTCACACGCTGTCCCCAAGACTTCCGTTGCCGGTAATCCCTGGGAGATCAACGCGCGCAGGTGCCATCACGCCGCGCTACGGCGGTTTGCGCCCTGGCCGAATGCCGGTCGCAAGCTTGGGATTAGTGGCCGACGGTTCGTTCCTGCGCCTTGATCGCGTTACGGCTGAGGATTTGACGGGCGGCGTGGTTGCGAGGGACCTTACTGCAACGACTCAGGCGCTCTCGTTACGGAGACCGTGCCCGCCACCACTGTCGAGGGGCCACGGCCGGACAGCTGATGGAGACTTGGCTAGTCGGCCCTCTTGACCTTGGACATCAAACTTCACACTGGCAGAGGCTGCTCGCAAATCTGGCCCAGGGGCTTCACCCTAGCCCCACGTCGTGAGTACTGCAGCCTTGGCCGGGAGTCAGGTCGAGGTCGATGGGTTGCCGGCCTGGCGATTGAGGCGAACACCCGCACAAATCGGGTAGGCATAAAGAGGCGTTTTTGGCGAGTGAGAGGCGATCGCATGGCATGCGCTTGGTGCGGCACTCTACTAAGAGCACAGATCGTCCCGGGCTACTACCAATGCCTCGGCACTATCATGCGACCCGTGCCGACGATGACCGGCGTGGGCGTTGCAATGATTCACCAGCCCACGCCCTGCGGAAATCGATACCACCTAGACATTCCTGGGGTCAAGTCTGCAATTTGCGGCTGCGGCAATCGCGCTGTCGCAGCGTGCGCCGAATGCACAAAATGGACGTGCCAATCATGCAGGGACGCTGGGGTGGATGGAAAGTGTTCTTCGTGCCTCCGAGAGGCAGAGCGGGTAGCTGCAAGCGCGGCACTCGAAGAGCGGAAACGAACCCTTGCGTCGCTCTCACAGGTAGTCGATCCGATCGAGAGGCTGTTGCGGACTGCGGCGTATCTTCATCCTCCGATCTACGTTCCGATGGGCCGAGGTGAAATCATTGATTCAACCTCCCCCGATGTATACCGGGATCTTGCAACTGTATGCCCCGATATCCCGCGTCCGGTAGCCCTTGCATATCAGTCTCCATACGAACGTATTCGAGGAGACCATCCTGATAAGGTGCCGTGGAACTCCGAGCGCGTGGCACGTTGGTTCGCCGGGCGTGCTGGATCTGGCGGAATTGTGCCAAAGTCGTACCTGGTTCGAGGTCGCGTCCTCAAGACACGCTTGCCGTGTTGGGAAATCAGTCGAGGTAGCACCCATCGCGAGAAGGGATACTCGGTGACCGCCTACATTCTTCCTGATGGAAACGTCCTACGGGTCACCAAGGGCAAGACCGTTCACAGGGTGGTCAGAGGAAGGCCAATTATCGAGCACGTGGCGATAGAGGTGGGCACGACCGCCCTGAATCTAGTAGCACTCTCGTTTATGGCACGCATCCTCAAGTTCTGACTCTGCGAGATTGCCTGGGGCCGAGCTGCTGAGCTGTGAGCTGAACAGCTCGGCGCCACCGGTGGACCGGTCGTATAGCTGGTGGCGACTTCGCCGTCCTCCAGAAAAACATTGCAACGCGCTGTTGAGCGAACTGCTGGCCGGCGTAGCGCGGGTCGCTCGGATGTGCCGCCCTGTCAGGATTCTTGGAGCGGACGTCCACGCTCTTGAACGGCACCGAGCATGCCCGTCCTCAAGACTGTCGTCGGTGAAGCGGTCCCATCGGGTTAGCAGCGCGCTCGCCCCACGTTGGCTACTTCGGTTGGTACACCATAAGGACAGTTATGCGTGCGTCGACCGACCTCCTAGGTGGTGTTGATCGACTACCGCCGTGGCTTCCCGAAGGTGCGCTTGCCATGTGCGGGCAAGGTCACCAAATGCGAGGGTGCTTGCTTGGTTGAACTGCCCAGGAGCAAGCGCCCGGCGCAGCTTGCGCTGGCGAGTGCTAGGCGACCCGAGGTGAACGGCGGGAGTGACCACCGGCGTGGGGTCTGGGGCTCGGTCCCAGGGAGGAATCAGCACAACTTCTTGCTCGCTCGCGAGGAAGAAGTTGTGCCCCCGGCAGGATTCGAACCTGCGCTCCCGCCTCCGGAGGGCGGTGCTCTATCCCCTGAGCTACGGGGGCTCAGCGACCGAGAAAGAGTAGCAGGGATCCCACCCGTGGCGTGCGGGGCACCCGGGTCGGGTCGTGACATGGGGTCCGAGCTGCGGGGGAAGCTGTCCCTTCAGCGGATGCGCCGGGTATCAGCCGCCGAGAAGCATGTGTCGTCCGGGCACGTAAGGAGGCTGGAGGATCATGCGTTGGCGGCCAACCCTGGCACTCGCTGTGGCGGCGAGCGGGTCTGCGCTGCTGTCCGGGCCTGCGCTGGCCTCGTCCGCGGAGTCTCCGGCGCACGCCGCGGTCGTGCGGCAGGTTGAGCCGCGTCAGGCGGTGCCGGTCTCCGTGGTGAGGCGCCGCGACGGTGTTCTGCCGACGGCCACCGCGGTTGTGCCAGCGTCCGCTCCGGGGACCGGTGGTGGCGACGGTGGCGGCGGGGACGCCGGCATGGCGGTCGGCGTCGTGCTCTTGATCGGGGTCGGCCTGATCGCCGCCGCGGTGGCCCTCATCGGTCTTCGTGGCCGACGCGACACGGCAGACCTTTAGGGCCTGCCCGGGAAGCCGGGCCAGAACTTCGTCGGGTCGGGCGGCGACCGAACGCGTCCTGCGGGGGCGCTGGGTCCTCGACCAACACGCAGGAGCTGCGTCCTCGCACGCCATAGCGCCGCCCCGATAGCGCTCAACGGCGCTCGCAGCTGGGCATCGGGTGCAGCACCACCCGGGGCGGGAGCCGGCGGGGGAGCTGCCAGCTCGCCCATGATCCGTCCACGATGGCGTGGGTCGTTCGGCCTGAGCCGACGAGAGCCAGGAAATCCCAGGGGAGCGTCGCCGACGGGCCGCCGGGGGCGATCATGAAGGCTACCCGCTGACGGCCCTCCGGGCCCGAGACCGCCGTCACCACGTCGGCCGCGGGAGAGATCCCGCACAGCCGCGTCCGACCGACGAAAGCCACCTCAGCCCGATGCGCCGCCGCCTTCCCGGCGATCACCGGATAGGTCGTCTCCAGCCAGTCGGCCACCGCCCCCGCGCACATCCGGCAGGCCCGGTCCGCGGGCGCACGCACACCAGCACCCCAACTGGCCAGCAACCGTGTCACCCGCAGCGGGGGCAGCGCCACGTCCAAGAGGCTGAGCGCCAACGCCCGCACCGACCGCCGCGTCCATAGCTCCCCAGGGAAACCGCCCCGGATGGCGTCGATAAGGGCGACTTCCTGGGCACGGCTGAGAATGGCGAGCCGTCGCGGGCCGGCGGCCAGAGCCCCGTCACCGCCGATGCGCTCGCGGCGGCACCAGCTCAGCGCCGAGCTACGCGGGTCGAGAAGGGCCCCCATGCCAACTCAACGACGCACCACCACGGAAAGTAACCAACAAACTACGCTAAGCACCGATCTTGGTGATGATCTGCTGGATGAACTCCAGCTCCGCCTTCTGGTTGTTGACCATCGACTGGGCGAGCCACGACACGTCCGGCTCGCTGGTCTCGGCCAGCACGCCCTCGGCCATGTGGATGCCGCCCAGGTGGTGCTGCTGCATCAGCTTCATATAGAGGGTGTCGAACTCGTGCCCGGAGAGCGCCCGCAGCCGCGTCATGTCGGCCGCGCTGGCCATGCCCGGCATCCGGCCGTCCTGCAGCAGCGCCGCGCCGTCCTTCATCCAGCTCATCGGCGGCCGGTGCCCCGTCGGATCCAGGCCCCACTCGCGCAGCCAGGTCTGCATCATGCCGATCTGGGCCTGCTGGGCCTGGACGATCTCGCCGGCCAGCAGCCGTAGCTCCGGATCGACACCCTTGTCGAGCGCCAGCATCGACATCTCGACGGCCTGCGCGTGGTGCGACGACATGTCGCGGGCGAAGCCCGCCTCCACCGAATCCTCGCCGGGGTGGCTGCGCGAGTGCGCGAACCACCCCGCACCGAAGACCGCTACGAGCACCAGCACGGCGGCCACCGCGGCTACCGCGAACGTCAGCGGCGAACGCCGCCGCGACTCCGGCGGCGCCACATCAAGGGAGGCGTCGTACGTGGTGCTCATGAAATCACTGCCCCTGGGGCTGCTGCTGAAGCTCCCGGGGGGTCGTCCCGGTCGCGGTGACGCCGCCGGAGCAGCCGACACCCGGCTCCTGCGTGGCGTTGACCCGAAGCGCGCGGATGAACTCGTCGATCCGCTCGTCGCTCGCGTTGTCGACCTTGAGCTGGTAGCCCCAGGCCTGCAGCGAGATCGGCTTGTCGAGACCCGGGAAGGGGCTCATCATCGTGAACTCCTGGCCCTGGATCTTGGAGGCCAGCGCGTCGACCTGGTCCTTGGGCAGATCTGGCTTGTACGTGATCCAGACCGCGCCGTGCTCGAGGCTGTGCACCGCGTTCTCGTTGGCGATCTGCGCGTCGTAGACGTTGCCCATGCAGTTCTGCCAGCTCACGTTGTGGTCGCCGGCGACCGGGGGCGTCACCGAATATTGGATCGAGCCGCTCTTGTGCGAGCGGGTGTTGACTAGCGTCGGGTCGCTCTTGTGGAAGTCGGAGATCCCCGAGATGCCCTCGGCCCGGTCCTTCCAGTCCTTGGGGCCGGCCGCGACGGCGTAGATGCCGTAGCCGATGATCGCCGCGGCGATCACACCGACCGCCACGAACAGCCCGATCGGGCCCCAGTTGCGGCCCTGGCTGACCTTGACCGGCGTGATCGGCTTGCGGGGCCGGCCGCCACCGCCGCCCTTGCCCCCACCGGATGGGCGGCCACCGCCACCACCGGGCCGGGAGCCGCGCGCGGCGGGAGGACGGCCGGCGCCGGCCGTGGCCTTCTTGGCGGCGGGCGGCGCGGTCTGACGGCTCGAGTCGCCGGCCGGAGTGCTGATGCTCATGGTGCCTCGTCAGTTCGGTCGGTGATGGGGGGATGCATCATCGGGCGCGCAGGGTCGCCACCGAGTGACAGAGTCTACCCCCGCTAGCATGGATCAGTGACTCCCGCCAACCTCGCCGAGGTCGTGCTCGCCGCCGCCCGTGCCGTCTTCACCGCGCGCGGCCTCGACCCGACCGTTCTCCCCGCGAGCACGGCGGTCGAGCGTCCCCGCAACCCCGAGCACGGCGACTACGCCTCCACGCTGGCACTACAGCTCGCCAAGAAGATCGGCGTGGCGCCCCGCGAGCTGGCCGCGGAGCTCGCCGACGAACTCAGCCGATTCACAGGTATCAAATCGGTAGAGATCGCGGGTCCGGGCTTCCTCAACATCCGGCTCGACGCCGCCGCGGCGGGGCAGCTCGCCCGTGTGGTGGTCGAGGCCGGTGAGGCCTACGGGCACAGTGACCGGTTCGCCGGCGAGCGGGTCAACCTCGAGTTCGTCTCGGCCAACCCGACCGGTCCCGTGCACATCGGCGGCGTCCGCTGGGCCGCCGTTGGCGACGCGCTCAGCCGCCTGCTGCGCGCCACCGGGGCCGACGTCACCACCGAGTACTACTTCAACGACGCCGGCTCGCAGATCAACCGGTTCGCCCGGTCGCTGCGCGCCGCCGCCCGCGACGAGCCGACGCCGGAGGACGGCTACCCCGGCGACTACATCCGCGAGATCGCCGACGCGGTCGTCAAGGAGCACCCCGACGCGCCGAACGAGCCCGAGGCGCAGAGCCTGGAGACCTTCCGGGTGGCCGGCGTCAACATCATGTTCGACGAGATCAAGTCGTCGCTGGCGGACTTCGGCGTGCACTTCGACGTCTACCTCAACGAGAAGCAGCTCCACGACGCGGGCGAGCTCGACCTGGCGCTGGAGCGGCTGCGGGCGGTGGGGCACGTCTTCGAGGCCGACGGCGCGGTGTGGCTGCGCACCACCGACTTCGGTGACGACAAGGACCGGGTGCTGCGCAAGTCCGACGGCGACTGGACCTATTTCGCCGGCGACTGCGCCTACTACCTCGACAAGCGCGAGCGTGGCTTCGACCGGGTGGTCATCATGCTCGGCGCCGACCACCACGGTTACGTCGGCCGCATGCGGGCGATGGCCGCGTGCTTCGGCGACGACCCCGACGCCACCCTCGAGATCCTCATCGGACAGTTGGTCAACCTCGTCGAGAACGGCGAGCCCGTACGCATGGCCAAGCGCGCCGGCAACGTCCTGACGCTGGAGGACCTCGTCGACCGGATCGGCGTCGACGCCGCCCGCTATGCGCTGGCCCGCTATTCCAGCGACTCGCCCATCGACATCGACGTCGACGTCTGGACGCGGTCCACAAGGGACAACCCCGTCTACTACGTCCAATATGTCGCCGCCCGCACCGCCAGCGTCAACCGCAACGCGGCCGACGTCGGGCTGACCCGCGGCGACAGCGAGGCGTTCCACCCCGAGCTGCTCGACCACGAGAAGGAGCTCGAGCTGCTCAAGTCGTTGGGCGACTACCCGGCCGTGGTCACCACCGCGGCCGAGCTGCGCGAACCCCACCGGGTGGCGCGCTACCTCGAGGACCTGGCCGGCGACTACCACCGGTTCTATGACAACTGCCGGATCCTGCCCCGTGGCGACGAGGAGATCACCGACACGCACCGCGCGCGGCTGTGGCTCAACGACGCCACCCGCACGGTCATCGCCAACGGGCTGGGGCTGCTCGGCGTCACCGCACCTGAACGGATGTAACAGGAACCATGAGGGCGCACGAAGCCGGCGCGCTGCACGGCGAGCTCGGCAATCGGGGACCGGCCTGGCTGCGTACCCCTGACGATGTCAACGCGTTGGTGCCGCAGCTCTGGCCGCGTGGGGTGAGCCGCGACGCCGCCGGCGCGCTGACGGTCGCGGGGCTCGGCATCGAGGAGATCCGAGGCGAATACGGCACACCGGCGTACGTGCTGGACGAGGACGACCTCCGGGCCAGGGCGCGCGAGTTCCGGGCGGCGTTCGCCGGCCACGACGTCTACTACGCCGGCAAGGCGTTCCTGTGCCGGGCCGTGGTGCGGGCGATCGCCGAGGAGGGCCTGTTCCTCGACGTCTGCACGGGTGGCGAGCTCGCGACCGCGCTCTCGGCCGGGATGCCGCCGGAGCGGATCGGCTTCCACGGCAACAACAAGTCCCCGGCCGAGCTCGAGCGGGCGGTCGACGCGCGGGTCGGCCGGATCATCGTCGACTCGTTCGACGAGATCGACCGGCTCACCGCGCTGGCCCGCGACAAGCAGATCCGCCAACCGGTGCTCGTACGGGTGACCGTCGGCGTCGAGGCGCACACCCACGAGTTCATCGCCACCGCGCACGAGGACCAGAAGTTCGGCTTCTCGGTCGGCGGGGGAGCGGCGTTCAAAGCGGTCTGCAAGATCCTCGACGACGACGTGCTCGACCTGCGCGGCCTGCACTCCCACATCGGCTCGCAGATCTTCGACGCCAGCGGCTTCGAGGTGGCCGCGCGGCGCGTGCTGGCCCTGCAGGCCCAGATCCGCGACGCGCGCGGCATCGAGCTGCCCGAGATCGACCTCGGTGGCGGCTTCGGCATCGCGTACACCACGCAGGACGATCCGGCCGCGCCCGCCGACCTGGCCGAGCGCATGATCAAGATCGTCGACGACGAGTGTGCGGCGCGCGACC
The DNA here is from genome assembly GCF_029626225.1 of Asanoa sp. WMMD1127. Classification (NCBI taxonomy): domain Bacteria; kingdom Bacillati; phylum Actinomycetota; class Actinomycetes; order Micromonosporales; family Micromonosporaceae; genus Asanoa; species Asanoa sp. WMMD1127. Next base: position 3,278,420 of record NZ_JARUBP010000001.1, read on the forward strand.
TGGCGACGCCCAAGCTGTCGGTCGAGCCCGGCCGGGCCATCGTCGGTCCCGCCATGTTCACGCTGTACGAGGTCGGCACCGTCAAGGACGTCGACGGCCTGCGCACCTACGTCAGCGTCGACGGCGGGATGAGCGACAACATCCGGACCGCGTTGTACGACGCGTCCTACTCGGCGACGGTCGCTGGCCGCGCCTCCACCGCCGACCCGATCCTTGCCCGGGTGGTGGGAAAACATTGTGAGTCCGGGGACATCGTGGTGAAGGATGAATTCCTGCCCGCTGACGTGCAGCCCGGAGATCTTCTCGCAGTGCCCGGCACCGGCGCCTACTGCCGGAGCATGGCGAGCAACTACAACCACGTGCCCCGGCCGCCGGTGATCGCGGTCCGCGACGGCCAGGCACGGGTGATCGTCCGGCGGGAGACCGAAGCCGACCTCCTGGCATTGGATGTGGGATGAGTAAGAGCGTGCGTCTGGCTTTGCTCGGTTGCGGCACCGTCGGCTCGGAGGTCGTACGCCTGCTGCACGAGCAGGCCCCCGACCTGACCGCGCGGGTCGGCGCGCCGCTGGAGATCGCCGGCATCGCCGTGCGCCGCCCGGGCCGTGACCGCGGCGACCTGCCCGTCGACCCGGGGCTGTTCACCACCGACGCGCTGGGCCTGGTCAAGCGCGAAGACGTCGACGTGGTGGTCGAGGTGGTCGGCGGCATCGAGCCGGCCCGCACCTGGCTGGTCGAGGCGCTGCGCGCCGGCAAGAGCGTGGTCACCGCCAACAAGGCGCTGCTGGCCGAGGACGGCGGCACGCTGCACGACGCGGCCACCGACGGCGGCGCCGACCTCTACTACGAGGCCGCGGTCGCCGGCGCGATCCCGCTGCTGCGGCCGCTGCGCGAGTCGCTGCAGGGCGACACGATCAACCGCGTCACCGGCATCGTCAACGGCACGACCAACTTCATCCTCTCGGCCATGGACACCAGTGGCGCCGGCTTCGAGGAGGCCCTGGAGGAGGCGACCGCGCTCGGCTACGCCGAGGCCGACCCGACCGCCGACGTCGAGGGCTTCGACGCCGCGGCCAAGGCCTCGATCCTGGCCTCGCTGGCCTTCCACACCCGGGTCGGCGCGGCCGACGTCTATCGGGAGGGCATCACCGCGGTGACCGCCCGCGACGTGGCCAGCGCCAAGCAGATGGGCTGCACGATCAAGCTCCTCTGCATCGCCACCCGGGCTGTCGACGGCGACGGGAAGTCGTCGGTCAGCGTCCGCGTGCACCCCGCGATGATCCCGCGCAGCCACCCGCTGGCCAGCGTCGGCGACGCGTTCAACGCGGTCTTCGTCGAGGCCGAGGCGGCCGGCCAGCTGATGTTCTACGGCCGGGGCGCGGGCGGCGCGCCGACGGCCAGCGCGGTGCTCGGCGACATCGTCGCGGTGGCCCGCAACCACCTGGCCGGCACCCGCGCGGCCAGCGAGTCGAACTACGCGGCGCTGCCGATCCGCCCGATGGGCGAGGCGGTCACCCGCTACCACGTCAGCCTCGATGTCGCCGACCGCGCCGGCGTGCTGGCCACGGTCGCCGGCATCTTCGCCAAACACGACGTCTCGATCGCGACGGTCCGCCAGTCCGGCCGCGGCGACGACGCGGTCCTGGTGATCGTCACCCACGGCGCGCCGGACGCGGCGCTGGCGGCCACGGTCGACGAGCTCCGCGGCTTGGACATCGTCCGCGCCATCGCCAGCGTCCTGCGCGTCGAGGGCGCCGTCTAAGCGACCAGGGTTTGGGCGTAGTTGCCCAGCGACCGCTGATACCGCGGCAGGTGCGGAGCCAGCGCGGCGAGGGCGAGGGAGGCGGCCTCCCGCTCCCGGCCTGCCTCGACCAGCGCGAGGGCCAGGAACCCGGCGACCGCGTCGTCGAGCTCGTCGCTGCCGGCGTCGCGTTCGGCGGTGAGCAGCGCGACGCTCTCCTCGACCCGCCCGACGTTGCGCAGCGAGCTGGCGAGCTGGATCACCGCGCGCCGGCGCCGGATCCCGGTCAGGCCGACCGCGAGCGCCTCCCGGTAGAGCGGCACCGCCCGGTCGGAGTGCCCGGTCGAGTCCCAGGCGCAGGCCCGCTCGAACAGCCCGACCGCGCTGCCCGACGGCAGCTCGTCGGCGAGGGCGCCGATCAGGCGTACGAACTCGTCCTCGGTGTGGTCGTCCAGCTCGGCCCAGGCGGCGGCGACGCGGCGTTCCCAGTCTTTGTGCATGGGGCACACGGTGCGCTGCTCGCTAGACTGGGCGCCACTGATTCGGCCGAAGCCGAATCTTCGAAAGGACACCATGGCGGCCACCCTGCGGTTCAGCGCCGCCGACCTGCTGCGGTGCCGCTTCGCGATCTCGCCCGCGTTCGAGACCCTGTCGGCGATCCGCCTGACGCTGCCGGCCGAGTCCCCCGGCCAGCACCAGCCGTGGCTGGCCGGCCTCACCGACAGGCTCGACCTGCGGCCGATCACGCTGCTGCAGCCCCGGCGCGGCTACACGCCGGACTTCCTGTCGCCGCCGCCGACCGGCCCGCACGCCACCTTCGACGACGACCTGGCCCGGATCGCCGCCACCCCGCCCGACCGGGTGGCGGCGGAGATCGCCCGATCGCTGGCCGACACGCCCGGCGCGGCGGACTCCGCGACGGGCCGTCTCCTGCGCGGCGACCCGGCCGAGGTCCTGGCCACGCTGACCGATTTGATCCGCGCCGCCTGGCACGAACTGGTCGAGCCCGTGTGGCCGCGGGTCCGGGCGCTGCTCGACGCCGACGTGGGCTTCCAGACTCGGCGGCTCGCCGAGGGCGGGCTGGACCGGCTGTTCGCGGAACTGCATCCGAGCCTGCGCTGGCACGACCACACGCTGATCAGGGCGCACGGCGACGACGACCACCGCGACCTCGCCGGCGCCGGGCTCGTGCTGATGCCCAGCGCGTTCAAGTGGGACCAGGTGGTCGTCGTGCTCGACGAGCCGTGGCAGCCGACCGTGATCTATCCGGCCCGCGGCACCGGCGGCCTGTGGCAGCCGGCGCCCGGCCCGGCCGACGCCGCCCTGGGCCGCCTGATCGGGCGTACCCGGGCGGCGTTGTTGATCGGCCTGACCGAGCCCGCCACCACGACCACGCTCGCCCACCGGCACGCCCTGGCCCCGGCCACGGTCTCGGAACACCTCACGGTCCTGCGCGACGCGGGTTTCGTGGTGGGCGAACGTCACCGCCACGAGATCCGCTACCGCCGCACAGACCTGGGCGCCGCCGTCGTCAACGGGACCGGCGCACGAAGGTGAGAAGCAAGGCATTCAAACGGGAGTACGGCCTGTCGCCCCGCGAGCGGCGGGCCCAGCGCGGCTGAACCGCGATCCCGAGCGGTGGAAATCGGCGGCCCGGCGGATGAAGATCACTTAGCGTGTGCCTACGCTGGCGGTGACGGATCTGACGAGGAGATCGCCATGTGGCGGGGACTGATCGACGCCTACCGGGACCGGTTGCCGGTCACCGACGCGACCCCGGTGGTCACCCTCTATGAGGGCAACACGCCGCTGCTGCCCGCGCCGGTGCTCTCCGCGCGGATCGGGGCCGAGGTCTTCCTCAAGGTCGAGGGGGCCAACCCGACCGGCTCCTTCAAGGACCGCGGCATGACGGTCGCGGTGTCCAAGGCGGTCGAGGCCGGCAACAAGGCGATCATCTGCGCCTCGACGGGCAACACCAGCGCTTCCGCGGCCGCGTATGCCGCCCGGGCCGGGATCACCTGTGCCGTGCTCGTGCCGCAGGGCAAGATCGCGCTGGGCAAGTTGGCGCAGGCGCTGGTGCACGGGGCCAAGCTGCTCCAGGTCGCCGGCAACTTCGACGACTGCCTCGGGCTCGCCTCGAAGCTGGCGGTCGAATACCCGGTCGCGCTGGTCAACTCGGTCAACGTCGACCGGCTGCAGGGGCAGAAGACGGCCGCGTTCGAGGTGGTCGAGGGTCTCGGCGACGCGCCCGACATCCACTGCCTGCCCGTCGGCAACGCCGGCAACATCGCCGCCTACTGGCTCGGTTACCAGGAGGACAAGGACGCCGGGCGGGCGACGCGTACGCCGAAGATGTTCGGTTTCCAGGCCTCCGGCGCCGCGCCGATCGTGACCGGCAGCGTGGTCCGCGAGCCGTCGACGATCGCCACCGCGATCCGGATCGGCAACCCGGCGAGCTGGACCAAGGCGGTCGACGCCCGCGACGAGTCGGGGGGCCTGATCCACGCCGTCACCGACCGGGAGATCCTGGCCGCCTACCGGATGCTGGCCCGCGAGGTCGGCGTCTTCGTCGAGCTCGGCAGCGCCGCCAGCGTGGCCGGCCTGCTGCAGAGCGCCGACGCCGGCCTGATCCCGCGCGGCTCCACCGTCGTCTGCACCGTGACGGGCCACGGCCTCAAGGACCCGGAGTGGGCGATCTCGACGGCGCCGTCGCCGACGACGATCCGCAACGACGTCCTCGTCGCCGCCCGCGCCCTCGACCTCGGCTGAGCGCCGCGGGTTAGGAACGGACCGTTCCTATGCGGAAACCGTTAATAACGGGCCGTTCCTTTGCACCCCGCGCGGCGGGGGCGCAACACGCTAGGCCAAAATCTTCCGCATGTCGCTACTCGCCCGGCTCAGTCTTGCCAACCGGGGCCTCGTCGCGCTGATCGCGGTGGTCGCCACCCTGTTCGGCGTTTTCACCCTGCCCCAGCTCAAGCAGCAGCTCCTGCCCTCGCTGGAGTTTCCGGGCGCGTTCGTCATCGCCGCCTACCCGGGCGCCTCGCCCGAGGTGGTCGAGCAGCAGGTCACCGAGCCGCTGGAGAACAGCATCCAGGGCATCGACGGCCTGAAGAAGGTCACGTCGAGCAGCCGTGAAGGCTCCACGACCGTCCAGGTCGAGTACGAGTTCGGCACCGACCTCGACAACGCCGTCAACCAGATGCAGACGGCGATCAACCGGATCCGCCCGCAGCTGCCCGACGACGTCGACCCGACGGTCTTCGCCGGCAGCACCGACGACCTGCCGGTGCTGGTGCTGGCCGCGACGATCCGCGACGACGAGCGGGCGTTGGCGGATCGGCTGCGCACCCAGGTCGTACCCGAGCTCGAAGGGGTCGACGGCGTCCGCACCGTCAACGTCTCCGGCGCCCGTGAGCAGATCGTGAAGATCACGCCGAACCCGGCCAAGCTCGCCGCGGCCAAGGTCGGCCCGACCGCGATCCCGACCGCGCTCCAGGTCAACGGCGTCACGGTGCCGGGCGGCACGATCAGCGACGCCGACCAGACGTACGCCGTGCAGACCGGCGGCCAGATCGACTCGCTCGACGACCTCAAGGGCATCTATCTCCAGGCCGCGCCCGGCAGCCCGCCGGCGAAGCTGGGCGACGTCGCCGACGTGGTCGAGGACCTCGCCCCCGCGACGTCGTTCACCCGCACCAACGGCACGGCCAGCCTGGGCATCGAGATCTTCGGCACGCCCGACAGCAACGCCGTCGAGATCTCCCACGAGGTACGCGACCAGCTGGTCGACCTCGGCAACGCGACCAACACCGAGATCTCCGTGGTGTTCGACCAGGCGCCGTTCGTCGAGAAGTCGATCGACAGCCTGACCACCGAAGGCCTGCTCGGCCTGCTGATGGCCGTGATCGTCATCCTGGTCTTCCTGCTCTCGGTGCGCTCCACGCTGGTCACCGCGGTCTCGATCCCGCTGTCCGTGCTGGTCGCGCTGATCGTGCTGTACCTCGGCGACTACTCGCTCAACCTGCTCACGCTCGGCGCGCTGACCATCGCCGTCGGCCGGGTCGTCGACGACTCGATCGTCGTGCTGGAAAACATCAAACGACATCTCGGGTACGGCGAGAGCAAGCGCACCGCGATCCTCACCGGCGTACGCGAGGTCGCCGGCGCCGTGACCGCGTCGACGCTGACCACCGTGGCCGTCTTCGCGCCGATCGCGCTGGTCGGCGGCTTCGTCGGGCAGCTGTTCGCCCCGTTCGCGATCACCGTGACGGTGGCCCTGCTGGCCTCGCTGCTCGTCTCGCTCACCGTGATCCCGGTGCTGGCCTACTGGTTCCTCAAGCCGGCCGGCGCCGGCGCCGACGAGGAGCGCGTGCGGGTGGAGGCCGAGGCCAAGGAGCGCGACAACCCGCTGCAGAAGGCCTACCTGCCGGTGATCCGGTTCGCCACCGTGCGGCGCTGGACCACGGTCGCCATCGGCCTGCTGGTGCTGATCGGCACGTTCGCGCTGGGCACCAGGCTGGAGACCAACTTCCTCGACGACAGCGGCGGCAACACCCTGTCGATGCAGCAGGAGCTGCCGATCGGCAGCGGCCTGGCGCAGACCGACGCGGCCGCCAAGCAGGTCGAGGGGATCGTGGGCCGCATCGACGGCGTGGAGTCCTACCAGGTCACGGCCGGCGGTTCCGGGCTGCCGTGGGAGGGCGCGGCCGGCGGCCGGACGGCCACCTACTCGCTGACGCTGCGCGAGGGGGTCGAGTCCGAGGACGTCGAGGCGACGCTGCGCGACGAGGTCGCCAAGCTGAGCGACGCCGGCGAGTTCACCTTCGGCAACGGCGGGGCGGCCGAGGCAAACCAGCTCGCTGTCGTGGTCCGGGCCGCCGACCAGGGCACCCTGGCGACCGCGGCCGAGCAGGTGCGGGCCGCGCTGGCCGAGACGCCGGGCGTGGTCGACGTGCAGAGCGGGCTGGCCGACAGCTCGACCCGCTACGACATCACGCTCAACCGGGCGGTGGCCACCTCGTACGGCCTGACCGACGCGTCGGTGGGTCAGCTCGTCGCGGCCGCGATGCGCGGCGCGCCGGCCGGCCAGATCAGCGTCGACGGTCAGCGGGTCGACGTGGTCGTGCAGGCCGGGGTCGCGCCGACCACGGTCGACGAGCTGCGCGCCCTGCCGGTGGGTCCGGTCCGCTGGAACGGCCGCCCGGTGACGCTCGGGATGGTGGCCACGGTGGAGCCCGTCCAGGGCCCGGTGGCGATCGACCGGATCGACGGCGACCGCAGCGTGACCGTCACCGGCACCGCGACCGGCTCCAACCTCGGCAAGACCACCGCCGACCTGACCAAGCGGCTCGACGGGCTGACCCTGCAGGGCGGCGCGAGCTGGGAGATCGGTGGCGTCAGCGCCGACCAGGCCGACGCGTTCCGCCAGCTGATCCTCGCGATGCTGGTCGCGATCGCGATCGTCTTCGTGATCATGGTGGCCACGTTCCGCAGCCTCGTGCAGCCACTGATCCTGCTGGTCTCCGTGCCGTTCGCGGCCACCGGCGCGATCGGGCTGCTGCTGCTGACCGGCACCCCGCTGGGCGTACCGGCGCTGATCGGCATGTTGATGCTCGTCGGCATCGTCGTCACCAACGCGATCGTGCTGATGGACCTGATCAACCAGTACCGCGAGCAGGGCATGAGCGTGCGCGACGCGGTGGTCGAGGGCGGCCGGCGCCGGCTGCGGCCGATCCTGATGACCGCCGTGGCGACGATCTTCGCGCTGCTGCCGATGGCGCTCGGCCTGACCGGCGAGGGCGGCTTCATCTCGCAGCCGCTCGCGGTGGTGGTGATCGGCGGCCTGATCAGCTCGACGCTGCTGACGCTGGTGCTCGTGCCGACGCTCTACACGATGGTCGAGGGCACCAAGGAGCGCCGTCGGCTGCGCAAGGCGGGAGCGGCCGCGAGCCCGGACCCGGCGACCAACGGGCACGCGCCGAAGACCTTCGACGACGTGGCGCCCAACCAGGTCGCCACGCCGGCCGGGTCGCCGCTGCAGCGCACCTCCGACGCGGAGCCCAGCCGGCCGTCGCCGGCGCTGTTCGAGGGCACCGACCAGTTCGAGGTGCTGCGCCTGCCGCGTAACCGGCCCCGGCCGCCGAGCGAGGACTGAGCCGTTCGTAGGTGCGGGGGTAACTTCCTTGAGTGCCCCCGCTCCTTTCCCTTCTGGCCCGCCAGCCCGACTTCCGTCGGCTGTTCGTCGCCGAGCTCGTGGTCTTCGGCTCCGACTGGTTCGTCATGGTGCCGTTGCTGGTGCTGCTGCCGGAGCTGACCGGCAGCGGCACCTGGGGCGCGTTCGTGCTGGCCGCCGACACCGGCGTGACCGCCCTGGTGCTGCCGTACGCCGGGACCATCGCCGACCGGCTCGACCGCCGCAAGGTGATGATCGGGTCCAACCTGGCCTGCCTCGGCGTGCTGCTGCTCCTGCTGTTCGTGCGCACCCCCGGCACCGCCTGGTTGGCCATCGCGGTGGTCGGCGGGATGGCGGTGGCCAAGGGCTTCTACTCGCCGGCTGCTTCCGCGGCACTGCCCAATGTGGTCCCCGCCGACCAGTTGGGCCTCGCGACCACGCTGGGTGGTTCGGCCTGGGGCACGATGGCAGTGCTCGGCGCGTCGCTGGGCGGCATCCTGTCCGCGGTGCTCAGCCCGTACGCCTGCTTCTGGATCGCCGCCGCCGCGCTGGCCGGCGCGGCGCTGCTGGCCGGGCGGATCCGCGGGCCGCTGCAGGCGCCGCGGGACGCGGGGGAGCCGGTGACCCGCGCGTTCACGGCGATCGGCGAGGCGCTGCGCTACATCGCCGGGCGACCGACCGTGCGGGCCCTGGTCACGGTGAAGTCGGCGGTCGGCCTGGGCAACGGGGTGCTGACCGTCTTCCCGCTGCTGGCCGCGGTCTACGGCGCCGGGCCGATCGGGGCGGGGCTGCTGTTCGCGCTGCGCGGGCTCGGCGCGCTGGTCGGCCCGTTCGCGCTGCGGCCGGTGCTGACCCGGCGCGCGCTGTTGCTGCCGGGGCTGGCGTTGTCGATGTCGACCTACGGGCTCGCGTACCTCGGTGTCGCCGTTCTGACCTGGTTCCCGCTCGTGCTCCTGCTGGTCTTCCTGGCCCACTTCGCGGCCGGCAGCAACTGGACGATGTCCAACTACGCGCTGCAGACCGAGGTGCCGGACCGGCTGCGCGGCCGGGTCTTCGCCACCGACCTGATGCTGGCGACGCTGGCGATCTCGATCAGCCAACTCGGCGTGGCCGCCGTCGTGGACACCCTCGACGAGCGGGTCATCCTGGCCGGCTGCGGCGCGGTCACCCTGCTGTACGCGGTCGGCTGGTGGCTGGCGACCCGGCGGCTGTCGCTGACGAGCGCTCCTGCGGTATCGTAGTGATATCACTCTGATACTGGGAGGGTATCGATGGAGAAGCGCGCCTTCCGGCTACCCGGTTTCGCCGCCCTGCTCTTGCTCCTCGTGCTGGCCGCCGTCGCGGTGGTCGTCATCGTCGTGGCGCCCGGGCCGGCCACCATCACCGTGACCAGCGTCCTCGGCTTCGTCGTGCTCGTCGGCGCGACCGGGTTCATCGTGGTCAACCCCAACGACGCCCAGGTCGTGCAGTTCTTCGGGCGCTACGTCGGCTCGATCCGCGACGCCGGCTTCCACTGGACCTGGCCGCTGACCGACCGGCGCCGGATCACCCTGCGCGTGCGTAACTTCGAGACCCAGAAGCTCAAGGTCTCGGACGCCGACGGCAACCCGGTGGAGATCGGCGCCGTGGTGGTGTGGCGGGTGGTCGACTCGGCCAATGCGGCGTTCGGCGTCGACGACTACGTGCGCTACGTGGCGGTGCAGGCCGAAGCCGCGGTACGGCACATGGCCACCACCTATCCCTACGAGGCGCACGAGCCCGGTGCGACCAGCCTGCGCGACTCCACCGTGGTCAGCGAGCAGCTCACCGCCGAGCTCGCGGAGCGGTTCGCGCTGGCCGGTGTCGAGGTGCTCGAGTCGCGGGTGACGCACCTGGCCTACGCGCCGGAGATCGCGCAGGCCATGCTGGCCCGGCAGCAAGCCTCCGCCATCGTGAGCGCCCGTTACAAGATCGTCGAAGGTGCGGTCGGGATGGTCTCCACCGCGCTGGAGCGGCTCAGCGAGGAGCACGTGGTCGAGCTCGACGAGGAGCGCAAGGCGCAGATGGTGGCCAACCTGTTGGTGGTGCTCTGCGGCGACCGGGCCGTGTCGCCGGTGGTCAACGCGGGCACGCTCTACTGAGCATGGCCGAGCGCAAGAAGCTGCTGCTGCGCCTCGATCCCGCGGTCTACGACGCGCTGGCCCGTTGGGCGGCCGACGACCTGCGCAGCGTCAACGCCCAGATCGAGTACGCGCTGCGGCAGGCGCTGCGTGCGGCCGGCCGGCCGGTCCGGTCGCCGGCGGAGGCGGAGCCGGAGTTCCGCCCGCCAGATTCCTGACGCGCCGCTTTTCTGTCGGGGGTGGGTTCTAAAGTGCGGGGCATGGGAGTGACCTTCGTCGAGGGCGCTGTGCGCGTGCGGGTGCCGGCGACCAGTGCCAACCTCGGTCCTGGTTTCGACTCGCTCGGGCTGGCCCTCGGCCTGCACGACGACGTCGCCGCCTGGGTCACCGACCGCGGCTGGCACGTCGACGTGACCGGCGAGGGCGCCGGCGAGCTACCGACCGGCGCCGACCACCTGGTCGCGCGGGCGATGGCGGCGACGTTCGAGCGGCTCGGCGGCCAGCCGCCCGGCGTCGCGATCGAGTGCGTCAACCGCATCCCGCAGGCCCGGGGGCTCGGCTCGTCGTCGGCGGCGATCGTCGCCGGCGTCCAGCTCGCCCGGGCGCTGGTCCGCGACGGCACCACGCTGCTCGACGACGCGGCCGCGCTGGCGCTGGCGGCCGAGCTCGAGGGCCATCCCGACAACGTCGCGCCGTGCCTGCTGGGCGGCTTCGTCATCGCCTGGTCCGACGAGGTCACCGGCGGTTTCCGCGCGGAGCGGCTGACTCCGGCCGAGTCGATCCGGCCGACGGTCTTCATCCCCGACGACCGCGGCCTGACCGCCGAGGCCCGGGCGGCGCTGCCGGCGACGGTGCCGCACCGCGACGCCGCCTACACCGCCGGCCGCGCGGCGCTGCTGGTGCACGCCCTGACCAGCGCGCCGGAGCTGCTGTTCCCGGCCACCGCCGACAAGCTCCACCAGGGCTACCGGGCGCCCGGCATGCCCGCGACCGCGGCGCTCGTCGATGAGCTGCGTGGTCGCGGCGTGGCGGCGGTGGTCAGTGGGGCAGGACCCACCGTGCTGGCGCTGACCAGCCCACCTCGTGACCTGGAAATGGGAATACCGTGGCGTGCGGTCGAGTTGGCCATAGACGTAGCCGGCGCCAGGATTGGTTCAGGTAGACTCGGACACGCCGAGCGGGCCCCTGTTGCCGCAGGTCGGAAGAGTTGATTACGCTCTAGACCTAGCACAGCCGCGAAGCATGCGATCTGCGGGGCGGCGCATCCCCGAAGCTATCGACGGCACGTCCGTCAATTTCTTGCCTCGGCTTACGCCGCACCACATGAGCCCGCGATGAGTTGGCGTGCGAAACCCCGTGACGCGTCAAGCGAGGCGGGTGCACCGAGGCCGCCCGGCCACCTGATCTACCCAAACCCGGGCAGCCCCGGCCTATCGAGGGAAGGAATCCATTGAGCGACACCACCGGCGTGACGTCGGATGTCACCAACGTCGCTGACGACGCCACGACCACCGGCACCCGACGCCGGCGCGGCAGCGGTCTGTCCGCGATGCTCCTGCCGGAGCTGCAGAGCCTGGCCGCGTCCCTCGGCATCTCCGGCACCGCCCGGATGCGCAAGGGCGAGCTGATCACCGCTATCTCCGAGCGTCAGAACGGCGCCCCGGCCGGCGGCACGCCGCGTCCGCGGTCCGAGTCGCAGGCCTCGGCGTCCGAGAGCGCTCCGGCCCAGGCCGACACGGCGCCCGCGGGGGGCGGCGCAACGGCTCCGGCGGGTGTGGCCGCCGCGACCGCGGGGGCTCCGTCCGCCGTGGCGACCATCGAGGCGCCCGCGACCGTCGCCGCCGAGGGCGGCCAGCGGTCCCGGCGCACCCGCACGTCGGCGTCCGCCTCGGCCACCGTCGAGCCCAAGGTCGACGAGCGCGAGGAGGAGCGGTCCGACCGTGACTCCCGGGGCGACCGTGACTCGCGGGGCGACCGTGACTCCCGGGACGGCGGCCGTGACCGTGGCGACCGCGGCGACCGGGGCGACCGTCAGGAGCGTGGCGAGCGCACCGACGAGCGGTCCTCGGGCCGCAACGAGCGGGGCGACCGCGGCGAGCGCGGCGACCGTGGTGACCGCAACGAGCGCGGCCAGCGCGACGGCCGCCGGGGCGACGGCCACGGTGACGGCCGCCGCGACGGCCAGGCCGACAGCCAGCGCGACGGTCGCGACAACCGCGATCTCGATGGTGACGACGACGGCGAGGGCGGCGGTCGGCGCAGCCGGCGCAGCCGCTTCCGTGACCGCCGGCGTGGCCGGGGCGACCGGGCCGAGGGCGGCGGCGAGGGCCGTGAGGGCCGCGAGAGCCGTGACCCGCAGGTCAACGACGACGACGTGCTCGTGCCCGTCGCCGGCATCGTCGACGTGCTCGACAACTACGCGTTCGTCCGCACCACGGGCTACCTCTCCGGCCCCAACGACGTCTACGTCTCCATGTCCCAGGTCAAGAAATACGGCCTGCGGCGCGGCGACGCCGTCACCGGCGCGGTGCGCCAGGCCCGCGAGGGCGAGCAGCGGCGCGACAAGTACAACCCGCTGGTCCGGCTCGACACGGTCAACGGCATGGACCCGGAGGAGGCCAAGCGCCGCCCCGAGTTCTACAAGCTGACCCCGCTCTACCCGCAGGAGCGCCTGCGGCTGGAGACCGAGCCGCACATCCTGACGACCCGCGTGATCGACCTGATCATGCCGATCGGCAAGGGGCAGCGGGCGCTGATCGTGTCGCCTCCGAAGGCCGGCAAGACGATGATCCAGCAGGCGGTCGCCAACGCGATCACCCGCAACCACCCCGAGGTGCACCTCATGGTCGTGCTCATCGACGAGCGCCCCGAAGAGGTCACCGACATGCAGCGCTCGGTCAAGGGCGAGGTCATCTCGTCCACGTTCGACCGGCCGCCGCAGGACCACACCACGGTCGCCGAGCTCGCCATCGAGCGGGCCAAGCGGCTGGTGGAGCTCGGTCACGACGTGGTCGTGCTGCTCGACTCGATCACCCGCCTCGGCCGCGCCTACAACCTGGCGGCCCCGGCGAGCGGCCGGATCCTCTCCGGCGGCATCGACTCGACGGCGCTCTACCCGCCGAAGCGCTTCCTCGGCGCGGCCCGCAACATCGAAAACGGCGGGTCGCTGACCATCATCGCCAACGCGCTGGTGGAGACCGGTTCCATGATGGACACGGTCATCTTCGAGGAGTTCAAGGGCACGGGCAACGCCGAGCTCAAGCTGGACCGGAAGATCGCCGACAAGCGGGTGTTCCCCGCGATCGACATCCACCCGTCCAGCACGCGTAAGGAAGAGATCCTGCTCGCGCCGGAAGAGCTGGCGATCACGCACAAGCTCCGCAAGGTGCTGCACTCGCTCGAGTCCCAGGCAGCGCTCGACCTGCTGCTCGACCGACTCAAGCAGACCCGCACCAACATCGAGTTCCTACGCACGATCGCCAAGTCGACCCCGGGAGAGTGACCCCGGTCGCGACCGCGACGCTCGAGAACGGCCCTACCTTCGCAGGTAGGGCCGTTTTCATGTTTTCCCAGCCCAGGACTTGTCGCGCGCGCGGGCCACTCGATCGCACAAGCTGTCCGATCAAAGCATGACCCCAGGTGAAACTCTCCTCACACTGCGCTCCGAGGGCTGCCCCCCGACTGCGGCGGCATCACTGTGCGCGCGTGCGTCTGTTGACGACGTCATCAATCTGGGAGGCGCGATGACGACACCGGGTTACCGCGACATGCCCTCCGAGGGCTGGGATCCGGACGCTCCGGTGGACTTCGCCGAGGCCGAGGACTTCCTGCGGATGTGCTACGCCGACAACCGCAAGCTGGGGTCGGTCGAGCCGCGGCTGGCGGTGGTGCGGGCACAGATCGCCGCCACGGGCACCTACGTCCACACGCCGGACGAGCTCGCCTACGGCGCCCGGGTCGCGTGGCGCAACTCGAGCCGCTGCATCGGCCGCCTCTACTGGCGGAGCCTGGTGGTGCTCGACCGGCGCCGTGCGCGTACGCCCGAGGAGATCTTCGCCCTGGTCGTGCGCCACCTGTGCATGGCCGGCGGCACCGCGGCGGCCAACCGCGAGCCCGGCGCCATCCGCCCGGTGATCTCGATCTTCCCGCAGGCCCAGCCCGGCCGCCCGTACGCCCGGATCTGGAACGAGCAGCTCATCCGCTACGCCGGCTACCGCGACGTCAACGGCGGCGTCACCGGCGACCCACGCGCGGTCACCTTCACGGAGTCGATGCGCGACCTGGGCTGGCGCGGCAAGGGCGACGCCTTCGACGTGCTCCCGGTCGCGATCGAGACGCCCGCGCACGGGGTGCGCCTGTTCGACCTGCCGGAGCGGGCGGTGCTGGAGGTGCCGCTCGCGCATCCCGAGTTCGGCTGGTTCGCGGAGCTCGGCCTGCGCTGGCACGCGGTCCCGGCGATTTCCAATATGCGCCTGACCATCGGCGGCGTGCACTACCCGCTGGCGCCGTTCAACGGCTGGTACATGGGCACCGAGATCGGCGCCCGCAACCTCGCGGACCCGGACCGCTACAACATGGTGCCGGTGGTGGCGCGGTTGATGGGCCTGGACACCTCGAAGCCCAACACGCTGTGGCGGGACCGGGCCCTGGTCGAGCTCAACCGGGCGGTCCTGTGGTCCTTCGAGCGTGCGGGCGTCAAGATCACGGACCACCACACGGAGTCGGACCGCTTCCTGGCACACATCCGCAACGAGGCCAAGGCGGGCCGCGAGGTGCCGGCCGACTGGACGTGGATCGTGCCGCCGATGTCCGGCGGGGCGACCGGCGTGTTCCACCGCTACTACCACGAGGCCGACCAGCGGCCGAACTTCTACCTGGACGCTGACGCCCGGGCTTTGGCTCTGCATGGGCATCGGGCGCATGCGCAGCGGGCGCCGGTCTCGCCTGCCGTTGTGGCTGGGCCGCGGCCGAGCATTCCGACGCAGGCGGTGCCGCCGGCGGCGCCGTCTCGGGTGGTGCCGTCACCTACGCTGCGGCCGGCTTGTCCGGTGCGGCACTAGTTCTCTTTGGTTGCGGTCCGTGTGGGGGTGGAGTTCCTCGTCGGGCTTCGCCTTAGGGCACCAGGATCTCCGGACGGGGACAAGGTCGTTCGTCCGGTTGGGCGCTCCACCTTGTCCCCGTCCGGAGATCCTGGTTTCTGCCGGGCTGCGCCCGACGAGGAGCTCCACCCCCTGCCTCCGGGGGAGGGGTGGGGGCACGGGGTTTGTCTCGGGCCTGGGGTTGTCGCGCCTGTCGCGGTTATGACTTCGCACGATCTTTGCCGTGGCGCGGAGTGGCGGCGGCGCTGCCGGTGATCATGTGTGTTGGGTCGGGTCCGCGGTGGCGTGTCTGCATGATCGTGTGTGCGTGGTCTGGACGACACGCCGTGCAGCGCCCAGGCGGGCTGCACACGATCATGGCTAGGCGGCGCTGATTCCCGGCTGGGCTGCACTGGATCAAGCTGCCATCGCTGGATGGTCCAGGTCAGGCGCGCGGGTTCAGCGCAAATGGCTGAGCTGAACCAACAGACTGCCGTGAGGCGCCTCCGTGCCGGTGCGGAGGTCGGCGATCACGGGCGTGTCCCGCTTCGCAGGTCACCGTCTGGCCGCTCGCGACCGCCCGTGTGGGTTCTGGTCTGGGGTTATCTCGGCGCCTGGCGTAAGCGTCGAAGGCGATGTCGGGCCGCTGTGCGCCCGCGTCGATCAACTGCGGGCCTGGTTTAGCGGCGCTGCCGGTCGTGGCGTGGCGCGCGGTAGTGAGTTGGTGGTGCGAGCCGGGTCGCGGTTCGTGCCGGTCGGGGTCGTCGGCGCGGTGGTGAGTTGGTGGGGCGGGCGGGGTCCGCGGTCGTGCAGGTCGGGGCGCGGCGCGGGGTGGTGAGCTGGCGGTGCGGGTCGAGGTCGGCGGCTTGGGTCGGTCGCTGCGCTGCCGGCCGCGTGGGTTGGCGCGCGGTGGTGAGCTGGCGGCGGGCCGAGGTCCGCGGCTTGGTCGGTCGCTGCGCTGCCGGCCGCGTGGCGTGGCGCGCGGTGGTGAGCTGGCGGCGGGCCGAGGTCCGCGGCTTGTGTCGGTCGTGGGCTGGCGCGCGGTGGTGAGCTGGCGGCGGGCCGAGGTCCGCGGCTTGTGTCGGTCGTGGGCTGGCGCGCGGTGGTGAGCTGGCGGCGGGCCGAGGTCCGCGGCTTGTGTCGGTCGTGGGCTGGCGCGCGGTGGTGAGCTGGCGGCGGGCCGAGGTCCGCGGCTTGTGTCGGTCGCGGCGTAGCCAGCCGCGATGACCCGGCGCTGCGGCCAGGCTCGTGTCGGTGATCGCGCAACCGGCGCGACCACCCCCGGCCACGAGACCAACCCCTTGCCCACCCCTCTCCCCGGAGGCAGGGGGTGGAGGTCCTCGGCGGGCGTAGCCCGGCACCAATCAGGATCTCCGGATGGGGACAAGGTGGAGCGCCCCACCGGACGAACGACCTTGTCCCCATCCGGAGATCCTGATGCCCTGAGGCGAAGCCCGACGAGGACCTCCACCAGAACCACGAGCCGCAACCAGAGACTCAGAAGTCGCCCTCAGCAACCTGAAACACCGTCAGCCCAAGATCGCGCCACATCTTCACCACGTGTTGACGGTCGTCGAACACCCCGACCACCCGATACTCAGCCGCGATCTCACGCTGGAAGATGTCCCGCTTGACGACCGCGTCGCGGCGGCTGTCGCCGTACGCCCTCATGTGCAGGGTGATGTAGGGGACCGCGACGTGCTCCGCCAGCCAGGCCTCCGTGTCGGCCCGCGCGCTCTCCTCGCGCCCCGTGCAGTAGATGACCCCATAGCCCGCCGCGTGCATGGCGCGCACCGCGGCGATCACCGCGTGGTTCGGCTGGTCCTCGGTGACCCGATGCAGATCGAGATGGTGGCGATCCCCGAGCAGGGCGACCGTGCCGTCGATATCGACCAGGACCACCTCAGGGGCCGCGGGAGGCGGCGAGTAGCGGTCCAGCGGCGGCGCCTCCGCCACCGTCGGCACCGGCAGCGGCAGCGGCCGCCCGAAGAGGTAGCGGCGCCACATCGAGCGGATCGCCGCCTCGCCCACCTGCTCGTCCTTGGGGCGGGTGGCGTCGCGGCGTACGCATTCGTCGACCGGCACGTCCGTGAAGTCCTGCACCGAGAATGTGGCGCCGTGGCGGGCGGCGAGCCAGGCCCAGTCGCGTACCAGGCGTTGGCGCAGGTTGGTGTCGTCGACGCAGACGTCGATGCCGGCGCCCAGCAGGTTCTCCACCAGGGTGAACGAGGCGACCGTGACCGCCCGCTCCGCCCGGTCCGTCAGCAGGGGCTCGCCGTGCAGCATGCGGCGGAGGTCGTCGCGGTTGACGCGGACCACCCACGGTTGCAGGGACCTCGCATAGGTGGTCTTTCCGGACGCGGGCAGGCCGCGGGTGATGATCAACCGGGGCGCGCGGGGCGGCATGGGATCAATCATCGCCCACGGGAATGGGTGGTCCGGGGGCCGCGTTACACCGGGCGGACCAGTGCATGGCAGACTGGTCAATCGGCCAAGGTTCCGGTTCACGTCCGATCGGTGGACGACCCGGCGACCATCGACGAAAGGACCGAGGCGGCTATGAAGCCCGACATCCACCCGCAGTACGTGACCACCGAGGTCACCTGTTCCTGCGGCAACACCTTCACCACCCGCAGCACGGCGAAGAACGGTCAGATCCACGTCGAGACCTGCAGCGCCTGCCACCCGTTCTACACCGGTAAGCAGCGCGTTCTCGACACCGCCGGCCGCGTGGCCAAGTTCCAGCAGAAGTACGCCAAGGTTCAGGCCAAGAAGAAGTAGCTGCGCTGACGGCGCCCCTCTCGCGAGTTCGCGGGGGTGGGCGCCGTCGTCTGTTCGCAAGCGAAAGGCCCAAAGGAGCGCAGGATGAGCGTGGATCGACTCGCGGGGCTGCTCGACGAGTACGACGAGCTGGAGAAGCGGCTCGCGGACCCGGCGATCCACGCCGACCAGAACACGGCGCGCCGCGTCGGTCGCCGGTTCGCCGAGCTGGCGCCCATCCGCAAGGCCAACGACGAGCTCGAGCAGACCCGCGCCGACCTGACCGCCGCGCGCGAGCTGGCCGCCGAGGACCCGTCGTTCGCCGGTGAGGTCGAGGCGATCTCGGCCGGGCTGCCGGCGCTGGAGGAGCGGCTCGCGGAGCTGCTCATGCCGCGCGACCCGCACGACGCCAAGGACGTGATCGTCGAGATCAAGGCGGGCGAGGGCGGCGAGGAGTCGGCGCTGTTCGCCGGCGACCTGCTGCGCATGTACACCCGCTACGCCGAGCGGCACGGCTGGGTCACCGAGGTGATCGACGCGCAGGATTCGGACCTTGGCGGTGTCAAGGACGTCTCGCTCGCCGTCAAGACCAAGGGCGTGCCCGAGGGCGGCAACGGCGTCTGGTCCCGCCTCAAGTGGGAGGGCGGCGTGCACCGGGTGCAGCGCGTTCCCGTGACCGAGTCGCAGGGCCGGATCCACACCTCCGCGGCCGGCGTGCTCGTGCTGCCCGAGGCCGAGGACGTCGACGTGACGATCGATCCCGGCGACATCCGGGTCGACGTGTTCCGCTCGTCGGGCCCCGGCGGTCAGTCGGTCAACACCACGGACTCGGCGGTACGCATCACGCACCTGCCCACCGGCATCGTGGTCAGCTGCCAGAACGAGAAGAGCCAGCTCCAGAACCGCGAGCAGGCGATGCGGATCCTGCGCGCCCGGCTCCTCGCCGCCGCCCAGGAGGAGGCCGACGCGGCCGCGTCCGACGCCCGCAAGGCGCAGGTGCGTACCGTCGACCGTTCCGAGCGCATCCGCACCTACAACTTCCCGCAGAACCGGATCAGCGACCATCGGATCGGCTACACCGCGTACAACCTCGATCTGGTGTTGGCCGGTGACCTCGACGGCGTGCTGGACGCGCTGACCGAGGCCGACCGGGCCGCCCGGCTCGCGGGGGAGACCGAGCTATCCCGGCAGTGACCGGGCCAGCCGGTCGACCCGGCGCAGCGCGTCCGGGATGCGGTGCGCCCCGGCCATCGCGCTGATCATCGCGGCGGCGTCGGCCACGTCGATGCCGACCGCGGTCACCCAGAGCGGCCGCGCGCCCGCGCCGCGGACCACCGGCACGGCGTGCGTCGCCGCCCAAAACGCCGTCTTGGCGACACCCACCACCGGCTTGCCGACCTCTTCGTGTACGCGCGCGCCCAGCCCCGGCCGGCTCGCCGGATCAAGGTCGACGTAGCCGTCCACCACCAGCAGGTCGACCGGCGCCGCCGTGGCCAGGACCGCGCGGATCGCCGGCAGCTCACGTTCGAAGAAGAAACCCGGGCGGTACGCCGGAACGGTGTCGACCTCGGCCACGTGCTCCTCGGTCAGCGTGGCGAACCGTGGCTCACCGGCGACGACGAGCGCCGCCCGGGCACCGCCGGACGCCGGGTAGTGCGCGTCGACGGCGCCGTAGCGGCTGGTCACCCCTTGGCGCGGTGCTGGAAGCCGAGCAGCGCGGTCTCCACCGTCTGCTTCGTGCGGTCATAGCTGAACCCGGCCTCATGGAGCACCTGGCCCGCCGGCGTCTCCGGCATGCGCAGCAGCCCGAGCAGGATGTGCTCGGTGCCGACGTAGTTGTGGCCGAGGTCGAGCGCGCTCTGGGTCGTCTCTTCCAGCAGCTTCTTGGCGGCGGCGGAGAACGGCACGTGCTCGGTCGCGGTCTCGCCGGGAGCCGCGGGCAGGCGGGCCGTCACCGTCTCGGCCAGCGCGGCCGGGTCGGCGCCGAGCGCGCGGACCAGCTTGGCGGCCAGCGCCTCGGTCGCGCCGAGCAGGGTGACGAGAACGTGCTCGGGCTCGACCTGCCCGTCGCGGCGCTCGCGGGCCAGGGCCTGCGCGTCCTTGACGACCTGGGCCGGCCGCTCGGTGAACCGCGCGAACCGGCTCGTGCCGCGCTGCTGCGCGGCCTGCTTGGAGACGCCCATCGCGTCGCCGATCTGGCTCCACGACGCCCCGCTCTGCCGGGCCGCGCGGATGAAGTGGTCGATCAGCTGGTCACCGAGGTCGCCGAGAGCGCGGGCCCGGGAGCGGGCCTCGCCGACGCGGACCACCGGGTCGGCGTCGGGCAGGTCGCGCTCGAGCGCGATGATCAGGTCGTCGACCGAGACGTCGAGTGGCGCCATGCGTCAATTGTGGGTTGACGCGCCGCCTAGCGTCAAGCCCGACTTGACGCCCCAAACGCCGGACGCCTGTCCGTTATGTGGCTAGTGTGGCTGGTGTGAGGTGGTTTCGGCTCGCGGCCGCTTCCGTGCCGCTCGGGCTCGTGCTCGGGCTTCCTGGCATAGCGCCAGCGGCGCAGCCGACACGTCGGCCGACGGCCTCGCCCGCCCCGCGGCCGGAGGTCAAGCTGCCGCCGGGTGGGCTACCGACCACCGCGCAGCTGACCCTCACCGCCAAAGCAACCCCGACCACGGTCAAGCCCGGCCAGGACGCCACCCTCACCATCACCGCCCGCAACGCCGGTCTGCTGCCGGCCAGCGACATCAAGGTCGCTGTGCCGCTGCCGGCCGGCCTCGCCGTCACCGGCCCCGCCGGGACACAGGGCACATTCGACGGTCTGCTGTGGACCGTCGGCGCGCTCCCGGTCCGCCGGACCGCGACGCTGACGCTCAAGGTGAAAGGCACGACCGCCGCGACCGTCACGGCCGCCGCCGCCCTGGTCAGCTCGACCCCGCCCGACGGCGACAGCCGCGACGACCTGGCCACCGCCGCGATACGAGTCACCCCGCCGGCCGGCGCCCGCCGAACCCGGGCCGACCTCACGCTCACCGCCAAGGTGACCCCGACAATGGCGGGCCCGGGGGACCCGATCGACTACGCGGTCACGGTCACCAACAAGGGCCCCGACCCGGCGACCGACGTCGAGGTCGCCGATCCCGCGCTCACCGGCACCTTCCTGGCCTCGGCGGTGACGGCGGGCCAGGTGACGGGCCTGCCGGTGCGCACGGGCGAGCTCGCCACCGCCGCCCGCTGGCGCGTCGGCACGCTGGCGCCGGGCACCACCGCCACCTGGACGGTCCGGTCGCTGGCCACCGTGCCCGCCAGGAGCGACCCCGCCGTTCTGGTCACCCGCAGCGGCGCCGACGACCCGACGCCGGGTGACACCGTCGGCCGCGCGGCGCCCACCGTCCAGGCCGCCGACCTCGCGATCACGCGGGAGGTCAGCAACGAGACGCCGGTGTTCGGTCAGGAGGTCGCGATCATCCTGACCGTCCGCAACGCCGGCCCGGACCTGGCGCGGGGCGTCACCGTCACCGACCCGCCCAACAGCGGGCTGGCGTTCTCGTCCGCCTCGTTCGACGCGGGCGACTACGACCAGGAGACCGGCCGCTGGCTGATCGGCGACCTGGCCGCCGGCGGGGAGGTGACGCTCACGCTCGGCACGAGGGTTACCGCTCCCGGGCAGCTCGCCGGCCGGGCCGGCGTCGAGGGCCGCCCGGCCGACCCCAACAGCGCCGACAACGTGGCCGAGAACGTGTTGACCGCCAGCGGCGCCGCGCCCCGGCCGGGGCCGCTGTTCCGCACGGGCTTCCCACTGCCGTACACCCAGATCCGGCTCTCCACCGTGGAGGCCAGCGTGGTCGGCGGACTGATGATCGTGCTGGGGCTGCTGCTGCTCAACCTGCGGGTCAGGACGCCGCGCGCGGGCGGCGCTTGGCCCGCAGCATCTCGCGGTCGGCGATCTCGAAGGCCTGCCCGAGGGCGTCACGCAGCGCCGGTCCGGAGCCCTTGACCTCGGCGAAGCCGACGCTGACACCGACCGGCGTGCCGGGCACCAGCGCCTGCCAGTCCTCGGCGGCGACCGCGGCGCCGATCCGCCGGGCCACGTCGGCGGCCTCGGCCATGCCGGCGCCGGGCAGCACCACCACGAACTCGTCGCCGCCGTAGCGGGCCACGAAGTCGCCGCGCCGCATCACCCGGTGGATCACGCCGGCGATGCGCTGCAGCACGAGGTCGCCGGAGTGGTGGCCGTGCTCGGTGTTGACGGCCTTGAAACCGTCGAGGTCGCAGACGCCGATCACGGCCGCCTCGCCGCGGGCGACCATGGCCGCGACGTAGCGCTCGAGCTGGCGGCGGTTGGGCAGCCCGGTCAGCGGGTCGGTGAGCGCCTCGCCGGCCAGTTGCATAGCGGTGCGGCGCAGCTCCTCGCGCTCGATCTGGGCCGCGATGCCGTCGACGTAGACGGTCTGGAGCCGGTCGCTGCGCTGGGCGGCGAGCCGGAACGCCTTGCGGTCGGCGCGGTGCGCGGCGGCGTGGTCGCCGGCCCGGGCGTAGATCAGGCTGCGCAGCCGCTCCGGCTCGGCGGCACCCAGTGTCTGCGGCGAGATGGTGATCGTGCCGAGCCGGGCCAGCGCCTCGATCGGGCGGCCCTCGGCGATCGCCAGGCACACGTCACCGAGCTGGCGCAGGTCGCGGGCGCGGGCCCCGTCGCCGCCGGCGGCCAGCAGGGCGGACACGTCGTCGTCGAGGTCCTCGCCGAGGGCGCCGCGGCGGGCGGCCGCGTAGCCGTAGGCGGTGATGGTCGAAGGGCGCAGGCGCGCCCCGCCGTCGGCCTCGAGGAACCGGCACAGGTCGACGCCGATGTCGCGCAGCACCCGCAGGCAGCCGTCGGAGTCGCCGGAGTGGTCGAGCGCGACCGCGTTGCGCAGCCGGATGCCGGGCGCCGCGAACAGCTCCTCGGGCAGCCCGGTGGACGCGCCGATCTGCCGGGCCCGCTCGATCGCGCCGAGCGCGTAGCCGTGGAAGCTCAGGTAGGAGTAGGCCATCGCCAGGTCGTGCCAGCCCCAGGCGGTGTCGCCGTCCGGGTCCTGCACGCGGGCGAGGTGGCTGGCGCTCTGCACGAAGTGGGTGACGCAGCGGTCGAGGGCGCCCTGGTGGTGGGCGGCGAGCGCGGCGAGGGCGTGGGCGTGGCCGATGAGGTAGGGGTCGCCGGCCTCACGGGCACACTCCAGCGCGCGGTCGACGGCCGCGGCATATTCGGCGGTGCGGCCCAGGTTGAGCACCGCCGACAGCCGCTGGATCAGCGCGTCGGCGCGGGTGTTGGGCTCGGCGGTGGTCTCGAGGACGCGGTCGAGCACGACGCAGGCGTCGGCGGAGCGGCTCTGCATCATCAGCGCGCGCGCCTGGCGCAACGCGTCAACCTGGTCGGGGACCCGGTCGAGCCAACCCACCGAGTGACCCCCTTCTGCAACCGTCGCGTGGTCGAGCGTCAATGATTATCGCGTGACGGGCCGCCGACGACAGCCGACCGAAGGGACGACGATCCGCGTCGCACCAATGATCGCCGATGCGACGGCGAGGTTGGCGTCCGCGGGGGTCGAATCCCCACGAAACGACGCCGAGCTGCTGGCGGCTCACGTTCTCGGCGTGTCGCGCGGGCGCCTGTTGCTCGCCGACGGGTTCACCGCGGCGCAGGCCGACGCGTACCGCCGGCTGGTCGATCGCCGTCATGATCGGGAGCCTCTGCAATATCTGACGGGTACGGCGGCCTTCCGGCACCTGGAGCTCGCGGTCGGACCGGGCGCCTTCGTGCCCCGCCCGGAGACCGAGCTGCTGGCCGGCTGGGGGATCGACCTGGCCCGCACCCTCGCCGCGCCGGTGGTGGTCGACCTGTGCGCGGGACCAGGCCCGATCGCCCTGTCGGTGGCCCAGGAGGTGCCGACCGCGACGGTGTACGCCGTGGAGAAGTCACCGGCCGCCCTCGAGTGGCTGCGCCGCAACGCCGCCGACCTCGCCCCCGACGCCCGGGTGGTGGCGGGCGACGTGGCCGACCCGAGCCTGCTGGCGGAGCTGCGCGGCCGGGTGGACGTGCTGCTGAGCAACCCGCCCTACGTACCGGAGGGCACTCCTGTCCCACCGGAGGTGGACAGGTTCGATCCCGCGACCGCGGTGTTCGGCGGCCCCGACGGGCTGGCCGTGGTGCGTCCGGTGATCGAGCGGGCGGCGGCGCTGCTGCGCCCCGGTGGCGGGCTGGCCCTCGAACACGACGAGGAGCACGCGGTGGTGCTGCCGGAGCTGCTGCGAAACGACGGCCGCTTTGACCGGGTCGAGGCGCATGCGGATCTCACAGGCCGTCCTCGATTCACCACTGCCCGCCGTAGGTCGGACAGCTTGTCGTGGCAGACTGGCTCCTCGTGATGCTCTATGACTGCCGGTCGATCGCCGACCGCGACCGGGGGATCGCCGCCGCGATCGAGGCGGTCAAGTCCGGCGAGCTGGTGGTGTTCCCGACCGACACGGTCTACGGGCTGGGCGCCGACGCGTTCACCCCGCACGCGGTGGCGCAGTTGCAGACGGCCAAGGGCCGCGACCGGGGCGCCGCGCCGCCGGTCATGGTCGGCTCCCGGCACACCCTCGACGGCCTGGTCTTCTCGCTGCCGCAGTCGGCCCGCGACCTGGTCGAGGCGTTCTGGCCCGGCCCGTTGACGATCATCATCGAGCACTCGCCCACCCTCCAGTGGGACCTGGGCGAGACCGGCGGGCAGATCGCGGTGCGGATGCCGCTGCACCCGGTCGCGCTCGAGGTGCTGCGCGAGACCGGCCCGATGGCGGTGCTCTCCGCCAACAAGGGCAGCCGGCCCGCGCCGACCACCGCCGAGGAGGCCCGGGAGCAGCTCGAGTACGCGGTCCGCGTCTACCTCGAGGCCGGCCCCAGCGCCGACCCGGTGCCCAGCACGATGGTCGACGTGACCGGCGACGTGCCGCGGCTCCTGCGCGAGGGCGGCATTCCCATCGAGAAGCTGCGCGACGTGGTCCCCGGCATCGCCGTGGAGCTGTGACCGTGCCGCCGTTCACCGTCCTGCACGTGTGCATGGGCAACATCTGCCGGTCGCCGATGGCCGAGCGCCTGCTCGTGCTCGCGGTGCGGCAGCGGTTGGCCCGCGTGCCGGCGGGAGCGGCGGCCCCCGACGCCGACGAGCTGGTGCTCAGCCACAGCGCCGGCACCGGCGGCTGGCACGACGGCGAGGAGATGAACCCGCCGGCGGCCCGCCAGGTCCGCGCCCGCGGTGGCGACCCGGCCGGGTTCGCCGCCCGCAAACTCCTCTCGGAGCACATCGACGCGGCCGACCTGGTGCTGACGGCGACCGCCGACCAGCAGGACTACGTCGTCGCCCTGCGCGCCGACGCCGCACCGCGCACGTTCGTGCTCGGCGAGTTCGGCCGGCTGCTGCCGGTCGTCGACCCGGCGGCCCTGCCCGACGGCGAGCTCACCCCCGACTCCGTGTACGCCCGCGGTGTGGCCCTGGTCGAGGCGGTCGACGCCGCCCGCCGGGGCGCCGCGCCGCTGCCCGGCGACGACCTCGACGACCCGTGGGGCCGCGGCGACCAGACGTTCAGCCGCGTGGCCGACGAGATCGAGGAGACCGTCGTGCCGCTGGCCCGCCTGCTCATCCCGAACTGACGTCCCGAAAGGACAGACATGGTCAACGCCCGCTGGCTCACGCCCGGCTCACCGTCGGGGCTGTTGCGGCTCGGCGACGCCGAGGACGTGGCGGCCGTGCTGGCCGGTGGCGGGCTGGCGGTGCTGCCGACCGAGACCGGCTACATGCTGGCCGGGGCCGCGACCATCGAGGCGGCCGTGCTGCGGGTGTTCAAGGCCAAGCAGCGCGACCTCAACCACCCGATGCACATCGCCTGCGCGTCGCTCGAGATGGCCGCGCACTACGGGGTGCTGACGCCGGAGGCCCGGCGGGTGATCGGCGCGTTCACCCCGGGCCCGCTGACCGTCGTGGTCGAGCAGACCAGCGAGCTGCCCGACAAGCTGGTGACCCACCAGGGCACGGTCGGCATCCGGGTGCCCGACCACCCGGCCACGCTGCAGGTGATCGCCGCGGCCGGCGTCCCGGTGACGGCGACCAGCCTCAACCCGTCGGGCGCGGAGTCGCGGCCGGTCGACGCCGACGTGCTCGCCTCGCTGGAGTGGGAGGCGGGGGAGCAGGTCCCGGTGGTGGTCGACCACACGTCGATCCGGCACACGCTGGCCTCGACGCTGGTGACCCTCACCGGTCCGGACGGTCCGCGGGTGCTCCGTGAAGGCCCGGTCTCGGCGACGCAGGTGAGGGAAGTCCTGGGTCGCTAGGGTTCTCGGCGCCGCGGGCGATGTTGCGGGCCATCCCGCCGAAGATCACCGCATGGAACGGCGAGACCGCCTTCCAGTACGCGTGCCCGGCCAACCCGTGGGGCAGGAACACCGCCCGCTGCCGATAGCGGGACCGACCCGGACCGTCGGGCTCGGCCCGCAGCTCCAGCCAGGCGCGCCCGGGCAACCGCATCTCGGCCCGCAGCCGCAGCAGCTCGCCCGGCACGATCTCCTCGACCCGCCAGAAGTCGAGCGCGTCGCCCGCGTGGAGTCGGTTCGGGTCACGCCGGCCGCGGCGCAGGCCGACGCCGCCGACCAGCCGGTCCAGCCAACCCCGGACCGACCAGGCCAGCGGGAACGAGTACCAGCCGTTCTCGCCCCCGACGCCCTCGATGACCCGCCACAGCATCGCGGCGTCGGCGTCGACCGCCCGCTCGCGCACGTCGGTGTAGACGCTGCCACCGGACCAGCCCGGGTCGGTGGGCAGCGGATCGGCCGGTGACCCCGCGCCGGACCAGCGCGTCTCCACGTCGAAGTCGCGCACCTTGGCCAGCGCGAGCTCGACGGCCCGGTCGAAGCCGATCAGGCCGCCCGGCGGGTCCGGCACGTAGTCGGCGATGTCGTGCTCGTGCGCCACCGCCTCGTGGATCAGGCTCTCCACCAGCGGCCGGGCGATCGAGTTGGGCACGGGGGTGACCAGGCCGACCCAGTGCGAGGACAGGCTCGGGGTCAACGGCCGGACCGGCACGATGACCCGGCGGGGGAGTCCGGCCACCGCGGCGTACCGCCGCATCATGTCGGCGAAGGTCAGCACGTCCGGTCCGCCGATGTCGAAGCCCCGGTTGACGTCGGCCGGCAACGACGCCGCCCCGATCAGGTAGCGCAGCACGTCGCGGACGGCGATCGGCTGGATCCGGTTGCGCACCCAGCGCGGGGTGACCATGGCCGGCAGCCGCTCGGTGAGGTAGCGCAGCATCTCGAACGACGCCGACCCCGAGCCGAGGATGATCGGGGCGCGCAGCACCGCCGTCGGGGTGCCGCTGTCGAGCAGGATCCGCGCGACCTCGGCCCGGGAGCGCAGGTGGGCCGAGCTCTGGTCACCGGGCGGCGGCTCGGGGCCGCCGAGGTAGACGATGCGGCGCACGCCGGCGTCGCGGGCGGCCGTGGCGAACGCGGTGGCGTTGGCCCGGTCGAGGTCCTCGAAGTCGGGGCGGCCGAGGGAGTGGACCAGGTAGTAGGCGACGTCGACGCCCTCGAACGCGGCGGGCAGCGAGGCCGGGTCGCCCAGGTCGCCCTTGGCCACCTCGACCCGGTCGGCCCACGGGACGTCGCGCAGCTTCTCGGGCGAGCGGCTCAGGCAGCGGACCTGGTGGCCGGCGTCGAGCAGGCGGGGGGCGAGGCGGCCGCCGATGTAGCCGGTCGCGCCGGTGACGAGGCATCTCACCTGTTCCACTATGCCCGGGTGTTTCCGAATCAACGGCACGTTCCGGGCGGCTGGCCGGGCCGACGTAGACTGCGACGCGATGTCGACGACCTCTGCCCGTACCCCTGACGCGTCCGCGGCCGACGCGGACCGCAACTGGCGCCTGCGGCACCTGCCGCCCATCCTGATCGCCGCCGCGGTGATGACCGTGGGCGCGGCCGTCCTGGGTGCCGTGTTCGCGGGCGGTGTCGGCGCGTTCGCCGCCGCCCTCGGTGTGCTGATCGCTACGGGCAGTTACCTGGCATCCACTTTGGCCATCGCCTGGGCCGACAAGCTCGACAGCAAGCTGGTCATGCCGTTCGGCATGGGCGTCTACGTCGCCAAGCTGAGCCTGCTGGGCGGCCTGATGCTGGTCGTCGCGTCGACCGGGTGGGCGGGCTTGAAGCCACTCTCCGTAGGCATCGTGGCCGGCGTGTTGGCATGGACAGCGACCCAGATCTGGTGGATCGTGACCGTGCACGCCAGAAGATTTCGTCGTTAACGCGACCCTTGGGTGACCCCACTGCGGGGGCCGGAGGAGTAGCGTGAGCGCAGAGGCAGATCCATCATCCCATTACCCCCGCGCAGCCTGAGCGTGCGGGGGTCGTGTCTTCGCCTCCCTCTACCGGCTGATACGGTTCCCGCGTCATGGCCGGTGACCAACCCTCGCAGCACTCCGACAAGGACCCCGACGCCCGACCGGCGACGGGGGCCGACCTCGGCTGGACCGCTCTGTCCTACCTCATCGGTGGGATGGCGGTGTGGGGGTTCATCGGCTGGCTGGTCGACCGGTGGCTCCACACCGGCGGCGTGATCACCGGGATCGGTGTGGTGATCGGCTGCGCGGGCGGGATCTATCTGGTCATCCAGCGCATCGGCGCCCCACCACCGGGGCCCGGCAGTTCATGAGGGAAGGGACGCGGTGATCGGACAGGCGGTCGCTCTCCAGAGCGACGTTCCGTTTCCACCAGAGGTGGGCGACTTCTACCTGCCCGCGATCGTGCCGTGGGGCGCCCCCGACTCGCTGTGGTTCACCAAAATCACGGCGCTGGTCTGGGTCAGCACCGCGATTATCATGATCTTCTTCCTGCTCGCCTACCGGAAGCCCCAGCTGGTGCCGGGCCGCGCGCAGTGGATCGCCGAGTCGGCCTACGGCTTCGTCCGCAACAACATCGCGGTCGAGATGCTGGGCGCCCGTGGTGTGCGCTTCGCGCCCTATCTCGCCACGCTCCTGCTGTTCATCATCTTCAACAACCTGTGGAGCATCGTCCCGGTCGCCCAGATCTCGCCGAACTCGCACATCGCGTTCCCGGCGTTCCTGGCGCTGATCAGCTACGTGCTCTTCAACTACGTCGGCATCAAGAAGTTCGGGTTCCGCAAATACATGCGCAACTCGCTCATCCCCCCGGCGCCGTGGTTCGTCCTGCCGATCCTGATCCCGATCGAGTTCTTCTCGACGTTCCTGGTGCGGCCCTTCTCGCTGGCCGTCCGGTTGTTCGCCAACATGTTCGCCGGGCACATGCTGCTGCTCGTCTTCACCCTCGGCGGGTTCGCGATGCTGAACGCGAACGTCGCCCTGGCGCCCATCTCGGTCCTGTCCTGGCTGATGACCATCGCGCTCACGCTCCTCGAGCTCCTGGTGGTCTTCCTGCAGGCCTACGTCTTCACCGTGTTGACCGCGAGCTACATCCAGGGCGCGGAAGCCGAGGAGCACTGAGCCCCGGGGCGGCCCCGGAAAGTGGTCCACCCCCCGCACCACAAGTTGTCCGTCCCGCGTGAACGTCACGCGTGATAACCAGGAGGAACCTCAGCAATGGACATCGCCGCAGTTGAGGGCAGCGTTGCCGCAATCGGTTACGGCCTCGCCGCCATCGGCCCGGGCATCGGCGTCGGGCTGATCTTCGCGTCCTACATCCAGTCGACCGCCCGCCAGCCCGAGTCGTCCCGCATGACCCTGCCGTTCGTCTGGATCGGCTTCGCCGTCGTCGAGGCGCTCGCGCTGTTCGGTATCGCGTTCGGCTTCATCTGGGCCGGCTGACCCGAAGCAACCAGGAGGGTTTCCATGTTCCTAGCAGCGGAAGGGGCCGTCGAGCACAGCCCGATCCTGCCGCTCTGGCAGGAGATCGTGGTCGGCGGCGTCGCGTTCGCGGTGCTCTGCTTCGTGCTGATGAAGTTCGTCTTCCCGCGCATGGAGGAGACCTTCCGGGCGCGGGTCGACGCGATCGAGGGCGGCCTCAAGCGGGCCGAAGAGGCCCAAGCCGAGGCCAACCAGCTGCTCGCGCAATACAAGGCGCAGCTGGCCGAGGCGCGCACCGACGCAGCGAAGATCCGCGACGACGCGCGGGCCGACGCCGAGGAGATCCGGCAGGAGATCCAGGCGCGCGCCCGTGAGGAGTCCGACCGGATCATCGCCGCCGGGCGCGAGCAGCTCAACGCCGAGCGCCAGCAGATCGTGCGCGAGCTGCGGGCCGAGGTGGGCACGCTCGCCGTCGACCTGGCCGGCCGGATCGTCGGTGAGTCGCTCACCGACGAGGCGCGCCGCCGTGGCACGGTCGACCGCTTCCTGTCCGAGCTCGAGTCGACCGGGAGCCGTTGATGCAGGGCGTCAGCCGGGAGTCCTTCCGCTCCGCCGCGGAGCGGCTGGACTCCTACGCGGCCGGGGCGTCCGCCGCCGACGTCGCGACCACCGGTGGCGAGCTGCTGTCGGTGGCCGACGTGCTGCGGCGGCAGCCGACGCTCCGGCGGGCGCTGTCCGACCCGGGGCGGCCCGGCGAGGACCGGGCGGAGCTGATCCGCTCGCTGCTCACCGGCAAGGTCGGCGACGAGACGCTCGAGCTGGCCACCACCCTGGCCGGCGGCCGCTGGTCGGCCGCCTCCGAGCTGCTCGACGCCACCGAGCGGCTGGGCGTCGAGGCGTTGCTGGCCAGCGCCGACCGCGCCGACGACCTGGCCGAGGTCGAAGACGAGCTGTTCCGCTTCGGGCAGGTCGTCGACGCCTCGCCGGAGCTGTCCGGCGCGCTCTCCGACGTGGTGGCTCCGCCCGCCCAGCGGGCCGAGCTGGCCAAGGCGCTGCTCGAGGGCAAGGCCAGGCCGATCACGTTGCGGCTGGTCGAGGTGGCCCTCGGCGGCTTCGGTGGCCGGTCGTTCCAGGGGTCACTGACCCGCATGGTGGAAATGTCCGCAGAACGGCGCGATCGCCAGGTCGCCTATGTCACCGTCGCTGCGCCTCTGTCCGATGACGAGGAGCGCCGGTTGGGCACGAAGCTGTCACAACTGTACGGTCGAGACGTCACTGTCAAGCAGACGGTCGATCCGCAGGTGCTGGGCGGCATGAGCGTGCTTGTCGGCTCCGACCTCTACGACGGCACCGTGCTGCGCCGCCTCAACGACACCCGCAAGGCGCTCTCCCAGCGCTGACACCCCCGTCTACGACCCTGACACCGCACCGGTAACCCGGGCCTGAATAGAGGAAGCAGAGGATGGCCGAGCTGACCATCTCGTCGGAGGAAATCCGCGGCGCCCTGGAGCGCTACGTCTCCTCCTACACGCCCGACATCTCCCGCGAGGAGGTCGGCACCGTCGCCGACGCCGGTGACGGCATCGCCCACGTCGAGGGCCTGCCCTCGACCATGGCCAACGAGCTGCTGGAGTTCGAGGACGGCACGCTGGGCGTGGCGCTCAACCTCGACGCCCGCGAGATCGGTGTCGTGGTCCTGGGTGACTTCTCCGGCATCGACGAAGGCCAGCGCGTCAAGCGCACCGGCCGCGTGCTCTCCGTGCCGATCGGGGACAAGTTCCTCGGCCGCGTGGTCGACGCGCTGGGCAACCCCGTCGACGGCCTCGGCGAGATCGAGAACGAGGGCTACCGCGAGCTCGAGCTCCAGGCGCCCAACGTGGTCTCCCGCCAGTCCGTCAGCGAGCCGATGCAGACCGGCATCAAGGCGATCGACGCCATGACGCCGATCGGCCGTGGCCAACGCCAGCTGATCATCGGCGACCGCAAGACGGGCAAGACCACGATCGCGCTCGACACGATCCTCAACCAGAAGGACAACTGGGCGTCCGGCGACCCGAAGAAGCAGGTCCGCTGCATCTACGTCGCGATCGGCCAGAAGGCCTCCACGGTGGCGTCGATCAAGGGCATCCTCGACGAGGCCGGCGCGATGGAATACACCACCATCGTCACCGCGCCCGCGTCCGACCCGGCCGGCTTCAAGTACATCGCGCCCTACACGGGTTCGTCGATCGGCCAGCACTGGATGTACGCCGGCAAGCACGTCCTCATCGTCTTCGACGACCTGTCCAAGCAGGCCGAGGCGTACCGTGCCGTGTCGCTGCTGCTGCGTCGCCCGCCGGGCCGCGAGGCGTACCCCGGTGACGTCTTCTACCTGCACTCCCGCCTGCTGGAGCGCTGCGCGAAGCTCTCCGACGAGCTGGGCGCGGGCTCGATGACCGGTCTGCCGATCATCGAGACGAAGGCCAACGACATCTCGGCCTTCATCCCGACCAACGTCATCTCGATCACCGACGGCCAGATCTTCGTCGAGCCGGACCTGTTCAACCAGGGCGTACGCCCGGCGATCAACGTCGGCACCTCGGTGTCCCGGGTCGGCGGCGCCGCCCAGGTCAAGCCGATGCGCAAGGTGGCCGGCTCGCTGCGGCTCAACCTGGCGCAGTACCGCGAGCTCGAGGCGTTCGCCGCGTTCGCGTCGGACCTCGACCGCGCGTCCCGCTCGCAGCTCGAGCGCGGCGCCCGGCTGGTCGAGCTGCTCAAGCAGCCCAACTACTCGCCGTACCCGGTCGCCGAGGAGGCGGTCGTGATCTGGGCGGGCGTCGAGGGCAAGCTCGACGACGTCGCGGTCGGCGACGTGCGGCGGTTCGAGGCGGACTTCCTCGACCACGTGCGGCGGCACGACAAGGCGACGCTGCAGGCGATCGCCGACGGCCAGTGGGACGACGACATCGCGGGCGCGCTCGACAAGTCCCTGACGGACTTCAAGGCGAACTTCCTGGCCCGCGGCGAGACGACCACGGTCAACGAGCCGCCGGCCGAGGCCACCGAGGGCGAGCTCGAGAGCGAGTCGGTCACCCGCTACACCGACCAGCCGGCAGAGAAGGCGTAGGCACCGCATGGCGGCCCAGGTACGCGTCCTTCGCCAGCGCATCCGCTCGGCGAAGGGCATGAAGAAGATCACCAAGGCGATGGAGCTCGTCGCGACGAGCCGCATCGCCAAGGCGCAGGCACGGGTCGAGGCTTCGCTGCCGTACGCCCAGGCGATCACGGGTGTGCTGTCGGCGCTGGCGTCCAACGCCAGCATCGACCACCCGCTGCTCACGCCGCGCCCGCGGGTGCGTCGGGCCGGGGTGCTGCTCATCACCAGCGACCGTGGGCTGGCCGGTGGTTACAGCACCAACGCGATCCGGACCGCCGAGTCGCTCATCGCGCGGCTGCGCGAGGACGGCAAGGAGCCGGTGCTCTACGTCATCGGTCGCAAGGGCGTCGGCTACTACCGGTTCCGCCAGCGGCCGATCGAGGCCAGCTGGACGGGCTTCTCGGAGCAGCCGTCGTTCGAGGACGCCCGCACGGTGGGTGACACGCTGATCGAGGCGTTCACCCACGGCGCGGACGACACCGACGACGGCCCGGGCGCCGACTCGGTCACCGGGGTCGACGAGCTGCACATCGTCTACACGCAGTTCAAGTCCCTGCTGACCCAGGCGCCGGTGACCCGGATCATCGGGCCGATGGAAGTCGAGGACCGGCCGAAGTCGGAGGGCCTGCTGCCGGCGTACGAGTTCGAGCCCGAGGCCGAGGCGCTGCTCGACGCGCTGCTGCCGCGCTACGTCAACACCCGCATCTACGCGGCGCTGTTGGACTCGGCGGCCAGCGAGTCGGCGGCGCGCCGGCGGGCGATGAAGAGCGCGACCGACAACGCGGAAGAAATGATCCAGACCTACACGCGCCAGATGAACTCCGCGCGGCAGGCCGGGATCACCCAGGAGATCAGTGAGATTGTCGGCGGCGCGAACGCGCTGGCCGCGGCGGGAAGTGAAGCGTGATGACTGCGACTGTTGAAACTCCGACCACCACGGCCACGGGCCGTGTCGTCCGGGTCATCGGCCCGGTCGTCGACGCGGAGTTCCCGCGCGACGCGATGCCCGAGATCTACAACGCGCTGCACGTCGAGGTGCACCTGGCCGAGGGCGACAAGACGCTGACGCTCGAGGTCGCGCAGCACCTCGGCGACAACATGGTGCGGGCGATCTCGATGCAGCCCACCGACGGCCTCGTCCGCGGCGCCGAGGTGAAGAACACCGGCACCGGCATCACGGTTCCGGTCGGCGACATCACCAAGGGCCACGTCTTCAACGCCATCGGCGAGGTGCTCAACCTCAAGGAGGGCGAGAAGTTCGAGGTCACCGAGCGCTGGCCGATCCACCGCGAGCCCCCGAAGTTCGCGGACCTCGAGCCGAAGACGGAGATGCTGGAGACCGGCATCAAGGTCATCGACCTGCTGACCCCCTACGTCAAGGGCGGCAAGATCGGCCTGTTCGGCGGCGCGGGCGTGGGCAAGACGGTGCTCATCCAGGAGATGATCACCCGCGTCGCCCGGAACTTCGGTGGCACCTCGGTGTTCGCCGGCGTCGGCGAGCGTACGCGTGAGGGCAACGACCTCATCACCGAAATGACCGAGTCCAACGTGCTCCCGCAGACCGCGCTGGTGTTCGGTCAGATGGACGAGCCGCCGGGCACCCGGCTGCGCGTCGCCCTCTCGGCGCTGACGATGGCGGAATACTTCCGCGACGTGCAGAAGCAGGAGGTGCTGCTCTTCATCGACAACATCTTCCGCTTCACGCAGGCCGGTTCCGAGGTCTCCACGCTGCTCGGCCGCATGCCGTCCGCGGTGGGCTACCAGCCCACCCTGGCCGACGAGATGGGCCAGCTGCAGGAGCGGATCACCTCTGTCCGTGGTCAGGCGATCACGTCGATGCAGGCGATCTACGTGCCCGCCGACGACTACACCGACCCGGCGCCGGCCACCACGTTCGCCCACCTCGACGCCACCACCAACCTGGAGCGGTCGATCTCCGACAAGGGCATCTACCCGGCGGTGGACCCGCTGGCGTCCTCGTCGACCCTGCTCGCGCCGCAGTTCGTCGGCCAGGAGCACTACAACGTCGCGTCCGAGGTCAAGCGGATCCTGCAGCGCTACAAGGACCTGCAGGACATCATCGCCATCCTCGGCATGGAGGAGCTCTCCGAGGACGACAAGGTGACCGTGCAGCGGGCCCGCCGGATCGAGCGGTTCCTCTCGCAGAACACCTACGCGGCGGAGCAGTTCACCGGCGTTCCCGGCTCGACGGTGCCGATCAAGGAGACCATCGAGGCGTTCAAGAAGATCTCCGAGGGTGAGTACGACCACTTCCCCGAGCAGGCCTTCTTCATGTGCGGCGGGCTCGAGGACCTCGAGCGCAAGGCCGCGGAGCTGATGAAGGACTGAGCATCCTTTACGCAGAGCGATCCAGGCACCCCGCAGGGTGCCTGGATCGTTGGCGTTTGGCCCGTTTTCGCATGGGGTGGACCCGGGCAGCCGCATTCAGACATGAGATATAGGCTCTCGGGCGCAACGGCGGGCCCCGCTGCACACGTCTCCATAACGGAATGCGGCACACGGGGATCGACGACAAGGAGTTTCGATGGCGAGAAGGTCGGGCAGCGGTTCATCGGGCCGCTCGACCGGGCGCGGTGCGACCGGCAAGGCCACACCGGGCGCCGCTCCAGGGGACTTCGGCGCTGGAGGTGCTTCGGCTTCGGCCTCGGCTTCGGCGAAGTCGCGTAAGCGCTCCGGGATCCCGCGCTGGGCCCGCTGGTGCACCGTCCTCGGCGCGATCCTGATGGTCGCGAGCGGCGGTCTGCTGGTCACCTCGGAGGCGCTGCTGGCCCGCTACGAGGGCGCGGTGACCACCGAGGACCTGTTCGGCGACGGTGCCAAGGTCGAGGCCAAGAGCGACATCAAGGGCCCGCTCAACATCCTGCTGGTCGGCATCGACCCGCGCGACGCGACGACGCTGCCGCTGGCCGACTCCATCATGATCATGCACATCCCGGCCGGGCTCGACCGCGGCTACCTGTTCTCCCTCCCACGCGACACGCTCGTCGACATCCCGGCGTTCCCGAAGTCGGGCTACAACGGGGGCCGCGAGAAGCTCAACGCGGCGATGTCGCACGGGGCACGGGTGCCGGGCGGCGGCACACCCGACCGGGCCAAGGGCTTCGAGCTGCTGTCGCTGACGGTCAGCCAGTTCACGGGCATCAAGCGGTTCGATGCCGGCGCGATCGTCAACTTCGCGGGCTTCAAGAAGATCGTCGACGCCATGGGCGGCGTGACGATGTATGTCGACGAGGACGAGGTGCTCTCCGAGCACTTGCAGCCCAACGGTAAGGCCCGGCCGAGGCGCCAGTGCGGTGGCTGTGCCCACCCCTACTACGGCCCCCAGGCGGTCTACAAGAAGGGCACGCACAAGCTCAAGGGTTGGCAGGCGCTGGACTACGTGCGGCAGCGCTACACGGTCGAGGGTGGCGACTACGGGCGCCAGCGGCACCAGCAGCAGTTCGTCAAGGCGATGGCGCAGCAGGTGCTGAGCAAGAACGTGATGACCGACCTGCCCAAGCTCGACAAGGTGCTCCGCGCCGCCGGTGAGTCGCTGGTGTTCAACGGCCGCGGCCACAGCGTCGCCGAGTTCGGCTTCGCTCTCAAGGGCATGCGGCAGGACTCGATCACCATGATCAAGCTCAAGGGCGGCGGCGTCAGCGAGAACGGCAAATACGCCGGTGAGGCGTTGGACGCCTCGGCGCAGGGCTTCTTCGCCTCCATCCGCGCCGACACCGCGGACGCGTACATCGCCCAGCATCCCGAAATGATCAACCGCGACAAGTAACACGATCTCCCGGCAGGGGTGCCTTCGCACACAGGGGGCACCCCTGGTCCGTTCTCGGCGTCCGCGCCGATTAGACTTCTCTCCAATTCCACCGCGACACCGGGGCGACCCCCTCGCCCGGGTCCGGCGTCGAAGAGGAGCCATAGTGGCAAATCAGCTCCATGTCGAGCTCGTGTCCGTCGAAGAGAAGGTGTGGACCGGCGAGGCCGAGATGCTCGTCGCCCGCACCACCGAGGGCGAGCTTGGTGTGCTGCCGGGTCACGCGCCGCTCCTGGGCCAGCTGGCCGAGCCGAGCCAGATCCGCATCAAGCTCGACGGCGGCCAGCAGTTGGCCTACGACGTGGCCGGCGGCTTCCTCTCCGTCACCGAGACTGGCGTCACGGTCCTCGCCGAGAGCGCGACGCCAGCCGAGTCCTCGACCCGCTGACGGAGCCGGGCCGATGCTGATCATCGAGTGGATCGCCATCGGCCTCGCGCTGCTCCTGGCCCTGATCGTCCTGTTGTTCGCCCGCCGGGCCTATTACGCCCGCGCCGGCGGCACGATCCGCTGTGACCTGCGGCTCTCGACGATGCTCGACGGCCGCGGCTGGTCACCGGGCTTCGCCCGCTTCGTCGACGACGAGATGCGGTGGTACAGGCTGTTCAGCTTCGCCATCCGCCCCAAGCGCGTGCTGTCCCGCCGCGGTCTGACGGTGGCGGGCCGGCGGCTGCCCGAGGGCCAGGAACGGCTCACCATGCCCGGCGACTGGGTCATCCTCCGCTGCGTCGGCCACCAGGCCCCGGTCGAGATCGCGATGGCCCTGTCGACGGTGACGGGCTTCTCCTCGTGGATCGAGGCGGGGCCTCCGGATTACCAGAGCCCCCGCCTCTCGGTGCCCGACTGGCCGCCGGCGGCCTAGTTCTAGCTCTCGTACTCGTAGAAGCCCTTGCCGGTCTTGCGACCCAGGTCGCCGGCGAGCACCATCCGCTGGAGCAGCTCCGGCGGGAAGAACTTCTCGTCAGCGGTGTCCGTGTAGATGTTGCGGGCCGCGTGCAGCATCACGTCGACGCCGGTCAGGTCGATGGTCGCCAGCGGGCCCATCGCGTGCCCGAAGCCGAGCTTGCAGGCGGTGTCGAGGTCCTCGGCCGAGATCACCCCGGACTCGACCAGCTTGACCGCCTCCAGCGCCAGCACCGAGATCAACCGGGTGGTCACGAACCCGGCCACGTCGCGGTTGACCACCACCACGGTCTTGCCGATCTCCTCCGCGAACGCCTTGGCCTTGGCCAGCGTCTCGTCGGTGGTCTTGTAGCCGCGGACAAGCTCACAGAGCTTCATCATGGGTACGGGCGAGAAGAAGTGCGTGCCCACCACGTTCTCCGGCCGCTGGGTCGCCCCGGCGATCTGGGTCACCGGGATGGCCGAGGTGTTCGTCGCCAGCACGGCGTCGGCCTTGCAGATCTTGTCGAGCTCCCGGAACACGTCCTGCTTGATGTCGAGCCGCTCGAACACCGCCTCGACCACGATGTCAGCGTCCGCCGCCGCGCCCAGGTCGGTCGTGGTGGTGATCCGCGCGAGCGCCGGCTCGACGTCGTCGCTCTGGATCGTCCCCTTGGCCGCGAACCGCTCCAGCGACTTCCGGATGGTCGCCACCCCGCGCGAGGTGGCCGCGTCGTCCAGGTCGCGGAGCGTCACCTCCCACCCGGCCTGCGCCGCCACCTGGGCGATCCCCGACCCCATCAGTCCGGCCCCGATGACCGCCAGCCGACCCGCCATGCCGCACTCTCCCTTGAGTCAAAGCCCGTATGCGCCTGCCAAGGAACTTAGTCGCCCGGGTGAACGATCGGTCAGCCCACCGCTGTGACGGACTCCACGCCGGACCGGGTCGGTTCTTGACAGACTGTGCCCATGCCGGTTGGCGCCTGGCCGTTCCCTTTTCGCGGGCGCCCGCGGGCGCATCGTTGGTCGGGGCCGGCTGGTCGGCCCCCGGCCGACGAGCCGAGCGGCGGGGGGCCGGGAATGAGCGCGAAACCGACGAACGAGGGACCGGACTTCGGCCTGCTGGTGACGGTGGCGCAGGCAGGCACGGAAGCGGACGCGGGCGAACTACGCCGCCGCCTGACCGCCAACGGCATCCGCTCCACGGTGGCCCCGGGCACGGCCGGCCGCACCCGCATCCTGGTCTTCCGCGAAAACGCGGCCCACGCGCGCCGGTTGGTCGGAGGCGGCGCCCTGGACACGAGCGCCGACTGACCCGGACCCGGGCGTGTCGCCCGGCGGGCCGACCTCTACCGACGGCGGACCGCTTTTCCATGTACGCACATGCCCCGACACGTACGCCCCGTGGACCGACCGGCTCCGTGCTGGCGATGGCCGTTCGCGCGGCGGCGGCAGAAGCCGCCGGGGAGCCGCCAAGCGGCCCAGCCCCGTGGGGGAATGAACAACGCAGTTTCAGGCAGTCACTGGGACGGAGGGCGACCGACGATTGCTCCCGACCGCAGCAGCAGACGTCGCCAGCCGGCGCGGCCGGCCGGCCGCGCGAACGACCCTCCACCACCGCCAGCCGACACCGCCAGCCGGCACCGCCAGCCCGCGCGACAAGACCCTCCACCGCACCGCCAGCCGGCAGCCGCTGCGACACGACCCTCCGCAACGCCGCTGGCCGGCGCGCCGCTGGCCAGTGGGAAGCACCCTTTCGCCGTCGTCCTCGGCCGGCGATCGAAGGCAGGCCTCAATCGTGTTGGGTGGGCTGCTGGCCAGCGGCGGCGGCTGGCGGCGTAGGGAAGGCCGTCTCGGGTCGGCAGCCGACCAGCGGCGCCGGCTGGCGGCGTTCGGGACGGTCGTCCCGGGACGCGAACCGACAGCGCCCGGTTAGCGGCGTTCGCGAGTGTCGCCTCACGCGGCTACGGCAAGCGGCCATCAGAGTCTGGCGCTCGGGAGGGCGGTCTCCGAACGGCCATGAGCCAGAGGCGATTGGCAGGGGCCGTCTGGCCGCGGACGATCGATGACGCACCGCAAGTCACGCCGACAACGGCTCCAGCAGCGTCGTAGAGCCCTGCGCCCGGGCGCGATGCCTCGCCGCCGGCGAGCGGGCTGGCGCGGCTCCTGAGTCCGTTGGCGCTTGGCTTCGGGGTCGGGGTGTGGTGGCGGTCAGAAGGAGAACTGGGGGTCTTCTGGGGCGGCGGCGCGGCGGACCTCGACGCCGAGGGCGGCCAGGTCGCCGACGAAGTCCGGGTAGCCGCGGTCGATGTGGTGGACGTGGGAGACCTCGGTGATGCCGTCGGCACAGAGGGCGGCGATCACCAGGCCCGCACCGGCGCGGATGTCGGTGGCGCGGACGGGGGCGCTGGAGAGGCGGTCGCGGCCGCGTACGACGGCGTGGTGTCCGTCGGTCTTGATGTCGGCGCCCAGGCGGGCCATCTCGTTGATGAACATGAAGCGGCCGTCGAAGATGTTCTCGGTGACCAGGGACGCGCCGTCGCTGACCGAGGCGAGGCCGAT
Organism: Asanoa sp. WMMD1127; assembly: GCF_029626225.1. Classification (NCBI taxonomy): domain Bacteria; kingdom Bacillati; phylum Actinomycetota; class Actinomycetes; order Micromonosporales; family Micromonosporaceae; genus Asanoa; species Asanoa sp. WMMD1127. The sequence continues at coordinate 3,318,491 of NZ_JARUBP010000001.1, forward strand.
CGCCATGGGGAGCAGGTCGGTCGCGAAGCCGGGGAACGGCAGCGTGACGATGTCGACGGCTTTGGGGCGGTCGTCCATGCGTACCCGGACTGCCGTGGGCTGGCTCTCGACCACGCCGCCGGCGGAGGCCAGCTTGTCGAGCGCTATCTCGAGGAAAGCCGGGTTGACGCCGGTCACGAGGACGTCGCCGCGGGTCATGGCGGCGCCGAAGGCCCAGGTGCCGGCGACGATGCGGTCGCCGACGGTGGCGTGGCGTACCGGTGAGAGGGTCTCGACGCCCTCGACTCGCAGCGTCGACGTGCCGACGCCCTCGATCTTGGCGCCCATCGCGATCAGCATCTCGCAGATGTCGACGATCTCGGGCTCGCGGGCGGCGTTGTCGATCTCGGTGCTGCCCTTGGCCAGGACGGCGGCCATGACCAGGTTCTCAGTCGCGCCGACGCTGGGGAAGTCGAGCCAGATCGTGGCGCCCTGCAGGCGCTGCGGCGCGTTGGCGATCACGAACCCGTGCTCGCCGGAGATCTCGGCGCCCATCCTGGCCAGGCCGGCGACGTGCATGTCGAGGCCGCGGGAGCCGATCGCGTCGCCGCCGGGGTGGGCGACCCGCACGTAGCCGCGGCGGGCCAGCAGCGGCCCGAGCACGGCGATGGACGCGCGCAGCCGGCGTACCAGGTCGTAGTCGGCCTCGGTGCCCGGTTCGTCGGGCACGTCGATGGTCACCTCGACCGACGGCGCCGGCCCGCCGCGGCCCGCGGGCACCGCCTCAGGCGCGATCTCCACCTGGCAGCCGAGCCGGCGGAGCACCTCCGCCATGATCGCGATGTCGGTGATCCGCGGAACGTTGGTGATCACGGAGCGGCCCGGCGCGAGCAGGGCGGCGGCCATCAGCTTGAGTGCGGAGTTCTTGGCGCCGACCACGGCGACCTCGCCGGCCAGCCGCGCGCCTCCCTCGACCCGGATCAGATCCACGTCGGCCATCGTAGGAGTCACGGTCGGTGTGCCGGCCTCGAGGTCGTTCCGCGAGGGCGTCCGTAGGCTGTTCGTCATGGCCGTCCACCTCACCCGCATCTACACGAAGGCCGGCGACACCGGCTCGACCCGATTGGTCAACAACGAGCAGGTGGCGAAAACCCACCCGCGGATCACCGCGTACGCCGACGTCGACGAATGCAACGCCGCCCTCGGTGTCGCGCTTGCCCTGGGCGACCTCGACCCGGAGGTGCGCGAGGTGCTGGCCCAGATCCAGAACGACCTGTTCGACGTCGGGGCCGACCTGGGCAACCCGGTGGAGCCGGAGCCGGCATATCCGCCGCTGCGGATCACCGAGGAGTACGTCGAGCGGTTGGAGGGCTGGTGCGACGACTTCAACGACCGGCTTTCCAAGCTCGACTCCTTCATCCTGCCGGGCGGCACCGCGGGAGCCGCGCTGCTGCACGTGGCGCGCACGGTCGCTCGCCGCGCGGAACGCGCCGCCTGGTCGCTGATCGCGGAGGATCCCGACCGAACCAGCACGCTCCCGGCAAAGTATCTCAACCGGCTCTCTGACTTGCTGTTCATCCTGTCAAGAACAGCCAATCCGGGCGGCGATGTGCTCTGGGTCCCGGGGCGCGGGCGCGCCAAGAGCTGAGCGCGGCCTGTCGCGCGCCCCGCGGGTGCGCGGCTGGCTTGGGTGGCCAGGCCGGCGTTGCCGGGTCACCGGTGGGCTTGGCCGGACCCCCGGCGATGGCCGGGTGGCCGGTTGGGCTTGGCCCGACCGCCGGCGCGGCCCTGCGACCGGCTGGCTGGGGCCAAGCCCGGCGTGTGCCAGGTGGCCCGGTTGGGTTTGGGTCGAGCTTTGGATCGGGCCGGGTGCCCGGTTGGGCTTGGCCCGACCGCCGGCGTGGGCCCTGCGACCGGTTGGCTTGGCCACAAGCCCGGCGTGTGCCGGGTGACCGGGGTTGGGTTTGGGTCGAGCTTTGGAGCGGGCCCGGTGGCGGGTAGGGGTTTGGGGCGAGCTTTGGAGCGGGCCGGGTGGCAGGGAGGGCTTGGCCCGACCGCCGGCATGGGCCCCGCAACCGGCTGGCTTGAGCCAAGCCCGGCGCGGGTCGGGTGGCCGGTTGGGTTTGGGTCGGGCTTTGGAGCGGGCCGGGTGGCCGGGTGGGCTTGGCCCGACCGCCGGCGTGGGCGCTGCGACGGGCTGGCTTGGGCCAAGCCCGGCGTGTGCCGGGTGGCCGGTTGGGTTTGGGTCGAGCTTTGGAGCGGGCCGGGTGGCCGGTTGGGCTTGGGTCGAGCCTTGGAGCGGGCCGGAGTGACCGGTTGGCTTGGCCGCCTCCGGCGTGCCGGGTGACTGGTTGCTTTGCCCGACAGCGGCCCGGGGCGGGTGAAGGGCTGGCCTGGCTCGAGGCTGGGGGTGTGCCGGTGTGGTCTCAGCCGTCGCGCTTGGTGGTCCAGCGGAAGGTCGTGATGCAGAGGACTAGGCCGATTACGCACCAGATGCCCAGGACCAGGGCTACCTTGCCCAGCTCCCACGAGCCGCCAGGCTCCTGGGAGGCGAAGGAGTCCGGTAGGAAGACCGACCGGAGGCCCTGGCACATCCATTTCAGCGGGAAGATCGCTGCCACCGTCTGCATCCAGGTCGGCAGGCTGGTGAAGACGAAGAACACGCCGGAGATGAACTGCAGGATCAGGGCGACCGGGGTGACCACGGCGGGGGCGCTGCGGGCCGTGCGGGCGACCGACGAGAACGCGATGCCGCACAGCGTGCACGCCGAGATGCCCAGTAGCGACACCCACAGGAAGGTCAGCCAGCGGGTGCCCGAGGGTAGGTCGAGGTCGAAGAAGATCGTGGAGACCGCCAGCAGGACCACCGTCTCGACGAGGCCGACGATCAGCACCATGATGACTTTGCCGGCGAAGTAGACCCACTTGGGCATCGGCGTGCCGCGTAGGCGCTTGAGCACCCCGCGGTCGCGCTCGGCGGGGATCTGGATCGCCAGGCTCTGGAAGCCCACGGACAGCAGGCCGGTCGCGATCATGCCGGTGATGAAGTATTGGGTGAACTTGACCCCGCCGCCGATCTCCCCGTCGAAGATCGACGCGAAGATCACGATCATGATGGCTGGGAACGCCATCGTGAACACGACGGCCTCGCGGCTGCGGCTGAACTGCTTGATCTCGAGGCTGCCCTGCCGGAGGCCGAGCGCGACCGGACCCGGTGCGGTTGCTGACTGCGTGGCGGTGGTCATCGGTGTCCGATCATCGAGAGGTAGACGTCTTCGAGCGTCGGCCGGGTCACGGTCAGGCCCGGCACCTCGCCGCCGTAGCCGGTCGCGATCTCCGCGATCAGCGCCGTCGGCGTCGAGGTCTCCTTGCGTTCGACGGTGCCCTCGGGGGTGCGCCACGACACGGTCGCCGGCGCGCTCTGCCGGTCGCCGAGCGCCTGTGGCGTCGAGACCGCCAGCAGCGTGCCGCCGGCGATGACGGCCAGCCGGTCGGCGAGCGCCTCGGCCTCTTCGAGGTAGTGGGTGGTCAACACGATGGTCGTGCCGGCCGCGGACAGGTCGCGGATGAGATCCCAGAACTCGCGGCGGGCCTCCGGGTCGAAGCCGGTCGTCGGCTCGTCGAGGAAGAGCAGCTCCGGCCGACCGACGATGCCCAGGGCGACGTCGAGCCGGCGCTTCTGGCCGCCGGAGAGGGTGTGCGTGCGGGCCCGGGCCTTCTCGGTCAGGCCGACGCGCTCGATCACCGCGGCCGGGTCGTCAGGAGAGGGATAGAAGCGCGCGAAGTGGCTGACCACCTCGCCGACGGTCAGGTCGTCGAACTCGCCCGTGCCCTGGAGCACGATGCCGACCCGCGACCGCCACGCCTTGTCGGCATGCTGGGGGTCGGCGCCGAGGACGCTCACGGTGCCGCCGTCGCGGTGCCGGTAGCCCTCCAGGATCTCGACCGTGGTGGTCTTGCCGGCGCCGTTGGGGCCGAGGAGCGCGAACACCTCGCCCCGGCGCACCGTCAGGTCGACGCCGGCCACCGCGACGTTGTCGCCGTAGGCCTTGCGCAGGCCATTCACCGCGATCGCGGGCTCCTCGTGCGTCATGACGGACATGATGCCCTTCGCGTTCACGATCGGGCGCCCCGGGTCAACTGGCTGTGGATAACTTCCATCTGTGGATAACTCATAATGATCTTCGCCACCCCGCCAGACTCGCTGCCATGCACCGTCACCCCGGTCAAACGTCCGAAAAGCGAGTAAATGCCGCCTTAGACTGCGCCCATGGAGGGCCGCCTGCCGGAGCGCGACCGCCCCTGGGTGATGCGCACCTACGCGGGCCACTCTTCGGCGCGGGCCAGCAACGAGCTGTTCCGGCGCAACCTCGACAAGGGGCAGACCGGGTTGTCGGTGGCCTTCGACCTGCCCACCCAGACCGGCTACGACCCCGACCACCCACTGGCCGCCGGCGAGGTCGGCCGGGTCGGCGTGCCGATCTCACACGTCGGCGACATGCGGGAGCTTTTCGACGGCATCCCGTTGGCCCAGGCCAACACCTCGATGACCATCAACGCGACCGCGATGTGGCTGCTCGCGCTCTATGTCGTGGTGGCCGAGGAACACGGCGCTACCGGCGCGGAGCTGTCCGGCACCACGCAGAACGACATCGTCAAGGAATACCTGTCCCGGGGCACGCACATCTTCCCGCCCGGCCCGTCGCTGCGGCTGACCACCGACATGATCGCGTGGACCGTCGCCAACGCGCCGCGGTGGAACCCGATCAACGTCTGCTCCTACCACCTGCAGGAGGCCGGCGCGACGCCCGTCCAGGAGGTCGGCTTCGCGCTGGCGACGGCGGTGGCGGTGCTCGACGCCGCGCGCGACTCCGGTCAGGTTCCCGCGGGGCGGATGGGCGACGTCGCCGGGCGCATGTCGTTCTTCGTCAACTCCGGCGTGCGCTTTGTCGAGGAGATGGCGAAGATGCGCGCCTTCGCGGCGCTGTGGGACGAGATCACCGCGAGCCGGTACGGCATCGCGGATCCGAAGCAACGGCGCCTGCGCTACGGGGTGCAGGTGAACTCGCTAGGCCTCACCGAGGCTCAGCCGGAGAACAACGTCCAGCGGATCGTGCTGGAGATGCTGGGCGTGACGCTGTCCCGGTCCGCCCGGGCGCGCGCCGTGCAGTTGCCCGCCTGGAACGAGGCGCTCGGCCTGCCCCGCCCATGGGACCAGCAGTGGTCGCTGCGGATGCAGCAGGTGCTGGCCTACGAGTCCGACCTGCTCGACTATCCCGACCTGTTCGACGGCTCACCGGTGGTGGCCGCGCTGGTCGACTCGATCGTCGAGGGTGCGCGCCGGGAGCTCGACCAGATCCTGACGCTCGGCGGCGTGGTCGCCGCCGTCGACTCGGGCTATCTCAAGGCCGAGTTGGTGGCGTCGCTGGCCGAGCGCCGCCGGCGGATCGAGTCGGGCGACGAGGTGGTGGTCGGGGTAAACCGCTACGTCGACACCGAGCCGTCGCCGTTGACCACGACCGGGGCCGACCATGTCGAGCAGGTCGACCCCGCGGTCGAGGCCCACGCCGCCGCCGCTGTGCGCGAATGGCGTGCCGCGCGCGACCCGGCGGCGGTTCGGTCAGCCATGGAACGGCTCCGCGCTGACGCCGCGAGCGGTGCCAACCTGATGCCGGCCACCATCGCCTGCGCACGGGCCGGGGTGACCACCGGCGAGTGGGCGGAGGCGCTGCGGGAGGTGTTCGGCGAATACCGGGCGCCGACCGGCCTGTCGGCGGTGAACGGCAGCGGTCAGGACCAATCGCTGGCAGCGGTACGGGAGCGCGTGTTGGGCACCGCGACCGACCTCGGCGGCGGGCGGCTGCGGCTGCTGGTCGGCAAGCCCGGCCTCGACGGTCACTCCAACGGCGCGGAGCAGATCGCGGTGCGGGCGCGGGACGCCGGCTTCGAGGTGATCTATCAGGGCATCCGGTTGACGCCCGAGGAGATCGTCGCGGCGGCCGTCGAGGAAGACGTCGACCTGGTCGGCCTGAGCGTGTTGTCGGGCTCACACCTGGCCGCCGTGCCCGCGGTGCTCGACGGCCTCCGGGCCGCCGGCCGCGCGGACCTGCCGGTCGTGGTCGGTGGCATCATCCCGCCGGGCGACGCCGACAAGCTACGCGCGGCAGGCGTCGCCCGGGTCTTCACCCCGAAGGACTTCGCCCTGACCCAGATCGTCAACGAGCTGGTCGACGTGATCCGCACGGCGAACGCCCTGACCTGATTCGCCCTAACGAGTCGGTTGGTCAACCTGATCTTGCTGGCAACGCTCTGGCCCAAAGGTCGCCGTCAGGCTGGCGGGGCGGCCAGCTTGTCAAAGGCGGCGACGCGACGAGGGGTCAGGTCAGGGTGATGATCACGGCGCAGAGGGCGCTGAGGCCGCCCAGGACGGTCAGGGCTACACCGCCGGTGTCCAGGCGGGCGCCCCAGCGGCGGCGGGTCCAGCGTGAGGCGACGGGGATGCCGGCGAAGGGGGAGGCGAAGTAGGCGAGCCAGGCGATCAGGCGCAAGGCGCCCGCGCCGGGGAGGTCGTGGGTGGCCAGTGCGGCCAGGGCGCTGGCCAACGTGGCGGTGATCGCTGTGGTGGCGGCGCCCAGGAAGGGGAGGAGGGGAGGCACCAGGACAGGGAGCTTGCCGTTGTCGCCGAGGGTGAGGCGCGGTGATCCGCTGTGGATGCGGTTCGCGGCGCGGGCCAGCAGCGCGGTGCTCGCGTCGTCGTCGACCTCGACCGGGGGTTGGGCCGTGGCCGGTGCGGGGTCCGGCGCCGCGCCGGGGCGTTGGCCGGGCCAGGCGCGGGTTCGTCGCAGGTCCGCCCAGAGGCGTTCGGCTTCCAGGTCGACCTCGACCACCGCGGCTGCCGCCGCGGCGGCGTGGCGGTCCGAGTCGTGCGCTTCCTGCTCCGCGCGCCGCAGAGCCGCGGCCGCGGCGGTCATTCCGTCGCGGTAGGCGCGCTCGGCAGCGGCCAGGTCGTTGGTCCGGCGGGCGACGGTCGCAGCGAGCTCCGTCATGAGGCCGTGGTAGTCGGTCATCCGGAGTGTCCGGTAGGGCTCGCAGCGGACGACTGCATTGCGGACTCCTGGCTTGCCGGCGCCGTTGGAACCGAGCAGGCAATCGGGCCCGAGCCGGCCTCGGAGGGTGTCGCGAGGTCACTGCGGGTGTCAGCAGCGGAGGCTGGCGAGGTTGCCGGGCGAACCGTGCGGGCGTGACCAGCCGCAGGATCCGAAGCGGCCACGGCTGCGGGACCGGGACAGGGTTCTGGCATCTCGCGGTTGCCGGAGCGGTCCTGGCCGGGTTGGCGGAGGTCTTGTTGGCGTGGCAGCGGGGATTGGCGGGCGACCAGGCGGTCGGCGGGGATTTCGTATGGGACGACCACCTCGGGAGGGCGGCCTGTGTTGCGGTCGAAGTAGAGGGCTCGGCGGTCGCGAGGGTGCCAGGTGGGGCCGCCGGGCTGGGGCGACAGGGGGGAGAGGTCTGGGCCGTGTATGTCGAGGGCTACCCAGGCGCCGATCGCGTCCGTGCGGGTGCCGGGGCCGCCGAGGTCGTCGCGGAGGCGGGCTACCGTGCGCCACCAGCCGAGGACGTGGGTGCCGTTTTCCGGGCCGCGGGTCAGGAGGGGCTTGAGGTCGATGCCGGGTGGGCGGGCGTCCCAGACGAAGCCGATCACCACGTGTGGACCGCCGTCGGCTGCCAGCGGGGAGGTGACGAGGTCGCTGACGGTGGACCGGTCGTAGAGGCGGGCGTTCGGTAGGGCCGCGGTCAGGGTCGCGGCGGTGGGCAGCAGGGCGTCGTCCAGGCAGGCCACGCTGAAGCGGGACGCGGTCGGGGCGAGCGACAGGGCCGCCGCCGTGAGGATGGCGGTGGCGTCGGAGGCGCGGGTGCCGAGTACGGCCAGGTTGCGGCCGGGGGCGCGGTCGAGCGCGAACGTCGCCGGGCGGGCGCCGACGTCGATCGTCTCGCCGAGGAGGGCGGCCGGCCCGACACACGAAGCGGGCAGGAGGGGCACGGCGTCGCCGTCGAAGAGGCGGGGCGGCGGAGTGTGGACCCCCGGCCCCAACAAGGAAGCGGGCAGGAGGGGCACCGCGTCGCCGTCGAAGAGGCGGGGCGGCGGGGTGTGGGCGGGGCGGCGTTGCCACAGGTCGTGTTGCAGGCGGCGCCACGTGTCGCGGTCGCTGGCGTCGGGGATGCGTACCACCTGGTTGGCGGGGGTTACGCCCGAGTCCGCGTTGACCACCGCCGTGTGGCGCGGGATCGAATCGGCGGCCGGGTTCGTCTCGGCCAGGATGCGGCGGGCCTTGGGGAGGGCTACGCGCAGCGTGAACTGGGCCACCAGGCCCGAGCGCCCCCACAGTGCCTCGATGCCGGAGACGTCCTGCGACGCCAGCACCAGGTGGATGCCTTGCGAGCGGCCGCGGCGGGCCAGGTCCTCCAGCAGGGCGACCGCTTCCGTCGTGACCGCGTCGCGGCCCGCCAGCAGCACCTGGAACTCGTCGATCACCGCCACGATGCGGGGCCACGGCGTCCCGGGATCCTCGGCGCGCAGCTCCGACAGCTTGGTCGCGTCGTGACGTTTGGCGGCCGCGGCTCGGGTGCGGAGCTCCGCGCCGAGGTGACGGAGCAGGGCCAGGCCGAACTCGCGGTCGTTGTTGATGTTCACCCCGACCAGGCGTACGTGCGGCAGCCAGCTCGGATCCCGCCGGCTCGGCGCGAACCGGGCGAAGGACACGCCTTCCTTGAAGTCGAGGAGGTAGAGGGCCAGCTCGTCGGGGGAGTACCGGGCGCACAGGGCGCCGAGCCACGCGTAGATCAGGTTGGTCTTGCCCGAGCCGGACGGCCCGCCGATCAGCGCGTGCGGTGGGTCGTCACCCAACGCGAGCGACACCGGCGCGGCGCCGCCGAGCAGCGTGCCCACCGGCGCCGACACCCCGTCGATCGCCTGGCAGGTCCAGGGTTGTCCGGGCAGCAGGTCGAGAAACGACGCGGCGGGCGGTCCAGACGTCGCCGCCTCGGCCACCGCCCGGCACCGCCCGGCGACGAGAGCCGCCGACGGCGCCGGGTCCAGCGTGATGGGCAGGTCGGCCACCGCCGCGGAGCGCGCCACGCCGTCGGCGACCGACACCTCCACCACCGTCCGGGCGGCGGGCACCGGCAGGCCGCGGACGACCAGGTGGATCCCGCACGCCGGGCCCAGCCGCACGACCCGGTCGAGCTGCGCCTGCTGGGCGGGCGTCAGCTCGGCCGCGGTGGCCGCGTCACCGAGCAGGACCACCACCTGCCACGGCGCCGGCCGCGGACTCAACGCCGTCACCGACGTGTGGCCGGCAGCCAGCACCACGGCGTTGATCCGGCCGATCTCCTCGACCAGCTCGTCCACCATGGACCCCAGCGCCCCCGGCCCCACGAACCGCACCAGCGACGCCGCCCCCAGCGGAGCGAACCCGGACAGCGTGCCGCCGAGCCGCTCGGGGTCGTAGACCGTCAGCCGCACCGACCCGGGCGGAGTCGCCGTCAACACCCGCAGCAGCACGAGCCGCACCACATCGTCCACCATGGACGACGAGAACCAGAGGTGGCCGCGGTCGAGCAGCGGCAGCAGCGCGGGCAGGACCGCGTCGCAACCGGGCGCCGGCACGGTGCCGACCGGCACCAGCGTGTGATCAGGCTCGACATCCGCCAGCGAAGCCGCCAGCCGCCGCGACGACTCGACGAAAGAGGCCTCGATCGCCCGCCGGGCCCGTTCGCGCTCTGCGCCCAAACCCTTGACACAGGCCAGATGCGCCTCGCGCACGGCCCGCAACCGCTCGAGCGCCGAAGCCCGCCGCGACTCGGCCGCCGCCGACGTGGCCCGCGCCTGCCCCCGCGCGGCCGCCAACTCGGCCCGCACCTCGGCCACCAACCGCGCCCGCGCCCCAGTCACCTCAGGCCTCCCCGCCAACCCAGAACGCCGCATACCGACCGCCGCGGCGGCCGACCGCGCCGGCGATGCGAGGCTCGGACAGCATCAGGACTCCCCGATCGAAGCGGCCAGCGACTCCACACTCACGCCGGTCGAACCCACCACCACCGCGGCGATCGCGGCGGCGTCAGCGGGGTGGGCCGAAACGACAACGTCGGACAGCCGCAGCGCCCGATCGACCAGGGCCGCGCCCTCCGCACGAGACAGCCCGGGAAGGACCGAGCCGACAACCGGAAGCGCCCGCTCCCGGACCACCGACGGAGCGACCGCGCCGATGAGACGAGCGGCGGCCGCCGCCAAAGACCAGCCCACCGAAGGCGGCGCCGTCACCAACGCCCGCCGCAGCCCTTCCCGATCACCCGCAGACGCCGCGCCCGCCGCGGCAACCAGAAGGGTGAAGACCGAAACCCCCGGAGAAACGGGAGGCCGCCCAACGCCGACGCACCCGGTCAACACATCCACCCGATCCGCCCACGGACACGACCCCGAGACCACCACGGCCGAAGGCGGCAAGGACGACAACCCGACCGACGCCAGATACCGATCCAACTCGTCACCCGCGAGCCCGAGCGCACCCACCGCCGCGTCCAGATGCGACGCGGCCACCGACAGCAACCGCGCCGACGACGCCATGGAGCTCTCCGCGAGCGTCGCGGACAACACGGAAGTCGCCGCCCGCACCGACACGGACGCAAGGGCCACCTCGGCGGACGGCAGCGACGACCGCACCAGCGCGACCCGGTCGGCCAGCCCCAACACCAGGCTCACAGCGCCGCGGCGTACGTCTGGGCCTGTTCCATCGCCCCTAGCGTCGCGGTCATGCAGTCGTCGAGCTCCGTGGCCGCCTGGGCCAGGGCCGAGCGGGCCGCGGCGACCGACTCGTGGCCGCTGCCGTCGACCGCCGCCGCGAGGCTGGTGCGGGCCGCGTCCAACTTGTCCGTCGCGGCGCGTACCGCTTCCTGTCCTTCCTGGACGTGCGCCATCGCGACGTCGATGGCGGCCTTGACCTCGGCAACGCTCGCCATGGTTCCCCCTCCACGCACCAGCCGAGACGATGACGCTACGTTATCGCCGGAATGCGAGAGGTGAGCGCGCCGCGCCGACCCGGCGTGAGGAACGGTCAGGCCGCGCGTTGTCGCCGGGCGCCGCGCCGCCGCAGCGCCCAGACGAAGAAGAGGACGAGCAGCACCAGGAACAGCAGGATCAGCACCGGAAGCAGCAGCGCCACCACCGACATCACGACACTGAGGACATCCTCGACAGTGCTGGCGACCGGCGCGCCGACGCCGGCCGTGCTGACGTTGATCACCGGGCGGGCGGTCGCCTTCACCCCGTGGACGCCGAGCGCCAGCAGCACACCCACCGCGACCGGCACCCACTGGTGCGAGCCGAAGAAGCCGCCCGGGTCGGTGACCGTCGCGCTGCTCGTGCCGGCGCCGAAGGCGAGACCACCGGCGGTCGGCCGGACCACCGTCTGCACGATGTCGTTGGCCGAGTCGAGCACCGGCACCTTGTCGGCGACGACCTCGATGGCCAGCAGCGCGCCGAGGATGAGGATGACCCAGCCGTTGCCGAGCCAGCCCCAACCGGCCGGCAACGAGATCACGTCGGTGTAGCGCGACAGCACCCCGATCGCGAGGAGCGGGATGTAGGCGTTGAGGCCGGCGGAGGTCGCGAGGCCCGCGCCGGTGAGGGCTTCCAGCACGACCTCAGCATGGCACCACCGCACCACCCGCGTAGGGTTGTGCGGTGCGTCTCGTGATCGCCCGCTGCTCCGTCGACTACGTCGGCCGGCTCTCCGCCCACCTGCCCCCGGCCACCCGGTTGCTGATGGTCAAGGCCGACGGCTCGGTCTCCGTGCACGCCGACGACCGCGCCTACAAGCCGCTCAACTGGATGAGCCCGCCGTGCCGGATCCAGGAGGAGCCCGGGGTCTGGCGCGTGGTCAACAAGGCCGGCGAGGAGCTGCGGATCACTCTGGAGGAGATCTTCCAGGACACGTCGTACGACCTGGGTGTCGATCCTGGCCTGGTCAAGGACGGTGTCGAGGCGCACCTGCAGGAGCTGCTGGCGGCCAACCCGACCACGTTCGGCGAGGGCTTCACGCTGGTCCGCCGCGAGTACATGACCGCGATCGGCCCGGTCGACCTGCTCTGCAAGGACGCGGCCGGCCGCTCCGTCGCCGTCGAGGTGAAGCGCCGCGGCGAGATCGACGGGGTGGAGCAGCTCACCCGCTACCTCGAACTGATGAACCGCGACCCCCTGCTCGCTCCCGTCGCCGGCATCTTCGCCGCGCAGGAGATCAAGCCGCAGGCCCGGGTGCTCGCCGAGGACCGCGGCATCCGCTGCGTGGTCGTCGACTACGACAAGCTGCGCGGCATCGAGCGCGATGAGCTGACGTTGTTCTGACCGCCGGCCGGTGCCACGCTGTACCCGTGAGCGACGTCGAGATCGGACGGTCGGCCACCGCCGTGCACACGGCGGGTCGTGACCTGCGCGACGCGTTGGCCACCGGCACGGCACCGGACGCGGCCGCGGACCGGCTGGCCGACGCGATCGAGAGTGGACTCGCCGCGCTGGAGAACGCCCCGCCGGGCGCGACGGCACGGCCGGCCCAGGAAGACCCGGACGCGATGCTGGCGGTCGTCGCCGACCAACTGCGGCTCGGCGAGGTCGCCCTGGCCGCCGCGGCCGCCGTCGAGGAACGCAGCCCCAGCCCGGCCCTCGACACCGCCCTGCGGCACCTGGACCACACGACGACCCACGGCCGCCACGCGGCCGAGCGCGTCGCCTCCCACGACCTGCCCGAGGCGGTCGCCACCCTGCGGGCCCGGCTCGGCGGCACCCTGGACGCGATCGCCACCGGCACCGCCGACGTCGTCGCCGGTCCACTCAAGAGCATCGCCGGCAAGGCCCCCGCCCAGTGGAAGGAAGCCTGGGACAAGGTCAGCAAGCAGCTGTTCCTCGACAACATCGGCGGCCGGCTGGTCCGCCTCGGCCTGCGCGCCCTGTCCAAGGCCCTCGACGCCCTGCGCCGCCTCATCGACGCCACCTGGCTCGAGACCGCCCGCGACCGCCTGGTCGCGCTGGCCGACAGAGCGGGCGAAGCCGGCGCCGGCCCCGCGCTGGTCGGCGGCATGCTCGGCGCGGAACGCCTACGCGCCGACGCGGACGGCCTGCTGAAGGCGGAGACCTTGGACCGCGCCCGGCTCGACGGCGGCACCGAGGCGCTGGCCGCCCTGGCCGACCGGTTCGGCAGCCTGATCGGGAAGCTGGCCCTCGCCCAGGCCGCGGTCGGCGGCATCCTGGTCGTCCACGGCCACTTCGGCTTCGCGGTGCCCTGGCTGCCGGCCGCGCTCCTCGGCGCCGAGCTGCTGATCGGGGCGGTCGCGGTGGTGCTGGCGATGGACTACGTCGACACCACGGTCAACGTGGGCCGGGTGCGCGGCGCCCGCCTCATCGTCCAGGACGCCGCCCGTAGAGCAGCTTGACCGCCTTGGTGATCCGGGCGACCTGGGCCGGCGTGCGCTCGAAGGTCATCGCCCGCAGGGCCGACGGGCCGCGCCGGGTGGTGATCGCCTTGGCCCGGGAGAACTCCCGGAGCCCGTCGTCGCCGTGGGTGCGGCCGAAGCCCGAGTTGCCGACGCCGCCGAACGGCAGCGACGACATGCCGATGAAGGTGATCACCGAGTTGACCGAGGCCATGCCCGTGCGCAGCCGGCGGGCGGCGGCCACGGCGCGGCGCTTCCCGAACACCGCACCACCGAGGCCGTACGAGGTGGCGTTGGCCAGCCGGACCGCCTCGTCGACGTCGGCGACCTTGTTGATGACCAGCGTCGGACCGAACGTCTCCTCGCGCACGGCGGCCGAGTCCTCCGGCACGTCGACCAGGATCGTGGGCTTCACGAACGGCGGCTCGATCGCCTCGCGGCCGCCCAGCACCGCGCGGCCGCCGCGGGTCAGCGCGTCGTCGATGTGACCCCGGATGACCTCGATCTGCTTGGGCATGGTGATCGGGCCGATGTCGAAGCCGTCGCCGTAGCCGACCTTCAGCGCTCCGGCCCGGCGGACCACCTCGGCGACGAAGGCGTCGTAGACCGGTGCCACCGCGTAGACCCGCTCGATCGCGAGGCAGGTCTGGCCCGCGTTGGTCAGCGCGCCCCAGACGCACGCCTCGGCGGCGGCCGCGACATCGGCGTCGTCGTCGACGATCAGCGCGTCCTTGCCGCCGGCCTCGATCAGCACCGGGGTCAGCGTCTCGGCACAGGCCGCCATGACCTTCTTGCCGGTGGCGGTGGAGCCGGTGAACGCCACCTTGTCGACGCCGGCGTGGCAGAGCGCGGCGCCGACCTCGCCCAGGCCCTGCACGATCTGCAGCACCGGCTGCTCGGGCACGACCTCGGCGAACGTGTCGACCAGCCACTGCCCGACCGCCGGCGTGTATTCGCTCGGCTTGAAGACGACCGTGTTGCCCGCGGCCAGCGCGTAGGCGGCCGTGCCGAGCGGGGTGATCGCCGGGTAGTTCCACGGGCCGATCACGCCGACCACGCCCATCGGCTGGTATTCGAGGTGCGCCGAGAACTCGGCCAGCGTCATCCGGCCCCGCACCCGGCGCGGGCCGAGCACCCGCTTGGCGTTGCGGGCCGCCCAGTCGATGTGGTCGATCGCGCCGGCCACCTCGACGATGGCCTCGGCCACCGGCTTGCCGCCCTCGCGGCTGATCAGCGCGGCGACCTCCTCGATCCGCAGGGCGAGCAACGCCCGCCAGCGCAGCAGCCGCGCCCGGCGGCCGGCATGACCGAGGGCGACCCACCAGTCGGCGGCCTCGCGGGCCCGCGCGACGGCACGGGCGACGTCGTCGGCGTCGGCGACCGGGAACCGGCCGACCTCTTCGCCGGTCGCGGGGTTCGTCGACACCAGCGCGCCGTCCTCGACGACGGGCACACCGGCCACCCGGGCAGCAGTCATGCGGCGAAGTCTATGCCGCCGCGGTTACCCGCCGGTAGGTGTGGGTTCCCCACACAGCGAAGCCGCCGGGTGTGGCGCATCATGACCGCCATGGAGCACCAGCAGGTACGCGTCCGCGCGCACGGAATCGACCAGAACGTCCTCGTCGCCGGGCCGGCCGACGGTCCGCCCGTGCTGATGATCCATGGCAACTGCTCGTCCGCCGACTTCTGGCGGCCGCTGCTCCGCCATCTGCCGCCCCACCTGCGGATCGTGGCCCCGGACCTGCGCGGCTACGGGTCGACCGAGGCGGCCCCGGTGGACGCGACGCGCGGCCTGCGCGACTTCGCCGACGACGTGGCGGCCCTGCTCGACGCGCCGGAGCTGTTCCCAACCGGCGCCAAGCCGCTGGTCGTGGCCCACTCGATGGGCTGCGGCGTGGCGATGCAGCTGCTGGTCGACCACCCCGAGCGGGTCGACGCGCTGCTGCTGGAGGCGCCGCTGTCGCCGTACGGCTTCGGTGGCACCCGTGATCTCGACGGCACGCCGACCACGGCGGACTTCGCCGGCACCGGCGCGGGGACCGCCAACCTCGACTTCGTCGCGCGGCTCGCCGCCAAGGACCGTGAGGCCGAGGCGCCGACGAGCCCGCGCACGGTGATGCGCACCGCCTACGTCGCCGACCCCGCGTCGCTCGGCCCCGACGAGGAGCTGCTGCTCGACACCGTGCTGTCGACCGTGACGGGTGACGACAACTACCCCGGCACCTCGACCGCGAGCCCCAACTGGCCCGGCGTCGCGCCCGGCGACCGCGGCGTGCTCAACACGATGGCGCCCAACCACTTCCGGATCGCCGACGACCTGGTCGCCGTGACCCCGAAACCCCACATCACCTGGGTACGCGGTGACCGCGACGCCATCGTCTCGGACACCTCGCTGTTCGACCTGTCGTACCTCGGCTCGCTGGGTTTCGTCCCGGGTTGGCCGGGCGACGAGGCGAGCCCGTCACAGCCGATGGTCGGCCAGACCCGGGCGGTGTTCGAGCGCTACACCGCGGCCGGGGGCAGCTACCGCGAGGTGGTGTACGCCGACTGCGGCCACTCGCCGCACATCGAGCGCCCCGCCGAGTTCGTCGCCGCGCTGCTGGAGCTGGTGGCATGAGGTCCTACCGGCGCGACACGGTGGCGGTCGACGGCGGCGACCTGACCGTCGGCGTCTGGGGCGACGGCGGCCCGCTGGTGGTCGCCGCGCACGGCATCACCTCGCACCACCTGGCCTGGGGCCTGGTCGCGCCGAGCGTCGGGCTCGACCACCGGTTCGTGGCGCCCGACCTGCGGGGCCGGGGGCGCAGCCGGGACCTGCCCGGGCCGTACGGGATGGACCGGCACGCCGAAGACCTCGCCGCGGTGATCCGGGCCCACGGGGAGCGGGCCGTGGTGGTCGGCCACTCGATGGGCTGCTGGGCCGCGATCGCGCTGGCCCGCCACGAGCCGGAGCTGGTCGAGCGGCTGGTGCTGGTCGACGGTGGGCCGCCGCTGGCGCCGCCGCCGGGCGTGCCGGCCGAGCCGACGGCCGACCAGGTCACGCGGGTGATCACGGAGACGATCGGCCAGGCGTACGCCCGGCTGTCGATGACGTTCCCGGACCGCGCGGCCTACCGCGACCTGTGGCAGGCCCACCCGTCGCTGGCGGAGTGGAACGACGCGATGACCATGTACGCCGACTACGACCTGGTCGACGACGGCGGCGTGCTCCGCCCCGCGTGCCGGCTCGAGGCGGCGCTGCGGGACGCCCGCGACCTCTACGCCTGGCAGCCTGTTCCCCCCGAGCCGTTGCCGGTGCCGGCGATCTTCCTGCGGGCCGAGCGCGGGATGCTCGACCAGCCGGAGGGGCTGTTCGCACCGGGCGCTGCCGGGCGGGCGTTCCCGGGCGTCGTGGAGCGCGACGTGCCGGGCACCAACCACTACACGATCACCCTGTCGCCGAAAGGCGCGGCCGACGTGGTGACGGCGGTGCGAAGCGGCGGCTGACGCCCACCGGGGCATGGCAGACTGACCCTGACCTTATGGATCGTTAGGGGAGCGCTGCGTGTCGCGGGAGATCAACACCGTCGGAGTGGTCGGGCTCGGCACGATGGGCGCCGGAATCGTCGAGGTCTTCGCGCGCAACGGCATCCCCGTGGTCGCGGTCGAGGTCAGCGAGGAGGCGCTCGACCGGGGCCAGGCGACGCTGGTCGGCTCGATCGACCGGGCGGTCGCCAAGGGCAAGTTGAGCCCGGAGGCGCGCGACGAGATCTTCGGCCGGGTCGGGTTCGCGGTGGGCTTCGGCGCGCTGCACGACGTCGACCTGGTCATCGAGGCCGTGCCGGAGCAGCTGCCGCTCAAGCAGCGGCTATTCGCCGAGCTCGACCAGGTCTGCAAGCCCGACGCGATCCTGGCCACGAACACGTCGTCGCTGTCGGTCACCGAGATCTCGGTGGCCACGACCCGGCCCAACCAGGTCATCGGCGTCCACTTCTTCAACCCGGCGCCGGTGATGAAGCTCGTCGAGATCATCCGCACGGTGGTCACCGCGCCCGAGGTGGTGGCCGACGTCGAGGCGTTGTGCGCGCGGCTCGGCAAGACCGACGTGACGATCAACGACCGGGCCGGCTTCATCGCCAACGCGCTGCTGTTCGGCTACCTCAACCAGGCCGTGTCGATGCTGGAGAACCGCTACGCGACGCGCGAGGACATCGACGCGGCGATGCGGCTGGGCTGTGGCCTCCCGATGGGCCCGCTGGCGCTGATGGACCTGATCGGCATCGACACGGCGTACGAGATTCTCGACACGATGTACCGCCGGGGTGGCCGTGACCGCCGGCACGCGCCGGTGCCGCTGATCAAGCAGATGGTCACCGCCGGCCTGCTGGGCCGCAAGACCGGCCGGGGTTTCTACACCTACGAGGGGCCGGGGTCGCCCAAGGTGGTGCCCGACGAGCACACCGCGCCGCCGGCGCCGTCGACCCTCGGCGACGCCGCCGCGATCAGCACGATCGGCGTGGTCGGCTCCGGGGTGATGGCGCGGGGGATCGTCGAGGTGGCGGCCCGGGCCGGGTTCGACGTGGTGTCGGTCACCCGCGGCGAGCCGCAGACGACGGCCGTGACCGAGGCGGTCCGCGCGTCGCTGGCCAAGGCCGTCGTCAAGGGCAAGCTGTCGCAGGCCCACCAGGACGCGGCGCTCGGGCGGATCACCTGGTCCAACCGGCTCGACGACCTCGACGACGTCGACCTGGTGATCGAGTCGGTCGTCGAGGAGATCTCGGTCAAGAAGGCGGTCTTCGCCGCCCTCGACGAGATCTGCAAGCCGGGTGTGGTGCTGGCCACGACCACGTCGTCGCTGCCGGTGATCGAGATCGCGATGGCCACCCAGCGGCCGGCCGACGTGGTGGGCCTGCACTTCTTCAACCCCGCGCCGGTGATGCAGCTCGTCGAGATCGTGCGCACGATCCGCACCTCGCCGGAGGCCACGGCGGCGGCCGACGCGCTGGTGGCGGCGCTGGGCAAGACCGGTGTGCACTGCGCCGACCGGTCGGGCTTCATCGTCAACGCGCTGCTGTTCCCCTATCTCAACGACGCCGTGCGGATGCTCGAGGCGTCCTACGCGACGGTCGACGACATCGACTACGCGATGAAGCTGGGCTGTGGCTACCCGATGGGGCCGTTCGAGCTGCTCGACACCGTCGGCCTCGACGTGGCCCTGGCCATCCAGCGGGAGCTCTATCTCGAGCTGCGGGAGCCAGGCTTCGCTCCGGCCCCGCTGCTGGAACACCTGGTGACGGCGGGCTACGTGGGACGCAAGGCCGGCCGGGGATTTCGGGACCACACTAATCTCTAGGGTGTGAGCCCGCGTCGCAACCGCCCGAAGCCCGGCGACGGTCGGCCGCTCGACGAGGAGGCGCTGCGCCGCGGCGTCGGTTCCGTCGAGGGCGACCGGCACGGCGACTGGATGGTGCGCCTGGTGCCGGGTGGCGGCAGTGCGAAGACCTACCGCTGCCCGGGCTGCGACCAGGAGATCCGGCCGGGCACCGCGCACGTGGTGGTCTGGCCGGCCGACGAGCGCGGTGACCTGACCGACCGCCGCCACTGGCACAGCGGCTGCTGGCGCGCCCGCGACCGCCGCGCCCCGGGCGTCATCCGGTCCCGCAACGCGCCTCGCTATGGCTGAGCGAACTCCGCGAGGACCGCGTCGGACAGGGCCGGCCAGAGCGGGGCGGCCCACTCGCCGAAGTTGCGGTCGGTGAGGCAGGCGCAGGCGAGCCCGGCGACCGGGTCTACCCAGAGGAACGTGCCCGTCTGGCCGAAGTGCCCGAAGGTCTGCGGTGAGTTGTGGGCGCCCGTCCAGTGCGGGTGCTTGTGCGACCGGATCTCGAAGCCCAGGCCCCAGTCGTTGGGGTCCTGCCGGCCGTGGCCGGGCAGCACCCCGGCCAGGCCGGGGAACGCGACCTCGGCCGCCTCGCGGGTCAGCGCCGGGGCGATCGTCGGGTTCAGCAGCTCCCGGCCGAGCGTCGCCAGGTCGCCGATCGAACCGGTGACCTTCGAGGCCGGCGAGCCGTCGAGCACCGTGTCGGGCATGTCGAGCTGGTCGAGCACGAGGTCGATCATCAAGTCGCCGAAGCTGCCCTCGGCCCGGCCCGCGACGAACTCGGCGAGCACCTCGAAGCCCCGGTTGGAATAGATCCGCCGTTTGCCGGGCTGGCTCATCACCTGGTCGTCGCCGAAGTTGAGCCCCGACGCGTGGGCCAGCAGGTGGCGCACCGTGGCGCCGGGCGGGCCGGCCGCGTCGTCGAGGGAGACCAGGCCGTCGTCGGCGGCGGCCAGGACGGTCAGCGCGGTGAGCGGCTTGGTCACCGACGCCCAGGGCAGCGGGGTGTCGGGGCCGGTGCGGGCGAGCACGCCGTCCTTGTTGACCACGGCGACGGCGACGGTCTTCACCGGCCAGGAGTTGACGAGCGCGAGGGCTTGCGAGTCGGCCACGGCGGCCACGTTAGCGGGTGGACTCGTCCCTGGCCCAAGCCGCTCCCGCCGGCGTGCGCCTGGCCCGCCGCTCGGCCAGCAGCGTCAGCGCGGCGTAACACGCCCCGGCCGGCCACAGCCACGGTCGCGGCAGCACGACGTCGACCAGCCAGGACGCCTTTCGCGACGGGCGCACGGCGAGAGTCGCGTCGGCCGCCGCGGCCGCGTCGCGCAGTGCGCTGTTGCCGCCGCGGACCCGGCCGAGCCGGCGCAGCAGGTCCGGCGTGCGGGTCGGCGTCGCGACCACCGAGGGCACCGAGGCGACCTCGCGCTTCTCGCCGGGCGCGAACAGCGCGTCGAGGAACAGGTCGTCGGCGACCAGGTCGGGGAACTGGTCGAACCGGGCCCGCGCCTCCTTGGACAGCACGATCGCGCCGCGGCCGAACAGGGCGTCGCGGAACGCCGGCAGCCGCCCGTTGACGGCGAAGTAGGCCCGGACCAGCAGTGGCCGGCCGGCGGTGTCGAGCACCCGGCGCGGGGACGCGGCGATGACCGGGCCGGTGACCGCGGCCGCCAGGGCCCGGGCGCCGGCGGCCGTCAGCGCGATGTCGGCGTCGAGGTAGATCCGGGGAAAGCTGGCCGCGGCCGCGTCGCCGGCGTTGAGCGCGGCCGGCTTCGACGCCTCCGCCACCTCGACGACCCGGACGCCCGGCACGGAGCGGGCCACGGCCGCGGTGTCGTCGGTGCAGCCGTTGGCCGCCACCACCACGTCGAACTCGCCCGGCTCGGCGCCGTCGAGCAGGTGGCGCAGCGTGCGTTCGATGACCGTCGCCTCGTTGTGGGCGGCGACGACGACGCTCACCACGGCGCGCGCCCGGTGATCGTGCGGCGGATCCGCTTGGACAGCGAGCGGCCGCGCTGCCGCCAGCCGGAATACTCGCGGAGGTCGAGCGAGGCCGCCTGGACCACGTGGGCGGACCGCTTCATCTGCTCGGTCCACTCCGCGACCGTGCGTACGCCGGTCTTCTGCGCGGACAGCGGCCGGCGGGCCAGGAAATCCTCGTCGGTGTGGTAGATCGTGCGCGGGCTGCGCGGATCGTCGAGGTGGTCCTCCGGCAGGAACGGATAGACCCAGCCGTTGACGAAGCCGAGCCGGGCCGCCTTGAGGCACCAGCTGGTGAACGAGTCGTCCTCGGCCAGCAGGCCGGTGCGCTCGACCATCGCCCGCTTGAGCAGATAGCCGCTGCCCTGGACCCAGTGGTTACGCATCAGCTGGTGGCCGCCCGCATAGGTGGCCAGCTTGCGGTCGACCAGATCCTGCCGGACGTCGGAGTCCGGGAACCGCCAGGTGCCGATCACACCGAACTCGGGGACGTCCTCGTGCGCGCGGCGCAGCACGTCGAGCCAGGACTTGTCGGGCAGGCAGTCGTCGTCGACCTTGCTCAGGTAGTCGCCGGACGACTCGGACCACAGCCAGTTGGTCGGCTCGCGCAGGCCGGCGTTGGTCGGGCTGTGGTGGAACCGGTGCACCCGTGGGTCGTGCCGGAACTCCTCGACGGCGGCCAGCGTCGCCGCGTCGGCGCCGTTGTGCCAGAGCCAGACCCGCGCGTCGTCGGTGCAGCTGTCGAGCAGGTGCGGAAGCGACAGCCGGACGTACTCCGGCCGGTCGTACGTGATCATCAGGATGTCGATGCCGCCCAATGTCGCCTCTCAGTTCAGCCGTTGTGCCCGGGTGAGCCGCCACATCGCGCCCGCCAGGCCGAGCAGCAGGTGCATCGTGAACAGGTAGGTCGAGAAGTAGAGCGCGTCGAAGGTGAACGCGGCCACGGCCAGCACGCCGATCGCGACGGCGAGCACGGCGGCCAGGTCGCGGTCGCTGTCGGTCCTGGCGAACCGGCGGACACGGGCGGCGACGAAGATGCCGGCCATGAACAGCCCGGCCAGCCCGACCACGCCGACGATGCCGGTCGTCACCATCGTGACCAGCCACTGGTTGTCGAGCAGTTGGTAGAGCTCCGGCAGCCAGGTGCCGACGCCACGGCCCAGCCACGGTCGTTCCCTGATGAACGGCGCGACGTAGTCGTAGTCCTCGAGCCGGCCCTGCACGCTCGGGTCGCTGGAGCCGGCGAACAGCAGCGACCGCAGCGCGCCGAGCAGGCCGGGCTTGCCGACCTGGATGATCGCGGTGAGGAAGATGCCGACGACCAACACGTTGAACGTCGTGCGCAGCGGCCAGACGAGGATCAGCAGGAGGATCGCGGCGCCGAGGGCCAGCACGCCGGTGCGCGACAGCGAGATGGGGATGACGCCGGCGACCAGCATCGCGATGCCGGCGAAGACCTGCCGTTCCCGCCGGGTCGCGGCGAACCGCGCGTAGTGGATGGCCACCACCAGCGCGACCACCATCAGCACGCTGAACTCGATGTAGTGGCCGGCCGTGCCGGCCACCCGGACCAGGCCGCCGCCGCCACGGTCGTCGAAGCCGACCAGGTCACGCTGGAACTGCAGGACCGGCGGCAGCTTGAGGTAGCCGGTGAAGTCCTGGCGCAGCGCGAACTGGGCGAACGCGAACAGCGCCATCACGGCGGAGCCGTAGCAGAGCCAGCGCAGCACCGTGTCGATCCGCTCGCGGGTCAGCACGCCGTCGCAGGCGGCGAGCAGGATGCCGCCGGCCGCGAAGGCCATCAGCACCGTGCGGTCGGCCTGGTTGGCCTCGAGCGGGTCGAGGCCGCGGGCCTGCCCGGCGATGTAGGACGTCGCCATCGTGACGAAGTAGAAGGCCAGCGCCCAGCGCATCGGCTGCTGGCCGCGGGTGACCAGCGACGGGTGGAAGCGGGTCAGCACCCACCAGACGAACAGCAGCAGACCGGCCACGACACCGGGCCGGCCCAGCGTGGTCAGCGGAGGGAAGATCAGCCGGGCGGGCAGGAAGTACATCGCGAAGATGGTGAAGCTCACCCAGGCGGTCGCGTCCCGGAACTCGATGACGCTGGGTGTCACGCCGTCGTAGACGGTCGCCGTTCTCCGCGCGGATAGGTAGGTCTGCACTATTACTGAGCGTCGTCGTCAGGCCTGGGCGTCCGCACCGCGGTGAGCAGGATGGTGTCGTCGGTCTCCGGCGCGCGCACGTAGTCGGCCGAGACCTGCTGCGGAGTGCCGCTGGGGGAGTGGCCGTTGGCGGTCACCGGCGTGCTGTTGATCCGGATGATCTGGGTGGCCTCGGCGGGCTCGTCCGGCTCGGCGTCCGACGTCCGGGCCGGGACGTTCCTGTTGAGCGGGCCGACGGCCTTGGCCGGGGGCTGCGGGCGGCGCTGCTCGACGCTGGCGGTGCCGGCGGTCGCGTTGGCCCGCAGACCGGCGCGGGTGTTGACCTGCTTGGTCAGCCGGCGCCGGGCGATCGCGTCGTAGGCGACCACGGCGGCGGCCATCAGCAGGAGGCCGATGGCGAGCACGACGATCTGGGCCCGCAGCACGTTGGACCGCGACGGCGTCACGTTGAGGCCCGGGTCGAGCACCTGGGTGGTGATCTCCTCGCCCGCCTTGGGCTTGTATTTGGCCTGCTGCGCCACGACCTCGTCGCTGATCAGCTTGGTGACCGCCTCGACCGTGGCGAGCGCCTTGGCGCTGCTCTCGCTGGAGACCTCGGCGGTCATGATCGAGCTGCGGGTGACCAGCGTGATCTCGTAGGCGGAGTCGCCGCCCGCCGCGACGACCTTCTGCCGCGCCTCGCCGGACGACACCGCGATCTGCACGGCCTGCGCCATCTGCGCCTCACCGATCCGCAGCCACGGGTTGCCGGGCGCCGGGGTGGCGCCGTTGGCCGGGCTCGCCGCCGAGGTGGTCGGCGGGACCAGGATCACGGTCGCGGCGGTCTTGTATTCGGGCTGGATCGCGCTGCCCAGCGCCACCGCCGCGGCGAGCGTGAGGATGACGATCGGAACAGCGACGTACCACCGCCGGACGACGAGCTTGAGGAGGTCAAGGAGGTCCATGGAAAGGCCCTTTGATCGAAGCGGCGGAAGGAGGCGTCAGGTCGTCAGGAGACCGTCTGGTTGGTATCACGAGGGCTCGCCGGTCGGTTGCCTCCCCCCACCGGTGAACCTGATTTGTAACCGTTTCGCGTCTGGCCCAGCAACCGATCCCACAGTCGGATGTACGACTTGGCCTGGTGGTCCCAGGCGAGCTGCTCGACGAAGCGCCGGCGGGCGACCTCGCTCATCGATGCCCGCGCGGCCGCGTCGCTCAACAGCAGGTCGAGCGCCTTCGCGAGCTCGTCCGGCGAGCCGGTCGGCACGTAGAGGGCCGCGCCCTCCGCGGTGCGCCGGGTCTCCAGCAGGTCGACGGCGACCACCGGAAGCCCGCGGGCGACGTATTCGACGGTCTTGGCCATCGTCGACAGCTCCGCCATCTTGGTCGGCGGGTCCGGCTGCACGGCGACGGTGGCGGAGTTGAGCAGCGCGTCGACCTCGTCGGCCTCGAGCCAGCCGCGGAACTCGACGACGCGGTCGAGGTTGCGGGCGGTGGCCAGCTCGCGCAGCCCCGGCAGGCACTCACCGTCGCCGGCGACGACCAGTCGCCAGTCGGTGTCGCCGCGCAGGCCGATCAGCTGCTCGGCGGCGAGCACGGCCGCGTCGACGTGGTCCTGGGGGTTGATGACGCCGAGGTAGACGATCGTGTGCGGGCCGCTGCGCGGCGCGTCGGGCCGGTAGGCGACCTCGGCGATGGTCGGGCCGTTGCGCACCACGACGACCTTGTCGGGCCGCAGGCCGCCGCGGCTGATCGCCAGATCGCGGTAGGACTCGTTGGTCGACACCACCGCCGTCGCCCGGCGCCACGACATCTTCTCGAACCACTTGAGGATGGCCAGCACCCGCGGGTTCGGGGTGTCGGTCTTGCACTCGTAGAGCTCGGGACTCAGGTCGTGGTGGTCGAAGACGAACGGTTTGCCCATCGCCCGCAGCAGGACGGCGAGCACCCAGAAGACGTCGGGCGGGTTGCAGGCCTGGACCGCGTCGACCCGGGTGCGCAGCATCAGGCCGAGCAGGCGGGTGGTGACCGCGAGCAGGGCCCAGGCGAACTCGAAGGCGAACGACAGCACACCGGAACCGGCCAGCGGCTGGGGGAACGACCGGATGTCGGTCGACCGGCTGCCGGGCAGCCTCGTCAGGCCGGCTGAACCCCGCGGGCAGATCACCGTGACGCGATAGCCGGCCTCCTCCAAGGCCAGGCACTCGCGGATCACCCTTCGGTCGCGCTCGACCGGCAGGTTGACCACCACGATGACCACGTGCCCCCGCGACTTGGTCATCTCCACCTCTGGATACTGTGGACAGATTGTGCGCTCCCTTAAGGGAGCCTTAACACAGGCGACGATGCTCTATCCGGGCCGCGCGTGGCAAGGGCGTCGGAAGGACGAACTGGTGTCGACTTCACTACATGCCCATGGCCGATCGGTCGATTGCTCGTCGGAGTACCGGACCATAGTTGCTGGCGGGACGGATGGCCAAATCCCCGTTGCGCCGCCGGATGGTGGGGGTGCGCCGGTTTTGGCCGCAAAGGGTGGTCAGCTATCGGACATCGTCTCCTCTTGATCCAGTAGCTAGCCTGTGCGCCTGCGCACCGCATGTGCGTACGTGGATCTTCTGGGGGAGGTGGCGCGATGACGCGCCCACGACGTCTGCTGCGCACGGTGCTCGCCGCGGCGTTGGTCGCCGGGGGGCTGGCGGCCCTGGGTCCGGCCGGGCCGGCCGCGGCGACGACGCTGCCGAGCGGCTTCCAGGAACAGATCGTGTTCAGCGGTCTGAGCCAGCCGACCAACATCGAGTTCTCCCCCGACGGCCGCGTCTTCGTCGCCGAGAAGGGCGGCCGGGTCAAGGTCTACGACAACCTGGCCGACCCGACCCCGACGGTCTTCGCCGACCTGTCCACCAACGTCTTCAACGTGTGGGACCGCGGCCTGCTGGGCCTCGCGCTGCCGCCGGACTTCCCGGCGAACCCGTACGTATACGTGCTTTACACCTACGACGCCCCGCCCGGCCAGACGGCGCCGTACTGGAACGACAACTGCGGCGACGCCAACAACGGGCAGTGCGTGGTGCAGGGCAGGCTGTCCCGGCTGCAGGCCGCCGGCAACGTGATGACCGGTGCCGAGCAGGTGCTCATCACCGACTGGTGCCAGCAGTTCCCGAGCCACTCGATCGGCGACCTCAAGTTCGGCGCCGACGGCATGCTCTACGTCAGCGCCGGAGACGGCGCCAGCTTCAGCGCCACCGACTACGGCCAGCTCGGCAACCCCCGCAACCCGTGCGCCGACCCGCCGTCCGGCGTCGGCGGCACGATGAACCCGCCGACCGCCGAGGGTGGCGCGCTGCGCTCCCAGGACGTCCGCTCGACCGGCGACCCCACCGGTCTCGACGGCACGGTGCTGCGGCTCAACCCGGCCACCGGCGCGGCCGCGGCCGGCAACCCGCTGGCCGGTTCGGCCGACGCCAACGCCCGCCGGATCGTCGCCAACGGCCTGCGCAACCCGTTCCGGCTGACGATGCGGCCCGGCACCAACGAGGTGTGGTCGGGCGACGTCGGCTGGAACGTCTGGGAAGAGATCAACCGGGTGAGCAACCCGACGGCGGGTGTCACCAACTTCGGCTGGCCCTGCTACGAGGGCATGGGCATCATGGGCTCGTACGACAGCGCCAACCTCAACCTCTGCGAGTCGCTCTACAGCGGCGGCGGGCACACCCAGCCGTACTACACCTACCACCACAGCGGCGCCGTGGTGCCGGGGGAGAACTGCGGCAACGGTGGCGACGCGGTCAGCGGCCTGGCGTTCTACCCGAGCAGCGGCGGCAACTACCCGGCGGCGTACGCGGGCGGGCTGTTCTTCGCCGACTACTCGCGCAACTGCATCTGGGCGATGAAGCCGGCCACCGCGGGCGGGCTCCCGTCCACCGGGGCGATCGAAGCGTTCGGGCAGGCCGCGGCCGGTCCGGTCGACCTCGCCGTCGGGCCGGGCGACGAGCTCTACTACGTCGACCTCGGCGGCACGGTCCGGCGGATCCGCTACTTCCCGGGCAACCAGCCGCCGTCCGCCACGTTCAGCGCCACTCCAGTGGTCGGGCAGCCGCTGCGGGTCGCCTTCGACGGCAGCGCCTCGACCGACGCGGACCCCGCCGACCAGGGCCGGCTCACCTACGCGTGGGACTTCACCAACGACGGTTCCACGGACGCGACCGGCGCGACGGCGGCCTTCACCTACGCGGCGGCCGGCAGCTACACGGCCAAGCTCACCGTCACCGACACGCTCGGGGCGACGGACACGCACCTGGTGACCATCCAGCCCGGCCGCACCGCGCCGGTCGCCGCGATCGACACCCCGGCCGCCACCACCACGTGGAAGGTCGGCGACTCGATCGGGTTCACCGGGCACGCGACCGACGCCGAGCAGGGCACGCTGCCCGCCTCGGCGCTGTCGTGGCGGCTGCGGATGCACCACTGCGAGAGTGTCGGCAACTGCCACATCCACGAGGTGCAGCAGTGGTCCGGGGTGGCGAGCGGGACGTTCGTCGCGCCAGACCACGATTATCCGTCCTATTTGGAGCTGGAGCTGACCGCGACCGACGCCGACGGGCTGAGCAACACGGTCTCGCGGCAGCTCGACCCCAAGACGGTCGACCTGACGTTCCGCACCAACCCGGCCGGGCTGCAGCTCAACGTCGGCCCGTTCACCGGCACCACACCGTTCACGCGTACGGTCATCCAGGGTTCGACCAACACGGTCAGCGCGCCGTCGCCGCAGAGCGCGAGTGGCTCGATCAACACGTTCGCGAGCTGGTCCGACGGCGGGGCCAACAGCCACGTCATCACCGCTCCGACGGCCCCGGCCACCTACACCGCCACGTTCACCAGCGCGGCCGGCTGCGCCGACAGCTTCGGCTACGTCTGCACCACGCAGACCGGCCAGCCGTTCGCCGCGGCCGACGGCCCGGTGCTGCCGCTGACCGGCGACGACGCGGTCACCCAGGTCGCCATGCCGTTCCCCTTCCGGCTCTACGGCCAGGAGTACGGCAACGCCTGGGTGTCCACCAACGGGTTCGTGTCGTTCGTCGACCCGGCCGGCGCGCTCGGCGCCAACGGACCGCTGCCGTCGACCGCCGTGCCGAACGCCGCCGTCTACCCGTTCTGGGACGACCTCGTGCAGCGGGCCGACTCGACGGTGCGCACCGGCGTGAGCGGCTCGGCGCCCAACCGCAAGTTCACTGTGGAATGGCGCAACAGCGGTTACTACGGCTCGAGTTCCGCGCGCATCCGGGTCTCCGCCGTGTTCGGTGAGGACGGCAGCATCACCTACCACTACGCCGACCTGTCCACCAACGACCGCGAGGAGGGCAACTCGGCGACCGTCGGCATCGAGGACGCGTCGGGCACCGTGGGGCTCGCGTACTCGGTCGACCAGCCGGTGTTGCGCGACGGCACCACGGTGACGTTCTCGCCGCCGGGCGGCACGCCGCCACCGACCTCCGGCACCATCTCCGGCGTGGTCAGTGCCAACGGCGGGCCGCTGGCCGGCGCCACCCTGACGCTCTCGCCGTCGGGGCGCACGGCGACCAGCGCGGCCAACGGCGGCTACCAGTTCACCGCGGTGCCACCGGGCCCCTACACGGTCAGCGGCACGGCGCCGGGCGGGTTCACGGGCTCGGCCAACGTGACGGTGACCGCGGGCGGCACGCACACGGCCAACCTGACGCTGACCGGGCTGCCGCCGGGGTCGGGCGACTACACGAAGACCACCCAGGCGCGGCCGTACGTGTCGACGGCGGACGGCACGGTGCTGCCGCTCACGGGCGACGACGCGGTGGCCCAGGTGACCCTGCCGTTCGGCTTCGAGTTCTACGGACAGCAGCAGAACACGGCCTGGGTGTCCACCAACGGCGTGCTGTCGTTCGTGAACCCCAACGGGGCCACGCCGGACAACACCGCCATCCCGGCGGCGGCGCTGCCCAACGCTGCTCTCTACCCCTACTGGGACGACCTCGTGCAGCGCACCGGCAGCGCCGTCCGGACCAAGGTGGTCGGTTCGGCGCCCAACCGGCAGTTCGTCGTCGACTGGTTCAACACCGGGATGTACGGCTCGTCGTCGGCGCGGATCTCGGCGCAGGTCGTGCTCTCCGAGTCGGGCGAGATCGCCTTCAACTACGCCGACCTGGCGACGTCGGCGCGTGAGCGCGGCGACTCGGCGACGGTCGGCATCGAGGACGCGGCCGGCGCCAACGCCGTGCAGCACTCGTTCAACCAGGGCGTGCTGTCCAACGGCACGGCGGTCGTCTTCACACCGAACTGAGGCGGCCCGTTGCCGGACGGGCGGCCAAGTTCGCCCGTCCGGTCAACGGGACCGGTCACGAAGCTGACGATCAGATGTCGCTCAGGGCGTCAGCATGTGTTGTCGTCGTCCGCATCGCGGGATGGAGCAGAGCGGTGTCGTTGCGCGTTCGGCGGTTCGTCGCCGGCTTGCTGGCGTTGGTTCTCACCGTGCCGCTGACCGCGGGCGTAGGCGCCGCGCCCGTCGCGGCCGGGCCACCGCCCGCCGGGTTCACCGAGCAGGTGGTGATGTCGGGGCTGTCCAGCCCGACCAAGCTCGTGTTCGCGCCCGACGGGCGGATCCTGGTCGCGCTGAAGAACGGCGTGATCAAGATCTTCGACAGCCTGTCGGACACCACCCCGACCGTGTTCGCCGACCTGAGGGACGAGGTCTTCACCTACGGCGACCTCGGCCTGCTCGGCATGACCGTGCCACCGAACTTCCCGGACTCGCCATGGGTCTACGTCAGCTACACCTACGACGGCCCGATCGGCGGCAGCGCGCCCACCTACAACGACCAATGCGCCGTGCTCGGCGACTGCATGGTCAGCAACCGGGTCTCCCGGCTGCGCATCGCCGGCGACGTGATGACCGGCAGCGAGCAGGTGCTGCTGCACGACTGGTGCCACATGTACGAGACGCACGCGGTCGGCGACGTCAAGTTCGGTCCCGACGGCGCGCTCTACGTCAGCGGCGGCGACGGCGCCTCGCCCTCGTTCCCCGATTACGGCCAGCGCGGCGCGGTGCCCAACTCCTGCGGCGACCCCGGCGCCCCGGTCGGCGGCACGATGACCCCGCCGACCGCCGAGGGCGGCGCGCTGCGGTCGCAGGACGTGCGTACCCCCGGCGACCCGACCGGCCTGTCCGGCACGTTCATCCGCGTCGACCCTGACACCGGCGCCGCGCTCCCGGACAACCCGATGGCCGGCAGCGCCGACCCCAACACCCGCCGGATCCTCGCGTACGGCCTGCGCAACCCGTACCGCTGGGCGTTCCGGCCGGGCACCTCCGAGGTCTGGTTCGGCGACGTGGGCTGGCGGCTCTGGGAGGAGATCGACCGGCTCGCCGACCCGCTCGCCGGGCCGGTGGAGAACTTCGGCTGGCCCTGTTACGAGGGCGAGGGCCGGCAGAACGGCTACGACTCGCCCAACCTGGCGCTCTGCGAGAGCCTCTACGCGCAGGGCGCCGGCGCGGTGGTGGCGCCGCAGTACACCTACCACCATGCGGCCGCGGTGGTGTCCGGCGACGGCTGCCCGACCGGTGGCTCGTCGCCCAGCGCGCTGGCGTTCTACCCGACCAGCGGCGGCAACTACCCGGCGACGTACCGCGGCGCGCTGTTCTGGGGCGACTACGCGCGGCAGTGCATCTGGGCGATGCTGCCCGGCGCCGGCGGCGTGCCCGACCGCGACCACATCGTGCCGTTCACCTCGACCGCGGCGACGCCGGTGGACCTGCAGATCGGGCCCGACAACCGGCTCTACTACGTCGACCACAGCGGCGGCACGATCCGCCGGTTCGACTACAACAGCGGCAACCAGCCGCCGACCGCGGCGCTGAGCGCGTCGCCGACCGCCGGCAACGCCCCGCTCACGGTCAGCTTCGACGCGTCGGGTTCCACCGATCCCGATGCCGGCGAGGTGCTGTCCTACCAGTGGGACTTCACCAACAACGGCTCGTGGGACGCGTCCGGCGCGACGGCGTCGTTCACCTACCCGAGTGTCGGCACCTACACGGCGCGGCTGCGGGTCAGTGACCTCGGCGGGCTGTCGGCCGAGAAGACCGTGCAGATCCTGGTCGGCACCGGCGCACCCACCGCGGTCATCGACACACCGGCGGGCAACCCGGACTTCAAGGTCGGCGACACCATCTCGTTCGGCGGGCACGCCACCGACCCGCAGCAGGGCAACCTGCCGGCCTCGGCGCTGCACTGGCAGCTGCTGCTCGAGCACTGCTACGCGGCCGACAACTGCCACACCCACAACGTGCAGGAGTGGGACGGCGTGGCGTCCGGCACGTTCACGGCGCCCGACCACGAGTATCCGTCCTATCTGGAGCTGAAGCTCACCGCCACCGACAACGGCGGGCTCACCCACACCGTCACGCGCCGGCTCGACCCGCGCAGCGTCGACCTGACGTTCACCAGCAGCCCGCCGGGGTTGGAGCTGAGCGTCAACGGCGTCCTGGTGACGACACCGGCGACGCGTACGGTGCTGGCCGGTTCCACCAACGCGATCAGCGCGCCGAGCCCGCAGTCCGGCTACGCGTTCGGCAGCTGGTCCGACGGCGGCGCGGCGACCCACGTCATCACCGCCGGCACGGCCGCGGCCACCTATCACGCCACGTTCAACGGCACCCACAGCGGCGGCGACGGCTACGAGATGAGCGACGCGACCGGGCAGCCGTTCGTCGGCGCCGACGCGACCACCCTGCCGCTCGCCGGCGACGACGTGAAGCAGCAGGTGTCGGTGCCGTTCGCGTTCCCGTTCTACGGCGTGCCGCAGAGCAGCGTCTGGGTCACCAGCAACGGTTTCCTGTCGTTCGCGGACCCGGGCCAGGCCGGGCTGATCGCGGTCAACGGCGCCCTGCCGAGCGGCAGCGCGCCCAACAACGCCATCTACCCGTTCTGGGACGACCTGGTGCTGCGCGGCGACTCGTCGATCCGCACGGAGACGCTGGGCTCCGCGCCCAACCGGCGGTTCGTGGTGGAGTGGCACAACACCGGCCACTACGGCTCCAACTCGGCGCGGCTGTCGGTCAGCGCGGTCCTCCACGAGTCGGGCCGCATCGACTTCAACTACGACGCGCTCAACTCGGCCCGGGAGGACGGCAACTCGGCGACGGTGGGCATCGAGGACGGGGCCGGGGCGTCGGCGCTGACCTACTCGTTCAACCAGGCCAGCCTCGACAACGGCAAGCGGGTGACGTTCACCCCGACCGGCGACGACCCCGACGAGCCGCCCGCGCCGACCACGGGCACGGTGCGCGGTGTGGTGACCGACGCGGCCACCGGGTCGCCGATCGTCGGGGCGGCGGTCACGCTGGCGCCGGGTGGCGGGTCGACGACCACGACCGGCGGCGGGGCCTACGAGTTCGGCGCGGTGCCGCCGGGCGCCTACACGGTGACCGCGACGTCGTCCGGTGAGTCGGCCGCGAAGCAGGTCACCGTGACCGCGGGCGGCACGGCGACGGTCAACCTGGCGGTCGGCAGCCCACCGGCGGGCTACACGAAGACGACCGAGTCGCGGGCGTACGCCCCGGTCACCGGCGGCGTCGACGTCCCGCTCACGGGCGACGACGCCACGACCCGGATCGACCTGCCGTTCGCGGTGCCGTTCTGGGGCCAGCCGAGGTCGGAGGCGTGGATCTCGACCAACGGCTTCCTGTCGTTCGCCGACCCCGACTGGGCGCAACCGGAGAACGTCGGGATCCCGGCGGCCGCGCTGCCCAACGCCGGCGTCTATCCGTACTGGGACGACCTGGTCGTGCGCGGCGACAGCACGATCCGCACCAAGGTCACCGGCGCGGCGCCCAACCGCCAGCTGGTCGTGGAGTGGAACAACATCGGCCAGTACGGCTCCGCGTCCGCCCGCGTCTCGGTGCAGGCCACGCTCGGCGAGAACGGCACGATCGTGTTCAACTACAGCAGCCTGGCACCGTCGAAGACCCGCGAACGCGGCGACAGCGCCACCGTCGGGCTGGAGAACCCGACCGGAACGGCCGCCGTCCAACACTCCCTCAACCAGCCGGTCCTCGCCGACAACCAGGCCATCGTGTTCACCCCCAACTGACGTGCGACGGCTGTCTCACCGTGGGCGGCGGCGCTCGTCAGAGCGTGGCGGCGGACGCTACCGTCGCCGGATGGATCCTTCGTGGACGTTCGCCGTCGGGCGTGACGAGCTGACCCGGACCACCGTCGTCGACGCGGCGGCGGTGGACATCGCCGACGGCGAGGCCCTGCTGCGGGTCGAGCGGGTCGGGATGACCGCCAACAACGTGACCTATGCCGTGCTGGGTGACGCGTTCGGCTACTGGCGGTTCTTCCCGGCGGAGCCGCGCGGGCTCGAGCCGTCGTGGGGGATCGTGCCGCTGTGGGGCTTCGCGTCCGTGGTCGAGTCGCGTGCGCCCGGGGTCGAGGCGGGGCAGCGGGTCTACGGCTACCTGCCGTCCGCGAGCCACCTCGTCGTGCGGCCGGCGCGGGTCGACGACCTCGGCTTCCGGGACGGCAGCCCGCACCGGGCGGAGCTGCCGTCGCCCTACAACGCCTACCGGCTGACCAGCACCGACGACGCCTACCGGGCCGACGAGGAGGACCTGCTGGTGCTCTTCCGGCCGCTGTTCGTCACGTCGTTCATGCTGGCCGACTACCTGGCCGACAACGACTTCTTCGGGGCCGCGACGGTCGTGCTGTCCTCGGCGTCGAGCAAAACGGCGTACGCGGCGGCGCACGAGCTGCGGGGTCAGGGGCCCCGGGTCGTGGGGCTGACGTCACCGGGCAACGTCGCCTTCACCGAGTCGCTGGGTTGCTACGACCAGGTGCTGGCGTACGACCAGGTGGCGAGCCTGGAGCCGAAGCCGGCCGTCTATCTCGACCTGTCCGGCGCCCCCGCGACCCGCGCCGCACTGCGGGCGCACCTCGGCGACCGCCTGGTGCGCGACATCGCGGTCGGGCTGACCCGACAGGAGCCCAACATCGAGGCCGCCGGCGAGTTCTTCTTCGCGCCCGACCAGATGCGCAAGCGGGCCGGCGACTGGGGCCGCGGGGAGGTGGAGCGCCGCTCGGCCGCCGCGTGGCGCCGGTTCGCCGACGCGCTGGGTGCGCAGGTCGAGGTGCGGGTCGGCCACGGCCCTGAGGCCCTGCGCGCGGCGTGGTCGGACGCGGTGGCCGGGCGTACGCCGGCGCGGGTGGGTCAGGTCATCCAGCTGTGACGCGCTCGGCGAACGCGGTCACATTGGCCAGCGCCCGGTCGATGCGCTCCTCGACGCTCAGCGTCTCCTCGCGGCGGACCAGCCGCAGTTTGGGCTGGCGCTTGCCGCGCAGATAGAGCGAGCAGGCCAGGTCGGCGCAGAGGTATTCGCCGACGGTGTTGCCGTTGCGCCCCGCCGGCCCGGCCAGCGGCGCCACGAACAGCGCGACGCCGGAGGCCGCGTGGTCGGTCAGGCAGACGCGGCACATGCTCGACCGGGACAGCGCCGACGCCCTGCGCGCCTCGGGCCGGCGCAGCACGACGCCGGTCGGTCCGTCCGGCCCGGGCTTCGGCACGACGAGCAGCGCCCGCAGCGGCGCGGCCGGGTCGGTCCAGCCGAGGAAGTCCAGGTCGGCCCAGGGCACCGCGCCGTCGGCGAAGCCCACGGGGAGGCGGATGCGGCTGGCCTCGCCCTTGCTGCAGTTGACGAACGAGCCGCGGATCGTCGCCTCATCGAGTGGTTCCATGCCGCCGAAGCTAACGCGGGAGCGCCCGACCGGTCAGCTCAATTAGCCGCGGTCGGCCACCTGGACCTGGCTCTGGGCCAGGGACCGCCCGCGCCGGATCGGTGTGCCCAGGGTCTCGGCGACGTCGAGGACGTTGTGGTCCTGGGTGACGGTGAAGCCGTGCCGGGCCAGCAGGTCGGCCATGGCGCGTGGTGTCCAGGTCGAGCGCCATGGCTCCCGGCTGAGGACGCTGCGCCGCCCGGTCGAGCGGGCCAGCGCCCGGGCCGCCAGGAAGCCGAGCTTGAGGAGCGGGACGGGCAGCTGGAAGTTGACCACCAGCCGGCTGGCCGGCGCGGAGCAGGAGGTGAGCGCGCCGACGGTGGCCTCCACCTGGCCTGGTGTGAGGTAGGGCACGACGCCCTCCCAGATCCAGGTCGTGGGCCGGTCGGCGAGGTGGCCGGCGGCGGCCAGGGCCGCACCCAGGTCGTCGGTGCGGAAGTCGACCGGCACGTAGGCCGGCGGCGGGCCGGACAGCGCGGCCGCCCGGGCCCGCTTGTCCTGCTGCGAGGCGGGCTGGTCGACCTCGAACACGTCGGCGTCGCGCAGCTCGGCCATCCGCCAGGCGCGCCCGTCCAGGCCGGCACCGAGGATGACCACCTGCGGGGCGGCGTGGTCACGCACGGCGTCGTCGATGGCCACGGTGCGCGGCACCATGAGCTCGGTGATCGCCAGGATCCCCTCGTAGGCCACCCGCGCCCGCCAGTCCCGCGGCGCCTCGCCGTGCCGCACGGCCTCCACCGTCACCCGCTCGTCGGGGCGCAACAGCGGCATCGCGGTCGGATCGGCGAACCGCTCGGGCGCCAGCCGCCCATGCGCCGCAGCCCGCCCCTGACACACCAGCACCGCGGTGCGACTAGCGTTCTCGGCCATCATCTCGACGGTAACGCGGGCGCCGGCGGCGGTAGTAGGACCAGGTGACGGCCAGCAGCAGCGGGCCCCAGAGCAGCAAGGGGACGTAGCAGGCGATGACCAGTGCCTGCCACCACCCGTTCGCGAACTCCAGACCCTCGCCGGGCCGGCCGCCGAGGGTCAGGCGGAAGAAGTTGACGGTGGCGAACGTCCAGATCACCATGAGCGCGACCGCACCCGCCGCGGCGACGACCGTGGCGGGCGTCGGCGGCACGCGACGGCCGCCGACGATGGGCAGCCAGCGGGGGAAGACCTCGCCCCACGGCCGGACCAGGCCGAGCGACAGCAGGCTGACGGCCTCCGCCAAGGCGGTGAGCGCGAGCACGTAGAACACGCCCCAACCGCGCACCAGGCCCGACGACGCGTCGACGCCGGCCGCCGACGTGATGCCCATGGAGAAGCCGAGGGCGAGCCCCACCCGCCACAGGCCCGACGGCAGCACCAGCAGTGTGATCAGGTGAGCGGTCCAGACCGCCCACCGCGGCGGCCGGCGTCCGTCAGGAAAGTCCCGCACCTCCCCAGTCTGGCCGCCGCTTCCGGGAAAAGCGTTTGACGGCACCGATAATCTGATCCTCCGTACCTCGAGTCGGTGGGGGCCCTGCCTCCGCCACCTCGGGAGTACCGATGCGCTTCCTGCTCGTCACCGTGTTCGTCGATCTGCTCGGCCTGGGCATCGTCGTGCCGGTCGTGCCCGCCCTCATGGTGGACCTCACCGGGCGGTCCGCCGACGCCGTCGCCTGGTCGGGTCTGCTCGGGTCCGCGTTCGGCCTGGCCCAGTTCCTCACCGCGCCGTTGCTCGGGCGGCTCGCCGACCGCTACGGTCGCCGGCCCGTGCTGCTCGCCTCGCTGGCCTGTCTCGGCCTCGACTGGGTCGGGCACGCGCTGACGCCCACGGTCGGCCTGCTGCTGGTCTGCCACGCCATCGCCGGCGCCTGCGCGGGCACGACCACCGTCGTCAACGCGTACGTCGCCGACGTCACCCCGCCCGAGCGGCGCGCCGACGCGTACGCCCTGGTCGGGTCGGCCTTCGGGCTCGGGTTCGTCGCCGGGCCGGTGCTGGGCGGCCTGCTCGGCGCCGTCGACCCGCGGCTGCCGTTCTGGGCGGCGGCCGGTCTCGCCCTGGCCAACGTCGCCTACGGCTGGCGCGTGCTGCCGGAGTCGCGGCCCGGTGACCGGACCACGCCGCTGCGGCCGAACGTGGCCAACCCGCTCGGCGCCATCGCGGCCGTGCTGCGCCGGCCCGTCCTCGGCCGGCTCACGGTCGCCCGCTTCTGCGCCGACGTCGCCCGGATGACGCACCAGTCAATGTGGACGTTCTTCGTGACCTGTCAGTTCGCCTGGACCACCGCCCAGGTCGGCGTCACGATGGCCGCGGGCGCCCTGGCCGGGGCCGCCTTCCAGGCTCGGGCGGTCGGTCCGGTCGTGCGGCGGCTCGGCGACCGGCGGGCCGCCGTGCTCGGCGGCGCGGCCGGCGCGACGGCCCTCGGTGGTCTGGCGTTCGCGACGACGCCGGCCGCGGTCTACGGTCTGCAGGCCGTCGGTGTGCTCGGCGCCGTCGGGGCCGCGGCCACCCAGTCCTTGATCTCCCGCGCCACCGGGGATGCGGAGCAGGGCGCGGTCAACGGCGCGCTGACCGGGGTCGCCGCGGTGGCCGAGCTGACCGTGCCGATCACGGCCGGCGCGCTGTTCGCCTGGTCGCTCGGCCACGGCGCACCGGGCGCCGTCTTCCTCGGGGCGGCGCTGTTCGCGGGCGCGTCGGTGACGCTGATCGCCACCAGCGGGGGCCCGCCACCGCAGGCTGATTCGCCGATGGAAGCAGAGCAAGGCTGAGCCGTCACAGCCCGCGGCCCACGGTCAAGGCTTCGTCGACCGCGGCCGGGATGTCGGTCACCGGGAAGATCGTGTGACGGACCACCCGGTCGCGGTCGGCGACCAGCACGAGGCGCTTGAGCCGCTGCTGCTGGGCGATCCGCACCGCCGGCAGGCGCAGCGCCGCCGTCAGCGCCAGGTCCACATCGGACAGCAGCGGGAACGGCACCTTCTCCGCGGCGGCGAACGCGGCCTGCTCGTCGGGTCGCTGGGTGCTCACGCCCCGCACGGAGAGGCCGGCCGAGGTGAACTCCGCCCACCGGTCGCGGAACAGCCGGTTCTCCAGCGTGCAGCCGAACGTGCCCTCGATCGAACCCCAGCCGGCCGGGTGGGGGCCGGTCGCGGGATAGGTAAACAGCACGGTCGGGCCGTCGAGCACGTCGCGCGGCGGACCGTCCGCCGCCGGCAGGGACACCGGCGGCACGCGGGTGCCGACCAGCGCGCGTACCCGGTCGCTCTCGGCACCCGCCGCCGGCGCCGTCGCGGTCAGCGTGCCGTCGCCGAGCAGCCAGCGGTCGGCCCAGTCCTGCATGCCGACGAGCACCGGCAGGAACCCTTCGCCGCGCGGGGTCAGGCGATATTCGTAGCGCGCCGGGCGCTCCTGGTAGGGCGTGCGGTCGAGCATCCCGTGCTCGACGAGGTGCGCCAGCCGCTCGGTGAGCACGCGTCGCGAGACCGCGAGCTCGCCGACCAGCGCATCGAAGCGGTGCCGCCCGCGCGCCACCTCGCGCAGCACGAGCAGGTTCCACCAGTCGCCCATGACGGCGGCCGCCTGGGCGACACCGCACGCCTCGTCGACGGCCCGTACCCGAGCGATCACCACGGCCTCCTCGTGCGCCTCGACTCTGTACATCTTCGACCCGAACCAGTAAGTTCCAAAATAAAACTTAGGAGGAACCAGTGGCCACCGCCATGCCGACATTGCGGCGCAACTGGTTGGTCACCCTGCGGGCCTACCAGTGGACCTACTTCGTCGGGACGCTGGCCACGGGCATCCTCACGGTCGGCCTGGCCTACCTGGCCTACCACGCGATCGGGGGCGGCCGGGCCGGCGGCGACTTCGCGGCCGCCGCCG
The DNA here is from genome assembly GCF_029626225.1 of Asanoa sp. WMMD1127. Classification (NCBI taxonomy): domain Bacteria; kingdom Bacillati; phylum Actinomycetota; class Actinomycetes; order Micromonosporales; family Micromonosporaceae; genus Asanoa; species Asanoa sp. WMMD1127. The sequence continues at coordinate 3,357,080 of NZ_JARUBP010000001.1, forward strand.
GCACGGCGGACTACCTCGGCTACGTCACCGTCGGCGCCGCCGCCTCGATGTTCACCGTGCGGATGGTGCTCTGGGTGGCCAAGGCCCAGATCACCGAGCAGCGGGAGGGCACGCTGGAGAGCCAGGTGCTGGCTCCGGCCCGGCGGCTGCCGTACCTGATCGGGGTCGGCCTGCAGGCCCTGACCACGACGGTGGTCGAGGTGGCCGTGATGCTGGCTTTCGCGATCGCGATCGGGGTACGCCTCCCGGCGCCGGACCCGCTCACCCTGCTCGCCGCGTTCGTGGCCGCCTCCGTCGCGGTCTTCGGCATCTCCGTGCCGCTGAGCGCCATCATGATCACCGCAGGCGAGGCGCACATCACGCAGAACACGCTGTTCGTCGCGATGGGGCTGCTCTGCGGGTTCACCTTCCCGCCGAGCTACCTGCCCGACCCGCTGCGCTGGCTCGGCGAGGCGCTGCCGGTCACCTCGGCCCTCCGGGCGCTGCGCGCGGCGACGCTCGACCACGCGCCGCTCTCCGCCGCCGCCCCGGATCTCCTGCTCTGCCTCGCCCTCGGCCTGGCCTATCTGCTCGTCGGGCTCCGCCTGCTCGCGCCCGCGGAGCGCGTGGCCATCCAACGTGGAGGATCAGCGTGATCGTCACCGAGAACCTGCGCAAGACGTTTCCCGCGCAGCGCAAGCTGTTGCGGCGCGCCGGCGTCGAGACCCTGGCCGTCGACGGCCTGTCGTTGACGATCCCGCCCGGCGCGGTGACCGGGCTGCTCGGGCTCAACGGCGCCGGCAAGACCACCACCATCAAGGTGCTCGCCACCCTGCTGCGGCCGACCGCGGGCACGGTCACGGTCGACGGCCTCGACGTGGTCGGCAACGCCCGCGCGATCCGCCACCGGATCAACCTCATCGCCGGTGGCGAGCGCATGGTCTACGCGCGACTCACCGGCCGGGAGAACCTCTGGTACTTCGGCCAGCTCTACGACGTGCCCCGCACGGTCCTCAAAGCCCGGATCGACGACCTGCTGGCGCTGGTCGGACTGACCGACGCCGCCGACACCCTGGTCGAGCGTTACAGCCGTGGCATGCGCCAGCGGCTCAGCATCGCCCGTGGGCTGATCAACGAGCCGGCGTACCTCCTGCTCGACGAACCGACCCTCGGCCTCGACGCGCCGATCGCCCGCGACCTGCGGGCGGTGGTCGCCAACCTGGCCCGCGACGGCGTCGGCGTGCTGCTCACCTCGCATTACCTGGCCGAGGTCGAGCAGCTGTGCGGGCACGTCTACGTCATCGACCACGGCCGGCTGGTGGCCGAGGGCAGCCCGACCGCGCTGACCGCCGGCACCCGCCTGCCGCACACCGTCGAACTCACCCTGGCCGAGCGGGCGGCCGCCGTCGACGCGGCCGTCGGCGCGCTCGGCGTCGAGGTCGAGACCGGGCTGGACGCCGAGAACCGGCCCACCTACGTGCTGCGCAGCCCCGACGACCTGGCCGGCGAGCTGGCCACCGCGGTCGTCCGGGCCGGTGGCGCGATCGTGCGGCTGGAGGTCACCCCGCCGACCCTGGAGGACGCCATCCTGGCGATGGCCGGCACCAGGGCCCCGGCGGTGGCGCGATGAGAGCCGCGCTGCGGGTCTTCGCCGCCGAGGGTCTCAAGCAGCACCGCCGGATCTTCGGCAGCAAGCTGGTCGTGTTCTCGATGCTGCTGTGGCCGGTGCTGACGCTGGCCACGACCTACTACACGGTGCTGCCCGTGGCGCAGTCGCCGGCCGCCGCCGCCCGCTGGCCCCTGGTCGCGGAGCCCGGACGGCTGCTGGCCTTCCTGGCGGCCGGCGCGCTGGCGTACACCTTCTTCTTCTCGCTCGTGCAGTCCGCCTGGCACTTCTCGTGGGAACGGGTCAGCGGCACGCTCGAGGCGATGTTCCTGACGCCGGCCAGCCGGATGGCGCTCGTCGTCGCCAACGGCTCCAGCGCGCTGGTGCAGAACGCCTGGCTGTTCGGGTGCTTCGGCGTCGCGGCGGCGGTCGCCACCGGCACGCTGCACCTGGCGCATCCCGGGATGCTGGCGATCGCCGCCCTCGCGCTGCTGGTGCCCGCGGTCGCCTGGGGCGCGTTCCTCAACAGCCTCCTGATGTTCAGCCGCGACTCGGCCTTCCTCTACACGCTGCTCGACGATCCACTGTGGTTCGTCGCCGGGGTGCGGCTGCCGCTGTTCGCGCTTCCGGTCTGGGTCAAGGCGATCGGCCTCGCGTTCCCGCTGACCACGAGCCTGACGGTGCTGCGCGGGGCGCTCCTGGACGGCCGGGACGTCGGTCAGCTGGCCGCCGACCTGGTCTTCCTGGCCGCCCTGTCGGCAGGGCTGCTCGCCCTGACCGCGGTGCTGCTGCGGGTGGGAGAGCGCCACGCGCAGCGCACCGGCTCGCTGCAGTTGTTCTGAGCCCTACTCCAGCGGGGTGAGGTCGGCCGGGGCGCGCAGGGACTTGCGGCGGATGCGGCGGACCGTGCCGACCGTCGACTGGAGCTTCTCCTTCGTCGACAGGTTCTCCCGCCACATGCGGGCCATCGGCAGGTGCCGCGTGCGTGGGGTCATCAGGCCCGCCGCGCGCAGGGTGACCACCCGGCCCCAGACCGCGCCCCGGGCGCGCAGGAGGTTGGGTTGCGAGGCCGGCAGCAGTTCGGGGCCGACCTGCTCCAGCACCAGGGCGCCGGCGGCGATCGCGGCCTCGATCAGTTTGAGGCCGCGTTCCGTGCGGGCCAGCACCAGGGAGCGGCCCGGGTCGCCGGCGGTCGGCCGGTACCACGGGTCGCCGACCGCGACGTCGGCGAACTCCCCGGTGTGGTCGGCGCACAGGTAGCAGCGCCACTGGCGGTGCTTCTGCAGGATGTCGCCCCACGACTGCTCGTAGGTCAGCGTGCGCTCGGCCGGGTCGCCGGTGACCGCCGTGCGGGCGTTGCCGGGCCAGCCCTGGCCCCGGTAGGCGACGTGGGTGATGGCCGACGGGTCGTCTACGCCCATCACCTTGAGCATCTCGAGGGTGCCCTGGGTCGACGGCGTGCCCGCGCAGAACACGGCGATCGTCAGGCCCACCTTGCGGTCGAGCTCGGGCCGCTCGCGCCGGGCCATCGAGACCGCGGCCACGTCGCACGGCTTGCCGATGAACACGCACGGCGTCTCCGCGTGCTCGATCAGGTCCAGCCGCTCACAGGGGCTCGCCGGCGCGTAGCGGGAGCCGGCGTTGGCCAGCAGCTCCGCCCGGCTGCGGGAGAGCCGGGCCTCGTTGAGGTACGGCACGTCCGCGCGGGCGCCGATGTGCAGCGCGCCGGTCATCCCCTCCTGCTCGATCAGGAACGCCGAGAGCGCCGTGGCCGCGCCACCGCTGGACCCGGCGTAGCGGATCTCCGGGTCGGCCGCGTAGCCCTCGTAGACGCGCAGCACCGGGCCCCAGGCCGCGCGCAGGTCGGCGTACTCGCCGGGCCCGGGCGCTCCGGAGTCGTGCTCCAGCTTGACACCGGGGCAGCAGCTCAGCGCGGCCGCGGCGCCGGGGCCGCGGGTGGGCAGCAGGGGGAGCGGGCGGCGCCCGTACTCCAGGACGTCGCCCATCCGCACCTCGTCCGGCGCGAGATAGGCGCACACGCCGCAGCCGGTGCACATCTTCTGCTCGGCGACATCGTGCACGTCACGTGGCGAGCGGCTCACGCGGCAGCGCCCCGGGCCAGGGCCACGATCTCGTCCATCTGCTCTCCCGCCCGCCGGACCGCGACCGGCACCCGTTCGGCCAGCTCCGCCGCCGCGGCCGAGCGGTTGGACCACGACTTCCACAGCGTGTCGAGCAGCTCGTCGTCGCCGAGCGTGCGGGCGTCGGCCACGTGCCGTTCCTGCCCGACGGTGGCGAACACCCCACGGGCCTTGAGGCTGTACGCGAGGATCGCCGCCGGCACCGCCGACGAGAGCGCCGCGATCGTGGCGTGCATCCGCATCCCGCAGAACCACGCCGTGCGGCTGATCACCCACTTGGTCTGGTGCGGGTCGAGCCCGCGCGGCGTGATCGCGATCCGGTCGCCATATTTGGCGGCCAGGTCGGCCCGCAGCGCCTCGCTGGTCGCGGTGTCGTCGTCGGTGCCCCCGGCGGCGAGCACGTGCGGCACGATGACGACCCGGGTGTCGGGCTCGTCGAGCACCCGCTCGCAGATCTGCCGGGCGACCCGGCCGCCGTCGCCGGCCAGCCGGAACTGGGCGATGCCCTCGGCCCGCGACATCAGCCCGCTGACGTTGATGCCCATGACCGGGCCGTCGGCGGCGGCGAACCAGCCCGCCAGCTGATCGAAGGCGGCGCCCTCCGGCGCGCGCGGCTCGAGGCCGAACGCCACGTCGACGCCCTCGCGGTGCCGGCGCGGGTCGAAGTCGGCGCCGAGCAGCTCCCGCAGCGCCGCGTAGCTGTCGGGGTCGCGGGCCCACGCCATCGCCGCGCCGCGGGCCAGTCCCTTGGCCTCGGCCCGGATCCGCGGGATCTTGAACGGCCCGTAGGTCTGCGGCAGCAGCACGAGGTTGCGCTTGCGCAGTAGGGCCAGCTTCTTGGGCCATGCCACCGTGCGGAACCGGTGCTCGCCGTAGATGTCGCTGAAGCTGTCGCCGCCGCTCACGTCGAGCACGACGTCGGCGCTGTCGATAGCCGACACACCGTGGTTGCCGAGGCCGCCGAGTGCCGCGCTGAACCGCATGTTCACATAGGACTCAGGACGGTGGTAGCGGCGGGAGTGGCGGGCGCCGGCGAGCGTGATCGGCACCGGCTGGCCGTGGACGTAGGCGGTGCCCTGCCGTTCGCCCCAACCGTCGTCGAAGACGGTCATGCTGGCGTCGGGCACGCGGGCCAGGAACGCCCCGACGGTGGCCGCCCGCAACGCGCCGACGCCTAGGTTCAATGTGGACCCTGGAACACCGAACAGACACGCCGCCACGCTCACAGCGACATCACCGCCTTCTCACAGGTGTACGCCTCGGCGTACCGCGACCGGCATTCCATACCGCGCAACCGGGCCAGGCCGAGAAAGACCTCGTCGTCCCACCAGTCGCGATCCTTCTGTGACGGGAAGTTGGCGTGCAGCAGCTCCACCTTGCGGCGGGCGCGCTCGTCGGGCAGCGGCACGTAGACGTTACGCCGCCCAAGATCGCCGTCCCATTTCGGGATCTCGTAGTGCAGCACCACGGCGTCGCGGAACGCGGTCGGCGCCAGCTCGGCGAGCAGCCGGTGGTCCTGGTGCGCGTCGTCCCTGGCCGGCGCGACGACCAGGTCGGCCCCGCCGGCGGCGGCCGCCTGGACCGCCTCCTTGGCCCGTTCCCAGTGCGCCGGCGCCCGTCCGTCGGGCAGGTCGTGCAGCGCGAACGTGATGCGGGCGCCGGGCAGGAACGCGGCCGCCGCGGCGCGCGCCTCGGCCTGCCGGTCCGGCGTGCCGCTGAGGAGCACGTAGCGGACCTCGAGGTCGGGCACGGCGTCGGCCAGCGTGAGCAGGAGCCCGCCGGCGCCGATCTCGATGTCGTCGGGGTGGGCCCCGAACAGGGCGACCCGTCGTACGCCGGGCAGTGCGAAGGGGAGCATCGGCGTCAGGAGATCAGCGCCGGGGCGAGCGAGCCGCCGGTGCGGTTGGTGTCCCAGAGCATCCACGGGCAGCGGGCCGAGTAGTAGAGCTGCTCCAGCTCGGCCCGGTCCTTGAAGGTGTCGGCCGCGCGCCAGAAGCCCTTGTAGCGCTGGGCGATCACCCGCCCGCTCGGCATCAGCCGCTCCAGGGCGTCCGGCACGAGCTCCTCGCCCTCGCGCATGTGCTCGAAGATCTCCGGGCGGAGGACGAAGTAGCCGCCGTTCTCCCACTGGGTCAGCTCGCGCATCGGCGTGATGCCGGTCACCTTGTCGCCGCCGGAGATGTCGAGCACATGGTGCGTCGACTGCACCGGCACCGCCAGCAGGCTGGCCACCGCGTCGCTGCCGTCGAACCGCCGGACCATCTCGTCGAGCGGCGCGTTGGTCAGCGTGTCGGCGTAGTTGGCCAGGAACATCGGCTCGTTCTCGACGTGCGACCGCACCCGCATCAGCCGTTCGCCGATCGTCGAGTTGAGCCCGGTGTCGATGAAGGTGATGTTCCAGTCGGTGATGTCCGACGAGAACAGGTGCAGGTCGCGGCCGCTCATGGTGAGCGTGAAGTCGTTGGAGAGCGTCTCGTCGTAGTGCAGGAAGTAGTCCTTCACCGCGGCGGCGCCGTAACCGAGGCAGAGCACGAAATCCGTGTGGCCGAAGTGCGCGTAGTAACGCATCACGTGCCACAGCAACGGACGGTCACCGATCATCGCCATGGGCTTCGGCGCGGACTGGGCATCCTCCCGCATCCGCATGCCGAGGCCGCCGCAGAAGAGGACGACCTTCATCACACCACCTCGAGGTCCGGGATCGGGAAGACCAGCCGGCCGCCCCACTCTCGCACGTACGCGAGTTGGGCCGAGATCTCGGTCCGGAGGTTCCACGGCAGCACGAGCACGTAGTCGGGGCGGTCCTGGGCGATCCGCTCGGGCGCGTGGATCGGGATGTGCGTACCCGGCAGGAACATGCCCTGTTTGTGGGGACTCCGGTCGACCGTGTATTCGAGCAGATCGGCCCGGATGCCGCAGTGGTTCAGCAGCGTGTTGCCCTTGCCCGGCGCGCCGTAGCCGACGACCCGCTTGCCCTCGTTCCGCGCGGTCAACAGGAAGTCGACCAGATCCCGCTTGATGTCGAAGACCGCGTCGGCGAAGCCCTTGTGGCCCTCGACGGTGTGCAGGCCGGCCTCGGCCTCGGCGTCGAGCACCGACTTGACGTTGCTGGACGGTTCGCCGGCGGCCGCGCCGTGGCGGGCGTGCACCCGCAGCGACCCGCCGTGCGTCGACAGCTCTTCGACGTCGACCACGACGAGCCCGGCGGTGGCCAGGGCCCGCTGGGCGGTCAGCAGCGAAAGATACTGGTAGTGCTCGTGGTAGATCGTGTCGTACTGGCGCCGCTCGATCAGCCGCAGCAGGTGCGGGAACTCCAGCGTCACCAGGCCGTCCGGCTTGACCAGCGCGGCCAGGCCGGCGGTGAAGCCGACCAGGTCGGGCACGTGGGCGTAGACGTTGTTGCCGGCGACCAGGTCGGCCCGGCCATATTCGGCGGCGAGCGCGGCCCCGGTCTCGGCGCCCAGGAACTCGTTCGCGGTCCGGATTCCCTTTTCCCTTGCCACTTCCGCGATGTTCGCCGCCGGCTCCACGCCGAGCACCGGGACGCCGCGGGCGACGAAGTGCTGCAGCAGGTAGCCGTCGTTGCTGGCGACCTCGGTGACGAGGCTGTCGGGGCCCAGCTTCAGCTGCTCGGCCATCGTGTCCGCGTAGCGCTTGGCGTGCGCGACCCACGAGTCCGAGTACGAGGAGAAGTAGGCGTAATCGGAGAAGATGTCTTCGCCGGGCACGTATGCGGGCAACTGCACCAACAGGCAACTCGGGCAGAGCCGGACGTGCAAGGGATAAAAGGTCTCCGCGCTGTCCAGCCGCTCGGCCGGCAGGTAGCTCTCGCACAGCGGGGACATGCCCAGGTCGACGAAGGTTTCGGTCAACTCCGCCGCACAAAGGCGACATGTGGCAGTTGTCATGCGCAGGTACCCCGATTTCGAGCCAACACCGGTCAGCGCGGACGGTCGGCCCCGGCCCGCGCCCGGCGAAACGCTAGCCAGGTGGCGCATGGCCATGGAGCGTGGAGTAAGAAGTCCGACACTAGTCCGGACCGTCCCGCCGACCCGTCCGTAGACTCGCGATTCTCACCCCGGACAACGCTGCGGAGCATCACCATGCGCACACTCGTGACCGGTCATGACGGCTACATCGGCAGCGTGCTGGTGCCGCTGTTGCGGGCCGCGGGACACGACGTCACCGGCCTCGACATCAGCCTCTACGCCGACGGCGTGCTCGGGCCCCCGCCGCCCGCGGTGCCCGCCCTGCGGCTGGACCTGCGGGACGTGGAAGCCGAGCACCTGCGGGGCTTCGACGCGGTGCTCCACCTGGCGGCCCTCTGCAACGACCCGATCGGCAACCTGAACCCCGAGCTGACCTACGACATCAACCACCGGGCGACGCTGCGGCTGGCCAGGGCGGCCAAGGAGGCGGGCGTCGGCCGGTTCCTGTTCTCGTCGTCGTGCTCGCTCTACGGCGCCGGCCTCGACGACCGCCCGCTCGACGAGGAGGCCGGCTTCGCGCCGGTCACGCCGTACGCCGAGTCGAAGATCCTGTCGGAGCAGGGCCTGGCGGAGCTCGCCGACGACGACTTCTCCCCGGTCTACCTGCGCAACGCCACGGCGTACGGGTTCTCCCCGCGGCTGCGCGGCGACCTGGTGGTCAACGACCTGACCGCGCACGCGCTGCTCACCGGCGAGGTGCGGCTGCTCTCCGACGGCACCGCCTGGCGCCCGCTCGTGCACGTCGAGGACATCTCGGCCGCGTTCCTCGCGCTGATCGAGGCCCCGCGCGACGTGGTGCACAACCGCGCCTACAACATCGGGCAGACGAGCGAGAACTACCTCATCCGGGACGTCGCCGAGATCGTCCGCGACGTGGTGACCGGCTCCACCGTCACGTTCGCCGGCGGCGCCTCCGCCGACGCCCGCAACTACCGGGTCTCCTGCGACCGGATCGCCGCCGAGGTGCCCGGCTTCCGTCCAGCATGGACGGTGCGCAAGGGCGTCGAGCAACTGGTCGAGGAATACGGCCGGCACGGGCTGACCATCGAGCAGTTCACCGGCGAGGGGCACCAGCGGCTCAAGAAGATCCGGGCCCTGCTCGCCGCCGGCCGCATCGACGAGCAGCTCCGGTGGACCTCGTGACCCGCTGCTTCGCCTGCGGCGAGGGTGACCTCGTCCCGTTCGCCGACCTGGGCACGATTCCGGTGTTCTGCGGCGTGCACTGGGCCAGCCGGGACGAGGCGCTCGCCTCGCCCCTGGGCCGGATGGCGTTGGCCTACTGCCCGTCGTGCGCGTACGTGCGGAACGTGGCCTTCGAGCCCGAGCTCCTGCACTACGACACGACGATGGACACCAACCTGCATCACTCGCCCGCGTTCCAGTCGTTCTCGGCCGAACTGGTCAAACACCTGACCGAGCGCTACCCGCTGCGCGGCGCGACCGTGCTCGACATCGGTTGCGGGCAGGGCGAGTTCCTGCGTGAGCTGTGTCACGTGGCCGGTTCGCGCGGGATCGGCTACGACGCCATGTACGCCGGCCCGGTCGGCCCGGACCCGTCCGGCGCGGAGTTCCACAGCGGACATGCTCCGTTGGACGGGACCACACCCCCGTTCGACTTCGTCACCTCCCGGCACTGGTTCGAGCACATCGACGACCCGTTCGCGTTCCTGGTGGCGCTGCGCGGGCTGGCCGGCGACCGGCCGGTGCGGGGCTACATCGAGGTGCCGGACGCCTGCTACGACATGGCGACCGCGGGCTGGGAGGTCATCTACCCGCACGTCTCCTACTTCGACGCGTACTCGCTGCGCCGGATCGTCGAGCGGGCCGGCTGGCGGGTCGAGGACACCGGCCCGCTGTTCCAGGGGATGTTCCGGTTCGTGGAGTTCTCGGCCAACGTGTCCGGCCCGCCGGCCTCGACCGCGCCGCTGCCGGGCGCCGAGGCCGTGTCGCAGCAGCTGGAGTCCATCCGCGGCTTCGCCGCCCGGCACTTCGCCGAGCGCGACAAGTGGCGCACGCTCATCGCCGACCGGCTCGCGGCCGGCGACCGCCCGGTGCTCTGGGGCGCGGGCTCCCGCGGCGTGCAGTTCCTGCACCTCGCCGACCCCGACGGCAAGCTGGCGGCCGTGGTCGACGTCAACGCGCGCAAGTGGGGTAGGTTCCTGCCCGTGACGGGACACGAGGTCACCGCGCCGGAGACGCTTCGCGGGCTGGGCACCCGCACGGTCATCATCACCAACCCGGCCTACCGCAACGAGATCGGTGCGACGCTGCGCGACCTCGGCGTCGACGCCGAGCTGCTGGTGGCGTGATGCCCCGGGTCACCATCGGCGTGCCGGTCTACAACGCGGCCCGCTACCTGCCGGTGGCGCTCGACGCGCTGCGGGCGCAGGACTATCCCGACTTCGAGATCGTCATCAGCGACAACGCCTCGACCGACGAGACCTGGGAGATCTGCCAGCGTTATGCCGTGGCCGACGCGCGGATCCGGCTGTGGCGCAACGAGCAGAACCTGGGCGGGCACGCCAACTTCGGCAAGGTCGTCGAGCTCGCGTCGGGCGAGCTGTTCAAATGGGCGGCGTACGACGACATCTGCCAGCCGCGGTTCATCAGCGCGTGCGTCGAGGCGCTCGACGCCGCCGGTCCCCGCGCGGTGCTGGCCTATCCGAAGACGGTGCTGATCGACGAGGACGGCGCGGTCGTCGGCCCCTACGCGGACAAGCTCGACCTGCGCGACCAGCGGGCCTGGAAACGGCTGTCGGGGCTGGCCAACAACATCAGCCTCTGCCATGCGCACTTCGGCGTTTTCCGCATCGAGGCGCTGCGCCGCACGGGCCTGATCCGGCCGTTCCTGTCGTCAGACTACACGCTGATGGCGGAGGTCGCCGCGATCGGCGAGATCCACGAGGTGCCGGAGCGGCTGTTCCTGCGCCGCGTGCACGGCGCCTCGACCCGGCAGTCCGGCGGGTCGGCGGCCGCGGCGACCACCTGGTTCGCGCCGGACGGTTCGCGCACGGCGGCCCGCTCCCCGCGCGCCACCATGCTGCGCCAGACGGTCCGGGCGCTCGGCGGGCATCCGGCCGGGTTCGCCAACTCGAGCGCGTTCCTCGGCACCTGGTTCGCCCGGCGGGCGAGGGTGCGCCTCGGCGCCTGGCGTCGCCGGCTGACCGGCAAGCCGATGCCGGCGCTGACCGAGAGCGGCGCCTAGGTGGTCTCGGCGCCACCCGCCACCGCGCCGCCGGCCGCCAAGAAGCCCGGGGTCGGCAGCGCGATCGGCTGGTCGTACGTGCTCACCGGTGGCCGGGTCGGCTCCACCGTCCTGGTCACCTTCCTGCTCGCCAAGCTGCTCGGGCCGAGCGAGTTCGGTGTCGTGGCGATGGCCACCGTGTTCATCACGGTCGCCCAGACGATCCTGCAGCAGGGCCTGGTCTCGGCGATCGTCCAGCGCGACAAGCTGACCGCCGAGCACCTCGACGCGGCGTTCGGCGTGATGGTCATCTCCGGCTTCGTGGTCGGCGGCGCGACCGCGGCGCTCAGCCCGGTCTGGGCGCTGGTCAACCGCGAGCCGCAGCTCACCACGGTCTGCCTGGCGCTGTCGCCGCTGGTACTGATGCAGGCGCTGGCCATCGTGCCCGAGGCGGTGCTGCGGCGGGACCTGCAGTTCCGCTCGGTCGCCCTGCGCACCCTGACCGCCTCGGTCGTCAGTGGCGTCGTCGGCGTGGTGCTGGCGCTGCTCGGCGCGGGGGTGTGGGCGCTGGTCGCCCAGTCGCTGGTGAACGCGTTCGTCGGCCTGGTCGTGCTCTGGACGGTCTGCCCGTGGCGGCCGTCGCGCGCCATCCGGCTCGGCGCGATCCGCGACCTGTGGAAGTTCTCGATGCACTCCGCCAACGCGGGCCTCGGCTCGATGCTGAGCTCCAAGGCGGACCTCATCTTCACCGGCCTGTTCTTCGGCCCGGTGGCGACCGGCATCTACCGGCTGGCCGCCCGCCTGCCCGACATGCTGGTCGACGTGACGGTGCGGTCGCTGCAACAGGTGGCGCTGCCGTCCCTGTCCCGGCTGCAACACGACCGCGCCGCGTTCGCCCGGCACCTCACCACGCTGCAGCACCTCGGCGCGGTCACCGGCCTGCCACTGCTCGGCGTGCTGGTCGCCGCGGCCGGGCCGCTGGTCGAGTTCCTCGGCCCGCAGTGGGCCGGCACCGCGGTGCCGCTGGCGCTGCTCTGCCTCTACGGTGCCCTCAACGCGTACGGCGTGCTGCTCGGACCGGCCCTGCAGGCGATCGGCCAACCGGCGAAGCTGGCGGCGATCCTGTGGACGCGGGGCATCCTCGGCGTCGTGGTGTTCGCCGGCGTCGGCACGCTGCTGCACGGCTCGTCGGCGGCCCGCCAGGCGACCGCCATCGCGCTGGCCGCGATCGCCATGCAGGTCGTGATGAACGCGGCGTCGATCTGGGTGACGGTGTCCCGCGCGGTCGGCGGGTCGGTGCCGCGCTTCCTGGCGCCGACCGTCCCGGCGGTGCTGGCCGGCGGGGCCGCCGCCGCGGTGCCGTTGCTGGGGCTGTCGGTCGGGCCGCCGCTGCTGAGCCTGGCGGTCAACGTCGCCCTGGCCGGCGCCGTCGCGGGCATGCTGCTGTGGCTGCTGGACCGCCGATTGCGCGCGCTGGTCCGCAAGAAGCTCGGCGGCCGCCTGTCCTGGATCCCCCTGAGCCATCCGGGCCGGCACGCCGCCTAGCGTCTGTAGAACGCGAGCTGCGCGGTCTTGTCGTCGGTGGTCACCTGGTCGCCGAACTCGAACCCGAGGCGCTGCCAGCGGATCAGCGCGCGCTCGTTGCGGACGTCGGGCTCGACCACGATCCGCTGGACGCCGGGGTGGGCGAAGGCGAACCGCAGCAGCGCCGCCGCGACGGCGCCGGTGAAGCCGGGCCGGGGCGGGTCGGCCGGCGCCAGGAACAGGTGGATGCCGAAGTCGCCTTCGCGGACCGGGTAGTGGGCGCCGATCGGGTCCTCGGCCGGCTCGTACGTCTGGAAGATCCCGATCGGCTCGCCGTTGAGGCGCATCAGGTAGGCGTGGTGGGTGGGCAGGCCGTCGAGGAACGCGTAGACCTCGTGGACCTCGGCGGGGGAGTAGGTCGTCATGCCCCAGAACCGCGCCCTGGGCTCGGTCACCCAGCCGTGGATCAGGTCGAGGTCGGCCGTGGGGTCCACGCGGTCGAGGCGGAAGGCGCCGAAGCCGGGCAGCTCCTCCGCGTAGGCCGGGCCGCTCATCGGCGGCTCGCCAACGGCAGCGGGCAGTTGAGCATCCGATGTGGACGCCAGCCGGGGAAGGGCACGAGGTCGCCGACGTGGGCGAAGCCGAGGGCCTGCAGCGCCCGCCAGACCCGGGTGTTGGTCTCGGCCACCGCGAGGCTGACGCGCTCCTCGGTGCGGCTCTCGAGCAGCCCGAGGATCAGCGGCACGGCCAGGCGGTGGCGGCGGTGCTCGGGGAGCACGAACGCCTCGCAGACGGCGAACGTGCGGCCCGGCCACTCCTGGGCCACCTCGGGGTCGTCGATGTCCCGCCACCACAGGGTGTCCGGTGGCAGCGGGCAGCCGAGGACCGCGCCGGCCAGCTTGCCGTCGACGTGCGCGACGGTCGCCGCGAAGCCGGGCGCCTCGGCCGTCCAGCGCAGCCGGTCCTCCACGGTCGGGTCGCTGTGGTCGGCGAGATGCAGATCGGCGGCGTGCACGTCGCGGTAGACGCGGGCCAGCTCGGCGATGTCGACGGTGTCGGTGACGGCGACCGTTACCGTGGTCAAGCTCGACTCCTTGGTTTGGTTAGGCTCACCTAACCACAGGCGTCAGCGGGCCACAAGACGCCTTCCGGAAGTCGCTTGTGGAGTGTCAGTTGCTTACCGTCTGTCGCTCAGGTGGAAACGGACGGTCAACGATCGGGAAACGGCCGGGCAACCGGCGGCTCAGACGATATTGACTCCCGTTGACGCATGGAGGAACGATGCTCGCTGATCATGCCCGCCGGCGTGCCGCCGGCGCGATAGCAGTGCTGCTCACCGCCACGCTGGCCGTGGCCGGCTGCGGCAGCAAGACCGGCGAGTCCGCCTCGGCCGTCGGGGCCAACGTGGACACCTCGGGCGACGCCGTCAAGGTCGGCCTGCTCAACTCGCTGTCGGGCACCATGGCCATTAGTGAGGTCACCGTCCGCGACGCCATCCTGCTGGCCGTCGAGGAGATCAACGCCAGCGGTGGCGTGCTCGGCAAGAAGATCGAGCCCATCAGCGAGGACGGGGCATCGGACTGGCCCACCTTCGCGGAGAAGGCGGAAAAGCTGATCAAAGAGAACGGCGTGGCGGCCGTCTTCGGCTGCTGGACCTCGGCCAGCCGCAAGGCGGTCAAGCCGGTCTTCGAGGAGAACAAGTCCCTGCTGTTCTATCCCGTGCAGTACGAAGGACTCGAGCAGTCGCCGTACATCTTCTACACCGGCGCCACGACCAACCAGCAGATCGTGCCGGGGCTCGACTATCTCAAGGCGCAGGGCAAATCGTCGGTCTACCTGGTCGGCAGCGACTACGTCTTCCCGCGGACGGCCAACAAGATCATCAAGGCGTACGCGGCCGCGAACGGGATGACGGTGCTCGGCGAAGACTACGCCCCCCTGGGCTCGACCGAGTTCGGCACCATCGTCAACAAGGTCAAGGCGGCCAAGGCCGCCGCCGTCTTCAACACCCTCAACGGCGACAGCAACGTGGCGTTCTTCAAGGAGTACAAGTCGGCCGGCCTGACCGCGGCCGCGATGCCGGTGGTCTCCGTGTCGATCGCGGAGGAAGAGGTCAAGAGCATCGGCACGCAGTACCTGGCCGACCAGCTCACCGCGTGGAACTACTACCAGACCACCGCCGGCGCGGCCAACGAGAAGTTCGTCGCGGCCTACAAGGCGAAGTACGGCGCCGACAAGCCGACCAGCGACCCGATGGAGGCCGCGTACGTCTCGGTCTACCTGTGGAAGGCGATGGTCGAGAAGGCCGCCTCGTTCGACGTCGCGAAGGTCAAGGCGGCCGCGGACGGCGTGACGTTCGAGGCGCCCGAGGGCAAGGTCACCGTCGACGGCGCCACCCAGCACATCTACAAGACCGCGCGGATCGGCAAGGTGGGCGCCGACGGCCTGATCACGGAGGTGTGGAACTCCGGCGCACCGCTCAAGCCGGATCCCTACCTCAAGGACTACGCCTGGGCGGCGGGGCTGTCCTGATGACGGTCCTGGTCGGCCAACTCTTCACCGGGGTCAGCATCGGCGCCGTGCTGCTGCTGATCGCGCTCGGCCTGTCGCTGACCTTCGGCCAGATGGGCGTCATCAACATGGCGCACGGCGAGTTCATCATGGCCGGCGCCTACACCGTCTACGTGCTGCAGGGCGGGCTCGCCGGCGCCGGGCTCTCCCTGCTGGTGGCCTTGCCTGTCGCGTTCCTGCTGGCCGGCGCGATGGGCGCGACGCTGGAATACCTGCTGATCCGCCGGCTCTATGCCCGCCCGCTGGACACCCTGCTGGTGACCTGGGGCGTGTCGCTCATCCTGCAGCAACTCGCCCGGGACGTCTTCGGAGCACCGAACGTGCAGACACGCGCGCCGGACTGGCTGACCGGCAACGTGCGGGTGTTCGGCGACCTGTCGATCGCGACCAACCGGCTGTTCATCCTCGGCCTCGCGGTGCTCGCGGTGGTCGGCCTGACGCTGGCGCTGCGGTTGACGTCGTTCGGCCGGCGGATCCGGGCGGTGGTGCAGAACCGCGACCTGGCGGCCGTGTCGGGCATCCCGACCGCGCGCGTCGACCGGTTGACCTTCTTCATCGGCTCGGGGCTGGCGGGTGTCGCCGGGGTCGCGCTCACCCTGCTCGGCCCGATCGGGCCGACGATGGGCACCAACGTCATCATCGACGCCTTCCTGGTGGTCGTCGTCGGCGGCATCGGACAGCTCAAGGGCAGCGTGATCGTCGCCTTCGTGCTCGGCACCCTGCAGTCCATCGTGGAATACACGACGACGCTCAGTGTGGCCAAGGTGGCGGTCTTCGTGGCGATCGTCGGATTCCTCCAGTGGCGCCCGCAGGGCCTGTTCACGTTGCGCACCCGGAGCCTGGCATGACGGCGACGGTCGACCGGGCGGTGGAGACGCCTCCGCCGAGCGCACCGCGCCGCCGGTGGGCCGCGTCGCCCGCCCGGGCCGTGGTCGGGTTCGCGTCCGGCGCCGTGCTGCTGTTCGCGCTCGCGCCGGCGGTGCTGTCCGACTTCCGGTTGAGCCTGCTGGCCAAGTACCTGTGCCTGGCGATGGTCGCCGTGGGCATCGGGCTCGCCTGGGGCCGCGGCGGCCTGCTCACGTTGGGGCAGGGCGTCTTCTTCGGCCTCGGCGGCTACGCCATGGCCATGCACATGAAGCTGGCCGACGCGGGGCCCGGTCAGCTGCCGGACTTCATGCAGCTCTACGGCCAGCTCGACGCCCTGCCGTGGTGGTGGCGGCCGTTCGCCAGCCCGTGGTTCGCCCTGCCCGCCACCGTGCTGCTGCCGATGCTCGTCGCCTTCCTGCTCGGCTCGCTTGTGTTCCGCCGGCGGGTCCGGGGCGCCTACTTCGCGATCCTCAGCCAGGCCCTCGCGGCCGCCATGGTGATCCTCCTGATTGGCCAGCAGGGCACGACCGGCGGCACCAACGGCCTGACCGACTTCGAGGGCTTCTTCGGGTACGACCTGGACGACCCGGTCAACCAGCGGATGGTCTACTTCCTCGTGGCCGGCGGGCTGTTGCTGCTGGTCGCGGTGGCCCGCCAACTGATGGCCAGCCGCTACGGCGAGCTGCTGGTGGCGGTCCGGGACGGCGAGGAGCGCGTGCGGTTCCTCGGCCACAACCCGGCGACAGTCAAGCTCGTGGCGTACGTCGTGGCCGCGGGCATGGCGGGCCTCGCCGGCGCGCTGTTCGTGCCGGCGGTCGGCATCATCAACCCGGCCCTGATCGGCGTCGTGCCGTCGATCGAGTTCGTCATCGGCGTCGCCGTCGGCGGTCGCGCGATGCTGCTCGGGCCGGTCCTCGGCGCGGTTGCCGTCGCGTGGGCCCGGACGAGCCTGTCCGAGGAGTTCCCGGCCGCGTGGACCTACCTGCAGGGACTGTTGTTCGTGCTCGTCGTCGCGTTCCTGCCCGGCGGCCTGGTGGCCCTGCCCGCGGCGGCCCGGCGGTTGCGCCGCACGCCACGCGAGGAGGTCGCCACGTGACCGGGCTGGAGATCCGCGACCTGCGGGTGACGTTCGACGGGTTCGCCGCCGTCGACGGGGTCGACCTGAGCGTGGCGCCCGGCGACATCCGGTTCCTGATCGGGCCCAACGGCGCCGGGAAGACCACACTGGTCGACGCCGTGACGGGGCTGGCCAAGGCGGCCGGGTCGGTCAGCTTCGACGGTCACGAACTGCTCGGCCGGCCCGTGCATCGGATCGCCCGGCTGGGCGTGGGGCGCACCTTCCAGACGTCGTCGGTCTTCGAAGGGCTGACCGTGTTGCAGAATCTCGACATCGCGGCGGGCGCCGGCCGCGGTTGGTGGACGATGGCGCGGCGGCGGCGCGACGTGCCTGAGGCGGTCGCGCGGGCCCTGGAGACGATCGGGCTGACGTCCCGGCGGGACGCGCTTGCCGGCACCCTGGCCCACGGTCACAAGCAGTGGCTGGAGATCGGGATGCTGCTCGTGCAGGACGTCTCGCTGCTGCTGCTCGACGAGCCGGTCGCCGGGATGAGCCACGAGGAGCGCGATGCAACCGGTGCCCTGCTGGCCTCGATCAGCGCGGACCGGACGGTCGTGGTGATCGAGCACGACATGGACTTCATGCGCACCTTCGCCCGGACGGTCACCGTGCTGCACGCGGGTCGGGTGCTGAGCGAGGGGACAGTGGCGCAGGTGCAGGCCGATCCCCGCGTGCAGGAGGTCTATCTGGGTCGAGCCGTCGTCGAGGAGGCCGCGTGATGCTCGAGGTCGACGGCATCGTGTCGGGCTACGGCCGCACGGCTGTCCTGCATGGAGTGTCGGTGACAGTGCCGGACGGCCGGATCACCGCGTTGCTCGGGCACAACGGCGCCGGCAAGAGCACCCTGCTGCGCACGATCATCGGCCTGATCCGGCCGCGCCATGGCACCGTGGTGTTCGCGGGCGCCGACGTGACCCGGCTGGCGCCGCACGAGCGGGTCGGGCGCGGCATGGCGTACGTGCCGCAGGGCCAGCAGTGCTTCCCGCACCTGACGACGGCGGAGAATCTGCGCCTGGTGGCCGACACGCGGCGTGGAGGAGTCGGGGCGATGGCCGACGCGGTCGACCTGTTCCCGGCGCTGCGCGGTTTGCTGGGCCGGCGGGCGGGGCTGCTTTCCGGGGGTCAGCGCCAGCAACTCGCCATCGCCAGGGCGTTGATCACCCAGCCCCGGCTGCTGCTGCTCGACGAGCCGACCGAGGGGATCCAGCCGTCGGTGGTCGCCGAGATCGAGCGCGCGATCCTGGCCATCGGACTGCCCGTCTTGCTCGTCGAGCAGCATGTGGGCTTCGCGGTGCGGGCCGCCGACCGCTACTACGTGCTGGAGTCGGGCCGGGTGACGTCGTCGGGCGACGGGGGCGCGGCGGCGGAGTCCTCGGTGCGGGCGGCGCTGGCGGTCTAGGGTCGGCGGCGGCGGGCGGCGTACGCGCGGGCCTTGGCCCGGTTGCCGCAAACGCCCATCGTGCACCACTTCCGGCCGCCCTTCGCCGACGAATCCCAGAAGACCCAGGAGCAGTCGCCGGCCGGGCACTGCCGCATGCGGGCGAACTCGCCGGTCGCGACGCCGTGTGCGTAGCCCGCCACGACCGGACCGAAAAGCGCGCCGGAGGTCAGGCCGTCCGGAGACGCGGTCAGCGGGAAGCGGGCGAGGGCACGGGTGAGCGTTCTCCTCGCCGCGGCCGGCGCCGGGACGCCGTTGTTGGCCAGGGTCATGGCCCGCAGGCCGGTGCGCAGCTCGCGGGCGAGGGCGAGGTCGTCGTCCGTGACGGTGGTGTCCTCGCCCGCGATGCCGGCCGCGGTCAGCCAGGTCGCGAGCGCCGCCGGGCCGTCGTCCCACTCGTCGGTGCCGAGCTCCACGTCCATCGAGTTGACGAAGGCGAGCACGGGGGCCAGTTGGGCCGGCATCTCGTACACCTGGGCGTCCCTCCGCTCTTGACTTTTCGAAGTTTACTCCTGGATGGTGTTAACCGGTTAGCGGCCTCAGGGGGTTAGTGTGCGACGGAACGAGTGGTTGCTGGTCAGCTTCACGGTCGCCACCAACCTCGCCGACGCGGTGACCAAGGTGGCGCTGCCGCTGCTGGCGGTGCGGATCACCGACCAGCCGGCGGCGGTCGCGGCGGTGGCGGCGCTGCTGACGCTGCCGTGGCTGCTGACCGCGCTGCACGTGGGCGTGCTGGTCGACCGCCTCGACCGGCGCCGGCTGATGGTCGCCGCGGAACTGGCCCGGATCGCGGCGATCGCGGTGCTGCTCGGCGCCGTCCTGGGCGGGCTGGTGTCGCTGCCGCTGCTCTACACGGTCGCGCTGGCGCTCGGCGTGGCCGAGGTGGTCGCCCTGACCGCCGGCGCGTCGATCGTGCCGGCGGCGGTGCGGCGGGAGCGCTGGCCGCTGGTCACGGCCCGGATCACCGCCGCCGAATACCTGTGCAACGGCTTCCTCGGCGCGCCCGTCGGCGGCTTCCTGGTCGCGGCCGGCTTCGCGCTGGCCCTGGGGGTGACGGGCGTGGTCTACGTCGCCGGCGCGGTGCTGTTGCTGCTGCTGGCCGGCGCCTTCCGCCCCGCGCCGCGCGAACGGCGCCCGGTCGGCCGGGAGATCCGCGACGGCCTGGGCTTCCTGCTGCGCAACCGCCTGCTCCGCACGATGGCCCTGCTGATCGCCGCGATGGCGGGCGCGTGGAGCGCCTGGTTGGCACTGATCCCGGCGTACGCGGTGGCCGGTCCGCTGGGCCTCGACGAGCGCCGATTCGGCCTGCTCCTGACCGCCCTCGGCGCCGGCGGCGTGATCGGCGCGCTGCTGGTCGGCCGCGTCAACCGCCTCCTCGGCCGCCGCTGGTCGATGTTCGCCGACATCATCGGCTCGTGCGCCCTGGTCGCGGTGCCGGCGCTGGTGGCCCGACCGATCCCGGTCGCGGTGGCGGCGTTCGTCGCGGGCGTCGGCGGCACGATGTGGACGGTCAACTCGCGGGTCATCATCCAGTCGGCGGTGCCGGACGGCATGCTGGGCCGCTTCAACGCCGCGAGCCGCCTGGTCGGCTGGGGCACGACCCCGATCGCCGCCGCCCTGGCCGGCGTCCTGGCCCAGACGTTGGGCTACCGGGTCGCCTTCGGCGCCTTCGCCATCCTCTGCGCCCTCCTGGTCATCCCGTTCCTCAAGGTCGTCACCGACGACGCCCTCACCGCGGCCCTGGCGCCGGCGGAGCCGACCGCCCGGGAAGCGGTTCCCGCGCCCTGATGAGCGGCCCCGATCAGCGGTTCGCGTCCGCCGGCGCAACGCCGCCAGCGAAAAGCGGCTACTTGTCGAGCACCGGCTGGCGGGTGTCGGCCCAGAGGTTGGTCTCGGCCCAGGTGATGCCCGGGTGGTCAGGGCGGGCGACCACGCCGTAGCGGAAGTCGCGGCCGAAGACGTTGCGGCGGAACGTGACCGACTCCGCCTTGAGGTCGTCGCGGATGCCGACCGAGTAGTTGCCGCCGTTGCAGTAGTTGTCCTCGACGACCAGATCGCCGACCAGCGGCGCCGTGGTGGAGCCGACCATCAGGCAGGCGTTGAACGGGTCCTGCGCGGCCTTGTTGTAGGGCTCGAGCCGGTTGTGCTTGACCACGATCGTCCGGCCGCCGGTGGTCTGCAGCGCGTCGTTGTGCGAGTCGGCGGTGCGCGCCAGGTCGTGGATCCACGAGTCGACGATCGTGACGTTGTCGCCCAGCCGCGGGCCGTCGATGACGTTGTGCACGTTGACCCGGCGCAGCGTGTAGTTGTCGCAGCAGACCGCCGTCGAGTTGACGCCCGAGCCGTCGATCTCGACGTCCTCGAGGACGAGGTTCTCGGTGTCGTCGAACGTGCGTACCGCCCAGGTCTTGCGGTCGCAGGTGATCCGCGACTGGCGGATCGTGACGTTGCGGGCCTTCACGTCGACGCAGCCGTCGATGTCGAGCCCGGTCACCACCTGGCCGTCGACGTCGAGGTCGAGGTCCTCGGCCGGGGTCAGCGCCAAACCCTTGGGCACGCCCGTGTTGCTCGCGTCCGGCCACGACGTCGGCACCTCGCCGTCGGCCTGGACGACCGCGCCGGGCGAGGCCGCCGGCGGTCGCGACGCGGTGGTGGGCGCCGGGGGCTCGTCACCACCCGGCAGCAGCCACGGCGCGACCAGCGCGCCGACCAGCAGCAGGGCCAGCACGCCCAGGGCGATCGCGATCGGGCGGCGCCACCGCACCTTGAACGGCGGCCGGGGTGGTGGGTCTCCGGGGCCACGCACGCGGGCAACGCCGACGGCGCTGTTGGTCACGGATCCCCCCAGGTTTCGCGCGGGCACGACACCACCGAGGGCGTCGCCGGGCTGCGAACGCACCGACGTTACAAGGCGGCGGCGAAAGGTCACAACCTCGCGGTCAGCGGGCTTCCTGCCGCGGCATGACGACCTCGCGGACGATGAGCTGCAGCGCCGCCACCGCCGGGATCGCCACCAGGGCGCCGAGGACACCGAACAGGCCGACGCCGACCAGGGCCGCCACGATCGCGGCCACGTCGCTCACCTTGACCGACCGGCGCATCACCTTCGGATAGATCAGGTAGTTCTCCACCTGCTGGTAGACGATGAAGAACACCGCGGCCGCGATGCCCACCGTGAGCGAGTCGGCGAACGCGACGATGGTGACGATGACCGCCCCGATGGTGGCGCCGATCTGCGGGATCAGGTCACACACCGCGACCACGACGGCGAGCGCGAACGGATAGGCCAGGCCCACGATCATCGCGAACACGAACGCGCTGATGCCGGCCAGCACCGCGATCGCCAGCGCGCCGACGATGTAGGCGCCGACCTTGGCGAGGATCTCGTCGGAGAGCAGCTGGACGCGGTCGCGCCGGGACGCCGGCACCAGCCCGTACGCCGCCTCCTTCATCTTGTCGAACGACGCCATGAAGTAGATGGTCAGCACCAGCACGGTGAGCACCTGGAAGAGCGTGCCGAAGATGAGCCGGGCGCCGCCGAACACACCGCCCAGCGCCCGGCTGAAGGTCTCCGGACTGGCCAGCGACTTGGCCCGCTCGACGAGGTCGAACTGGCCGACGAGGTCGTTGATGGTCGGGTTGCGTTGCAGCGCCTCGACGTAGCCCGGCGCCGCCGCGATGAAGTCGCCGATCTGGGTGACCAGGGGCGGCACGAGCGCGCCGATGGCGCCGGCCAGCACCAGCACGAGCGCCAGCGCGACGATCGCTACCGCCCCGCCGCGCGGCACGCCCAGCTTGCGCAGCCGGACCACGGCCGGGTTGAGGCCGATCGCGAGGAACAGGGCGATGAAGATGAGCACGAGGATGCCGAAGGCGTTGCGGACAGCCAGATACGTGGCGTACGCGAGGACGAGGCCGAGCCCGCCGAGGAAGCCCAGCAGGAACGGACTGCGCCGGAACGGCCGGCCGGGCCGCCCGTAGGGCAGCTCGTCGGCGGCAATGTCGGTGTCGGCCGGCGGCACCGCGCGGGACGGCGCCGGGCGGGGCGCCGGCACGGGCCCGTCGTCGGTCGCGTCGGTCTTCGGGGCCGGATCGTCGGCGCTCACCTGGCTCCTCATCTCTCCACCGGTCAGGCCCGGCACGTTACAAGACCGGTGCGACGGCCGCGAGACCGCCGCACCGGCCGGTGCGGGACTGACTTCAGCGCACGACGCCGATGCCCGAGGTACGCCAAATGGACGTCAGCTTGCGGGCTCGTGTCCGGTTAGTCGGTGGCGAGGGTACGGCTCTTGCGGTCGGCGCCGTCGACGGTCGCCGTGAGCCCGGCCCCGTCGGCCTTCCCGTTGCCGTTGCCGTTGGCCGCGGCCGGGTCGGCGGTCGCGCGGGGCTCCATGGTCGCGTTGGCCGCGGTCGGCGTCGTGGCCGGCTCGCCGTCGGGCGCCGGCGTGGTGACCGGCTCCGCGACGGGCGCCGGCGTCTCGGTGTCGGACGTGGGCTCGACCTGAGCCCGGGTGATGGCCGCGGCCCGGACGTCCGGGGCGACGGCGGCGGCGCGGACGTCGGCCAGCGACTGGTGCGCCCGGGCCAGTTCGGCCTGCACCTCGGCCAGCTGCTTGCGCGCCGACTCGGTCTCCTGCCGCGTGGTGGCCAGCCGCTCGCCCTCGTCGTCGATCTGGCGGCGCACGGCCGCCGCGTGCTCCTCGGCCTGGCGGCGCAGCTCGACCGCGTAGCGCTCGGCCTCGACCCGCTGCGCGGTCACCTGCTGCTCGATGCCCGTGCGCCACTGGGTCAGCTCGCGTTCGGCGGTCGCGCTGCGGGACGCGTAGTCCTGTTCGGCGCTGCTCTGCCGTTCTTTGATCTGCTGTTCGAGCGCGGCCCGGTGCTGACCGAGCTCCTGCTCGATCGCCGACCGCCGCTCGGCCGCGGACCGGTCGAGCTCCGCCCGCTGCTCGGCGCCCTGGCGCTCCAGCGCGGCCCGCTGCTCGTCGCCCGCGCGCTGCAGGTCGGCGCGCTGCGCGGCGGTCTCCCGCTCCACGGCGGCACGCTGCGCGGCGGTCTCCCGCTCCACGGCGGCGCGCTGGGCGGCCACGAACTGCTCGGTCTCGGCGCGCACGGCGCTGATCTCGCGCTCGGCCGTCGCCCGGAAGCCGGCGACCTCCTGCTCGACCGCGGCGCGGAGCTGGTCGGCCTCGTCGCGGGCGGTGACCAGGATCTGCCCCGCCTCGCCCTGCAGGCGCTGAATCTCGGCCCGGGTCGCGGCCAGCTGCCGCTCGACCTCGGCCCGGCGAGCGGCGTCGACCTTTTCCTCTTCACCGCGCCGCGCGGCCAGCGCGAGCTCGAAGTCGCGGATGGCGGCCGCCGCGTGCCCACGGGCCTCGTCGACGAGGTTGTCGGCCTGGTCGCGCTGGACCTGCACGGAACGGTGGGCGTCGGCCCGGATCTCGTCGGCCTGCTCCTCGGCCAGCGCGAGGATCTGCTCGACCCGCGGCCCGAGGTGGCGGAACCGCACGACGTCGATGGTCGCCGCCTCGCGGCGCACCGCGGCCAGCTCGACCTGGAGCTGCTCCACCTGCGCGGAGAGGGTGTGGATCTGCCCGAAGCGGTCTTCGCGTTCGGCGAGCAGCGCGGCGATCTCCTGCTCGGCCTGACTCACGTAGCGGTCGACCTGGCGCCGGTCGTAACCGCGGAGCGCGGACTCGAAATGGGGGGTGGAAGCGTCGCCGCCCAGAGCGAACAGTTCCGCGCCGTTGGACATGGTCACATCCTCACACGAACGTCCCGTAGCGCTCCGATAAACGCCGCATGGCGGGACGTGCGACTGTTGCGGCCGAATTGAGGGAAGTGGGCCAATATTAGCGGGAGTCCGGAGACGCCACGAGGCCGCACCGCCTTCCGGCGGTGCGGCCTCGGTTCAGCCCCGGTGCGGCGGCCTCAGGCGTTGGCCGCCGACTTGTCCTCGGCGTCCTTGTCCTTCTTGGTCTCCTGCTTGGGCGCCGCCACGGTCGGGACGATGCCGGCGAGACCGGAGAGCATCTGGCCGAGCTGCGCGGTGACCGCGTCCTTCTGCCGGGTGAGGTCTTCGACCTCGCGGCGGGCGGTCTGCGTGGTGATCTCGGCCTCGGTGCGCGCCTCGGACAGGTGCCGGTGCGCCTCGGACTGCGCTTCCTTGAGGGCCTTGTCGGCCGCGTTGCGGGCCCGGTCGACGGTCTCGGCGGCGGTGCGCTCCGACTCGACCCGGCGCGCCTCGGCGCGCTGCTCGATCTCCTTGGCGCGGTCTTCGGCGGCGCGGGCGCGCTCCTCGGCCTCGGCGACCAGCTTCTGGGTCTGCGCGACCTGGGCGGCGTGCCGCTCGGACTCCTCGCGCTCGGACTTCTCCCGACGCTCGGCCAGCTCCAGCGCGAGGGCCTGCAGGTCCTTGTCGCGCTTGTCGCGGGCGTCGCTGAGCATCTTGGTCGCCTCGGCGCGCTTCTCCTCGGCCTCGCGGCCGGCCTTGGCGCGCAGCTGGGTGATCTCGCGCTCGGCGGTCGCCCGCAGCGTCGCGACCTCGCGCTCCACCGTCGACTTGAGCTCGGCGACCTCGTGGGCGGTGACCGTGCGCAGCTGCTTGGTCTCGCGGTCGGCGTCGGCGCGCAGCGTGTCGGCCTCGCGGCGGGCCTGCACCCGCACCTCGGCGGCCTCGCGCTCGGCGGCCGTGCGGACGCTGCCGGCCTCGCGCTCGGCGGTGGCCTTCATGGCCGCGGCCTCGGCGCGCGCCTTGTCGGTGATCTCGCGGGCCTCGAGCCGCGCGGCGGAGAGGATGCCCTCCGACTCGCGCTTGGCCTCGCCCCGGTGGTCGTTGGCCTGCTCCTCGGCGAGGCGCAGGATCTGCTCGACCCGCGTGCCGAGCCCCGAGAGCGTCGGCCGGTTGTTTTCCTCGAGCTGCTTGTTGGTGTCGTTGA
The DNA here is from genome assembly GCF_029626225.1 of Asanoa sp. WMMD1127. Taxonomy (NCBI): domain Bacteria; kingdom Bacillati; phylum Actinomycetota; class Actinomycetes; order Micromonosporales; family Micromonosporaceae; genus Asanoa; species Asanoa sp. WMMD1127. The sequence continues at coordinate 3,382,434 of NZ_JARUBP010000001.1, forward strand.
GCTTCTGCTCGAGCGCGCCGAGGCGCTGCTCGGCCTGGCGCAGGCGACGCTGCGCGTCGTTGGTCTTCTGCTCCGCGTCGGCGCGCTCCTTCTCGGCGGCGGCGAGGCGGTTCTGGAGACGCGCGAGGGTGTCGTCGACCTGCCGGCGGTCGTAGCCGCGCAGAGCGACGGTGAACTCTTCTGTCGAGTTAGCGTTCTCGAAGAAGCCAAGGGAGGACTGCTGCTGGGGCATTGGCACATCCTGGCAGACCCACCAGGGGGCAGCGCAAGGGCGGTGTTGCCGTTGTCGCCCGCCAAAGCATGGTCATCTTACCAGCGTTGGCCGTCGACATAGGAAATTCCGCCGATCGTGGACAAACGGCGAGTCGGCTATTCGCCGCGGAACCGGTTGATCCCTTCCTCGTGCCGTGCGCGCAGCTCAGGGTCGCGAACGCCCAAACCCTCGGCCGGGGCGAGGCAGCGCACGCCGACCTTTCCCTGATGCCGGTTGCGATGGACGTCGAGGGTCGCCTGACCCGTCAGCTCGAGCGGATAGACCCGGGAGAGCGTCGGATGGATTCGACCCGAAGAGATGAGTCGATTCGCTTCCCATGCCTCGCGATAGTTGGCGAAGTGGCTGCCGATGATCCGCTTCAGGTTCATCCACAGATAGCGGTTGTCGAACTCGTGCTGGAAACCACTCGTCGACGCGCACGTGACGATCGTCCCGCCGCGTCGGGCGACATAGATGCTCGCGCCGAACGTCTCCCGGCCCGGGTGCTCGAAGACGATGTCGGGGTCGCGCCCGCCGGTCAGCGACCGGATCAGCTCGCCGAACCGCCGCCACTCGCCGGCGTCCTGCGTGTGCTCGTCCCGCCAGAACGTGAAGCCCTCGGCGGCCCGGTCGATGACGAGCTCGGCGCCCATCCGCCGGCACAGCTCGGCCTTCTCCGGCGACGACACCACGCAGACCGGCGTGGCGCCGCCGTTGAGGGCGAGCTGGGTCGCGTACCCGCCGAGTCCGCCGGAGGCGCCCCAGATGAGCACGACGTCGCCCTGCTTCATCGCCGCGCCGTGGTGCGAGACGAGCTGCCGGTAGGCGGTCGAGTTGACCAGTCCCGGGCAGGCCGCCTCCTCCCAGCTGAGGTGCCGCGGCTTGGGCATCAGCTGGTTGGCCTTGACCACCGCCAGCTCGGCCAGGCCGCCGAAGTTGGTCTCGAATCCCCAGATCCGCTGCTGCGGGTCGAGCATCGTGTCGTCGTGCCCGTCGGCGTCCTCCAGCTCGACCGACAGGCAGTGCGCGACCACCTCGTCGCCGGGCCGCCACTTGGAGACGGCCGCCCCGACCCGGAGCACCACGCCGGCCGCGTCGGAACCCACCACCTGGTGCGGCAGGTCGTGCCGCTTGGTCAGCTCCGAGAGCTTGCCGTAGCGGCGCAGGAACGCGAACGTCGGCACCGGCTCGAAGATGCTCGTCCAGACCGTGTTGTAGTTGATCGCGCTGGCCATCACCGCCACCAGCGCCTCGCCCGGCGCCAGCTCCGGCGTGGGCACCTCTTCGACGTGCAGCGACTTGCGCGGGTCCTTGTCGCCGGTCGCCAACCCCTCGAACATGCCGACCTCGTCGGCCCGCACGACCACACCGCGGTACGTCGGCGGCACCGGCACCCGGCCCAGTGCGGACAGGTCAGGCGAAGCGGCGCCTTCGGCCGCCATGATCGTTTCGACGATGTCCCGCACGAGAACCTCCCCCGCCCGACAAACCGGCTGATCCGGACGTTACGCACGCCCAGCCCGGCCTGGACGGGGTTCGTGAAACCGACCCCCCTTGCTCTGCAGCCATATACGCAACACCCTCGCGGCGAGGTGTTGCGTATATGGCTGCAGAGCAAAGGGTGGCGGAGCCACTAAGGTCGGCGCATGCCGAAGCCGTTTCGCTTCACCGCTTCCATGCCCGGCCTGGGCGGTCGCACCCCGGCGCAGTGGCGCGAGCAGATCCGCCGGGTCGAGGAGCTGGGGTTCAGCTCCGTGGCCATCTCCGACCACTTCACCGACGGCTGGGCGATGGACCCGATCGTGGCGATGACGGTCGCGGCCGAGGCAACCAGCCGCCTCAAGGTGCTCGCACTGGTGTTCTGCAACGACTTCCGCCACCCGGTGCTGTTGCACAAGTCCATGGCCAACCTCGCCGTGTTCTCCGGCGGCCGCGTGGAGGTGGGCCTGGGCGCCGGCTGGAAGCAGTCCGAGCACGAGGCCGCCGGGCTGACCTTCGACCCGCCGGCCGTGCGCGTCGAACGGCTGGCCGAGTCGATCGACGTGATCAGCGGGCTGTTCGGACCCGAACCCTTGTCGTACGCGGGGAAGCACTACCGCATCACCGAGCTCCACGGGCTGCCGAAGCCGGCGCACCGCCCGCCGATCCTGGTCGGTGGCGGCGGCCGCAAGGTGCTGGAGCTGGCCGGCCGGAGCGCCGACATCGTGGGGATCAACCCGCGGCTGACCGCCGGCGGCGGGCTCGCGGCCGCGATGGCCGACATGACCGCCGAGCGGATCGCCGCCAAGGTGGCGTGGGCCCGGGCCGCGGCGCCCGACCCCGAGCGGCTCGAGTTCCAGATGACCATGCTCGACGTGCGGGTGACGGTCGGCGGCGAGACCCACGGCTCCACGTCGAGCCAGGCCGCGGCGGCCACCCCCGAGGAGCTGGCCGCCTCGCCCGCGGTGCTGCACGGCCCGGTCGACGCGTGTGTCGACAAGCTGGTCGAGGTGCGCGAGCGGTTCGGGATCAGCTATTTCCACCTCGGCGGCAACCTGGCCGCGGCGGCGCCGATCGTCGCGAAACTGGGCTAAGCGGGCTCGACCAGCTCGACCAGGACCCCGCCGGCGTCCTTCGGGTGGACGAAGTTGATCCGGGAGCCGGCGGTGCCGCGCCGGGGCGCGTCGTAGAGCAGCCGCATGCCGCGGGCCCGCAGCGCCGCGGCCGCCGCCTCGACGTCACGCACCGTGTAGGCCACCTGCTGCACGCCCGGCCCGGACCGGTCGAGGAACTTGGCGATGGCCGAGGCCGGCGACAGCGGCGCGAGCAACTGCACGCAACCGCCCTCGGTGGTCGGGCCGACCGACATCATCGCCTCGCGTACGCCCTGGTCGGTGTTTTCTTCAATGTGGACGCACGTCATCCCGAACACCCGGGAGTAGAACGCGATGGCCTCGTCGAGGTCGGCCACCGCCACCCCGACGTGGTCGATGCGGAGCAGGCCCACATCTCCTGTGACTGAGTCGTCAGCGTGCTTCGCGGCGGCGTCCTGGCCCATGGCGATATTCTGGCCGAACGATCGCTAAGGTGGCGGGTCGACACCCTAGTTTGAGAGGTACCAGACATGACGAGCGTGATCGTTGGCGGCGCGCGCACGCCGATGGGCCGGCTGCTGGGCAACCTCAAGGACTTCCCGGCGACCAAGCTCGGCGGGTTCGCGATCAAGGGCGCGCTGGAGCGGGCCGGCGTGACGCCCAACCAGGTCGACTACGTGATCATGGGTCAGGTGCTGCAGGCCGGCGCGGGGCAGATCCCCGCCCGCCAGGCCGCGGTCGAGGCCGGCATCCCGATGTCGGTGCCGGCCCTGACGATCAACAAGGTCTGCCTCTCCGGGCTCGACGCGATCGCCCTGGCCGACCAGCTGATCCGGGCCGGCGAGGCCGAGATCGTGGTCGCCGGCGGCATGGAGTCGATGACCAACGCCCCGCACCTCATGCTCGGCCAGCGCGGCGGCTACAAATACGGCGACGTGACGGTCAAGGACCATATGGCGCTCGACGGGCTCACCGACGCGTTCGACCAGATCAGCATGGGGGAGTCGACCGACCGGCTGGGCGCGAAGCTGGGCATCGGCCGCGCCGAGCAGGACGAGTTCTCGGCACGCAGCCACCAGCGGGCCGCGGCCGCCCAGAAGAACGGCCACTTCGCCGAGGAGATCGTGGCGGTCGAGGTGCCCCAGCGGCGCGGCGACCCGTTGGTGATCAGCGAGGACGAGGGCGTCCGGCCCGACGCGAGCGCCGAGTCGCTGGGCAAGCTCCGCCCGGCGTTCCTCGCCGACGGCACGATCACCGCGGGCAGTTCCTCGCCCATCTCCGACGGCGCCGCCGCCGTCGTCGTGATGAGCCGGGCCAAGGCCGAGGAGCTGGGCCTGGCCTGGCTGGCCGAGATCGGCGCGCACGGCATGGTGGCCGGCCCCGACAACTCGCTGCACTCGCAGCCGTCCAACGCGATCAAGAAGGCGCTGGCCAAGCAGGGCCTGACCGTCGCCGACCTCGACCTGATCGAGATCAACGAGGCGTTCGCGCAGGTCGGCCTCCAGTCGATGCGGGACCTGGGCGTCGACGCCGACATCGTCAACGTCAACGGCGGCGCGATCGCGCTCGGCCACCCGATCGGCATGAGCGGCGCTCGGCTCGCGCTGACCCTGGCGCTGGAGCTCAAGCGGCGCGGCGGCGGCACCGGCGCGGCGGCGCTGTGCGGCGGCGGCGGCCAGGGCGACGCCCTGATCATCACTGTCCCGAAGGCATGAGTGTTCGGCGCAGCCGGAGCGTTCCCGAGCTGGTCGAGCAGGCGCGGGCGGGCGACCACCGCGCCGTAGCCCGGCTCATCACCCTGGTGGAGAACGGCGACGAGCTGCTGCCCGAGATCGCCGCCGCGCTCGCGCCGCACACCGGCCAGGCGCAGGTGATCGGCCTGACCGGGTCGCCCGGCGTCGGCAAGTCGACGACCACCAACGAGCTGGTCCGCGAGCTGCGCAAGCAGGGCCGCCGGGTGGGCGTGCTGGCGGTCGACCCGTCGAGCCCGTTCACCGGCGGCGCGATCCTCGGCGACCGCGTCCGGATGCAGGACCACGCGACCGACCCCGGCGTCTACATCCGGTCGATGTCGTCCCGCGGGCACCTCGGCGGCCTCGGCGCGGCGACGCCCCAGGCGGTCCGGGTGCTCGAGGGCGCCGGCTGCGACGTGGTGCTGGTCGAGACCGTCGGCGTCGGCCAGGCCGAGGTCGAGGTGGCCTCGCTGGCCGACACGACGCTCGTGCTGCTGGCGCCCGGCATGGGCGACGCGATCCAGGCGGTCAAGGCCGGCATCCTGGAGATCGCCGACGTCTTCGTGGTCAACAAGGCCGACCGGGACGGCGCCGACAACACCTACCGCGACATCCAGGGCATGATCGGGCTCGGCGAGCGCGGGCCGGGGGAGTGGCGGCCGCAGGTCGTGCGGGCGGTGGCCAGCCGGGCCGAGGGGATCGGCGACATCGTCGCGGCGGTCGACAAGCACCGCGGCTGGCTGGTCGAGCACGGCGAGCTGCGCCGGCGGCGGGAGCGGCGGGCCGCCGCCGAGGTCGAGGCGATCACGTTGGGCGCCCTGCGGGCCCGGATGGCCTCGTTCCAGGACGGCACGACGCTTCGCGAACTGGCCACGGCGGTCGCGGCCGGCGAGATCTCGCCCTACGCCGCCGCCGACCGGCTCCTGGCGAGTCTCGAGATCGAAAACTGAGCAACCTCCGGGGCGACGTCGGGCGTTACGTTCCCCGGAGGTGAGCCAGTGTCGGGTCTGATCGTCACGCTGCGCGGCATCCGATCACGGTTGGGCCGGTCGACGCTCGTCGTCCTGCTCTCGACGATCGCGATCGCGGCCGCGGTGCTCGTGCCGCTGTATTCACGGGCGGCCGCGCAGTCGGTGCTGACCGACACGGTTTCGGATCCGCCACGGATCGTGGCGGGCCTCAACGCGCGCAGCACCGCGCTCGAAGGCATGCGGGCCGGGGAGGTGCGGTCCCAGGTCGATGCCGAGCTGGCCGGCGCGCCGGCCGTGGCGGCCGTGCTTGGCCCGCCCCAGGACACCATCGCCGACGGCGTCGACCCGGTCACCGGGGTGAAGAGCCGAGGCCGGCTGGTCTACCGGCCCGGCGCGTGTGAGCAGCTCACGATCGTCGCGGGGCGCTGCCCCGGCGACCACGAGCTGATGGTCAGCGAGCGCACCGTGGAGCGGGTCGACTTCCAGATCGGCGACGTGCTGCCGCTGGCGGCCACCGGCGGTGACCAGCGGGCTGTTTTCGGCGAGCCGGAACCGAAGATCCCCCGCTACACCGTGGTCGGTGTCTACCGGATCGGCGACCCCACCGATCCCACGTGGGAGACCACCGGGTTCTTCGGCGGCTCACCGCTCAACGAGCTCGACGACGGCACCCGGATCGTCGACGAGCTCTTCACCGGTACCGAGGACAGCGCGCTCGGCATTCCCCGGGGGCGCCCGGTGGCGACCGTCGACTACCCGCTGGCGGCGGAGAAGGTCCGGCTGGGCGACGTGCCCGAACTGATCCGCGAACTGGAAGGACTCAGCGCCGGCAACTCGATCGACGGGGTGGCGCTGCGGATCGGTCTGCTGGACAGCCTGCGCGACGCCGAGCGGCAGCGATCGGCGATCAACGCCGCGGTGCCCACGGTGGCCCTCCCGCTCGTCCTCCTGTGCTGGTTCGTGCTGTTCCTGGTGGTCGCGGCCGTCACCGACGACCGCCGGGCCGAGATCGCGGTCGGTAAGCTGCGCGGGCTCAGCGTCGGCGGCATCACCCGGTTCGCGATCGGCGAGCCGCTGCTGTTGATCGGCCTGGCCGCGCCGCTGGGCCTCCTGCTCGGCTTGGGGCTGACCAGACTGGCGGCCGACGCCTTCCTCGCGCCCGCGGTCGACGTGGTCCTCGGCTGGCCGGCGCTGCTGGTCGGCCTCGGCGCGCTGCTCGGGGCCGCGACCGCGGCCGTCTTCGGCACCCGGGAGACCGTGCGGGCCAGCATCGGCACGTTGCTGCGCCGGGTGCCGCACCGGGCTCGTCGACGGGCGGTGGTGGCCGAGGCGATCGTCGCCGCGCTCGCCCTGGCGGCGCTCTATCAGCTGGTGGTCGGCACCGACGGGCAGAGCGCGACGCTCGGCTACGCCGCGCCGGCCCTGATCGCCCTGCTCGCCGGGTTGCTCACCGCCCGGCTGCTCGGCCTGGTGGCCCGGCGTCGACTGCCCCGGGCGACCCGCCGCGGGCAGATCTCCGCGCTGCTGGCCGCGGCCCAGGTCGGGCGGCGGCCGGAAAGCGCCCGGCTGGTCGCCGTGCTGACCGTCGCGCTGGCCCTGCTCACGTTCGCGGCGACGATCTGGGACGTCTCGTCGGCCAACCGGCTGCGCACCGCGAACGCCGGCATCGGCGCGGACCGGGTATTCATCGTCAACGCGAACGGGCCCGAGGCGGTGCGGGAGGCGGTCGACCGGATAGACCCGAGCGGCCGCACCGCGATGGCGGTCGTGCGGGTCAGGCAGAGCTACGCGGGCGACTACGTCGACCTGATCGGCGTGGAGGCGGACCGGATGGTGGCGGTGAGCCGTTGGCCGGACAAGTCGCCCGAGCAGGTCGCCGAGGTCGCGGCTCGGCTCGCCGACGAGGCCGCCCCGCCGGTGGCGCTGAGGTCCGGCCGGGTGACGGTGCGGGCGACCGTGCGCGCGGTCGACCAGAGCGCGCAGCGGCCGATGAGCCTCGGCCTGGTGTTCGGTGAGCCGGGAGCGGCGCCCCGGGCCGTCGCGCTGGGCCGGCTCGAGCCCGGATCGGCCACGTACACGGGCGACCTGACCTGCGCCACCGGTTGCCGACTGCTGGGCCTGCAGGTGCGCCGGTTCCCCGGTGACAACACCGAAGGCTCGGCCACCGTCACGATCGAGAGCTTGGCCCTCGACGGCGCTCCGCTCGACGCGGCGCTCGACACGCCTGGCGCCTGGCGCCCGACCGATCCGTTGCCGGTCGGTCAGACCTTGGCCGTGACCGCCGACGACGCCGGTCTCACCCTGGCGGTGACGAGCGAGACCAGCTCCGACATCGTCGCCCAGTACGGGGATGTCGCGAAGGAGGCGCCGATCGTGCTGTCCGGACCGGCCCCGGCCGACGACCCGGCCGCCGACACCTTCTCGTTTCCGGTGCTCGGCCGCGCGCCGGATCCGGTGCGGGTGACCGAACGGGTTCCGCTGCTGCCCCGTGGCGGCGACCATGCGCTGCTCTTCGATGCTCAGGCGCTCACCGAGCGGGCCGAGCGATCCGCCGGCCTGAACTCGGACCAGCTCGCCTATGAGGTGTGGGCGACCGACGCCGCTCCGGCCGACCTCGGCGCCCGACTGGCAGCGGAGGGCATCCCAGTGGTCCGCAGCGAGCTGTGGTCCGAGCGGATGACCCAACTCGGCCGGGCCGCGCCGGCCCTGGCCCTGCGGCTCTACCTCTTCGCCGGCCTCGTCGCTCTGCTGCTCGCCCTGGGCGCGCTGGTGCTCGACGCGGGCATCACCGCGCCCTGGCGCCGTGAGCAGGCCCGGGCACTGCGGGTGTCCGGCGTGCCGATGCGGGCGCTGCGCGGCATGGCGAACCGGGAGAACGTGATGGTGCTCGGCTTCCCCGTGGTCGCCGGGATCGTCGCCGGTGTGGGCGGCGCCGCGCTGGTGCTGCCGGCGATCGCACTGGTCTCGATCGACGGGGGAGACCAGGCATATCGGCTGGGTGGGTGGTGGCTGCCGGGCTCGCTGCTCTTCCTGCTGGTGGCGCTCGTGGTGGCGAGCCTGGTGCTGCGCCGGATCCGTGGAGGCGCACGATGAGCACGCTTGTCGCGCCGCAGGGAGTGACCTGCCGGGGTCTGGTCTTCATCTACCGGCTCGAGGGCTTTGACGTGGTCGCGCTGGCCGGGGTCGACCTCGACATCGCGCCGGGCGAGGCGGTCGCCCTGGTCGGTCCGTCCGGCGCGGGCAAGTCCACGCTGCTGTCGTTGATGTCCGGCGTGCTGCGCCCGTCGGCCGGCCGGCTCCAGGTCGGCGAGCTCGAGCTCGTCCGGGCCACCGCGGCCGAGGTGCAGCGGTTGCGGGCGGTCGACGTCGGCGTGGCGCTCCAGGGCAGCGCCCGCAACCTGTTGCCGTATCTGACCTGCGAGCAGAACGTGCGCTTCGCCCAGCGGGCGGCGCGCGGCCAGGGCCGGCGCACACCGGACCCGGCGGCGATCCTCGACGACGTCGGGCTGCTGGGCCGCCGCCGCGCGGTGCCGGGCGAGCTGGCGCCGGGTGAGCGCCAGCGGCTCGCATTCGCCGTGGCGGGTGCGGCCCGGCCGGGGCTGCTGCTGCTCGACGAGCCGACCAACCAGCTCGACGAGCGGTCCCGGGACGAGGTGCTGGCGGTGCTGCACCGGCTCAACGAGGCGGGCACCACGGTCGTCGTCGTCACCCACGACGTGGAGGTCGGCCGGGCGCTCGGTCGCACGGTGACGATCCGCGACGGGCGGGTCGGCGCCGAGGGGCGGCGCGGAGCGGACTACTCCGTGGTGGGTCGCGACGGTAGCGTGCACCTTCCGGCGGAACTGCTCGAGCGGCTGCCGCCGGGCACGCTTGTCACGATCGCGTCCGACGCCGACGGCACCATCCGGCTCGTACCGGCGCTTGAAGGGGGAACCGATGAGCAGGACCATCGTCGTCGATGACGTGACCGTGGCCTACGGGGCCGGCGAGCCGGTGCTGACCGGCGTCTCCGCCCTGGTCGCGCCCGGTCAGGTGCTGGCGGTGACCGGCCCGTCCGGCGCCGGCAAGACCACGCTGCTGTGGACCATGGCCGGGCTGCTGCGCCCGTCGGCGGGCAGCGTGACCGTCGACGGCGAGGCGATCCGCGACCGCGACTTCGCCGTCGCGCGGCAGATCGTGCTGGTGCCGCAGGACAACGGCCTGGCCGCGATCCTCACCGCCGCGGAAAACGTGCAGGTGGCGCTGATCGCCGGCGGGGTCACCCCGCCGGAGGCCCGGCGGCGCACGGCCGAGGCGCTCGAACGGCTCGGCCTGAGCGGCCAGTCCGACCAGCTCGTCGAGGAGCTGTCCGGCGGCCAGCAGCAGCGCACCGCGATCGCCCGCGGGCTGGCCCTGCACGGCGACGTGGTGCTGGCCGACGAGGTGACCAGCGAGCTCGACGCGACCAACCGGCAGAAGGTGATCGACCTGCTGCGCGAGGAGGCCTTGCGGGGCGCGGCGGTCGTGTTCGCGACGCACGACCCCGAGGCGGCCGCCGCCTGCGACGCCGAGCTGCACCTGGTCGACGGTCGGGCCGAAGTCGTCCGCGGACCGTCACCTATCAGTCACTGACAAAGCTGGTGTCGTCGGCTTACTGTGCCGGCCATGACTGATGCCACCACCCCCACCGCCCCGGCCACCGACGAGGCCGCGCAGATCCACGTGCCGGCCCAGCGGCCGGAGGCCAACGGCGACAGCAAGCTCGGCGACGTGGTCGAGCGCGCCACGGCGGTCTCCGGCCGGGTCGCGTCCGCCGTCGTCGAGCGGCTGCGCAACGAGGGTTCGCTGACCGCCGACCGCGGCTCGACCACGATCGCCGACGAGGTCGTCGAGAAGATCGCCGGCATCGCCGCGCGGGGCGTCCCGGGCGTGCACGACCTCGGGGGCGACGTCGCGCGGGTGTTCGCCGGCCTGCGGGAGCGGGTCGGCCTGGGCGACGCCGACGACGACGCGGACCGCGGCGTCAAGGTCCGCCTGGACGGCGACCAGGCGACGGTCGAGATCACCCTGGTCATCGAGTACGGGCAGGTCGTGCGCACCGTGACCGACGCGGTGCGGGCCGAGGTGGTCGCCGCCGTCGAGAAGATGCTCAGCCTGCACGTCACCGAGGTGAACATCCGGGTCGACGACGTTCATGTACTGGAGGCTTAGCGATCGTTCAGGCCAACCTCTAGACTGGCCGGGTGAATGCCGAGGAGATCGCCGCAGGGAGAGCCCGCTGGCAGGCGCGCTATGACGCCGCACGCAAGCGCGACGCCGACTTCACCACGCTCTCCGGCATGCCGGTCGAGCCGGTCTACGGGCCACCGCCCGGGGCCGACGTCCCCGGCTTCGACCGGATCGGCTGGCCGGGCGAGTTCCCCTACACCCGGGGCCTCTACCCGACCGGCTACCGCGGCCGCACCTGGACCATCCGCCAGTTCGCGGGCTTCGGCAACGCCAAGCAGACCAACGAGCGCTACAAGCTGATCCTCGGCGCGGGCGGCGGCGGGCTGTCGGTCGCGTTCGACATGCCCACGCTGATGGGCCGCGACTCCGACGAGCCGCAGTCGCTGGGCGAGGTCGGCCACTGTGGCGTGGCCATCGACTCGGCCGCCGACATGGACGTGCTCTTCGACGGCATCGACCTGGCCGCGGTCACCACGTCGATGACCATCTCCGGCCCGGCCGTGCCGGTCTTCTGCATGTATCTCGTGGCCGCCGAACGCCAGGGCGCCGACCTGTCGACTCTCGACGGCACGCTGCAGACCGACATCTTCAAGGAATACATCGCGCAGAAGGAGTGGCTCTTCGAGCCCCAGCCGCACCTGCGGCTGATCGGCGACCTGATGGAGTTCTGCGCCCGCGAGATCCCGCGCTACAAGCCGCTGTCGGTCTCCGGCTACCACATCCGCGAGGCCGGCTCGACCGCCGCGCAGGAGCTGGCCTACACGCTCGCCGACGGCTTCGGCTACGTCGAGCTGGGGCTGTCCCGCGGGCTCGACGTCAACACGTTCGCGCCCGGGCTGTCGTTCTTCTTCGACTCGCACGTCGACTTCTTCGAGGAGATCGCCAAGTTCCGGGCGGCCCGGCGCATCTGGGCCCGGTGGCTGCGCGACGTCTACGGCGCCACCGACGAGCGCGCGCTCTGGCTGCGCTTCCACACCCAGACCGCGGGCGTCTCGCTGACCGCCCAGCAGCCGGTCAACAACGTCGTGCGGACAGCCGTCGAGGCGCTCGCCGCCGTCCTCGGCGGGACCAACTCGCTGCACACCAACGCGCTCGACGAGACACTCGCCCTGCCGACCGACGAGTCCGCCGAGATCGCCCTGCGCACCCAGCAGGTGCTGATGGAGGAGACCGGCGTGACCAACGTGGCCGACCCGCTGGGTGGCTCGTGGTACGTCGAGGCCCTCACCGACGCGATCGAGGCCGAGGCCGAGCAGATCTTCGAGCGGATCCGCGAGCTGGGCAACGACGGCACGATCACGGCCGGCATCCTGCGCGGCATCGAGGACGGCTGGTTCACCGCGGCGATCGCCGACTCGGCGTTCACCTACCAGCGGGCGCTGGAAAAGGGCGAGAAGCGGATCGTCGGGGTCAACGCGCACAACGGCACCGTCGCCAAGGAGCTCGAGATCCTGCGCATCTCGCACGAGGTCGAGATCGAGCAGAAGGCGCTGCTCGGCCGGCGGCGCGAGACCCGCGACCAGGCCGCGGTCGACGCCGCGCTCAAGCGCATGATCGAGGTCGCCCGCACCGGCGACAACATGATCCCGTCCATGCTGGACGCGGCCCGGGCCGAGGCGACCCTGGGCGAGATCTGCGGCGTGCTCAAGGACGAATGGGGCGTCTACCGAGAGCCCGCCCGTTTCTGAGGTTTTACCTGATGATCACGGGGCTGCGCTATCGCCGTCGAGGTGGTAGGCAGTACCCGTGTCAGGTCTCGCAGTCGCTTGCCGCCGGGTGGTGCACATCTACCGCGCCGAGGCGGGCGATGTCGTCGCGCTCTCCGGCGTCGACCTCTCCATCGGCCCCGGCGAGATGCTGGCGCTCGTCGGCCCGTCCGGTTCCGGCAAGTCGACCCTGGTGGCGCTGCTCGCCGGGCTGATGCGGCCGTCGGCCGGCCGGGTCAACGTGGGCACCTACGACCTCGGCAAGCTCAGCGACGCCGAGATCTCCCGGTTGCGCGGCACCCAGATCGGCGTCGTGCTGCAGGGAGCGGCGCGCAACCTGCTGCCCTACGCGTCGCTCGAGCGCAACGTCTGGCTGGCCCAGCGCCGCGCCGCCCGCACCGAGGGCATCGAGCTCGAAGACCCGGAGCGCATCCTCGACCTGGTGGGCCTGCGCGGCAAGGGCGCGGCCAAGCTGACCGACCTGGCGCCCGGCGCCCGGCAGCGGGCGGCCCTCGCCGTCGGCATCGCCGCCTCGCCCGGCCTGCTGCTGGTCGACGAGCCGACCAGCCAGCTCGACTCGCACGGCCGCGACGAGGTGCTCGACGCGCTGGAGACGGTCAACGCCGAGCGGGGCACCACCGTCGTCGTGGTCACCCACGACGCCGAGGTCGGCGCGCGGCTCGGCCGGGCGGTCACGATCCGCGACGGGCGGGTCGGCGCCGAAGGCCGCGGCGGCCAGGACTTCGCGGTGGTCGCCGGGGACGGCACCGTCCAGCTGCCGCCCGACGTGCTCGGCCACTTCCCGCCCGGCACGCTGTTCACCGTCGACCAGGCGGACGGCACCGTCACGCTGGTGCCCGGCGGCGCGGCGCAGATCCCGGAGTCGCACGCCGGCGACGCGGCCTAGCCCGCATGTTCGGAGTCGTTCGAGGTGCGCTGCGGGCCCGCCGCGCACAGGCCGCCACGGTGCTCGTGCTCACCGGCCTCGCCGTCGGCGTCGCGGCCGCCGCGCCCTGGTACGTCCGCGCCGCCGAGCGCTCGGTGGCCGTCGCCGACGTCGCCGGCGCCGGGTCGTCTGAGCTGGTCGTCCGCGTCTCCGGCCGGGTCGAGGGTGCGCTGGCGCCGGGCGGCCGGGTCCGCCCCGGCGCCGAGGTCGTCTCCGACGTCAAGGACGGCGCCGGGCCGGTGGTCACCGTGCCGGGCGCCGGCACGACCGTCTCGCTGCGTGAGTCCGGCACCATCGCGTCCGAGCTGGCCCGGGTCAACCTGCGGCTGGCGTACCGCGACGACATGTGCGCGCACCTGGACATCGACGGCGCCTGTCCGGCGGCCAAGGGCGAGGTGCTGTTCAGCCGGCGCACCGCCCAGGCGCTGCAGGTGAAGGCCGGCGACAAGGTCGACTTCGTGCTCTCTTCGCAGCCGCCCGTCGCGTTCACCGTCACCGGCACCTACCAGCTTCGCGACCCGCTCGGCCACTACTGGGCGCTGACCGACTTCGGCGGCTCCTCCGCGCTGGACCCGGGCGCCGACGGCCCCGGCGACCCGGCGTTCGTCGCCGACGACACGATCGCCGCGTTGCCGATCAAGGAGATCCTGGCCGACTACCACCTGCGGATCCCACCCCGCCTCTTCCTCGACGACCTCAGCGCGCTGCGCGCCGAACTGGCGGATGCCGGTCGCGACAGCGGGGCGTGGCGGGTCGCCACCGACGCCGGCGTCCTGGCCACCCGGATCGAGCGCGAACGCCAGCTGGTCGGGCTCGGTGTCGGCGTCGCCGCCGTCCAGCTGCTGGTGCTCTGCTGGTTCGGGCTGTTCTTCGCGGTGCGGCACACGGCCGAGCAGCGCCGGCCCGACATCGGCCTGCTGAAGCTGCGCGGCGCCGCGCGCTGGCGGCTCTGGCACCTGGCGATCGCCCAGAGCGCCGTGCCGATGCTGGTCGGCGCGGTGGCCGGCGCGGGGCTCGGCCTGGGCGGGGCGCGGTTGGCCGCCGGTCAGGTGCCGGAACCCCGGTCGGCGGCGCTGTTCTCCGGCATCGCCGCGCTCGCCGCGCTGGGCGGCGCGCTGCTGGCCGCGGTAGCGGCCGACGCGGGCGGCATGCGAGCGGCGGTGACCGACCTGCTCCGGCACGTCCCGTCCCGGCGGCGGGGCTGGCGGGCCGAGGTCGTCGACCTGGTCATCGTGCTGGTGGCCGCGGCCGGGCTCTACCAGAGCTACGTGACCGCGGTCGAGGCCGGCGCCACCACCGGGCTCGCCCTGCTCGCGCCGGCACTGATCGCGGTGGTGCTTGCGCTGGCCGCCGCCCGCCTGCTCACCCCGCTGGCCGGGCGGGTCGGCCGGCGGGCGTTGCGAGCGGGTCGGGTGTCGGGCGCGCTCGGCGCTATCCAGCTCGCCCGCCGCCCTGGCACCCATCGCGTCTTCGCCCTGCTGGTCATCGCCGTGGCCCTGCTCGCCACCGCGGTCGGCGGCTGGAGCGCCGCGGACGACAGCCGGGTCGAGCGGGCCCGCCACGAGCTCGGCGCCGACCGCGTGCTCACCGTGCAGGCGCGCAGCCGCGCCCAGCTGGTCGCCGCGGTGCGGGCCGCCGACCCCACTGGCCGGCAGGCGATGGCGGTGGTCCGCAGCGTCAACGGGCCGGCCACGGTGCTGCTCGCCGTCGACTCCGCGCGCTTCGCGGCGGTGGCCGACTGGCAACCGGTGTACGGCGATCCGCCCAGCGCCGCGCTGCTCCACCCGCCGGCCCCCGCCTCACTGTCCACGATGGACGGCGAGCTGACCCTGGAGGCCGACGCCAAGATGCTGCCGGCGCCGGTGGCTCCGCTCGCACCGGGCGACGAGACCGGCGGCGTCGCGGGCGGAACGGCTGCGCCCGACCCCATATTCCTGCTGGCGTACCTCGAGACCGAGGCCGGTGACCAGGTCACCGTGCGGTTCGGCCCCCTGCGCGACGAACGCGCCAGCTACCCGGCGACGCTGTCCGGCTGCGGCGCCGGCTGCCGGTTGCTCGGCCTCGAACCGGTGACCCGCAACTTCGCCGGCCGGTCGGTCGTGCCGGAGCCGGGTGCGACGGTGACCGTCTTCGGCCTCACCGGCGCGGGCGGCGCGGTCATCCCGCCCGCCGTGCTCGGCGACGTCGCGCGGTGGCGGGCCAGCGTCGGCGATACGACGACCGGCCCCAACCTCACCGCCGCCGGCGGCGCGCTGACGATCACCGCGATCCGCGCGGCGCGGGAGGCCGACCAGGCAACCCGGGTCTACACCGTCGACGCCCCGGCGCCGCTGCCGGTGGTGACCACCGACAACGTCGTGCCCGTGGCGGAGGGGGATCCCCGACTGCCCGTCTTCGGCGGCGACCTCGTCCCGGTGCGCACCGTCGGCACGGTCGACCGGCTGCCGACCGCCGGCCGGTTCGGCTACCTGATGGACCTCGAGTACGCGGACCGGATCGCCGAGAACCCCGGCGCCAGCGACGTGCCGCAGGTCTGGCTGACCGCCGACGCCGGCGCCGACATCGTCGAGCGGCTGCGGGCCGGCGGGCTGACCGTGATCTCCGACGAGACCACCGCCGGCGTGACCGACCGGTTCGACCGCGAGGCGCCGCCGGCCGCGCTGCGCTTCCAGCTGGTCGCCGCGCTGGCCGGGCTCCTGCTGACCGCGGGCGCGTTCATCGTCGTCGCGGCCGTCGAACGGCCCGAGCGGGCGGCCGAGCTGGCCGCGCTGCGGGCCCAGGGGCTGCCGCCGCGGGTGGTCCGACAGGTCGCCTGGGGCGGCTACGCCGGACTCGCCGGCGCCGCCATCCTGCTGGGCCTGGCCGCCAGCGCGCTGGCGCAGGCGGTGACCCGGCGCCCGATCCCGCTGTTCGTCGACGGCTGGAGCGTGTTGCCCGTGGCCGTGGGTCCACAGGTGGTGCCGCTTCTGCTGGCCCTGGTCGGCGGCCTGCTGGTCGTCGGCACGGCCGGCGCGGCCGCCGCCGCCCTGCTGGTCCGGGCCGTCCGCGGCGAGGAGTCCGCGTGATCGCCCTCGTCACCCTCATGCTCACCGCCCGCCGGGTCCAGGCAGCGCTCGTCGTGCTGCTGAGCGCGCTGGCCACGGCGGCCGCGGTGGCCGGGCCGGTCTACATGGACGCGGTCGACCGGGCTGCCGCCGTCGCCGAGGTGGCCAACACGCCGCCGGCGGAGCGGACGGTCGCGGTCCGGGCCGGCATCGACAGCACCCAGCGCGACCGGTTCGACGCGCTCGCCAACGACGTGGCAGCGCTTCCGGGGTTCCAGACCGTGACCAGCGCCGTCATGCCAGTGCTCGGACTGGAGCCCGCGGCGGGCGAGATCTCCTGGTTCACCTACCGCGACGGCGTCTGCCAGCACGTCGAGATGGTCGCGGGGCGGTGCCTGATGGCCGGCGGCGAAGTGGTGGTCGGCGAGGCGACCGCGCGCCGGCTCGGCGTGCAGCCCGGGCGTTCGGTGTCGCTGGCCTGGGCCACCTACGACGAGATCAGCCGGACCTGGGTGGTCAGCGGGCGGCCGGCCCCGACCACGATCGTCGGCGTCTACCGCCCGCGCGACCCGGCTGAGCCGTACTGGGGTCGGACCGGCTACTTCGCGCCCACGGCGCCGGAAGAGCCGGTCTTCACCGCCCGCCCGTCCGTCGACGCGCTGGAGCACGAGTCCGACAACCGCAGCATCGAGGCCATCCCGGGGCCGGGCGCGTTCGACGCCGACCGGTTGCCGGCGCTGGCGACCGCCCTCGACGAGCTGAGCGAGGAGCTGGGCAGCGACGACGAGACCGCCCGGTTCGCCGCGCTCACCGACGAGCTGCCCAAGTTCTTCGAACGCGTACGCCGCTCCGACGCGCTCACCCGCGAGCTGGTCCCGCTGGCCGGGCTGCCGCTGATCGGCCTGTGCTGGCTGGTCATCTTCGTCGCGGTGGCCGGGGCGACCGCCGCCCGCCGGCACGAGCAGGCGCTGATCGCCCTGCGCGGCGCGCCCCGGGTCGGCCGCTTCTGGCTGGCGGCGGGGGAGAGCGTGATCGCGATCGCGGTCGGCGCGCCGATCGGCTACGTCGCCGGCACGCTGGCCACCCGGGCCGTGGCCGACGCACGGTTCGGGCCGATCCCCGTCTTCGACCTGTCGCCGCCGCCCGGCGCGCTGCTCGCGGCCTTCGTCGCGGTGGCCGGCGCGGTGCTGGTCGGCCTGCTGGCGCTGCGCCGCGACCTGGCCAGCCCGGTGGTCGACCTGCTGCGCCGGGTGCCGCCGCGGGGCGCCGCCTGGCGAACCCTGGCGGTCGACGCGGGCGCGGTCGTGCTCGCGGTGGTGGCCGCGGTGCAGCTGCGGGCCTTCGACGGCCAGCTCGTCGGCCTCGGCCTGCTCGTGCCCGGCCTGATCGGCCTGGCGGTGGCGGTGCTCGCCGGCCGCCTGCTGGTGCCGCTGGCCGCCCGGCTCGGCCGCCGGGCCGTCCACCGCGGCCGGCTCGGGCTCGCCCTGGGCGCCCTGCAGGTGGCCCGTCGGCCCGGCAGCCAGCGGTTGTTCGTGCTGCTGGCCGTCGCGGTCGCCGTGCTCGGCTTCGCGGCCACCGCGGTCGACGTCGCCGACCGCGCGCGGGCCGACCGGGCCGCCGTGGAGACCGGCGCGGACCGCACCGTCGTCGTCGCCCCGACCGACTCCGGCGCGCTGCGGGCGGCGGTGCGCGCGGTCGACCCGGACGGGCGGTTCGCGATGGCGGTCGGCGTGCGGCGCGTCGTCGAAGGACCGCCGGTGCTGTTCGCCGACACCGCCGCCCTGCCGGCCGTCGCGGCCTGGCGCCCCGAGTACGGCGGCTCTCCGGAGCAGATCGCGGCCGCCCTGCGCCCGCCGGCCGACGAGCCGATCGTGGTCAAGGGCGTCGAGCTGGCGTTGACCGTCGACTACGCGCAGCCGTCGGCGACCGGGACCGAGCTGCGGCTCACCGCGCTGCTGCGGCCGCTGGCCGGCGGGGCGCCGGTGCGGGCCGGCAGCGCCGAGATCACCCCCGGCCGGCAGACCTGGACGATGGCCAGCCAGTCCTGTGTCGACGGCTGCCGGCTCACCGGAATCGAGGCGGTCTACTCCGCGTCCGGTGGCGAGGTGGCCGAGGTCTCGATCGTCTCGCTGGGGGTCCGGGCCGAGCTGACCGGGCCGTACACCCCGGTCGTGCCGGCCTTCACCCTCGACCAGTGGCGGGCCTCCGACGACGCGAAGCTGACCGCGGAGGACGGCGGCGTCCACGTGGTCGTGCCCGGCGCGGTGATCCAGCCGCGGCCGACGGTGCTGATGCCGGCGGGCACCCCGGGCGACGTGCCGGTGCTCAGCGGCGGGGCGCCACCGAAGTCCGGCGAGGCCGAGGGCGTCGACGGCAACGTGGTCGCGATCCGGCCGGTCGCCGAGGGCCGGGCCCTGCCCCGGATCGGCACGGGACTCCTCATGGATCTGGGGTACGCCGAGCGCGTGGCAACCGGAAGCACCGACCTGACGACGGCCGAGGTGTGGCTGGGCCGCGCGGCGCCGGCCGATGTCGAGCAGCAGTTGACGAAGCAGGGCCTGGTGGTGGTCGGCCGCGACTCGGCGGCAGCCGCCGCGGACCGGCTCGACGGTCGTGGTCCGGCGCTGGCCGTCTGGTTCCACCTGCTGGCGGGCGGGGTCGCCGTGGTGCTCGCGGCGTGCGGCATGTGGCTGATGGCCGCCGTCGACCGCCGGCGCACGCTCGACGACCTGGTCGCTCTGCGGCGGCAGGGACTCGCGGCGCGTACCGGGGGACGCTGGGTCCTCTGGGCCTATCTGCCGGTCGCCGTCGCGGCCGTGGTCACCGGTTTGGTGGCGGCCGTCATCGCCTGGGCGGTGGTCGGCCACTATGTCCCGTATTTCGTCGATGACGACTTCGCGCTCGCGCCCCCGACCTGGCCACGGCCCCTCTCGATCGCCCTTCCGGCGGTCGCGGTGGCCCTGCTGTTCACCTCCGTGGCGGTCGGTCTGCGTCGCGCGCTCCGCGTGCGAGACTAGGGAACCATGAGCGAACCACGGACCTCTCCGTCGATCTTCACCCGCGGTGCGGTCGATCTCGGCGCCCTCCGGCCGGCCGCGTCGCCCTCTCCTGCTCCCAGTGCCGGCCCACCCGCTGGTGGTTCCGCCCCCGGCGGCGCTGCCGCCCCCGGTGGCGCGCCTGGCTCCGTCGCGATCATCGACGTCACCGAGGCGACCTTCCAGTCCGAGGTGCTCGAGCGCTCGCTGACCACGCCCGTCGTCATCGACTTCTGGGCCGAGTGGTGCGAGCCGTGCAAGCAGCTGTCCCCGGTCCTGGAGAAGCTGGCCGTCGAGGGCGGCGGCGCGTGGGTGCTCGCCCGCGTCGACGTCGACGCCAACCAGCGCCTCGCCCAGATGTTCCGGGTGCAGGGCATCCCGATGGTCTTCGCCGTCGTCGGCGGCCAGCCGGTCGACGCGTTCTCCGGTGTGGTGCCCGAGGCCCAGCTCCGGCAGTGGATCGGCGCGGTGCTCAAGGCCGGCGGCGTCGAGGTGGAGACCCCGGCCGACCCGCGGCTCGAGTCCGCCGACGACGCGCTGATGGTCGGCGACCTCGACGCGGCCGAGGCGGCCTACAAGAAGATCCTGTTCGAGTCACCGGCCGACGCGGCCGCCGAGGCGGGGCTCGCCCAGGTCAGCCTCTACCGGCGGGTGCAGGGCATCGACGCGGCCAAGGCGCTCACCGACGCGTCCGCGGCCCCGTCCGACATCCCGGCGCAGCTGCTGGCGGCCGACGTCGAGGTGCTCAGCGGCGAGGCCGAGCGGGCCTACAAGCGCCTGATCGACCTCATCCGGCGCAGCGTCGGCGACGACAAGGAGACGGTCCGCAAGCACCTGGTGACGCTGTTCACGATCGCGGGTCCCGACGACCCGGCGGTCTCGGCGGCCCGCCGGGCCCTGGCCAGCGCGCTGTACTGAGCCGGTGAGCGCCGTGCGCCGGATAGCGCTCCTGGACGCGCCGTCGAACCTGGGCCTGCGACCGCCCACGCCGACGTCGACTCCGGGCTGCGCCAAGGCGCCCGGCGCCCTCCGCGACCACGGCCTGCTCGGCCGGCTGGTGGCCCGCGACGCGGGCTGTCTCACGGCGCCGCGGTACGACGCCGGCGACTGGCGCCCCGGTGACGGTGTCGCCCACGCCGAGGCGATCGCCGCGTACTCGGTGGCCCTCGCCGGCCGCATCGGCGCCATCATCGACGCTTCGGAGTTCCCCGTCGTCCTCGGCGGGGACTGCTCCGTGCTGCTCGGCTCGGCGCTGGCCATGCACCGCCTGGGTGAGGCGGTCGGCGGCCGCATCGGGCTGGTCTACGTCGACGGCCACTCCGACTTCCGGCATCCCGGCAACGCGTCCTACGTCGGCGCGGCGGCCGGCGAGGGGCTCGCCCTGGCGACCGGCCGGGGTCAGGCCGACCTGGCCGCGATCGAGGGCCGAAGACCGTACTTCCGTGACGTCGACGTGGTGGTCATGGGCATCCGCGCCCAGGACGAGTACCGGCTCGACCTGCAGGCGGCCGGCATCATGACCCGCCCGGTCCCGGCGCTGCGCGCGGAAGGCGCCGCCCGGTCGGCGCAGTGGGCCCGCGACCAGCTCGCCGACTGCGCCGGCTACTGGGTGCACATCGATGTCGACGTGCTCGACCCCGCGGTCATGCCCGCGGTCGACGCCCCGGACCCGGGCGGGATCGCCTTCGCGGAGCTGGAGCTGCTGATCGCCGGCCTGGTCGACACGCCGCACTGCCTCGGCATCGAGCTGACGGTCTTCGACCCGGACTACGACCCCGACGGCGCGTACGCGGCCGAGATCACCTCGGCGTTGGTGGCCGGACTGGCCCCGATCCGCGCGGCCGCGTCGGCGCGCGAGGCGTCGCCGCTCGCCTTCACCCAACGCCGCCGGCCGGCCCCGGACGCGGATCGCTTCCAGCCGCCGGTCAAGGGTGACGGCCTGGGCGAGGTCGAGCCGGCGGCGGACGCCGGCCCGGTTGCGCCTGCGGCGGCGCCGGAAGAGCCGGCCGAGCCCGCTCCGTCGGCCGAGCCCGCTTCTTCGGTCGAGCCCGCTCGGTCGGTCGAGCCCGCTCCGTCGGCCGCGGCCGGTGGGGAGCCGGATCCCGTCGAGGAGCCGGCTTCCGGCAAACGGCCCACGATCGGCCGGCAGCGCCGGTCGGCCTTCGACGTCATCAGCGGCGACGCCGACAACGGCCGCAAGCGTCGTTCGGCGGCCGACATCCTGGCCGCGCCGCTCGGCAGCGACGCCAGCGGCCCCGGCCGCCTCCGCCGCCGCCCCGACGACGACACCGTCACGACGGACCCGCGTCCCGGCGGGCTGCGCCGCTCGACGGCGACCGACGACGACGCCGCCTCGACCGAGCCCCGGCCCGGCGGCCTGCGTCGCCGGCCCGCCCCGGACGACGGCGACGCGGTGTCGACCGACGTGCGCCCCGGCGGCCTGCGCCGGCGTGGCTCCGCCACCGACGAGCCCTCGACGGCGGACGAGGGCTGACCGCTCAGCCCAGGAACTCGGCCAGAGCGGCGGCCAGGGCCTCCGGGTTCTCCTCGGCTTGGTGGTGGCCGGAGTCGATGCGGGCGCCACGAAGGTCGTCGACCCACGGCGCCCAGACGGCCAGCGGGTCGCCGTAGAGGTCCTCCATGTCGTCCCGCGACGACCACAGGAACAACGTCGGGCACCGGACCGTACGCCCGGCGCGCCGGTCGGCCTCCTCGTGCTCCCGGTCGATGCCCAGCCCGGCCCGGTAGTCCTCCAGCATCGCCCGCACCGTAGCCGGGTCGTGGATGGCGGCCCGCAGCTCCGAGTAGTTCTCGGCGCCCATCGATTCGGGCCGGGCAGCGCTGTACCAGGCGTCCGGGTCGGCCATGATGGCCCGCTCCGGCTTGTCGGGCTGGGCGAAGAAGAACCAGTGGTACCAGTCCCGGGCGAACGCCGCGTCACACCGGGCGAGGGCTTCGCTGATCGGCACGCCGTCCATCACCACGAGGCGGCTGACCGCGTCGGGATGGTCGAGCGCCATCCGCAGCACCACGTAGCAGCCGCGATCGTGCCCCACCGCCGCGAACCGGTCGTGCCCCAGGGCCCGCATCAGCCGCACGAGGTCGCCCGCCACCGCGCGCTTGGACTGCTGCCCGTGGTCGTCGCGGATGGCGGCTTTGCCGGACCGCCCGTAGCCGCGCATGTCCGGACACACGACGGTGAAGCCTTGCGCGACGAGCCGAGGCGCGACGCGGTGCCAGGTCGCGCCGGTCCGCGGGTGGCCGTGCACCAGCAGCACGGGGAACCCCGAGCCACCGTGCCGCACCCGCAGCTCGACCTCGCCGACGTCGATCCGCTCGTCCGTGAACCCCTCGAACATGCGAGCCCGTTACCCCCGAACAGAAGATCTCACTCGGCCGGTCGGGACCGCGGTCGCGCCAGCGCGGCGGCGATCGCTGCCGCGGCGGTCGCGGCCGCCAGGCGGACGGCGGTGGGGCGGCGGCTGGTCAGGGCGGTGGTGAGCAGGCCCCAGCCGGCGGCCGTCGCGAGCGGCACCCGGCCGCGTCGGCTCTTCGCGACGGCGCCGGCGAGCGTGGCCCCGGCGACGACCAGACCGGCCGTCGACGCGGCGATCGTGCGCGGCGCCGTCGGTGGCGCCCCGGCCAGCCGGGCGCCGGCGGCCACGTTGACGACGCTGGCCAGGGCCGTCCAACCGAGCAGCAGGCCGGTGCTGGCCGGCGTGACCGCCGCCCACCCGGTCGGTGCCGGGAGATCCTGCAGGCCGGCGTGCGCGCGGGCGGCGAACGCCGCCGCCACGGGCAGCAGGAACGGCGTCGCGGCGAAGCGGTCGCTCTGTGCCGCAACGGACCAGGCGGCGTTGGTCGCGTACGCGCCGGCCAGCGCCCACCCTGTCCGCCGGCTCATCGGCTGCGAGCGGCCCGCGGGTCGCACCGCGCCGATCGTCGACAGCGCGCAGCCCGCGAAGATCGGCGCCCACACCACGAACGCGTAGTCGGGCGGCGTGATCACCGTGTCGTACCGCCGCGTCTGTTCGCCGCGGCCGAGCAGCGGGCCCACCGTCGGGATGGTCACGAAAGCGGCGCAGGCGCCGCCGAGGGCCAGCGAGCGCAACCGATCGGCCATGACATGCCTCCGATGCAAAGTAGCTCAGTTTCTAAGCTACCGTAGTAGCGTGACCCTCGACTGGGCCGTGCACCACCTGGCCGTCGCGATCGCCGAGCTCGACACGGCCATCGCCCGGCGGATGGGGCTGACCTCCGGTGACTACCTGGCGCTGAAGCACCTCGCGACCGCGGCGCCGCCGATCGGACCGGTCGAGCTCGGTCGCCTGCTCGGCATCACCTCCGGCGCCGCCACGGGGCTGGTCGACCGCCTGGAACGGGCCGGCTACGTCCGCCGCGGGCCGCACCCCGACGACCGGCGGCGCCAGGTCGTCAGCACCACGGCCAAGGCCGAGGGCGGCATGCTGCGCGAGCTGCGGCCACTGGCCGACGACATCGACCGGGTCGCCGCCGACCTCGACGCCGAACAGCGGCGGCTCGTCACCGACGTCCTGGCCCGGCTGACCGAAACCCACCGCGACCACGCCCGGCACCCGCCGCGGACGCCGGCCGGGAAACCGCCGCGGACACCGGCCGGGCAGCCGCCGCGGACACCGGCCGGGCAGCCGCCGCGGACACCGGCCGGGCAGCCGCCGCGGACGCCGGCCGGGCGTCCGCCGCGAACGCCCGGCTCAGCTGGCTGACGACGTGCGGACCAGCTGGCGGATCTGCCGCAGCAGCACCGACAGTGCCGCCAGGTCGGCGTTGGAGTCCGCGAACTCGCTGATCGCGCGCTGGGCCCGGCCCACCGAGGTCGTGTTGGCCTGCTCCCAGGTCGCCACCCGCTCCTCGACCGGCGCACCGTCCGGTGTGGACTCCAGCACCCCGGCCGTCAACGCCGCCAGGGCCGCGTAGAGGTCGTAGCGCAGCGCCATGCGGGCCAGGGTCTGCCAGCGGTCCTCGC
Organism: Asanoa sp. WMMD1127; assembly: GCF_029626225.1. Classification (NCBI taxonomy): domain Bacteria; kingdom Bacillati; phylum Actinomycetota; class Actinomycetes; order Micromonosporales; family Micromonosporaceae; genus Asanoa; species Asanoa sp. WMMD1127. The sequence goes on from NZ_JARUBP010000001.1 coordinate 3,406,908, forward strand.
GCGGCAGCAGGGAGATCTTCGACAGCAGCGCGTCGACCCGCAGCCGGTCGCTCAGCACGAAGTAGACCTGCGCGACGTCGCCCGGGGCGCGGGCCGTCACCCGGGCCGTCTCGACGACGTCCATCAGGCCGAAGCCGTACATGACCCGGGCCACCTGCGTCGCCAGGCCGGCCGGCAGGCCACGCTCGGAGATCTCCTCCATGTGCGCCAGCAGCGACTCCCGCTCGCTGCCCACGAACCGCGTGTCGAGCTCGCCGAGCAGCTCCGACACGGCCGCGAAGCGGGCGATCTCGCCGGTCACGTCGAGCGGCGACCGGCGGTTGGTGACCAGCCAGCGGACGGCCCGGTCGAGCAGTCGGCGCAGCTCCAGATAGACCTTCGTCTGCGCGCTGGTCGGCACTGTGTTGTCGAGCGCCTCCACCGCGGCCCACAGCTCGCGCAGGCCGTAGATCTCGCGGGTGACCACGTACGCCCGGATGACGTCGGCCGCCGACGCGCCCGTCTCCTCCATCGCCCGATAGACGAACGACGTGCCGCCGCGGTTGACGACCTCGTTGACCAGCACCGTCGTGATGATCTCGTGGCGCAGGCGGTGACCCGCCATCCGCTCGGCGTAGGCCGTGCGCAACGGCGTCGGGAAGTAGTCGGCCAGCACGTCGAAGGTCCACTGCTCGTCGACGATCGGGTCGGCGAGGACCTGGTTCTCCAGATCGATCTTCACGTACGCGAGCAGCACCGCGAACTCCGGCGCCGTCAGGCCCTCCGGGCGCGACGACAGCTCCTCGTCGGACGGCAGCCCTTCCAGAGAACGGTCCAGCAGCCCCGAGCGTTCCATGTCGGTGATCATCCGGCGGTGCACCGGGAGCAGCGACTCGGCCTGGACGATCGCGGTGCCCAGCGCCGTCGCCTGCGCGTAGTTGTCGCGCAGGACGAGCTCGGCCACCTCGTCGGTCATCTCGGCCAGCAGCGCGTCGCGGGCGGGCACCGTCAGCTCGTCGTCCGCCACCGCCCCGCCGAGCAGGATCTTGATGTTGACCTCGTGGTCGGAGCAGTCCACGCCGGCCGTGTTGTCGATGAAGTCGGTGTAGACCCGGCCGCCGCGCAGCGCGTACTCGATGCGGCCCAGCTGGGTCAGGCCCAGGTTGCCGCCTTCGCCGACCACCCGTGCGCGCACGTGCTTGCCGTTGACCCGAATCGCGTCGTTGGACTTGTCACCCACGTCGGCGTGCGTCTCCGACGACGCCTTGACGTAGGTGCCGATGCCGCCGTTCCACAGCAGGTCGACCGGCGCCTGCAGGATCGCCTTCTGCAGCTCGGGCGGCGACAGCGCCGTCACCTCGTCGCCGAGCCCCAGCGCCGCGCGGACCTCGGCGGAGATCGGGATCGACTTCAACGTACGCGGGTAGACCCCGCCGCCGGCCGAGATCAGCGACGTGTCGTAGTCGGCCCACGACGAGCGCGGCAGGTCGAACAGCCGCTTGCGTTCCGCGTGGGACGACGAGGCGTCCGGCGACGGGTCCAGGAAGATGTGCCGGTGGTCGAACGCGGCGACCAGCCGGATGTGCGGCGAGAGCAGCATGCCGTTGCCGAACACGTCGCCGGACATGTCGCCGACGCCGACCACGGTGAAGTCGGTGGTCTGGATGTCGGTGCCGAGGTCGCGGAAGTGCCGCTTGACCGACTCCCAGGCGCCGCGGGCGGTGATGCCCATCTTCTTGTGGTCGTAGCCGGCCGACCCACCCGACGCGAACGCGTCGCCGAGCCAGAACCCGTGCGCCACCGAGATCTCGTTGGCGTAGTCGGAGAACGTCGCCGTGCCCTTGTCGGCGGCCACCACCAGATAGGGGTCGTCGCCGTCGTGCCGCACCACGTCACGCGGGTGCTTGATGTCGCCGCCGACGATGTTGTCGGTGACGTCGAGCAGCGCGGTGATGAACAGCTTGTAGCAGGCCACCGCCTCGTCCCGCTCGCCCGGCTTCTGCTTGAGCACGAAGCCGCCCTTGGCGCCGACGGGCACGATCACGGCGTTCTTCACCATCTGGGCCTTGACCAGGCCGAGGATCTCGGTGCGGAAGTCCTCCCGCCGGTCGGACCAGCGCAGCCCGCCCCGGGCCACGGGCCCGAACCGCAGGTGCACGCCCTCGAACCGGGGCGAGTACACGAAGATCTCGAACTTGGGCCGCGGCGCCGGCAGGTCGGGCACCGCCTGCGGGTCGAGCTTGAAGGCCACATAGGACTTCGGCCGGCCGTCGGCGCCCCGCTGGAAGAAGCTGGTGCGCAAGGTGGCCTGGATCAGCGTCAGATAGGACCGCAGGATCCGGTCCTGGTCGAGGCTCGTGACGTCGTCGAGGCGCTTGCCGATCTCGTCGACCAGCAGCGCGGCCCGCTCCGACCGCTCGGACTCGCCCAGCGTGAGCCGCGGTGAGAACCGCACCTCGAACAGCTCGACCAGCAACGTGGCGATCTCGGGGTAGGCGACGAACGTCGACTCCATGTATTCCTGCGAGAAGACCGTCCCGGCCTGCCGCAGATATTTCGCGTACGCCCGCAGGATCACCACCTGTCGCCAGGTCAGCCCGGCCAGCAGCACCAGCTGGTTGAAGCCGTCGACCTCGGCCTCGCCGCGCCAGGCGGCCGCGAACGCGTTCTCGACGTGTGGCCGCACGTTGGCCGGCAGGCTGTGGTCGGGCGGCAGCGTCAGCCCGAAGTCGTAGAGGTAGACGGTGCCGTCGGCCCGCTCGACCTCGTAGGGCCGCTCGTCGGTCACCCGCACGCCGAGCGAGTGCAGCACCGGCAGCACGGCCGAGAGGACCATCGGCTCGCCGTACCGGAAAACCTTGAACCGCACGTCGTTGTCGTCGCGGTTCTTGCGGAACAGGTGCATCTCGAGCTGCCCCGGCTCCTCGAGCAGCTCCAGCTTCGCGAGGTCCTTGAGGGCCTCGTACGGCGTGTTCTCCTCCTTGTAGCCGTCCGGGAAGGCGTCGGCGTACCGGGTGAACAGCAGTTTGCCCTGCTCGTCGCCGAGCTTCCGGCCGAGCACGAGGTTGAAGTCGTCGTCCCAGAGGCGGGTCGCGTCGGCCAGCTCCTCGGCCAGCGCGTCGACGTCGACGTCGCCGGGCGGGTTGGTCGGGTCGGTGCGCACGACGACGTGCACCCGGGCCAGCAGCGACTCGGTGACGCGGGTCGTGTAGTCGAGCCCCACCCCGTTGAACCGGCGCAGCAGGATCTCCTGCATGCGCAGCCGGTTGTGGGTGGTGAACCGGTCGCGCGGCAGATAGATCAGGCAGGAGATGAACCGGCCGTAGCCGTCGCGGCGAACGAACACCCGAAGCTGCCGCCGGCCGGCCATCCGCAGCACGCCGATCACCGCGCGATAGAGGTCGTCGGTCTTGATCTGGAAAAGCTCGTCCCGGGGGTACGTCTCCAGGATCTGCAACAGGTCCTTGCCGGAGTGGCTGCGCGGCGACAGCCCGGAGCGGTCGAACACCTCGGCGACCTTGCGGCGGACCACGGGCAGGTCGCGCACGCTGGTGCGGTAGGCGGCGCTGGAGAACAGGCCCAGGAACCGCCGCTCGCCGATCACCTCGCCCTGGTCGTCGAAGACCTTGAAACCGATGTAGTCGAGGTACGCGGAGCGCTGCACCGTGGCCCGCGAGTTGGCCTTCGTGATGATCAGCAGCCGCTTTTCCAGCACCTTGGCGCGGGCCTCGGGCGGCAGCGCGGTCAGCGCCAGCGGCGTCGTCTGGTCCTGGCGGAGGATGCCGAGGCCGGTGCCCAGCTCGGCGGCCAGGCGCTGCTCACCGTCGTCGCCGTCGACCAGCTTGTATTCGCGGTAGCCGAGGAAGGTGAAGTGCTCGCGGGCCAGCCAGCGGAGCAGCTCCACCGAGTCGGTGATGTCCTTCTCCGGCACCGGCGGGCGGGCGTCGGTGGTGCGGGTGGCCTCGAGCTCGTCGGCCAGCGCCAGGGCCTTCTGGCGCATCTTGGGCCAGTCCTCGACCGCCTCGCGCACGTCGGTCAGCACCCGCACCAGCTCGCGTTCGAGCTGCTCGCGCTCGGTGGCGTCGCGGATCGCGTCGATCTCGACGCGCATCCAGCTCTCGACGATGTCGCCGGCGATCGCGTCGTCGGGCTCGACCTCGGCGGCGACCTCGACCAGCTTGCCCATCGGCTCGCGGCGGACCACGACCAGCGGGTGCACGAGCAGGTGGATGTCGAGGTGGCGGCCGGTCAGCAGGGCGGTGACGGAGCCGACCAGGAACGGCATGTCGTCGGTCACGATCTCGATCACCGTGTGCGGCAGGTCCTCGACCGGCTCGGTGATCCGGAGCTTGAGCTGGCCCGGCATCCGCTGCTCGGCCAGCTCGCGGTGGCTCTGCGCCGCCTCGACCATCTCGTCGGCCGTGTAGCCGACCAGTTCCTCGTCGGGGGCGAAGCGCCAGAACCGGGCGACCAGCGCGGCCTCGGGGCTGCCCGGGCCGGCCAGGTTGACGGCCTCGTCGACCAGGCGCTCGGCGTTGGGCACCGGCTCGTCGATCTCGCTGTCGTCGCCGTCGTCAACCGCGCGGGCGGTGGCCGTAGCCGCCCCGATCGGCTCGATCGCCACGTCGTCGTCGACCGCCGTATCGTACTCGTCGGTTATGTCTGACTGACCTCGTGACGTGCTCCGCGACGCGCGCGTGGAACGCCGATCCATCGGTGCCACTCCCCTTCGAACCCCACGACGTTGTGGGCCCAATCACGTCAGCGTACGGCGACCGCGATAACGGTTCCGCACTGCCTTGGCCTACCTGAGTACGAGTGCTCATACCCATTTTGTGGGGCGTACTAGGGTCCTCATGTCCCCGGGGGAAGGATCTGTTGACATGCGTCGGTCGTACCTGACGAAACGTTCCGCGGCGGCCTTGGCCAGCGTCGCGCTGCTGGCCGCGGGCCTGGCCGGTTGCTCCAACGACCCGGGCCCCGTCGACGCCGTCGACGCCTTCCTCACCGGCTGGCAGTCGGGCGACCTGTCCAAGATCGCGTTCGTCGAGCCCGACGGATCGAAGGTGGCCGCCACCGACGTCGCGACGGCGCTCAAGGAGCTGTCGGGCGATCTGGACAGGACCCCGCCGGCGGTACGCCGAGAGGGCGACCCGGAAGAGGTCGAGGGCAGCGCCACCGCCAAGATCAACGTTGACTGGACGTTGCCGGGCGGCACGCACTGGACCTACCCGTCGACCGTCCGGCTGACCCAGGGCTCCGACGACGTCTGGTCGGTGATCTGGGAGCCGGCGATCATCAACGCCAAGCTGCAGAGCGGGGACCAGCTCGGCCTGCGCCGCGAGCGGCCGGCCCGGGCCGGGGTGCTGGACGGCGCCGGCAAGCCGATCGTCGAGCCGCGCGACGTGGTCGTGGTCGGCATCTACCCGCTCAAGGTCCAGGACCCGGAAGGGATCACCCGGGCGCTGGACTCGGCGTTCAAGTCGGTCCGCCCGAAGCTGCCGCCGATCAAGCTCGACGATCTGCCGAAGCGGATCGCCGCGGCCGAGGACCAGGAGCAGTTCCTCGAGGTCGTCTCGCTGCGCCGCGAGGCGTACCTGCAGATCCGGTCGAAGATCCAGCCCCTGGAAGGCACCCAGTTCCGCGAGGAGAAGCGCGACCTGGCCCCGACCCGCGCGTTCGCCCGCGCGCTGCTCGGCTCGGCCGACCCGGCGCTCAAGGAGGACATCGACCAGCGGCCCGACGAGGTGGCCGAGGGTGACCTGGTCGGCCACGGCGGCATCCAGGGCGCGTTCGACAAGCAGCTGCGGGGTACGCCCGGTGTGTCGGTCGTGGTCTCCCAGAAGGCGCCGGACGGCGAGGTCAACGACGGCGACGAGCTGTTCCGCGCCGAGCCGAAGCCCGGCGCCCCGGTCAAGACGACACTGGACCCGGCCGTCCAGAACGCCGCCGACGCCGCCCTGGTGGGTGTGTCGCAGCGGTCGGCCCTGGTCGCGCTGCGGGCCAGCGACGGCGCGGTGCTGGCGGCGGCCAACGGCCCCGACGGCGGCACGGGCGAGAACCTGGCCTTCACGGCGCAGGTGCCGCCGGGTTCGACGTTCAAGGTCGTGAGCGGCTACGGCCTGCTCGACAGCGGCAAGGTGACGGCGTCCACAGTGGTCGACTGCCCGAAGAACTTCACGGTGGACGGGCGGTCGTTCAAGAACTCGGAGAGCTTCGCGCTGGGCAAGGTGCCGTTCCAGGTGGACTTCGCGAAGTCGTGCAACACGGCGTTCGCGCGGCTGGCGCCGGAGCTCGGGCCGGACGGACTCGCCGAGGCGGGCCGCAACCTGGGGCTCGAGGCCAAGTGGGACCTGGGCGTCGACGCGTTCAGCGGCAAGGTCTCGACCGGCGGCTCGGCCGCCGAACGAGCCGCGGCCGCGTTCGGCCAGGGCACGACGCTGGTGTCCCCGCTCGCGATGGCCGCGGCGACCGCCTCGGTGGCGAAGGGCTCGGTCGTCACGCCTAGTGTGCTCGCGGACCGCCCCGCGGCGGCGGGGTCGGCCCTCAAGGCGTCGACGCTGGAGCCGTTGCGCGCGATGATGCGCCAGGTGGTCACCTCCGGGACGGCGACGACCCTCAAGGACGTCCCCGGTGGCCCGGTGTCCGGCAAGACGGGCACGGCCGAGTTCGACGACAACCCGGCGCACACGCACGCCTGGATGGTCGGCTGGCAGGGCGACGTGGTGTTCGCGGTCTTCGTGGAGAACGGCGGCGGCAGCGGCGAGACCGCGGTCCCGGCCGCGGAGCGGTTCCTGCGCGCGCTGCACTGAGCGGCCGGGGTCGCGTGGCGCGGTCGCGGTGGGCCAGCATGGAGCGATGCCGGATGGACCGAGGTACGTGGTGCTACGGGAGATCGCCGACGACACGTGGCAGGTGGTCGCCGAGGTGCCCCGCCGGGCGGGCCTACCCGCCCGGCGCGGCCGCGCCCAGGCCGTCGAGGACGCGCTCGGCCGCCCACCGGCGGAGGGGGAGCGTTATGCGGTGATCCTCCGCAGCGAATGGCGCCTGTCCCTCGACTGGTGACGCGCCGGGGCCACCTGCTGGCTGACCCAGCGTCCCACGCGTTGGCGCCTGGGCGCCCCTTCGGCCCGGGTGGTGACACATCGTCGGTCGGCGGGCCATACAGCGGCTCCTGCTTCGGGCAGTTCGAGTCGCGCTTGACGGACCAGGCCCCCGGCCGCGCGGGCGGATTCTCCGGCTCGGCTGCTGCCTGACTCGGTCTGCTGCGCCTCGGCATGATCTGCCTGCTGACGTCGGTGAGCCTGGCCTGGTCGGGCTTGACGGGCATGGGTGGGCCTGCGTGGCCTCGTCGGCCCGCTTGACATGGGTCGGCCTGCTTGGCGTTCTAAGCTCGGCCTGGTGGGCCTGGTCAGGCTCGGCCTGGTGGGCCTGGTCAGGCTCGGCATGATGGGCCTGGTCAGGCTCGGCCTGGGCCTGATGGGCTGCCTGGGGCTCGGCTTGGTCGGTCGCGTCCGGCGCGGCCGTATGCGGCTCGGCCATCTCTCGCCGCGCCGCGGCAGATCGGACTGACGATCCCGGTAAGGCCGCTTCGACCGCTACCTTCTGCACTCCACCCGCTGGGATCGAACCCATGTGAGCGAGAAGTTCTGGTGGGCCCGCGGACTGCGTGCCCTCTGACACAACCGCTTCGACCGCCATCGCTGCGGTGGTCCGTTGCTGCCAAGCCGCCATCAGTTTCGCATCGTCGGGAACTTCGCCGTACAGGCGGCGAAGCTTTCGCGAATGCCGCCGAGTCAGGCCCAACTCCCTAACGCGCGCATGCGCACGACGGAATTCCTCGGCTTCAAGCGAATAATTGCGGCGCTCTGTCCTATCACGCATAGCGGTCATGTGGGTCGCCGTGAAGAGTTGAAGCTGCCGCATGTGAATATTGTCCCGCCAAATCACCTGGCCCATCAACTCGACTTTCACTGATTTCCACCTGGCGAAAATAAACGAGAGTGCTTACTCATATCGCTGCTTCTCGATGAGCGAGGCATGTGTCGCCCTGCGAAGGTGGCGACAAGTCCTGCTCCAGGCCGCTGGACTGTGCGAATGCGCCGTGCGGACGACGCTGCCAGTTGATATTCGGGCTAAACGCGTCCAGTGCTTTCTGAAGAGGAGCCCAACGCGTGCACTCGCGCGCTCGATTATGGGCCCGGCCGGGGCGGCCGCGCTCTCGCCATTTCGGCCGCATAAGTCATTCGCCATGCATCCGATCATGGTCATTGGACAGCGGACCAGTCGACCCCCGATAAGGGCCGGGCCGGCAAATGCCGCGGTGGTGTCCTCTGACTCGCGCACGATGCGCGTGGCGAAGCGCCTGGGCCAGTTTTCGGATCACTCCGTCGTTTTCAGGTGAGCCGGACCGGCCGCGACCAACCACACGATCCTGCGATCCAGATCGTGGCAGTACCAGATGCGCCCGCCGGCGGTCACTTCGTATTGCCATTGGTCGAGGACCTGGCCGCCCACCGCACGGGTCGCCAGCGAGCCGCGGAGCCGGTGCTGGCGTGTCGGGTTGTCCGGTGCGTCAGGTCGCTCGGTCAAAATGATCCGGGCGGTCTGGCAGAGCTGCTCCCATCCTTTGACGGCCTCCGAGGTAGCGAACCTTGCTTCCCAGCCGCCCGGTTGGGCCGGCGGCGCGACGCGGTCTCCCCGTTTCGGTGGCATGGGTCATTCCTCGGGACCGGGCACGGGGCCATGGTCGTCGGACAGCGGACCGGTCAGCTCGCGGGTCAGGGCCGGGTCCGCATAGACCGCGGCGGTGGCCTTCCATTCGCGCACGGTCTGGCCCAGGACGCCCCACTGGCCGAGTTCGGCCGAGATCTGCGCCGCCTTGACGAAGTCGCGCACGAACTGCTGCACGTCGGCTGCCGGCAGCAAGGCCAGCCAGGGGAACTCGTCGGAGAGCGCCTCGGTGGCGAGATCGGCGGGCAGGTGGGTGAGCACGTTGCGCAGCGCCCGGGCGGCGGCGATCGCGCCCTCACCCGCGGCCGTCACGCGGTCTTCGCGGGTTAGCAGCAGCGTCGCGCCGTCGCGGCGCCGGACCCGCACGTCGCCCGAGTCGGCCAGCGCGGCCACGCTCCGCGGGTCGCGTTGTAGCTCGCTCCACTGCACTTCCGTCGTCTCCACCACTCACCAATTCTGAACTTTTTCAAGACTCGCCGCAAGGCACCTGCCCCGGTTCGACTAGATACCCCTGTGGGGTATCGTTCCGGGCATGGCGATACCTCCCGGGGGTACAGTGAGCGGCGTGGTGGATCGGATCGAGTTGGCTATCGGCGGGATGACCTGTGCGTCCTGTGCCAGCCGGATCGAGAAGAAGCTCAACCGGATGCCCGGGGTCACCGCCTCCGTCAACTACGCCACCGAGATCGCCAGTGTCAGTGCGGCGGCCGGCGTCACCGTCGACGACCTGATCGACACCGTCCGGAAGACCGGCTACACCGCCGAGCCCGCCCGAGCACCGGAGCAGCCGGCCCAACCAAAAGACGAGCTGCGTACGAAGGTGCTCGTCTCCGCCGCCCTCGCCCTGCCCGTGATCGTCCTCGCGATGGTCCCGGCCTGGCAGTTCACCTACTGGCAGTGGCTCTCTCTCACCCTCGCCGCCCCCGTGGTGGTGTGGGGTGGCGCCGCCTTCCACCGCGCCGCCTGGGTCAACCTTCGCCACGGCGCCGCGACCATGGACACGCTGATCTCGATCGGCACCCTGGCCGCGCTCGGCTGGTCGCTCTGGGCGCTGTTCTTCGGCATGGCCGGCGAGCCCGGCGTACGCCATGGCTTCTCCCTGACCCTCGAACGCGGCGCCGGCACCGACGCGATCTATCTCGAGGTGGCCGCCGGCGTCACGGTCTTCGTGCTCGCCGGCCGTTACTTCGAGGCCCGGGCCAAGCGCCGCGCCGGCGCCGCTCTCGAAGCGCTCGCCGACCTCGGCGCCAAGGAGGTCACGGTCCTCGAAGGCGGCCAGGAGCGCACCCGCCCTGTCGGCGAGCTCAGGAAGGGCGACCGCTTCGTCGTGCGGCCCGGCGAGAAGATCGCCACGGACGGCGTCGTCCACGAGGGCGCCTCGGCCGTCGACCAGAGCCTGCTGACCGGCGAGTCCATGCCGATCGAGGTCGGGCCGGGCGACCCCGTCACGGGCGGCACGGTCAACGCCGACGGCCGCCTGGTCGTCACCGCGACCAAGGTCGGCGCCGCCACGCAGCTCGCGCAGATCGCCCGCCTGGTCAGCCAGGCGCAGAGCGGCAAGGCCGAGGTGCAGCGCCTCGCCGACCGGATCTCCGGGGTGTTCGTCCCGATCGTCCTGGTGCTGGCCGCGGGCACCTTCGGCTACTGGTGGGGGACCGGTGGCGGGCTCGCCGCCGCGTTCACCGCCGGCATCGCCGTCCTGATCATCGCCTGCCCGTGCGCGCTCGGCCTCGCCACGCCGACGGCGCTGCTGGTCGGCACCGGGCGCGGCGCGCAGCGCGGCATCCTGATCAAGGGCCCCGAGGTGCTGGAGTCGACCCGCGCCGTCGACACGATCGTCCTCGACAAGACCGGCACCGTGACCACCGGCAAGCTCGCCGTCGTCGGCGTCGAGGGTCCCACCGAGATCCTGCGGTACGCCGCCGCGGTCGAGGCCGGCTCCGAGCACCCGATCGGCCGGGCCGTCGTCGCCGCCGCCACCGCGCCGCTCCCGCCGGTCACCGACTTCCGGTCCACGCCCGGCCGGGGGGTCCGCGGCATCGTCGAGGGCCGCGAGGTGCTGGTCGGCCGGGCCGACTTCACCGGCACCGAAGCCACCACCGCCGAGCCCGGCCACACCGTGGTCACCGTCGCGATCGACCAGGGAACACGCGGTCAGCTCGTGCTCGCCGACGAGATCCGCCCCAGCAGCCGGGCCGCCGTGGCCACCCTGCGCGGTTTGGGCCTGCGGCCCGTGCTGCTGACCGGTGACGGGGCCGCCGCCGCGGAGACCGTCGCCCGCGAGGTCGGCATCGACGAGGTGATCTCCGAGGTGCTGCCGGCCGACAAGGTCGACACCGTCAAGCGGCTCCAGGACGAGGGTCGCGTGGTCGCGATGGTCGGCGACGGTGTCAACGACGCGGCCGCCCTGGCGCAGGCCGACCTGGGGCTCGCGATGGGCGCGGGCACGGACGTGGCGATCGAGGCCGCCGATCTGACGCTGGTCCGCGACGACCTGACCGCCGCGGCCGACGCGATCCGCCTGTCCCGGCGTACGCTGCGGGTCATCAAGGGCAACCTGTTCTGGGCCCTGGCCTACAACGTCGGCGCGCTACCGTTGGCCGCGGCGGGACTACTCAATCCGATGATCGCGGGTGCCGCTATGGCGCTTTCGTCGGTATTCGTGGTATCCAACAGTCTTCGGCTGCGCAGCTTCCACTGACCCTGGAGGTCCCGGGTGCTCGACACGCGCCTCTACCACCACCTGGTGACCTGGTTGGGTCAATGGCCCAGCCGGCAGGCGCTGCAGATCGTCGGCTCCGAGCGCCGGCTGCGCCCGGCCTGGGACGGCGCGATCCGGCCCGCGGCCGGCGTCGGCACACCCGACGGCGTGCTGCTGTCGGTGCCGCCGCAGCGGGTCGAGACCGTCCGTGCCCTGGCCGATCTGCCGCTGCCCGACCTCCTCGACAAGCTGCCGGGCGCGGTCGGCTACGACGGCTGGCGCGCCTACGGCGCGGTGTTCCGGTGGTCGACCGATCCGGCGCCGCTGCCCGACGCGGGGGAGTGGATCCCGGTCGACGACCCCGTCGTGCCGCCCTGGCTGCGCCCGTTCGGCGGCGACGCGCTGATCGCCCGGGACGACGCCGGCGCCTACCTCGCCGGCGTCGGCGTGAAGCGGCACGACCCGCACGGCCACGAGATCGCGGTCGGCACCGAGCCCGCCGCCCGCGGCCGCGGCCTGGCCCGCCGCCTCGTCGCGCAGGCGGCCCGCCGGATCCTCGACGACGGAGCCGTGCCGACCTACCTGCACGACCCGGCCAACCTGGCCTCCGCCAAGGTGGCCGCCGCGGCCGGTTTCCCGGACCTGGGCTGGGTCGCCTACGGCGTCGCCGGCCCCGACGGGCCCTAACCGGTCGTAGAGCCGAAAACCTCGTCGCGTACGGCGTCCAGGGCGGTCAGCAGCGCCCCGCGCAGCACCGGCTCCTCGTCGACCTGGGTGACGACGACCTTCGGCGAGACCAGCGTGATGGCGGCGACCTCGTGCTGCACCCGTTCGGCGAGCGCGCTGCCACCCGCCTGCCCGACCTCGCCGGCCAGCACCACCAGCGGCGGGTCGAGCACCACGCACGTGCTGGCCACGCCGAGCGCGAGGCGCCGGGCGATCTCGTCGAGCACCGGGCCGCCCTCGGTGCCGGCCGTGATCGCGGCCCGGATCGCGTCGGCGGCCGACGAGCCGCGGAAGCCGTGCTCGCGGGCCACCGCGCGCAGCGCCGCGGCGCCGGCCAGCTGGCCGAACGGCGGCTGGGAGCGGCGCGACTGGTCACGGTTGACCGGCATGCCCGGCACCGGCAGGTAACCGATCTCGCCCGCCGCCCCGCTGCTGCCGTGGTGCAGCCGGCCGCCGATCACGATCGCCAAGCCCACGCCGACGCCGGCCCAGACGAGCACGAAGTCGTCGATGCCGGCGGCCGCGCCGAACTCGGCCTCCGCGCAGGCCGCCAGGTTGACGTCGTTCTCGAAGACGACCGGGGTGTGCAGGTCCTCGCGCAGTGCGGCGAGCAGGCCCCGGTGCCAGCGCGGCAGGTTGAAGGCGAACGTGATGTCGCCGGAGCCCGGGTCGACGAGACCCGGCGTGCCCAGCACGACGCGGCGCACGCTGGCCAGTTGGGCGTGCGCGTTGCTGGCCGCCTGCACCACGGCCTCGTGCACCACGCCGACCGGGTCGTCGTTGTCCTTCGTGGACATCTCGACCTGGCCGATCACCTTGCCGGTGATGTCGGCGCACGCGGCGACCACGCGGTCGGCGGCGACATCCACCCCGACGACGTACGCGCTGCCCGGTCGCACCGCGTAGAGCTGCGCGTTGGGGCCCCGCCCGCCGGCCTGCTCGCCGACCCGGGAGACCAGGCCCCGTTCCTCGAGCCGCTCGACCAGCTGCGAGGCCGTCACCTTGGACAGCCCGGTCAGCTCACCCAGTTGGGCGCGGGTCAGCGGGCCACGCGCGAGCAGCAGCTCGAGCGCCGCGCGGTCGTTGAGCGCGCGCAACAGGCGCGGGGTTCCGGGCAGGCGGGTCGACCCCATACGGCATCCTCTAGCAATAAGGAATCTTTACTAATACATTAGTCGCCTTACGAGTAGGCGTAGCGTACTGGGAAGCGAATGGTGCGACGATCACACAACCCGGCAGCAGCTGGTCACAAGAGGGTGAGAACCGATGGCGATTGATCCCACTCTGCGCCGGCTCGCCCTGCGCACGCTGCTCGCGGCCTACCCCGGCAGCACCCCGCCGCCCTGGGCGCTCGACCTCGTCGGCGAAGGGCTCGCGGGCTACACCCTCTTCGGCTTCAACATCGTCGACCGTGACCAGGTGGCCGCCAGCACAGCCGCGCTGCGCGCCGCCAACCCGCGGGTGATCGTGGCGATCGACGAGGAGGGCGGCGACGTCACCCGCCTCGCGCACCGCACCGGCAGCCCCTATCCCGGCAACGCCGCGCTCGGCGCCCTCGACGACGTCGAGGTGACCCGCGCGGTCTACCGGGCCATCGGGGCGGACCTGGCCGCGGTCGGCGTGACCGTCGACCTCGCGCCGACCGTCGACGTCAACACCGCCGACGACAACCCGATCATCGGCACCCGCTCGTTCGGCGCCGACACCGCGCGCGTCGCCGCGCACACCCGGGCCGCCGTCGAAGGGCTCCAGGAGGCCCGGGTCGCGGCCTGCGCCAAGCATTTCCCGGGCCACGGCGCGACCGTCGCCGACTCGCACCTCGAGCTGCCCACTGTGGACGTTCCGCTGGCGGTCCTGCGGGAGCGCGACCTGCCGCCGTTCGCGGCCGCGGTGGCGGGCGGCACCAAGGCGATGATGACAGCGCACATCCGGGTGCCGGAGCTGACCGGCGACGCGCCCGCCACGTTCAGCCGGGCGGCGCTGCACGACCTGCTCCGCGGCGAGCTCGGCTTCGACGGCACGCTGATCACCGACGCGCTGGAGATGAAGGGCGCCGCCATGGTCGCCGGCGGCACGGCCCAGGCCGCCCCGCTGGCGCTGGCGGCGGGGGCCGACCTGCTGTGCATCGGCGCCGACATCGACGCGGAGCTCGTCGAGGAGACGGCCGCCGAGATCGTGGCGGCGATCCAGGAGGGCCGGCTCGACGTCGCGCGGGTCGAGGAGGCGGCCGAGCGTACGGCCGCGCTCGCCGCCTGGGCCGTGCCCACCGTGCCGGCCGGGTCGGCGCCCGAGAGCCTGGGCTACGACGCGGCCCGGCGGGCGGTCCGGGTCGAGGGCGACCCGCTGGTCGACGGCGCGCCGCTGGTGGTCGAGCTGGCCACCACGTCGACGATCGCCGAGGGTCGGGTGCCGTGGGGCCTGCGGGACCACGTCGACGGCGTCGAGCAGATCCGCGCGGTGGCCGCCACGACCGGCGCCGACGAACTCGTGGCCCGGGCCGGGGGCCGGCCGATCGTGGTGGTCGCACGGCACGCGCACCGGTTGGCCAACGCGACGCGGCTGATCGAGGACCTGGCCGCGCGGCACCCGGTCACGGTGGTGGAGATGGGTTGGCCGTCGAGCTGGCGTCCGGCCGGAGTGCGGGCGTTCGTGACCACCTACGGCGCCAGCCACGCCAACGGGCGAGCGGCTGCGGCGGTGCTCGGACTGCGCTGATTGAACGTGTTCAAGTCTCGCGTACGATGAGGCTCGCGCCAGTAAGTTGAACGTGTTCGACACCGCGGTGCGGAGTCGGTACGGTGTGAACGATGACCGACCGACCCGTTCCGCGGCCCGCCGACGCCGGTGGCGCCGCCGAGCAAACGGGGGTCGGCGGCGCTGCCGGCGCCGAGCCCGCCACCGCCCGGGGTGAGCAGACCCGCCAGCTCATCCTCGACACGGCACTGCGGCTGTTCCGCGAGCGGGGCTACGCGCAGACCACCATGCGGGCCGTCGCCAAGGAAGCGGGTGTGGCGGTCGGCAACGCCTACTACTACTTCGGCTCCAAGGAACACCTGATCCAGGAGTTCTACGCCGAGACGCAGGTGGAGCACCGGGCCAGGGCCGCCGGCGTGCTGGCCACCGAGACCGGGTTCGCCGAGCGGCTGCGTGGCGTGCTGCACGCCGGTGTCGACACGCTCGCGCCGTCGCACGAGTTCGCCGCGACGTTCTTCAAGACCGCGGCCGAGCCCACCTCGCCGCTGAGCCCGTTCTCGGCCGAGTCCTCGGCGCCGCGCGACGCGTCGATCGCGCTGTTCCGCGAGACGCTGGTCGGCTCGACGGCCAAAGTGGACCCCGAGCTGCGCGACGACCTGCCGGAGCTGCTCTGGCTCGCCTACATGGGCGTCATCCTCTACTGGGTGTACGACCGTTCGCCCGACCAGGCCAAGACGCGCGCGCTGATCGACGGCGCGGTGCCGCTGATCGACCGCCTCGTCGGCCTGTCCCGGCTGCGGGTGCTGCGTCCGGTGACCCGTGACGTGCTGGGGCTGATCCGTACCCTCCGTCGATAATGGATTGCTGAGCGTGCCGGTCACCACCGACCATCGATGGCATGGACGTGTTGACGGTCACCGCGCTGCGCAAGCGGTTCGGCGCCGTCGACGCGGTCGACGGGGTCAGCTTCACCGTCGGCGCGGGTGAGGTGGTGGGCCTGCTCGGTCCCAACGGCGCGGGCAAGACCACGACGCTGCACATGGTGCTCGGCCTGACCCGGCCCGACTCGGGCACGGTCGAGATGTTCGGGCACGACATGACCCGCGACCGGGCCCGTGCGTTGGCGCGGGCCAACTTCGCCGCCAGCTACCTGCACCTGCCGGCGGTGCTGCGGGTCGAGGAGATCCTCACCGTCTACGCCTGCCTCTACGGGCTGCGCCGGCCCGCGGCCCGGGTCGCCGAAATGGTCGAGCTGTTCGACCTCGGGTCGCTGCGCCGGCAGCAGTTCGCCCGGCTCTCGTCGGGGCAGCAGACCCGGGTGCTGCTGGCCAAGGCGCTGCTCAACGACCCCGGCCTGCTGATCCTCGACGAGCCGACGGCCAACCTCGACCCCGACGCGGCCGACCGGATCCGGCGGCTGCTGGTCGACCAGGCGGCCGCCGCGGGCCGGGCGATGCTGATCACCTCGCACAACATGCGCGAGGTGGAGCGGATGTGCGACCGCGTGCACTTCGTGGCCGGCGGCCGGATCGTGGCCACCGGCAGCGCGGACGAGCTGGCCGGGGCCTACGGGGTCGACGACCTGGAAGCGGTGTTCCTGCGAGTGGCGCGAGAAGGTGTGCCGGGATGACGCTCGCCTACGACGTCAGCAGCGGCGTCGCCGCCCGCCGCCGGGTGGCCGGGGTCGTGCTCCGCGACTGGTACGCGCTGCACCGCAACGGCGGCCGCCTGCTCGACATCTTCTTCTGGCCCGTGCTGGAGCTGGTGACCTGGGGCTTCGTCTCGGTGTTCCTGCGCGCCAACGACGTCCCGATCGCGGTGTCGATGCTGCTCGGCGCGGTGCTGCTCTGGCACGGGGTGGCCCGCGCCCAGGCCGAGCTCGCGATGGTGTTCATGCAGGACGTGTGGAGCCGCAACCTGCTCAACGTGTTCACCAGCCCGATCTCGCTGGCCGAGTTCCTGGCCGGCCACGTCTCATCTTCGGCGCGGGCCTCATCGTGGCTAGCACAGCGGTGCTGTCGACCCTGGCGTTGCTGCTCTACGGCTTCGGCGTGACCGTGATCGGCCCCGCGCTCGTCCCGTTCCTGCTCGTGCTGATCGTGATGGGCTGGGCCCTGGGCGTCGTCGCGATCGCGGTGGTGATCCGCTTCGGCGAGGGCTCGCAATCGGTGGCCTGGGTCCTCGCGGCCGCCTTCCAACCCTTCGCGGCGGTGTTCTACCCGGTCTCGGTGCTGCCGCCGGTGGCGCAGGCGATCGCCCACGCGGTGCCGGCCAGCTACGTCTTCGAGGGCCTACGCGGCGTGCTCGACGGCCGCGGCGTCGACCTGGCCGGCCTCGCGACGGCGGCCGCGCTCGACGTCGTGCTGGTGGCCGCCGCGCTGGCCTTCCTGGCATACGCGTTGCGGCACGCCCGCCGCACCGGCCGCCTCTCCAAGTTCGGCGAGTGACGGCCGAACCCGGCGAATGCGTGCCGGGAATCGGCCAGCGTGGCCGGGTCCAACCGAGTGTGGGACGGAATTGGCCAGTGCGGCCGGATCCGGCGAGTGCGGGCCGGTTTCTCGCTGGTCCGGGCAGCGATCAGGCGGCGGGCACGGCGAGCAGGGCGACGCCGATGGCCACCGCCACGCTGGCCGCGACCCGTACCCGGCCCATGGGTTCCTTGAAGGCCAGCATGCCGATCACGGCCGCGACCACCACGCTGCTCTCCCGCAGCGCCGCCACCGCGGCCAACGCGCCCCGGGTCTGCGCCCACAGCACCAACCCGTAGGCCATTGTGGACATCACGGTGACGGCGGCCGCGGCCAGCCAGGCCCGGCCGCCGGCCGCCAGGATCGGGACGCCGGCGCCCCGCCGGGTCCGCAGGGCACCCACCAGCACCACCGTGGCGGCGCACTCCAGGCCGACCAGCCAGAGCGTGTAGCCGGCGGCGCTGCCACTGGCCCGCACGCCGACGCCGTCGACCAGGGTGTAGCTGGCGATGGTCAGCCCGGTGAAGAGCGCCGCCAGCACGGCCGGGCGGTTCGCGCGGACGCGGCGCCACGGGGTCAGGCCGAGCACGCCGATCGCGGCCGCGATGACCAGGACGCCCACGGCCGGCACCGGCGCCAGCGGCTCGTGCAGCGCGAGCGCCGCGACCACCGCCACGACCACCGGACCGAGACCACGGGCCAGGGGGTACGTCTGGTTGAAGTCACCGAGCCGGTACGCCGCGAGCAGGCCGAGGTTGTAGCCGACGTGGATGACCACGGAGGCGATCAGCCATGGCCATGAGCCGCCGGCCGGCATCTCGACGAACCACAACCCGGCGGCGCACATGACCACACCGACGAGGCTGGACCGGCCGAAGATGCCGATCTGGTCGCCGGAGCCCTTGACCACCGCGTTCCAGGACGCGTGCAGCACCGCCGCGACCAGGACCGCGACCACCGCCGCGGGCCCGGCCCAGGGACTCATACGACGTTGGCGGCGGCCACCCGGGCCGGATCGGGGTTGGCCCAGCTCCAGTTGGGGTGTGCGCGGTTGGTCAGCAGCACGAAGACCAGCTTGCGGGCCGGGTTGACGACGAACGAGGTGCCGGTGAAGCCGGTGTGCCCGAACGAGCGCGAGCCACCGAGGCGACCCATGAACCACGGTTGGTTGAGCACCACGCCGAGGCCGTGGTCGGCGGTCCGGTGTGGACGCTCCGGGTCGATCGCGGGCTTGCCCTTGTTGGCGTTGGTCAGCATCCGCTTGACGATGTCGGCGGACAGGATCCGCTTGCCGGCGTGCGTACCCCCGTTGAGGAGCAGCTGCCCGATCACCGCGACGTCGGCGGCGGTGCTGAAGACCCCCGCGGACCCGGCGATGCCGCCCATGATGTTGGCGACGTCGTCGTGGACGGTCCCGCGCAGCAGGCCGCGCGAGGTGCGGGCGTCGGTGGCGACGAGGCGGGCCCGGCCGGCCGTGCTCAGCCAACCGGCGGTCAGGGGGTTGAAGCCCGTGTCACGCAGGCCCAACGGGTCGGTGAGATCCCGCTTCAGCGCCGCATCCAGGCGCAGACCGGTGGCCTGCTCGACGAGGTACGCGGCGATCATCAGGCCGACGCTCGAGTAGCGGAACGTGTTGCCCGGCACCGCGCCTTTGACCAGCGGCGTCTGCTGCACGGCGCGGCGGCGGGCCGCGTCGTCGGGCAGCCCGGTCACCGCGGCGCCGACCGGCAGCCCGCTGGTGTGGGTCAGCAACATCTCTACGGTCACCGCGGCCTTGCCGGCGCCGGTGAAGTCCTGCAGATAGGAGGCGACCGGGGCGGCCAGGTCGATCCTGCCCTTGTCGACCTGCTGCAGGAGCAGGATCGAGGTGTAGACCTTGGTGAGCGAGGCCAGGTCGAAGATCGAGTCGGCGCGCATCTTCACGCGCTGCGACGTCGGCAGCTCGACCGGGCCGGCCTTGTAGCGCAGCGCGTCGCCGACCGCGACCTGGGTGGTGACCTTGCCGTCGACGACGACCAGACCGACCGCGCCGGCGTAGGTGGGGTGGTTCGGGTTCGCGCTGGTGGGCTTGAGGTATTGGCTCAGCGTCGCGGTGAGCTTGGGTGGGTCCGGCGGATGCACCACGACGGACTCGCCCGGCCGGCCCGAGGGCTTGACGGGGCCGCCGGCGCCGACGCCCGGGGCGGGCTCACCGCTGCCGGGCCGCCATCGGTTGGTGGACGGGTCGGCGCAACCGGTCACCGCGCCGACTGCGGCGGCCAGGCCACCCGTCAACACCACTCGCCGCGAAACAGACACGGCGCCGATCGTCACACGGATCCGCCCACCGTGCCACCCCGTGCAAAGGAACGGTCCGTTGTTAACGCTATGCGTTAACAACGGACCGTTCCTTGCGCTCAGGTCTCGGCCGCGGTCGGCCAGGTGCCGAAGAAACGGAGTCCGCGGTCCTCGTCGACCAGCCGGGCCGACGCGCCGAGACCCTGCAGCCACGACGGTGCCAGGACGCCGCGGGCCAGGCTCGCGTGGGCCACGGCGGCCGCGCGCAGGGCGGAGAAAGCGGACACGGTGGCCGTACGCCAGACGGGTCGCGCGGCATGGCCGGTCTCCGGGTCGACGATCTGGTGCACCAGCTCCTCGGCGGTGTCCCAGTGCCGGTGGTGGCTGCTCGCCGTGGACACGGCGGCCCCGCCCGGCAGCGCCACGCGGGCGGCCGGGTCGACCGGTCCGTCGCGCACCAGCAGCGGCCAGCCGCTGCGCGGGGCCGGGCCGGCCGTCGCGATGTCGCCGCCGACCGCGACCAGCACGCCCATGTCGAGCGTCGCGGCGACCAGGGACGCGCAGCGGTCGACAGCGCGGGCCCGCATGGTGACCGACAGGTCGAGCGTGACACCCTCCGGGATGGTCAGCCGCCGCCCCTCGAGGCGCACCTCTTCCCAGCTCGGCGCCCGATAGACGGCGAGCGGGCCGACCTGCACGTGCCGGGTGGCGCCGGTGGTGACCAGCGCGCCGAAGTCCGGGTCGTACCCGAGGCTGGTGAGCATCGCGCCGACGGCCGGGTCGACGTCGCCGTCGGTCTCCCGGGCCGCGGTGAGCGCGACCGAGACCAGCTCGGCGAGCAGTGGGCTGACCTCGCTGCCGTCGCCGGCCGAGGCCAGCTCGGAGTCGGGCCGCAGCCGGCTCGCGGCCACGTCGATCGCGCGCAGCTCGCCGTCGACCAGCTGGGCGGCCCGGTCGAGCTGCTCCCGGTCGGTGACCTGGACCCGGACCGGCTCGTCCCAGAGTGTCCACTGTGCAGTGGCCACGGTGGGCGGCGCTTCCGGCGCGACCGACAGCATGGGCCACTGGGTGAACGCGGGCGGTGGCGCCGGCGGCGACGGTGGAGGCGCGGCCCCGGGCGGGGGGCCCTGCCCGGAACCGCGCGCGGACCCCGGCGAGCGGCCGGAGTTGCCGAAGACGCTGGCCACAAGCGCAACAAGCAGCACACCCGTGAACACCATCGCTGCCCCCTCAGTGACGGATCTCTCAGGCTTAGCGCGCTTTCCTGGACGTTTCCTGAGAGTCCGGGGCAGGTGGGACCTAAGCGGCGCGTGCGGTGTAGCGGCCGGCCGTCTGCTCGACGACGAGCAGCTGCCCGAAGGTGTCGGACAGGTGTGGGGCGGTGATGGTCTGCTCCACCGGGCCCTGCGCCACGATCGCGCCCTCGCGCAGCAGCAGCGCGTGGGTGAACCCCGGCGGGATCTCCTCGACGTGGTGGGTGACCAGCACCAGCGCGGGGGCGTCCGGGTCGGCGGCCAGCGCGGTGAGGCGCTTGAGCAGGTCCTCGCGGCCGCCGAGGTCGAGGCCGGCGGCCGGCTCGTCGAGCAGCAGCAGCTCGGGGTCGGTCATCAGCGCCCGGGCGATCTGCACCCGCTTGCGCTCGCCCTCCGAGAGGGTGCCGTAGGTGCGCTCGGCCAGGCCGGCGACGCCGAGCTGGTCGAGCAGGGTGCGGGCGCGGGCCTCGTCCATCGGGTCGTACTGCTCGCGCCAGCGGCCGACCACCGACCAGGCGGCGGTGACGACGGCATCGAGCACCCGCTCCTCGCCCGGCACGCGCTCGGCCAGCTTCGCGGTGGTGATGCCGATGCGGGTACGCAGCTCCCAGACGTCGGTGCGGCCGATCTTCTCGCCGAGCACGATGGCGCTGCCGGTGGTGGGGTGGAGCTGCCCGGCCGCGATCGACAGCAGGGTGGTCTTGCCGGCGCCGTTGGGCCCGAGCACCACCCAGCGCTCGTCCGGGTAGACCGTCCAGGCGACGTCGCGCAGCAGCTGGTTGCGGTCGCGCGTCACCCCGATCCCGTCGAACGAGAGCACCGCGTCGTCGATCATGTCAGTCGGCACGCGGTCATCCAATCACGCAGGCCGCGAGAGGTGCGGTGCGCCCCGCGGCCGGGCGACGGCGCGCACACGTCAGCCACCCAACAGGGCTTCGGCGGCCAACGTGAGGTGCGCGACCGACAGGTCCGCGTCGCGCGGCGGCACGAAGACGACCGCGTCGGCGCCGGCGGCGGCCAGCCGCGAGACCGCAGCCCCGCAGGTGCCGGCGTCGCCGACGACGGCGTAGCGGTCGACGATCTCGTCGGGCAGCGCGGTGGCGAGGGCTTCGAGGTCGCCCCGGGCATCGGCGACCAGCTTGGCCAGGATCTCGGCGTCGGCCGGGTCCGACGGCTGCACCGGCGCGCTGAACTGGGCTGCCAGCTCGGCCCGGGCGCTGCGCGCGGCGTCGTCGAAGTCGAGGTGCGCGTACACCGTTACCCGGTGGGGGTCGGTGCGGCCCGCCTCGGCCCGGCCCTCGTCGATCCGCTCGCGGGCCCACGCGATGTAGGCCGGCGCCGCGCCCTCGGCCAGGATCGTCCCGTCGGCGACGCGGCCGGCCAGCCGCAGCGACTTCTCGTTGCGCACGCCCGCCGACAGCAGCGGCGGCTCGGCGGGCGGGAAGGCCAGCGTGACGCCGTCGAGGTCGACGTGCCGGCCGTGGGTGGTCACCGTCTCGCCGTGCAGGAGTGCGCGTACGGCGGCGATGGTCTCCTCGAGCACCGACAGCGGCGAGGGGTGGTGGGCGCCGACCTGGCGCACCCAGGCCGGCACGCCGTGGCCGAAGCCGGGCAGGATCCGGCCGGGGAACAGCCGGCTGAGGTTGGACAGCTCCATCGCGGCCAGCGCGGGGTTGCGGAAGGCCGCCGGCAGGATGCCGATGCCGATCTTCAGTGACTCGGTGCTCGCCGCGGCGACCGCCGCCGCCGACACCGCGCCGGTGAAGAAACAGTCCTCGACCACCCACAGCTCGTCGTAGCCGAGCCGTTCGGCCAGCTGCGCATAGGCGGGCAGGTTCTCCGGCGGGCTGTCGCAGCGGAACATGACACCGATCGGTGGGTTGTCCATGGCAGCAGCCTGCCAGACGGCCAATAGACTCGCCGACTATGGATCGGGCTGTGGTGGCGGTCGTCGGCAGCGCCAACATGGACCTCGTGGCCAAGGCGGCCGTGCTGCCGAAGCCGGGCGAGACCGTGCTGGGCGACGAGTTCGCGACGATCCCCGGTGGCAAGGGCGCCAACCAGGCGATCGCCGCCGCGCGTGCCGGCGCGACGACCCGGCTGCTCGGCGCGATCGGCTCCGACGCGTTCGGGGTGACGCTCAAGGCCCGGATCGACGCGGCCGGGGTCGACACCGGGTTGGTCCGGGTCGTCTACGGCGCGTCCGGCGTCGCGCTGATCACTGTGGACGCTGCCGGCGAGAACACCATCGTCGTGACGCCCGGCGCCAACGGCAGCTTCACCGACCTGCGCGAGCCGGAACGGGCGGCGCTGGCCGGCGCCGACGTGATGGTCGCCCAGCTGGAGATTCCCGTGGCGACCGTGACGGCGGCCGCGGTCGCCGCCCGGGCCGCCGGCACCCGGGTGGTGCTCAACGCCGCGCCGGCCCGGTCCCTGCCCACCGAGCTGCTCGACGCGGTCGACCTACTCGTGGTCAACGAGACCGAGGCCGAGGCGATCAGCGGCGAGCGCCGCCCCGAGCCGTTGCTCGCCATGGTGCCCCGGGTGGTGCTGACGCTGGGCGCGGCCGGCGCGTGGTACGTCGACCGCGACGGCGCCTCGGTGCGCGTGCCCGGCTTGCGGGTCACCACCGTCGACTCCACCGCCGCCGGCGACGCGTTCACCGGTGCGCTGGCGGTCGCCTGGGCCGAGGGTCGCGAGATCGTCGAGGCCGTCGGGTGGGCGTGCGCCGCCGGGGCCGCCTGCGTGCGCAAGCTGGGCGCGTCGACCGCGCTGCCGACCCGGGCCGAGATCGACGAGCTGTTTCAGTCGTCGAGCTCCTGACCGCGCTTCGTGAGCAGCCGCAGGCCGGGGATGCCCTTGACGGCCAGCCGCAGTTCGCGGGTGACGTCGAGCAGCTCGTGGATGTCGGGACCGACCCGGTCGAGGGTGGCCAGGATCGGCAGGATGTCCTCGTCCATGTGCTTGGTGAACCGGGGCAGCTCGTCGATCAGCTTGATGGCCGCGTCGACCTCGTCCTCGGAGAGCTGCTCGACGAAACGGTGGGCCATGGGGGCGCCCCGGCGCAGCGCCGGGGCGTAGCCGCCGAGCAGCTCGTCGGCCGTGCCCGCGGTGGCCTCGGCCTTGTCGACCACGCCGTTGGCCTTCAGCGCGACGGTCTCCGCCTCGGTGATCACGGCCCGGGCGTCGGTGACCGTGCCGCCGGCCGCGGCGGTCAGCCGCTGCACCTCGTCGACCAGCAGGCCGGCGGCGGTGACCACCCGGGTCACCCGCTCGACCTGCGCGGTCGCGGTGGTGCTGACCGCGCGGGTGCGTTCGAGCACGGCCTCGGCGTCGGTGACGGCCGCGTCGACGCCGTCGATCAGCGCGCCGGCCCGGTCGGCCAGGGTCTCCAGTCGGTCCAGAAACGCCTCGGCCCGGTCGGCGATCCCGCCGACCCGCTTGACCAGCGCCTCGATGTCGTCGATCACGCGCAGGGCGCGGGCGGGCACGGTGACGGCGGACCGGGTCAGGCCGATCACGTCACTGGGCGTCGGGATGGGCAGAGCCATGCCGACCATTGTCACCCGGCGAGGCCAGCCCGGCTTTTCAGGCCAGGTTCGACGAGCGGGGGTACGCGTCCGCGGGGTCGGTGAGCACGTTCACGAGGTAAGGCACGCCGGACGCGAACGCCCGCTCCAGCGCGCCGCCGAGGTCGGCCGCCTTGCTGATCGTCTCGCCGGCGCCGCCGAGCGCCTTGACGACGTCGTCGTAGCGCAGGCCCGGCTGCAGGTCGGCGGCCACGTCGTAGCCGTACATCGCCTGCATGGGGTGCTTCTCCAGGCCCCAGATGCCGTTGTTGCCGACCACGATCACGACGGGCAGCCGCTGGCGCACCAGGGACTCGACGTCCATCAGGGAGAAGCCGGCGGCGCCGTCGCCCATCAGCACGCAGATCTGGCGGTCGGGGTAGGTGACCCGGGCGCCCATCGCGTAGCCCATGCCGGTGCCGAGGCAGCCGTACGGGCCGGGGTCGAGCCAGCTGCCGGGGACGGAGGGCTCGAGGTAGCGGCCGGCGTACGAGACGAAGTCGCCGCCGTCGCCGATGGTCACCGCGTCGGGGGCCAGCACGCGGCTCAGCTCGCCGTAGACCCGGGCCGGCTTGATCGGGTCGGTGTCGGCCGCCATCTCCTGCGCGTCGCGCTCCTTGCCCGCGTCCTCCGCGGTGCGCAGGTCGGTGATCCAGTCCTCGTGGTCGGCCCGCGTGCCGGTGTAGTCGGCCAGCGCCGAGAGGATCAGCCGCAGGTCGCCGGCCGGTGCGACGGTAGGCGTCACGTGGGTGGCCCGCTGGGTCGGCGCGTCGACGATGTGCACGACCTGGGCCGAGCCGAAGTCGCCGAAGCTGAGCCGGAAGTCGAGCGGCGTGCCGATCACCACGACCACGTCGGCGCCCTTGAGCGCGGCGCGGCGGGCCTTGGCGAACGCGAGCGGGTGGGTCGGCGGCAGCGCGCCCCGACCCATGCCATTGGCGATCACGGGGATGCGCAGCGTCTCGGCCGCTTCGCGCAGCGCGGCGACGGCGTCGGAGGCGTAGACGTCGGAGCCCGCGATGATCACCGGGCGGTGGGCCTCGGCGATGAGCTGGGCCGCCCGGGCGACGTCGTCCGGGTCGGGCTCGATGACCGGGACGTCGGGGGCGCTCGGCGCGTCCGCCTCGTCGTGCGAGAACACGATCTCCAGCGGGAGGTCGAGGAAGACCGGGCCGCGATGCGGTGTCAGCGCGATGCCGAGCGCGTTGCGGACCGCGCCCGGGATCTCGCCGGTGGCGAAGACGGTCGCGGCGTGCTTGGTGACCGGGGCGACCAGCGGCACGTGGTCGAGCTCCTGCAGGCTGCCGGCGCCCCACCGCATGGCCGGCGCCCGCCCGCCGATCACCATCACCGGCGAGGCGTTGAAGTGGGCCGAGGTCAGGCCGGAGATGCCGTTGGTGACGCCCGGGCCGGCCGTCAGCACAGCGAGGCCGGGGCGGCGGCGCAGCTTGGCGACCGCCTCGGCGGCGAACACGGCGGACTGCTCGTGGCGCACGTCGTAGATCGGGAAGCCGGTCTTGTGCGCCGCGTCGTAGAGCGGGAAGACGTGGCCACCGGAGAGCGTGAACATCTCCTCGACACCGGCCGCCCGCAGTGCCGCGAGGGCGAGCTCGCCGCCGTGACCCTCGATCCGCTCGCTCATCGCCACTCCTGTCGCTTAGTCCGCTGCGAGCACCTTACTAGCCGGTAGGTGTCAAACGTGAGGCTGGTTCACCTCAGCTCGCTGAGCCAGCGACGGATCCCCTCGATGATGTCGGTGTAGGAGTCCCCGGTCGCGTAGTGGAACGCCACGACGGCCGAGACGATCGGGGTGGCCATGAGCAGGAGGAACATGATCAGCCGGCGGAGGAACCGGCCGAACCCGCTGCCGCTTCTGCCGCGCGTCGGGCGTGGCGTGTCCCAGACGGGTGGGCGGTCGTCACGCGGTCGTTGCGGGGCCGGTTCCCGGTAGACCCGCGGCTCGTCGTGGCCCGAGAGCGCGCGGATGTCGGCGACGAGCGCCGGCTCGGCGAGGGTGTCGCGGCCGAAGCGGGAGGGACGTTGGGCGGGCTTGGCCGGCTTGACCGGGACGGCGGCGCGGCCGGGCGGGAAGGCGGGGGCCGGTTCCGGCAGGGGGTCGGTGGTCGGCTCGCGTTTCGGAGCGTGGCCGTTGCGCGTCGGGGCGTTGGCTACGGCGGCGGCGCCGCGGGCCACGGCAGCCGAACCGGCCGGCGCCGGGTTGGCGGCTGCCTGCGCGGTGCTGTGGGCCACGGCGGCCGAGCCGGGCGGTGTCGGGCTGGCGGCGCTCGGGCCGCCCGGGGTGGCGGCCTCGCGGGCCGCGGCGGCCGCTTGCACGGCGCCGGGATCCTGAGCGGCCGAGGCGGGTTGGTTGGTGCCGGGCGCCGGCGGGCTCGAGGTGGGCCGGATGCCCGCGGGCGCTTCGGCGGTGCTCGGTGTGGCGGCGCCGTTGGGTGCGGGGGAGATGGGGGCGACCGCGGTCGGTGGCGGGATGGCGCCGTTGGCCGGTTCGACGATCTTCGGGAACTGGCCGGTCACCGGGACCGCGCCGGGGGCGCTGGCGAGCAGCGCGGTGGCGGAGAGCACGGCGCCCTCGGCGACCACGAGCTCGGGCTGCTCGATCACGACCGGCGGCTCGCCCAGCTCGCGGTGCAGCAGGGTGGCCAGCAGCGGGATCCGGCTCGAACCGCCGACCAGGAACACGCCGGCCCGGTTGCCGGGCGGCAGGGCCGCGGCGTCGATCACGGCCTTGGTCACCTGCACGGTCTGGGCCAGGATCGGCAGCGCCACCTTTTCCAGCTCGGTGCGGGTCAGGTGGGCCTCGACGTCGCAGATCGGGACGACCAGGTCGGCCGAGGGGGAGCGGGAGAGTCGCTCTTTCGCGACGCGTACGTCGTCCCAGAGTTGACGCTTCGCCCGGCGGTCCTCGACCGTGGCGGGGTTGCGCAGGCGCTCCCAGGCCTCCGGGTGGGTCGGCGCGTAGGTCGCCGCCAGGTGCTCGACCAGCGCCGCGTCGACGTCGAGCCCGCCGAGGTCCGCGCGACCGTCGACGGCCAGCACCTCGAAACCGGTCGACCGGCGCACCACCACGCTCGCGTCGAACGTGCCGGCGCCGAAGTCGTGCACGACCACGGCCGAGCCGATCGGCACGTCGCGGCCCAGCACCTCGGCGAAGTAGGTGGCCGCCGCGACCGGCTCGGCCACCAGCCGCCCGTCGCCCAGCCCCGCGTCGGCCGCGGCCCGGGAGAGCAGCGCCCGCCGGGTCGCGCCCCAGGTCGCGGGGCAGGTCAGGGTCAGCGCCGGCGGGGTCTCGGCGGTGACCTCGCCCGTCGTCAGGTCGCCGATGGTGCGGCGCCACTCCTCGGCCAGGCGGCCCAGCACGGCGCTGACCAGGTCGGCCACCGGCACGTCGCGTTCGCCGAGCAGCACGCTGCCGTCGTCGACCCGGCGCTTCGGGTTGGGCTCGAAGCGGGCGGGGTCGAGCCGGGCGCTGTGCACCGCGTCGCGGCCGGCCACCAGCGGCGCGTCGGCGCCGGGTGGGGCGTAGACCGCGGACGGGAGCAGCGGGGAGCCGTCGACGAGCAGCGGGCGGGCGCGACCGTCGGGCCACCGCACCACGGCCACCGTGTGCGAGGTCCCGAAATCGACCCCCAGCGCGGCCCCCGGCGACATGCGCCGAGCCTACCGGTGTCGCGCCGGTTCCTCAGCGTGCTCGGGCGGCGACGCTCGGTCAGCGACCGGTGAAGTCCGGCTTGCGCTTCTCGACGAACGCGGTCATGCCCTCGCGCCGGTCGTCGGTCGCGAACAGCGCCGCGAAGAGCTGGCTCTCCCAGGCCAGACCGGAGTTGAGGTCCATGTCGAGACCGCCGTCGATGGCCGCCTTGGCCGCGCGGATCGCCTGGGCCGGACCATTGGCGTAGGGGCGGACCAGCGCGACCGCCTCCGCGTAGACGTCGGCGGCCGGCACCACCTTGTCGGCGAGCCCGATCCGCAGCGCCTCGTCGGCGTCGACCATGCGGCCGGAGAGCACGATGTCCTTGGCCCGCGCCGGGCCGACGAGCCGGGCGAGCCGCTGGGTGCCGCCGGCGCCGGGGATGATGCCCAGCTTGATCTCGGGCTGGCCGAGCTTGGCGTCGTCGGCCACGACCCGCCAGTCGCAGGCCAGCGCGAGCTCGCAGCCGCCGCCGAGCGCGTACCCCGTGATCGCCGCGACGACCGGCTTCGGGATGCGGGCCACCGCGCCGAGCGCCGCGGACAGGTTCGCCGCCCGGCCCGCCATGTCCACGTACGACATCGCGGTCATTTCCTTGATGTCGGCGCCCGCGGCGAAGACCTTCTCGCCGCCGTAGACGACGACGGCCCGGACGCTGTCGTCGTCGGCCGCTTCGAGGGCCGCGGCCCGGATCTCCTCCTGCACCTGGGTGTTGAGCGCGTTCATCGGCGGTCGCTCGAGTCGGATCGTGCCGATTCCGTCGTGCTTGTCGAGCCGGACGAGCTCGCCCACGTCACACCTCCATGTGCTTCTGGCGTCCGGCACACATTACGGGGTCCGCGATTGGGTAACTTGGTGATGGGTCCTTTCTGGTGGTAGGGATGATCACTTACTACAACGACCGTGCGGTGCAGGTCACGTCGCAGGCGATCAGGGTCGCCGGGCGCAGCTACCCGCTGGCCACGCTCTCCCGGGTGTGGCACCGGCGGGGCGAGCGCTCGTGGGGCACGATGGCCGGCCGCGGCGCGATCGGTGTCGCCCTCGTGGTCCCGCTGGTCACCGCCGCGTGCGGCATCGCGCTGGCGCTGCGCCTGCACACGTCGACGGCGACCACCGTGCTGATCGTCGGCGTCTCGGTGCTGATCGGCCTCGCCGCGGCGCCGCTGGCCGACTTCCTGCTGGGCCGCCTCGACCTGTCCTATTCCAAGGGCGCGCGGGCGCTCGAGATCTGGGCCGAGGTCGGCGGCCGGCCCACGCTGCTCGTCCGCACGGGCGACGCGCTGACGTTTGGTCAGATTTACCGAGCGCTGCAACGCGCCCTGGAAGCGGCGCCGAGATATTGACCGCAGCGGTTTTCCTGAAGAGGTGACCGTCTACTACCGCGACCAGCACGTGCAGGTGACGTCCGACGCCGTGCGGGTCGACGGGGTGCTCTATCCGGTCGCGGCGCTGGAGATGGTCTGGCACAAGCGCGGCTCGGGTACGACCGGCACCAGGTCCCGCCGCCTCGGCCGGGGTGCCCTCATCCTGATCATCTCGATCCTGCCCCTCGCCGCGATCGTCTGCGCCATCTCGCTGGTCTATTCCGCCGGCGACCGGGCGGCCTGGGGCCTGGCCGCCGCGGTGCTGGGCGCGGGCGTGATCGGCGCGCTGGTGCTGCTGCCCTTCGCGGAGCTGCCGCTGAGCTGGCTGGACCGCTCCTACGACGAAGGCACGGCGGTCAACGAGATCTGGATCCGGTACGCGGGCCACGACCAGCTCCTCCTCCGCACCACCAACACGCTGCGCTTCGGGCAGATCTACCGGGCCGTCCAACGCGCGGTCGAACGGCACGGCTGACTCTCCTCTCTGCGTCAGACGCCGAGCCGCGACTGGGCGTCGACGACCCTGGGGGAGGCGAGGTCGGCGTACAGGTCGCGGGCTTTGATCCACATCTCGGTGCCGGTCTCGATGTCGCCCCACTCGACCAGGACGTCGCCGAGCAGCAGGAGCGCGGCGGCGATGCCCGGCCGGTGGCCGCTGTCGCGGAAGATCTTCAAGGCCGTGCGTACGTCGTGCATGGCGCTGGCCCGGTCCCCACGGTCGTGGGCGCAGCTCGCCAGCACCCACAGCGCGCGGCCTTCGACGATCCGGAAGCCGGCGGCCCGCGCCTGGTCGAGCGCGGTCTCCGCGAGCTCCCGGGCGGCGTCCGGCCGACCCTGCTCGCGACGCACGTCGGCGAGCAGCACGAGAGCGCTCACCTCGGTGTGCGGGTAGGCCGCCCGCCGCGCCAGCCGGATCGCCTCGTCCAACGCGTCGGCGGCCGGACCGAGGTCGCTGTTGGCGGCGTGCGCGACGCCGAGGGCCTTGTGCGCGTCGGCCAGCAGTCGGGCCCGCTCGGTCTCGACGCCGACCTCGATCGCCCGCCGCGCCATCCGCAACGCCTCGGCACCCTCGCCACAGGCGGCGTGCACCTGAGCGATCGCGCAGAGGATGTCACCCTCGGTGCGCCGGTTGGCGTGCCGGACGGCCATCCGCAGGGCGCCGTTGAGCGTGCGCCGGGCCTGCCGGTAACGACCCTGCTCGGCCCGGATGAGCCCGAGCCCGAGGAACGCGATCGCGGACGACTGCGGCCACCCCGCGGCCCGGTGGAGCCGCAGCCCCCGCTGCAGCACGGCGGCCGACTCGTCGAGCCGCCCCAGCGCCCAGTAGAGCCCGGACAGGTTGCCGAGCACGGTCGCCTCGGCCGACGGGTTGGCGTTGCGCTGCGCGACCTCGATGCTGCCCTCGAACAGCTCGACGGCGTCGGTCAGCCGCCCGTTGCGCCAGTGCAGCAGAGCGAGGTTGCCCATGACGCCGCCCTCGCCGGTGCGCCAGCCACTGGACCGCGCGAGCTCCAACGCCCGCAGGTAGTGCGGTTCGGCCGCCGCCGCGTCGGACCGCTGGGCGTGCAGGTCACCCAGGCTGATCTCGGCGGAGGCGGTGCCCATCGGATCACCGTCGGCGGTGGCCGCGGCCAACGCGGCCTCGGCGATCGCCTGCCACTCGGTCGGACTACCGGCCGACCACAGGAACGGCCGCAACGCGTCCGCGAGCCGCACGGCCGCCCACCGCGGCCCATGCTGCGCCGCGGCCGCCACGGCCGGCACGAGGTTGGGCAGCTCAGCCGTGATCCAGTCGACCGCCTCGCCCGCGTCCTGGAAGGTGCCGGTCGTGGGCTCCTCCGCGGGCTCCGGCTGAGCGGGAAGCCCGGGCTCGGGTAGCTCCCCAACCTCCGGACCTATTGGATCCTTCTCACCCGATCCGCCCCTGAGGTCGGACGCTCCGGCCGACTGCTCGGCCGGCACGCCAGAGGACGCGGCGTCGGCCTCGCCGTCCGACTTGGACGCGGTCGACGGCGCGCCAGATAGCCAGCCTCCGCGCGCGAACCGATCGGAGATCGTCCGATGACCGCCGTCGCGCGCGGCCCTCTCAGCCGCGGGCCGCCCGTTCTTGTCCTGGACCGGGTCGCTCGCCGCCTCCGCGTCCGCACTCTCGTCGATGAGAACTGCGACCTTGTGGCCGGCGTGCACCACAAGATCTGGCGCCGCCTGGCCCGAGTTGGTCTTTCCCGTCACGACGTCCTGAACCGGCTTGCCCGCGGCCCCCGCGGCCGCAGGCTGACCGACTGGATCTCGTCCGGCAGCCGCCGACATCGGGCCGGCCCCCGAAAGGCCGACCCGGCCGGTATGGCTCGCCGCTCGGCCGTCGTCGGCGGCGCGGATCGCGTCGGGCGCGGTCCAGCGCATGCCCGGATCCAGGTCGGACGGTGGTGGTAGCCGTGAGAACTCCGGGTAGACGAGGCGGCTCGCGGTGTCGACGTGGTCGAGGTAGTAGCCGTAGAGGCGGTCGCGGGCGGCCTGGTGGTCCGCCTCGTCGGCGACCAGCCGTCCCCGGGCGTATTCCGCGACCAGGTCATGCAACCCATGCCGCCCCGCGCCGCGGTCCGTGACCAGGTTGGCCGCGACCAGCGCGTCCAGGGCCGGCGACACATCCGGCAGGTCGGCCAGCGCCGCCGCCAGCCCCGACCCGAACTCGGCGCCCGGGACCAGCGAGAGCAGGCGGAACAGGCGCCGCGCCGGGTCGGGGAGGGCCGCGTAGCTCAGGTCGAACGCGGCCGAGACGGTGGCGGCCGTGTCGTGTTCGATGCCGAGGCCGGCCAGCCGGTCGCCGTCGCGGAGGCGCTGGTTGTAGGTGGCGATCGGGTCCGGAACCGCCGGGTCGATCTGTGCGGCGGCGATCCGCAGCGCGAGGGGGAGATGGCCGGTCAGCTCGGCGAGCTCGGCGGCCGCTGCCGGCTCCCGCCCCAGCACCTCGGGCCCGAGCAGGCGGCCGAGCAGGGCGCTCGACGTGCTCGGCCGCAGCACGTCGAGCGGCACCGGGACCGCGCCGTCGACCGCGACCAGGCCCGCCAACCTGTTGCGGCTGGTCACCAGCGTCACGCTGCCGTCGCCGGCCGGGAGCAGCGGGCGCACCTGGTCGGCGTGCTCGGCGTTGTCGAGCAGCACGAGCAGCCGCTTGTCGGCGGTGAGCGTGCGGTAGAGCTGGATCGCGTCGTCGAGGTCGACCGGTGTGTTGGCCGTCGGCACGCCGAACGCGGTCAGGAACCGGCCGATCACCTCGACCGGCCGCATCGACCGGCTCTGAGCCCAGCCGCGCAGGTCGACGGCGAGCTGGCCGTCGGGGAAGCGGCGGCGGACCCGATGGCCCCAGTGGACGGCCAGGGTGGTCTTGCCGACGCCGGCCATGCCGGAGACGACGACCACGACGGGGCCGGCGGTTTCGGCGGCGGCCAGCGCGTCGAGCCGGCGCAGCGGCTCGTCACGGCCGAGGAACGTGCGCGCCGGCGGTGGCAGCTGTGCCGGCGCGGTGCGCTCGTGCACGGCGGCCCGCAGGATGCGCCGGTGCAGCTCGCGCAGGTTGTCGCCGGGGTCGACGCCGAGCTCCTCGGCGAGGAGGCGGCGCGTGCGCTCGAAGGCGGCCAGCGCCTCGCCCCGCCGGTCGGCCCGGGCCAGCGCGGTCATCAGCTGGCCCTGCAACCGCTCGCGCAGGGGGTGCTGCTCGGCCAGCGCGCGCAGCTCGCCGCCGATCTCGCGGTGCCGGCCCAGCTCGAGCTCGAGCTCGAAGCAGTCCTCGTAGGCCGCCAGCCGCAGCTCGTGCAGGCGCGCCGCCTCGGCCCGCACCCGGTCGCCGTAGTCGTCGCCGTCGTAGGCGGTGGGCCCACGCCACAAGCCGAGCGCCTTGCGCAGCGCCCGGCGGGCCTCCTCGGTCTGGCCGTCGGACCGCAGCCGACCGGCGCGGACGACCAACGTCTCGAACGTCTCGGCGTCGAGCTGGCCCGGCGTCACGGAGAGCAGGTAGCCGGCCGGCGCCCGGCGGAGCACCTCGTCGCCGAGCGAGCGGCGCAGGTGGTGGATGAGCACGCGGATGGCGCCGCGCCGGCTCTCCTCGACCGCGCTCTTCTCCCACAGCGCCTCGGCGAGCACCGCGACGGAGACCGCGCGGTTGGCCTCGGCCAGGAGGTTGGCGAGCACCACCCGGTGCTGGCGCGCGGCCAGCACGATGGCCTCAGGGTCGGCGCGGTCCGTGCGCAGTGCGCGCAGCGGGCCCAGAACCTCGAACCGCATGGCATCTCCCGTTGTTACCATGGCAAAGACGGTTATTCACGTTAGTGCACGAACGCCATACCTCGCTGGTTCAGCCAACGCAGATCCAACACAGCTTCTGCACAGTAGGCACCGGCCGCAGCCGCCGTGTGCGCAGTCGGCCGCCGAGGGGGGTGAACGCGGCCAACGGGGGGCCGCGTCCTCCCTCCCGTCGGGCCGCTGCCCCGTCAGGCATCGCCGCCGGCGTCAGCCTCGGCCCGGGTCGTCCTTTTCCTTGCGTAGCTCTTCCTCGCGCCGACGTAGGTCGGCCTCCCACTGCTCGAACAGCTCCGCGTCTTCCTTGCGCCGCTGGTTGAGCGACTTGAGGAACTCGGGGTCGTCGTCGGGCGCCTTCTGCCGCGGCCGCTCCGACTCCGGGAAGCCGCTGCCGGGCCGCCACTGACCGGCCGCCCGCCGCGGCTCGGGCCGGCCCGCGACGAACCAGGCCACGCCGCCGACCAGCGGGAAGAACAGGATGATGAGCACCCAGGCGATGCGCGGCAGGGCCCGGATCTCGCCCTCGTCGGCGGACAGGCAGCTGATCAGCGCGGCCACCGCGAGCACGAGTTGGGCCACGAAGAGCAGACCGTAGAGGCGCACCATGCGGACATGATGGACCGTTGGTGCCCGCCGGGGCCACCCCGTGGCGTTGACAAAACGTTGGTCAGAGAGTCAACAGCATCAACAAGCCGAGGATCGCGTACGCCGGAGCGATCAGCGCGGCCGCCATCAGCACCCGCGGCGTGGCCGCCGACACCGGCCGCGAACGGCCCGAGAGCTGCCGCAACCGGCGCATCACCCACAGCCCGGCCACCGCCCAACCGGCCACCGCCACCGCGGCGTACACCCCGCCCAGCAGGCCGTGCCGCACGCCGAACCGGGCGGCCAGCACGGCGACCACCGACAGCGTCAGCACCGTGCGCCCCCACGCCAACCGGGTGCGGATCCACGCGACCCCGGTGTCGGCGACCCGGAAGTCGGGTGGCTCAGCCACGGGCGGCCTGCACCAGCACGGCGGCCACCAGCAGCAGCGCGCCCAGCGCGACCAGAATGGACAGCAGGGCGGGGAACCGCGACGGCGGCAGGTCGCGGCGCTGCCGCATGGCCCGCTCGGCCCGGGCCCAGTGGTCGACGGCCCGCAGCGCCACGACGGCGCCGAGCACCAGCAGCGCCACGGCGATGACCTCGCGCAGATGGGCGACTCCGAGCACCGGCAGGAACTGTGCCGCGGCCAACCCGCCCGCCACCAACGCCAGCGCCGTGCGGATCCAGGCGAGGAACGTGCGTTCGTTGGCCAACGAGAACCGGTAGTCCGGTGTCTCACCGACGTCCTGCGGGTCCCACCACCGCTTGATCACATGCCGATTATCGTTCGACGCGTCGCCTACCCTGGGCCGCATGGGCGACCTGGACATCTCCGCACTGCGTTCCGCGTACGACAGCCAGCTCCGGGCCTATGATCCGGAACTCCCGGGCATCACGGTCGAGTTCGACGGTCCGCTGAAGCGGGCGTCCGGGATGATGGGCGGCGGTTACATCGTCTACGAGTCCCTCGGTGGGCTCGACGGTGCCGACCTCGACGCGCTGATCGCCCGCCAGCGCGACATCTTCCGCGACCGCGGCGAGCAGGTCGAGTGGAAGCTGCACGGCCACGACGAGCCGGCCGACCTGGCGCACCGGCTGACGGCGCACGGCTTCGAGCCGGAGGAGCAGGAGACCGTGGTGATCGGGCCGGTGGCGCCGCTCGCGGCCGCCCTGCCCGTGGTCCCGGCCGGCATCCGCCTGCGCGACGTCACCGACCGCGCCGACTTCGACCGCATCGTGGCGATGGAGGAGGCGGTCTGGAGCGACGACCGCGGCTGGATCGCCGACATGCTGGAGCAGGAGATCACCGCCCACCCGAGCGACATCGTGGTCACCGTCGCCGAGGACGAGCAGACCAACGAGGTCGTCAGCGCCGGCTGGGTGAGGTTCGTCCCGGGTACGGCCTTCGCCACGCTCTGGGGCGGCTCCACCCTCCCGGCCTACCGGCGGCGCGGCATCTATCGCGCCCTGGTCGCGCACCGCGCCCGCATGGCCGACGCCAACGGCTTCACGCTGCTCCAGGTCGACGCGTCCGACGACAGCCGGCCGATTCTCGAGCGGCTGGGCTTCGTGGCGGTCACCACCACGACGCCCTACGTCTACCATCCGTGAGCGTGGCTGTGCTGAACGATCACGAGCGGGCGACCCTGAAACGCGCCGCCTTCGGCGTGGTCTACCTGGTGTCCCACGCCGATCCCGGCTTCCTGTCGATGCTCCGGGAGAGCGCCGCCGCCGCCGAGGCGTTCACCGGCGCCCGCGGCCTGGCCCGCGACGTGCTCACCTCCGGCGCCCTGCCCAAGTTCCCCCGCCGCGACGTCGACGGCGTCGAGGCCGAGGTGTTCCCCGCGCTCGGCCAGTCGCTGGCGATTCTGCGTTCCAAGGCACCCGACGAGGTCGACAACTACCGCGACGCGGTGCTGTCGGCGGCGCAGCGGGCGGCCGAGGCCGCGCACGGCGTCAACGCCTCCGAGGCGGCGGTCCTGGCCAAGGTGCGTGCCGCGCTCGCCTCACCTGCGTGAGCCGTGTCACGCTGACAGTCTGCGGAGCGGAAGCTACTCGCGGGTAAGTTAGCCGTGGGCAACTCCACACCGCCCTGCGATTGACCGGGCGTTAAGGCGCCCGGCAGGCTGCGGCCTGAGTGCGCGTCAACCAACCAGGAGGGTCGTCGAAACGCGATGAACATCGTCGTCCTCGTCAAGCAGGTGCCCGACTCCGGCTCGGAGCGCAACCTCGCTGGCGACAACACGGTCGACCGTCAGTCGGCCAACAACGTCATCAACGAGATGGACGAATACGCCATCGAGGAGGCGTTGCGGATCCAGGAGGCGCACGGCGGCGAGGTCACGGTGCTCACGATGGGCCCCGAGCGCGCCGCGGAGTCGATCCGCAAGGCGCTGTCGATGGGCCCCGACAAGGCCGTCCACGTGATCGACGACGCCCTGCACGGGTCGTGCGCCGTCACCACCTCGAAGGTGCTGGCCGCCGCGCTCGGCACGCTCAACGCCGACCTGGTGCTCGCCGGCGCCGAGTCGACCGACGGCCGCGTCCAGGTCATGCCGCACATGCTCGCCGAGCGGCTCGGCATCGCGGCGCTGACCGGCGCCCGCAAGCTGACCGTCGAGGGCGGCACGCTGACCATCGAGCGGCAGACCGACGAGGGCTACGAGGTGGTCACCGCCGCGACGCCCGCCGTGGTGTCGGTCTGGGACACGATCAACGAGCCGCGCTACCCCTCGTTCAAGGGGATCATGGCCGCCAAGAAGAAGCCGGTGCAGACGCTCGCGCTGAGCGACCTGGGCGTCGAGCCGAGCGAGGTCGGTTTCGCCGGCGCCACCTCCGAGGTGGTCGAGCACGCCAAGCGCCCGCCGCGCTCGGGTGGCCAGAAGGTCACCGACGACGGCAACGGCGGCGTCGCACTGGTCGAGTTCCTGTCGTCCGAGAAGTTCGTCTGAGGAGGCGCAGTCATGGCTGAGGTACTGGTCCTGGTCGAGGCCACCCGCGACTTCACCGTCAAGAAGGTCACGCTCGAGCTGCTCACCCTGGCCCGCCAGATCGGCACGCCGGCGGCGGTGGTCTTCGGCGCCAGCGGCGCCACGGCGGCCCTGACCGACAAGCTCGGCGAGTACGGCGCGGAGAAGATCTACGCCGCCGAGGGTGAGGACATCGACGGTTACCTGGTGTCGCCGAAGGCGACCGCGCTGGCCGAGCTGGTCAAGCGGGTGCAGCCGGCCGCGGTGCTCCTGCCGTCCACCCAGGAGGGCAAGGAGATCGCCGGCCGCCTGGCCGTCAAGCTCGACAACGGCCTGCTCACCGACGCGGTCGAGCTGACCGCCGACGGTGTCGCCACGCAGCCGGCCTTCGCCGGCCAGGTCATCGTCAAGTCGAAGGTGACCCGGGGCATCCCGATCGCCACCATCCGCCCGAACTCGCTCGCGCCGACCCCGGCGCCGGCCACTCCCGCCGTCGAGCAGCTCGAGGTCAGCCTCGGCGCGGCCGACACCCTGGCCAAGGTGGTCGACCGGGTGACCGAGACGAAGGGCTCGCGCCCGGAGCTCACCGAGGCGTCGGTGGTCGTCTCCGGCGGCCGCGGCGTCGGCAGCGGCGACAACTTCAAGCTGGTCGAGGAGCTGGCCGACCTGCTCGGCGGCGCCGTCGGCGCGTCCCGCGCGGCGGTCGACTCGGGTTTCTATCCGCACCAGTTCCAGGTGGGCCAGACGGGCAAGACGGTCTCGCCGCAGCTCTACATCGCACTCGGCATCTCCGGCGCGATCCAGCACCGGGCCGGCATGCAGACCTCGAAGACCATCGTCGCGGTCAACAAGGACGGCGAGGCGCCGATCTTCGAGCTGGCCGACTACGGCGTGGTCGGCGACCTCTTCAAGGTCGTCCCGCAGGCCGCGGAGGAGATCCGCAAGCGCAAGTGAGTGGTCGGGACAGGGGCCCTCGTCGTGACGAGGGTCCCTTTCCGTACGTAAGGACCGCACGGGGCTACGCTGAACCGTGATGGCATACCTGGACCACGCCGCCACGACGCCGATGCTCGACGAGGCCATCGAGGCCTACGCCGCCACGGCCCGGGAGGTCGGCAACCCCTCGTCGCTGCACGCCGCCGGCCGGTGCGCGCGCCGGCACGTCGAAGAGTCGCGTGAGCGCATCGCGGCCGCCCTCGGCGCCCGGCCCTCCGAGGTGATCTTCACCGGTGGCGGGACCGAAGCCGACAACCTGGCCGTCAAGGGCATCTTCTGGGCGCGCCGGGCCGAGCGGCCGGGCCGGGTCCGGGTGATCGCCAGCGCGGTCGAACACCACGCGGTGCTCGACTCCGTCGAGTGGCTGGTCCGGCACGAGGGCGCCGCCGCGACCTGGCTGCCCGTCGACCCCAGCGGGCGGCTCGATCCCGCGAGCCTGGCCGAGGCCCTCGACGACGACGTCGCGGTGGTCACCGCCATGTGGGCCAACAACGAGGTGGGCACGCTCCAGCCGATCGCCGAGCTGGCCGCCCTGGCCGCGGCGAAGCAGGTCCCGTTCCACACCGACGCCGTGCAGGCCGTCGGCCAGGTGCCGGTCGACTTCGCCGCCAGCGGCGCCGCCGCGCTCACCGTCACCGGGCACAAGCTGGGCGGCCCCGTCGGGGTCGGCGCGCTGCTGCTCGGCCGCGACGTGACCGCCACGCCGCTGCTGCACGGCGGCGGCCAGGAGCGCGACGTGCGCTCGGGCACGCTCGACGCCCCCGGCATCGTCGCGTTCGCGGTCGCGGTGGAGACCAGTGTCAAGACCCAGCGGGAATATGCGGCCCGCGTCGCCGCCCTCCGTGACGCGCTGGTCGACGGGGTCCGGGGCGTGGTGCCCGACGTGATCTACAACGGCGACCCGGTCGACCGCCTGCCCAGCAACGCGCACTTCTCCTTCCCCGGCTGCGAGGGCGACGCGCTGCTGCTGCTCCTCGACGCCCAGGGGGTCGCCTGCTCGACGGGCTCCGCCTGTTCGGCCGGAGTGGCCCAGCCGTCGCACGTGCTCCTCGCGATGGGCAACGACGACGACCGCGCGCGCTCGTCGCTGCGCTTCACGCTCGGCCACACCTCGACCCAGGCCGACGTCGACGCGCTGGTCGCGGCGCTGCCGGCGGCGGTGGAGCGGGCCCGGCGGGCGGGCATGATCAAGTCCTCGAGGTGAGGCACCGCGTACCCTTGCGACCGTGAGGGTTCTAGCAGCGATGTCCGGCGGGGTCGACTCCGCCGTCGCGGCCGCGCGCGCCGCGGCGGCCGGGCACGACGTCACCGGCGTGCACCTGGCGCTGTCGCGCAATCCGCAGACCTACCGGTCCGGCGCCCGGGGCTGCTGCACGCTCGAAGACTCGCGCGACGCCCGGCGCGCGGCCGACGTGATCGGCATCCCGTTCTATGTCTGGGACATGGCCGACCGGTTCCACGAGGACGTGGTCGACGACTTCGTCGCGGAATACCGGGCCGGTCGCACCCCCAACCCCTGCCTGCGCTGCAACGAGAAGATCAAGTTCGCGGCGGTGCTCGACCGGGCGATCGCGCTCGGCTTCGACGCGGTGGTCACGGGGCACCACGCCCGGCTGGGCCCCGACGGCCTGCTGCGGCGCAGCGTCGACCTCGCCAAGGACCAGTCCTATGTGCTGGCCGTGCTCAACCGCGAGCAGCTCGACCGGTCGATGTTCCCCCTCGGCGACACGACCAAGGCCCAGGTACGCGAGGAGGCGGCGGCCCGCGGCCTGTCCGTGGCCGACAAGCCCGACTCGCACGACATCTGCTTCATCGCCGACGGCGACACCCGCGGCTTCCTGGCCGACCGGCTGGGGGAGGAGCCCGGCGACATCGTCGACGCGCTGACCGGCGCGGTGGTCGGGTCGCACGCGGGGTCCTACGGCTACACGGTCGGGCAGCGGCGTGGCCTCAACATCGGCGTCCCGGCGCCCGACGGCAAGCCGCGCTACGTGCTGTCGATCACGCCGGTGACCAACACCGTCACGGTCGGCCCGGCCGAGGCGCTGGACGTGTCCACCGTGGCCGGTGAGCGTCCGGTGTGGACGGGCGGCGCGGTGCCGGACGGCCCGGTCGAGTGCGAGGTGCAGCTGCGCGCGCACGGCGCGCCGGTGCCGGCCGTGGTGTCCGTCGCGGGCGGCGAGCTGGTGGCGGAGCTGCGCACGCCGGTCCGCGGTGTGGCCCCGGGCCAGGCGGTCGTCGCCTACCGCCCGGACCCGGCCGGCGACATCGTGCTGGGCTCAGCCACCATCCGCTAGCTACGCCGCGCAGCCGTTACAGGGCCGCCGCCACAGCCGGCCGGCCCGGCCGTACCCCGCCCGCCGGGCGGGCGTTAGCAACGGGCCGTTCCTCCGCGGAAAGCGTCAGCAACGGGCCGTTGCTTGCTCAGTCGCCCGCCAGGGCGAACCTTTCCGCGTGCACCTGGCGCTTGGGGACCCCGATCTGGCGCAGCGACTTCAGCACGCTGTCGGTCATCGCGGGCGGCCCACACACGTACACGTCGCGGTCCATGATGTCGGGCACCAGCGCGGTCAGGTTCTCGGGCGCGAACGGCAGGTTGGGTGGCTGGCCGGCGCCGGTGCGGCCGGTCAGCAGATGCAGCGTCACACCCTGCGTGGTCACGTAGTGCTCGAGCTCCGCCCGCAGCACCGCGTCGGCCTCGGTCGGCACCCGGTAGAGCACCGTGACCGGGCCGGTCAGCTCGCCGAGCAGCGATCGGATCGGGGTGATCCCGACTCCGCCGGCGATCAGCAGCGTCGCGTCGCGGGTGCGGTGCAGGCTGGTGAACGCGCCGTAGGGCCCCTCGACGAAGACCTTCGCCCCGACCGGCAGGTGCCGCAGCCCGGCGCTGGTCTTGCCGACCGCCCGCGCCGTCAACCGGAGCACCTCGCCGTCGGGCGTCGACGAGATCGAGAACGGGTTGGACTGCCACCAGCGCCCGCGGGTCAGGAACCGCCAGATGAAGAACTGCCCGGCCCGCGCCTCCAACCCCGCGAGGTCGCGCCCGGTCACGTAGATCGAGGTCACCGTGTCGGACTCCGGCACGACGGCAGCCACCCGCAGCCGGTGCCGGGCGTTGCGCAGCAGCGGCGTGACCACCCGGCCGTGCAGCAGGGACACGATCACCAGACCCCAGAGTCCCCACCAGTACGCCGTGGTCAGCGCGTTGGCCCGGAACGTGCTGCCCTCGTAGAGCTGGTGCAGGACGGCCAGCGTGACGGCGGCGTAGAGCAGCAGGTGGATGGCGTGCCACAGCTCGTAGGAGAGGCGGCGCCGGGCGAACCGCACCGAGAGCGCCACGACGACCACGATCAGCGTGACGGCCAGCATGCCGAGCAGTGTCGGGAACACTCCGAGGAAGACGTCGATCTGGGCCGGCACCGAGATGTCGGCCAGTTGCGCGTAGCCCGTCAGCACGAAGCTCGCGTGCAGCACCACGGCCCAGAACAGGGCGATGCCGGTCCACCGGTGCCACGCGGTCAGCTTGTCGGTGCCGATCCACGTGTCGAGCCAGGGGAGCCGGGCCACCAGCAGCAGCTGCAACATCATCAGCAGGGCGGCGTGCAGCGCGATGAACTTCGCGATGCCGATCAGGTCGTTCTTGGCCGGGTCGCCGGTGAAGAACAGGATTTCGACGATCAGCACGTTGAACGCCAGCCCGACCCACACCGCCAGCCGGGCGGCGCGGGCCTGGTTGGTGGTGGCGCGGCCGGCCTGGTCCGTCGGTGACGCGGTCGCGGTCATCGGCGCTCTCCCACTTGTCGGTCGTGCTTCCCGATATGACTACGGGATTCCGGCGAGAGTAGTTCAGCTAGGGTCGCTGCATGCTCACCCGCGCGTGGGGAATCGCCCGATCGTTGGTTATCTATCACGGCCAGCCCGGTCGACACCGGCGGCTCGTCCGCTTCTACGGCCAGTTTCTCGGCCCCGGCGACGTCGCCTTCGACATCGGCGCGCACGTCGGCAGCCGGGTCCGGGCCTGGCGGTCGCTCGGCGCCACGGTGATCGCCGTGGAGCCGCAGCCCGACCTGCTGCGCGTA
The DNA here is from genome assembly GCF_029626225.1 of Asanoa sp. WMMD1127. Classification (NCBI taxonomy): domain Bacteria; kingdom Bacillati; phylum Actinomycetota; class Actinomycetes; order Micromonosporales; family Micromonosporaceae; genus Asanoa; species Asanoa sp. WMMD1127. The sequence goes on from NZ_JARUBP010000001.1 coordinate 3,449,309, forward strand.
CTCCGGGCGTTCTTCGGCCGTGACGACCGCGTGGTGATCGCCCCGATCGCGGTCGGCGCCACCCCCGGCACGGCGCAGCTCGGCATCTCCACGGCCACGCCGACCGTCTCGACGCTGTCGACCGCCTGGCGCGAGACCGTCTCCGGCGACCGCAGCTTCGCCAAGGTCCGCTGGGACCGCTCGGTCGAGGTCCGCGTGACGACCCTCGACGACATGATCAAGGAGTACGGCGAACCGGCGTTCTGCAAGATCGACGTGGAGGGCTTCGAGGCCGAGGTGCTGGCCGGGCTGTCCCGCCCGGTGCGGGCGCTGAGCTTCGAATACCTGCCGATGGCGCACGAGGCCGGGCTGGCGGTGCTGGGCCAGGTCGAGTCGTTGGGCGACTACGAATACAACTACTCGCCGGTGGAGACCATGCGCTGGGCCCGCGAGTCGTGGCTGAGCGCGGCGGAGCTGGTCGCGCTGCTCGGCGAGGTGCGCCCGACGGGCCGTTCCGGCGACGTCTACGCCCGGCTCCGCGCATCGTGAACCAGGCCGTCATCCTGCTGACCGGGGTGCAGGCGGCGGGCAAGTCGACCGTGGCCCAGGCGTTGGCGGAGCGGCTGCCGCGATCGGTGCACGTACGCGGCGACGTGTTCCGCCGGATGGTGGTCGGCGGCCGGGCGGAGATGACGCCCGACCCGTCGGCGGAGGCGCTGGCCCAGCTGCGCCTGCGCTACGGGCTGGCCGCGCAGGTGTCCGACGCCTACTTCGACGCCGGGTTCACCGTCGTGGTCCAGGACGTGATCCTGGGCGAGTTCCTGCCCGAGACGGTCGGCCTGATCCGCAGCCGGCCGCTGCTCGTGGTGGTGCTGGCGCCGTCGCCGGCCGCGATCGCCGATCGGGAGGCGGGCCGGGGCAAGGTCGCCTACGGCACGTTCGGCATCGAGGAGCTCGACCGCGGTCTCCGGGACGGCACGCCGCGGCTCGGGCTGTGGTTGGACACGTCCGGCCAGTCGGTGGCCGAGACGGTCGACGAGATCCTGGCCCGGGCGTGGACCGAGGCCGTGGTGGAATGACGGCGCGTGGCCGCCCGCCGGCGCGCTCGGCAGGCGGCGCCTCACCCCTAGCAGTCGCAACCGCATCCGCATCCGCAGCTCATTCGTCGATCACCTCCGCTCCTGGTCGCTGGGCGGGCACCAGGTGCCCGGCTCGGGTGGCGGGCAGTCGTTCGACGGCAGGGCCTCGATCATCCGGACCATCTCGGCCCGCAGTGCCGCGAGCCGGGCCAGCTCCGCGTCGAGCTCGTCGAGGCGCCGCTTGAGCAGCTCCTCGGCCGGCTCGCAGGGACACACGCCGGTGTCCCGCACGGCCAGCAGCTGAGCGATGTCCCGCAGCCGCAACCCGAGCCGCTGACCGCCCTGGATGAACCGCACCCGGTCGGCCGCGCTCTCGTCGTAGGCCCGGTAACCGGACGCCGTCCGCGGCGGCGGTGGCAGCAGCCCCGCCCGCTCGTAGTACCGCACCGTGTCCGCGGAAACGCCCGCGACCTGCGCCAACTCGGCAACCCGCATGCGATTCACGGTAAACCTTGGAGTGCGCTCCAAAGTCAAGGCTCTGGTCCGCTCTGGTCCGCCGCCGGTACGGTCGGCGCCATGGACCCGCTGCCGCGCACCATGTGGACGCTGTTCGAACCGATCCACGCGGTCACCTACTTCACCCCCGAGGCCCGAGCGGCGTTCGAGGCGGCCAACCTGCGCGGCTTCTGGCGCGGCTACTTCGCCGGACGCGCGGCCCCGCTCGGAGCGGTCGGCGCGGCCCCGGTCGAGGCGCTCTTCTTCGGCTTCGCGCCCGGCATGGTGGCCCGGGCGTTGCCCGACGTCTGGTCGCGGGCGACCCCGGCGGAGGCGCTCGCCGCCCGCCTGGCCGGCGCGCGGTCGGCGCTTTCGTCGCTGCTCGCGGAGGCAGGCCCGATCGACGAGGCCGCGGAACTGCTGCGCGCGGCCGCCTCGGCGGTGCCGACGTCGGGCCGGGCGCTGGGCGCGGCCAACGCGGCGCTGCCCTGGCCCGACGACGCGCTCGGCGTGCTCTGGCAGGCGGCGACGATCCTGCGCGAACACCGCGGCGACGGCCACGTGGCCGCCCTGCTCGTGGCGGGCCTCGACGGGGGTGAGTGCGCGGTCTGGCGCACGGCCATCGACCAGCGGCGCGAATACCTGCAGCCCGCCCGGGGCTGGACCGACGACGACTGGTCCGCCGCGGCAGACCGGCTGCGCGACCGCGGCTGGCTCGACGAGTCGGGCGCGACCAAGGTCGCCCTGGACGCCCGCGACGAGATCGAGGCGATCACCGACCGGTTGGCGGCGGCGCCGTGGGAGTCGCTCGGCGAGGCCCGCACGGCCCGCCTCCGCGAGGTGCTCCGCCCACTCGCCGTCCGCGCCAGAAGCGCCCTGCCGGCCGAGACACCGATCGGCCTGCCAACTTTGAAATGAAGCAGTGCCGCCGTCCCGTGTGAGCGGGGAGACAGCCCCGAAGGGCATGTCTGCGCAGGTCAGGAGGTTTCACAAATCGGGCGCCGCGGATGGTCGCGGGACCCGACGAGCCGTCCCGGGTGCGCCCGTTACGACCCGCCTCACCGCAGCAGTTGGCGTCACGCGGGGGCGTGACGCCGGGAGGTGTCAGTCATGAAGCTCACGCCACGCTTCGCATTGGACATGTCGTACCTGGCCGGGGGTGTCTTCCTGCTGGTCGCCGCGATCGCCTTCGCGCCGGCCACCGCGGGTTGGCTCGCCTTCGGCGTGGCGACCGGCCTGACCGCCGTCGCCGGGCTCAGCGCCATCCGGGCCACCACGCCTGGAGTGAAGCTCGGCCACTCGGCGATCGCGGTCGCCGGCCTCTGGTCCCTGGTCGCCGCGCTGACCTTCACGGGCGCGACCCTGACCTGGCTGGTCTTCGCCAACGCGGCCCTGCTCGCCGCGCTCGCCGTCGCCGACCTGGTCAGCCACGAGGTGACGACCGAGCGGGTGGTCCACGAACTGGTCGTCAAGAACGACCGGCACGCGACCGAGCCACTCCACACGACCTGAACAAACGCGAGCCGAAGGGTGACGGGCTGAGGCCCGCCACCCTCGCGTGCTCCGCCACGACCGTTAGGAACGGACCGTTCCTATGCGGAAAGCGTTAGTAACGGGCCGTTCCTTGCTCCAAGCCGGGCTAGTTCGGGTTGAGGGGGCGGTAGCGGCCCAGCCATTCGACGAGCTCTTCGGCCGGCATCGGGCGGGCGTAGAACCAGCCCTGGGCCACGTGACAACCGACCGAGCGGAGCAGGCGCCAGGTGCGCTCGTCCTCCACGCCCTCGGCGACCACCCGCAAGCCCAGGGCGCCGGCCAGGTCGATGACCGTGCGGACGATGGCGTGGTCGTCGGCGTCGGTGGCCATGCCGAGCACGAACGAGCGGTCGACCTTGACCTCGGTCAGCGGCAGCCGGCGCAGGTGTTGCATCGACGAGTAGCCCGTGCCGAAGTCGTCCAGGGCGATCGCCACTCCCAGCTTCGCCAGCTCGGAGATCGTGGCCAGCACCCGCCGCGGGTCGGCCATCAGCGCGCCCTCGGTGATCTCGAGTTGGAGCTGGTCCGGGGCGACAGCGAAGCGGGTCAGCCGCTCCTTGATCTGGTCGACGATCTCCAGCGTGTGCAGGTCGCGGATGCTGACGTTGACCGCGGCCCGCAGGCAGACGCCGGCCGCCTGCCACTTCGCCAGCTGCTCGACGACGTCGTCGACGACCCTGCGGGTCAGCAGGCGCATCACGGCGCTCTGCTCGGCCACCTTGATCAGTTCTTCGGGGTCGACCATGCCGCGCTTGGGGTGGCGCCAGCGCAGCAGCGCCTCGACGCCGACCACCTCGCCGGTCTGGATCTCGATCTGCGGCTGGTAGTACATCGTGATCTCGCCGGACCCCGGCGCCGCCACGTCGGGGTCGAGGGCCAGGCGCAGGTCGCCCAGCAGGCTCAGGCGCTCGGGCGTGTTGTGGTCGGACTCCGGCGCGTAGACGACGACGGTGTCGCGGCGGTGCTTCGCGTCGTACATGGCGACGTCGGCGTGCCGCATCAGCGTCGCGAAGTCGTCGCCGTGTTCGGGGAACAGCGCGATGCCGATCGAGCCGGCGACGTCGAGCGGCAGGCCGTCGAGGGCGACCGGCTCGGCCAGCGTGGCCACGATGCGGTCGGCCAGGTCGCGGGCGCCGGACGCGTCGGCCAACCGGGGCGTGAGGATGGCGAACTCGTCACCGCCGAGGCGGGCCACGACGTCGTTGGGGCCCACGGCCTCGACCAGGCGGCCGCTCACCTCGATCAGCAGCTGGTCGCCGACGGCGTGCCCGAGGGCGTCGTTGACGTGCTTGAAGCGGTCGAGGTCGAGCAGCAGCAGCGCGAAGTGCCGGTCGGCCGCGCCCGCCGCGGCGCGCTCGGTGTGCAGGGTGGCCTGCTCGTGCACCTCGGCCAGCAGCGCCTTGCGGTTGGCCAGGCCGGTGAGCGGGTCGAGGCGGGCCAGATGCTCCTGTTCGGACGAGAGGCGCGACATCCGGTAGACCGCGAACAGCGGGACGAGCATCAGCGGGATGAGCGCGACGCTGCGCGAGGCCGGGCCGCCGACCAGGAGCGGGGCCAGCAGCAGCAGCGCGCCGATCGACACCGACTCGAACGCCACGCCCTGGCGGAACGTGGCCCACCAGTTGCCGCCGGCGTGCAGCCGGACGGCGATGGTGACCGTGCCGTACTTGACGAGGAACCAGGCCCCGGCGGCCGTCGCCACCGCCACCACGTCGATCCAGCTTGGACTGACACCGGCCGCGAACGCCGTCTCGCCCAGGCCCCGCAGCACCGCTTCGGCCGCGCCCAGCGCCAGCGCGTACTGGGCGACGTTGAACACCGCCCGCCAGGGCGCGTGATGCAGGCGCCACGAGGAGACGGCGACGGCGGCGGCCTGCACCAGCAGCGCCGGGCCGAGACCCCACGCGAGCAGGATGGCGAACGTGAAGCAGATCGAGGGGAAGACGGCGGAGCTCTGGCGGCGACCGGGCGGCGCGAACGGCCGGTAGTCACATAGGACGGCCAGGGCCGCCATCACCCAGAAGGCGAGCGGCAGATCGGGAAGCTGGCCCGGCAACCGGCCGACGGGCACGGCGGACACGAGAGCGGCCACCGCGATGACCGCTCCGACGAAGGTGAAGAACGACGGCGCCCGCTCGGTGGGAACGGAATTACGCCGCACGGCAGCGTCCATCCCACCTCCCCGCTCGCCCCACCACGCCCCCCAGCGCCGGCCCGATCGTCCACTAAAGATCCCACCCTATGGGCGCGATGTGCCAACCGAGCGAAAGGGACAGAGTCGTGATTAAGTTGGTATACACGGCAACCGGGCAGCTTTATGCCGATAGCACTCAGCTCAGGAGTCGTCACTCAGTGCAGCCGCGCGCGCTGCGTCGGGGCCGTCGGAGAGCAGAATCCGCAGGCCAGCCTCGTCGAGGACCGGCACCTTGAGGGACACCGCCTTGTCGTACTTGGAGCCGGGATTGTCGCCTACGACGACAAAGTCCGTCTTCTTGGATACTGAACCGGTGACCTTGCCGCCCCGGCTCGCGACGGCTTCGGTGGCCTGGTCGCGGGAGAACTCGGCCAATGTCCCGGTCACGACGACCGTCAGACCCTCCAGCGGGCGCGGGCCTTCGTCGGTGCGCTCCTCGGCCATCCGTACCCCGGCCGCCCGCCATTTGCGGACCACCTCGCGGTGCCAGTCGACCGCGAACCACTCCTTGAGACTCACCGCGATCGTCGGACCGACGCCCTCGACGGCGGACAGTTCCTCGACCGACGCCTCGTCGATGCGCTCGACCGACTCGAACTGGCGGGCCAGCGCCTGGGCCGCCGTGGGCCCGACGTGGCGGATCGACAGCGCCACGAGCACCCGCCACAACGGACGCTGCTTGACCTCTTCGAGGTTGTCGAGCAGCTTGACCGCGTTGCTGCCGAGCGTGCCGTCCTTGTTGACGAAGAACGGGCAGTCACGCAGGGCGAGCCCGTCGATGTCGAACAGGTCGCCCTCGTCGGTGATCACGCCGCATTCGAGCAGCGCCGTCGCCGCCTTGTAGCCGAGCACCTCGATGTCGAGCGCGCCCCGGCCGGCGAGGGCGAAGACGCGCTCGCGGAGCTGGGCCGGGCACGACCGGGCGTTGGGGCAGCGGATGTCGATGTCGCCCTCTTTGGCCGGGGCGAGCGTCGTGCCGCAGCTCGGGCACTCGGTCGGCATGACGAACGGTCGCGCGTCGTCGGGCCGCAGCCCGATCACCGGGCCGAGCACCTCGGGGATCACGTCGCCGGCCTTGCGCAGCACGATCGTGTCGCCGATCAGCACGCCCTTGCGCTCGACCTCGCGGGCGTTGTGCAGGGTGGCCAGCGCGACCGTCGAACCGGCCACCTTGACCGGCTCCAGCACCGCGAACGGGGTCACCCGGCCGGTGCGCCCGACGTTGACCTGGATGTCGAGCAGCTTGGTGTTGACCTCTTCAGGCGGGTATTTGAAGGCGATCGCCCACCGCGGCGCCTTGCTGGTCGAGCCGAGCCGGCCCTGCAGCGCGATCTCGTCGACCTTGACCACCACGCCGTCGATCTCGTGCTCGACGTCGTGGCGGTGCTCGCCGTAGTAGGCGATGTAGTCGTCGACCCCGGCCAGGTCGTCGACCACCTTCCAGCGCTCGCTGGTCGGCAGCCCCCAGGCGCGCAGTGACTCGTAGGCGTGGGACTGCGACGTGGGCGTGAAGCCCTTGCGGGCGCCGATGCCGTGCACCACCATGCGCAGCGGCCGCGAGGCGGTGATCCGCGGGTCCTTCTGCCGCAGGCTGCCGGCGGCCGCGTTGCGCGGGTTGGCGAACGGCGCCTTGCCCTGCTCGACCAGCCCGGCGTTGAGGTCGGCGAAGGCCGAGACCGGGAAGTAGACCTCGCCGCGCACCTCGAGCAGTTCGGGGACGCCCTTGCCGGTCAGCTTCTCCGGGATGCCGTCGATCGTGCGCACGTTGCCGGTGACGTCTTCGCCGGTGCGCCCGTCGCCCCGGGTCGCGCCGCGGACCAGCTTGCCCTTCTCATAGGTCAGGTTGATCGCCAGGCCGTCGACCTTGAGCTCGCACAGGAACCGCACCGGCCCACCGGCGTCGCGGACCGTGCGCTCGGCCCAGACGGCCAGGCCATCGGCGCTGAACACGTTGTCGAGGCTGAGCAGGCGCTCGAGGTGCTCGACCGGCCGGAACTCGGTGGTGAACCCGCCGACGCGCTGGGTCGGCGACTCCGGCGTGCGCAGGGCGGGATATTCGTCCTCGAGCGCCGTGAGCTCGCGCATCAGCGCGTCGAAGTCGGCGTCGGAGATCGTCGGCGCGTCGAGCACGTAGTAGCGGTAGGTGTGACCGTCGATCTCGTCGGCCAGCGCCGCGTGCCGCTCACGGGCCCGCGCCGGTGGCTCCGCGCCCGCCGCCGCCTCCTGCGCACGCGTCACCCGCTGATCGGGAACGGCTTCTTCGGACACCGCGACGAACCTCCGTGCTAGGCGCTACTAGAGCAACCTAGCCCGGACGTACGACAAAAGCTCAGACCTCGAACACAAGACAGAACGGGTGCCCCGCCGGATCCTCGAACACCCGGAAATCTTCGCCGTCGCCCGGCAACCGCTTCGCCCCGAGCGCGATCGCCGCCGCCTCGGCCGCGTCCACGTCCTCGACCATCACGTCGAGGTGCATCTGCTGCGGCCGCTCGGGGTCGGGCCAGCGGGGCTCGCGCAGGTCGGAGGCCGCCTGGAAGGCGATCCGGACCTGGTCGTCGGAGATCACCACCCAGCCCTCGCGCGAGGTGACGACGGGCATGCCGAGCAGCTGGCTGTAGAACCCCGCCAAGGCGGCAGGATCCGGACAGTCGATCACGACGTTGTAGAGGCGGCCGATCATGCCGGCCATCTTTCCCTACGCGCGTCGCCGCTACTCCTCGACGAGCCGCCGCCCGGCGTCCCGGCACGCGGCGAGCACGTCCCGCGCGTAGGTCGCGGAGGCCCCGGCCAACCCGCAGGTCGGCGTGACCACGACCTGCCGGGTCAGCAGGTCGCGCCCGAAGCCGAGCTGGTTCCAGACCGCCCGTACCCGATCGACCAGCTCTTTCGAACCGGGCGCCCGCGAGCCGGACGTCGGCGCGACCCCCGCGAGCAGCCCGACCCCGGCGTCGATCGCCTCACCCAACGGATCCAGCGACGACACCAGCGACAGGTCGATCGACAACGCCGCGGCGCCGGCCGACACCAGCAGCGCGATCGGTACGTCCGCCGCGCAACAGTGGAACACCACAGGCGCCCCGACGGCGGCGACCAGCGAGCGCAGCGCGTCCGTCGCGTCCGACGACTCGACCGCCCGGTAGGCGCTGAACCCGCTCTCGGTCGGCACCCGCCCGGCCAGCACCGTCGGCAGCGCGGGCTCGTCGACCTGGAGCAGCACGGTCGCGCCGGGCAGCCGCCGCCGCACGTCCTCGACGTGCCCCCGCAGCCCTTCGGCCAGCGACGCGGTCAGGTCCCGGACGGCGCCCTCGTCGCGCAGCAACCGCCCACCGACCGGCAGGTCGACGTTCGCGGCCAGGGTGTACGGCCCGGCCGCCTGCACCTTGACCACGCCGGTGAACCCGTCGCCCTGCTCGGTGAGCTGGTCGAGGTCGCGTTCCAGCAGGTCGAGCGCCCGCCGCAGGTCACGCCCGGGCCGCGCCGCGATCCGCCAGCGGCCGACGTAGAGCTCGACCGGCAGGTCGACGAGGAACGCCGAGGTGCGCCCGATGATGTCGGCGCCGGGGCCACGCTCCGGCAGCTCCGGCAGGTGCGGCAGGTCGGGCAGCTCGCCCAGCACGATCCGTTGCGCCTCGGCGATGTCGGCGCCGGGCATCGAGCCGACGCCGGTCGCGCTGCCGGCCGGCCACGGCCAGCGATCCTGCTCACTCACGAGGGAGGAGCCTACCGATCACCCGGGTACGGGTGACCGGGTGACCGTCCCGCCAGAGCCAGAGCACGTCGCGGCCGAACGACTCGACCAGCAGCGCGAAGGCGACCAGCAGCAGCACGAGGTTGACCCGGAACGGCAGGATGCCGGCGGTCGCGGTGACCAGCGCGACGCCCTGGGTCGCGGCGACCACCTTGCGCCAGTAGCGCGGCGGCAGCGTGCCCCGCATCCAGCGGGTCGACCAGATGCCGAGCATGAACGCGTACCGCATCCCGCCGATCGCCAGCACCCACCAGCCGGCGTCCCGGGCGACATAGAGGCTGAGCACCAGGACCAGGAACGAGTCGGCCTCCATGTCGAACCGCGCGCCGAATGCCGATGTCGTGCCGGTCCGCCGGGCGACCTGCCCGTCCACGCCGTCGAGCAGCAGCGCGACGACCACCAGGCCGACGATCGCGGTGACCGCCGGCGGCTGCCGGAGCGAGTCGACGACGAGCGCCGCGACGACCCCGATCAGGGTCGTCCGAGCGGCCGTCACCCAGTCGGCGGGGCCGTACGTCTTGAGTCCGGATGATGACAGTCCGTGTTGAAGAAGAATCGCCGTGACGATGGCGTACGCCGCGCCGGCGAACCAGCCGACGGCACCGATACCGACCGCGGCCCCCACCGCAGCAAGCACTGTGAACTGGGCAAACATGCCGACCAGGGGGCCGGATCGAACCAGGCGCATCGTTCCTCCGTGTCATGAAGCGGCACCGGGTGGCACGGGAGATGGGATCGTTCGGTTCATGAACATGACGGAGAGCCACGAATGATCCTGTCGGAACGCGCGTTCTGGGTGGTCACACCCGGCGCCGGTGAGATCCGTCCGGCCACCGTGCCCGCGCCCGGCCCGCAGGAGGTCCGGGTCCGCACGATCCGCTCCGGCGTCAGCCGGGGCACCGAGACGCTCGTATTCCGCGGCGCGGTGCCAGCAAGCCAGCATACGGCCATGCGGGCGCCCCACCAGGAGGGTGACTTCCCGGGCCCGGTGAAGTACGGCTACCTCAACGTCGGTGTGGTCGAGGATGGCCCCGACGACCTGCGCGGTCGCACGGTGTTCTGCCTCTACCCACACCAGACGGGGTACGTCGTCCCGGCGTCCGCTGTGGTCCCGGTGCCCGACGACGTGCCACCGTCGCGCGCGGTGCTGGCCGGCACGGTGGAGACCGCGGTCAACGCCCTCTGGGACGCCCCGCCGCTGGTCGGCGACCGGGTCACGGTGGTCGGCGCGGGAATGGTCGGCTGTGGCGTCGCCCGGCTGCTGGCCCGTTTCCCGGGCGTGGCGGTCGAACTGGTCGACGTGGACTCCTCCCGTGCGCGGACGGCCGCCGCGCTGGGCGTGGATTTCGCCCATCCGGACGACGCCGCCGGGAGCCGCGATCTCGTGTTCCACGCGAGCGCGTCGGAGGCGGGGCTGCGTCGAAGTTTGGAGTTGCTGCGTCCAGAGGGCACCGTGGTCGAGCTGAGCTGGTACGGCGACCGCGAGGTCAGCGTCCCGCTCGGTGCGGGGTTCCACTCCGGACGCCTGGCCATCCGGGCGAGCCAGGTCGGCATGGTCGCGCCGGCCCGGCGGTCGACACGGTCCTATTCGGACCGGTTGGCGCTCGCCCTCGACCTGCTCCGCGACCCGGCGTTCGACGCGCTGGTCACCGCGGAGCACCCGTTCGAGCGACTACCGGAGATCCTGCCGGAGCTGGCTTCTGGCAGCCTGGCCGGGTTGTGCCACGTCATCACCTACGGAGAGTAGAGAAACGCATGTTCAGCGTCACGGTGCGCGATCACATGATGGTCGCCCACAGCTTCCGCGGCGAGGTCTTCGGGCCCGCCCAGCAGCTGCACGGAGCGACCTTCCTGGTCGACGCCACCTTCCGTCGCCCGGAGCTCGACGCGGACGGCATCGTCGTCGACATCGCCCGGGCGTCCGAGGAGCTCAAGGCCATCGTCGGGCAGTTCAACCTGCGCAACCTCGACGACGACCCGACGCTGGCCGGCACCAACACGACGACCGAGGTGCTGGCGAAGGTGATCGCCGACCGGCTGGCCGAGAAGGCGGCGGCCGGCGACCTCGGTGACGGGGGCCGTGAGCTGGCCGGCATCACCGTGACACTGCACGAGTCGCACATCGCGTGGGCGAGCTACGAGCGATCGCTGTGAACCATTCGCCGCCGGGCGGCGTACACGTCATCGTGCCGGCCGACATCGACGACCCAGCTTTCCCGAGCGGCGGGAACGCGTACGACCGGCGGGTCCTCGACGGTCTGGCGACGCTGGGCTGGACGGTGCGCGAGCATCCGGTCCCGGTCGGCGCCGCGCTCGGTCCGGTGCTCGACACGCTGCCCGACGGCGCGCTCGTGGTGGTCGACGGTCTGCTCGCGCCGGCCGTCCCGGTCGAGCGGGTCCGCCGGCTGCGGCTCGTCGTGCTGGCGCACATGCTGTTCGGCGTCCCCGGCGAGCGCGAGGTGCTCACCGCCGCCGACGCGGTGCTGACCACCAGCGAGTGGTGTCGCCGCGAGGTGACGCGGCGTTACGGCGTGGCGGCCACGGCGGCCCCGCCCGGCGTCGACCTCGGGCCGCTGGCCGAGCCGAGCGAGACCGGCGAACGGCTGCTCTGCGTGGCGGCGCTGCTGCCGCACAAGGGCCAGGACGTGCTGGCCGACGCGCTGGCGCTGCTGCCGGCCGGCGGTTGGCGCTGCCTGTGCGTCGGCTCGCTCGAGCGGGCGCCGGAGTTCGCCGCCGAGGTGCGGGACCGGGCGCCGGCCGGGATGCGGTTCGCCGGCCCGCGGGTGGGCGCCGACCTCGACGCCGCGTACGCCGATGCCGACCTGCTCGTCCTGCCGTCCCGGGCCGACTCCTACGGGATGGTGGTGACCGAGGCCCTCGCCCGCGGCATCCCCGTGCTGGCCACCACCGCGCAGGGGCTGCCCGAGACGCTGGGCCGCGCGCCCGACGGCAGCCGTCCCGGGATGCTGGTCCCGCCCGGCGACGCGCCCGCCCTCGCCACCGCGCTGCGGCGCTGGCTGGCCGAACCGTCCGCCCGCGCCGCGCTCCGCGCGTCGGCCCGCCGGCGTCGCGAGACGTTGACGGGCTGGCCGGTTACCGCGGCACTGGCCTCCGAAGTCCTGTCCACGGTCGCTACGCGGGAGAGCACGAGCAGATGACGGATGTCCTGATGCCCAGGGTGAGCCCCAACTGGTTGCGTCTGCGGGAGGCCGCCGACGCGGCCGCCCGCTCGGCCGAGCTGGTCGCCGAGCTGCGGGAGCGGTTCGCGGGCGCCGAGCGGTTGGTGATCCACGACCTGGGTTGCGGCACCGGCGCGGCGGCCCGCTGGCTCGCGCCGCAGCTACCGGCGGCCCAGCACTGGATCATGTGGGACCGCGATCCGGACCTGCTGACGGCGGCCATGGTCGGCAAGCCCGACCAGGTCACCGGCGCGGTCCGGCAGCGCGACATCGGCACGCTGAGCGCCGCCGATCTCGCCGGCGCGGACCTGGTCACCGGCTCGGCCCTGATCGACATCCTGACCGTGGACGAGATCGCCGCGATGGCCTCGGCCTGCGCCGACGCCGGCGTGCCGCTGTTGATGACGCTCTCCGTGGTCGGCCGGGTCGAGCTCGGGCCGGCCGACCCGTTCGACGACGAGGTCGCGGCCGCGTTCAACGCCCACCAGCGCCGCACGGTTGGTGGCCGCCGCCTGCTCGGACCCGACGCGGTCGCCGCGCTGGAGGACGCGTTCGCCGAGCGCGGCGTGCCGACCACGCTGCGACCGAGCCCGTGGCGGCTCGGCGCCGACCACCGGGACCTCGTCGCCGCCTGGTTCCAGGACTGGCTGGCGGCCGCGGTCGAGCAGGTGCCCGCGCTGAGCACACCCGCGAGCGGGTACGCCCGGCGCCGGCTGGAGGAGATCGCCGAGGGCCGGCTCACCGCGACCGTTCACCACGTCGACCTGCTGGCGGCGCCGTGACCAAGGCACAGCTGCTGGGCTGGGGCAAGCTCGCGGTCGGCGGCGCGGTGCTGGCCGTGCTGGTCTGGCGGCTGGGCAGCGGCCCCTTCCTCGACGGCCTGCGCGGGGTCGACGCGACGGCGGTCGCCACGGCCTTCGCGATCGGTGTGGTCACCACGGTGGCCTGCGCCTACCGGTGGGCGTTGGTGGCCCGGGCGCTCGGCGTGACGCTGCCGATGCGCGAGGCCGTCGGCGCCTACTACCGGGCCCAGTTCCTCAACACCACGCTGCCGGGCGGGGTGGTCGGCGACGTGCACCGCGCGGTCCGGCACGGCAAGGACATCGGTGACGTGGCCCTCGGCGTACGCGCGGTCGTGGTCGAGCGGATGGCGGGCTTCGTGATTACGATCGCGCTCTCGGTGGTAACGCTGGCCGTGTTCCCTTCACCCGTCCGCCGGCACATGCCGCTCGCGGTGCTGGCGCTGGCGGTGCTCGGCGGCATCGCCTTCCTGGTCAAGGGCCGGCTGCGGCTGCGGACCGGGCTGACCTCGGCGCGCACCGGCGTCGGTGTCGTGCTGACCACCGCGGCCGTGCTGGCCGGCCATCTCATCACGTTCCTGGTGGCCGCCCGGACGGCCGGCGCGACGGCGCCGCTGCATCTGCTCGCCCCGCTGACCCTGCTGGCCCTGCTCGCGATGGCGCTGCCCTGCAACATCGCCGGCTGGGGGCCGCGCGAGGGCGTCGCCGCGTGGGCATTCGGCGCGGCCGGACTGACCTCCGGCCAGGGTGTGGCCACCGCGGTCGTGTTCGGCGTGCTGGCGCTGGTGGCGAGCCTGCCGGGGGCGGTGGTGCTGGTGCTGCGCTGGGCCGACGGTCGACGCGCTGCGCGGGAGCCGGTCATGCTGGACCATGAGCTACGGGACAGCGGCGTCCACCGGCAACCGGAGTACAGCCATGGCTGAGCGACCCTACATCCTGCTGAGCTGCGCGATGTCGATCGACGGCTACGTCAACGACACCGCAGACGAGCGCCTGCTGCTCTCCAACGAGGTCGACTTCGACCGGGTCGACGACGTGCGCGCCGGCTGCGACGCCATCCTCGTGGGCGCCGAGACCGTCCGCCGCGACAACCCGCGCCTCGTGGTGAAGTCGCCGGCCCACCGGGCGGCCCGGGTGGCCCGGGGCCAACACCCCACGCCGCGCAAGGTGACCGTCACCGAGGGTGCGGGCCTCGAACCCGAGGCGGCGTTCTTCCAGTCCGGCGACGCCGAGAAGCTGGTCTACTGCGCCAGCTCCACTGTGGACCAGGCCCGGCGCCGGCTGGGCGCGCACGCCACCGTCGTCGACGGCGGGCAGCCGGTCAACCTGCGCCAGGTCACCGAGGACCTCTACGCTCGCGGTGTCGGCCGGCTGATGGTCGAGGGCGGCGGCACCATCCACACCCAGTTCCTGACCGAACAGCTCGCCGACGAGCTGCACCTCGTGGTGGCACCCTTCTTCGTCGGCGACTCCAAGGCTCCCCGCTTCGTCGGCGACGGGGACTTCCCTTGGAACCAGGAGCGCCGGGCGACGCTGGCCGAGGTCCGCCAGGTCGGCGACGTGGTGCTGCTGCGCTACGCGCTCTCGCCCCGGTGCACCGTCTGATGAGGAGATTGATGGACGACGCGACGATACGCACCGAGGTATCCGTCCCCCTTCGGTTCCCCGACGGCTACGCCACCAAGGCCGAGGTGTTCACCTTCGACGGGTTGGTCGACGGCCGCGAACACATCGCCTTCGGCCTGGGCGAGTGGCGCGACACCCTGGCCCGCGACGAGGCGCCGCTGGTGCGGCCGCACAGCGAGTGCCTGACCGGCGACGTGTTCGGCAGCGAGCGCTGCGACTGCGGGCCACAGCTGCGCGAGGCGGTCGAGCGGATCACCAACGCCGGCGGGATCCTGCTCTACCTCCGGCAGGAGGGGCGGGGCATCGGCCTCTACGCCAAGCTCGACGCCTACGCGTTGCAGGACACGGGAATGGACACGTACGAGGCGAACCTCGCGCTCGGGCATGCGGAGGACGAGCGCGACTACACCGCCGCGGCCCAGATGCTGCGCGCCCTCGGCGTCTCCCGGATCGCGTTGCTGAGCAACAACCCTGACAAGGAGAAACAGCTCACGGAGTTGGGTGTGACGGTCACCGAGCGGGTGCCGACCCGGCTGCACCTGTCGGCCGCCAACGCCGGCTACCTCGCCGCCAAGGCCCGGCACGCCCGGCGCACCGTGGAACCGGACTGGCTCGCGTCGTGAGGAGCCGGATCCTCACCGGCCTCGCCGCGTTCTTCGTGCTCCTACTGCTGCTCGTCCCCGACGACTTCGCCGCGCTGAGCCCGTGGGCGCTCGTGGTGATCCCGCTGGAGGCGCTGGTCGGAGTCGCGGTGGTCGTGCTGCTGCCGGCCCGGGCGCGCACCGTCGTCGGCATCGTCGCCGGCGTGGTGCTCAGCGCGCTCACCCTGCTCAAGCTGCTCGACCTCGGTTTCGGCGTCACGCTGTCGCGGCAGTTCGACCCGCTGTCGGACTGGTCGCTGTTCCGCGCCGCCTCCGAATGGGTGTCGGAGTCGTTCGGCAAGACCGGCGCCGTCGTCGCCGTGGTCGTCGCGATCCTGCTGGCGCTGGCCCTGCCGGTGCTGGCGACGCTGTCGATCCTGCGGCTCTCGAAGGTGGTGGCGGTCCGGCGCGCCCTGGCGTTGCGGGTCGTCGCGGTGCTCGGCGTGGCCTGGGTCGCGCTCGCCCTGCTGGGTGTGCACGTCGTGCCGGGCGTGCCGATCGCGGGCCGGTCGACCACGGCCGCCGCCTACGGGCACGCGGCCCAGTTGCGGGCCGACATCGCCGATCAGGCGGCGTACGACCGGGAGGAGTCCACCGACGCCTTCCGCGACGTGCCGGGATCCCAGCTGTTGCAAGGGTTGAAGGGCAAGGACGTCATCTTCGCGTTCGTGGAGAGCTACGGCCGTGACGCGGTGAACTATCCGCAGACGGCGGCACTCCTGTCGGCCCGGTCCGCGTCGCTGACGGCCGCCGGCTTCCAGACCCGCAGCGGCTGGCTGACGTCGTCGACGATCGGCGGCGGGAGCTGGCTCGCCCACGCGACGTTCCAGTCGGGGCTCTGGATCGACAGCCAGCGGCGCTACGGCAAGTTCGTCGAAGGCTCGCGCTACACGCTGACGACGGCGTTCTCGAAGGCCGGCTGGCGCACGGTCGCGGTGATGCCGGCCAACCGGCGCGACTGGCCCGAGGGCCGGATCTATGGCTTCGACCACGAGTACGACGATCGGACGCTCGGCTACAAGGGCCAGGGCTACGCGTTCTCCTCGATTCCCGACCAGTTCACGCTGCACTCGTTCCGGCGGTCGGAGCTCGCCCGCCCGGTGTCGGCGCGCCAGCCGGTGATGGCCGAGATCGACCTGCTGTCCAGCCACGCGCCGTGGGACCCGGTGCCGCCGATGATGGACTGGGACACCCTGGGCGACGGCTCGACCTATCCCGGCAACGGTGGGCGGGGTGGCAACCCCAACGAGGTCGACGGCGAGGACGTGTCGAAGGTCCGCGACAACTACCGGCGCACGGTCGAATATTCGGTCGACAGCCTGGTGTCCTACATGGAGAAATACGGCGACGCGAACACCGTGCTGGTGATGCTGGGCGACCACCAGCCGTCGCCGGTCATCACCGGGCCGAACCCCAACCGCGACGTGCCGATCACGGTGGTTGCCAAGGACCCGGCGGTCCTGCCGAAGATCGACAGCTGGGGCTGGTCGCCGGGTCTGGCGCCGGCGGCCGACGGTCCGGTCTGGCGCATGGACGCGTTCCGCGACAAGTTCCTGAGCGCCTTCGCGACGCCCTGATTCGGTTGCCGGCCGCTGGGTAACCGGACGGGCATGAGCGATCGACGTGAGCTTTTCGGTGACCAGTACGGCGAGGACGTGCTCGACGAGGTGACAGTGCCCCGGACCGACCCGGTGCGGGAGGCGAAGGACCGCGACCTGGCCGACCCGGTCGACCCGGAGGTGCTGCGCAACGGCGGCCCGACCCGGTCGGGCGGAGCGGTGACCACCACCGGCGGCACGGCCGGGCCGGCGAGCGTGCGCCGGGTGACCAACCCCGACGCGGCGCCCACGACGACCGGCGACGCCACCACCGGCGGCATGGAACCCCCGATCGGTGGCTCGACCAGCGACGCCTCGACTGGCGCCAACGAGGCGGGTCAGTTCACGGAGCGGTGAGGCCATCCGCCAGCAGCCCGGTCAACAGGCTGCGGACGGCGCGCTCGAAGAGATCGGTTCCCGGCGGCGGTCCTGGCTCGGCCAGGGCCGCCGCCAGGTTCTGGTGGCGGGCCGGTTCGAAGGCCGCGAACGAGGCCGCGCCGCCGCCGGCGCCGCTGGTGCTGAACAGGATCACCGTGCCCGTCATGACGGCGATCGCCTCGAACCTGGTCGCGGTGGGCGCCTTCAGCGGCGCCAGGACGCCCAGGCAGTGGTCGAACCAGTCGAGGGTCTGTGGGCCGATGCCGGTGGGTCGCTGACTGACCTCGCCGAGCCAGCGGTGCCGGCGGTGCAGGTCGAGCTGCTGCCGGGCCAGCTCGACCATCTGGTCGAGCCAGTCGCCCTTCGTCGCCGGATAGGGCTTCAGCGTGCCGACCGCGCGGTCGGTCATCAGGTCGAGCAGGTCGTCCCGCGACGAGAGGTAGCGGTAGAGCGAGCCCGCCGTGGTGCCCAGCCGGGCGGCGACGGCGCGCATCGAGACCGCGGCGAGTCCCTCGGTGTCGGCCAGCGCGATCGCCGCGCTCACGATCTCCTCGCGGCTGTGGCTCGGCGCCGGGCCGCGCCGGCCGCGTTCCGGCCGGGTCCAGATGGGTTGTGCGTCGCTCACCGATCTACTGTAAACTGCAAACGGCGTTCGCAGTTATGGGAGGGGTCGGGACATGGAGCGGGTCAACGACATCGCGGTGCACTCGATGGGGGTCGGGCCGGGCATCGTCGTGGTGCACGGCGGCGGGGTGACGATCGACGTCTACCGGCGGTTCGCGACCGCGCTGGCCGACCGGTTCACGGTGCACCTCTACAACCGCCGCGGCCGGGCCGACGCGCCGCCGCGGCTGCTGCCCTACACGTTCGAGCAGGAGATCGACGACCTCGCCGCGATCCTGGCGCATACCGGCGCCACCAACGTGATCGGTCACAGCAGCGGCGGCTTCATCGCGCTGTCGGCGGCGCTCCGGCTGCCGATCGCTCGCCTGGCCCTCTACGACGCGGCCATCTCGGTCGACGGCAGCGCGCCCGCCGGGTGGCTCCCCGCCGCCCAGGCGGCGGCCCGGGCCGGCGACCTCCCGCGCGCCCTGGCCATCACGGCCGGCGGCATCAACACCCACCAGGCGTCGTCGCGCTGGCCGCTGTCGGTGCGGGTGGCGATCGTGCGGCTGTTCATGCGCACCCCGATCGGCCGCACGATGGGCGACCTGGTCCCGATGACCCTCGACGAGACGGCCCTCATCGAGGCGGCCGACGGCCCCGCCGAGGCCTGGTCCGGGGTGACCGCCGAGGTGCTGCTGGCCTGCGGGGCGAAGGGCCCGCGCCACTACGCGGTCGCGGACGAGGCCCTGGCCGCGGCGCTCCCGCACGCCCGCGCGGTCGAGATCGCCAACTGCGCCCACGACGGCATCAACCGTGCGCCGCGACACCTGGTCGACGAGTTCGCCGACTTCTTCGCGTCCCCCATCACGCAACGCCCCGGCGAACCGGCCCGCTGACGCGGGCAAACGCCCGTTGCGCGCCAGCCCTACCGGTGACTTCTAAGGTCGGGGCATGGCGACCACGCACGAACTGCGCATCGTGGGCGGCCTGGTGGCCAAGCGCTACACGTCGTGGGGGCGCGGCGAGCATCGGCGTGAGTGGGCGACCCTGCGCCGGATCCACCGGGACGCGGCCGGCTTGGCCCCGCAGCCGGTCCACGCGGCGCTCGCCGCGACACCGCCGACGGTCACGATGACGTTCGTGCCGGGAGAGCCGCTGGCGGGCCGCCCCAGCGATCCGCAACTGACCACGCTGGCGACGGCTCTCCACACACTGTGGACGGTGGGCATCGACGGCGGCGTCGACGGCTGGGCGGACGACCTGGCCTTCGGCAATGCGCTGCGCGATGTCGACTGGCCGAACCCACCCCGCGAAGTGGCCGCGGCGCTCGCGGCCGCGGCCCGCTGGTGGGACGGGCCCGACCCGGACCTGCTCCGCGAGCGGCCGTCGCGCCTGGTGCTGGGCCACCGGGACCCGAACCTGGCGAACTACCTGTGGGACGGGCGCCGGATCCGGATCGTCGACTTCGAAGACGCCCGGGCCAGCGATCCGGCCACCGAGGTGGCACTCCTCGCCGAGCACCTGTCGGCCCGCGACCTCGACTTCGACCGCCTGGCAGCACTTTTCGAGGTCGACGAGCGCCGACTGCGAGCCGCCCGCCGTTTGTGGGCCATGTTCTGGCTCGCATTGCTGCGACCCGGCGGTCCGGCGAGCGCGCGCAACCCGGCGGACAGCGCCCGGCGCCAAGCCGACCGACTGCTAGATCTCCTGCGCTAGTCCCAGCAGAGGCAGAACGGTTTGCCGGCCGAGTCGGCATAGACCCGCCAGCCGTCGCCGCCGGCATTCAGCGACGTGGCGCCGAGTTTCAGCACCGCGGCCTCGGCCGCCTCGACGTCGTCGACCGTGACGTCGAGGTGGAACTGCTGCGGGTAGGCCGGGTCGGGCCACCGCGGCGCGCGATAGTCGGCGACCTGCTGGAACAGCACGGGTCGCGCCCCGTCCTCGCCGAGCAGCTCCGCATAGAACGCGCTCAACGACCGCGCGTCCGGGCAGTCGAGCACCACGGCCATCAGCGACGGCTCCGCCGGAGACAGGCACAGGTCGAACGGGTGCCCGGCCGGGTCGGCCAGCGTGTGCCAGTGCTCGTGCTCGCGCAGCGGCGTCGCGCCGAGGGCGATCGCCTTCGCCGCGCCGGCGGCCAGGTCGGGGACGCGCAGGTCGAGATGGGCCTGCTGCGGGTACGCCGGATCGGGCCACCGCGGCGCCACATGGTCGGGACTGTTCTGGACGGCGACACGCCAACCGCCCCCGGCGTCCAGCGCGATGAAGTCGTCCTCGGCGTAGAGCTCCGTCCAGCCGGCGAGGGCCCGGTAGAAGGCGGCCAGCCGCCGGGCGTCGGGCGCGTCCAGCACCACGGCGCGCAAGGTCCCGATCAAGCGCAGCTCCTTCCCGCGGACCTGGCAGCGAAGCGGAGCGAGCGGTCCCCGGCGGGAGCGACGGTCGTGCCCCCGACGGGCCCGGGAACCGCTCTTCGCGCTCCTAGGATTCGACGCCCAGGCGCTGCAGGATCAGCTCCCGGACGGCCTTCGCGTCCGCCTGGCCCTTGGTGGTCTTCATGACCGCGCCGACCAGCGCGCCGGCCGCGGCCACCTTGCCGTCGCGGACCTTGGCGGCCACGTCCGGGTTGGCGGCGATGGCCTCGTCGACCGCGGCCGTGAGCGCGCCCGTGTCGGAGACCACCGCGAGCCCGCGGGCCTCCATCACGTCAGCGGGTGAGCCCTCGCCTGCGACGACGCCCTCGAGCACCACGCGGGCCAGCTTGTCGTTGAGCTTGCCGCTGTCGACCAGCGTCTGCAGCTCGGCGACCTGGGCCGGCGTCGCGCCGACGGCGGCCAGCTCGATGCCGGCCTCGTTGGCGCGCCGGGCCAGCTCGCCCAGCCACCACTTGCGGGCGGCCGCGGCCGTGGCGCCCGCCGCGACCGTCTCCTCGATCAGCTCGACGGCGCCGGCGTTGACCACCGACTGCATGTCCAGATCGGACAGACCCCAGGCGTCCTGGAGGCGCTTGCGGTGGACGCGCGGCGGCTCGGGCAACGCGTCGCGCAGCGCCGAGACCCACTCCGGGTCCGGTGCGAGCGGCACCAGGTCGGGCTCGGGGAAGTAGCGGTAGTCGGTCGCCGTCTCCTTCGAGCGGCCCGGGCGGGTGTCGCCGGTCTCCTCGGAGAAGTGCCGGGTCTCCTGCACGATCCGGCCGCCGGCCTCGAGCACCGACGCCTGCCGGATGATCTCGGAGCGGACGGCCCGCTCGACGGAGCGCAGCGAGTTGACGTTCTTGGTCTCGGTGCGGGTGCCCCATTCCTCGCCGGCGCGGTTGAGCGACGTGTTGACGTCGCAGCGCAGCGAGCCCTCCTCCATGCGGACGTCGGACACGCCCAGGCCGCGGATCACGTCGCGGAGCTCGGTGACGTAGGCGCGGGCGACCTCGGGCGCGAGCGCGCCGGCGCCGGGGACCGGCTTGGTGACGATCTCGACGAGCGGGATGCCGGCGCGGTTGTAGTCGACCAGCGACTCGGTCGCGCCGTGGATCCGGCCGGTGGCCCCGCCCACGTGCAGCGTCTTGCCGGTGTCCTCCTCCAGGTGGACCCGCTCGATGCCGATGCGCACCGTGCGACCGTCGACCTCCACGTCGAGGTAGCCGTCCACGCACAGCGGCTCGTCGTACTGGCTGATCTGGAAGTTCTTCGGCATGTCCGGGTAGAAGTAGTTCTTCCGGGCGAACCGGCACCAGCTCGCGATCGAGCAGTTGAGCGCCAGGCCGATCCGGATCGTCGCCTCGATCGCGGCCTTGTTGGCCACCGGCAGCGAACCGGGCAGGCCGAGGCAGACCGGGCAGACCCGGGTGTTGGGCTCGCCGCCGAAGTCGGTGCGGCAGCCGCAGAACATCTTGGTCCTGGTGCCGAGCTCGACGTGGGTCTCGAGGCCGATCACCGGCTCGAAGGCGGCGATCGCCGCGTCGTAGGTCGGCAGCGTCGTGGTGGTCATCAGCCCTCCAGGGACGGCGGGGTCAGCGTGCCGACGGCGGACTCGAGGGCGGCGGCGACCCGGTACATGCGGTCGTCGGCCATGGTCGGCGCCATGATCTGGAAGCCGACCGGCAGCCCGTCGGAGAGCCCGCAGGGCACCGAGATGCCCGGACCGCCGTACAGGTTGGTGGGGATGGTGAAGAGGTCGGCGAGGTACATCTGGTAGGGGTCCGAGGTGCGGGACCCGAACGGGAACGCCACGAACGGGGTCGTCGGCGAGACCAGCACGTCGACCTGCTCGAAGGCGCTGGCGAAGTCCTGCGTGATCAGCGTGCGGACCTTCTGCGCCTGGCCGTAGTAGGCGTCGTAGTAGCCACTGGACAGCGCGTACGTGCCGAGCATGATCCGGCGCTTGACCTCGGGGCCGAAACCGGCCTCGCGGGTCAGCGACATGACCTCCTCCAGCGACCGGGTGCCGTCGTCGCCGACCCGCAGGCCGTAGCGGACGCCGTCGAACCGCGCCAGGTTGGAGGAGCACTCGCTCGGCGCGATCAGGTAGTAGGCCGGCAGCGCGTACTGGAAGTGCGGGCAGGAGACCTCGACGACCTCCGCGCCGAGCTTGGTCAGCGCGGCGAGGGCGTCGCGGAAGGCGGCCATCACGCCCGGCTCGGCGCCGTCGCCGGCGTCGAACTCGGTGACCAGGCCCAGCTTGACGCCGGTCAGGTCGCCGGTCATGCCGCGCCGGGCGGCCTCGACGACCGGCGGCACCGGCTGGGGGATCGAGGTGGAGTCGCGCGGGTCGTGGCCGGCCATCACCTCGTGCAGCAGGGCGGCGTCGAGGACCGTGCGGGCACACGGCCCCGGGGTGTCGAGGCTCGACGAGAACGCGATCAGGCCGTAGCGGGACGTGCCACCGTAGGTCGGCTTGGCGCCCACGGTGCCGGTCACCGCGCCCGGCTGGCGGATCGAGCCGCCGGTGTCGGTGCCGATCGCCAGCGGCGCCTCGTAGCCGGCGACCGCCGCGGCGCTGCCACCGCCGGACCCGCCGGGGATCCGGCCGAGGTCCCACGGGTTGTTGGTCGGCCCGTAGGCGGAGTATTCCGTCGACGAGCCCATCGCGAACTCGTCCATGTTGGTCTTGCCGAGAATCACGGTGCCGGCGCGCCTCAACCGCTCGACGACCGTCGAGTCGTACGGCGGCCGCCAGCCCTCGAGGATCTTGGAGCCGGCCGTGGTCGGCACGCCGCGGGTGGTCAGCACGTCCTTGACGGCGATCGGCACGCCGGCGAGCGGGCCGAGCTCCTCGCCGGCGGCGCGCTTGGCGTCGACCGCCCGCGCGGCCTCGAGCGCCCCGTCGGCGTCGACGTGCAGGAAGGCGTGGACCTTGCCGTCGACGGCGGCGATCCGGTCGAGGTGCGCCCGGGTCACCTCCTCGGCGGAGGCGTCGCCGTCACTGATCCGCTTCGCGATCTCGCTGGCGGTCAGCTGGGTGAGCTCGCTGGACATCACGCCTCCTCGTCCAGGATGCGCGGCACCCGGAACCGGTCTTCGGCGACATCGGGCGCGCCCGCGAGGGCCTCTTCCCGAGTCAGGCAGGGGGTTTCGACGTCTTCCCGCAGGACATTGGTCAACGGCACGGAGTGCGAGGTCGGCGGGATGTCCGCCGCCGCGACCTCACCCACCCGTGCCACGGCCTGGAGAATCACGTCCAGCTGGCCGGCGAACGTGTCGAGCTCCTGCTCGGTCACGGCGAGCCGCGACAGCCGCGCGAGATGCGCGACCTCATCGCGGGAAATGGCAGCCATCAGTGCCCCCTTGCGTCGTGTGGGCGATTCCCATTGCGCTCCGCCGGCGAGCGTGACACGCCCACGGCGACCCGAGCGAGTCTATTTGTCCCGCCGAGGTGGCCCGCCGCGGGCCCTCTGGCTGTAAGCCATTCATTTCTACGCCCGAGACGTTTCTTCCCGGGTCCGTCGTGGGCGCGACCGTCGCTCCCGCCGGAGACCGGGCCGGGCCCCGGGGGGCCCGTCCCTGCCAGGTCCGCGGCCGCGCGCGGTCAGGGCCGATCGTCCGGTTGTTCGGCGCCGCCCGAGAGGTTCGGACTCGGACGGCGCCGTCCGCGGGACTCTCTCCGCGAGCCGACATGCTTTCGCACGTACGCACATGCCGAGGCATGTGCGGCCGCAGAAACACCCCCCACCGCTGCCGGGAGCCGCGCGCCGTTCGATGGGTGACCCAGGGCGGACCTGGCAGTGAAGCGGAGCGAGCGGTCCCCGGCGGGAGCGACGGTCGTGCCCACCGCGTACCCGGGACAGCTTGATCGGCTCTTAGTTCGGTTGGGTGAGGCGTTCGGCGAGGAAGGCCTCGAAGCGTTCGGCCGGCGCCGGGTGGGCGAGGGCGAAGCCTTGCCCGAGTTGGCAGCCGGCGGTGCGGGCCTGTTCGATCTGGGTGCCCGATTCGAGGCCTTCGGCGATGATCTCCATGCCGAGCCGGCGGCCCACGCTGACCACGACGTCGATCAGCGGCTTGGAGATGCCGCCGTTCTGCCGGCTGGTGCCGTGTTCGCCGACCAGCGCCCGGTCGACCTTGAGGATGTCGATCGGCAGGCGGCGCAGGTGGGCCAGGCTCGCCTGGGCGGCGCCGAAGTCGTCGAGGGCGGTGCGTACGCCCAGTGCCCGCAAACCGGCCAGCTGCGTCACGACCGTCGGGGTGTCGGCGCCGACGCGGCCCTCGGCGATCTCGATGACCAGGCGTTCGGGGGAGAGGCGGCTGCTGACCAGCGTGGAGGCCACATTGTTGACGAAGTCGGGGGCGGCCAGCTCGGCCGGGGAGACGTTGATCGACATCCAGAGTCGCGGGTCCCAGCCGGCCATGCGGCGGCACGACTCCTGCAGCACCCACTGGCCGATCTCGCAGATGACGCCGAGGTCCTCCGCGACCGGGAGCAGCTCGCTGGGCAGCACCGTGCCGAGTGCGGGGCTGCGCCAGCGGAGCAGGGCCTCCGCGCCGACCGGTTGGCCGTCGTGCAGGCCGAGGATCGGCTGGAAGACCAGGTCGAGCTCGCCCCGGTTGGCGGCGCCGGGGAGTTCGCGCTCGAGGTCCATGCGGCGGACGAGCTGCTCTTCGAGGTAGGCGTCGTACCACTCGATGCGGTTGCGGCCCAGCTGGCCGGCGCGGCGGCGGGCCAGGTCGGCGCGGCGCAGCACGTCGTCGACGCCGTCGCCGCCCGCGAGTTCGGCCAGGCCGACGCTGACATAGAGGTGCACGGTGGCGCCGGGCAGCAGGTAGGGCTCGGTGAGCGCGGTCAGCAGCCGGGTGCCCAGGGCGTAGGCGACGACCGGGCCCTCGACGGTGACCACCGCGAACTCGTCGCCCGCCAGCCGGGCCGCCACGTCATCGGCGCCCACCGTCGCCCGCAGGCGGCGGCCCACCTCGATCAGAACGGCGTCGCCGACCTCGCGCCCGCGGGCGTCGTTGACGCCGGCGATGCCGTGCACGTCGATCACGAGCAGGGCGCCGGTGTGCCCCTCGACGGAACGCTGGGTGGCGATCGTGCGCATGAGCTCGCGGCGGTTGGCCAGGCCGGTCAGCTGGTCGGTGAACGCCAGCTTGTGCAGCGTGCGCTCCAGGCGGCGGCGCTCGCCGACGTCGCGGATGTGCACGACGAGCGCGGACACCTCGGGGACGCCGCGCTGGTCGCTGACCGTCGACTCGGTGTCGCGCCAGGCGCCGTGGCCGTCGCGCAGCCGGGCCGGCACGAGGGTGGGACGGGCGCCGTCGGGATCGTCCTGTTCGGACAGTGTCTGGTTGAGCACCGCGAGCACGTCGGCCGCGTCCTCCGGGTGCATGAGATCCGGGAACGGGCGGCCGACGACGTCCGCATCGGACAGACCGAAGAGGCGCGCGGCGGCGGGCGACTGCCACCGCACGAGCAGGTCCTCGCCGACCACCATGGTGAGGTCGCCGGCGCCCGACACCAGCGAGCGGAAGTGTGCCTCCTGTGTGGACAATCGCTTGGCGTAGCGCCGGACGTCGGAGACCGCGAACACCTCGCGCGCGACGACGGTCGGGATCACCGACAGGCCCAGCACGATCGACGTCTTGTCGAACTGCCCGACGGTGACCAGGTGCCACGCGGCGGCCAGGGTGGCGACGACGGCGGGGATGGTCAGCAACGGGTACGCCGACAGGTGCGACTCCGGCTCGCCGGTGGCCGGTGGGTCCACGCCCGCCTCCGTGAGCGCCGCGCCGCCGAGGATCAGGCCGGGGCTGACCACCACCGGCACGCCGGCGACGAGCAGCGCCCACGTCGGGCCGCCGTACGCCAGGATGATCGCCAGCGCGCCGACGCCGCCGAGGGCGATGCCGACGCCGGCGCCGCACAACCAGGCCGCCCGCCGGTAGCTGACCACGCGCAGCACGATCACCGTGGCGGTGGCCAGTCCGAACGACCCGAGCAGGGCGGCGGTCAGCGCGGCGGCCGGCATCGGACCCTGGGGCGGCAGCAGCCAGACCGCGAAGGCGATGCTGATGCCGAGGCTCACGCCGTCGAAGCAGCGGCGCAGCCGGGCGTGCGTGCTGGTGGCGGCGCCGGGCAGGAGCAGGAGGCCGATCACGTACAACACGGACGCGAACGCCAGCCCGATCGCGGCGATCAGCGCGCGGCCGCCCGCGGGCGCGACCGGCAGCAGCACCACGGACAGGCCCGTGGCCAGCGTGCCCATGCCGAGGTAGCCGGCGCCGCGACACGGCCCGAACGAATGCACGCGGGCGTGGATGCGCAGCGCCAGCCGGACCAGCCGGGTCGTGCCGACGGCGGCGGTCAGCGCCGTCGCGGCCGCGAGCGTGGGCAGCGCCGGCAGGACCCCGAAGCCCGCGCAGATCAGCGCCGCCAGGGCCGCCGTGGGCGGCCCGACTATGGCGACGATCCGCACGAACCGGGGCAGCTGTGGGGACCTAGATGACACGGCGGTCATCCCCTTGGGTGGAGGGGCCGAGGGAGTCGCGGCGACAAGATACCGCGCCTCACACCGTCAACGAGCGCACCTGGCGGAAAGTTACGCCGACAGATACAGCGAGTCAGCCGAGGAGGGCGTAGACGGTGTGCGCCTGGGCCGCCGGGGCGGTCGCGCCGTCGGGGGTGAGGGCGATGTCGGCGAACGCCAGCGTGCGGCCGAGTTTGGTCACCCGGGCCAGCACCCGCACGTCGACGCCGGCGATCGGCCGCTGGAACGTCGTCGAGAGCTGCACGGTGGTCATCGGCACGAAGCCCGACCGGGCGGCGGAGATCGCGATGACGGTGGCCGTGTCGGCGGCGGCCATCAGCGCCTGTCCGCTCAGCGCGCCGCCCTCCCGGGCGAGCCGGTCCGACCAGGGCAGCCGCAGCGTCGCGACACCGGGCTCGATGTCCTCGACGACCAGGCCGAGGTCGCGGACCCACGGTGCGAAGTTGTCGGCCAGGACCGCGTTCGCGTCTTCGACACTGAAACCCACGACCCGAGCGTACGGGTTGCGCGGGGCGCGAACCGGTTCAGCGGCTGGTGTGGGGTGGGGCGGGTGGCCCGTCGCCGGACGCGGCGAGAGCGGCGCCGAGCGGGGTGTGGCGGTAGAGGACCGAGCGGCCGCTGCGGGCGCGGGTGACGAGGCCGGCGTCGCGGAGGACGGCCAGGTGGTCGCCGACGGCGCCGAGCGTCATGTCGAGGGCGCCGACGAGCTGGGTGGTGCTCGCGGGCTCGGCGAGGGCGCGGAGCAGGCGCGCCCGGGCCCGGCCGACCAGGCGGTCCAGGCCGTCGCCGGCCGGTGTGTCCGGCGGGGCGGCGATGCCCCGGGCCGGGTAGACCAGGGCATAACCGTCGGGCGGGTTCGCGCCGATCCAGCCACGGCCGAAACCGCCGGGCACGAGGACGAGGCGGGCGCCGGCGACGACGTACGGCGGCGAGTTCCAGTCGTTGATCCTGATCGCGCCGGTGTCGAGCCAGCGGAAGCCGTCGCGCAGGCCTTCCAGCGCGCCCGCCCAACCGTAGGTCGCCAGCCGCCCGGCGCGCTGCACGACGTCGCGTTCGAGCAGGGCCCTGCGCAGCGGCCACTCCGGCGCCAGCGTCCGCTCCCAGACGAGGGCCAGCGCGTCGGCCAGGCGGTCGAGCGCGCCCGGCGCGGTGAACGCCGCGGGCGGCTGCGCGCGGTCGATCCGGCCGGCGTTGTGCGGGTTGGCGTGCGCGGTGAGGACGAGATCGCGATGCACCCGCTTCAGCTCGGTGGCTCGGACCCGGGCCAGCTCGGCCTCGATCGTCGTGTCCATTCCGGACGGCGTCGGCAGGAGGAAGTCCGGTGTCCAGCGGGCGCCACGCAGCGCGGCCAGCAGGGCGGCGAGCGTCGGCTCCTCCGCCGCCACGGCGGCGAAGGTCGGGCGGTGCCGGTCGACCCAGGGCGCCAGCCAACCCGGACCGCCGCCGGGCTCGGCCACCGTGGCCAACGCGCCCACGAGCTCGACCATCGGCGACAGCGCGAAGCGCGTGTTCGCCAGGTCGGTCGGGTCGACTTTCACCACGGTCATTTTCGGCTCCGGACGAAACTCTACCGGTTCAGCGCGCGGGCGGCCGAGTGTGCGGGGCGTGACGACGTACCGCGAGATCTTCGGCAACCGCGAGTTCCGCGCGCTCTTCGCCGGCAACGCCGCCTCGGTGTCCGGCAAGACGATCCAGATGCTGGCGCTGTCCGCGCTGGTCTACGCCTCAACCGGTTCACCCCTGCTGTCCGCGCTGGCGTTCCTCGGCGGCCTGCTGCCGCAGGCGTTGGGTGCGCTGACCCTCCTGGCGTACGCGGACCGCGTGCGTCCCCGCGGCTTCCTCGCGGCATGGGACCTCGCCAAGGCGGTCGCGGCGGTCGTGCTGGCCACCGGCGTGCTGCCGGTCTGGGGCATGCTCCTGCTGATCATGGCCTTCGGGGCGGTCGACGCGCTGAGCGGCGGCGTGCGCAACGCGATCATCGTCGACGTGCTGCCCGGCGGCTTCGTCCTGGGCCGGGCGACGCTCAACGTCTCGGTCGGCGCGATGCAGATCCTCGGCTTCGCCACCGGCGGCACGATGATCGCGACCCTGGGCCCGCACCGCGCGCTCGCGGTCGCCGCCGCGCTGATCGCGGTCTCGGCCCTGGTCACCTTCACCGGCCTGCGTACCCGCGCGCCGCGCGCGACCGGCCGGGCCGGCGTCGCCGCGACCTGGCACGGCAACCGGACGCTCTTCGCGAACCGGTCCACCCGCGCGATCCTGCTCGCCAGCTGGGTGCCGAACGGCCTGATCGTCGGTGCCGAGGCCATGTACGTGCCGTACGCCGGCGACCTGGCCGCCGTCCTGTTCGTCGCGGCCGCCGCCGGAATGCTCGCCGGCGACCTGGTGATCGGCCGCTTCATGCCGGCCGCGGTGCTGGACCGGTTCATCACCCCACTGCAGGCGTTGCTTGCCGTGCCTTATCTCGTGTTCTTCCTCCACCCCGGCCCGGTCGTCGGGTCGGTTGCGGTCTTCGTGGCGTCGTTCGGCTACGCCGGGACGCTCGGCCTGCAGCAACGGCTGGTCGACCGCACTCCCGACAACCTGCGCGGCCAAGCCCTGGGCCTGGACAGCAGCGGCCGGATGACGTTCCAGGCGGTCGGCGCGAGCGCGGTCGACGTGGTGGCGGAGGCCACCGGCGCGGCGATCGCGATGACGGTCGCGGGCCTGGCCAGCCTGGCCGTCACGGCGCTGCTCCGCCCCCAACTCCGGCCGAGCGCCCGCTCGTCGAGCGTGATCGCCGAACCGGCCGATGCCGGCGCCCGCATCCCCTAGGGCGGCCAAGATCAGTTCTGGCACCGGGTGGGTGTCGGAGCGTCGCGCGCGTGAGAGACTGCCCCGCGTGGCGATCCTGACCGGTGCGGAGACCTCAACGCCCGCGGCGTCGCCCAGCACGGCCGGGCGGCGGCCCGGGGCGGCGGCGGTCACCGCTTTCCTCATCGGGCTGGCGGCGCTCGGCTACCGGATCGCGATCCTGCTCGCCGGCGCGCCCCCGACCAACAGCGACGAGGGCACGATGGGCCTCGCGGCGCTGCACATCGGCCAGGGTCGCGGGCTGCCGGTCTATTTCTACGGCCAGAACTACATGGGCACGCTCGAGGCCTACCTCGCCGCGCCGCTGGTCGCGCTGGCCAACGGGTCCGTGCTCGCGCTGCGGCTGCCCAACCTGCTGCTCTTCGCCGCGTTCCTGGCGGCCATGTGGGCGTTGACGAAGCGGCTCTACACGCCGTGGTTCGCGACCTTCGTCGTCGGACTACTCGCGCTGGGGTCCGACCGGGTCCTGAAGAACCAGCTCATCTCCGGTGGCGGGTACCCCGAGATCAACCCGGCCGGCGCCGCGCTGATGCTGCTCGCGGTCGCCCTGGCCATGCGCTCGCGGGACGAAGCGCGCGACGATCGGTCGGCCCTGGCTGGTTACGCGGCGTTCGGGCTGCTCACGGGCCTGATGGTGTGGATCGACTGGCTCGTCCTGCCCTACCTGGCCGCCGCGGCGTGCGTACTCCTGCTGAAGAAGCCGGCGAGACGGGCGTGGATCGCGCTCGCGGGCGGCCTCGTGGTCGGGGCCGCGCCGCTCCTGATCCACGACCTGACCTCGTCGTGGCGGCACAGCGCGATCCCGACGTTCCTCGGCCTCAACGGCGGCGGCGTCGAGGCGTCGTGGGGCGACCGCCTGCACGGCGGCGTGCTGACCGGCGTCCCGCTCGCGACCGGCATGTGCGCGCCCGGCCGCTGCGAGCCCTGGCAGCTCTGGTGGGCGCCGGCCTGGCTGGCCCTGCTCGCCGTCGCCGGTTACGCCGCGTGGCGGATGATCAGGACCGATCGCGTACGCGCCGCCGGCCGCCTGGCCCTCGTCGGCGCCGCCCTGGTCAGCCTCCTGGTCTACGCGCGCAGCAACGCCGCCGGCAACACGCCCATGGAGAGCGGCCGCTACCTGCACTGCCTGCTGATCTCGACGCCGGCCGTGCTGTGGCCACTGTGGACCCTCCGCGGCCGGGTGACCCGCTGGCTCGGCGCGACCGGACTGGCCGCCGTCTGCGCGCTGGCACTGGTGGCGACCGGCATGGTGGTGTGTGAGCTGCCCCGGATCGCCGCCCTCGACGACAAGCAGGTGGGCCTGCTGGCGGAGCTCGACCGGCGCGGCGTGACCCACGTCTACTCGGAGTATTGGACCTGCAACTCAATCGCCTACATCTCGGCCGAGCGGGTGCGCTGCGCGGTGATCGCCGAGGACCTGACGCCGGGTTTCGACCGCTACCAGCCCTACAAGGAAGAAGTGGCGGCCGCGTCGACGCGGACGTTCGCGCTGCCGTCGGGGTCCGGTGAGAGCCGGGCGGTGCGGGCCTACCTCGACGCCCACCACCTGACCTACGTCGCGGCCGAGGCTTCCGGCTACGACCTCTACCAGCCGACCACCCACGTCGACCTCCCGCTGCCCGACTAGCGGGTCGTCCGGTCCCCGGTAGCGTGAGCGGCGTGAAGGTCTGGATTCCGAATCCGAACGGCCGTGCGCTGCTGGGCGACGTGCCCGACGGGGTGACGCTGGAGATCGCCGAGCGGCCCGACAGCCTGCCGTCCGATCCGGCCGACCTGGAGTTCTGGGTGCCGCCGTTCCTCGCGCAGGCCGACTCGGTGCGGCTCGCGGCCAAGATGCCCGCGCTGCGGGTGGTGCAGCTGCTCAGCGCCGGCGCCGACGCCTGGTACGGCCAGCTGCCGGCCGGCGTCAGCCTCCACGACGCCCGCGGCGTGCACGACTCGTCGACGGCCGAGTGGGTGCTCACCGCGATCCTGTCCTACCTGCGCGCTTTCCCCGGCTTCGCCCGCGCCCAGGCGCGCCACGACTGGGCGTACGCGGCCTACGCCCCCACCGACGAGCTCGCCGGCAAGCATGTGCTGATCGTCGGCGCCGGCTCGATCGGCGCGGCGGTCAAGGCCCGTCTCGCCCCGTTCGAGGTGACCGTGACCTCGGTCGCCCGGTCGGCCCGCGACGGCGTGCACGCGGTGTCGGAGCTGCCCGACCTGCTGCCGCACGCCGACGTGGTCGTGGTGATCGTGCCGCTCACCGCCGAGACCCGCGGCCTGATCGACGCCGACTTCCTGGCCGCGATGAAGGACGGCGCGCTCCTGGTCAACGCCGCCCGCGGCCCGGTCGCCGACACCGCCGCCCTGGTCGACGCGGTGGCCACCGGCCGGATCGGCGCGGCCGTCGACGTGACCGAGCCCGAGCCGCTGCCGGCCGACCATCCGCTCTGGGACCTGCCGAACGTGTTGATCACCCCGCACGTGGCGGGTTCGGTGCGCGGCCTGCACCCCCGCGCCTACAAACTGGTCGGCGAACAACTCCGCCGGTACGCGGCCGGCGAGCCGTTGGTCAACGAGGTCGTCGGCGGCTACTGACGGCGTATGTGCCGGTGGCCGCCGGTCGCTCGATCGGGTGTGGTGCCGGGCTTGCTACGCGGACCTGGCTCGAAGCGGAGCGAGATTTCCCCGGCGGGAGCGACGGTCGTGCGCCCGACGGACCCGGGTCCGTCAGGTGTTCTTCTGCCGGACGATCCCTTGGCCGCTGGCTTCGATGAGGCGGTTGACGTCGTCGCGGCGGACCGAGGAGAGCGTCACCGCGTAGCCGTCGCGGAGCAGGACCACCGCGCGCCCGCGGTCGTCGGTGGCCAGCTCGCGCACCTCTGACCAGGGGATTCGCTTGGTGCCGAGGAGGCCCCGGACGCGCAGGCCGCTGGCGTCGGCGTCGGTCCCGGAGCGCAGAACCCAGACAAAAACGGCGATCGGGATGAGCAGCAGAGGTACGAAGATCCACCGCACGTCGGAGCTCGGCTCGGTCACGTTCGTGTCGGACGGCAGGCTCGGCCCGAAGGCGATCGGGAGGATGCCGACGAAACCGATGAACGCGGCGATCAAGATCGACTGGTGTGGACGGAAACGTACCCTGTTCATGTCGGCCATCTTCCCACCATCCGTGCGGGCACTTTCTGTCGGTGGTCGGGCGCATACTGTCGCCCATGACCGTCCTCCTCGCGATCGGCACAAGCAAGGGTCTGTTCCTCGCGACCAGCGGCGACCGGTCCGCCTGGGAGATCAGCGGGCCGCACTTCCCGATGACATCGATCTACGCCGTGGGCATCGACCGGCGCCGGGCCACCCCGCGGCTCCTGGCCGGGGTCGACAGCTCCCATTTCGGCCCGAGCGTCGCGACCAGCGACGACCTGGGCAAGACCTGGTCGGAGCCCGACCACGCTCCCGTCTCGTTCCCGGCTGACACCGACACCTCGTTGACCCGCGTCTGGCAGCTGGCCCCCGGTCCGGCCAGCGAGCCGGACGTGGTCTACGCGGGCACCCAGCCGTCGGCGCTGTTCCGTTCCGAAGACGGCGGGCAGACGTTCACGCTGGTCCGGTCGCTGTGGGACCACCCGCACCGGCCCGACTGGGGCGCCGGCTTCGGCGGCCAGGCGATCCACACGATCCTGCCGCACCCCGACGACCCGGCCCGGGTGCTGGTCGCGATGTCGACGGGCGGGGTCTACCGCACCGACGACGGCGGCGAGACCTGGTCGCCGGCCAACAAGGGCATCCGGGCCGGCTTCTTCCCCGATCCCTACCCGGAGTTCGGGCAGTGCGTCCACAAGGTGGCCCGCGACCCCGGCGACCCGGCCCGGCTCTACGCGCAGAACCACGGCGGCGTCTACCGCTCCGACGACGAGGGCGCGAGCTGGTCGTCGATCGCGGAGGGGCTACCCAGCGACTTCGGCTTCCCGGTGGTCACCCACCCCGACCGGCCGGCGACGCTCTGGACCTTCCCGCTGGCCGCCGACAGCGACCGCTACCCGGTCGACTTCCGGTGCCGGGTCTTCCGCTCCACCGACGCCGGCGGTTCGTGGGAAGCGATGTCGGCGGGCCTCCCCACGGAGCCGTTCTACCCGACCGTCCTGCGCGACGCGATGTGCACCGACGACGCCACCCCGGGCGGCGTCTATTTCGGCACGCGGTCCGGTGAGGTCTGGGCGAGCCGCGACGAGGGCGAGTCGTGGGCGCGGGTGGCGAGCCACCTACCCGACGTGCTGTCGGTCAAGGCGGCCGCCCTATGACGGTGACGATCCTGTTGCCGGGGGTGCTGCGGGCCGAGGCCGCGGGGCAGAGCCGGCTGACGGTCGACGCGTCGGGGTCCGTGCGCGCGGTCCTCGACGCGGTGGCCGCCGACTGGCCGCGCCTGGAGCGACGGCTGCGTGACGAGCGGGGCGATCTGCGGCGCTACGTCAACATCTACGTCGACGGTGACGACTGCCGTCGATCGGGCGGGCTCGACGCCCCGGTCCCTGCCGGCGCCGAGATCCAGGTGCTGCCTTCGGTCGCGGGCGGCTGAGGAACGGCGGCACGCCGGTCTGTGGCCGGCGTGCGGCCCCGACGTGCCGGCCTGTGGCCGCCGTCCCAACGAGCTTGTGGCCGGCGTGCTGTCCCGACGAGCCGGCCTGTGTGGCCGGCGTGCCGACGAGCTTGTGGCCGGCGTGCTGTCCCGACGAGCCGGCCCTTTGTGGCCGGCGTGCCGACGAGTCTGGGGTCGTGCGCGTTTCTTCCAATACGGGCCCTGTCGGCGGCGGGACGATGGCGGCATGGAACTCGTGACTGAAGTGATCCCGCGCCTCGTGGTTGCGGATGGAGCCGGCGCCGTCGACTTCTACCAGCGGGCGCTCGGCGCCGCCGAAGGGAAGCGCTACACCGACGACGACGGCCGGATCGTCCACACGGAACTCACCATCGGCAGCTCGCGGATCCACCTCAAGGAGCAGGGCGACGGCGACCCCGCCCCGACGTCGCTCGGCGGCACGCCCGTGATCATGCATCTCGGTGTCACCGACGCCGACGCGGTGGCGAAGGCGCTCGTCGACGCCGGCGCGACGGTGGTCTTTCCGGTGGCCGACCACGGCTACGGGCTGAAGGATGGCCGGGTCGCCGACCCGTACGGACATCTCTGGATCGTGTCCGAACCCATCGTCGAGGCATAGGGGGTGCCGGCACCCCGCCGGGCCCAGACGGCGTCCGACCGCACGCGGAGGTGGGCCGGATTCAACACAGGTATCCGACCCACCTCGGCGCACGCCCCGACGCCGTCTGGACCTCGCCGGGGCACCACCCTGATCCACCAGACACCCCCTGACCCGGAACCGCGCGACCACGACGGGGCTCCGTTGATGCGTGCACACCGTCTTGTCAGGGAGCCCCGCTAGGCTTTGCCGGGTGACGGGCCATCCCTCGTTCCGCCGACGCCGACGCCGCGGGTTTGCCGGCGTGGTCGTGGCTGCGTTGTTGTTCGCCGGTGGCTGCGCGTTCGGGCCGCCCGAGCCCGACGCGGCCGGCAAGCCGCCCAACCTGCCGACACCGTCGACCGACCCGTCGAAGTCCAGCGGGGGCGGCCTCGACCAGTCGATCGCCGTCTCGGTCGTCGCCAAGGGGCTCGAGGTGCCGTGGGGCATCGCGTTCCTGCCTGACGGTGCCGCCTTGGTGACCGAGCGCGACACCGCGCGGATCGTCAAGGTGGGTCCCGAGTCCGACAACAACGGCCTCAAGGTGACTCCGGTGCAGACGTTGGCGGCGGTCGACGCCCAAGGCGAGGGCGGGCTGATGGGTATCGCCGTGTCACCGAAGTACGAAACCGACAAATCCATATTTGTCTACTACTCCACCACCGAGGACAACCGGATCGCCAAGCTGACGCTGGGCGGCGAGCCCAAGCCGATCGTCACCGGCATCCCCCTCTCCGGCATCCACAACGGCGGCCGGCTCGGCTTCGGCCCCGACGGCTTCCTCTACGCCACCACCGGCGACGCCTCCGAGCGCGGGCTCGCCCAGGACAAGGCCAGCCTCGGCGGCAAGATCCTCCGGATGACCGCCGACGGCAAGCCCGCGCCCGGCAATCCGTACCCCAACTCGCTCGTCTGGTCGATGGGCCACCGCAACGTGCAGGGCATCGCCTGGGACGCGGGCAAGCGGCTGTGGGCGACCGAGTTCGGGCAGAGCACCTGGGACGAGATCAACTTGATCCAGCCCGGCAAGAACTACGGCTGGCCGACGGTGGAGGGCAAGGCCGACGGCGCTGACGCAGGCACGTTCGTCGACCCGCTCGTCACCTGGCCGACCAACGAGTCGTCGTGCTCCGGCGCGGCGATCATCGACCGGGTGCTGGTCGCGGCCTGCCTACGCGGCGAGCGGCTGTGGGCGATGGAGCTGACCGAGTCCGGCACGATCCTCGGGGCGCCGCGCCCGCTGTTGCAGGGGGAATACGGCCGGCTGCGGGCCGCCGTCGCGGCGCCCGACGGCTCGTTGTGGATCAGCACCTCCAACAAGGACGGGCGCGGCGACCCCGGGCCCGACGACGACCGCATCCTCCGGCTCGTCTTCTCCGGCGGCGGCGCGGGAAAGAGTTGACCGCGCCGCGGGCGGGTAAAGATGGATCACGTGACTGAGGAGGGCGAGGCGAAGCCGTCGCGGCGGGCCAGGGTGTGGTCGACCGTCCGGCGGGGCGCCCGTTCCGGTTTCACCCGGCGCACCGGCGTGCTGTTCGCGGTCCTCGGCGTCGCCCTCGTCGGCCTGATCATCGGCGTGCTGCTCGGCGCCCGGGCACAGACCGACATCGGCCCGTTCCAGGCGGAGATGTCGGTGCGCCCGGCGGCCAGCGGTGAGACCGAGGTGGTCGTGCCGCCGCTGGGCGCCCTGCACCTCGACAGCCACGACGGGCCGCTGCGGCTGACGGTCCGGCTCGGCGCCCTCGACCAGGGCCGCACCCAGGCACTGATCAGCGACCCGTCCGGCATCACGCGGGCCAGCCAGACCGTCGTCGACGATCTGCAGGACGGCCTGCTGCGCCTCGGCTTCCGTACGGTCGCCGTCTCGATCCTCGGCGCCGTCGTCATCGGGCTGCTGGTCTTCCGCAGCACGCGCCGCGCGGCCTGGTGCGGCGGCGTCGCGATGCTGGTCACCGCCGGCACGTTCGGCATCGCGGCCGGCACGCTCAAACCGGATTCGATCGAGCAGCCGAGGTACGAGGGCCTCCTGGTCAACGCGCCCGCCATCGTCGGTGACGCGCGGCGGATCGCGCAGGACTACGGCAAGTACGCCGAGCAGCTCAAAGCCATCGTCGCCAACGTCAGCCGGATCTACACGACGGTCAACAAGCTGCCGATCTACGAGCAGGTCGACGGCGGCATCCGCATCCTGCACGTCTCCGACCTGCACCTGAACCCGTCGGCCTGGCCCACGATCCGCACGGTGGTCGAGCAGTTCGACATCGACGCGGTGATCGACACGGGCGACATCACCGACTGGGGCTCCGAGCCGGAAGCCAACTACGTCGGCTCGATCTCGCTCCTCGGCGTCCCCTACGTCTACATCCGCGGCAACCACGACTCCGCCGTCACCGCCGCCGCCGTGGGCCGCCAGCGCGGCGCAGTCGTACTCCAGAACCAGGTCGTCGACGTCGCCGGCCTCCGCATCGCCGGCATCGGCGACCCGCGCTTCACCCCCGACAAGGAGACCTCCCCGGCCGGCTCGGGAAGATCACGACAGGTCATCGAGCAGGTGTACGACGCCGGCGCCCGACTGGCGACCACCATCCGGGCGAGCGGCAAACCGGCCGACGTGTGCCTGGTGCACGACCCGGAGTCGGCGCCGGCCCTCAACGGCGTCTGCCCGACGATCCTGGCGGGCCACATCCACCACCGCGAGGTCCGCGCGCTCCCGTCGGCGCCGGGCATCACGAAACCCAGCCGCGTGCTGGTCGAAGGCTCGACCGGGGGAGCGGGCCTGCGCGGCCTGGAAGGCGAGCAGCCGACGCCGCTGCAGATGTCGGTCCTCTACTTCGACGACGCGAAAACCCTGCAGGCGTACGACGACATCCAGCTCGGCGGCACCGGCCAGGCCCAGGTCACCCTCAACCGCACCGTGATCGCCCGCCCATCCCCGACGGGCCCGCCGTCACCGACCCCCACGCTGCCGACCCCGACCCCCACCGCCACCACACCACCGCCGACGCCAACCCCGCAGGGCGACTGACCGGACCGGTGGTGCAGAGCGACCGAGCGGCGGCAGCACGCCGCCGCCCGGCCGTTGCTCGGATCAGGCGGCGCGGTAGCCCGGCATCGGGAACGCGGCGAGCAGGTCGCGGACCTCTCCGGCGACGCGTTCGATCGACGCCTCGTCGTCCTTGAGCGCCGCCGTCACGGCCTCGTCCATCCACGCCGCCACCTGGGGCATGTGCTCCTCGGTGAGGCCGCGCGTGGTCAGCGCCGCGGTGCCCAGCCGGATGCCGGACGGGTCGAACGGCTTGCGGGTGTCGAACGGCACCGTGTTGTAGTTGAGCTCGATGCCCGCCCGGTCGAGGGCCTGGGCGGCGGGCTTGCCGCCGATGCCCTTGCTGGTCAGGTCGGCGAGGATCAGGTGGTTGTCGGTGCCGCCGGAGATCAGCGTGAAGCCGTGCCCGGTCAGCGCCGCCGCCAGCGCCTTGGCGTTGGCGACGACCTGGTGGGCGTACCGGCGGAAGTCTTCCGTCGCCGCCTCCCGCAGCGCGACCGCGATGGCCGCGGTCGTGTGGTTGTGCGGACCGCCCTGCAGCCCGGGGAAGACCGCCTTGTCGATCGCCGTCGCGTGCTCGGCGGTCGTCATGATCATGGCGCCGCGCGGGCCGCGGAGGGTCTTGTGGGTGGTCGTGGTGATCACGTCGGCGTGGCCGACCGGCGACGGGTGGGCGCCGCCCGCGATCAGGCCCGCGATGTGCGCGATGTCGGCGACCAGGACGGCGCCGACCTCGCGGGCGATCTCGGCGAAGCCCGGGAAATCAATGGTCCGGGGTACGGCGGTGCCGCCGCAGAAGATCACCTTGGGCCGCTCGGCGCGGGCGAGGTCGCGTACCTCGTCGAGGTCGATCCGGCCCGTCTCCTGGCTGACGTTGTAGCGCACCGGGTTGAACCACTTGCCGGTCGCCGAGACCGACCAGCCGTGGGTGAGGTGCCCGCCCATCGGCAGCGACATCCCCATCACCGTGTCGCCCGGCTGCAGGAACGCCAGGTAGACGGCGAGGTTGGCGGGCGAGCCCGAGTAGGGCTGGACATTGGCGTGGTCGACGCCGAAGACGCTCTTGGCCCGGTCGATCGCCAGCGTCTCGATCGGGTCGATCAGCTGCTGGCCCTCGTAGTAGCGCTTCCCCGCGTACCCCTCGCTGTATTTGTTGGTCAGCACCGTGGAGCTCGCCTCGAGCACCGCCTCCGACACGTAGTTCTCGGAAGCGATCATCCGCAGCTTGTCGTGCTGGCGCGTGGCCTCGGCCTCGATCAGTGCGGCCAGGTCGGGGTCTTCGGCGGTCAGGTGGGGGATCGGTGGCACGTGCACGTCGTCTCCTGAAGATCTGACGAACACCACACCCAGGCGCGCGGTGCGGCGTTGCCTGCGGTCGCTCCCCGGTGGTCAGTTCCACCTCGCTGCGCCAGTCGCGAGTACCCGGAAATGCTAACCGAGCGGGCCGCCCCGCAGCCGCCCGCAACCAAGGCATCGAAGACGGCAAAAGCAACCGGTTAAGTGGGTGCGCTCCCATTCGGGTGCCTGCGAGGACTTGGGGCAGGCATGGGAGCGCTCTTGACGAAGGCATATTCGCGTGTTTCAGTGTGTCTACTTATCCGGTTAAGTGATCTACCTAACATCGCACGTCGAAGCTCCCTGCTCGGAGGAGGACGGCAATGCATAGGCGGTCGAGGTGGCTGGTGGCGGGAGCGCTCGCGCTCACCCTCGGAGTGGCCGGGTGCACCGGCGGAGACGGCGGCGGCGCGGCGCCGGGCGCCGGCGGACTGCCCGGCCCGGGCGGCGCCGGCGGGGCCTACCCGCGCAACGAGACGCTCTACACCAGCGGCACCCAGTGGGGACCGCCCAACAGCTGGAACCCGATCATCCCCGGCTACGCGATGGGCACGGTCGGGCTCGCCTACGAGACGTTGTTCCTGTTCGACCCCGAGAAGACCGAGCTCACCCCGTGGCTCGCGGAGAAGGGCGAGTGGGCCGACAAGACCTACACGCTGACCCTGCGCGAGGGCGTCACCTGGAGCGACGGCAAGCCGCTGACCGCTGACGACGTGAAATACACGGCCGAGCTGGGCAAAATCAAAGCCGTCCCGTACAGCAATCTCTGGACCTGGCTCTCCGCCGTCGACGTGGTCGACCCGCGCACGGTGCGGTTCACCTTCACCGACCCGCGGATCCAGGAGTGGGAGAACTGGCTCTTCGAGAACGCCATCGTCCCCAAGCACGTCTGGGAGACGCGCTCCGAGGCCGACATCACCACGACCGCCAACGAGAAACCGATCGGCACGGGGCCCTACGAGTACCTGACGCACGACCAGGACCGCATGGTGTGGAAGAAGAAGGCCGACTGGTGGGCGACTGAAGCGCTTAACCTCGCGGTCCAGCCGACCTACATCGTCGACATCGTCAACTCCAGCAACGAGGTCGCGCTCGGCCTGCTGCTGCAGGGCAACATGGACCTGTCCAACAACTTCCTGCCGGGCATCGCCAACCTGGTCAAGGGCGACTTCAAGGTGAAGACGTACTACCCCGACCCGCCCTACATGCTCTCCGCCAACACGGCGATGCTGATTCCCAACACCACCAAGGCGCCGATGAACGACGTCGCGTTCCGGCGGGCGCTGGCCAGCGCGATCGACACGAAGAAGATCGTCGAAGGGGTGTACGGCAACATCGTCCGCGCGGCCAACCCGACCGGTCTGCTGCCCGTCTGGGACCAGTTCGTCGACCAGGCCGTGGTCAGCCAGAACGGGTTCGGCTTCGACCCGGGCAAGGCGAAGAAGACGCTGGCCGACGCCGGCTACCGCGACGCCAACGGCGACGGGTTCGTCGAGGGCAAGGACGGTAAACCGGTCAAGCTGTCGCTGATCGTGCCGGCCGGGTGGACCGACTGGATGGAGGCGGCCCGGGTGATCAGCGCCGGTGCGCAGGCGGCCGGCATCAACGTGGTGGCCGAGTTCCCCGACGCCGGCGCGCTCGACGACGCCCGTACCGCCGGGAAGTTCGACCTCGTCCTCAACAACTGGGCCGGCCTGTCCAACACGCCGTGGCACTTCTACAACTACATCTTCCAGCTGCCGGTCCAGCAGCAGCAGTTCAACGCCAACTTCGCCCGCTACGAGAACAAGGCCGCGTGGGAGCTGGTGCAGAAGCTCGCGCGCACGCCGCAGGACGCTCCGGAGTTCAAGACCACCATGAGCGAGCTGGAGCGCATCCAGCTGACCGAGTTGCCGATGATTCCGTTGTGGTACAACGGTTTGTGGGCGCAGTTCAACACCACACATTGGACCAACTGGCCGTCTGCGGCCGCTGACGCGCCCAAGGCTCTGCCGACCACGTGGAACAACCTCTGGGAGATGGGCAGCATCAAGATGCTGACCCAGCTGAAGCCGGTCGCCGGATGAGGCGGTACTTCGGCCGCAAACTCGCGATCTACGTGCTGACCTTCGTGGTCGCGGTGACGCTCAACTGGATCATCCCCCGGTTCATGCCGGGGGACCCGGTCCTGCGGATGCTGACGCGCACGTCGGTCTCCAACCCCGAGGCGATCGCGCCGATGCGGGCCTATTACGAGAACGTCTTCGGCCTCGACGTTCCATTGTGGAAGCAGTACGTGAACTACTGGCTCGAGCTGTTCCAGGGCAACCTCGGTGTGAGCGTGTGGCTGTTCCCGGCGCCGGTCGCGGACGTCATCGTCCGGGCGGTGCCCTACACGCTCGCGCTGCTGCTGCCGTCGATCCTGCTGAGCTGGTGGGCCGGCAACAAGGTGGGCGCCCTCGCGGCCCGCCGGCGCTGGCTCGACAACACCGCCCTGCCCGTCTCGTACGCGCTGACCGCCACGCCCTACATGTGGCTCGGCATCCTGCTGGCCTGGAGCCTCGGGATCGTCGCCGGCGTGTTCCCGGTGGCCGGGGGCTACAGCTTCGAGCTGCGACCGGCGTGGTCGTGGACGTTCGCCGCCAGCCTGGCCCAGCACTGGTTCCTGCCGTTCCTGTCGCTGTTCCTGGTGGCCTTCGGCGGCTGGGCCATCGGCATGCGCAACCTGATCATCTACGAGCTGGAAGCCGACTACGCCAGCTACCTGGCCGCGCTCGGGGCGCCGCGCCGGCTGATCCGCCGCTACGCGTTCCGCAACGCGCTGCTCCCGCAGTTAACCGGTTTGGCGCTGCAACTGGGTG
Organism: Asanoa sp. WMMD1127; assembly: GCF_029626225.1. NCBI lineage: Bacteria > Bacillati > Actinomycetota > Actinomycetes > Micromonosporales > Micromonosporaceae > Asanoa > Asanoa sp. WMMD1127. The sequence continues at coordinate 3,491,420 of NZ_JARUBP010000001.1, forward strand.
TGCTGGTGGCCGGCGCGTTGGTGACCGAGATCGTGTTCGCGTACCCGGGTCTCGGTCACCTGATCCTGCAGGCCATCCAGAACCAGGACTTCTTCCTGTTGCAGGGCGCGTTCCTGTTCATCGTGATCGGCGTGCTCGTGGCCAACTTCGTGATCGACGTCGTCTACGTCCTGGTGGACCCGCGCACCCGGACCGGCATGCAGGGGGCGACATGACGGACCCCGTTTCGGCGACATTGCTGGCTGAACCGGTTGAGCCACCGGTCGGTCGCCGCCGTGAGACGCTGCACTTCGCGCTGCGAAACAAGAAAGTGGTCGGCGGATCGGCGGTGATCCTGGCGTTCCTCGTCCTCGGTCTGGTTGCCCCCTTGTTCACGGACCACGGCCCCAACGAGTACGTGGGTCCGCCGGCCGCCCCGCCCTCGGCCGACTACTGGTTCGGCACCACCACGTTCGGGCAGGACGTGTTCCTGCAGTTCGCCAACGGGATCCGGTCGACGTTCCTGGTCGGCGTGCTCGGCGGCGGGCTCGCGGGGCTGGTCGGCATGACGGTCGGTTTCGTCGCCGGCTACCGCGGCGGGCTGGTCGACGAGCTGCTCAACATGCTGACCAACATCGTCCTCGTCCTACCGGCGCTGGCGGTCCTGATCATCCTGCACGCGTACGTCGGCATCACCTCCGTGCCGATGCAGGCCCTGTTCATCGGCCTGTTCTCCTGGCCCTGGGTGGCACGGGCCGTCCGGGCGCAGACGTTCTCGATCAGGTCCCGCGAGTTCGTCGACCTGGCCCGGTTAAGCGGGATGCGCCCGCTGGCAATCATTCGCCGCGAGATCGCGCCCAACATGAGCTCCTACCTGTTCATGACGTTCATCCTGCTGTTCGGCGGGGCGGTGCTGATGGCGGCGACGCTCGACTTCATCGGCCTGGGTCCGACGAACGTGGTGTCGCTCGGGCTGATGATGAACAGCGCGGTGCATTGGAGCGCCCTGCATCTGGGGCTGTGGTGGTGGTTCGTGCCGCCCGGCGCGGCGGTCACCGCGATCGTCGGCGCGCTCTACGTGATGAACGTGGGCCTCGACGAGGTCTTCAACCCCAAGCTGCGGGAGATGTGACCGTGGTGCTGAGGGTCGACGACCTGCGGGTCCACTACCGAACGCTCCGCGGCGACGTGCGCGCGCTGGACGGAGTCTCGTTCACGGTCGCCGACGGCGAGATCATGGGCGTCGTCGGCGAGTCAGGGTGTGGAAAGTCGACCCTGGGCAAGAGCCTGGTCCGCCTCGACAACCGGATGAAGCACGTCGGCGGGAAGGTCACGGTCGACGACGAGGCGCTACCCATCGACGACGACCAGGCGATGAACCGGTTCCGTTTCAAGACGGTCTCGGTCATCCCGCAATACGCGATGAGCGCCCTCAACCCGACGGTACGCATCCGCCGCCTGGTGTCGGACCTGCTGACCGCGCACGGCATCGACTTCACGGCGGCGCGCCCGGAACTGCTCCGCCGGCTCGACCTCGTCGGGCTGCCGGAGCGCGTCCTCGACAACTACCCGATCGAACTGTCCGGCGGCATGAAACAACGCGTGGTCCTGGTCCTGTCGACCCTGCGCGACCCGGCGGTCCTGGTGGCCGACGAGGTGACCTCGGCCCTGGACGTCTCGACCCAACGCGCGGTCGCGGAGACGCTGGTCCAGTTCCGCGACCGCGGCTACGTGCGCAGCATGCTGGTCGTCACCCACGACATCTCGCTGGTCTACCAGATCGCCGACACGATCATGGTCATGTACGCGGGCCGCCTGGCCGAGAAGGCACCCTCCGATGTGGTCGTAACGGAACCGCTTCACCCCTACACCCAGCTCTTGATCGGCGCGCTCCCCGAAGTCGGCGCCCGCTTCACGGACCGGAGGCTGACCGGTATACCGGGCCGACCACCGGGGCTGCGCAACCCGCCGCAGGGCTGCCGCTTCCGGGCCCGGTGCCCGCTCGCCTTCGACAAGTGCGCCGAACAACCACCCTTCGTCGAGGTAGCGAAGAACCACCAGGTCGCCTGCTGGAAGGCCGGCTCGTGACGCGCCGGCGGGATGGTCGGCAGCCGCCCCGGCTCCCGGCACATCCTGGCCGCGGCGACGTCGCCACGCGCGGAGTCCCGCGGACGGCCGACCGCTGGTCGGTCGGCGGGACACCGGCGGTCTGCGAACCGCGGCGCGCGCGCCGAGAGCAGGGCGGTTCGCTGTTGAGCAGGCCAGCGGAAGACGGGAGGTCGAGCGGCGGCCGCCGACCGGCAAGAGATCCGCGACGGAGGGTGGGCTTCGGTGTTGCGGCTTGACGGGGTTTGGAAGAACTACCGGCTCGGCGCGTTCGGGAGTCGCGAGCTGACCGCCGTCCGGGATGTCTCTCTGGAGGTGAGGCCCGGCGAGGTCGTGTCGCTGATCGGGGAGAGTGGCAGCGGCAAGACCACGATCGGGCGGATGGTTCTGGGGCTCGCGGCGCCTACGCGGGGTGAGATCACGTTCGACGGTGTCGCGGTGAACCGGTTGCGTGGTCGGGCCCTGCGCGGCTACCACCGCCAGGTGCAGGGCGTCTTCCAGGACCCGTTCAGCACCTTCAACCCCGTCTTCAAGGCCGACCGCGTCTTCACCCTCGTGAAGGACGGCTTCTTCCCGTCGACCACCGCGGCGCGGTGGCGGGAGCGGGTCGAGGCCGCCCTCGAAGGTGTGCGGCTCGAGCCCGCCGACGTCCTGCACAAATACCCGCATCAGCTCAGCGGCGGCCAGCTGCAACGAATGCTGATCGCGCGGGCGCTCCTGCTGGACATCCGTCTCCTCGTCGCCGACGAGATCATCAGCATGCTCGACGCCTCGACGCGGATCGACGTGTTGAACCTGCTCGGTGATCTCAAGGCCGGCGGGCTCGGGGTTCTCTTCGTCACCCACGATCTGGCGCTCGGCACCTATATCAGCGACCGCACCGTCATCCTGCGCGCCGGCGAGGTGGTCGAGGCCGGGCCGACGGAACAGGTCTTCGACCGGCCGCGGCACGAATACACGCGCAATCTTCTGGCCGCCGTGCCGCATTTGCACACGCGATGGAATGAACCGGTTAAGTAGCGCGCGGCGGGGCCGTGCTCGCGCGGGGTGCCAGTTTCGCCGTCGTGTCCTGGACCGAGCCGACCGGTTGCCCGGCGATGGCGGACAGCAGTTGGCGGGCGGCCAGGGCGCCGTATGCCGGGATGTCGCGGGTCAGCGCCGTCAGCGCCGGATGGACCAGGCGGCACAGCGGCGAGTCGTCGAAGGCCACGATGGACAGATCGCCGGGCACGGTCAGGCCCATCTCCTGCGCGACACCGAGCCCGGCGATCGCCATCACGTCGTTGTCGTAGATCACCGCCGTGGGCCGGTCGTCGGCGCTCAGCAGGCGGCGGGTGGCCCGCGCGCCCTCCTCGCCGGAGTAGTCGGTGCCCACCGTCAGCGAGCGCGTCACGCCCAGCCGCTTGCAGGCGCCGTGGAAGGCGCCGGCCCGCACGCGCGTGTGCCACAGGTCCGACAACCCCGCGACCCGGGCGATCCGGCGATGCCCGAGCGCGGCCAGGTACTCAACCGTTTCCACCAGCGCGATCGCGTCGTCGTTCCAGACGTGGGGCACGTCGCCGACGCCTTCCGGGCCGCCGACCACCACCGCCGGCAGGCGCAGCGACGTCACCACCGGGATCCGCGGATCGCTCACCCGCAGGTCGCAGATCAGCACACCGTCGACCCGGCGCTCGCCCCACCAGCGGCGGTAGACGGCGACCTCCGCGTCGGCGTCGGCCACGATCTGCAGCATCAGCGCGTACGAGCGGGCGGACAGCTCGGCCTCCACGCCGCTGATGAGCTCCATGTAGAACGGCTCGAAGCCCAGCACCTTGGCCGGGCGGCGCAGGGCCAGGCCGATCGTGTCGGCGGCCGCGCCGGACAGCGCGCGGGCGGCGCTGTGCGGGTTCCAGCCGATCTCCTCGGCGATGGCCAGGATCCGCCGCCGGGTGGTCTCGGAGACGCCGCGGTGGCCGTTGAGCGCGTAGGACACCGCGCCCTTGGAGACGCCCGCCCGCTCGGCGATGTCAGCGATCGTGGGCCGTTTCAACCCGCCTCCCAAGGAGAATGCCCGCCGAAGGGCAGACCTCACGGGCAAGCTACCACCGCCGTTGACAGCATTCCCGCGGCCATCGTACCGTCAATTCCACTTATCCGGTTCAGCACTACGGATCGGCGAAGGGTCGAAGCCCATGCGGAAACCGCTTCATTCCGGCTGGGCACTGACGCCCGCGAGCGCCGACGGCGTGCCCGATCGGATAACAACGATCCCCGCGACCGTGCCGGGGTGCGTGCACACCGATCTGCTCGCCGCCGGCCTGATCCCCGACCCGTTCGTCGACGACAACGAGACGGCGCTGGCCTGGATCGGCGACGCCGCATGGCGATACACCACCACGTTCGACTGGCACGGGCCCGGCGGCCACGACCGGGTCGACCTCGTCTGCGAGGGCCTCGACACCGTCGCCGACCTCGAGCTCAACGGCGTCCCGCTGGGCAGCACGGCCAACATGCACCGGTCCTACCGCTTCGACGTGCGCGACGGCCTCCGTCCCGGCGCCAACGACCTGCGGATCACCTTCCATCCCGCCCGGGAGTACGCCCGGCACTGGCAGGAGCGGCTCGGCGACCGCCCGAACGCGTACCCGGAGCCGTTCAACTTCATCCGCAAGATGGCCTGCAACTTCGGCTGGGACTGGGGTCCAACCCTGGTCACCGCCGGCATCTGGCAACCGATCGGCCTCGACCTCTGGCACACCGCCCGCCTGGCCCAGGTCCGTCCATTGACGACGGTCAAGGACCACACCGGCCGCGTCGAGGTCCACGCCGATATCGAGCGAGCGAGCGAAGGCCCCCTCACGCTCACCGCCGCCATAGCCGGCCACCACGCCAGCACCACCGTCGACAACAGCACCGCGACGGTCACGGTCGAGGTGGCCGACCCACGCCGCTGGTGGCCCCGCGGCTACGGCGACCCGGACCGCTACGACCTCGAGGTCACCCTCACCGACGCCGCCGGCACGAAACTCGACACCTGGCACCGGAAGGTCGGCTTCCGCGACGTCCGTCTCGACACGACCCCGGACGAGCACGGCACCCCGTTCACGGTGACGGTCAACGACCAACCGATCTTCGTCCGCGGCGTCAACTGGATCCCCGACGACCCGTTCCCGAGCCGCATCACCAAGCAGCGCCTCGCGAAGCGGCTCGACCAGGCCACCGAGGCCAACGTCAACCTCCTCCGCGTCTGGGGCGGCGGCCGCTACGAGTCCGACCATTTCTACGACCTCGCCGACGAGCGCGGCCTGATGGTCACCCAGGACTTCCTCTTCGCCTGCGCCGCCTATCCCGAGGAGGAGCCGTTCGCCACCGAGGTCGCGGCCGAGGCGGCCGAACAGGTGGCCAGGCTCGCCAGCCACCCCAGCCTCCTCTGGTGGTGCGGCAACAACGAGAACATCTGGGGCCACGCGGACTGGGGCTGGCAGGAGCGCCTGCACGACAGGACGTGGGGCGCCGGCTACTACCACCGCGTCCTGCCCGAGATCGTCGAGCGACTGGACCCGACCCGCCCCTACTGGCCGGGCAGCCCGTGGTCCGGCCGCGCCGACCGCCACCCCAACGACCCGGCCCACGGCACCATGCACATCTGGGACGTGTGGAACCAACTCGACTACCACCACTACCGCGACCACGAGCCGCGCTTCGTCGCCGAGTTCGGCTATCAGGCCCCACCGACCTGGGCCACCGTCAAGGAAAGCATCACCGACGACCCACTGGCCCCCGACTCACCCGGCATGCGCCATCACCAGAAGGCCGCCGACGGCGACAAGAAGCTCCACCGTGGACTGGCGCAGCACTTCGGAGACCCGGCCACCACCGACGACTGGCACTACCTTACCCAGGTCATCCAGGCCCGCGCGATCCAGGAGGCCGTCGAGCACTTCCGCGCCCTCCGCCCGTACTGCATGGGCGCCATCGTCTGGCAGCTCAACGACTGCTGGCCGGTCACCTCGTGGAGCGCGATCGACGGCGCCGGCCGCCGCAAACCGATGTGGTACGCCCTCCGCCGCGCCTACGCCGACCGCCTACTCACCCTGGACGACCACCGCGCCGTGCTCGTCAACGAAACAGCGGAACCATGGCGCACGACCCTGACCGTCACGAGATCCACACTGGACGGCAAGCGCCTGGCCGTCACCGACGCGACGATCGAGGTGGCGCCCCACAGTAAAGCCAGCCACGACCTGGCCGACGACCTCAGCCACGCGAGCGACCCGACCGGCGAGGTCCTCTGGGCGGCGGCCGACGGTCAACGAGCCTGGTGGTTCTACGCCGAGGACAAGGACATCGCCTACCCCAAGGCGGAGTACGACGCGACCGTCCACCACCGACAGGGCGAGACGAAACTGGCGGTCACGGCCAGAACCTTCCTCCGCGACCTCACGGTCTTCCCGGACCGGCTGAACCCCGACGCCGAGGCCGACGACGCCCTCCGCACCCTCTTCCCCGGCGAGACGGTCACGTTCACGATCCGCGGAGCGACAGCAGCGGAGGACGGGCTCACCACCAAGCCCGTCCTCCGCTGCGTCAACGACTGACTACTCGGGAACCTTCCGGTACGCCCCGTCGCTGGCCGACGTCGCCATCGACGCGTACGCCCGCAAAGCCGCCGACACCGGCCGCTCCCGATCCACCGGCGTGTAGGGCTTGTCGCGCTTCTCCTGCGCCACCCGCCGCGCGTCGAGCACCTCGTCAGGCACGTTCAGCGTCAACGACCGCGCCGGGATGTCGATGACGATCTCGTCGCCCTCCTCGACCAGCGCGATCAGCCCGCCACCGGCCGCCTCGGGCGAGACGTGCCCGATCGACAGGCCGGACGTACCGCCGGAGAACCGCCCGTCCGTGATCAGCGCGCACGCCTTGCCGAGCCCGCGCCCCTTGAGGAACGAGGTCGGGTAGAGCATCTCCTGCATGCCCGGCCCACCCCGCGGCCCCTCGTAGCGGATGACCACGACGTCGCCCGGCTGGATCTCCTTGGCCAGGATCCCGTCGACGGCGGCCTCCTGCGACTCGAACACCTTGGCCGGCCCGCTGAACCGCCACAGCTCCTCGTCGACGCCGGCCGTCTTCACGACCGCGCCCTCGGGCGCCAGGTTGCCGTGCAGGATCGCCAGACCACCATCCGCGGTGTACGCGTGCGCGAAGTCCCTGATGCACCCGTCAGCGGCGTCGATGTCCAACGTGGACCACCGGTTCGCCGTGGAGAACGGCTCGGTCGTGCGCACCCCGCCCGGCGCCGCGTGGAACAGCTCCACCGCGGCCGGCGACGGCGACCCGCCCCGGATGTCCCACGCGGCGAGCCACGACGACAGGTCGGGGGAGTGCACCGAGTGGACGGACGTGTCGAGCGCGCCGCCCCGGGCCAGCTCGCCCAGGATCGCCGGGATGCCGCCGGCCCGGTGCACGTCCTCCATGTGGTATTTCTGCGTGTTGGGCGCCACCTTGGCCAGGCACGGCACCCGGCGCGAGATCGCGTCGATGTCGGTCACGCCGAAGTCGAGCTCCGCCTCCCGCGCCGCCGCCAGCAGGTGCAGCACGGTGTTGGTCGACCCGCCCATCGCCACGTCGAGCGCGACCGCGTTCTCGAACGCCGGCCGGGTCGCGATGTTGCGCGGCAGCACCGACTCGTCGTCGCCGTCGTAGTAGCGCCGCGCCAGGTCGACCACGGTGCGCCCGGCGTCGAGGAACAGCTGCCGCCGGGCCGCGTGCGTCGCCAGCGTCGAGCCGTTGCCCGGCAGCGACAGGCCGATCGCCTCGGTCAGGCAGTTCATCGAGTTGGCGGTGAACATGCCGGAGCAGGACCCGCAGGTCGGGCAGGCCGACTTCTCGATCTCGCTCAGCTCGGCATCGGTCACCTCGTCGTTGGACGCCGCGATCATCGCGTCGATCAGGTCGAGCTTGTTGCGCACGACGCCGTCGACCGCGACGGTCTTGCCAGCCTCCATCGGCCCGCCGGAGACGAACACCGTCGGGATGTTGAGCCGGAGCGCCGCGAGCAGCATGCCGGGCGTGATCTTGTCGCAGTTGGAGATGCAGACCAGGGCGTCGGCGCAGTGCGCGTTGACCATGTACTCCACCGCGTCGGCGATCAGCTCCCGGCTCGGCAGCGAATAGAGCATGCCGCCGTGGCCCATCGCGATGCCGTCGTCGACCGCGATCGTGTTGAACTCGCGGCCCACACCGCCGGCCTCGGTGACGGCCTCGGAGACCAACGCGCCCATGTTGCGGAGGTGCACATGCCCGGGTACGAACTGCGTGAAGCTGTTGGCGATGGCGACGATCGGCTTGCCGAAGTCGTCGTCGGTCATACCGGTGGCCCGCCAGAGGGCTCGGGCGCCGGCCATCGTCCGTCCGTGTGTCGAGGTTCTGGAACGCAGCTCAGGCATGTTGTCAAGTCTCGCACCAGGAAACCGGAAGAGCGCGCGTCAGGTACGCCATACGTCCACCAGACGGGACGACAGCCGACGTGATTCGCACCATATGCCGGAATGTGCGCTAACAGTTAGTACGCTACGCGTCGCACACAGAGTCCCCCATGGGTCAATTCGATCCGGCACAGTTGATGCGTGCACTTCGGGACCGGTGCCGCACTGGCCGCCGCCGCAGGCACCTTGGCGGCCGCGGTCGTCACGGTCCTGCTGGTCTCCTCCGCACGCGCCCGTGTCGGCGCGGCCCGCCAGGCTCACCTCATGCTCGCGATCGGCAGCGCGCTCGCCGCGTTGACCACCGCCATCGCGCTCGTCGGCGTCCTCACCTTCGCCGAGCACTGGAGCCACCACCAGTCGGCCCGCACCAACTTCGCGGTCGGCATCGGCATCGGCACCGCGATCAGCGCCGGCGTGATGTGCGCGGGCCTGCTCCGGCTGCCCTGGGCCGCCGGGACGCGGCGCATCGCCGGCCGGCACCTGCTCGACGCGCTGGTGATCGCGTTCGCCCTCTGGTTCGTGGGCTGGGTGCTGATCTCACCGCCGACCCAGGTCTTCGGGACAGCGACCCCGCGCCCGTGCGTCGGCATCTTCATCGCCGCCGGCGCCGCCGCGCTCGCCGTGGGCATCGTCGTGATCGTCACCATGCGCGGCGCCGGCTCGCGGCTGCGCCTGCTGCTGATGGGCTGCGGCGCGGTCTCGGTCGCCGCGTGCGGTGTCGGGCTGACCGCCGGGCTGTGCCAGGCCGGTCCGGGCCTGGCCACGCTGAGCGGCGTCGTGATGCCGATCGCGCTGATGGTCGTCGCGTTCGCCGGTCGCGGCCGCGACACCGAGGCCATCGCCGAGCTCGACGTGATCCGCCGCGGCACCACCTACGCGTTCGTGCCGATGATCGCGATGGCGGTCGCCGGCATGGTGCACGTGATGACCGGCGGCCAGATCACCGCGATGGGCATCGCGCTCGGCAGCCTCGAGGGCTTCGCGCTGGTCGTGCGCCAGATGGTGGCGCTGCGCGACGTGCGCAGCTACGCGATCCGCCTCCAGGACCGCGAGGCGCACTTCAAGGAGCTGGCCCACACCGACCCGCTCACCGGGCTGGCCAACCGGCGCGGCCTGCTGCGCGCGCTGGCCGAGGAGGTCGGCCCCGACAAGCCGTGCGTGCTGCTCGGCCTCGACCTCGACGGCTTCAAGAACGTCAACGACATGCGCGGCCACGACGTCGGCGACGACGTGCTGGTCGAGGTCGGCCAGCGGCTCCGGATGAACCTGCGCCCCGGCGACCTGGCCGCCCGGCTCGGCGGCGACGAGTTCGCGGTGCTGATGTGGGCCAAGCCGCACGAGGCCCAGGGCGCCGCCGAACGCCTGCTCGGGGTGCTCAACAAGCCCTACGAGCAGGAGTCCGGCCGGGTCTTCCTGAGTGTCAGCATCGGCGTCGCGGGCGCCGACACCGCGGCCGACGACGCCACGCTGCTGCAGCACGCCGACCTCGCCCTGCGCTACGCCAAGCAGCGCGGCAAGAACCGGGTCGAGCGCTACCACGCCTCCTACGACCAGCTGCTGCGCCGGCGCACCACGCTCGAGCACGAGATGCGCGGCGCGATCGAGCGCGGCGAGCTCCACCTCGCGTTCCAGCCTGTCGTGATCATGCCGTCGGTCCGCCCGGTCGGCGCCGAGGCCCTGCTCCGCTGGCACCACCCCGAGCTCGGCGCGGTGCGGCCCGACGAGTTCATCCCGATCGCCGAAGAGTGCGGGATGATCGCCAAACTCGGCGCCTGGGTCCTGCACCAGGCCTGTCACCAGCTCTCGCGCTGGTTGGCCGACGGGCACGACGTCTGGGTCAGCGTCAACGTCTCGCCGCGCGAGCTGCACGCGCCCGTCTACGTCGACCAGGTCGCCGAGGCGCTGCGGGCCCACCGCGTGCCGCCGCAACGACTGGTGCTCGAGGTGACCGAGCACGCGGTCGCCACCGACCTCGACGAGCTGATCAAGCGGCTGCGGGCGTTGCGGGCGATCGGCGTACGCATCGCGCTCGACGACTTCGGCACCGGTTACTCCTCGCTGGGCCAGCTGCGCCGGCTGCCGATCGACATCCTCAAGATCGACCACAGCCTGGTCGCCGAGAGCGACCCGGCCGACGACGGGTTCCCACCGCTGGTGACACTGGCGGGCGGCCTCGAGCCGCTGGGCCGCAACAAGGCCGTCCGCCCGCAGGGTGGTCCGCTCGTCGACATCGTCGTGCGGCTCGGCCATCGGCTCGGGCTCGAGGTGATCGCCGAGGGCGTCACCAACCAGCGCGAGCAGGCGGCGGTGGTCGGCGCCGGCTGCCGCTTCGGCCAGGGTCAGCTGTTCGGCTGGGGCGTGCCGGCCGAGCACCTGGAGGCCATGCTCGACGCCGCGACGTCACCCGGCGCGCGCCCCGACAAGGTCAAGCGGACCCCCACCGAGAAGATTGCTGATCGCCCTGCGTGTGGGGAGCTCGCGCCGCCCGCCCAGCGACCCGCCCCGACACCCGTCGCCCAAGATGTGGGATCAGTTGACTCATCCCGCGAGATACGCCAGAGTTAACCGCATGTCGCCACGCTGGTCGTCTCGAGTACTTACCTGAGCGCACTCTCGTTCCTGGAGAGTGCGCCGGCCCCGTGCATCTGCACGAGGGCCATTTTTGTGCCCGGACACACGTGACCCCCATCACGGGCGGTCACCACAGACCGCCAACACCACACGAGCGCAGCACCGAGCGAAGGCACCCGCCATGACGAGACCCACTCCCGAGACCGTCGCCCACCGGATCCACGCCACTCCGGCGACCGTCGCCGCCCAGGCCGCACACGGCCACGCCGAGCGTCAGGCCGAGCGCACCCCGCCGGCCCAGCCCGCCCCGGTCAAGCTCACCGGAGCGCAGTCACTCGTCAAGTCGCTCGAGTCGCTCGGCGTCGACGTCGCGTTCGGCATCCCCGGTGGGGCGATCCTCCCCGCGTACGACCCGATCTACGACTCGTCGGTCCGCCACATCCTCGTCCGCCACGAGCAGGGCGCGGGGCACGCGGCCACCGGCTACGCGCAGGCCACCGGCAAGGTCGGCGTCTGCATCGCCACCTCCGGGCCGGGCGCGACCAACCTCGTCACGCCCATCGCCGACGCGTACATGGACTCGGTCGCGGTCGTGGCGATCACCGGTCAGGTGGCGCGGCCCGCGATCGGCACGGACGCCTTCCAGGAAGCCGACATCCAGGGCATCACGCTGCCCATCACCAAGCACAACTTCCTCGTGCAGAACGCCGAGGAGATCCCGCGGGTCCTGGCCGAGGCGTTCCACCTCGCCAGCACCGGCCGTCCGGGCCCCGTCCTGGTCGACGTGCCCAAGGACGTGCTGCAGGCGCAGACCACGTTCGCCTGGCCGCCGACCCTGGACCTGCCCGGCTACCGGCCCACGCTGCACCCGCACGGCAAGCAGATCCGTGAGGCCGCGCGGCTGATGAGCGGCGCCAAGCGCCCCGTGCTCTACGTCGGCGGCGGCGTGCTCAAGGCCGGCGCCACCGACGGCCTGCGCAAGCTCGCCGAGCTGACCGGCATCCCCGTCGTCACCACGCTGATGGCCCGGGGCGCGTTCCCCGACTCGCACCAGCAGCACCTCGGCATGCCCGGGATGCACGGCAGCGTCGCGGCCGTCTACGCGCTGCAGAAGGCCGACCTGCTGGTCGCCCTCGGCGCCCGCTTCGACGACCGGGTGACCGGCAAGCTCGACTCGTTCGCGCCCGACGCGGCGATCGTGCACGCCGACATCGACCCGGCCGAGATCGGCAAGAACCGCGCCGCGGACGTCCCGATCGTGGGCGACGCGAAGTACGTCATCGACGAGCTGATCGGGGCGATCACCGCCGAGCAGGCCGCCGGCCGCAAGGGCGACCGCACCGCCTGGTGGGCCCAGCTCGACGACCTGCGCCAGCGCTACCCGCTCGGCTACGACGAGCCGTCCGACGGCACGCTCGCGCCGCAGTACGTGATCGAGCGGATCGGCAAGATCGCCGGCCCCGAGGCGATCTACTGCGCCGGCGTCGGCCAGCACCAGATGTGGGCGTCGCAGTTCATCCAGTACGAGAAGCCGTACACCTGGCTCAACTCCGGCGGCGCCGGCACGATGGGCTACGCCGTCCCGGCCGCGATGGGCGCGAAGGTCGGCCTGCCCGGCACGACGGTCTGGGCGATCGACGGCGACGGCTGCTTCCAGATGACCAACCAGGAGCTGGCCACCTGCGCGCTGGAAGGCATTCCGATCAAGGTCGCCGTGATCAACAACGGCAACCTCGGCATGGTGCGCCAGTGGCAGACGCTGTTCTACGGCGAGCGCTACTCCAACACCGACCTGGGTACGCACAAGCACCGCATCCCTGACTTCGTGAAACTCGCCGAGGCGTTGGGCTGCATCGGGCTGCGCTGCGAGACCAAGGAAGACGTCGACAAGACGATCGAGGCGGCGATGGCGATCAACGACGCGCCCGTCGTCATCGACTTCGTGGTCGGCAAAGACGCCATGGTGTGGCCGATGGTGGCCGCCGGCACCAGCAACGACGAGATCATGTTCGCCCGCGGCGTCCGCCCGGCCTTCGACGAGGATGAGTTGTGATGTCCAAGCACACACTGTCGGTGCTCGTGGAGAACAAGCCCGGTGTCCTGGCCCGGGTGTCGGGGCTGTTCTCCCGGCGGGGCTTCAACATCGACTCGCTGGCGGTCGGGGAGACCGAGCACCCCGAGATCTCCCGCATCACGATCGTGGTCAACGCCGACGAGTCGCCGCTCGAGCAGGTCACCAAGCAGCTCAACAAACTGGTCAACGTGCTCAAGATCGTCGAGCTGGACCCGGTGCAGTCGGTGCAGCGCGAGCTCGTCCTGGTCAAGGTGCGCGCCGACCGCGCGATCCGCTCGCAGGTGCTCGAGACGGTCAACCTGTTCCGCGCCCGCGTCATCGACGTGGCTCCGGACACGTTGACTATCGAAGCGACCGGCACCGCGGACAAGCTGGACGCGCTCCTGCGCGACCTCGAACCGTACGGGATCAAGGAGATGGTCCAGTCCGGGATGGTCGCGATCGGGCGCGGCTCCCGTTCCATCACGACCGGCCCGGCGCTTCGCGCCGCCTGACACAGCACCACCACGCGAGAGGGAAGTTCATGACCGCAGAGGTTTTCTACGACGACGACGCCGACCTGTCGATCATCCAGGGCAAGAAGGTCGCCGTCCTGGGCTACGGCAGCCAGGGGCACGCGCACTCGCTGTCGCTGCGTGACTCCGGCGTCGACGTCGTGATCGGTCTGCCGGAAGGCTCCAAGAGCCGCGAGAAGGCGCAGGAGCAGGGCCTGCGGGTCGAGACTCCGGCCGCCGCCGCGGCCGAGGCCGACGTCATCATGGTGCTCGCGCCCGACACCGCGCAGCGCAAGCTCTACGCCGAGGCGATCGAGCCGAACCTGAGCGCGGGCAAGGCGCTGTTCTTCGGCCACGGCCTCAACATCCGGTACGGCTTCATCGAGCCACCGGCCAACGTGGACGTCGCCATGGTCGCGCCCAAGGGCCCCGGACACCTCGTGCGCCGCCAGTACGTCGACGGCAAGGGCGTGCCGGTGCTCGTCGCCGTCGAGCAGGACGCCACCGGCAACGGGCTCGCGCTCGCCCTCTCGTACGCCAAGGCGATCGGCGGTCTGCGGGCCGGCGGCATCAAGACCACCTTCAAGGAAGAGACCGAGACGGACCTCTTCGGCGAGCAGGCGGTCCTTTGTGGAGGCGCGTCGGCGTTGGTGCAGACCGGCTTCGAGGTCCTCACCGAGGCGGGCTACGCACCCGAGATCGCCTACTTCGAGTGCCTGCACGAGCTCAAGCTCATCGTCGACCTGATGTACGAGGGCGGCATCGCCCGCATGCGCTACAGCGTCTCGGACACCGCCGAGTACGGCGACTACTCCCGCGGCCCGCGCGTCATCGACGCCCGCGTCAAGGAGGAGATGAAGCGCATTCTCAGCGAGGTGCAGTCCGGCGAGTTCGCGCGCGAGTGGATCGCCGAGGACGACAACGGCCGGCCCAACTTCACCAAGTGGCGGCAGGAGGGCGCGGCTCACCCGATCGAGGAGACCGGCCGCAAGCTGCGCGGAATGATGAGCTGGGTCGACCGCCCGATCACCGAGACCGCGTGAGCCCGACCACCCCCTCCGGGGCGAAAGCTCCCGTTGTGAGCCCAAACACGCCATAGGGAGAACCTGGGGCGCGGGCCGGCCGCCTACCATTTCAGTGGTAGGCAGCCGCTGCCGGCGCCCCTTCCCTAATTTACGAGGACCTATGACTCCCGTCGTTCTTATCGCCGAAGAACTGGCCCCCGCCGCCATCGACGTGCTCGCGCACGACTTCGACGTCCGGCACGTCGACGGCTCCGACCGCGAGGCGCTGCTGCCGGCGCTCGCCGAAGCCGACGCGGTGATCGTCCGCAGCGCCACCCAGATCGACGCCGCCGCCATCGCGGCCGCGCCGCGCCTCAAGGTCGTCGCCCGCGCCGGCGTCGGCCTCGACAACGTCGAGGTGCCCGCCGCCACCGCGCGCGGCGTCATGGTGGTCAACGCGCCGACGTCCAACATCGTGTCCGCGGCCGAGCAGGCGGTCGCCCTGCTGCTCGCGGTCGCGCGCAACACGGCGAGCGCGAGCACCGCGCTCAAGGCGGGGGAGTGGAAGCGGTCCAAGTACACCGGCGTCGAGATCCAGGGCAAGACCGTCGGCGTGGTCGGCCTCGGCCGCATCGGCGTGCTGTTCGCCCAGCGGATCGCCGCGTTCGGCACGCGGCTCATCGCCTACGACCCCTACGTGCAGCCCGCCCGGGCCGCGCAGCTCGGCGTGCGCCTCGTGGGTCTGGAGGAGTTGCTGCGGGAGAGCGACTTCATCTCCATCCACCTGCCGAAGACGCCCGAGACCGTCGGCCTGATCGGTGAGAAGGAGCTGGCGCTGGTCAAGCCGGGCGTCCGCATCGTCAACGCCGCGCGCGGCGGGCTGATCGACGAGCAGGCGCTGGCCGACGCGATCGCGGAGGGCCGGGTCGGGGGCGCCGGCATCGACGTGTACGCGAAGGAGCCGTGCACCTCCTCGCCGCTGTTCGCGTTCGACAACGTGGTCGCCACCCCGCACCTGGGCGCGTCCACAGCCGAGGCCCAGGACAAGGCCGGCCTCGCCGTCGCCCGCTCGGTCAAGCTGGCGCTGCAGGGCGAGTTCGTGCCCGACGCCGTCAACGTCCAGGCCGGCGGCGTCGTCGCCGAGGACGTGCGGCCGCTGCTGCCGCTCGCCGAGAAGCTCGGCCGCGCCTTCACCGCCGTCGCGGGTGGCGTCGCCGCCAGCGTCACCGTCGAGGTGTCCGGCGAGATCCTCGGCAACGAGGTGTCGGTGCTCAAGCTCGCCGCCACCAAGGGGCTGTTCGCCTCCGTCGTCGAGGAGCAGGTCACCTACGTCAACGCGCCGCACATCGCGGCCGACCGGGGCGTCGAGGTCGACCTCGTCACGCTGGCCGACACCGCCGAGCAGCCCACGCTGGTCACCGTCCGCGGCGCGCTGCCCGACGGCCGCACCGTCAGCGTCTCCGGCACCGTCACCCTCTCGGGCAGCCGCGAAGTCGCCAAGCTGACCGAAGTGGACGGTTTCGCGCTCGAGCTGGCCGCCGACGGCATTCTGTTGTTCTTCCGCTACGCGGACCGGCCCGGCGTGGTCGGCGCGATCGGCTCGATCCTCGGCGAGGCCGGCGTCAACATCGCCGCCATGCAGGTCGCCCGGCGTGAGGCCGGCGGTGAGGCGCTGATGACGCTGACCGTCGACAACGCCGTCGACGCGGAACTGCTGGCCGTGGCTCAGGAGAAGATCGGCGCCGGCTCGGCGAGCGCGGTCGACCTGCGCACCGAATAGGTCACACGCACGAAAGCGGGACGGGCCTGGCCCGTCCCGCTTGCGTTTGTCAGTCCTCTCAGGACGTCATGGCGCCGGGCGGGTAGACCGTGTTGCCCTGGGGGTCGAACAACATCAGGCCGTGCTTGCCGGCGAGCTCCTCGACGGCCAGCAGCACCTCGTCCGGGCAGTCCTCGTCGAGCTTCATCTCGACGTGGTCCGTCGCCACGTGCAGGGGCGTGACCGCCCAGGGCGAACCGTTCGCATCCCGGTCCGGGTACGACGCCGTCACCGCGGCGTAGAAGTCGGCGATCCGCGGGTGCGGCGCACCGTCATCGTGCTCGCCCTGTTGGCACAGCTCGAACGCCGCGCCCACATCGTCTGCCGAGGCGCCCGGGTCCATCGCCCAGACCACCAAATCGAAACTCACATCCCGTACTGTGCCATATGGCTTGGGCGCTTCGTGGCGCCGAGTAGGTCGTGTTCCGCGCCGCCGGGCCGCCCTTGCTTCGCTTGGCGGCCCGGCGGCGCGGAACACGACCGCGCCACTACGCTTCCTCGCGTGTGCAGGCACCGCGGCGGGTGCCCACTAGTCGCCACGGTTTGCGGTTGACCGTCTTGGGTCTGGGACTCGCAAGGGCTTGTCGACTTTCGCCGCGTTGATCTGTGCGGGTGGTCTTTGGGTTGCGCAGTGGTCGCATCGCCGTTGACTAACAGTGCGGCTGGTGGATGCACTTTTCTTGCCCTAATGCGATCAGCTCCCCCGACCGCCTCGGCAACGGCGGTGGGGGAGCTGACCTACGTTCGCGTGCGCTGGTTGCGCACTACGGAGGGTGGTTACGAGCACGGCTTGGAGATGGTCACCCGAAGACCTTTCCTCGCCGAGAAACCTCACTGCGTAACCGCTCGAACACGCTATCGATTGTGCGCTCGGGGGCGCAAGGGTCAGTTGTGGTGCGCGTGTCGCGACGCTACTCGGCCAACAGGCTCGCGGTGTAGCCCGTGGGCGTCGGGAACCAGGTCATTCCAGCCTCGCCGGCCGCGTAGAGGGCCGTGGCGTAGGCGTCGGCCACCGCCAGGTCAGGGCCCATCACCGTGGCGGCGCGGACCTCGTCGACGGGGGCGGCGCTGTGTGGGTTGATCACGTGGCCGCGGCGGCCCGTTACGCCGCTCGTGCCGATGGCGCCGGCCGTCAGCTCCAGGTGCACCGGCTTGCGGCGCGCCTCGTACGGGTGGTGCACCGCCACTCGCCACGGGCCGCCGTGCGGGGCGTTTCCGCGTACCGTCAGGTCTCCGCCGCTCGCGACCGCGTAGTCGGTGATGCCCGCCGCCCGGACCCGCGCGGCGGCCCGCTCCATCGCCCAGCCCTTGACCAGGGCGCTGGGGTCGAAGCCGCCGGGGGCCGACCAGGCGTCGAACCAGCCGTCGGTGGCCGCGCGCATGGCGTCGCAGCGGGCGACCAGATCAGCCAGCGGCGCGTACGCGTCGGCGGAGACCTCGCCGCGACGCAGGCGCGCGACCAGGCTCGACTCTCTGATCGGGCTGTAGGCGACGTCGATCGCGCGGAGCTCGCCGACCGCGTCGGCGATGGCGGCCGCCAGGTCGCGGCGGCTCATCGCGGCCGGACTGACGAGCGTCAGCGTGAAGCCCGCGGTCGAGGTCTGCACGGTGTGGTGTGCGACCAGGCCACCGTTGGCGGCGGCGGGGTGGGCGATGGTGGTGGCCGAGCCGCCGCCGAGGCGTAGGTCTGGGCGCATTGGGCCCCCTTCCGGCGTGGACTCCACTAAACCTAGGATTTGCAAGTGACGGGGGCATGAGCACCGGCTGAGAGTTTCCTGAGCGCATTGGCCGGATTCGGCGGCGCCTGGGCCCGATTCCGCATCGTGGGAGCCGCATACCGGTTGTCGGGACGATGGCTTAACGTTTGTTAGACCTTTCGCAGACGAAGGAGCTTTGACGTGTCAGTGGCGCGGATCGCGGTGGTGGCCGGCGACGGCATCGGTCCCGAGGTGATCGGCCAGGCGCGCAAGGTGCTCGACGCGGTGCTCCCGGGAGTCGAGGCGACCGAATACGACCTCGGCGCCGCGCGCTACCACCGGACCGGCGAGGTGCTGCCGGACTCGGTCGTCGACGAGCTGCGGGGGCACGACGCGATCCTGCTCGGCGCCGTCGGCGACCCGACCGTGCCGCCGGGCGTGCTCGAGCGCGGGCTGCTGCTCAAGCTCCGGTTCGTCTTCGACCAATACGTCAACCTGCGCCCTTCGCGCCTCTTCCCGGGCGTGGCAAGCCCGCTGGCCGGGGTCAAGCCCGGCGAGATCGACATGATCGTCGTGCGTGAGGGCACCGAGGGTCTCTACGCCGGCGCCGGCGGCGGCCTCCACCGGGGCACGCCCGCCGAGATCGCGACCGAGGAGAGCCTCAACACCCGGCACGGCGTCGAGCGGGTCATCCGTGACGCGTTCGCCCGCGCCGAGCGCCGCCCGCGCCGCAAGGTCACCCTCGTCCACAAGACCAACGTGCTCACCCACGCCGGATCGCTGTGGTCGCGCACCTTCGAGGCCGTCGCCGCCGAGCACCCCGACGTGGCGACCGAATACCAGCACGTCGACGCGGCCGCGATGTTCCTCGTGACCCAGCCGCAGCGCTACGACGTCATCGTCACCGACAACCTCTTCGGTGACATCCTCACCGACATCGCCGCCGCCGTGACCGGTGGCATCGGCATGGCCGCCAGCGGGTGCATCAACCCCGAGCGGACCCACCCGTCGATGTTCGAGCCGGTGCACGGCTCCGCGCCCGACATCGCCGGCAAGGGCGTGGCCGACCCGGCCGCCGCCGTGCTCTCCGTGTCGCTGCTGCTCGACCACCTCGGGCACGCCGACGCGGCACACCGAGTAGCCGAGGCGGTCGCCGCCGAGCTGGCCGGGCGCACGTCCGGCACGCCGCTGCGTACCGCCGAGGTTGGTGATCGGCTCGCTGCCGCGGCGGTCTGAGCCCATTCTTCGCCCGCACCGGGTGACCGGTGCCCTCTCGCCCTTGAACGACCGTTCGGGGTAAGTTTCTTTCGCAGCCTTTACTGAGCGTTGCCGGCGCGCGCCGGCTTACCTGGAGGTCCAACGCGATGAGCGGTGGTGACAAGCTCGACTTCGAGATTCGCCCGAATCCCCAGCCGGTACCCGCCGCCGAGCGCGCCGCGCTCATGGTCGACCCCGGTTTCGGGCGGGTCTTCACCGACCACATGGTGACCGCCCGTTACGCCGACGGAAAGGGTTGGTACGAGGCCCGCGTCGAAGCCCGCGCGCCGATCCAGATGGACCCGGCCAGCGCGGTGCTGCACTACGCGCAGGAGATCTTCGAGGGCCTCAAGGCCTACCGCAACGCCGACGGCACGGTCACCATGTTCCGCCCGGAGGCCAACGCGGCCCGGTTCACCACGTCGGCCACCCGCCTGGCGATGCCCCACCTGCCCGAAGGCGCGTTCGTCGACTCGCTGCGCCGCCTCATCAGCATCGACCGCGAATGGATCCCGCGGGACGACGAAGGCAGCCTCTACCTGCGCCCGTTCATGTTCGCCAGCGAGGTCTTCCTGGGCGTCCGCCCGGCGATGGAATACCTCTATGTCGTCATCGCGTCGCCGGTCGGCTCCTACTTCAAGCACGGCATCAAGCCCGTCAACGTCTGGGTGAGCCCGAACTACACGCGTGCGGCGCCGGGTGGCACGGGCGCGGCGAAGTGCGGCGGCAACTACGCCGCGTCGCTGCTGCCGCAACAGGAGGCCGCCGCCAACGGCTGCGACCAGGTGGTCTTCCTCGACGCGGTCGAACAGCGCTGGATCGACGAGCTCGGCGGGATGAACATCTTCTTCGTCCACGACGACGGCACCCTCGTCACCCCGCCGCTCGGCACGATCCTCCCAGGCATCACCCGCGAGGCCATCATGCGACTGGCCAGTGAGGACGGTCGCGCGGTGATCGAGCGACCGGTGTCGTTCGACGAGTGGCGCGCCGACGCGGAGGCGGGCCGGATCCGCGAGGCCTTCGCGTGTGGCACGGCCGCGGTCATCACCCCGATCGGCGAGGTCCGCTTCGAAGGCGGCTCCTTCAAGCTCGGCGACGGCGGCTCGGGCGAGGTGACGATGGGGTTGCGCAAGCGCCTGGTCGACATCCAGCGGGGGCGCGTCGCGGATCCCTACGGTTGGGTGCACAAGGTCCTCTGAGGAATGTCGCTGCGGCGCGTCGGGAAGCTTTCCCGACGCGCCGTTTGCTGTGCCCGGGTTCGCGGTGGGCACGACCGTCGCTCCCGCCGGAACGCGGCGCCCGCGCCGGGTAGCGCTCAGATCTATTGTGGACTTTGACGGCCGCGGTGCCCGGCCGCCGATGACTCGACCTGCGGCGCGCGGCGTGGGGTTCCCCTGGAGGGAGGGCTTCGCGCGGTGCGTTCGCCGGGTCCGCGCCATGTTGCTCCTCGCTGACCCTCCCACCACCCGTTGGCCGGCGCGGGCCGGCTGCCGCATTAGAGCCCAAGTCCAAGCGTTCGGCGGGCACCGCGCTTGGCTTCGAGGTCGCTGACACCTCATTAGGGCCGTCGGTGGTGAGCTATTCAACATTGTGGCTGCGGCGATGGCTGGCTGCGTCCCCTCGTCGCCTGGCGATGCGTTGTGGCGCGGCTGTCATCCGAGCAACCCCGTCTTGCCAAGGTTGGGTCGCCGTTGGGCGGGGGCCTAGGTTGGCGGAGCGTTGCATTCGAGGTCGGCCCAGGTGGCGGGCTATTCGCGTTGGGTGCTGGTTGGCTCCTCGCTTGCGAGGCCGGTGATCGCATCGGGGCAAGCAGGCCCGATGATGGCCGTCCGAAGTGGTCGGTCGCGCCGCGTTGCCGCTTCCCTACTCGTGCCGTGACCTAATCATTCGGGCAGGTGCATCCGCACCGAACGGATGAGAAGGCGGGGCGACAGCCGTGCCGGGCATGATCTAGCGTCTCCCGTCGGAATCCATCGAAAGGAATATTCGTGTCCGACGAGGTCACCACCCCTCCGCCCGCCGCACCGGTCGCTGCCCCGCCCGCCACCGGCCCGCAGCCCGGCGCGCCGGCCCCTGAACCGGTCAAGTCCGGCAAGGGCAAGCAGATCCGGAACCTCATCCTGCGCATCGTCGCGGTACCGGCGGTCCTGATCGTGGGCGGCATCATCTGGGCGTTCGCCAGCGGCGACCCCACCATGGCCAAGTCCGGCGACTGCCTCATCGGCCAGCAGGCAGACGACATCAAAATCGTCGGCTGCGACGACGCGACCGCCGAATGGAAGGTCGTGGGCAAGGTCGAGGGCGTCAGCGAAGCGGACTACAACGCGACGCAGGACGACACCAGCTGCACCTCCTACACGACCGCAACGGCATCGTTCTGGTCAGGCAAGAAGGGCGGCAGCGGCGACGTGCTCTGCCTGGAGCCGCTCAAGAAGTGATACCGACCGACGCCGGCCATCTACGGATGGCCGGCGTCGCGCCGTCAGTGCGGCCCGGGCCTGTCGACCGCCGCCTACGGCGCCGCTGTGCCAACCTCGGTCACATAGGTCGCGGTGCGTCCTTTGCCGCAGGGGGCTGGGCGGCTGGGCGATGGTCTTCTGAGTTGCGGCTTGGCCGGTGGCTGCGCTTTGGTCTGGTGGGTTGCGGTGCGTGCCTTTGCGGCGGCTTGGCTGGGCGGCTGCGCCTCGGTCACTTAGGTCGCGGTGCGTGCCTTTGCGGCGGCCTGGCTGGGCGGGCGCGCGTTGGGATTCGTGGTTTGCGGTGCGTGCCTTTGCGGCAGCCTGCTGGGTGGCTGCGCCTTGGTTTTGCGGGTTGCGGTCCGTGCCGCTGCGGCGGCTTGGCTGGGCGGCTGCGCCTTGGTTTCGTGGGTTGCGGTGCGTGCCTTTGCGGCAGCCTGGCCGAGCGTCTCGGCCTCGGTCACGTCGGCCGCCGCGATTGCCTCCACGACAGCGCTGTAGCGGCCGGCGCCATCGCCCAGACCGGTGCGCCGGGCGCTCCCGACCGGCAACACTTCGAACCAACCGCGCCATCCACTGATGTATCAATTTGAATGTAAGCGGCTGGTGCTCAACGCTTCCACGACCCTGATGCGGACGACGCGACCGTAATACACGCCGAATCCGGGTGGCGGATCGCAGGGCGGAAGCGCGACCGAGCGCTCCCGGGGGCGTCGGCGACGCGCGACCGGCACGCAGACGCGGCATCGACCTCATCCGTTAGATGGCTGATGTTCGCCGAATAGATGATCAACCCGGTGCGGCGCGGTTGGGATTGATCATCTAGCCTCCCGTTCGGAGTTTGATCTTCGAGAGGAACATCGTGTCCGAGCAGTCCACGACCCCGCCGCCCGCGCCGCAGCAGCCGCAGCAGCCGGCGGGGGCGCCTACGCCGCCGCCCGGCGGTACGTTGCCCACCTTCACCCCTCCGCCTCCCGGCGCGTTTCCCGCGGATGGGCCGCAGATGGCCGATCCGACCAGGCCGAGCAACAAGCGGATCGCCCTTCGGAAATTCCTGTTCAGCATCGTCGGGCTGGTTCTGGTGTTGGTGGTCGGCTTCATCTGGTCGGTCGCGACCGGTGACCCGTCGATCGCCTCGACCGGTGACTGTCTGGTCGGGCAGGAGTCGGACAAGATCAAGGTTGTCGGTTGCGACGACGCGGCCGCGGAGTGGCGGGTCGTGAGCGAGGTCGAAGACGTCCGCGAGGAGGACTTCGACGCCGCCGGCGAGAACTTCAACGGCTGTGTCGCTCAGCCCAGCGCGACCGCGTGGTTCTGGTCGGGGACCGAGGGCGGCAAGGGCGACGTGCTCTGCCTCGAGCCCATCAAGAAGTAACGCCAGGACGGGGAGCGGCGCGGCTACGGGCGCTCCCCGTCTGTCAACAGGTGCGACCGCAGGGCGGCCAAATCTTCGGGAGTCAGGCCGGCGTGACGGGCGTACGCCTCGACCGAGCCGTGCCGATCCCGCAGCTCCTTCAGGAACAGCAGCATCGCCGCCGCGGGGGAGGCCATGAACGGGGCCGGCAGCGGCTCCGACGTCGGGATTGTCGAGCGTATCCACGCCGAGAAGCGTTCCGACGCCTCGGTGCTCAGGGCGTAGTCCGCCGCCACGTCGTCGTCGCTCACGCCGAGCAAGGACAGCGTCAGCGCGCACACCACGCCGGTGCGGTCCTTGCCGGCCACGCAGTGGACGAGCACCGGCGCCGCGTCGGGGTCCGCGATCACCTTCAGCGCCGCGCCGATGCCCGCGGTGCCCAGCTCCGCGAGCTCCCGGTAGCGGTCGGCGATGAACCGGTCAACCTCTTCCGAAGGCCCCGACACCGCCCACTCGGGGTGCTCCGGGTGGATGTGCCGGTAGGACAGGCCGGGATAGTCGACCACCCGGCCGTCGCGGGCCACCTCGCGTGGGCGGCGCAGGTCGAGGACCGTGCGCACGCCCAGCGCGGGCAGCTCCGCCGAAGACACGCGGTGCACCGAGTCGGATCGGAACACCCGCCGCCACCGGACGGTGCGGCCGTCCAGGGCGGCGTAGCCACCGATGTCGCGGAAGTTGAAGACGCCGTCGAACGAGTAGGACCGGTTCAGCTCCATGCCGAGCAGATTATCCCACCCGGCACACTCCACATCGGACACGAACAACGGCGGCTACAGCCCGCCGTACGTCCCGCCGTAGTAACCACCGACCCGGTTCCGGTAGGTGTCGTCAGCGGGCGCCGACTCGTCGTACTCCGGCGCGTCCTTGATCTGGTCCTTGCTCCGGTCGACGTGCACGCGCCGCTCCGCGTGGTCGACGCTCTTGACCACACCGGCGGGCAGCATGACCTTCTTGCCGAAGATCCACGTGCCGGTGTCGACCACCAGGAAGCTGGCGGCCACCTCGTCGCTCGCACTGTCGATCTTGCCAGTGTCGCCGTCGCTCGCCGACACCTTGTAGCCCACCAGGTCCGAGCCCGTCACGCCCGC
Source organism: Asanoa sp. WMMD1127 (assembly GCF_029626225.1). Lineage (NCBI taxonomy): Bacteria > Bacillati > Actinomycetota > Actinomycetes > Micromonosporales > Micromonosporaceae > Asanoa > Asanoa sp. WMMD1127. The sequence continues at coordinate 3,515,849 of NZ_JARUBP010000001.1, forward strand.
CTCGTCGCGGAACGACCACGGGTCGAAGGCGCCGGTCGGTACGCCACCGGAGGCGCCGGACGGTGGGGTCGGCGAAGGGTTAGTGGAATCCATCGCAAGCTCGTACCCGGCACACCAAGGGCGAAAACCACCAACGGGTGATCCCGACATGTGGTCAACCGTTTGGTGTCACGGCGTGGCCATGGCAAAGTACGGAGCGTGACACCGCTTGCCCTCATTATTGGCAGCTAGCGCGCCGGCATCCCACACCGCCGAGCGCGCAGACCTCCCGCATTCGCGGGGGGTCTTTTTGTTGCGGCGCCAGGCCCCACCGCTTCCGGAGAGGAACCAGGACCATGCCCTACCAGGTGTACGACACCACGCTGCGCGACGGGGCACAGCGCGAGGGGATCAGTTACTCGGTGGTCGACAAGCTCGCCGTCGCCCGCCTGCTCGACGAGTTCGGCGTCGGTTTCATCGAGGGCGGCTGGCCCGGCGCGATGCCCAAGGACACCGAGTTCTTCCAGCGCGCGGGCAAGGAGCTCGACCTCAAGCACGCACAGCTGGTCGCGTTCGGGGCCACCCGCAAGGCCGGTGTCGGTGTCGACGAGGACCCGCAGGTGCGCGCGCTGCTCGACGCCGAGACGCCGGCCGTCTGCCTGGTCGCCAAGTCCGACATCCGCCACGTGGAGCGGGCGCTGCGCACCACCGGCGACGAGAACCTCGCGATGGTCCGCGAGACGGTCGCCCACTTCGTGAAGAACGACCGCCGCGTCTTCCTGGACTGTGAGCACTTCTTCGACGGCTTCCGGCACGACCCGCAATACACGGCGGCCGTCGTGCGGGCCGCGTTCGACGGCGGCGCCGAGCGGGTCGTCATGTGCGACACCAACGGCGGGATGCTGCCGAGCCGGATCACCGCCGCGATCGAGGACCTCTCCGCGCGCCTGGGCGTGCGCCCGGACCAGCTCGGCATCCACTGCCAGAACGACACCTCCTGCGCGGTCGCCAACACGGTCGCCGCGGTCGAGGCCGGCGTCGAGCACTTCCAGTGCACCGCCAACGGCTACGGCGAACGCCCCGGCAACGCCGACCTGTTCGCCGTCGTCGCGAACCTGCAACTCAAGCTGGGCCTGCCTGTCCTACCGGAGGGCTGCCTGGAACAGGCGATGCGGGTCTCCCACTCCATCGCCGAGATCGCCAACATCGCACCCGACACCCACCAGGCGTACGTGGGAGCGGCGGCGTTCGCCCACAAGGCGGGCCTGCACGCGAGCGCGATCAAAGTGGATCCCCTGCTCTACAACCACGTCGAGCCCTCGGTCGTCGGCAACGACATGCGGATCCTGGTCACCGAGATGGCCGGCCGGGCCAGCATCGAGCTCAAGAGCCGCGAGCTCGGCATCGACCTGGCCGGCCATCCGACCGAGCTGTCCCGGGTCACCCAGCGGGTCAAGGACCTCGAGGCCGGCGGCTGGTCGTTCGAGGCCGCCGACGCGAGCTTCGAGCTGCTCGTCCGCGGCGAGCTCGGCGAGGTGCCGCGGCCGTTCGCGCTGGAGTCCTACCGGGTGCTGGTCGAGCACCGCGAGGACGGCGCGGTGGTTTCCGAGGCGACGGCCAAGGTCCGCGTACGCGGCGAGCGCGTCATCGCCACCGCCGAGGGCAACGGCCCGGTCAACGCGCTCGACGAGGCGCTGCGGCTGGCCCTGTCGAAGCACTACCCGGAGCTGGCCAGCTTCGTGCTCGCCGACTACAAGGTGCGCATCCTCGAAGGCTCGCACGGTTCCGAGGCGGTCACCCGCGTGCTGGTGGAGACCCACGACGGCAAGGGCCGCGACTGGACCACGGTCGGCGTGCACGAGAACGTGGTCGAGGCGAGCTGGCACGCCCTCGTCGACGCGCTCACCTACGGCCTCAACCGGCAACCGGCCGCCAACAACAGCTAGGCCGGCGGCAACGAGACTTCCGCGAAGACGGCGCTGTGGTCGCTGCCCGGCAGCGGCCACACCTCGTAGGAGCGGACGGCCAGGCGTGGGTCGATGAGGATGTGGTCGATCGCGATCGGCGGCAGCGAGAAGCCGTGGTCGATCGGTCGCCACGTCCCGCGCAGGCCCCGCCCGGTGTTCGCCGCCGCGTCCTCGTAACCGGTGGCCAGCAACGCCCGCATCGGTGAGTGGTCCAATGTGGCGTTGAAGTCGCCCATCAACAGCCGCACCGGACCGTCCGGTGTGGCCGGTTGCTGGCCGCGCAGCCCGGCGAACCAGCACGGCACGTCGGCCAGGCTCAGCGGCGCGCAGGAGTGCACCGACTCGATCACCAACGGCGCGGCACCGTCCACAGTGACCGTCGCGTAGGCCTGCGTGAAACCCGAGTCGTCCTTGTGCACCCCGACGCCCGTCAACGGCAGCCGGGAGTAGAGCCCACCGTTGACGTAGATCGCCGGGTCGTCGACGATCCGGTGCGGCAGCACAGATTGGATCCCCGCCGCGTCGAACGCCTTGATGAACTCCGCGTTGAGCTCCTGCACGGCGAGCACGTCGACCCGGTGCCGGCGGACCAGCTCGACCAGCGCCGCCGGATCGGCCTCACCGTGCTTGATGTTGGCGGTCAGCACCCGCAGCCGCGGCCCGCCCACATCGGCCGCCGTCCCCGCCACCGCCCGCGGCAGCACCACGCCGGTCAGCGCGACCAGTGCGGCCGCCGCCACCGCGGCCGCCCGCCACCGCCGCATCGCCAGCGCGCCGACAAGTGGCAGCACGCTGAGCCCCGCCGCGTACGGCGTGTAGGCCACCAGGTGCACCAGCGGGCCGCGCTCGAGCCCGGCGAGTCGTACGGCCGCCAGCGCCGCACCCGGTGTGACGGCGAGCCAGCAACCCACTGTCGCCGCGACCGACCGCCCCCGCTGGTCGGGCGCGGCGCCGATCTGCTGGCCCGTCGTCCACACACAGAGCACGCTAACCAGCCCGTGTGGAGGAATGGTGCGCTTCCAGGGAAGATCCACCCTGCGGATGTGGCGGTATGGTCGCCCGGTGCCCGTCGAGGTGGAAGCCGTCTGCGCCGCCTTCGGCCTGCCCGCCGAGCGCGCCACGCTCCGCCCGCACGCGTACTCCAGCAGCCGCACCTGGCAGCTGACCACTGACGGCCGACAGTTCCTGGTCAAGGACGTCCCGGGGGACTGGCCGGCCGAGCGCGCGGCGGCGATGGCTTTCGAGAAGGACGCCGCCGCGGCCGGCATCCCGGTGCCGCGCCAGCTCGCGCCCCTGAGCCCCGCGTTCGGCTGCGCCACCCGCCTGCCCGACAACAGCCTGGTACGCGTGTCCGAATGGGTCGACGGCCGCCCGGCGCGGCCCACGGACGACCTGGCCGACTGGCTCGGCACCACCCTGGCCCGGCTGCACGCCCTGCGCCCCCTGCCGGAGGCGGAGCCGGTCGTCTACGGCATCCACCCGCCCGAGCGTTGGGCCCAGTGGCTGGCGGCCGGCCGGCGCCGCCCCTGGGCCGACATCCTCGCCCGCCGGCTGGACGACCTCGCCGAGACGACGGACTGGGTGGCCGCCGCCTTCCGCGCCGCCGGCGACTACGTGTTCACCCATCGCGATCTCGAGCCTTGGAACGTCCTGCTCACCCCGACCGGCCCGGTGATCATCGACTGGGACGGCGCCGGCCCCGACAGCGCCGGCCTCGTCGCCGCCCACGCCGCGTACTCCTTCGGTGTCGACGCCAACGCCTACGAAGCCCATGGCGGCCGTCTCCCGCCGGTGGGGGACCGCCTCGCCCGGCGGGCCGGACTCATGCTGAGCCGCCTCGCCGAGCGTCTCCAACGGACGCTCGGCGACCTTGATCCAGGGCCGTTCGCCATCGACGACCTCGACCGCACGGCCACCGAGCGGCTGCGCGATCTGCCGACTTTCGTGGCTGAGCTGCGCAAATTAAAATGATCACCAACAAATTGGGCTAAAAGGGCTACCAAGCCGGTGGTCAACCGGGAGTCTCGACATCATGACGCCCAGCCTGCCGCCTCCGTCCGAGTTCGACTTCGCGGAGGAGACTCCCGACGAGGCATACGCGGCCGGCTCCGACCCGGCCGCCGCGCACCGCACCGGCGCCGTGCTGGAAGAGGTGCTCTTCGAGGTCAAACGGGTGATCGTCGGGCAGGACAAGCTGGTGGAGCGCTTGGTCGTCGCCCTGCTGGCCGACGGGCACTGCCTGCTGGAGGGCGTGCCTGGCGTGGCCAAGACGCTGGCGGCGCAGACGCTGGCCGAGACGGTCGGCGGCACCTTCAGCCGCATCCAGTTCACCCCCGACCTGGTCCCGTCCGACATCGTCGGCACCCGGATCTACCGGTCGTCGACCGAGTCCTTCGACGTCGAGCTCGGCCCGGTGATGGCCAACCTCGTCCTGGCCGACGAGATCAACCGGGCCCCGGCCAAGGTGCAGTCGGCGCTGCTGGAGGCGATGGCCGAGCGCCAGGTCTCGATCGGCGGCCGGAGCTGGCCCGTACCCGAGCCGTTCCTGGTCCTGGCGACCCAGAACCCCATCGAGTCGGAAGGCGTCTACCACCTCCCGGAGGCGCAACGCGACCGCTTCCTCATGCGGGTCGTCGTCGGCTACCCGACCGACGAGGAGGAGCTCGGCATCCTCTACCGGATGAGCGGCGAGCGGCCTCAGCCCCGCCGCGTGCTCGACCCGGCCCGCCTGCGCGAGCTGCAGGGCCTCAACCGCAAGGTCTTCGTGCACCACGCCATCGCCGAGTACGTCGTCCGCCTCGTGCTGGCCACCCGCGAGCCGACGCGGTTCGGCCTGATCGAGGTGGCCAAGCAGCTCGCGTACGGCGCGAGCCCGCGGGCCACCCTCGGCCTGGTCGCCGCCGCCCGCGGGCTGGCCCTGCTGCGCGGCCGGGACTACGTGGTGCCGGACGACGTCCGCGAGCTGGCCACCGAGGTGATCGCCCACCGGCTGGTGCTGTCCTTCGACGCCGTCGCCGACGGGGTGTCCGCGGAGTCCGTCGTGGACAAGCTCGTCGAGGTGGTCCCGCCGCCGCACCTGGCCACGGAGACCGACGCGGAGCTTCGGGGACTGGCGGCGGCGTGAGCGGGCGCGCGGCCGCGACGACCGTGCGGCAGCTGGCGCCGGAGGAGCGGCTGCGCCGGCTCGAGCTGATGGTCACCCGCCGGCTCGACGGGATGTTGCAGGGCCAGTATCTCGGCCTGCTGCCGGGTCCTGGGTCGGAGTTCGCGGGGTCGCGGGAGTACCGGCCGGGTGAGGACGAGGTGCGCTGGATGGACTGGGCCGTCACGGCTCGGACCAATGTGCCGCACGTGCGGGAGGTCGACGCCGACCGGGAGCTGACCACCTGGGTGCTGGTCGACGGTTCGGCCAGTATGGACTTCGGCACCGCCGAGGTGGAGAAGCGGGAGTTGGCCGTTGCGGCCGTGGCGGCGGTCGGCTTCCTGACCGCCGGCGCCGGCAACCGGCTCGGCGCGCACGTGCTGCGGCGCGACGGCATCCGGCGGGTCCCGCCGCGCACCGGCCGCGTGCACCTCCAGGCCCTGCTGCACGACCTGCTCGGCGCCGACCGGGACGCGGCCGACACCGTGACGACCAACCTGGCCACCGCCATCGAGGGGCTGCAGCGTTCCGCGATCCACAGGGGACTGGCCGTGGTCGTATCCGACTTCCTCGACGACGACCTCGGTTGGGAACGACCGCTCAAGCTGCTCGCCGCGCGCCACCAGGTGCTGGCCGTCGAGGTGACCGACCCGCGCGAGCTCGACCTGCCGGACGTCGGCCTGATCACGCTCGTCGACCCGGAGACCGGCCGCCGGCGCGAGGTCTCGACGGGCAACCGCAAGCTGCGCGAGCGCTACGCGGCGGCCGCCAAGGAGCAGCGTGCGGCGGTGGCCGCCGCCCTGCGCCGCACCGGTGCCAGCCACCTTCCACTGCGGACGGATCGGGACTGGGTCGCCGACATCGTGCACTACGTGCTCCACCAGCGCCGGCGGGCCGCGGCCGCGCCGGCCCGCCCGCGGCCCGCCGGAGGTGCCGGGTGAACGGCGTGCCCGACGTCGCGTTCCTCAACCCCGGCCGGCTCTGGCTGCTGGTCGGCGTGGCCGCGCTCGCCATCGCGTACGCCGTCATGCAGCGGCGGCGCAGCCGCTATGCCGTGCGCTTCACCAACCTGCGGCTCCTCGACAAGGTCGCGCCGACCCGCCCGGCCTGGCGCCGGCACGTGCCGGCCGCGCTGTTCCTGTCGATGCTCGCGCTGCTGGTCGTCGGCTTCGCCCGCCCGACCGACGAGGTGCGGGTGCCCAAGGAACGCGCGACCGTGATGATCGCGGTCGACGTGTCGGCGTCCATGCTCGCCACCGACGTGCATCCCGACCGCCTGCAGGCGGCCAAGGAGGCGGCCCGCGAGTTCGCCGACGAGCTGCCCGGCCACTTCAACGTCGGCCTGGTCGCGTTCGCCGGCAACGCCACCGTGGTCGTGCCGCCCAACACCGACCGGGACGTGTTCAAGGCCGGCGTGGACCGGCTATCCGAGACCACGGCCGGCCTCGGCGGCACCGCGATCGGCGAGGCGATCACCACCTCGCTGGACGCGATCCGCAGCATCGACGCGCGCGCCGACAAGGACCCGCCGCCCGCCCGCATCGTGCTCCTCTCCGACGGGGCCAACACGTCCGGCCGCGACCCCGACGAGGCGGCCGTCGAGGCCGACACCGCGGGCATCCCGGTCGACACCATCTCCTTCGGCACCACCGCCGGCGAGATCGCCCGCCGCGGCGGCGTCGCGATGTCGGTGCCCGTCGACGGCGAGACGCTACGCGGCGTGGCCGAGAAGACCAACGGCAGCTACCACGAGGCCGACTCCAAAGAGGAACTGCGCGCGGTGTACGCCGACATCGGCACGTCGGTGGGCTACGTGCACGAGCGCGCGGACGTCTCGGCGCGCTACATCGGACTGGCGCTGATCCTGGCGATGATCACCGCGCTCGCGTCGATGCTCTGGTTCTCCAGGATCCCGTGAGGAGGAGCGAGGCGATGACGACCACACCGACGAGACCACCGGGTCTTGGCGAGCCGCGCGGCCCGGAGTACGTCTCGCCCGACCTCGACTGGGCCGGCGGCGGGAGCGGTCGGCCGCCCGTACCCGGGAAGCGGCGGTCGTTCTCGACCTCCGGTTGGCGACGGGCGGCGCTGGCGGGCGCGGCGGTGCTCGTGGTCTCCGCGGTGTCCGGCGGGCTCGCCGGCGGTTACGTCGCCCGTGAGGACGGCCGCGACGGCGCCCAGCCGTCGCCCACGCCCAGCGCGGCGGCCGGCGGGGTGCCGGGCGACATGATCGCGGCGGCCAACAACACCCTGGCGGGCGTGGTGTCGGTAGAGGTCCGCGAGGCCGACGGCAGCGCCTCCGCGGGCTCGGGGTTCGCGCTGGACGGCAACCAGAACATCGTCACCAACGACCACACCCTCGGGGCCGGCGAGCCCAAGGCCGTCTACGTGGAGACGCCGTCGGGCCGGCGCATACCGGCCACATTGGTCGGTCGTGACCCCGACCGCGACATCGCGGTGCTGAAGGTGCCGCCGACCACCGGGCTCAAGGCACTGCCGCTGGCCAAGCCCGGCACGACCCAGGTCGGGGAGCCGGTGATCGCGGTCGGCACGCCGCTGGGCCTGTCCGGCACAGTCACGGCGGGCATCGTCAGCGCGCTCGACCGGGTGGTCAAGCTGGGCAAGAGCGGCCGCAGCCAGACGGCCATCCAGACCGACGCGTCGATCAACCCCGGCAACTCGGGCGGGCCGCTGGTCAACGGGCGCGGCGAGGTCGTCGGCGTGAACACCGCGATCGCGTCGCTGGAGGGCGGGGGCTCGATCGGCATCGGGTTCGCGATCCCGATCGAGCAGGCGTCCCAGGCGGCCGACCGGATCATCGCCGGGGGCGGCTAACCCGCCAGCTTCGCGGTCAACCAGGCCTCCCGGTCGGCCCGTGCGGCCGCGTCGAGCTCGTGGCCGGCGCCCGGGTAGAGGCGGCAGTCGGTGGGCGGCGCGGCCACCGACAGGAGCGCCCGGCGCGTGGAGTCGGGCACGAACGGGTCCGGCACGCCGAACTGGAGCAGCAGGGGCACGCCGCCGCGGTCCGCGAGGAACCGGATCGGGTCGACCGCCGTGAAGAGCCGCTCGTAGGCGACCGTGGCGTCGGCGGCCAGGCCCAGGAAGTAGGTCGCGAACCAGTTGCCGAAGGTGGCGTCGACGTTCATCGCGACCACGGCGCGCAGCTGCTCGGGCGCGGCGGAGGCCAGCAGCAGCCCGTACATGCCGCCGTAGTCGTGCCCCACGATCGCCACCCGGTCGACGTCGGGCCGGGCGGTGAGCAGGTCGAGGCCGGCCCGCAGCTGGGCCGTCTGCGCCAGCACGCCGTCGAGGTCGCGCTGGTCGCCGACCACCTCTCCGGCCCACGGGAAGCGCAGGTCGGGCAGCAGCGCGACGGCGCCCTGCCGGGCCCGGGCCACCGCCTCGTCGAGGAACTCCTGGCGGCTGCTGGTCGGGTTGGGTGGCTCGTACCAGTGGAGGTAAAGCACCCCCGGGTAACGGCCCGGCGCCGCCGGCTCGACCAGCCAGGCGTGGACGGGCTCGCCGGTCGGTCCCGGATAGCTGACGTCCTGGATCAGGACGTCGCCTTCTAATGAGCGTGACGTCGAATACACGTTAGGGACGGTACGGCTCGCCGGTTTAACAGGTCAAGCCTCCTAGACTCGTTAGGGTGTTGAGCGTCGAACTGCGGCCCGCCCGGCCGATCGCGCACGCCCTGGGCGGCCGGCTGTCGCTGGCGTTGGTCAACAGCGTGCTGTGGCGCCGCTCCGGCGAGCCGATCGAGCGGCTCGCCGACTACCACGGGCTCGCCGGCTACGTGCGCGACGCGGGCGGGATCGACGACGCCGCCCTGGCCGCCCTGGAGGCCGAGGCGACCGCCGACCCGACCGCTGCCCGGGCCGCCCTGGAGAGGGCGCTCAACCTGCGGGAGGCGCTGTTCCGGCTCTTCTCCGCGGTCGCGGCCGGCGTGGAGCCCGACGGCGCCGACGTGGCCGTGCTGGACCGGGCGTTCCGGGCCGGCCTGCGCCAGGTGCGGGTGGGCGTGGGCGCCGGGCGCGGCTTCCGCCCCGGCTGGACCGGGCTCGACGTGCCGGCCTGGGAGGCGGCCGTGGACGCGGTGGCGGTGCTCGGCTCACCCGACGCCCCGCCGCTCAAGCAGTGCCCGGGGGAGACCTGCGGCTGGCTGTTCGTCGACGAGAGCCGCAACCACAGTAGACAGTGGTGCGACAGCCGGATGTGCGGCAACCGGGCCCGGGCCCGGCGGCACTACCAGAAGCAGCGGGCCGGCTAGATCGCGTCGATCGCGGCGACCAGGCGGGCGCGCAGGCTCGCGGCCGCGTCGGCGAACGCGCGTTGGGCGGTGGCGTACTCGGCCCGCCCGGCCGCGGTCTCGATCCGCACCGGCGCATAGCCCAGCTCCGCCAGGTCGTACGGACTCGCCCGCATGTCCAGGGCCCGGATGTCGCGGGCCAGCGCGAAACAGTCGGCCACGAGCTCGCTGGGCACCAATGGGGAGAGCTTGTAGGCCCACTTGTAGAGGTCCATGTTGGCGTGCAGGCAGCCCGGCTGCTCGAGCTCATGCTGGCGCTCGCGGGTCGGGGTCAGCACGTTGAGGGGCCGGGCCGGCGCCGTGAAGAACCGGTACGCGTCGAAGTGGCTGCACCGCACCCCGCGCTCCTCGACCACGGCCGCGGTGGCCGCGGGGGAGAGCCGCAGCGGCCAGGCGTCGTGCCGGATCTCCTGCTGGGTCTGCCGGTAGACCATCGCCCACTCGTGCAGCCCGAAACAGCCCAGTTGGGCCGGGCGGGCGGCGGTGTTGGCGAGCAGGGCGCGGATCCAGGGGATCGAGTCGGCCCGCCGCGCGCGTACCCCCTCGATGTCGACGGTGACGCCCGCGGGCCCGGCGACGTAGTCCCGGCCGAGGTCCTCGACGGTGGCATCGGCCAGCACCACGCCGGCGCCCGGGTGCCAGCGGCGCAGCTGGGCCGGCCGGTGGGAGTAGTAGGTGAACAGGAAGTCCTCGACGGGATGCCGGCGGCCGGCCTTGCGGCGGCTCAGGTGCGGGCCGGTCCACCCGTCGACCCGCTGCTCGTGCGCGTGCCGGCGGGCGACCCAGATGTGCCGCGCCAGAACCGTCATCGGCCCAGCGTAGCCAGCGGTGGCGCCGCGTCCTGGAGTGCCCGCGGCGCCACCGCCGACGCTCGGGTCAGGCGCCCAGCGCGGACCGGATCTTGTTGATGGTGGCCATCTCGTTGCCGCTGACCCCACCCTGCGCGTTCGCGACCTGGTCGCAGACGTTCATGATGGTGCTGCGGAAGTTCTGCAGGTCCTGCGGCGACTTCGCCAGGATCTGCTGCGACTGCTGCAGCATCGACATGACGTTGTTCTCCATGTCGGCCGACGAGCCCTTGGGCATCTTCGGCATGCCGCCGCTGCCCTTGAAGATCTCCTGCATCTCGGGGGAGGCGCTGCGGAGGGCCTTGCCGCCCGCCATCATCTCCTTGATCGTGCTCATGATCCCTGGATCGGACTTGGAAACCAGCATCATCGCGCCCATCGCCGCGTTGCGCAGGGTGTCGCGCTCCTGGTCGGTGTAGCGCATAGCTTTGTCAGTCATGCCCAGATCCTCACGTGGCCGGAGTGCCCCGGGTGCGAAAACCGAACAAGGTCGATGTGCCGCCCCGGATGGGAGCGCTGGGCCCGGCCGCTAGATTTGAGGCGTGCGTATCGCTTTGTTCGCCCATTCCAACGGGCAGTCCTTCGGCGTGGTCGAGGGTGAGGCCGGCGCGGGACCCGAGGCGCTGACCGTGGCCGAGATCGAGGGCCTGCCGTTCGGCGAGATCAAGTTCACCAACCGGCGCTGGGCCCTGGCCGACGTGCGGCTGCTGCCCCCGATGCTGCCCCGCAAGATCATCGCGGTGGGCCGCAACTATGTCGAGCACGCCTCCGAGCTGGGCAACGAGGTGCCCAAGGAGCCGCTGCTCTTCCTCAAGCCCCCGTCGTCCGTCATCGGGCCCGGTGACGCGATCGAGCTGCCGATCCAGTCCAAGCAGGTCGAGCACGAGGCCGAGCTGGCCGTGGTGATCGGCCTCCAGGGCGCCCGCCGGGTCGACCGGGCCGGCGCCGAGCGGGCCATCTTCGGCTACACCTGCGCCAACGACGTGACCGCGCGCGATCTCCAGCGCACCGACGGCCAGTGGACCAGGGCCAAGGGATTCGACACCTTCTGCCCGATCGGCCCGTGGATCGTCACCGACCTGGACGTCAGCAACCTGGAGGTCCGCTGCGAGGTCGGCCGGCCACCGGAGGAGCTCGAGGTCCGCCAACTCGGCAACACCCGCGACATGGTCTTCGACATCCCGACGATCGTGTCCTACGTCTCCCACGTGATGACCCTCGGCCCGGGCGACGTGATCCTGACCGGCACACCCGCCGGAGTCAGCCCCATCCTCGCCGGCGAAACCGTCTCGGTGCGGATCGAAGGCATCGGTGAGCTGGTCAACCCGGTCACAGCCATCGAATGACGTCGACCCGGGGGGTGGTGGATTTGGCGGCCGCCACCCCCTCCGGTAAAGTTCTCACTCGGCGCTTCCAGCGCCATTGGGGTATGGGGTAATTGGCAGCCCAACTGATTCTGGTTCAGTTAGTCTAGGTTCGAGTCCTGGTACCCCAGCAACGATGCCGAGATGGCACCGGTGTTGGACTCTGGTAGAGTTCGGCTCCGTCGCCACCGCGACATCGGAAGTCCTGGCCCCGTCGTCTAGCGGCCTAGGACGCCGCCCTCTCAAGGCGGTAGCGTGGGTTCGAATCCCATCGGGGCTACACAGGGAAACCCTCCGAGATTGCTCGGGGGGTTTTGCTTTTGTCTTGGATCCAGATCAAGAGCGGGCTTTCCCGGGTCCGCCGTGGGCGCGACCGTTGCTCCCGCCGGGGATCGCTGCGCTTCGCTCCGCTTGCCAGGCCCGCGGTAGCCGTGCGCACCTGAACCTTGGCCATGATCGTGTGCAATTGGTCTGGCGGCTGGCCCATTGCCTTCATGATCAAGTGCAGCAGGTCTGGGCGACGCGCCGTGAAGCATCCCGGTGAGCTTCACACGATCATGCGAATCGCCCCCACGTGTCCTGGTGCGATGCACATGATCTGTGAAGAGCCCGGCGCGTCCGGAAGCCACCGCCAGCGCAGTCAGACCGTGCACCGCAGGAGCCAGCGCGCGCCACCCGCGCAGCCAGAGCCTTGCCCGGTGAGACCGACCACCACCGCGCAGCCGCAGCCAGACCGCCCCAACCGGCGCTCGCCTGGCAACCTCGTGATCCCGGCCCCGGCGCCGCCGCCCTGCGGGGCCTTGCCACGCGATCGGCCTTACAGCGCCGCGGCTTTGTCGCTTCGGGGCCTTGGCGGCGTCGCCGGCCTACCGGCCCTGCCCTACAGCACAGTTCCGCCGCTTAGGCAGCCGGAAGGTCAGGGCGATTCGCCGCCTCGCCGCCCCCGCTGGCCGCGTGATCGACCGGCTCATGACCTTTCCGGTCATAACGTTTGCGGCGACGCTGCGGGCCACGTGCTCGCGGCTTCGCGGCTCCGCTGTCCCGTAGCCTCGCCGCCGTGCGGGTCGCGGGCTGGCTGCCCTGCTGCCCTGCCGCCCTGCCGCCCTGCCGCCCTGCCGCCCTGCCGCCCGCGGGCTCGCTGCCGCACGGCTTCGCGGCCCCCACCACCTTGCGGTGTTTGTGGCCCGCCGCCTCGCGTCTCCACCGCCTTGCGCCCCCGGGCCGTCGTATCGCGGCTGTGCGGCCTGCACCACCGCTGCTTCGCGGCCCGCCAACATGCGGTCTTATGACCCGCCCCCTCGCGGTCCTGAAGCCTTCCGCCTTGCGGTCCTGAAGCCTTCCGGCTTGCGGCACCGCCGTTTCGTGCCGCGCCGCGGTTTGAGCGCTTGCGGCCTTGCGGGTCCTGCGGTCCGCCGTCTCGCGTCCGCGACAATGCCGCCTTGCGGCTCGTCGTCTCGCGGCCACGCGGTCCCGTCGTCTCGCGCCAGTGCCGCGTTGCGGTCCGCAGCCTTGCGGTGTTGCGGCGTGCCGCGTCGCGGCCCTGGCGGCGTGTGGGCCCGCGGTCCTGCGGCTGCCGCCTCGGGCCGTGTGGCCCCGCCGCTTTGCGGTTCTCGGGGCCTGCGGTCCTGCAGCCCGCCGCCTCGCGGGTCCTGCTGGAGCCGTGGCACGGCCGGTCGCCTCATCTCGTCAGCAGACTCGCCTTGTGCAAGGGAAATCGCTAAGCGGGCCCTGTCCTAAAAGGTCAGAGGCCGGAGAGGCGTTGGCCGGCGCGGACCACAGCCATCGCGTGGCGGTCGCCGGGGCGGCGGCCGAGCCGCTCGATGGGTCCCGAGACGCTGATCGAGGCGATCACGCGCCCGGTCCGGTCACGGATGGGGGCCGAGACGCTGGCCACGCCAGGCTCCCGCTCGGCAACGCTCTGGGCCCAACCGCGACGCCGGACCTCCGCGAGTGTCCTGCCGGTAAACTTGCAGCGTGGCAGCAGGGGCATGACCGCCTCCGGCGGCTCCCAGGCGAGCAGGATCTGGGCGGCCGAGCCGGCCGTCATCGGTAGGACCGAGCCGACCGGCACCGTGTCGCGCAGGCCACTGGCGCGTTCCGCGGCGGCGACGCAGATCCGTTCGTCGGCACGGCGCAGATAGAGCTGGGCGCTCTCGCCCGTCGCGTCTCGCAATGCGGACAGCAGCGGCTCGGCGGCGGTGAGCAGCACATCGGGCGCCGCGTTGGCCAGCTCGCCCAGGCGGGGGCCGGGGCGCCAGCGTCCCTGTGTGTCGCGCACGAGCATGCGATGGATCTCCAGCGCCTGCGCCAAGCGGTGGGCGGTGGCCCGGGGCAACCGGGTCCGCTCCACGAGTTCGGCCAGGCTGGCGCCGTCGACACAGGCCGCGAGGATCACCACCGCCTTGTCGAGGACGCCGACACCGCTCATACTGTGTCCCACAAGCCGAAACATACCTCCCAGAATTTAGGATGTCCAGATGGTGGGAGTCACTCCGAAGCCAACGACGCCGAGGACCCTGGCCGAGAAGGTCTGGGACGCTCACGTGGTGCGATCCGCCGAGGGCGAGCCGGATCTGCTCTTCATCGACCTGCACCTCCTGCACGAGGTGACGAGCCCGCAGGCGTTCGACGGGCTGCGCACCGCGGGCCGCACGGTGCGGCGCACCGATCTCACGCTGGCGACCGAGGACCACAACACACCCACGGGTTACAGCGACCCGGCGTTCAACCTTCGGCGCGGCGACCCGTTGACGATCGCCGACCCGACGTCGCGGACCCAGATCGAGACGCTGCGCCGCAACTGCGCCGAGTTCGGCATCCGGCTGCACCCGCTGGGCGACGACAACCAGGGCATCGTGCACGTCATCGGCCCGCAGCTCGGGGTGACCCAGCCCGGCATGACGATCGTGTGCGGCGACTCACACACCGCCACCCACGGCGCTTTCGGCGCGCTGGCGTTCGGCATCGGCACGAGCGAGGTCGAGCACGTGCTGGCCACCCAGACGCTGCCGCAGAGCCGGCCGAAGACCATGGCCGTCAACGTGGTCGGCGACCTGGCGCCCGGCGTGACCGCCAAAGACCTTGTGCTGGCGCTGATCGCGCAGGTGGGCACCGGCGGCGGCCGCGGCCACATCGTGGAATACCGGGGCGAGGCGATCCGCAACCTCTCGATGGAGGGGCGGATGACGATCGCCAACATGTCCATCGAGTGGGGCGCCAAGGCCGGCATGATCGCGCCGGACGAGACCACCTACGCCTACCTCAAGGGCCGGCCGTACGCGCCGCAGGGTGACGCCTGGGACGCCGCCCTGGACCACTGGCGCAGCCTGCCGACCGACGACGGCGCGGTCTTCGACACCGAGGTGACCCTCGACGCCACCCGGATCAGCCCGTTCGTCACCTGGGGCACCAACCCCGGCCAGGGCGTTCCGTTGAACAGCAGCGTCCCGGCGCCGGCCGATTTCGAGTCCGACGCGGAACGCGTGGCGGCGACGCGGGCGCTGGAATACATGGCCCTGACGCCCGGCACGCCGATGCGCGACCTCGCGGTCGACGTGGTGTTCGTCGGCTCCTGCACCAACGGGCGGCTGGAGGACCTGCGCGCCGCGGCCGAGGTGATCCGCGGCCATCGGGTCGCCGAGGGCGTACGCATGCTCGTGGTGCCCGGTTCCGCCGCGGTGCGCGAGGCCGCCGAGATGGAGGGCCTCGACAAGGTCTTCGCCGACGCGGGCGCCGAGTGGCGGTTCGCCGGCTGCTCCATGTGTCTGGGCATGAACCCCGACACGCTCTCGCCCGGCCAGCGTTGCGCCTCCACGTCCAACCGCAACTTCGAGGGCCGTCAGGGCCGCGGCGGCCGCACCCACCTCGTCTCGCCACCCGTCGCCGCCGCCACCGCCGTGCGCGGTCGGCTGGCGTCGCCGGCGGACCTGTGACGTCGGCGACACCAGGGAGAGAAGGAAACATGGAGAAGTTCACCGTGCACACCGGCACCGCCGTCCCGCTGCGGCGGTCCAACGTGGATACCGACCAGATCATCCCGGCGGTGTACCTCAAGCGGGTGACCCGCACCGGCTTCGCCGACGGTCTGTTCAGCGCCTGGCGCGAGGACCCGTCGTTCGTCCTCAACGACCCGGCGTACGCCGGCGGCACGGTGCTCGTGGCCGGTCCGGAGTTCGGCACCGGGTCATCGCGCGAGCACGCGGTGTGGGCCTTGCGGGACCACGGTTTCCGCGCCGTCGTCTCGCCGCGGTTCGGCGACATCTTCCGTGGCAACGCCCTCAAGGAAGGCCTGCTGCCGGTCGAGCTCGAACTGCCCGCTGTGGAACAGCTGTGGGCGCTCGTCGAAGCGGATCCGACCACGTCGGTGACCGTCGACCTGGAGCGCCGCGAACTCCGTGCGGGTGACCACGTTTGGGCGTTCCCGCTCGACGATTTCAGCCGTTGGCGGCTCCTCGAAGGGCTCGACGACATCGGCCTGACCTTGCGCCACGAGGCGGAAATCACGGAGTATGAGCAGCGTCGACCGGCTTTTCTGCCGGCAATCGGCTAGCCCTTCCTCGGCCCTACGGCCGATCCCAGCGCCGAATTCGCCCCCTCCGGTCCCACCGGAGGGGGCGAATCCGTTACGACACAACGGCTTTTTTCGGCGAGATGTTTGTGTACCGATGACAATGGGCATACGGTGCGCGCAGAATGGCTCGCGTTGAGGCCATGAAAACATCGGAGGGAAGTTGTGAACAAAGCCGAGCTCATCGAGGCGCTCGCCGCTCGCCTGGGGGACCGGAAGACGGCGACGGCGGCGCTCGACGCGGTCCTCGCCGAGGTCCAGCAGGCGGTCACCAAGGGAGACCGGGTGGCCATCACCGGTTTCGGTGTCTTCGAAAAGCGCGTGCGTGGTGCCCGAACAGCCCGCAACCCGCGCACCGGTGAAGCGGTGAAGGTCAAGAAGACGTCCGTTCCGGCGTTCCGCGCCGGCGCCGGCTTCAAGGAGATGGTCGCCGCCGGCCGCGTGCCGAAGGCGGCCGCCGCCAAGAAGACCACCGCCAAGGCCACCACGGCGAAGGCGACGCCCGCGAAGTCGACGACCGCCACGAAGGCGGCCGCGGCCAAGAAGACCGCCACCGCGACGAAGAAGGCCGCTCCCGCCAAGACGGCCGCCAAGTCGACGGCGACGAAGTCGACGACCGCCCGCAAGGCGGCCACCGCCAAGAAGACCAGCAGCGCGGCCGCCAAGAAGACCACGACGGCCCGCACCACCGCCGCGGCCAAGAAGGCTCCGGCCCGGAAGGCGCCGGCCAAGAAGGCCCGCTGACCGGACGAGACGGGGAAGGCGCCCACCGGATGGTGGGCGCCTTCGTCTGTGCCCGGTCCGCTGTGGACCCCTGACCGACAGGCGGTAGACGGCGGCCCGCGGGCTGCCGAGAATTGCTCGGGTGCGCCGCCCTTTCCTCACCACCGCCGCGATCGCGCTGGGCATCGTCCTGCTGACGGACGTGCTGCGCGTCTGGCTCCCGTCGATCATCACCATCTTCGGCCAGGCCGCGTCGACGCCGGCCGAGCTGATGGGTGGGTTCGCGCTGCTCTGGTTCGTCGGCGCGATCGCCGTCGTCCCGTTGCTGCGGCCCCTCGGCCCGCGCGGTGTGGCGCTGGCCGCCGGTGTCGCCCTCGCCGGCTGCCGGCTCGGGCTGCTCGCCACGAACGGTGGACAGGCACAGCTGTACGTCGCCAGCGCCGGTCTGTTGGCCGGCCTGGTGTGGCTGGCGGCGGTCGCCGTCACCGGCCCGACACCGGTGCCGGGACTGGTTTCCGGCCTCGCGGTGGGCACCGCGCTGCACGCCGCCGTCGGCACGTTCGACCTCACCTGGCGCGGCGGGGTGTTCGCATGGTCGGTGATTGCCCTGCTGTGCCTGGCATTCGTCGTCGCACAGCCGGCATTGACCGACCAGCCAAGCGGATCGGCGGCCTGGTTCGCCGTCGGGCCGGTGCTGCTGCTGTGGACGATGGTCGCCGGCTCGCCCGCGCTGGCCGGCACGGCGGTCTCCTACGCGCTCGGCGAGGAGCCCGGGATCGCCGGTCCGGGCCCGGGTTTCCCGGTCGCCACCGCCGTCCTGTCGGCGCTGTCGGTCGGCCTGCTGGCGGCGGGCGCGTTGCTGCCGCGGCCCGGCGCGTTGGTGGCGGTGGCCGGTGCGGCCGTCCTCGTCGCCGGCACACTGGCGTTCGCGCTGTCCTGGGGCGCCGGCCTCATGGTGGCCATCCCCACCACCGCGCTGGGTCTCGGCCTGGTGCTGTGCGCGACCGGCGTGCGTGCCGTCGGCACCGAACTCGCGCCGGTACGCGGATACGCGGCGGTCGGCGGCATGACGGTGTTCGCCGTCGCGGCGGTCGCCTACTACGCCTCCTACGACATCGGCTACCCCAACGAGTGGGTGCCGCCCGCGGTCGCGGCGCTCGTCGCGATCGTCGTGGCCCGGCCCCCGTACCGCTTCGTCGAGGTGTCCCGGTCCTGGGCCCTTGCCCCGGCCGCCGTCGTGGTCACGTTGCTGGCCGGGCTGCTGATGCCGATCGGGGCGAGCGCAGCCGGTGGCACCGCGACGCCGGGCGCGATCCGGGTCGTGGCCTACAACATCCGGATGGGCTTCGGGCTCGACGGGCGGTTCGACCTGCCTGGACTGGCGGACGCGATCCGCGCCGAGCGGCCGGACGTCGTGCTGCTGAGCGAGGTCGACCGCGCCTGGCTGCTCAACGGCGGCCATGACACGGTCGCGCTGCTGGCCGACCGGCTCGGCATGCCCTACCGGTTCGCCCCGGCGGCCGACGCGGTGTGGGGCGACGCGGTGCTGACCCGGCTGCCGGTGGTCTACACCGCGACCACCCGGCTGCGCTCGGTCGGCGCGCCGACGGGGGCCCAGGCCCTCGGTGTCGTGCTCGACGCGGGTGGGACGGAGGTGGCGGTCGTCTCGACCCACCTGCAGCCGCCGCCGGACGGTGGCCCGGTGAGCCAGGCGCGGGAGGTGGCCGCGTTCGCCCGCGGGTTCGCGGCCGGCCGTCCGCTGGTCGTCGGGGGAGACCTCAACACCCAGCCGGGCGACCCGGCGTTCGCGGTCTTCACGGACGCCGGGCTGGTCGACGGGTTCGCGGCCGCACGGCCGGTGCCGACGTCGCCCGCCGACGCGCCGCGTGAGCAGATCGACCACCTGCTGGTGTCGCCGGCCGTCGCGGTGACCGACGTCGTCGCGCCGCGCACCGAGGCGTCCGACCACCTGCCGATCGCGGCGACGCTGACAGTGGGCTGAAACAGGCGCGGAAGCCGGCTGAGATCCACGAGGAGGGGTCAGAGACGGTGACCCAGGGGTCAGAGCCGGTCCGCGGCGACGGTGCCGTCCGCGGCGAAGGCGAGCAACCAGCCGCCGCCCTTGGGGGTGCGGTAGTCGTCGGCGGCGCCGTGGTCGACCAGCTGGGCCAGCGCGCCCGGCATGACCTTGCCCTGGCTGCAGGCCACGAAGTCGACTCCCGCCGCGGCCAGCTCGGCCAGCCGGCCCGCGGTCGACAGCACCCGCTCGTCCTCGTTCTGGCCCGGCACCGGCTCGTCGAGGGCGGAGTCCGCCGCGATGGGAAGGTCGACGAGCGCGGCCAGCGGCTCGAGCGTCTGCCGGCAGCGCAGCGGCGTCGCCGACACCAGCTGGGCCGGCCGCAGCAGGGCGAGCAGGCGGGCCAGCTCGCCGGCCCGCGCCCGCCCCTCCTTGTCGAGCGGGCGGGCCGAGTCGGGGCCGGACCAGGTGCCGCGTTTGCCCGCGTGGGCGTGCCGGACCAGCCCGCAGACGGCGTTGATCGCCGGCAGGACGGCGAAGTCGCGTACGACGCGGGTGTCGTGTGAATAGGTCAGCAGCGCCAGCGCGTCGTCGACCGGCAGCCAGCGGACCTCGTTGACCTCGTCGGACTCGGCCACCAGGGCGGGCTCTTCGCTGACGTAGCGCATCGACCAGTAGTCGACGGTCTTCGGGAAGCCCTCCCGCACCGTGTAGCGGGCGCCGGCCAGGCGCACCTGCGGCACGGCGTGCACACCGGTCTCCTCGGCCACCTCGCGCACCGCGGCGGCCAGCGGGTGCTCGCCGGACTCCAGCTTGCCCTTCGGCAGCGACCAGTCGTCGTAGCGCTCCCGGTGGACGAGGCAGATCTCGAGGCCGTCGCCAACCGGTCGCCACACCACGCCGCCGGCGGCGCGGATCAGGGTAGCCATCGCGTCCTTGTCGGTTCCGCGGCCACGGCCCACGCCTCCGGGAAGGCGGCCCGGGCGGCCCGGATCGCGGCCCGCTCCCGCTCGAACAGCCGGCCGGCGACGGCCGCGAGCTCCGTGTCACCGGGCGACTCGGCGGCCAGCGCCACCCACGTGTCGGCCGCCACGGCGGCGTCCTGGTGCTCACCGAGCAGGTTCTGCACGCGTCCGAGGGCCTTGGCCAGCTTGGCCGCCGGCCCGCCGATGACGGAGGCGACGGCGTCCACCGCGTACCTCGCCCGCTTGCCGTTGATGCGCACCGCGTGCCAGCGCTCGTCGGGCGCGAGCGGGTCGAGGTCGGCCGCGCCGTCGACGCCCTTGGCGCCGTAGGCCAGCCGCCGCCAGGGCTTGGCCACCATGCGGGGGAGCAGCCGCAGCGCGGGCGCGTCGGCGGACGCCGTCACCCGCGGCTCGCGCGCCGCGTCGACCAGCAGGTCGAGCAGGGCGTGGTAGCGCGGGCTGCGCAACGCCTCGTCGACCTCGGCCAGCGCGGTGCGCTGACGGGCGTCCAGCGCCGCGTCGAGGCGGGCCACCGCGGCGGGGTCGATCGGGCAGAGCGGGTCGGCGTTGGCGGTGTGGCCGAGCCGCTCGCGCAGCACCTCGGCGTCGCGGGCCGCGCCGAGCACACCGGCGATCCAGCGCAGCTCGTCGCGGAGCCGGTCGGCCCAGCCGCGGTCGAGCAGGGCGGCGAACGTACGCAGGTCGCTGCGCAACCGCCGGCAGCCCACCCGCATCTGGTGCACCGCGGTGTCGCCGTCGTCGAGCGGCTGGCCGAGCCGCACCAGCGGGTCGTGCGCCAGGATCCGGCCGACGCCGGAGCGCACGGCGGCCACCACCACGTCGGCGGCGGACGGCTGCTCGGGGAGGTCGCCCGGCGGCGTGAGATCCGGCGGCAGCGCGGCCGCTTTGCCCAGCGCCCGCACGTGTTTCGGGGTGAACTCGCCCTCGACGGCACCGGCCTCGGTGAGCGCCGCGGTCACGGTGTCGAGCAGCCCGCGGTCGCCCGCCTTGCGCTCGACCTCGATCTCGCGGAACGCCATCCGCACCGCCTTGCCGTCGAACACGGTGACGGCGTCGTCGGCGACCTCGGCCAGCACGGTGCCCTCGGCGTCGCGTACCTCATAGGCCCGTCGCTCGGTGCGGATCTTCGCCGCCGGCGCCAACGCGGCGCCGCGCGACCAGGCGGTGACCAGCGCGACCAGCTCCGCCGGCGGGTTGCCGGCGCGGCCCTTGCGGGAGATCTCGTGCCGGAGCCCGGGCACGGCGGCGGGCAGCTTGACGGTCCACGGCGCGGCGTCGCCCTTGCGGTGCCGCAGCGACACACCGGCCCGGGCCAGCCGCAGGTCAGGCGTGTCGTAGTAGGTAGCGGTGAGCGTGGCCGCCGGCGCTTCGACCACCCTGCCGCCCGCCGGAGCCCGGTCGCCCAGATCCGGCAGCCGGAACGCGTCGTCGGCCCCGAGCTTGCGTTCCTCCTCCAACATCGCCTAAGCCTAGATCAGCCCGGCGTGCCGACGATACGGCGCAGCAGGCGGCTCTGCACGTGTTCCAGTGGCCTGTCCAAAGTGGAGGTGCGGCGGGTCCAGCTGCCGTCGCCGTGCAGCACGAACGCGTCGGTGTCGGCGCTCATCGAGGCGGTGAGCACGCTGTTGAGCTCGGCCCGGGCGACCGGGTCGGTGACCAGCACCAGCGCCTCGACCCGGCGGTCGAGGTTGCGGTGCATCATGTCGGCCGAGCCGATCCAGAACTCGGTGTCGGGGTCGTCCGGGTCGACGCCGAACCGGAACACCCGCGAGTGCTCCAGGAACCGGCCGAGAATCGAGCGCACCCTGATGTTGTCGGAGAGCCCCGGCACGCCCGGTCGCAGCGTGCACATGCCGCGGATGATCAGGTCGACGTGCACGCCCGCCCGGGACGCCCGGTAGAGCGCGTCCACGAGCTCCTCGTCGACCAGCCCGTTGGCCTTCATCTGCACCAGGCCCTCGCCGCCCAGCCGGACCTTGTCGATCTCGCGGTCGATCCGCTCGATCAGCCCGCTGCGGATGCCGTGCGGGGCCACCAGCAACCGGCGGTACGCGGTCTGCCGGCTGTAGCCGGTCAACACGTTGAACAGGTCGGTCAGGTCGGCGCCCACCTCGGGATCGGCCGTCAGCATGCCGAAGTCCTCGTACAGCCGGGCGGTCTTGGGGTGGTAGTTGCCCGTGCCGATGTGGCAGTAGCGCCGGATCTGGTTGCCCTCCTGGCGCACCACCAGCGCGGTCTTGCAGTGCGTCTTGAGGCCCACCAGCCCGTAGACCACGTGGCAGCCGGCGCGTTCCAGCATCCTGGCCCAGCCGATGTTGGCGACCTCGTCGAACCGCGCCTTGACCTCGACCAGCACCACCACCTGCTTGCCGGCCGTGGCCGCGTCGATGAGGGCGTCGACGATCGGCGAGTCACCGCTCGTGCGGTAGAGCGTCTGCTTGATGGCCAGCACGTTGGGGTCGGCCGCGGCCTGCTCGATGAAGCGCTGCACGCTGGTCGAGAACGAGTGGTAGGGGTGGTGCACCAGCACGTCGCCGTCGCGCAGCACCGAGAACACGCTGCGCGGCACCTCGCCCTCGACCAGCCGCGGGTGGGTTGCCGGCACGAACGGACGGTCCTTGAGGTCGGGCCGGTCGACGTCGCCGTAGATCTGCCACAGCGACGACAGGTCGAGCAGGCCGCGGACCCGCAGGACGTCGCTGGACTCCATGTCGAGCTCGCGGACCAGCAGGTCGAGCACATGGTCCGAGATGGACGCCGCGACCTCGAGGCGCACCGGCGGGCCGAACCGGCGCCGGGCCAGCTCACGCTCGAGCGCCTGCAGCAGGTCCTCGTCGCGGTCCTCGTCGACCTCGACGTCGGCGTTGCGGGTCACCCGGAACAGGTGGCACTCGACCACCTGCATACCGGAGAACAGCTGGCTCAGGTGGGTGGAGATGAGCTCCTCGACCGGCAGGAACCGGTTGGTGCGGCCGACGCGTACGAACCGGGGCACGTTGTTGGGCACCTTGACGCGGGCGAACAGCACCTGACCGCCGTCGGGGTCCTTGACCGACACGGCGAGGCTCAAGGACCGGTTCGAGATGTACGGGAACGGGTGCGCGGGGTCGACCGCGAGCGGCGTCAGCACCGGGAACACGTGGTCGCGGAAGTAGCTGCGCATCTGCTCGCGCTCGTCGTCGGCCAGGTCGTCCCACTGCAGCAGTTCGATGCCCTCGGCGCTCAGCTTGGGCAGCACCTCGTCGACGAAGCAGGCGGCGTGCCGGGCGACCAGGTCGGCGGTCTTCTCGCCGACGAGCTCGAGCTGGGTGCGCAGCGGCATCTGGTCGCCGCCGCGGACCGGCAGGCCGGCCTGGAGGCGGCGCTTGAGGCCGGCGACCCGCACCATGTAGAACTCGTCGAGGTTGCTGGCGAAGATCGCGAGGAACTTGGCCCGCTCCAGCAGCGGCGTCGACGGGTCCTCGGCCAGGGCCAGCACCCGGGCGTTGAAGTCGAGCCACGACAGCTCGCGGTTGAGGAAGCGGTCCTCCGGCAGGGGGTCCGAGCCCATCGGCGGGACGTCGTCGGGCGGCGGTGGCGAGTCGATGTTGTCGGTGGCGGTCGGTGGGGCCGGGTTCTCCGGGGCGGGGCCGTGGCCGGCCGGCGGGGCGCTGCGGCCGCGCGGCGCCTGGGGGCTGCGGGTCTCGGTCGGGCCGGCCGCCGTCGACACCAGCTCGGCCTGTTCGCTGGGCGCAGCGTCGGTCGGGAGGAACCGGCCATCGGTCCCCCGCGGACGTGGCATGCGTCGGCCGGGTGGTGTCTGTGTCACCCCATCATCATTACCCGATCGAGCTGAACGTGAAATGCACTTCAGTCGACTGGCGGCGGCTCAGGGGAGCGTGGGGATGGTGAGACGGGTCACCGCGCCGGATTCGTCACGGTCGATGCGCACGCGCTGGCCGAGGCGGAGCAGGCGCAGGCCGGAGGCATCGAACGCGGCCGCCGGGTAGGCCAGCTCGGTGCCGTCGTCGAGCAGCAGCGTGCCGGACCGGCTCGCCGGGTCGTAGGTGGCGACGGTGCCCTGCATGCCAGCACCGTAGCCCACCAGGCGGGCGGTGTGCGGGCCCAGACCGAGGCCGGCCGCGGCCGCGAGGTCGGCCGGGGTGTCCACGTCGCGGCGGAGGGTGGGCCAGGCGCCGTCGAGCGGCTTCGCGCCCGACGCGGCGTGGGCGGCCGCCGATCCATTACCGAACTGCGGATCCAGGGGTACGCCCGGCGGCGCGGTCAACAGCACGGTGCCGGTGCCGGGCGCGTCGGCGGCGTACCGCCGGATCTCGCCCGTCGCCTCCCGCAGGGCCGCGCCCAGCTCGGTCGCCGAGAGGGCCGGCAGGTCGGCCTGGAGCGCGGCGACGGGGCGGCCGGGGGCGGCCGCGGCGCCGCTGAGGAAGGCCGGGTTGAGCCCACCGCCGGCCGGCTCGGCCACGAGGCGCACGCCGAGCCTCCGCAGCGCGGCGGCGGCGCCCGGATCGCCGGTGACCGCGATCACCACGGCCACCTCGGTCGAGGCCAGCGCCGCGGCGGCCGTGTCCAGCGCCAGCGCCAGGGCCAGCGACGCGTGCGGAACGTCACGCAGCGCTCCGCGGAGCCGGCTCTTGCCCGTGGCGGGCGGCTTCACCGCGAGCACCACCGCCCAGTTCCCACGCACCCGCCCATGGTGCCAGGCGGTCCTGGCTGGCCCTGCCCGCCTCCGAGCAGGCATGATTTCGCTGCGGGTCGCGCGGTCGGGCGCGGTTGCGGCGGTGAGGAGGCAGGGTGGCACGGCGGAGGCTCGGGTTCTGGCGACGGCTGGTGGTCATGCTGGTCAAGCCGGTCCTGACCGGCTGGACCAAGCGCACCTGGACGGGGATGGAGCACATCCCGGCCACCGGCGGCGCGATCATCGTGGCCAACCACCTGTCGCACGCCGACCCGGTGGTCATCGGGCACTACCTCTACGACGCCGGCCGGTGGCCGAGCTTCCTGGCCAAGGCCAGCGTGTTCAAGGTGCCGGTGATCGGCTACATCATCTCGCGGTGCCAGCAGATACCGGTCGAGCGCGGGTCGGTCGACGCCGCCCGGTCGCTGGACACGCTGGTCACGGCGGTCAAGGACGGCAGCAGCGTCATCATCTACCCCGAGGGCACCACGACGAAGGAACCCGAGCTCTGGCCGATGCGCGGCAAGACCGGCGCCGCCCGGTTGGCGTTGACCACCGGCGCGCCGGTGATCCCCGTCGTGATGGACGGGCCGCAGGCGCTGTTCGACCCGCGTACGTCCAAGGTGGGTCTGAAGGCCCGGATCCCGGTGCGGGTGCACGCCGGTGCCCCGATCGACCTCAGCGCGTGGGCCGGCGCCGCCCCGAGCCGGCAGACGCTCGACGCGATGACCGAGGCGATCATGCTGCACCTGCGCGACATGCTGGCCGAGATGCGCGGTGTCGCCGAGCCGCCGCCGCTCTGGTCGCCCCCGCGCAAGGCCGCCCCGCCCGCCGCCCGGCCCGCCGTGGACGACACGCCGGCCGGTGACCCGGCATGACTCATGTCGCTGTGCTCGGCGCGGGGTCCTGGGGCACCGCGTTCGCCAAGGTGCTCGGCGACGCCGGCCGGGACGTGACGATCTGGTCGCGCCGCGACTCGGTCGCCGCCGCCATCCGCGAGACCCGGTGCAACCCCGACTACTTCCCGGACGTACGCCTCCCGGACCGGGTCACCGCCACCGCCGACGCCGGCACCGCGCTGGCCGGCGCCGAGATCGTGGTCCTCGCCGTGCCGTCGCAGACGCTGCGCGGAAACCTGGCCGAGTGGCGGTCGTCGCTGGACTCCGACGCCACGCTGGTGTCGCTGATGAAGGGCATCGAGCTGGGCACCACCAAGCGGATGAGCGAGGTGGTGATCGAGGCGGCCGCGGTGCCGGACGACCGGGTCGTCGTCGTCTCCGGCCCCAACCTCGCCCCGGAGATCGCGGTCGGGCAGCCGGCCGCGACCGTGGTGGCCGGCATCGACATGCGGCGCGCGACGCTCGTGCAGGACGCGATCACGACGCCTTACATGCGGCCGTACACCAATGACGACGTCGTCGGGGCCGAGCTCGGCGGGGCGGTCAAGAACGTGATCGCGCTGGCCTACGGCATCGCCGAGGCGATGGGGCTCGGCGACAACATCAAGGCCACGCTGATCACCCGCGGGCTGGCCGAGACCGCCCGGCTCGGTGTCGCGCTCGGCGCCGACCCGCTGACCTTCGCCGGCCTGTCGGGGTTGGGCGACCTCGTCGGCACGTGCCACTCGCGGTTCTCCCGCAACCGCACGTTCGGCGAGCGGCTCGGCCGCGGCGAGACGCTGGAGCAGGCGCAGGCCGCCGTCGGGCAGACCGCCGAGGGTGTGAAGAGCTGCCTCGCGATCCGCGACCTGGCCCGCAAGGTCGACGTCGAGATGCCGATCACCGAGCAGGTCGAGCGGGTGTGCCACGAGGGCGCCGACCCGCGCGAGGCGCTGACGATCCTGATGACCCGCACGACGAAGGCCGAATGACGTGATCGAGTACGGCGACGGCACGCGGTCCGTCCACGCGGGACTGCCGCCGGCGGTTCCGGGCGAGCCCTTCCTACCGGGGCCGGTGTTCGCGGCCCCCTACCACCTCGACCCGGCGATCGGACCCTCCGCGTCGCCCAACGGCTACGGGCGGCCCGACAACCGCACGCGGCGGCTGCTGGAGGCGGCGATCGGGTCGCTGGAGGGCGGATCGGCGCTGGCCTTCGCCAGCGGCCAGGCGGCGGTGACGGCGGTGCTGCTGTCGGTGCTGCGGCCGGGCGACACCGTGGTGCTGCCGGCCGACGGCTACTACCCGGTGCGCGGGTTCGCCACCTCGGTGCTGGCGGAGCTGGGGGTGCGGCCCGTCTTCGCGCCGACCGCCGGCCCGCACCCGGACTACGCCGGTGTGCGGCTGGTGCTGCTGGAGACGCCGGCCAACCCGGGCCTCGACGTGTGCGACGTCGCCGCGCTCTCGGCGCGCGCCCGCGCGGCCGGGGCTCTGCTGGCGGTCGACAACACCGCGGCCACACCGCTGGGGCAGCGGCCGCTGGATCTCGGCGCCGACATCTCGCTGGCGTCGGGCACCAAGGCGCTGACGGGCCATTCCGACCTGCTGCTGGGGTACGTGGCAACGCGGTCCGCGCCGTTGCTGGAGTCACTGACCGGGTGGCGGACGTTGACGGGGTCTATCCCCGGGGCGTTCGACGCGTGGCTGGCCCATCGGTCGCTGTTCACGCTCGACCTCCGGCTGGAGCGGCAGTCCGCCAACGCGGCGGCGGTGGTCGCGGCACTGGCCGGCCGAAGCGACGTGACCGGGCTGCGCTGGCCCGGTCGGGCGGAAGACCCGGCGTTCGAGGTGGCGACGCGGCAGATGCGGCGCATCCCGGGCATCGTCGGCTTCGACCTCGGCTCGGCGGACCGCGTGGCCCGGTTCCTGGCGGCGTCCCAGCTGGTCGCGGCGGCCACGTCGTTCGGCGGGGTGCACACGAGCGCGGACCGGCGGGAGCAGTGGGGCGACGACACGGCGCCGGGCTTCGTCCGGCTGTCGTGCGGGATCGAGGACGCGGCCGACCTGGTCGCCGACATCACGGCGGCCCTGGACGCGTCGAAGTAAGGCGCCCGGCGCCGGCCGCGGGGGCGCCACGCGGCTGGCGTTAACAACGGGCCGTTCCTTGGTTTCACTCGCGTGGGCGGCGGACGCCGCGGCCGCCACCGCCGCCCAGGCGGGCGCGGGGCGCCGCCACCGGGACCGGGCGTTTGAGGTGGTAGCGGTGGAGTTCGCTGGTGCCCTCCAGGCTCGGGTTCTCGCTGACCGAGACCAGTTCCCAGTGCTGGTCGCCGGCCCGGTTGAGGTGTTCCAGCGCCGTTTCGCCGAACGGCGTGACGTCGAGCATCGAGCCGTCCGGCCCGTACCAGTGGAAGGTGACCTCCCAGCCGGCGGCGTCGACGCGCGCCATGCGCCGGCGGACCAGCAGCGCGTACTCCCATTTCGTCATGGGCCCGGAGGTTCCCCGTGGAGCGTCGCGGAAAACGGCGCGCACGCAGCGTGATCGCCGGACCAGCCCGCTTGGCGGGCCACGGCAGAGTAGGGTCCTGTCCGTGACAAAGCCAAGGAAGATCCGCGTCGCGGTCGTGTTCGGCGGCCGCAGCACCGAGCACGCCATTTCGGCGGTCAGCGCGGGGAGCATCCTGCGGGTGCTGGACCCCGACCAGTACGAGGTGATCCCCGTCGGGATCACCCGCGAAGGTCAGTGGGTGCTCACCGACGGTGACCCCAGCGCGCTCGCGATCGAAGGCGCGCGGCTTCCGGAGGTCACCGCGGGCACGGGCACCGCCGTCGTGCTGCCCGGCGACCCCACTTCGCGCGGGCTGATGGTGGTCGAGCCGTCCGCGGGCCTTAGCGCGCTCGGCGACGTCGACGTGGTCTTCCCGGCGCTGCACGGCGCCTACGGCGAGGACGGCACGATCCAGGGCCTGCTGGAGATGGCCGACATCCCCTATGTGGGTGCCAACGTCTTCGCCAGCGCGGCCGCGATGGACAAGGAGTTCACCAAGAAGCTGGCGGCGGCCGAGGGCATCCCGGTCGGGCCCTACGTGGTGCTGCGCAACGGGGTGTCGCTCAGCGAGGCCGACAAGTCGCGGCTCGGGTTGCCCGTTTTCGTGAAGCCGTCGCGCGCGGGCTCGTCGTACGGCATCACCAAGGTCTCCGACTGGGCCGACCTCGACGCGGCCGTCGCCACCGCCCGCCAGATCGACCCGAAGGTGTTGGTCGAGGCGGCGATCGTGGGCCGCGAGGTCGAGTGCGGCGTGCTCGAGGCCGAGGCCGGCGGCGGCGCCGAGGCGTCCCTGCTGGCCGAGATCCGAGTGACCGGCGAGGGCCACGAGTTCTACGACTTCGAGGCGAAATACCTCGGGGACGAGTGTGAGTACGACATCCCGGCGCGGCTGCCCGAGTCGGTGACGCAGGCGGTGCGCGACTACGCGGTGCGCACCTTCAACGCGATCGACTGCGCCGGCCTGGCCCGGGTCGACTTCTTCGTCACCGACGACGACGAGATCCTGCTCAACGAGATCAACACGATGCCGGGCTTCACCGCTACATCGATGTTCCCGCGCATGTGGGCCGCGAGCGGGCTGGAATACCCGAAGCTGGTCGACCGCCTGATCCGCACGGCGCTGCGCCGGGGCAGCGGCCTGCACTGAGTGCCTAAGGCCTATCCGGTGGATCATGCCGGCGCCCCGGCGGGCCCGGACGCCGCCTGGACCTCGCCGGAGCACCACCCTGATCCACCGGATAGGCCTAGACGCCGGTGAAGTAGGGCCGGAGGCGCTCGGCCAGCGCGGCCACCTCGGTGTCGCCGCCGCGTGGCGCCTCCGCCCAACCAGCGCTGTCGTGCCACGCGATGCTCTCGGGCGTGCCGCGGTAGCGCGGGTAGACGTGCTGGTGGAAATGCGGCACCGCGGTGCCGATGATCGCGGAGAAGACGTGCTCGGGGTCGACCTCGGCCCGCAGGCCGATCGCGGCCCGGCGCACCGTGCTGCCGACGGCGGCAGCCTCCACATCGGTCAGATCGTCGATGTGCGGCGCGTGCCGCAAGGGCTCGACGAACAGATGCCCGAGCAACACGGGCGCGTCGCGTGGCGGCAGGTGGCTGACCACCACGAGATCGTCCCGCCAGATCTCGTGAGCACTGTGCAAGGGCCCGGTTCCGCGATGCTTGGCACAGATCAGGCACTCGTCCATGCCCCGGGAGCATAGGCCGCGGGGCTTGATCAGGCACGATGAGCGACGGCGGCCCGGCACTCGCTCGGCCGGGTGGTCGTGCGATCGCCGAGGGGCGGTGACGCTGCGGACCGCGTTGACCGGCCACGTCAGCGTCGGCTGCCCGCATCGCATCGTCTTCCGCGACTTCGCCGGCTCGCGCCTGCGCCTGCCCCGGCGGCCCGACTCGCCGAGGCCTCCGTCGTGGAGCGCCGGCAGCGCGCGTTGGTGTGCCCGTCAACGTCGGCGGCGGCTTCGGCATTGACTACACCGGCGGGTTAGGAACGGTCCGGGTAGTGGCCGCGGCTGGGTTGTCGAGGACCTCGCCGGATCTGGGTCGCGGCGCACTTGAGATCAGGTGCACCACGTCGGGGGCCAGGACCGACATTCGCTCGATCAACTGCGTCTGATCGAGAAACGTGGCGGCGTGCCGACCAGGCCCAGTGCACACGATCATGCGCACATCCGTCCACCAACCCGATCAGGCACACATGATCGCGAGCACGGCCGCGGAGACCGGCCCGCATTTCATTGGCGCGGTGTGTTGGGGGCGCGGTGTGTTGGCCGCCTGGTGCGTTGGCGGCGCGGTGCGGTGGCCGCGCACCTGCGGTTGGTTGCGCGCGTTCGTTGGCTGAACGGGTGGGGTGGCCGCGCAAAAGTGCGGTGCTGCACGGTGTCGGATCCGCGGCCTCCGCCGGGCGGACCGACGCGGTCGGTCGTCGAGCGCTGGCGCGGACCTGATGGCGGGTTGACGGTGCCGGGCGGCGGAGCTGGCGAGCGACGCGTCAGCGAGCGGTCCCCGGCGGGAGCGACGGTCGCGCCCACGGCGGACCCGGGCCCGCCCCCTCCGCTCCTCAGCCCTTCTCGAGATATTCGGCGCGCTCTTCGTCGACCAGCTGGCCGATCGACTGGGCCAGCAGCGGAAACCCGGTCAGGTCCGGATCCTCGGCGACCAGGTCGATAGCCTCCTGGCGGGCTTCGCCGATCAGTTTCTCGTCCTTCAGCAGCGACAGCAGGCGCAGGTGGGAGCGGCGGCCCGATTGGGTGGCGCCGAGTACGTCGCCCTCGCGGCGTTGTTCCAGGTCGAGCTCCGCGAGTTTGAAGCCGTCGGTCGTGGAGGCTACGGCGTCGAGGCGTTCGCGGGCCGTGGAGCCTTCCGCCGCCTCGCTGACCAGGAGGCACAGGCCGGCGGCCGAGCCGCGGCCCACGCGGCCGCGTAGCTGGTGCAGTTGGGAGACGCCGAAGCGGTCCGCGTCCAGCACGATCATGACCGTGGCGTTGGGTACGTCGACGCCGACCTCGACGACCGTCGTGGCCACCAGCACGTCGAGGTCGCCGGCCGCGAACGTGCGCATGACCGTGTCCTTCTCGTCGGCCGGCAGGCGGCCGTGCAGCACGCCGATGCGCAGGCCGTGCAGCGGGCCCTCGGCCAGCAGGGGCGCCACCTCGGTGACGGCCAGCGGGGGGCGGCGGGCCGTGCCGTCGTCGTCGGGGGGCGGCTCGTCGGTGTCGGCCGCGTTGCCGTCGCCGATGCGGGGACAGACCACATAGGCCTGGTGGCCCGCCGCGACCTCCTCGCGCAGGCGGCGCCAGGCGCGTTCGAGGTAGGCCGGTTTCTCGGCGGCGGGCACCACGTGGGAGGCGATCGGCGAGCGGCCCCCGGGCAGTTGCGACAGCGTCGACACCTCGAGGTCGCCGTAGACGGTCATGGCGACCGTGCGAGGGATCGGCGTCGCGGTCATCACCAGTGTGTGGGGCGGTTGGTCGGCCTTGGCCCGCAGGGCGTCGCGCTGCTCGACGCCGAAGCGGTGCTGTTCGTCGACGACCACCAGGCCGAGGTCGTTGAACTCGACGCCCTCGTAGAGCAGCGCGTGGGTGCCGATCACGATGCCCGCGCCGCCGGAGGCCACCTCGGCCGCGGCCGCGCGCCGGGCGGCCGCGCCGAGCGAGCCGGTGACCAGGGCGACGCGCGTGCCGGCCGGGTCGCCGTCGAGCTCGCCGGCCCGGCCGAGCGGGCCCAGCAGCTCGGAGATGCCCCGGTAGTGCTGCGCGGCGAGCACCTCGGTCGGCGCCAGCAGCGCGGCTTGGCCCCCCGCGTCGACCACCTGGAGCATGGCCCGCAGCGCGCACACCGTCTTGCCGGAGCCGACCTCGCCCTGGAGCAGGCGGTGCATCGGGTGGGCGGTCGCGAGGTCGGCGGCGATCTCGACGCCGACGTGGCGCTGGCCCTCGGTCAGCTCGTAGGGCAGGCGGGTGTCGAAGATGGACAGCAGCCCGTCGGCGGCCGGCGGGCGGGGCCGGGCCGGCAGCGCGGTGGCGCGCAGCTTGCGCTGCACCAGCGTCAGCTGCACCGCGAACGCCTCGTCCCATTTGAGGCGCCGGCGGGCCTTCGCCAGGTCTTCACGGGAACCGGGGCGGTGGATCTCGCGCAGGGCGGCGTCGAGCGGGAGCAGGTTGCGGGTCGCCCGGACCGCCGCCGGCAGCGGGTCGTCGACGGGGGCGAGGGTGTCGAGGACGACGCGTACGCAGCGGGCGATCGTCCAGGTCGGCACCGCGCCCGCCGCCGGGTAGACCGGGATCAGCGCGCCGGCGAACTCCTCGATCTCCTCGGACGCCTCGCCCTCGTCGCCGAGCAGCACGTAGTCGGGGCCGTTGAGCTGCCGCTTGCCGCGGAACTCGGTCACCTTGCCCGCGAACAGCCCCCACCGGCCCGGCCGCAGGTCGCGTTCGCGCCAGGCCTGGTTGAAGAACGTCAGCGTGAGTACGCCGCCCGTGCCGTCCTCGACCAGCACCTCGAGCAGCTTGCCGCTGCGCTGCCGCATCGGCCGGGTGGTGGCCCGGCGCACCTGGCCGAGCACGGTGACGTCTTCGCCGACCGACAGCGTGCGGATGTCGGTGTGCTCGCCCCGCTCGTCGTAGCGGCGGGGGAAGTGATAGACCAGATCGCCGACCGTACGCAGGTCGAGGTGCTTGTCGAGGGCCTTGGCGGTCTTGTCGCCGAGCACCTTCTTGAGTGGTTCGTCCAGTGTGGTCATTCGACACCGACCAGGAGCGGGTAGTGCGGGTGGCCACCGGCGTAGGTGTGCACCTCGACGAACGGCCAGCGCGCGGCGACGTGGGCGCGCAGCGCGTCGGTCAGGCCCGGCGGCGCGTCTTCGCCGGTGAGCAGCGTGACCAGCTCGCCGCCACCGCCGAGCAGCCGGTCGAGCAGGTCGCGGCAGGTGGCGGTGAGGTCGGCGCCGATCAGGTGGACCTCGCCCTCCACGAGCGCCAGCACGTCGCCGCGGCGGCACGGGCCGGCGACGGTCAGGGCGTCGCGGCTGGCGTAGCAGACCTCCGCGTAGCGGCAGGCGCCGGCCGCCTCCGCCATCGCGATGACGTCGTCGTCGAACGCGCGGGCCGGGTCGCGCACGGCCAGGGCCGCCAGCGCCTGCACCGGCGAGCGGGTCGGCACCACCCGCACCGCGGCGGTCGCCTCCCGGGCCGCCGCGGTCGCGACGATCTGGGTGTTGGGGTCGTTGGGGAGCACCACCACGTGGGCCGCGCCGGTCGCGGTGACCGCCGCGAGCAGCTCGCCGGTGGACGGGTTGGCGGCGACCACGGCCGCGCCCTCGGCGGCGAACAGGTCGGCGATGCCCTCACCGGCCGCGACGACCACGACGGCGCGGTCGGGCCCGTCGGCGGCGAGCTGGTCGTCGAAGCGGGTGACGGCGATGCGGTGCGGCCGACCGGCCTCGACGCCGGCCTCGAGGGCGGCGCCGACGTCGTTGACGTGCACGTGGACGTTCCAGGTGGAGTCGTCGCCCTCGCCCGTGCCGACGACCACCAGCGAGTCGCCGAGCTCGGCCAGCCGGGCGCGCAGCTTCTCGACCGCGGGCTCGGCCGCGTCGAGCAGGAACTGCACCTCGTAGTCGAAGTCGGTCGAGCCGCTCTCGCGGGCCGCGACCAGCGGGCGCGTGGCGCGCTGCCGGAACGGGGTCGGGCGAGGCTCGGCGGGCAGGTCGCCGGTGACCACCTCGACCAGGGCATCGAGCAGCACGCAGAGGCCGCGGCCGCCGGCGTCGACCACACCGGCCCGGGCCAGCGCCGGCAACTGCTCCGGCGTGCGCGCCAACGCCTCCGCCGCCGCCCCGGCGGCGGCCTTCGCCACCTCACCCAGCGACGCCGAGCCGCCGGCGGCGCCAGTGCCCGAGGGCGCCGCAGGACCGGCGGCGCTCGACGGGGGTCGGCTCTGGTCGGCGCGTGCGGACGCCCGGTCGCACGCCTCTTCGGCGGCGGTGGCGGCGGCCGCGGCGACCGTGAGGACCGTGCCCTCGACCGGGTTGGCGACCGCGCCGTAGGCGGCTTCCGCGCCGGCGCGCAGGCCACGCGCCAGGCCCGGGCCGTCGACCGAGGGCAGGGCCGA
Source organism: Asanoa sp. WMMD1127 (assembly GCF_029626225.1). Lineage (NCBI taxonomy): Bacteria > Bacillati > Actinomycetota > Actinomycetes > Micromonosporales > Micromonosporaceae > Asanoa > Asanoa sp. WMMD1127. The sequence goes on from NZ_JARUBP010000001.1 coordinate 3,549,963, forward strand.
GGTGGCATCGGCCAGCCCGCGCAGGATCTGAGAGATGATCACGCCGGAGTTGCCGCGGGCGCCGAGCAGGGCGCCGCGCGCCATCAGCCGCAGCACCGGGGTGGCATCGCCGTCGGCGGCGGTCGTGTCGAAGGTCAGCGCCTCGTTGGCCGAGGTCAGCGTGAGCACGAGGTTGGTGCCGGTGTCACCGTCGGGCACCGGGTAGACGTTGAGCTCGTCGATCTCGCCCTGGTGGCGGCGCAGCGCCGCCAAGGCGCCCGCGCACCAGCGGCGCAGCGCCGGGGCGTCGAGGCTCTCCAACACGTGTCCGAGCCTATCGGTTGGGGCCGACAACTCCGTCGATCCCGACCGGCGCCGACGCTCCTACTCGGTCGCGATCAGCCGCAGCCCCTGCTTGTAGTCGACCACCGCCGGCGTCCAGCCGAGCTCCCGGCGGGCCTTGTCGTTGGAGACCCGCATCGACGTCGTCATCGACAGGTGGCCGTACGGCGCGGCCATCTTCAGCACCGGCCCCGGCACCCGCATCGGCCGCTTCGCGTCGATCAGGCTGGCCATCTCGTCGAGGAAGTCGCCCCAGGTCACCGGGACGCCGTCGACGATGTTGTACGCGCTCCCCGCCGGCCCCTTCTCCAACGCCGCCACCGTGGCCGCCGCCGCGTCGTCGAGGTGGATCAGGCTCAGCTCGCCACCGCCACCCTTGATCACCGGGAAGCGATGCTTGCGTACCGCGTCGATCATCCGTTTTGTCCCCGGATCGCTCCCGTAGAACAATCCGTAACGCAGCGCCACGCCCTCCAGCCCGGCCGTCTCGGACGCCAGCGCCTCGGTCTCGCGCAGCGCGTCCATGATCGGCTCGAGCGGGCCCTCGGCGGGCAGGGCGAAGGGCGCGTCCTCGGTCAGCGGCCGGTCGCCGTGATCGCCGTAGCCGTACCCGTAGATGATCGACTGGGTCAGGAAGCGCTTCGCGCCGACGGCCTGGGCGGCCGCGACCAGATTGGCCGTTCCGGTGGTACGCAGCTCGTTGGTCCGGTCCATGTCGCTGAACCGCAGCGGGGGCCTGGTCAGCGCGGTGCACTCGTTGATCACGGCGTCCGCCTGCAGCCCGGACACGGCCTTGAGCAGGCCCTCGCGGTCCAGCACGTCGGCGACCAGCGGTTTCGCCCCGAACGCCTCGAGCCGCCGGGCGTTCGTCAACAGCCGCGTGATGCCGATGACCTCGTGGTGGTAGGCGACCAACCGCTGTATCAGCGGCGTCCCGATGGCGCCCGTGGCGCCGGCCAGCAGTACCCTCATGGCGTCCTCCTCGCCCTCCAGTCAACCGTGCCGCGCGGTGTGGCGGGAGGCGATTCGGCGGCTGCGTGCGCAGTCAGGTATTCTCGACAGGTTGCCTGGTCGGCGCGACCCACCGGCAACCCCCAAGGCAATCAATCCCAGGAGTAACCCGTGGCTAGCGTGTGCGACGTCTGTGGCAAGGGGCCGGGCTTCGGCCACAACGTTTCCCACTCGCACCGGCGGACCAACCGCCGCTGGAACCCCAACATCCAGACGGTGCGCACCCCGGCCGGTGGTGGCAACACCCGCAAGATGCAGGTCTGCACCTCGTGCATCAAGGCGGGCAAGGTCACTCGCGCCTGAGGCGCGACCCATACGAATCAGCCGCCGGGCCCGCGAGGGCCCGGCGGCTTGTCGTGTCTCACAGCGTACGGCCGAACGAGCGCACCCCCGGCGCGTCCTTGTAGTAGCCGAAGTCGGTGATCCGCTCGTAGCCGTTGGCCACGTAGAACGCGATCGCCTCGGGCTGCTTGTCGCCGGTCTCCAGGATCACCCGCTTGCGGCCGGCCGCCCGGGCGGAGTCCTCGATCGCCCGCAGCACGGCCCGCGCGACGCCCTTGCGCCGCCCGGCCGGCGCCGTGTACATCCGCTTGAGCTCGGCGTCGTCGTCTCCGTGGCTGCGCCAACCCGCGCAGCCGACCGGCGCGCCGTCGAGAAACGCCACGAGAAAGGCGCCGTGCGGCGGGTCGAACTCGTGCGCGTCGATCGGGGTGTCGTCGCCCGAGCTGTTGTAGCGCGCCCCCAGATCCACCAGCAGGTCGGTGACCAGCGCGATCGACTCGGGCGCGGTGAACGGCAGCTGCCGGATTTCCAGATGTTCCACGGATAGGACGGTACGGCGGCGGCCGGTCGGAGACCGGCCGCCGCCGCTGTCGCGACGGTCACAGCGGGGCTAGCGCTCGCCGGGGGCTTCGACGATCTTGTGCGTCCAGAGAGCCTGGTGGTCGAGCGTGCCGTCGATGCCCGAGGCGCGTCCGACGGCCCGCCCCGTGGCCGGGTCGAAGAGGATCTCGTCGAAGCGGCCCTGTTCGGTCTGCCGGATCGCCCAGACCTGCCGGCCGTCGATCACCGTCTCCCGGGCCGACAGCCCCTCCCAGCCCTTGATCACCTCCAGCATCGCCACCCGGACGTCGGCGGTGAGCAGCGGCTCCGAGCTGACCAGCAGCTCGCCGATCTCCTTGGCCAACAGGTGGTCGGCGCTCCACTTGGCGTTGTCGCCGATGCCGGCCAGCAATTCCGCCCGCAATGCCGCCGGATCCGTGGGCAGTGCCGCGAGCCACGCGGGCGTCGGCTGCCAGATCGACGGTTTGTCGACGGCGGACGGGCTGGTTCCGACCCCCGGCGCGGTGCTGCCGAACCGGCGTGTCGCGGCCGCGGTCATGCCCTCCGGCCACAACCAGATCTCACGGTCGTCCGTGACCCACATATCGGCCGGCGCCGCCGGCTCGTTGCCGGGTACCACCTCGCCGATGCCGCGCACGGCACTGAAGCCCCGCAGCCGCACGTAGACGACCTGCCCGGTCCCCACCGTGGCGGTCGGCGAGCCGGCGGCCGCCGTCGCCAACCGCTCGATCGCCTGAGGGGCACTGATCGGCTTGCTCGGTCCGACATAGGCGGCCTTCTCCTCGGGCGTGATGGTCTCGTTGGAGGCGCCGCCGGCCGACGGGTCCGTGCCCTTGCCGCTCGGCGGCGGCGGGGTCGGTGCCGGAGCGCTGGGCGCGGTGCCGACCTCGACCGCCGGGCCGGCGCCCCGGTCGGACAGCACCGTGACGCCACCGCCGGCCACGCCGGCCACCACCAGCGCGGCGGCGACCGGGACCCACCGGCGGCGCTGGGCGGGACGGCCCGCCTGCAGGCGGGTCAGGCCGTGCCAGGTGCGGGACACCGACTCGTCGGTCGGCTCGGCGACGCCGGGCGGCAGCTCGCGCACGGCGACGATGTCTGGGTCGGTCACGGTGTCTCTCCTTCAGGGGCGAGGGCCGCGCGCACCTTGGCGCGGGCCCGGTGCAGGGCCGACCGGACCGTCCCGACGGGGATGCCGAGCGCCGCCGCGATCTCCGCGTAGTCGAGCTCGGCCACCGCGAACAGCAGCAGCACGTCGCGCTGGCGGCGGGGGAGCGCGGCCAGCACTCCCGCGAGCTTGCGGACCGTGCGCTGCGCGTCGACGCGCTCGTCGGCCGCGTCGGCCCCGGCGCCGGTGTCGGCCAGGGCCCGCAGCGCGCGTACCTCCGTGCGCCGGTGCCTGCGCAGGAGATTCGTGGCGATGCCGTAGAGCCACGGCAACACCGCGCCCCGGCTCGGGTCGAAGCGCGCGCGCTGCTCGTACGCGATCAGGAAGGTCTCGGCGACGACGTCCTCGGCGACGTGCTCGCCCACCCGGCGGGTGCAGTAGCGCAGCAGTTCCCGCCCGTGGGCCGTGAACATGCCCGCCAGATCCGCCGGGTCGACGGTGGCATCGGTGGTCGTCGTGGTCATACCCCTACTTGCCACGGCGCCCCGATCGGGTTCCCTAGGAGAAGTGGTCCCAGCCAGCCGGGCCCTTGGGCGGCTTGCCGTCGACCGTCACACCCGTACCCTCGATGACCCGGCCGATCTCCCACCAGCCCTCCGGCAGGGTGCGGTCGCGCGGGAAGGTCGCGGCCAGCGCGTGGTCGTCGCCGCCGCCGAGCACCCAGTGGTACGGGTCGACGCCGAGCGCCTGGGCCGCGTCGCGCATCTGCGGCGGCACCTCGAACGCGCCCCGGTCGATGTCGATCGCCACCTTGCTGGCCTTGGCGATGTGCCCGAGGTCCTGGATCAGCCCGTCGGAGACGTCGAGCATCGCGGTGGCGCCGGCCCGGGCCGCCGCCGGCCCGGCGGAGTAGTGGACGCGAGGCCGCCGGTACGCGTCGACGAGCAGCACCGGGGTGCGGAAGCCGCGGCTCAGCACCGTGTAGCCGGCGGCCGCGTAGCCGACCCGCCCGCACAGCGCGACCACGTCACCGGCCCGGGCGCCGTCGCGGGTGACCGGCCGGCGCCCGCCCAGGTCGCCGAGCGCGGTGACCGCGATGGTCAGGGTCGGGCTGCCGGCCATGTCGCCGCCGACCACCGCCGCGCCCACGGTCGCGGCCTCGGCCGCCAGCCCGTCCGCCAGGTCCTCGGCCCAGCGGGCGTCGAGCCCCGGCGGCGCGCAGAGCGCGACCAGCAGCGCGGTCGGCGTGGCGCCCATGGCGGCGATGTCGGCCAGGTTGGCCGCGGCCGCCCGGTGGCCGATCTCGACGGCGCTGGCCCAGTCGCGGCGGAAGTGGCGGCCCTCGACCAGCGCGTCGGTGGACGCCACCACGCGACAGTCGGGCGCGGAGACGATCGCGGCGTCGTCGCCGGGGCCCAGCAGCGTGCCGGGTCCGGGCTGCAGCCGGGCGGTCACCCGGGCGATCAGCCCGAACTCGCCCGTGCGGGCCACACTCACCAGTACCTCCGGGGTCGTTACCTGGTCCGTTGCGGTAGTTTCACTTCTCGTGCCGTTGGCGGCGATTGGAGACGGGTCGTGGTCCAGGCGTACATCCTCATCCAGACCGAGGTCGGAAAGGCGCGTGACGTGGCCGCGTCAATCTCGGATATTCCGGGCGTCGTCCGGGTCGACGCCGTGACCGGACCATACGAGGTGATCGCCTTGACCGAGGCACACACCCTCGACGAGCTCGGGAAAATGATCGTCTCCCGGGTGCAGCTCGTGCCCGGAATCACCCGCACGATCACCTGTTCGGTGGTGCATCTGTAAGTGGACCGTTCGACTCGCCAGGCCGCCCTGATCGCGACCGCGGTCGCCATCCCGCTCGCCGTCATCGTGGCGCTGGTGTCCTTCTGGCAATTCTCACCCGACGAGCCGGCGGCGGCGCCGCCCACCCCCGGACCGCAGGCCACGACGCCGGTGCGGATGGCGGCGCCGGCCCTGTCGCCGCGGGCCGAGACGCTCTGCCGCGCCCTGCTCTCGCAGCTGCCGACCACGCTGCGGGACCGCCCCCAGCGCCCGGTCACGGAGGGCCAGGAGCAGAACGCGGCGTACGGCGACCCGGCGATCACCTTGGCCTGCGGCATCCCGGCCCCCACCTTCCCGCCGACCGACCTGGTGAGCCTCTTCGACCGGGTCTGCTGGCACGCCGCCGACAAAGCGGACGCCACGGTGCTGACCACGGTCGACCGCGAGGTGCCGATCCAGGTGACGGTCCCGAAGACGTACGAGGCCGCGGCCCAGTGGACCATCGTCTTCTCCAAGCCGATCATCGAAACGGTCCCGAAGCTGGCGACCCCGCCCTCAGGCTGCGCCGGCTCAGCCTGACGCCCGCTAGGCTCCCAACGTGGCGATCGTCGATGTGCACGCCCACCTGCGCCTCCCGGGCGACGAGCCGATGACGCCGGCCCACGACGAGGGCGTCGAGGGACTGCTCGGCGCCGTGCGCCTGCCCGACGTCTGCCACGCGACCGCCATTGTCATCGCCCGCAGGGACGACCCGGCGACGCCGGCGCGCAACGACGCCGTGCTGGCCGCGGCCGAGGCGACCGACGGCTTCCTCGTGCCGGTGGTCTCAGTGCACCCACACGACGACGGGGCGCTCGCCGAGGTCGATCGCGTCGCCGCCGCCGGCGCCCGGATGGTCAAGCTCCACCCGGTCACCCAGGGCTTCGACGTCGCGGACGCGCCGGTCGCCGAGGTGGTCGCCCGGGCGGGGGAGCGGGGGCTCGTGGTGCTCTTCGACGGTTTCAACCCGTTCGACGCCGACCAGCCCGGAAAGCTGCTCGCGTTGGCCGCGCGCTGTGGGGGTAGCCGGCTGCTGCTCGCGCATCTCAACGGGACCCGGTTCGCGGACCTGCTGACCTATGAGATCGCCGCCCGCTATCCGTGGTGGCCGGGCAACGTGTGGCACGACCTGTCGGCGACCGCGCCGCTGTTGGCCGGTGGGCCGTTCGCCGCGCAGTTCCGCTGGGTGGTCGAGCGGCTCGGCGCCGAGCGGGTGCTGCACGGCAGTGACTGGCCGTTGACCGATCCGGCCGTGGCGCTCGACGCGGTGCGGTCGCTCGGGTTCGCCCCGGCCGACGAGCGGCGGATCCTGCACGACAACGCCGCCGCCCTGTTGGGGCTGGGCTGCGCGCACTAATCGGCGCGGAGGGCCTCGCCGGCTATTTCAATGTGGACGGTCTTGCCGACCAGGACGCCGCCGCTTTCCAGGGCTACGTTCCACAGCAGGCCGTAGTCCTCGCGTTCGATCTCGGTGCTCGCGCTGAAGCCGAAGATGTCCTTGCCGTACGGGTCGCGGCGCACGCCGCCCCATTCCACCTGCAGATCCACCTGGCGCGTGACGTCGCGGACCGTGAGCTGGCCGTGCAGCGTGAACCGCACCGGGCCCGGCGCCGGCTCCGGGCCGGGGATCCGCCGGTTGAGCTTGTTGTTGCGCAGCCGCGCCCACAGGAAGATCGGGTCGTCGGCGCCCTTCCACGACATGCCGGTGCTGCGATAGCGCAGCGTCGGAAACCGTTCCACGTCGAGGAAGTCGGGGCTGCGCAGGTGGGTGTCGCGGTCCGGGTTGTGCGTGGTCAGGCTGGCCGTCTGGATGATGGCGGTCACCGACGAGGCGAGCGGGTCCTCGCCGACGATGATCTGCGCCGTGGCCTCCTGAAACTCCCCCCGCACCGGGCTGACCATCATGTGCCGCGCCTGGAACCCCACCCGTTTGTGTGCCTGGTCCAAGTTGTACACACCAGCACACGGGATGGTCATGCCCTCCCATGTCCTGGTCGCGAAAGTGGACACGGTTGTCTCGCTCCCCCCAGATCGACCCGACCAGCATAAAGACGCCGAGCCGGGCGGCCGGGTTCGCTGACGCCAAGGTGTCACTCGACACAAAGGCGAAGCGCGCCACCCCGGATGCCCCGGGGATGGCGCGCTTCGGTCGGTTCAGCGATCAGGCGGTGAACCGGAGCTTGCGACGGCGGGCGAGGTAGAACGCCGCGCCACCGAGCGCGAGCAGGCCGCCCGCACCACCGGCGAGCGCGCCGGCGTTGACGCCGGTCTTCGGCAGCGTCGGGGTGTCCTCGTCACAGTTGTCGGGCTTGGTCCAGGCGATCGGCTCGAGGTCTTCCTCGCCGACGCTCGGCGTGACGACCAGGCCCTCGGCCGCCTTGAAGGTGACCGTGTTGGTGGAGTCCTTGGTGACCTTCATGGTCTGCGGCTCGCCGGTGTTGGGGGTGAACACCAGGTCGAACTCGAGGCCGTTCGGCGGGTTGGTGACCGTGATGCTCAGCTCGTCACAGGTCGGCTTGATCTCGATGTCCGGGACGCAGCCGCCCTCGGGCTCGGTCCACTCGTGTGCGCCGATCTCGGTGCGGCCGCTCTTGACGATGACCTTGACCGGCTCTTCCTCGGAGGTCGGCGGCACGACGATCGGCTCGGAGGACTTGCCGATCTCGACGGTGCCCTTGGCGACCGGCTCGTCGCCGCCCTCGGTCCACACGGTGTAGCGCAGCGCCTTGGTGGCCTCGGCGCCGTTGGAGACGACCACGGTCACCTGGCCCGCGCAGTCGTCGGTGAAGGTGACCGACGGCTTCGAGGTGCGGCAGCCACGCTCCGGGACGGTCACGGTCGCCGACCGGGTGCCGTTGACGTCCTTGCCGTTGCGGACCCAGTGGGCGTCGACCGAGAGCGTCGCCGACGTCACCCCGGCGTCCAGCACCTGGCTGGCCCGCAGCACGGAGTCCTTGCCCTTGAACGCCGGCAGCGCCGCGCCGACCTTGACGGTGTCACTCTGGAAATCCGGGCTGAAACGGACGCCGGTGAGGTCGCCGTCCAGGTCCTGCTCGCTGTTGGCGACCTTCCAGTCGACCTGCCACTTGCCCTCGACGCACGTCGCCGTGCCCGAGACCTCTGGGTGGTGCGCACTGGCCGGGGAGCCGAGGGCGACCGTCGCGGCGAGGCCGACGAAGGCGGCCCCAGCGACGGCGAGCGATCGCCGCAGTGCGGATGGGATGTGGAACACGCGTACTCCTGACAGATGGGGGCGTTTCAGGGCACGGCTGAGGCACCCGCGTCACCGTCGACAGTGGTCGGTCGCGACACGGGCAAGGGCCTCGCCACGGGTCGCCGGCTGGGCGGCAGCCGGCATAGCCGCAGACCTTAGCGTTTCCTGAAACGGACACGCCGTTATCAGCCGGACCTAAGAATGGTGATATCGATTCGAGACCGTTGATATACGGCTTGTCACACGGCGGTCCCCGATCGTCGCGGCGCGTGAAAGCCGCCTCACTCCAACGGGTAGCGTGCACCGGTATGGGCAGGCAGTCATGACCCGCATCGTCGCGGGGACGCTGGGTGGCCGCCGGCTGGCGGCGCCGCCGGGGTCAGGCACCCGACCCACCTCCGACCGGGTACGCGAGGCGCTGTTCAGCAGCATCGAGTCGTTGGTGGACCTCGACGGGGCCCGGTTCGTCGACCTCTACGCCGGCTCGGGCGCGGTCGGGCTGGAGGCCCTGTCCCGGGGCGCCGCCCACGTGCTGCTCGTCGAGTCCGACGCCCGGGCCGCCCGGACCATCCGTGGCAACCTGGCCGCGCTCGATGCCGCCCCGGCCGCGCGGCTGGTAACCGACAAGGTCGCCGCCGTCCTCGACCGGGGGCCCGAGGGCGACCCCTACGACGTCGTGTTCGCCGACCCGCCGTACGCCGTGACCGATGAGGAGATCGCCACGACGGTGACCGCGCTGGTCCGCGGCGGCTGGCTGGCCCCGGACGCCGTGGTGGTCGTCGAGCGATCGTCCCGCGGCGGCCCGATCCCGCAGGTGGAAGGGGTCACGTGGGCGCGCAGCCGCCGTTACGGCGAGACGACGCTTTGGTACGGTCGCCGATCATGAGGCGTGCGGTGTGTCCCGGGTCCTTCGATCCGGTCACCAATGGTCACCTCGACGTGATCGGCCGGAGCAGCCGGCTGTTCGACGAGGTGATCGTCGGCGTGCTGATCAACCAGTCCAAGACGGGCCTGTTCAGCATCGACGAGCGGATCGCGATGCTGCGCGAGGCGACCGAGGGCTACGGAAACGTCCGGATCCAGTCGTTCCAGGGTCTGCTGGTCGACTTCTGCCGGGCGGTCCAGGCGCCGTTGGTGATCAAGGGCCTGCGGGCGGTCAGCGACTTCGACTACGAGCTCAAGATGGCGCAGATGAACATCGGGTTGGCCGGGGTGGAGACCCTGTTCATGCCGACCAACCCGGTCCACTCGTACCTGTCGTCGAGCCTGGTCAAAGAGGTCGCGAAGTGGGGCGGTGACGTGTCGGCCCACGTCCCCGACCATGTGCTGGTGGCCCTGCGCGGCCGGTTGGCCGGCAACGGGACGGTCTGACCTTCCCGATCGTCAGATCGTCATGGTTCGATATCGGGTGCGCGGGCACCCCCATACGGAGTGCGACGCGCCGATCCGGATTGGGCCGGGTGTCGACTCCGGGCCGCATGATGGACGCGGAGCAGCCGACCGGCGGCGCCGGCCGAGGATGACAGGAGAGTGCGGTGGATCCGTTCGAGCAGATCGACGAGATCATCGCGATGGTGGAACACGCCCGAGCGGTGCCGATGTCGCGCAACAGCGCGATGGTCGAGCGCGGCCAGATGATCGCCAAGCTCGACGAGCTCCGCGCCGACCTCCCCAGCGAGCTGCGGCGGGCCGCGGCCCTGCTCGACGAGCGCGACAAGATCATGGAAGCCGGCAAGCGTGAGGCCGACCGGATCATCAGCGAGGGCGAGGCCGAGCACGCGCGGCTGGTCTCGGTCAACGAGATCACCGTCAGCGCCGAGCACGAGGGCGCCCGGATCATCGCCGAGGCCCGGGCCGAGGCGCAGCGGCTGCGGGAAGAGGTCGACGACTACGTCGACACCGCGCTGGCCAACTTCGAGCAGTTCCTCACCCGAGCGCTGGCCTCGATCGAGCGCGGGCGCGACAAGATGCACGCCCTGCGTGAGATCGGCTCGTTCGTCGGAGAAGAGGCCGAGCGTCCGCTGCCGTTCTGACCAGCCCGGTTCGCCGCAGCCGGCACCCCTCGGGTAACCTGGCATGTCGGCCTCGACAGGCCGGAGTCTGACTATGCCGAAAAACACGCAAACCTTCCTCGATCCGCGGTCGCCGCTGGTTCTCGACACCCGAGAGCTGCCGCGCCGTCCTGGTGCCATGCGCACGGTCGACCGCGTCGTCAAGGCACCGTCCGACCTCGGACTGGAGCTGATAGGGGTGCCGGAAGGCGCCGACCTGAGCCTCGACCTGCGGCTCGAGTCGGTGTCCGAGGGCGTGCTCGTCTCCGGGACGGTCGATGTCCCGGTCACCGGCGAGTGCGGCCGCTGCCTGCGCCCGATCAGCGACTCGGTGGTCGTCAACATCCAGGAGCTGTACGCCTACGCGCACAGCACCACGGACGAGACGACCGACGAGGACGAGATCGGCCGGTTGCAGGGCGACCTGATCGACCTGGAGCCGGCGGTACGGGACGCGGTGGTGCTCGCGCTGCCGACCAACCCGGTGTGCCGCGAGGACTGCCCTGGGCTGTGCCCCGAATGCGGGGGGCTGCTCGACGACCTGCCCGCCGATCACCATCACGAACAGGTCGACCCGCGCTGGGCGGCGCTGTCGCAACTCAACCCTGAAGGAGACTGACCCGTGGCCGTTCCCAAGCGTCGGATGTCGCGGAGCAACACCCGGTCCCGCCGGGCGCAGTGGAAGACCTCGGCGGTCGCGACCGTGGCCTGCCCGCAGTGCAAGTCGCCGAAGCTGCCGCACGCCGCGTGCAGCGTCTGTGGCACCTACAACGGCCGTCAGGTCATCGAGGTCTGATTTCGGCGTGCCGCACCCGACCTCCGGTCGGGCAGCGTCGGCGCCCGGCGTGCCGGTTCCCGGTCGACCCGTGGAACCGGGCGCCGTGCGGATCGCCGTCGACCTCCTCGGCGGGGACGAAGCTCCCGCCGTCGTGGTTGACGGCGCTCTGCGAGCGCTGACCGCTGACCCCGACCTACGCCTCCTTCTCGTCGGCCCCGCTCCGGTGGCCGGCGAGGTCATCGGCGCGCTCCCGCCCGCCGACCGCGATCGCGTCTCGGTGCGCCCGCTGTGGGGCCACGTCGGCATGGCCGACCCGCCGCAGCGGGGCGGACGCTCCGACACCACCGTGCGCGGCGCCGCCCTGGCCGTCGCCGAGGGCGCGGCCGACGCGCTCGTCTCCGCCGGCGCGACCGGCGCGATCGTCACCGCGGCCGTGCTCAGCCTGGGCCGCTGGCCCGGTATCCGCCGACCCGCCCTGGTCGCCACCATCCCGGCCATCGCCGGCCCTGTCGCGCTGCTCGACGTCGGCGGCTCGCTCGAGGCGCGACCTGTCACGCTGGCCGGCCACGCGCTGCTCGGCGCCGCGTACGCCGGGATCGTCCACGACGTCGCCCGGCCCCGGGTCGGCCTGCTCTCCGTCGGCACCGAGACCGGCAAGGGCGACCGGGTCCGCCGGACCACCGACCCGATGCTGGCCGACCTCAAGCTCGGCGGCGACGCCCACTACGTCGGCCTGGTCGAGGGCTACGACATCTCCTCCGGCGAGCGCGCCGACGTCGTGGTGACCGACGGCTTCACCGGCAACACCCTGCTCAAGGGCATCGAGGGCGCGTACGCCATGGCCGGGGGTCCGCCGCCGGGCGGCGCCGCGCCCCGGGCCGCCGCGCTGCTCGGTGTCGCCGGCACCGTCGTGGTCTGCCACGGCGGCGCGACCGGCGACGACATCGCATCGGGCCTCGCGCTCGCCGCCAACCTGCACCGCATCAACGCGATCACCCGCATCGCCACGGCGCTTGCCGACCTTATCGAGGTGACGACATGAACCATGACAAGCGCAGACGGCCACCGGTCGCGCACCTGGAGACGGCCTTCGGCGTCACGTTCGACGCCGACCTGCTGGAGCGGGCGCTGACCCACCGGTCCTACGCGTACGAGAACGGCGGTCTGCCGACCAACGAGCGGCTCGAGTTCCTCGGCGACTCGGTGCTCGGCGTGGTGATCACGACCGCCCTGTTCAACAACCATCCGGACCTGCCCGAGGGTCAGTTGGCCAAGCTGCGCGCCAGCGTGGTCAACATGCGGGCGCTGGCCGACGTCGCCCGCGGTCTCGGCCCTGACGGGCTCGGGCCGTACCTCCTGCTCGGAAAGGGCGAGGAGACCACCGGCGGCCGCGACAAGAACAGCATCCTGGCCGACACGCTCGAGGCCCTGCTGGGCGCGATCTACCTGCAGTACGGCCTCGACACCGCGGCCGTCGTGATCCACCGCCTGTTCGACCCGCTGATGGCGGCGTCGGCCGGCCGCGGCGCGGCGCTCGACTGGAAGACCAGCCTCCAGGAGCTGACCGCGACGCTGAGCCTGGGCGTCCCGGAATATCGCATCGACGAGGCCGGCCCCGACCACGCCAAGACGTTCACGGCGTGGGTGGTGGTGGCGGGCAACCGCTACGGCGGGGCCGACGGTCGCAGCAAGAAGGAGGCCGAGCAGCGCGCCGCCGAGACCGCCTGGGTGGAGCTGTCGGACCAGGCCGTGGAGAAGGTGGCCACGCCGTCGGCGGCCGAATAGGTTTACCGCGTGCCCGAGCTACCCGAGGTCGAGACCGTCCGCACCGGCCTGCTCAAGCACGTCGCCGGCCGCGAGATCGCGGCCGTCGAGGTGCACCATCCCCGGTCCGTCCGCCGCCACCTGCCGGGCCCGCTCGACTTCACCGGCCAGCTCGTCGGGCGCCGGGTCCTCGACGTCCGCCGCCGCGGGAAATACCTGTGGCTCCCGCTCGACAGCGGTGACGCGATCGTCGGCCACCTCGGCATGTCGGGCCAGATGCTGCTCCAGCCCGCCGCGACGCCGGACGAGACCCACCTGCGGATCCGCTTCCGGTTCACCGACGGCGACCCCGAGCTGCGCTTCGTCGACCAGCGCACGTTCGGCGGCCTGGCCGTGTCGCCCGGCGGGGCCGAGCTGCCGGCCGAGATCGCGCACATCGCGCGCGACCCGATCGACCCCTCGTTCTCCGACGAGGCGTTCGTCGCCGGTCTGCGCCGGAGACGCACCGAGGTCAAGCGGGCGCTGCTCGACCAGACACTGATCTCCGGGGTCGGCAACATCTACGCGGACGAGGCGCTCTGGCGTGCCTCCCTGCACGGCGCCCGCCCCACCGACCGCCTGACCAGACCGGCCGCGCTGCGCCTGCTGGGCCACGTCCGCGACGTGCTGGGCGAGGCGATCTCGGCGGGCGGCACGAGCTTCGACGCGCTCTATGTCGACGTCAACGGCCAGAGCGGTTATTTCGAGCGAGGCCTCAACGCGTACGGCCGGGAAGGCCGCCCCTGCAACCGCTGCGGCGCCCCGATCCGCCGCGAGGCGTTCATGAACCGTTCCTCGTTCTCGTGCCCGAAGTGCCAGCCTCGTCCCCGGGTGACCCGCGCCGCCTGAGCTCCGTGATGTGTTCTTGATCCACCGGGGCATCGCGAAGATCAATCAGCAGGTACGTTCCTGCGGGGCCAACGGCCCAGAAGGAGCGTGAACGGGGACATGGCGGCTGACCACAGCCGACCTCCGGCGTCGGCCTGGCCGCCGCCGCAGGCCGATCCACACCACCCGCGCCCACCGGAGCCACCCGCTCCCACCGCGTCGGCCTACCCGCCCGGCGGGGCGGCTCCTGCCGCCGGTGTCGCGTCGTCCGCGGGTCGCGCGCCGGCTTCGTGGTCCGGGGCGGCTCCTGCCGCCGGCGTCGCGTCGTCCGCAGGCGGCGCGCCGGCTTCGTGGTCCGGGGCGGCTCCTGCCGCCGGCGTCGCACCGTCCGCGGGCGGCGCGCCGGCTTCGTGGTTGGGCGCGGCAACGCCGCCGCCGACCCCCTACGCCGCGCCGGGCGCCTACGCCGGAGCCGCCGCGCCGTCCGACTGGCCGCCGGTTTCCGAACCGCGGTCTGGGACCGGTCCCGTCTCCGCGATGCCGGCGGGTCAGCCTGTCTCCGCGATGCCGGCGGGTCAGCCTGGTTCCGGGATGCCGTTCGGGTATGGCGCCGGTGGCGTGTCGACGTCCGGGGTGGCGCGGGGGCGTCGCGGGCGTGTGGCGGCCCTCGTGGTCATCGCGGTGTTGGCTCTGGTCGCGACCGGTGAGGCGGTCTGGCTGGGGCAGCTCTCAGGGCGGGTCGGCGACGCGGAGCGGGCGCTCGACGCGGAGCGTGGTCGGCTCGACGCCGTCGAAGGCCGCACGAAGGCCCTGGAGGACAAGGCGGGCGGCGCGTTCGACGCGCAGGCGATCGCCGCCGCGACGCTGCCGAGCGTGTTCCGGGTCGCGGCCGGTCCCGTGACCGGCACCGCGTTCGCGGTCGGTGCGCCGGCCGGCGGTGGCGGCACCAACCTGATCACGAACTTCCACGTCGTCGAGGACGTCTACGGCGACGGCGGGCGCCAGGTCTTCCTCGAGCGCGAGGGTGCCCGCTGGCCGGCGAAGATCGTCAAGGTCGACAAGGACAACGACCTGGCGCAGCTGACGGCCACGGCGAAGTTCACCGGTCTGGCCACCGCCTCCGACAAGGTGGCTACCGGGCAGCAGGTCGCCGTCGTCGGCGCGCCGCTCGGGTTGACCGACTCGGTGACGACCGGCGTCGTCAGCGCCACCCGGCCGTTCGACGACTCGCCGGGGCCGCTGATCCAGTTCAGCGCTCCGATCAACCCCGGCAACTCCGGCGGTCCCGTGATCAATTCGGCCAAGCAGGTCGTCGGTGTGGCCACCGCCAAGGCGGTCGACGCCGAGGGCATCGGGTTGGCCGTGCCGGTCGACGTCGTCTGCCGGCTTTTCCCCGTCTGCTGACCAGAACCCATCCCCGCGCGTGGCATCCGGTCGGGTGCGCGCGCCCTCGACGTCTCCCCGAACAAGCGCGTAACCCCTGGAGTGAACGATGAGCCAAACCCCCGAGCCCCACTACCCGACCCCGGAGCAGCCGACCGTCGGCTTCGGTGGCCCCGCCCAGACACCGCCGGCCCAGACCCCGCCGGCCGGCGCCCAGCCGGCGTCGCCCTACACGGCACCGACCGCGTCCTACCCGACGCCGGGCTCGTCCTACCCGCCGCCCAGCACGCCGCCTCCGGCGCAGTACCCGGCGCCGGCCTCGCCCTACGCGGCGCAGCCCGGCACGCCGACTCCGTCGCCGTACGCGGCGCAGCCCGGCACGCCGACTCCGTCGCCGTACGCGGCGCAGCCCGGCACGCCGACTCCGTCGCCGTACGCGGCGCAGCCCGGCACCCCGTCGCCGTACGCGGCGCCCGGCACGCCGACCCCTGCCCAGTACGGGACCCAGACCACGCCGACGCCCCACGAGGCCACCCCGACCTCCGGCACGAGCCCGTTCGCGGTCCCGCCGGTCTCCGGCCAGCCGGCCACCGGCTACCCGTACGCCGAGCAGCCCCTCTCGTCCCCGCCCTACGGCATGCCGCCCGCGCCGAAGCGGCGTACCAGCACGATCGTGCTCGCGGCCGTCACCGCCGTGCTGTTCGTCGCGGCCGGCCTGCTCGGCGGTCTCCTCGTCGCCCAGCGGGGCGAGACCAACCGGGCCAACACGGAGATCGCGGCCCAGCAGGCCGACATCGCCACCAAGGCCAAGAAGATCGAGGATCTGCAGACCAACCTGGACTCGGTCAACTCGGAGAACCTGCTCAAGTCGCAGGAGCTCGAAGGTTCCAAGAACGACCGCAACGAGCAGGAGCGGCAGAAGAAGGTCGTCGCCAAGTGCCTCGACCTGCTGATGGAGGCGTTCGCCGCCGACACCGAGTCGCAGTTCAACAAGCGGATCAACGCCGCCGAGAAGACCTGCGACGAGGCCGACCGCTACATGTGATCAACGGTGACGCCGGCCCCGGAGCCACAAAGGGGCCGGCTCAACCAGGCACGACCGCCAGCGGCCGGGGCGCGTCCGACGGCAGGCCCTGCCACGGGTTCGGCATCCAGCGGTCGGTGACCAGGCCGAAGCCGGCGCCGCGCCAGGCCATCACGCGCCGGGCGTGCTCGAGCTGCCACGGCGGCACGCTGTGGATCAGGTGGCCGTCGCCGGGGCGCGAGCCCTCGCCCGTCCACTCCTGGTAGTCGTCCCACGCGCCCTCGAACACGCAGATCGGCACGCCGAGGTCGCGGAAGACGGGGTCGGTGGGCGCGCCGGGGTTCAGCACCCCCGCGAACAGGCCGGCTCGCCGCGCCACCCGCACCGCCAGCGCCACCTTGCCGACCCCCTCGGCCTCGGTCGGGCACTGGTCGAGGAACACACCGGACATCGGGTACGCCGTCCAACCCTCGACGTCCGCGACGATGTCTGCGATGGGTCGGGCGGCGTGCCCCAGATCGACATAGCCGAGCATCGGCACGCCGGCCTCCGCGAGCCGCGCCGTCACCGCGGCGTAGGCCTCGTCGGGCCCGTCGAGCCCCGGCCCGTCGTGCACGTTGACGACCACCGTGGCGCCCGCGAGCGCCTCCGCGTCCCACGCCTGCGGATCCTCGAGCGGGTGCACATAGAGCGGCACCAGCCTGGTCGGCGCCGGACCGGCGGTGGAGGCGCCGGGCACCCGGCGCGGCAGCTCGATCATCGGTAGCTCCCGGGTTGGAAGACGGTGTGTGCGGTGGCGGCGAGGCCGAGCACCGACGTCGCGGCCAGGCCGGCCACCGTCGCGGGCAACATCACCGGGATCAACGAGTCGACGCCGCCCCCCGGCACGGCCACGAGCCAACCGGCGACCGGCACCGCCGCGAACGCCACCGGCGCCAGCGCGAGCAGCGCCGCCAGCAGCAGCCGGCCGCGGGTGGCGAGCAGCAGCGTGGCGGCCCAGGCGCCGGCCAGCAGCACGCCGGCGGCGACGGCCAGGACGAGCGCACGGGCGTCGGGGATGCGGGACAGCTCGTACGGCAGCCGGAACGCGCCCACCACCAGCGCCGCTCCGATCGCCACCGGTGGCGCCAGCGCGGCGAGCGTCACCGCACCGACCGCGCGCAGGTGCCTGCGGAACATGGCGACGTCGTCGTAGAGGTCGAGACCGGTCGCGGCGCTCGCGGCGTGCCAGCCGACGAACAGCTCGATCAGCGGCACGGCGAGCAGCAGCGGCACTGTCGCCGGTGGCACGCCACCACCCGGCGCCAGTCGCCAGACGAGGATGAAGGCGCCCGCCTGACCGGCCCCGATCAGCAGGTACGCGAGCACGGCCGGCAGCGGAACCCGGGCCGGCGCCGGGTCCGCCGAACGCCGCAACGCCGGCGCCAGCCCGCGCAGGGCCGCGACCCCGACGGCCGCGCCGAGCACCCACGCCGTCGCGTCCCGGAGCACGCCGACCAGCAGCGCCGCGCTCACCAGCCAGGCCGGCAGCGACCAGCGCAGCACCGCGCCGACCCGGTCGGACACCAGCGCGGCCGCGACACCGGCGAAGGCGAGGAGCTCGACACCACAGACGGCGTACGCCGCCGGCCGCGACCCCACGAACCAGGCCGGCGCGAGGGCGACCACCGCCGCGCCGAGCGCCAGCCCGAGCAGCAACCCACTCGCGATCAACCGGAGCGCCGGGCCGGTGGCGGCGCGGGCGTACCCGGCCGCCGCCAGCGCCTGCCCGCCCGACCAGCCGAGCACCAGCGTCACCGCCAGCATCGGCCAGCCGACCCGGTCGAGGGCATCGCCGGCGGCGACGGCGGCCAGCGCCGGGGTCAGGAACAGGGCGGCCCGGGCGAGCGCCGCCCGGGCGAACGGCGCGAGGCCGGGACGGACCACGACCCCGGGCCGGCCGCGCTGGGCCCAGAGCTGGGCCAGCACCGCCTCGCCGAGCGCGAACACGGTCGGCACCCCGTACCGCAGCTGGGCCTGCTTGTCGCTGATCCCGGCCGCCTCGATGGCCGCGACCAGCTCGTCGACGTCGACGACCACGACGCTGCCGGACGCGAACCGCGCGGCCAGGTCCGCGATCGACCGCGGTGGCGGCCCGCCGACGGGCCGCGAAGGGCCAACTCCAGGACCAACCGTCGGCGCGCTCAT
Source organism: Asanoa sp. WMMD1127 (assembly GCF_029626225.1). Taxonomy (NCBI): domain Bacteria; kingdom Bacillati; phylum Actinomycetota; class Actinomycetes; order Micromonosporales; family Micromonosporaceae; genus Asanoa; species Asanoa sp. WMMD1127. The sequence goes on from NZ_JARUBP010000001.1 coordinate 3,568,341, forward strand.
GCCGCCGCCCGCACGTCTGCATAGAGCGCCCGGTAGGCCGCGAGCATCCGGTCCACGGTGAAGTGCTCCAGGGCGCGGGACCGGCCGTGCGCGCCCAGCGCCCGCCGCCGCTCCCGGTCGCCGAGCAGGTCCAGGCAGGCGCGGCCGAGCGCGACCGGATCACCCGGCGGCACGATCACGCCGGCGCTGCCGACCACCTCGGGCACCCCGCCGACGTCGGTGCTCACCGTCGGCCGGCCACACATCATGGCCTCGATCACGGTGTACGGCAGCCCCTCCGAGATGCTGGACAGCGCGACCACGTGCCCGTCGGCGTACGCCTGCCGGCTGCTCGTCACCGGCCCCGACAGGTCGACGGCCGCCCGCAGGCCCAGCCGTTCGATGAGGGCGAGGCAGCTGGCCGCGTACTCCCGGCCGGTCTCCGGCACCGGGCCCGCCAGTCGCAGCCGAGCGAGCGGTTCGGCGTCGCGGACCGTGCGCATCGCCCGGATCAGCGTGTGGAGGTCCTTGAGCGGGTCGATGCGGCCGACCCAGGTGACCGTCGGCACGGTGGGCTCGGTGGCCAGCGGCGGGTAGCGCAGCGGCTCGACCCCGTTGGGCACCACGACGACCTTGGCCGGATGGGCGCCGTGCCGCAGCTCCCAGCGCTGGTTGAACCGGCTGACCGCGGCGACCAGCGCGGCCTCCGCATAGCCGAGCCGGGCCAGCGCGCGATAGAAGCGCAACAGGACGGTCTTGACCGCGACGGGCAGCTGACCGCCGTACTCCAGATAGCGTTCCCGCAGGTAGACGCCGTGCTCGGTGAGCAGGAACGGCGTGCCGGCCCGCCATTTCGCGGCGAGCGCGACCAGCACCGGCAGGCCGGCCGCGGCCGGATGGCAGAGATCCACCTTCGGCGTCGCGTACGCCAGCGGGCGCACCGCGTGCTCGAGCAGCACCGCGGCGGCCCGGGCGTCGCGCAGCGAGAGGCGGGGGAGCGGCGGCCGGCCGGCCGACGGCCCGGCGGACGCCTGCCACGCGTCGAGCAGCACCTCGGCGAGCTCCGCGCCGAACAGCGGGTGGGCGCCGTCGCCGGACAGCTCGGTGAGCCGGCGCAGTCCGTCGGCGAACATGCCGGCGCTGTGCGGCCCGTCGCCGAGCAGCCCGCGGCAGAGCAGCACGGCCGCGGCGGAGGCGGCGCGCCGGCGCCGGTGCCGCGCGATCCGGCCGGAGGCGGTGACCGGGCGGTCCCACACCGGGTACGTGTCGACGGCGGTGACCGAGGGCGGCACCGGGTAGGCGGGTTCGCGCGCTCCACCGTGGCCGGTGAGCGCGACGACGTGGAACTCGTGTCCGGCGAGTCCGTTGAGGATCTGGTGGCACCAGGTGCCGACGCCTCCGGGCGCGTACGGGTAGGTGCCTTCGTTGATCAGTGCGACGCGCACGACGGGACTCCGTGCGCCGCGGCGGCGGCGGTCTGGGTCATGCAGAAGGCAACGACCCACCGGCGCGCCGACGGCCGCCCTGTCGACTAGGCGACAGCTATGTCACTACCGCACGGAACCGAACAGCTGCGTCCAGTACGGGCTGCCGTCCGACGCCTTCGCGAGCCCGATGCCGATCGCCTTCGCGTCGCAGTTGAGGATGTTGGCGCGGTGGCCGGGGCTGTTCATCCAGCCGTCCATCACCGACGCGGCGTCGCGGTAGCCCATGGCCACGTTCTCGCCGATCGCGTTGTCGTAGCCCTGCGCCCGCGCCCGGTCCCACGGCGTGCTGCCGTTGCTGCCGTCGTGCGACATCTTGTTGTGCTCGGCCTGGTCCTGGCTGTGCAGCTGGGCGGCCTTGGTGAGCTTGGCGTTGACCGTCACCGCGCCGCAGCCGTTGCTCGCCCGCTGCTTGTTGACCTCGGTGAGCACCTTGGCCTGCTCGGTGCCGCCCGCGCCGCTGGTCGAGACCGTCGTACCGCTGTCGGTCGTCCGCTTCCGGGTCGGCGACGCGGTGGTCTTCTTCGGCGCGGGGGTGGTCCTGCGCGCCGTCGGCTTCGGTGACGGCGACGGTGGCGCGGTCGTGGGGGCGGCCGTCGGCGACGGCTCGGACAGCGTCTCGTCTCCGTAGGCGCTGTCCGGGCCGTCCTCGATGCCGCCGGAGTCGGCGTCGAGAGCACCCTCGCCCGGGCCGGCGATGGCGCCTTGGGTCGAACTGTGGGAGGTGCCGACAAAGCTCGAGGGCAACAGTGCCGCCCCGGCGCCCAGGCCACCTAGAATGATCATGACCACGAACGCCAGGCCGAGGGGGCCGAACGTACGCCGCGGGTCGCGGTGCTTACCCGCACCGAGGTGCTCGGTGTCCTGCACCCGGTCCCTCCTAACGCGACCCATTCGGGTCGAACCTGTTGCATCAAGCCGTCGGGGACGCTATACGCGACCTGCTGAATCGGGCAATCTGCCTAAGGAATTCCTAAGGCTTTCTTGTTGCGCTTGACGAACGCGGGCCGCAGGCGGAACATGGAGGTGTCGCCAGTCGCGCCCGATCGTGCCCACTTGTGCCCGTGGGCAGACGTCGCGAGGCATTGGGCGCGCGTTGGCCGGCCATTTCCGGCTGCGCATTACAAGGAGACGATATGGCGAAGGCCCTCTACGGCCACGTGGGTTCCGCGCCGGACCGGCGCCTGCTCGACGAGGTCACCCGATTGCGTGCCCGGGTTCAGGCACTGGAGTTCGAGATCACCCGGTTGCGGGCCGAGAACGACCGGCTCGCGGCGGCGGCGGCCGAAGCAGATGGTCTGCTCCGGCTTCCGGAACCCGCTCTGACCTGATCTCGGGCACCGCACAACCCGCACGCACCACCAGAAGCGCGCCGCCACGTATGTGTCGGCGCGCAGCTTTTTGCCCTCTCGGCGTGTCGCCCGCATCACCCCAGGTGGGCCCCCATACTGCCGGGAAGCCCCCCGGGCTGGTCCGGACCGGCGGGATACGCTTCAGCTGGACACCCACGTAGCCCCGACGGCGGGCCGTCGGACGAGGATTCGATTAGGTGCATCTCAAGAGCTTGACCGTGAAGGGCTTCAAGTCCTTCGCCTCCGCGACCACGTTGCGGCTGGAGCCGGGCATCACCTGCGTCGTGGGGCCCAACGGCTCCGGCAAGTCCAACGTGGTCGACGCCATCTCGTGGGTGCTCGGCGAGCAGGGCGCCAAGGCCCTGCGCGGCGGCAAGATGGAAGACGTGATCTTCGCCGGCACCGCCGGCCGGGCGCCGCTGGGCCGCGCCGAGGTCACCCTGACGATCGACAACGGCGACGGCGCGCTGCCGATCGACTACACCGAGGTGTCGATCACCCGCCGGATGTTCCGCTCCGGCGAGAGCGAATACGAGATCAACGGCAACTCCTGCCGCCTGCTCGACATCCAGGAGCTGCTCAGCGACTCCGGCATCGGCCGCGAGATGCACGTGATCGTCGGCCAGGGCCAGCTCGACGCCGTCCTGCACGCCAAGCCGGAGGACCGCCGGGCGTTCATCGAGGAGGCGGCCGGCGTACTCAAGCACCGCAAGCGCAAGGAAAAGGCGCTGCGGAAGCTCGACGCGATGCAGACCAACCTCAACCGGCTGACCGACCTCACCGCCGAGCTGCGCCGCCAGCTCAAGCCGCTGGGCAAGCAGGCCGAGGTGGCCCGGCGCGCGGCCGGCATCCAGGCCGACCTGCGCGACGCCCGGCTGCGGCTGCTCGCCGACGACCTGCACACGCTGCGGACGACGCTCGACAAGGAGATCGCCGACGAGGCGGCCCTGCGGGAGCGGCGCGAATACGTCGAGGACGAGCACGAGCAGGTGCAGCGCCGCCTGGCCCAGCTGGAAGCCGCGCTGGCCGAGGACGCGCCGCTGCTCGCCGCCGCCCAGGACGCCTGGTACAAGCTCTCCGCGCTGCAGGAGCGGTTCCGCTCCACCGAGCAGCTGGCCAGCGAGCGGCTGCGCCACCTGAGCGCCACCCCCGACGACGAGCGCCCCGGCCGCGACCCGGACGAGCTGGCCGCCGAGTCGGAGCGGGTGCGGGCCCAGGAGGACAAGCTCCGCGCGGCGCTCAAGGACGACCAGACCCACCTCGCCGAGGCCGTCGAGTCCCGGCAGGCGCTGGAACGCCAGCTCGCCGCGGCCGAGCAGGCGCTGCGGGCCGCCGCCAAGGCCATCGCCGACCGCCGCGAGGGCCTGGCCAAGCTGACCGGCCAGGTCAACGCCGCCCGCGCGCGGGCCGGCAGCGGTGGCGAGGAGATCGAGCGGCTGGCCGCCGCCCACGCCGACGCCCAGGCCCGGTCGCAGCGGGCCCAGGCCGAGGTCGAGGCCGTGGCCGCCGAGTCGTCGGAGGCCGACCTGGCCGACGCCGACCTGGACGCCCGCCACGACGAGGCGGTCGCCGCGCACGAGGCGGCCGCGGCCGAGGTGCGCGAGCTGACCAACCGGGAACGGGTCGCCGAGAAGGACGCGGCGACCTGGAAGGCCCGCGAGGAGGCGCTCTCGCTCGGCCTGCGCCGCAAGGACGGCGCCGGCGCGCTGCTCGGCCGGGCCGACCAGGTGCCCGGCCTGCTCGGCAGCCTCGCCGGCATGCTCACCGTCGAGCCCGGCCACGAGGCCGCGCTGGCCGCCGCGCTCGGCGCGCTGGCCGACGCGGTCGCGGTCGCCGGCGTCGACGAGGCCGCCGAGGCCATGCGCTACCTCAAGATCCAGGATGCCGGCCGCGCGGCGCTGCTGGTCGGCACGCCCGCCGGCCCCGGCATGATCGGCTCGCCCGACGCGCTGCGTCCGGCGCTGCCCGACGGCGCGCGCTGGGCGCCCGACGTGGTCCGCTGCGACGACCGGATCCGGCCCGCGGTGCACTGGGCGCTGCGCGACGTGATCCTCACCGACGGCCTCGAGTCGGCCACCCGGGCCGTGGCGGCCAACCCGCAACTGCGGGCGGTCACGCCGGACGGCGACGTGGTCGGCGCCTATGCGGCCGCGGGCGGGTCGGCCAAGGCGCAGAGCTTCATCGAGCTGCAGGCCGCGGTCGACGAGGCGGCGGCCAACCGGTCGCGGGCCGAGGAACAGATCGACGAGCTGCGTACGCGACTGGCCACCGCCCGGGCCGCGGTCGCCACCCGCAAGGAGGCCGTGCAGGTCACCGAGCGGGAGAAGCGGGCGGCCGAGGGGCAGCGCAACGCCGCCGCCCGCCGGCTGGCCGAGCTCGGCGCCGCCGCCCGCTCCGCCGCGGCCGAGACCGAGCGGCTGGGCGCCTCCCGGGCCCGCGCCGAGGAGGCCCGCGAGCGCGACCTGACCACGCTGGCCGAGCTGGAGACCCGGCTCGAGCTGGCCGAGACGACCCCGATCGACGAGGAGCCGTCGACCGAGGAGCGCGACCAGTTGGCCGCGATGGTCCCCCAGGCCCGGCAGAACGAGATGGAGGTGCGGCTCGCGGTCCGCACTGCCGAGGAACGGGTGTCGTCGATCGCCGGCCGGGCCGAGTCGCTGGCCCGCCAGGCCGCCGCCGAGCGGGCCGCCCGCGAGCGCGCCGCCGCCCGCCGGGCCGCCCGGGTGCGCGGCGCCGGCATCGCCCGCGCGGTCGAGATCGGGGCCCGTGAGGCGCTGGCGCGGGTCGCGGTGTCGCTGGCCGCGGCCGAGGAGACCCGCGACGCCGTCGCGGCCGCCCGGTCCGCCCGAGAAGCCGAGTTCCAGGAGGTACGCGCGGCGGCGAAGCGGCTCTCGGCCGACCTGGAGCGGCTGACCAGCGAGGTCCACCGCGACGAGGTGGCCCGGGCCGAGCAGCGGATGCGGATCGAGCAGCTGGAGATCAAGGCCGCGGAGGACTTCTCCCTCGACGTCGAGACGCTGGTCGCCGAGTACGGGCCGGCGCAGCCCGTACCCCCGACGCAGGTGGCTCTTGCCGCCGCGTCCGCCGCCGGCGAGCCGGAGCCCGAGGCGCTGCCCTATGACCGGCCGACCCAGGAGAAGCGGGCCGCCAAGGCCGACCGGGAGCTGGCTCTGCTGGGCAAGGTCAACCCGTTGGCGCTGGAGGAGTTCGCGGCCCTGGAGGAGCGCTTCAAGTTCCTCTCGGACCAGCTCGAGGACCTCAAGAACACCCGCCGTGACCTGCTGACCGTGGTCAAGGACGTCGACGACCGGATCCTCGAGGTGTTCACCAGCGCCTACCACGACACGGCGCGGGAGTTCGAGAAGGTCTTCACGGTGCTGTTCCCGGGCGGCGAGGGCCGGCTGGTGCTCACCGACCCCGAGGACATGCTGACCACCGGCGTCGAGGTCGAGGCGCGGCCGCCGGGCAAGAAGATCAAGCGGCTGTCGCTGCTGTCGGGTGGCGAGCGCTCGCTGACCGCGGTGGCCATGCTGGTCGCGATCTTCCGGGCCCGGCCGAGCCCGTTCTACATCATGGACGAGGTGGAGGCGGCGCTCGACGACGTCAACCTCGGCCGCTTGATCACGCTGATGGCCCAGCTCCGCGAGAAGAGCCAGCTGATCATCATCACCCACCAGAAGCGCACGATGGAGGTCGCCGACGCCCTCTACGGCGTCACCATGCGTAACGGCGTCACCGAAGTGATCAGCCAGCGCCTGGCCAGCGAGGAGGACTGATGCGGCCGAAGGCCACCGCGCTGCTGGTCGACCTGGACGGCACCTTGCGGCGCTGGGACCCGGACGTGATCCACGGCATCGAGGCGGCACACGACCTCAAACCCGGATCGCTGTACGCGGCCGCGATGGACTGGTCCCGCCTCATGCCGGCGATCATCGGCGAGATCACCCACGACGAGTGGGCCGACGTGATCGCCGCGGACCTGACCGAGCAGACCGGCGACCCGGACCGGGCCCGGGCGGCGGTCAAGGAGTGGGAGAACTACCGCGGCACGGTCGAGCCGGGCCTGCTGCAGCTGGTCCGCGACGCCCGCGCGGCCGGCATCCGGGTCGGCCTGGCCACCAACGCCACCGACCTGCTGCCGACCGATCTGCGGACGCTGGGGCTGGCCGACGAGTTCGACGTGGTGATCAACTCGTCGGAGCTGCGGATCCCGAAGCCGGCGCCGGAGTATTTCGGCGCCGCCTGCCTGGCCCTGCACACCGCGCCGAGCCATGTGCTCTTCGTCGACGACAGCGACCGGTTCGTGCGCGGCGCCCGCGCGGCGGGCCTGGCTGCCCACCGGTGGACGGGCCCGTCCGACCTTCCCTACCTGCGCGCCGCCCTCGATTTGTAGCTCGACTCGCTGATTCCCTCGAAGTTGGCACACTCCCGTCCTTCAATGGGCATGCGGTGCGGCATGTAGCCCTCTATGCTTGTCGATATGGGCAAGACGACGATCAGTGTCGAATCCGGCGTTCGCGATCGACTAGCGGCGTGGGCCGCTCGGCATGGTCGTTCTATGGGGGAGGAGATTGAGGTGTTGTTGGAGATCGCTGAAGAACACGAGTTCTGGGAGAAGGTGTCGGCTGGCTATGCCAACGGCTATGCCGGCGGGAACGACGATGAGTATCCGGAGTACGCCCATCTAGGCCCGGTCGGTCCGATCCCGCCGCCGCCGGAGATGGTCGACGACATTCCGTTGACCGTGCATGACCGGTGAGGGCGGGCGCAATCTACATCGCTGACCTCGGCCAGGCGCGGGTCCGTGGTGCCGAGCAGGGTGGCGTCCGACCGGTTCTGGTCGTGCACGGCCACGACTACGAGCGCATTCCGAATCTCGCGCTGGTTTGTCCATTTACGACCACTCACCGCGGCGTCCCCAACCACGTCAGCGTGGCTCCGAACGCCGACAACGGCCTGGTCGCCCGCTCATTCGTCATGACCGAGCAGGTCCGGGCGATCGACACGCGATTTATTCGCCAGCACGTCGGCAGCCTCGCGCCGAGCGTACTAGCCGAGGTGCTCACCATTCTCACCGGGCGACTACTCGCCCGACGCTGAACGCGCGCGTCAGTCAGTCGCCGGTGGTGCCGTCGAGGGCTTCGCGGAGCAGGTCGGCGTGGCCGTTGTGGCGGGCGTACTCCTCGATCATGTGGGTGTAGACCCAGCGCACGTTGATCGTGCGGTGGTGGGTCGTGTCGAAGGTGTGGTCGAGCGACAGGTCCGCCGCCAGGGCGTCGGCCTTGGCGCACTCGTCGCGGAACGTCGCGAAGTCCGCCTCGGCCGACGCCGCCGTGCCGTCGTCGAAGTCGCCGTCCGGGTTGTCGTCGGTGTAGAAGAGGCTCTCGTAGGCAACGCCGGCCGCGCGGTGGAACCAGCTGCGTTCGACCGCGGCCATGTGCCGGACCAGCCCGAGCAGGCTCAGCGTCGACGGCGCCACCGGCTGCGCGCACAGCTGCTCGCCGGTCAGGCCGGCGCACTTCCAGAGCAGCGTGTCGCGGTGCCAGTCGAGCCAGCCTTGCAGCATGGTGCGCTCGTCGGCGACGTAGGGCTCGGAGCGGCGTTCGATATCAGGGGCAACCCAGGTCATCGGGGCATCATGCCGGTTCTCGCGCGGCCACGCCGCTCGATTCCGCGGCGGCGGCCGGGCGTGGGGGCGGCGCCGGGTCCGTCAGCGGCAACGACGCCACCCGGGTGAGCACGCCGTCGTCGCGCGTGCCCTCGATCGTCACCGCGGCCGTCACGCCCGACAACGACAGCGTGCTGACCGCGTTGCCGAAGTACGGGCCGGCCAGCTTGCGCCACCGGACCGACGGCTTGCGTACCCGCGCGGTCTTGGCCAACGCCCGCACCAGCGCCGATGGGCCACGCCACCAGCCGAGCGTCATCACCGGCTTCATCACCGCCGGCACGGCGTTGTGGATCGGCGAGCAGGTCAGCTGGTGCACCGGCGTGGTCACCGCCGGGTCGGCGAACCGGACCCGGGCCACATAGGAATGGTGCACGTCGCCGGAGAGCACGCTGATCGACGCCGGCGCGGGATAGGCCGGGCCGGCACCGACCCGCTCGCCGCCGCCGGTCGCGCGCGCCCCCGTGCCCAACCGCGCGAACAGCGACGCCAGGTCCTCGAACGACCGCTGGAACGCCGCCCAGTGCTCGAGGTCGACCGCCCGCCGCATCGTCTCCGCGGCGCGGCCGACCACCGTGTGCGGCGACGCCGCCAGCCGCTCGTTCCACGCCTCCAGGTGGTGGATGCCGTGCGGCAGCAGCCACGGCAGCGACGAGCCGACCACCAGGTGGTCGTAGTCGCCGTGGGCCTGGTCGAGGAACCACTGCCACTCACCGGGCGGCAGCATGGCCCGGCTGTCGGGGTCGAGCACGCGGCTGCACCGGTTGTCGAGCACGACCAGCCGGGTCCGGCCGAGGTCGACCCGGTAGGACCACTGGTACTGCGTGGCCCGCCAGCGGTCGGTGTCGTGCGCCGCGTCGGCCTCGAGGTCGACCCGCTCGCCGAACTCGCGCAGCACCTCGGTCGCGTCGCCGGCGTCGACCACCTTCGGGTAGAGCGCGTCGGTCGCCAGCTCGTCCGGGTGCAGGTTGCCCAGGTGCTGGTAGACCCAGTAGGAGGCCAGCCCGCTGCGGATCCGCTCGGCCCACCAGGGCTGCTCGCGGGCCGCGGTCCGCCACGCCGCCGACGAGTTCCAGTCGTCGATGATCTCGTGGTCATCGAAGATCATCACGCTGGGTACGGTCGACAGCAGCCAGCGGATCTCCGGATCGCGCCAGGACTCCAGGTAAAGCTGCGTGTATTCGTGGAACGTGACGACCTGGTGCGGCGGGGCGTCCGTCAGCTTCGCCTTGCGGCGCTTGCGCTGCTTGCGCAGGAACCGGCGCACCTCGCGTGAGGTCATGTCCGCATAGACCTGGTCGCCGAGCAGCACCATCAGGTCCGGCCGGACGCCCTCGTCGGACATCAGCCGGCGGGCGAACGCGTCCAGCGCGTCCGGTGGCAGTTTGTGACCCGTCGAGCGCGGTGTCGCCTCCCGGCACGATCCGAAGATCAGCTTGACGGGCTGGCCGCGGTCGTCACCCATGCGGGTGCGGATCACGCTGGGTGGATAGTCGGAGTCCGGCTCGGGCCAGACCTTCTCGTCGTCGACGAACACCTCGTACGGGGTGACCGCGTCCGCCGGCAGCCCTTCCACGACGACCAGCGCGTAGTGGTGGTCGAAGGCGGTGAACGTACGGGCGCTACCTTCGGCTCCTCCTTCGGCACGCACCGTGACAACGGCCGGCGCGGCCGTCTCGACCCAGATGGTGGCCCGGGTGTCGACGACCCGGCGAAGCACCGGACCGATCAGCAGACGTGTGCCGGCGGACATACGTTTTCAACCTCCAGTCACGGCGGGGGAACCGCGACCATCCTTTCTACCCGGGGGCCTGTGCGCCATAGCCTGACGCGCGACACCTCACACCCACCGCCGCGTGCGCCCGCGCGGGGCATGTCAGGATTTCGGTATGGAATACGTGATCCTCGGAATCGTCCTGGCCGGTGTGCTGCTGCTCGCCGGGCTCGGCCTGCTCGTGCCCCGGATTCGCCGGCGGCCCCTGCCGCCGACCCTGCCGCGCCCGACGGGAACGCCCGAGGAGGCCGCCGAGGAAGAGGGCGGCGTCGGCATCCTCGCGCCGGAGAGACCGACCGAGGCCCCGGAAGCGCCCCCGGCCCCGACGATCGAGACCCCGGCGCCGACCGCCGGCCGGCTGATCCGCCTGCGCGGCCGCCTCTCCCGCTCGCAGAGCGTGTTCGGCAAGAGCCTGCTCGCGGTGCTCTCCCGTGACCGGCTCGACGAGGACGCCTGGGAGGAGATCGAGGACAGCCTGATCGGCGCCGACGTCGGCGTCGAGGCCACCCGTGAGATCGTCGACCGCCTCCGGGAGCGCACCCGGGTGCTCGGCACCCGCACCCCGGTCGAACTGCGCGCCCTGCTGGCCGCCGAGCTGACCGAGGCGCTCGACCCCACCCTGGACCGGTCGCTCAAGGTCACCGGCAAGCCCTCGGTGCTGTTGGTGGTCGGCGTCAACGGCTCCGGCAAGACCACGACCTGCGGCAAGATCGCCCGAGTGCTGATCGCCGACGGCCGCACCGTGCTGCTCGGCGCCGCCGACACGTTCCGCGCCGCCGCCTCCGAGCAGCTGGCCACCTGGGCCGGCCGGGTGGGCGCCGAGGTGGTCCGCGGGCCCGAGGGCGCCGACCCCGCCAGCGTCGCCTTCGACGCGGTCAAGAAGGGCATCGACACCGGCGTCGACACGGTGCTGGTCGACACCGCCGGCCGCCTGCAGAACAAGATCGGCCTGATGGACGAGCTCGGCAAGGTCAAGCGGGTCGTCGAGAAGCAGGGCCCGGTCGACGAGACCCTGCTCGTGCTCGACGCCACCACCGGCCAGAACGGGCTCGAGCAGGCCCGGGTCTTCACCGAGGTGGTCGACGTGACCGGCGTGGTGCTGACCAAGCTCGACGGCACCGCCAAGGGCGGCATCGTCATCGCCGTGCAGCGCAAGCTGGGCATCCCGGTCAAGCTGGTCGGCCTCGGGGAGGGTCCGGACGACCTCGCGCCGTTCGAGCCGGCGGCCTTCGTCGACGCGCTTGTTGGCACGGACGCGTAATCTCGGGTGACCTACCAGCCGCAGGCCTCCGGACTCGGGAGACCGTACGTGACGCAGCAGGAAGTTCCCTTGCGTGGGGGGAACGTCAGCACCGTGGTCCGTGTCGGTGACACGGTCCGGCGCAATGCCGGGCCGTGGACGCCGTCGGTGCACGCGCTGTTGCGCCATCTGGAATATGTCGGCTTCACCGGCTCACCCCGGGTGCTCGGCATGGACGAGCGCAACCGCGAGGTGCTCTCCTACCTCGAGGGCGAGTGCGGCGAATATCCGCTGGCGCCGCACTGGGTCACCGACGAGGCGCTGGTCACGGTCGCGACGATGCTGCGGATGTTCCACGACGCGCAGTACGGGTTCCAGCCGGCCCCGGGCGCGGTCTGGCGCTCGTTCGGGCCGCCCCCGCCGGACACCGAGGTGATCTGTCACCACGACGCTGCTCCGCACAACGTGATCTGGCGGCCCGACGGCACCCTCGCGCTGATCGACTTCGACCTGGCCTCACCCGGCGCGCGGATCTACGACGTCGCGTACGCCGCCTGGACCTGGGTCCCGCTCTTCTCCGACCGGGACTCCTACACGCTCGGCTGGAAGCGGCCCAACCGGCCCCAGCGGCTGCGGATGTTCGCCGACGCCTACGGCCTGATCCCGCGCGACCGGCACCGCCTGGTGCGCACGATCCGCAAGCGCATCGTCGACCACGTCGAGGGGATCCGCCGGATGGCGGCCGCGGGCGACCCGGCGTTCGTCCGGATCGTGCACAAGGGTCACCTTCGCCGCCCGATGCGCGATCTCCGCCTGCTCGACTACGAACGCCACACCTTGGAGTACGCGCTGCGCTGAGGCCGGCTTTCTTCACACGTACGAAACAACCTGTCACGCCGCGGTAACCGACACGCGACCTTGCGCGAAACAGCGGCCCGGGAGGCTTCCTCGCGAACCGGCTGTCGGGCGACGCTGCTCTGCCTGCCGGAGGGAGGAACCTACCGAGAGGAGGCAGCGTGGAGATCGACACCGGGAACACCGCCTGGCTACTTCTGTCGTCCGCGCTCGTGCTGCTCATGACACCGGGTCTGGCGCTGTTCTACGGCGGCCTGAACCGGTCCAAGGGCGTACTCAACATGATGATGATGAGCTTCAGCTCCATCGGGCTCGTCTCCGTTCTTTGGGTCATTTACGGCTTCACCCTGGCTTTCGGCTCCAACGGCAACTCCGGGGTCAACAACGTCCTCGGCAGCTTCACGCAATACCTCGGCACCGAGACGAACTTCCTCGGTGACATCTGGGGCACGACCGGCATTCCGGTGTACGTGTTCCTCGTGTTCCAGATGATGTTCGCGGTCATCACGGTCGCGCTGATCAGCGGCGCGGCGTCCGACCGGATGAAGTTCTCCGGCTGGCTGCTGTTCGCGTTCGGCTGGTTCACCCTGGTCTACGTCCCGGTCGCCCACTGGGTCTGGGGCGGGGGCTTCATCGGCGCCAAGATCAAGGCATTGGACTTCGCCGGCGGTACGGCGGTCCACATCAACGCCGGTGCCGCTGCGCTCGGCCTCGTGCTGATCCTCGGCAAGCGGATCGGCTGGCCCAAGGAGAGCACCAAGCCGCACAACGTGCCGCTGGTCGCGCTCGGCGCCGGCCTGCTCTGGTTCGGCTGGTTCGGCTTCAACGCCGGCTCCGAGCTCACCGTCGACGGGACCACGGCCGTCGCGTTCCTCAACACCCAGGTCGCCACCGCGGCCGGCGTACTCGGCTGGATCATCGTGGAGTGGATCAAGGGCGGCAAGCCGACCCTGGTCGGCGCCTCGTCCGGCGCGATCGCCGGTCTCGTCGCGATCACCCCGGCGTGTGGCTTCGTCGCCCCGATCCCGGCCGTGATCATCGGCGCGATCGCGGGCGCGGTCTGCGCCCTGGCCGTCAGCCTGAAGTACCGGTTCGGCTTCGACGACTCGCTCGACGTGGTCGGCGTGCACTTCGTCGGTGGCTGGATCGGCTCGCTGGCGATCGGCTTCTTCGCCACCACGCAGGTGAACTCGGCGATCACCGACGTGCTCGGCGCGAGCGAGGGCCTCTTCTACGGCGGCGGCGCGACCCAGCTCGGCCGGCAGTTCCTCGGCAGCGCGGTGGTCACGGTCTACTCGCTGGTGCTCGCGATGGGCATCGCCTGGGTGGTCAAGAAGGTCGTCGGCCTGCGCACCACGCCCGAGGCCGAGGTCGAGGGCATCGACGTGGCGGAGCACGCCGAATCGGCGTACGACCTGTCGCCCGCCGGTGGCGCCGGCAGCGCGAGCGCGTTCCAGCTCGCGGGCATCGGGACGGGGGCTGCGGCGAAGCCGAACAGCGACGTACCCGACGAGAAACCGGTCAGCGAGAAGGTCTCCGGCTAAGTTTTCTAGCGATGGAGGGGTTGGACATGAAGCTGGTGACCGCGGTCATCAAGCCCTACCAGCTGGACGCGGTCAAGGAGGCCCTGCACGCCCTCGGCGTGGCCGGGCTGACCGTCAGCGAGGTGCAGGGCTACGGCCGTCAGAAGGGGCACACCGAGGTCTACCGGGGTGCCGAATACACGGTGGAGTTCCTGCCGAAGATCCGGGTCGAGGTGCTGACCGACGAGATCGACGTCGACAAGGTGGTCGACGCGGTCGTCACGGCGGCGCGGACCGGCAAGATCGGCGACGGCAAGGTCTGGGTGACGTCGGTCGACGACGTCGTCCGGGTCCGCACCGGCGAGCGCGGCCTCGACGCGCTCTGATCGCACGACGATGACCAGGGGATCGACGCGGGCTGCGGCCGGCGCCGGTCCCCTGGCCGTTCCGGGGATCGGGGCGGCGGCCCGCTCGCAGCGCTCCGCCGCGTTCGACGATTGGCTGCGCGGCCTGTTTACCTCTTCCGTCTCCGGCGTCGCGCTGGTTGCGGTCGGCGGGCTCGGGCGGCGGGAGTGTGCTCCGTACGCCGATCTGGATCTCGTGCTGCTGCACGCGGGCGTGCCGGGGATGGACGACCTCGCCGCCTCGCTCTGGTACCCGATCTGGGACGCCCGGCTCGGGCTCGACCACTCGGTGCGCACGGTGCCGGAGGCGCTGTCGGTGGCGCACGACGACGTGAAGGTGGCGCTCGGTCTGCTGGACGCGCGGCACATCGCCGGTGATCCCGCGCTGTCCGCGTCGCTGGCCGAGGCCGCGGCCGACCAGTGGCGGCGCACGGCGATCCGCCAGCTGCCGGCCCTGCGGTCCGTGACGACGGCCCGCTGGGAGGCGCACGGCGAGTTGGCGTTCCTGCTCGAGGGCGATCTCAAGGAGGCGGCCGGCGGGCTGCGGGACGTCGGGGTGCTGCGCGGGATCGCCCGCTCCGGCGTCACCGACGCGCTCCGGCCGGCGGTGCGGGCCGCGCACCTGCGGCTGCTGGACACCCGGGACGCGCTGCACGTCACGGTTGGGCGGCGGGTCGACCGGCTGGTCGCGCAGGAGCGTGCGGCGGTGGCGGGGCTGCTCGGGCTCGACGACGGTGACGCGCTGCTACGGCGGGTGGCCAGCGACGCGCGTACGGTCGCCAACGCCCTCGACGACGCCTGGCGGGCCGCCGACCGGGTCAGGGTGATCCGCCGGCGTGGCGCGGACGGCAAGCCGGTGCGCAGCCCGGTCGCCCGGGACGTGGTGTCGCAGGACGGCGAGCTCGTGCTGGCCCGCACCGCCATCGGGGCGCGGCCCGACCCGTCGCTGTCGCTGCGGGTCGCCGCCGCGGCCGCGACCACCCGGCTGCCGATCTCGCGGGCGACGTGTGAGTGGCTCGCCGCCTACTGCCCGCCGTTGCCGTCGCCCTGGCCCGCCTCGGCGCGGGCCGCGCTGATCACCTTGCTGGGCGCCGGCCCCGGGCTGGTGCCGGCGTGGGAGACCTGCGACCGCTACGGGCTCGTGGACGGGTGGTTGCCCGAGTGGGCCCGGATGCGCAGCCTGCCGCAGCACAACCCGGTGCACCGCTACACGCTCGACCGGCACCTGGTGCAGGCGGCGGCCGAGGCGACCGCGTTCACGCGCGAGGTCGACCGGCCCGACCTGCTGCTGCTGGCCGCGTTTCTGCACGACGTGGGCAAGGGGCTGCCGGGTGACCACAGCGCCGTCGGCGCGCCGGTCGCGGCCGCCGTCGCCGCCCGGATCGGGCTGCCGCCGCCCGATGTCGCGCTGATCTCGAAGCTGGTGTCGCTGCACCTGCTGCTGCCCGAGGTGGCGACGCGGCGCGACCTGTCCGATCCGAAGACGATCGCCGGAGTCGCGGCCGCGGTCGGCGACGCGACGTGCCTGGACCTGTTGCACGGGCTCGCCCGCGCGGACGCGCTCGCGACGGGGCCGGCCGCCTGGTCCGACTGGAAGGGGCGGCTGGTCGCCGAACTGGTCCGGCGCACGCACACCGCGCTGGACACCGGCGTGCTGCCGGCACTGCCGACACCCGATCCGGCGCTGGTGGCCGGGCCGCTGCCGGCCGTGCATCTCGACGGTGACCGGGTCGCGGTCGCGGCCGCTGACCGGCGCGGGCTGCTCGCGGCGGTGGCCGGTTGCCTGGCGCTGCACCGGCTCGACGTGCTCGGCGCGGACGTGTCCACCGTGGAGGGACGCGCGCTGGTCGAGTTCCTGACCCAGCCGCGGTTCGGCGCCGCGCCCGATCCGATCGCGCTCGCCAACGACCTGCGCCGGGCGGTGGCCGGCGACGTGTCGGTGACCCAGCGGCTGCGTGGGCGGGGCGGCCGGTCCGCTGGTTCGGGGGCGCCGCCACGGGTGGTGTGGCACCGGGACGCGGCGACCGACGCGGTGGTGCTGGAGTTGCGGGCGGCGGACTCGCCGGCGCTGCTCTACCGGGTGGCCAGCGCGCTCGACGAGGCCGGGGCCTCGGTGCGGGCGGCCCGCATCTCGACGCTCGGCGGCGACGTGGTGGACGCCTTCTATCTGGTCGGCATCGGGGCGGGGGAGCGAGCGGTGGAAGCGGCGGTGCTCGCCGCGGCGCAGTCCTGACGCTGGTCTCTACGTCGCCGGGCGTACGCCGGGTGCCGCTTTCGCGCGGATTCGGTTGTGCGCCGGGCCGGGCAGCGTATGTCGCATGGAACCGGTGGTGTGCGAAAAGCTCTCGAAACGGTACGGCGAGGTGGTCGCCGTCCAAGATCTTGATCTCTCGGTGCGCGCGGGCGAGGTCTACGGCTTCCTGGGGCCCAACGGCGCGGGCAAGACGACCACGCTCCGGATGATGCTCGGGCTGATCCGGCCCAGCGGCGGGCGGGTCCTGCTGCACGGGCGGCCGCCGGGCGACCTGTCCGGCGTCGGCGCGCTGATCGAGGGGCCGGCGTTCTATCCCTACCTGAGCGGGCGGGACAACCTGCGGGTGCTGGCGCGCTACGCCGGGGTCGACGACCGGCGCATCGACGTGGTGCTCGACCTGGTCGACCTGGCCGGGCGGGCCAAGCACAAGTACGCGACGTACTCGCTGGGCATGAAGCAGCGGCTCGGCGTGGCGGCGGCGCTGCTCAAGGACCCGCAGCTGCTGATCCTCGACGAGCCGACCAACGGGCTCGACCCGGCCGGCATGGCCGACATGCGCGCGCTGATCCGCCGACTCGGGGCGGCCGGATCGACCGTGCTGATCTCCAGCCACCTGCTGGGCGAGGTCGAGCAGATCTGCGACCGGGTCGGCATCATCGCCGGCGGACGGTTGGTCACCGAGAACACCGTCGCCGAGCTGCGTTCCGAGGCCGGTCTGCGGATCCAGGCCGCGCCGGTCGACTCCGCGGTGTCGTGGCTGCGACTGGTGCTGGGGTCCGCGGCGGTGTCGGTGGTGGACGGTGGGTTGGACGTGACCGTCGACCCGGCGCGGGCGGGCGAGATCAACGAGTCGCTGGTCAAGGCCGGCGTCGTCGTCAGCGAGCTGCGGCCGCGGTCGCGGGATCTGGAGCAGGTGTTCCTCGAGCTCACCGGAGGCGAGAGCAATGGTCGGTAGTTTTCGGGCCGAGGCGGTCAAGCTGACCAAGCGGCCGGCGACGTGGCTGCTGCTGGGCATCGCGCTGCTGTTGGGGGCGCTCTTCGCGTACGTCATTCCGTATCTCGGCGCCACCTCCGGCACGACCGGCGCCACCGCGGACCGGGGTCTCGCCGCGACGCTGCCGGCCTCGATCGTCGGCAACACGTTGGGCGGCTACCCGGTGTTCCTCGGCGCCCTGCTGGTCGTGCTCGGGGTCCTGTTCGTGGGCGGCGAGTACGGCTGGGGTTCGTGGAAGACGGTGCTGACCCAGGGGCCGTCGCGCGGGTCGGTGCTGGCGGGCAAGCTGTCGGTGCTGGCACTGGCGGCGCTGGGCTTCGTACTGGCGATCTTCCTCATGGGCACGGTGGCGAGCGTGCTGATCGCCGCGGCCGAGAACGCGTCGATGGCCTTCCCGTCGGCCGTGGACATCCTGCGCGGCATCGGGGCGGGCTGGTTGATCGCGACAATGTGGACGATGTTCGGCGCGGTGCTCGGCATCCTGCTGCGCGGCGTCGCGTTGGCGGTCGGGCTCGGCCTCGTCTGGATGCTGGTCGTGCAGAACCTGATCTCCGAGCTGGCGGCGCCGTTGCTGCCGTGGGTCGACTCGGCGCAACGGGGCCTGCCCGGGCCCGGGGCGGGCTCGCTGGTGGCGGCGTTGGGCGCGCCGGTCGCCTCGCCGGGCGTGTCGACGGTGCTGGGCGGCGGCTCGGGCGCGCTGGTGGTCGCTGCGTACCTGGTCGGTTTCGTCGCCGTCGGCGCGGTGGTCCTGCGCCGCCGTGACATTCTCTGACATGTGGAGGCCGTGATGAGCTCGTCGACCCGCCGGGGCGCGCTGCGACGCTGGTTGGTGGACGGGCTCGTCACGGGGTTTCTGCTGCTGATCGGTGGTTTCGGGTCGCATTTCGCCCAGGAGAACCAGCAGGCCACCGGCACCCTGCGGACGCCGCTGGACGCGCTGGCGTACGGGCTGATCTTCGGGGCGGCGGCCGCGACCATCCTGCGACGGCGGTGGCCGGTCAGCGTGCTGACGGTGGTCGCCGGCATGACGGCGGCCTACCTGATCCTTGGCTACCCCTACGGCCCGATCATGATCTCGCTGGCCGTGGTGATCTACACGGTGGCGGAGCGGCTGCCACTGCGCCGGGCGGCCTGGGTGGGCGGGGCGGCCTTCGTACTCCTCGCGTTGCACGCTTTCGTTCCCTTCACCGACCCGACCAACACGAAGTTCGGCGGCCTGCTCCCGGCCGCGGCGTTCGTGGCGGTGCCGTTCGCGATCGGGGTGACGGTCAAGGTGAGCCGCGAGGCGGTGGCGCGCTCGCGTGCCGACGAGGCGCGCCGCATCGCCGACGACGAACGGTTGCGAGTGGCGCAGGAGGTGCACGACGTGGTCGGCCACGGGTTGGCCGCGATTAACATGCAGGCCGAGATCGCGCTGCACCTGCTGCCCCGCAAGCCCGAGGAGGCGGAGGCGGCCCTGACCCGGATCAGCCGCAGCAGCAAGGCGGCGCTGGACGAGCTGCGGGTGACCCTGTCGGTGCTACGCCAACGCGGCGACCGCGCGCCGGCGCCGGGCTTGGCGCAGGTGCCGGCGCTGCGCGACCGCCTGGCGGAGTCGGGGTTGCCGGTGACGCTGTCGGTGATGGGCGACGTGGGGGAGCTACCGCTGGCCGTCGATCTGGCGGCCTATCGGGTGGTCCAGGAGTCGCTGACGAACGTGCTGCGGCACGCGGGCGCCGCGACCGCGGCCGTGGTTATCACCCATCTGCCGGACTGGGTCGTGGTCGAGGTGACCGACACCGGGCGAGGCGGAGTGGTGCCGCCGGGGGCGCCGGGGCATGGCCTGGAGGGGATGCGCGAGCGCGTGACCGCTCTCGGCGGCACCTTGGCCGCGGGCCCGTTGTCTGGAGGCCGCGGCTGGCGTGTCCGCGCCGAACTACCCGTCACGCCTGACGCCGACAGCGACCCAGACAGCGGCTGGTGATCGCCGCGAAGCGGCGTCGGCCGCGGCGACTCGGGCGGTCGAAGCGGTGTGCGGCGGAGCCTCCCCTCGCCGGTCTTTCCGCGAGCGCGGGCGGGGAATTGGCTGACGTTTCGAGCCGCGGACGCGAGCAAGGGCGGCGGATCGGACGCGGTCGAACGCACCCCTTCCCCGGACGCGTTCGCGTCCCAAGGCGGCCGGGATCCGAGTGCGGACGCGTCCGGGCCGCGCGTGCTCGGGGTCGGGGGTCGTGGCGGGCAGTGGTGGGTGAGGGTGATGGGGCATGGTGGTGGTGTGGCTGACGAGATCGGTGTGTTGATCGCGGACGATCAGGATCTGGTGCGGATCGGGTTGCGGTCGTTGGTGGAGGCCGAGGACGGCATGCGGGTCGTGGGTGAGGCGGCCGACGGGATCGAGGTTGTCGCGCGGGCCGCGGCGACGGCGCCGGACATCGTGTTGATGGACGTGCGGATGCCCGGCATCGACGGCATCGAGGCGACCCGGCGGATCGTGGCCGATCCGGCGTTGGAGCGCACCCGGGTGATCGTGCTGACGACGTTCGAGCTCGACGAATATGTCTTCGACGCCCTCCGGCACGGCGCCAGTGGCTTCCTGACCAAGGACACGAAGCCGGCCGAGCTGTTGCGGGCGATCCGGCTCGTCGCCGACGGCGAGGCGTTGTTGTCGCCGTCGGTGACGCGGCGGGTCGTGCGGGAGTTCTCCTCTCGGCCGTCGCGCACGCTCAAGCCGCACCCGCAGCTGGGCACGTTGACCGACCGCGAGCGCGAGATCGTCGGCCTCGTCGGCGAGGGTCTGTCCAACGAGGAGATCGCCGCCCGGCTGGTGGTGTCGCCCGCGACGGCGCGCACGCACGTCAGCCGCGCGATGATCAAGCTGGGCGCCCGCGACCGGGCGCAGCTGGTGGTCTTCGCCTATCAGTCCGGGCTCGTGGCGCTCTGACCCGCGGCCCAGCCGAGCACGCGGGTCGCGCGTAGCGTGTTCCAGCGGCTCGGTTGCCCGTCGCCCGCTTCCAGCGAGAAGTAGACGAGCCCCGGATGGGTGTTTTCCAGCGGCCACGTGCCGTCGGGCTGCTGCTTGTCGCGCACGAGGTCGAGCGCCTCGCCGATGCGCGCGTCGGGCGCCTGGCCGGTGGCCCGGAAGTAGTCGAGCGCCCGCAGGACGTCGTAGTGCCACCGGAACGGGAACGAGAAGCCCAGCCACGCGTCGTCGACCACGGCGCCGGTGCTTTTGCGCCGGAAGAGCCCGCGCTCGAGCAGGTATTCCTCGCCGCGCCGGCGGGCCTCGGCGACGTCGAGCGTCCCGCCGGCCTGCTGGTAGGTGAGCAGCCCGTCGAGCACGTTGATCGTGCTGGCGAACGAGGAGACCTTGGAGCCGTTCTCCCGCTCGCAGTTCCAGCCGCCGTCGTCGTATTGCTCGCGCAGCAGCCGGTCGACGATGCCGTCGACGTCCTGCCCGAAGTAGGCGCCGATCCGCACGGTGCGCCCGTTGATGCAGGCCTCGACCTCGCCCTCGAAGAACGGCTGGGCGTCGTGCTCCCACTTGACGGTGTCACGCACCGCCGCGATCGCCTTCTGGACGCGCTCGTCACGCGGGTCGACCCCGAACTCGACCAGCACGTCGAGCGTGGGCAGCGTGGAGACCCACGGTTGACCGTCTTCACCGTCGGGCGGCGCCTCGTGATCGGGCCCGGTGTGCCGGTAGCCGCGGCCCGGAAAACACGCGCCCCCCGCCCAGCCGCCCTCGGGATCCTGGAGCGCCAACAGGCGCGCACCCCACCCCTCGCGCGCGACGCGGGCCCGCTCAGCAGTCACGACGTCGGCCGGCGCACCGGCCAGATCCCGCAACACCTGCCAGCGCACCGCCGGGTCGGAGTCGAGCAACCAATCCATGACCGTCATGCCGCGAGGCTAACCGAGCCCACCGACAACTCGCGTCCCTCGATCGCGGGGTAAGGGTGACCGGCGGCGGACCTGGCAAGCGACGCGTCAGCGAGCGGGCCCCGGCGGGAGCGACGGTCGTGCCCACCACGGACCCGGGACCGGAACCTGCTCGTGCGGATCGGCCGTATGGCGGCCGGCCGGATACCCTAACTAGGGTCCTTCCGGCCTGCTTCGCCCACCGAACTATGACAAACGGGATGTTTACGTGTTCGACACCCTGAGCGACCGCCTCAACGGGATCTTCACCAAGCTCCGTGGCAAGGGGCGGCTGACTGATGCCGACATCGACGCTACGGCGCGCGAGATCCGGTTGGCGCTGCTCGAGGCCGACGTGGCGCTGCCGGTGGTCCGGGCGTTCATCGGGCGGGTCAAGGAGCGGGCGCGCGGGTCAGAGGTGTCCCAGGCGCTCAACCCGGCGCAGCAGGTCATCAAGATCGTGCACGAAGAGCTGGTCAACGTGCTGGGTGGCGACACCCGGCGGCTCCAGCTGGCCAAGCAGCCGCCTTCGGTGATCATGCTGGCCGGTCTGCAGGGTTCCGGCAAGACGACGCTGGCCGGCAAGCTGGCGCGCTTCCTCAAGGGGCAGGGGCATCAGCCGCTGCTCGTCGCAGCCGACCTGCAGCGACCCAACGCGGTGACGCAGCTCCAGGTGCTGGGCGAGCGGGCCGGGGTCGAGGTCTACGCGCCGGAGCCGGGCAACGGGGTGGGCGACCCCGTGCAGGTGGCGCGGGCGTCGATCGACCACGCCAAGCGGGTCGCGCGCGACATCGTCATCGTCGACACCGCCGGCCGGCTGGGCGTCGACCAGGAGATGATGGCGCAGGCCGCGCACATCCGCGACGCGGTCGACCCCGACGAGATCCTTTTCGTGATCGACGCCATGGTCGGTCAGGACGCGGTCAACACGGCCGAGGCGTTCCGCGACGGCGTCGGCATCACCGGCGTCGTGCTGTCCAAGCTGGACGGTGACGCCCGCGGTGGCGCGGCGCTGTCGGTGCGCGAGGTGACCGGGCAGCCGATCCTCTTCGCGTCCACGGGCGAGAAGCTCGAGGACTTCGACATCTTCCACCCGGACCGCATGGCGAGCCGGATCCTGGGCATGGGTGACGTGCTCACGCTGATCGAGCAGGCCGAGCAGGCCTTCGACGCCGATCAGAAAGAGAAGATGACCGCCAAGCTCATGGGCGGCGAGCAGTTCACGCTCGAGGACTTCCTCGACCAGATGGTGGCGATGCGGCGGATGGGCCCGATCGCCAACGTGCTGGCCATGATGCCCGGCATGGGCCAGGTCAAGGACCAGCTGGCGGACCTCGACGACAAGCACTTCGACCGGGTGACCGCGATCATCCGCTCGATGACGCCGATGGAGCGGGTCAACCCGAAGATCATCAACGGCTCGCGCCGGGCCCGCATCGCCAACGGCTCCGGCGTCACCGTCATGGACGTCAACCAGCTGCTCAACCGCTTCGCCGAGGCGCAGAAGATGATGAAGCAGATGGGCGGCATGATGGGCCTGCCGGGTTCGCGTCGCAAGGCGACGAAGAGCCCCAAGAACAAGCGCAAGGGCACGAAGGGCGGCTCGCGCCCGCGCCCCGTCGGCGGCATGCCGGGCGGGATGCCGGGTGGCTTCCCGGGCGGAATGCCGGCCGGCTTCGACCCGACGGCCCTGAGCGGCGACGGGGCCCAGGGGCTGCCGCCGGGCTTCAAGCTGCCGAAGATCGACTTCAACAAGCTCCGCCGCCAGGAGGACGACAAGTAGCCGCTTCGGGACAGCGGGCGATCATAGGAGCACCTATGGTGACGGGCGACCACTCCGAGGAGGAGCCCATGACCGCGGCACCGACCCTGCCCGAGCGGCGGGAGTGGACGGTCGACGACCTCGGCGAACTGCCGACGGACCTCCGCTACGAACTGATCAACGGAAGGTTGATCGTGGCGTCGCCCACCCACCCCCACCAGGACCTCTGCGTGCGCATACTGCTCGCGCTGGAGGCCAACTGCCCGGAAGACCAGTACTACGTCAGCCTGGACACCTCGCTGCGGGTCGATCGACGCAGCGAGCCGCGCCCGGACATCGCGGTGATCGTCCCGGACCACAACTCGACCAGCCCGATCCCCGTCGAAGACGCCATCCTCGCCGTCGAGGTGATCTCGCCGGATTCCACCTTCCGCGACCTCTACGACAAGGTTCGCCTCTACGGTCGGGCCGGAGTCCGGCGCTACTGGGTCGTCGATCCGCAGCGCGACGACATCACCTTGACCGAGTTCGTCCTCGCCGACTCCGGCGAGTTGGTGCCGTCGACGCACACGTCGGAAATCTTCACTACCGAGTGGCCGTGGAAGGTCACCATCGACCTGCCGGCCCTCACCACGCGATGGAAGTCGAAAGTCGCGCGCGACGTCCGGCACCGGGCTTAGTGCTGTCCCGGCCGACGACCGCGTCGGCCGGGGCACGCTGTTCCCGGGGGCAGGCCGATGTCGTACGGCGCATTTAGGATCGCCGGGTGGCATACGAGTTTCAGGTGACCGTCGACTGCGCGGAGCCGCATGTGTTGGCTGACTGGTGGGCCGACGCGCTCGGGTGGGATGTGGAGCCCCAGGACGAGGGGTTCATCCAGAGCATGATCGAGCAGGGGCATGCCACCGACGAGGACACCACGCGGCACAACGGGAAGCTGGTCTGGAAGACCGGCGCGGCCATCCGCCACCCCGAGGGGCTCGAGCGGGCGCCGCGCGTGCTGTTCCAGTGGGTGCCCGAGGCCAAGACCGTGAAGAACCGGATGCACCTCGACCTGCGTACGGGCGACGACCGCGACAAGGTCGTCGAGCGACTGCTCGGCAAGGGCGCCACCTATCTGCACGACGGCCGGCAGGGGCCGAGCGCCTGGGTGACGCTGGCCGACCCGGAGGGCAACGAGCTGTGCGTGAGCTGACGCCGCTGCACGTGCGCGGGGTGGTGCTCCCCGATGACACCACCCGCGACCTCTGGCTGGTCGGCGACCGGGTCACCTTCGAGCCGGTGGCGGGGGCGGAGACGATCAGCGAGGGCGGCTTCGTGCTGCCCGGCCTTGTCGACGCGCACTGCCACATCGGCATCGCGGCGGGCGGCGGGCCGATCTCCACCGTGGAGCAGGCGCTGGCCGCGGCGGTGATCGACCGCGACGCCGGCACGCTCGCGATCCGCGACGCGGGCTCACCTTTCCCTTACC
The DNA here is from genome assembly GCF_029626225.1 of Asanoa sp. WMMD1127. Classification (NCBI taxonomy): domain Bacteria; kingdom Bacillati; phylum Actinomycetota; class Actinomycetes; order Micromonosporales; family Micromonosporaceae; genus Asanoa; species Asanoa sp. WMMD1127. The sequence continues at coordinate 3,592,998 of NZ_JARUBP010000001.1, forward strand.
CGGAGCTCGACGACCATCCTGACGCGCCGCGGCTGTCCCGCGCCGGGCGGCACCTGGCCGCGCCGAAGACCCACCTGCGCGGCATCCCGATCGAGTGCTCGCCCGAGGAGCTGCCGGCCGCGGCGGCCGAGCAGGCCCGGGCCGGCAACGGCTGGGTCAAGCTGGTCGGCGACTGGCTCGACCGGTCGTCGGCCGACCTCGGCCCCACGTTCGAGCCCGAGGTGCTGGCCGCGGCCATCGACGCCGCACACACCGCCGGTGCCCGGGTCGCGGTGCACACGTTCAGCGAGACGGCGGTGTCCACGCTGGTCCGCGCCGGCGTCGACTCGGTCGAGCACGGCACCGGCCTGTCCGTCGACGACATCGACGAGATGGCCCGCCGCGGCACGGTGCTCGTGCCCACAATGATCAACATCGAGACCTTCGACGACATCGCGGAGCGGGCGGAGGGCAAATTCCCCGGGTACGCGCAGCACATGCGCGACCTGCACACCCGCTTCCCGGAGGTCGTCCGCGCGGCCCACGAGGCCGGCGTCCCGATCCGCGTCGGCACCGACGCCGGCGGCGCCATCCCACACGGCGTCTGCGCCGACGAGATGCTGATGCTGCACGAGAAGGCGGGGATGCCGGCGACCGACGTCCTGGCCGCGGCGTCGTGGGCGGCGCGGGACTGGCTGGGGTTCCCCGGGCTCGTCGAGGGCGGGTTGGCGGATCTCGTGGTCTACGAGGCCGATCCGCGGGCCGATCTGCGCGTGGTCCGCGCCCCCAGCCGCATTGTGCTTCGAGGCCGGGTCATCCGCTGACCGGCGCTTGCTACTGGGCCTCGGGGCGTTCGGCGAAGACGGCCAGGGCGGTCTGGTACGAGTCGAAGGCGCGGGCCGCGCCGGCATAGGCCGCCAGGTGGATGAAGAGCTCGACGATCTCGTCCTTGGTCACGCCGCTCTGCAGGGCGATCCGGAGCTGGCCGCGCAGTGGTTCCTGCGTGCCGAGCGTCGCCGCGATCGTGACCGAGATCAGCACCCGCGTGCGGTCGTCAAGGCCCGGGCGGCTCCAGGAGTCGCCGAACGTGTGCTCGGTGGCCAGTCGCCGGAACTCCGCGCCCGACGCCGGCTCGCCCGGCCCGAGCGGCAGGTCCAAGGGCTGGCCGAGGAGCCGTTCCGCGGTGTCGAGCGCCTGCCGATGCCGGTCAGATGTCGTCATTCACGTCAGCGTAGGTTCATGATCACGGCTGTGGGCCCGGTTTGCCCGAGCCAACGGCGGACTCCGGCGGCCTGATTGCTGTTCGGCCGGCGCGATGCTGGCCCACCGGCCCGGCCCTGGGGCAGACGGACAGGCCAGCCGCGCCGCGCATATCGCGCCGAGTGGGATCGCGCCGAGCGGGATCGCGCCGTGCGGGTCGCGCTTCGTGCTTCGTGCCGCGTGGGTCGCGTCGGGCAGAGCCGCGCCGCGCATGTCGTGCCGTGCGGGTCGCGCTTCGTGCTTCGTGCCGCGTGGGTCGCGGCGAGTGCGGCCGCGCCGCGCGTGTCGCGCCGAGTGGGATCGCGCCGAGCGGGATCGCGCCGTGCGGGTCGCGCTTCGTGCCGCGTGGGTCGCGTCGGGCAGAGCCGCGCCGCGCAGGTCGTGCCGTGCGGGGTCGCGCCGTGCGGGTCGCGCTTCGTGCCGCGTGGGTCGCGGCGAGCGCGGCCGCGCCGCGTGGGTCGCGCCGCCCGGAGTAGGACTGCGCCAGCGCGCACATGCGAAAGCATGTAGCTACATGCTTTCGCATGTTGGCTCGCGGGAGCAGGCCTCGACCACCGCCGCGGCTGACCTTCACGTTTGATCACAAGCGCACTGAAGCCAACCGCGGACCTGGCAGGGCGGCCCCCTCGGGGCCGTCCGTTGCGCGCGGGAGCGAACGGTCGTGCCCACCACGGACGTGCGCAGGAAACGCCTTTGATCATGAAGGCCCAACACCAGCCGTTCCGGTCGCGGTGATCGAACGGCGCCTCGCTAGGATTCCCGGTTATGGCTCGCGTGCTTACTCCCCGTGCGGAGGACTTTCCCCGCTGGTACCAGGATCTGATCGCCAAGGCGCAGCTCGCCGACAACGGGCCGGTGCGCGGCACGATGGTGATTCGACCGGCCGGGTACTCGATCTGGGAGCGCATGCAGGCCGAGATGGATGCGCGGATCAAGACCGCCGGCGCCGAGAACGCCTATTTCCCGCTGTTCATCCCCGAGAGTTACCTCAAGCGCGAGGCCGATCACGTCGAGGGGTTCTCGCCGGAGCTCGCGGTCGTCACGCACGGTGGTGGCAAGCAGCTTGCCGAGCCGGTCGTCGTCCGTCCCACGAGTGAGACCGTCATCGGCGAGTTCATGGCCAAGTGGGTCGACTCCTATCGCGATCTTCCGCTGCTGCTCAACCAGTGGGCCAACGTCGTGCGGTGGGAGCTGCGGCCCCGGGTGTTCCTGCGGACCAGTGAGTTCCTCTGGCAGGAGGGGCACACCGCGCACGCCACGGAGGCGGACGCGCGCGACTACGCGCGCAAGATCCTGCACGAGGTGTACGAGGACTTCATGGTCGGCGTCCTCGGCATCCCGGTGGTGGTCGGGCGCAAGACCAACCGGGAGCGGTTCGCCGGCGCGACGAGCACCTACACGCTCGAGGGCATGATGGGCGACGGCAAGGCGCTGCAGATGGGCACCTCGCACGAGCTCGGCCAGAACTTCGCCAAGGCGTTCGACATCACCTACTCCGGCGCGAGCGGCGGCGTCGAGCACGCGTGGACGACCTCGTGGGGCACCTCCACCCGGATGCTCGGCGGTCTGATCATGAGTCACGGCGACGACAACGGCCTGCGGGTGCCGCCGCGACTGGCGCCGATCCAGGCGTACGTGATGGTCGTGAAGGACGGTGACGGTGTGGCCGCCGCGGCGCACAAGCTGCGGGACGCGCTCCGGGACGCCGGCGTGCGGGTCGGGCTCGACGACCGGGTCGACACCGCGTTCGGGCGGCGGGCGGTCGACGCCGAGCTGAAGGGCTACCCGGTGCGGGTCGAGGTGGGCCCCCGCGACCTGGCGGCCGGCAACGCCGTCGTCGTGCGGCGGTTCGACGGCAGCAAGACCCCGGTGCCGGTGGCCGACGTCGTCGGCCGCGTGCTGGCCGCACTCGACGAGGACCAGCAGAAGTTGTACGACGAGGCGTTGGCGTTCCGGCAGGCCCACACCGTCGAGGTGGCCACGCTGGCCGAGGCGATCGAGGCCTCGTCGACCGGTTGGGCCCGGGTGCCGTGGTCGGCGGTCGGCGTCGACGGCGAGGCCGAGGCCAACGGCCAGGGCGTCACGGTGCGCTGCCTGCTCCGCGCCGACGGCTCCGTGCCGGACTCGCAGGACGAGGCGGACCTGGTCGCCATCCTCGGCCGCTCCTACTGATGGGTTTCGAGCCCGGCAGCTTGATCGTCCATCGCAACGCCCGACGCGACCGCCTGGGCTGGGTGCGCCCCGCCCGGGTGGTCTCCGACGACGAGCGCGGCCTGCTGGTGTGGATCGCGCCCGGCTCCGTAGTCGCGTCCGAGGTCGCCGCCGACGGCCGCGGCATGCGGGCGATGCCGTTCGCCGAGTGGGTCACGCTGACCTACGGCGTGCGGCAGCATCCGTGGCTGGGCTACGGCGTGCTCAAGTTGCACCCGGTCGGCGAGGACCACTCGGTCTGGTGGTTCCGCACGGCCTCCGGTGAGTTCGCCAACTGGTACGTGAACCTCGAGGAGCGCGCCGTCCGCTGGGACGACGGTGGCCTGGCCGGCATCGACGTGGTCGACCAGGACCTCGACATCGTGGTCGAGCCGGACCGGTCATGGCGGTGGAAGGACGAGGACGAGTTCACCGAGCGACTGGCCTTTCCGGACCATTACTGGGTACGCGACGAGGCCGCCGTACGCGCCGAAGGTTGGCGGGTCGTCAAGCGGATCGAGGCGGGAGAGTTCCCGTTCGACGGCACGTGGTGCGACTTCCGGCCGGACCCGTCGTGGGTGACGCCGGCGGCGCTGCCGGCGGGCTGGGACCGGCCGGTAGCGGAGCGGTTCTCTCCGTAGGCTGCCCCACATGGGTTTCGCTCCGGGCCGCGCGGTGGTGCGGCGCTACTGGCGTGGCGGTCGGATCAGCTTCGTGAGCTCGATGGTGGTGGTCGCCGACGACGACCGCGGCCTGCGGCTGTGGCAACCGGCCGGCACCACATTCTGGCGGCTGATGACCCCCGACGGCCGCACCCACCACGACGGCACGATCGACGAGCTCGGCCCGATGGAGCTGACGCCGCAGCCCTGGCTCGGCGGTCCGATCATGCCGTTCCACCCGGCCGACGGCTCGCCGTGGTCGGTCTGGTGGTTCTTCGACGAGCACACGGGCGACTTCGCCGGCTGGTACGTGAACCTGGAGGACCCGTTCCGCCGCTGGGACGACGGCGCCCTGGGCGGCATCGACACCGCCGACCACGCGCTGGACATCCGGGTCGCCCCGGACGGGTCGTGGCAGTGGAAGGACGAGGACGAGCTGGCGGACAAGACGGGCCACCGTGACTACTGGGACGCGGCGGGCGCGGCCCAGATCCGCCACACCGGCGAAGCGGTCGTCGAGCTGATCGAGGCGGGCAAGTTCCCCTTCGACGGCACCTGGTGCGACCTCCGCCCATCCCCGTCGTGGCAGGTCCCGAGCGATCGCCCAGCCGGCTGGGACCGCCCGCGCCAGGTCGGCTAAGCGGGCGACGCGGTGCGCAGGCCCGCCGCCTCGGCCGCGACCATCATCCGCTTGTCATAGGTGATCACGTGGTCGACCGCGGCGCCGGCGACGGCCGCGGTGGCCACGTGGATGGCGTCGAGGGAGCGCAGCACGGCCGGCGGAAGCTGGCGCGCCGCGTCGAGGACGTCGTGGGTGGTCGCGATGGCCGCGATGGTGGCACCACCGACACGTACGCCGGTCGAGTCGGGCACCGCGGCCGCGGCCAGGCCCGGCTCGTCGACCGCCAGCAGGGCGCGGGCGGTTTCGACGGTGGCGATCGCCGACGTGACGAAATCATGCTGGCCGTGCGCCGCGATGTGCGCGACAAGCGCCGCCGTTTCGGGCTCCGGCCGCAACAGTTTGAGGATGGCGCTGGTGTCGAGATAGATCATGGGCGTTCGTCCTCGCGCATCTCCTGCAAGGCCTCGTTGGCGGTGCGGCCAGGCGGGGCTTGGCCCAGCCGGCGGGCGGCGTCGGCGAGGTCGCTTCCTTTGGCGTAGCCCTCGGGCGGGGGTGGGGCCACCACTCCGTCGCGGATCCAGCGCGCCATCGTGCGCTGTGACCGGTCGATCGGAATGATCTCGGCGATCGGCTCGCCGTCGCGGGTGATGGTCAGTCGCTCGCCATGCTCGACGCGGGTCAGAACGGCGCCGGCATGGCGACTTAGGTCTCGAGCTGTGATCCGCGCGGGCTCGCTCATGTCTGACATTCTGTCATCCCGTCTGACAGAGCGTCAAACACCTCGGCGGTGCCGAAAGTCGATGCGGTTCCCACCCGCCGTATGCGTCCGCTTCCCGTCTGGCAGAATGGTCTGTTGGTATCCGGCGTGCGCCCGGCGCCCTCTACCCCGGGTGCGTCGCCAGTCCACCGAACGGCCTCGACGCAAACCCCACTGCGTCGTCCGGCCGGTCACCCACGTATCGCAACAGGAGCGAACTGACTGTGGCCGTAAAGATCCGGCTCCTGCGGATGGGGAAGATCCGCAACCCGCAATACCGCATCGTCGTCGCCGACTCGCGCACCAAGCGTGACGGCCGCGCGATCGAGTACGTCGGCATCTACCACCCGAAGGAAGAGCCCTCGTTGATCGAGGTCAAGTCCGACCGGGTGCAGTACTGGCTGTCCGTCGGCGCCCAGCCCAGCGAGGCCGTGCAGCGGATCCTCGAGCGCACCGGTGACTGGCAGAAGTTCAAGAACCTGCCGGCCCCCGAGCCGCTGAAGGTCGCCGCCCCGCGCGCCGACCGGCGGGAGGCCTACGAGGCCGAGGCGCGTGCCGCGGCCGGGCTGAGCGAGGCGCCCGCGCCGACCAAGGCCACGAAGAAGGCGGCCAAGGCCGCGGAGCCGAAGGCCGAGGCCCCCAAGGCCGAGGCGGAGGCACCCAAGTCCGAGGAGCAGGCGGTTGCGGACTCAGGCGAGCAGGCCTGACGTGGCACTCCGGCCCGCGCTGGAGCACCTCGTCAAGGGCATCGTCGACCACCCGGACGACGTGCGCGTCCGCATGGTCGACTCCCGTCGCGGCAAGCGGCTCGAAGTGCGCGTCAACCCCGAGGACCTGGGCACGGTGATCGGCCGCGGCGGGCGTACCGCCAAGGCGCTCCGCCAGGTCATCGGCTCGATCGGCGGCCGGGGCGTCCGGGTCGACATCGTCGACGCGTACTGATGCTTCTCGTCGTCGGCCGGATCGGCCGGCCACACGGCGTACGCGGTGAGGTCACCGTCGAAGTCCGGACCGACGAGCCAGAGCAGCGGTTCGCCGCCGGATCGGTGCTGGTCACCGATCCGGCGGCGGCATCCGTCGCGGCGGTCGTGCCGTCGACGTTGACCATCGAGGACGTGCGCTGGCACCAGGGTCGCCCGTTGGTGCTCTTCGACGGGTACTACGACCGCGACATCGTGGAGAACCTGCGCAATGTGCTGCTCTGCGTGGACTCCGACGAGCTCGACGCACCGGAAGATCCGGACGAGTTCCTCGACCACCAGCTGGTCGGGTTGTCGGCCGTGAGCCCGGACGGCGCCGTGCTCGGCACCGTTTCCCGCATCGACCACGCGCCGGCCTCCGACCTGCTCGTGCTGGCGCTGGCCGACGGGCGTTCGGCGCTCGTGCCGTTCGTCAAGGCCATCGTCCCGGAGGTCGATCTCGCCGGCGGCCGCGTCGTGGTCGACGCGCCGGAGGGCCTGCTGGACCTGTGATGCGGGTCGACGTCGTCACGATCTTCCCCGACTACCTGTCGCCGCTGTCGCTCTCGCTGATCGGCAAGGCCCAGGCGGGCGGGTTGCTCTCCGTGGCCGTGCACGATCTGCGGACCTGGACCTCCGACGTGCATCGGACAGTCGACGACACGCCGTACGGCGGTGGGCCCGGCATGGTGATGCGGCCAGAGCCGTGGGGACAGGCGTTGGACGCGCTGGCCACGCCGTCGTCGCGGCTCGTGGTGCCGACGCCGGTCGGTGCGCCCTTCACCCAGGCGACGGCGCACACGCTCGCCGCCGCCGAGCATCTGATCTTCGCCTGCGGCCGCTACGAGGGCATCGACCAGCGGGTCATCGACCACGCCGCGTCCCGGATGCCGGTGACCGAGGTCTCGCTCGGCGACTACGTGCTCTTCGGCGGCGAGGTCGCGGTTCTCGTGATCATGGAGGCCGTGGTGCGGCTGCTGCCGGGCGTGCTCGGCAACGCCGAGTCGCTGGCCGAGGAGTCCCACGCGGCGGGCCTGCTCGAGGCGCCGGTCTACACGAAGCCGCCGGTGTGGCGCGACCTCGCGGTCCCGGACATCCTCCGCTCGGGCGACCACGGCCGCATCGCCCGCTGGCGCCGCGACGAGTCACTGCGCCGCACCGCGACCCGCCGCCCCGACATGCTCGCGGGCCCGAACGCCCCCGACCTCGACAAGGCCGACCGCGCGGTGCTCGACGACGTCGATCAGGGGTGATTTCCGCTCCCGGTCGCCCATATGGCAAAGTAGTGAGGTTGCTTGCCGCAGCCGGCCGCGCCGTGGGCGGCTGCGAGGGTCCGTCGGAGTGGTGGCGGACCAGGATCACCCGTCGCATGCCGTCTCGGCGTGCCGTCATAGCCGAAGGATGAGCGATGAACACCCTGGACGCCCTCGACGCCCAGTCACAGCGGACCGACATTCCCGAGTTCCGGGCCGGTGACACCGTCAAGGTGCACGCCCGAGTCGTCGAAGGCGCCCGGTCCCGGGTGCAGATCTTCCAGGGCGTGGTCATCCGCCGCCAGGGTGCAGGCCTGCGGGAGACGTTCACCGTCCGCAAGATGAGCTTCGGCGTCGGTGTGGAGCGGACCTACCCGGTCAACAGCCCGGCGATCGACCGGATCGAGGTCGTGACCCGCGGTGACGTGCGGCGGGCCAAGCTCTACTACCTGCGTGAGCTGCGCGGCAAGAAGGCCAAGATCAAGGAGAAGCGCGAGAAGCAGCCGAGCTGACCGCTCGCTTTGGCGTCGCCGTCGCGTGTGGGGGCTAGGCTAGCCCCCACGAGGCCTCTCGATCGGGAACCGCCTCGGGAACAGTGCCGTCGCTCGGCGGCGGCGGCGCTTGGCTGACCCGGGGAGAGGCGCGGCGTGGAACGAGGCGACACCAGCCAGGAACGGCGGCGCCGGTTTCCCCGGCGCCGCGTGCAGATGCCCCTCTGGCAGGAACTCCCGCTGCTGCTGATCGTGGCGTTCTGCCTGGCTGTGCTGATCCGCAGCTTCCTGTTGCAGGCGTTCTTCATCCCGTCGGGCTCGATGGAGAACACTCTGCTCGTCGGCGACCGGGTGCTGGTCAACAAAATCGTCTACGACGTACGCGACCCCAAGCGCGGCGAGGTCGTCGTGTTCCGCGGGCCCGAGGCCTGGGCGCCGCAGCCGGTCGACGGCGGCGACCCGGGCATTTTCAGCAAGATGGGCCGCACGCTCGGCGACCTCATCGGCATCAGCCGCCCGGGCGCCAAGGACTTCATCAAACGGGTGATCGCGGTCGGTGGCGACCGGGTCAGCTGCTGCGACGACCAGGGTCGCGTGATGGTCAACGGCAAGGGCCTCGACGAGCCCTACATCTTCGACAACTCGCCGCTCGACGTGGCGCCGTCGCCGGGGCAGTGCCAGTCACGCAAGTTCGCCGAAGTGGTCGTGCCCGCCGGTCAGCTGTTCGTGATGGGCGACCATCGTGGCGTCTCGCAGGACGCGCGCTGCCAGGGGCCCGTCCCGGTCGACAACGTGGTCGGGCGGGCGTTCGTGATCGTCTGGCCGCAGGACCGGTGGGCCAACCTGTCGGCGCCGGATACCTTCGACGACGTCCCCGCGCCGACCGGTGGTGGGGCCGGCGGAGGATCACCAGCTCCGCCGTCATTGCCGGGAAAGGGAGACATTGTCCTCGCAATGCCAATCTTCGCGTCCGTCCTTTTTCTGGCGCGTTCCCGACGCGGACTCCCAGACCGGCAACGTAGGCTCCGTCCGTGATTGAGGAACAGACCCCCCAGAAGCCGCCGCGCAGCTCGTCGTTCTGGAAAGAACTGCCGATCCTGCTCGGTGTCGCGATCCTCGTCGCCGTGCTGGTGCGGGCGTTCCTGCTGCAGACCTTCTACATCCCGTCGCCGTCGATGGAGCACACTCTCGACGTCAACGACCGGGTGCTGGTCAACAAGATCGTCTACAACTTCCGGTCGCCCGATCGTGGCGAGATCATCGTGTTCCGCGCCCCGGACGAGTGGCGCAGCGGGCTCGACGACGAAGACTTCATCAAGCGGGTGATCGCCGTCGGCGGCGACCGGGTCGAGTGCTGCGACGAGCAGAAGCGGCTGCGGATCAACGGCCACTCGATCGACGAGCCCTACCTCTTCAACGAGAACGGCATCAGCGACCCCGCCGCCGACCAGCCCTTCGACTTCACCGTGCCGCAGGGTCGGCTGTGGGTGATGGGCGACCACCGCGCGGCGTCCGGCGACTCGCTGGAGCACTGGAAGCAGAGCGACGGCGACCCGATCATCTCCACGATCGCCGAGGATGCCGTGGTCGGGCGGGCGTTCGTCGTGTTCTGGCCCGTCGGCCGGGCGAAGTGGCTCTCGGTGCCGGAGACCTTCAACACGGTGCCGGCGCCGGCTGCCGGCTGAGCCCGCCGGGCGGTCCGTGGCTGCCGGACGCGCCGGGGTCGGCCCTTGCAGCGTGCCGGAAGCGGCGGCCAGTGGCCGGCGAGGCGGCCGGCGAAGCCGGGCTGTTCCGGCCAAGGCGGCCGGGGTCGGCGGTCGGGTTCGGGCGGGCGTGCCTAAGCTGGCTCGGTGACCGAGTTCCAGCCGCGCCGGGCCGCGCGGGTGTTGCTGGTCGACGACGCGGAGCGGGTGCTGCTCTTCCACGGCATCGATCCGGGGCGGCCGGACCACACCTACTGGTTCACCCCCGGCGGCGGCCTGGCGCCCGACGAGCCCGCGGCGTCCGGGGCGGCCCGCGAGCTCGAAGAGGAGACCGGCCTGGTCCGCGCGCCGGCCGATCTCGGCCAGCCGGTGTTCCAGGAGACGACGCAGTTCCCGTTCGACAACGTCTGGTACCGGCAGGAGCAGGAGTTCTACCTGCTGCGCGTGCCGACGTGGGTGGTCGACACGGCCGGCTTCGACCAGATCGAGCGCGACTCGATCACCGATCATCGGTGGTGGTCGATCGACGAACTGGAGCGTACGAAGGAGCGGTACTACCCCGACGAGCTCGCGGCCGTGTTGCGCCGGGTGCTCGGGAAGGACTGATCCGCTGTGCTGACACCACCGCGCACCGTCGTACGCCGGGAGGGTGGCCTCTATGCCCTCGAGCGTGCGTTGCAGCGGCGCGGTTTCCGTCACGTGGCCGGTGCCGACGAGGCCGGCCGGGGCGCCTGCGCGGGTCCGCTGGTGGCCGCGGCCGCGGTGCTGCCCGAGGGCAAGCGGGGTGAGATCAAGGGCCTGGCCGACTCGAAGCTGCTGACGCCGCTGGCCCGGGAGCGGATCTACGCCGAGGTGGTCAAGCGCGCTCTCGCGTACTCCGTGGTGATCATTCCGGCCGCCGAGGTGGACTCGCGGGGCCTGCACGTCTGCAACCTGCTGGCCATGCGCCGGGCGCTCGCGTCGCTGACGGTCGGGCCGGAGTACGTGCTGACCGACGGCTTCCCCCTCGACGGCATGGGCGTGCCCGGGCTGGCGGTGTGGAAGGGCGACCGGGTTGCCGCCTGCGTGGCCGCCGCGAGCGTGCTGGCCAAGGTCACCCGCGACCGGATCATGGTGGAGATGGACGGGCAGTTCCCGGACTACGGCTTCTCGGAGCACAAGGGGTACGTGACGCCCGAGCACAACGCCGCCCTCAGCGAGCACGGGCCGTGTGCCGAGCACCGGTTCTCGTACATCAATGTGGCCAATGCCTCAGGCCGCGACTCCCGGCCACCGCGCAGCCGCCGGCCGCGGGCGCTGACGGATCCGTCCAAGCTGGGCGGTGCGGTAGTCCCGGATCTCGACCCGGCCGAGGTAGCCGCGGAACTGCCTGGATCTTGACCTGGTTGAGGTGGACGCGGAGCCGTCTGGATCTTGACCTGGTTGAGGTGGTCGCGGAGCTGCTTGGACCCGGACCTGGCCGAGGTGGCGGCGGAGCTACTTGGACCCGGACCTGGCCGAGGTGGCGGCGGAGCTGCTTGGACCTTGACCTGGCCGAGGTGGCGGCGGAGCTGCCTGGATCTTGACCTGGCCGAGGTGGCCGCGGAGCTGCCTGGATCTTGATCCTTTGTGGTTTCGGTCACTGGGCCGGTCCGGTCGCCGGGCGGGCGCGATCGGGGCGGTCCGGGCGGTGCCTCCGATCTGGATTGGAGGGTCCGTTCGGCCGCGATCCGGGCGGCTGATCTTGGGATATCGGCGCTCGCGGGACGGTCGTACGGGTGACGTTTCGGCCCGTCCGGATCCGGTAGGGCGCGCGGAGCCCCCAGGGGGTACGGTCGGCGTGGCGTCCGGCGAGCGGGTACGGCCGCCCACGCCGGTGGGGGAAGATGGTGCCATGAAGGGCGGAGAGCGATGAGCGCAGAGGATCTCGAGAAGTACGAGACCGAGATGGAGCTGCAGCTCTACCGGGAATACCGCGATATCGTCCGCCAATTCTCCTATGTCGTCGAGACCGAGCGCCGCTTCTATCTGGCCAACCAGGTCGACCTGCACGTGCGCAACTCCGACGGCGAGGTCTATTTCGAGGTCGAGATGCACGACGCCTGGGTCTGGGACATGTACCGGCCTGCGCGGTTCGTCAAGAATGTCCGGGTCATGACCTTCAAGGACGTCAACGTCGAAGAGCTTGAGAAGCCGGACATCTCGCTGCCGGCCGATTCGGGCTTCGGCGGTTGATCTTGGCTTAGCAGATCGGCGCCCGTCGTGGGCGTCATCCACAATCCACAGGCCGCCGTACGCCACGTTGCCGCCCCTTCCGGCCCAGGCCAGGCTGCCATGCATGAATCGGTACGCACTTCGTAACGCGGCGTTGTCCCTCGTCGCGATCTTCGCTGTGGTTGTGGTCGCCGTCCTGGTGCCGGTCGGGCCTGCGCGGTCGTCGGGGCGGTATGGGTCCGCGGTGGCCGCGGCCGGGGTCGGTGGCCTCCGGCACGGTGTCGGGGTCCGCGGAGATCCGGCTGGCATGGTGCTGGTGTCGGCCCTGGTCGACCGGCAGGCGCTGGTTCGGTCGGGGCTGGTTCGGTCGGGGCTGGTTCGGTCGGGGCTGGCTCGGTCGGGGCTGGCTCGGCCGGCGCTGGACGACGGCTTGCCATCGGTGGATGTCGGCGCCCGGGGCGGTCGCGCGCCCGGTGGTGGGTTTCGACCGCCGGTCGAGCCGCCGTTGCGGGTGACCCGGCGGTTCGACGCGCCGGCGCAGAACTGGTTGCCGGGTCACCGGGGCGTCGACCTGGCGTCGGCTGCCGGCGCGACGGTGTGGGCGGCCGGTCCGGGCGTGGTCGCGTTCGCCGGTCCGGTGGCCGGGCGGTCGGTGGTCAGCATCGACCACCCCGGCGGCCTGCGGACCACCTATGAGCCGCTGGTCCCGGTGGTGCGACGCGGCGATCGGGTGGCCACCGGCGACCCGATCGGCATGGTCGAACCCGGCCATCCCGAGTGCGCGGCCACCGCCTGCCTGCACTGGGGCCTACGCCGCGGCGAGCAATACCTGAACCCGCTTCTGCTGCTCGGCTTCCGGGTGCGACTGCTGCCGTTGTGAGCCGGCGGCTCGTCAGCGCAGGAGGGAGGGGAGGCTTTCGGCGAGCCGGTCGTACTCGTCGGCGCGGTTGTAGATCTGACCGCAGATGCGCAGCCAGCCGCGGCCGTTCCAGGCGTTCAGGTTGACCTCGGCCTTGAGCTCGTCGGAAATGCGCTCGCGCAGCGTGACCGCCTCGGGTTGGGTGGTCGCCACACCGCCGGGCAGCGGGATCAGCCGCATGGCGACGTCGGGGCCGCCCGGGTCGGGCAGGTCCTCCGGCGCGACGTCCAGCGCGGCGCCGATCGCCCGCTGGCCATAGGCGGCGAGGGCGGCGTTGTGGACACGCACCCGGTCGAGGCCCAGGTTGCGCAGCGTGAACAGGCCGACGGGGGCCGCCAGCCAGGGCGTGTAATCGAGCGTCGCCTGCCACTCGATGTCGTCGGGGAAGCCGTGGGGCTGCTGCCACGACGCGACCAGGGGCTCGATCTGCTCGACCCAACGGTCGGCGACGGTCAGGACGGCGGTGCCGCGGGGCGCGTACGCCCACTTGTGGAAGTTGCCGACCCAGAAGTCGGCGCCGATGCGGTCGACCTCGACCGGGAGCATGCCGGGCACGTGGGCGCCGTCCACGAGCACGGCGACGCCGAGACGGGCGGCGACGGTGGCGATGGTCGCGACGGGCAACTGCCATGCGGTGGCCGACGTGACCTGGTCGACGATGAGCAGCTTGGTGCGGCCGGGTTGCAGCGCGGCCCTGATCCGCGCGACGACGTCGGTCTCCGAGGCGCGCAGCGGCAGGTCGACCACGCGGGCGGTGGCCCCGGTGCGGGCGCACTCGCGGTCGACGGCGAACCTGATCGACCCGTACCCGTGACTGGTCGTCAGGATCTCCTCGCCCGGGCGCAGGCGCAGCGACTGGAGCGCGATCGCGATGCCGGTGCTCGCGTTGCCCACCAACGCGGTCCGCTCCGGGTCGGCGCCGAGGAACGTGGCCAGGTGCCGGCGGGTGTGCGCGACGCGGTCGAAGAAGCCGCGGTCGAAGAACCGCAGCGGGTTGCTCTCGACCTCGTCGCGGAGGCGCTGCTGGGCGCGCTGCACGTTGACCGGCACCGCGCCGAACGAACCGTGGTTGAGGTGCGCGACGCTCGGGTCCAGGGAGAACAGCAGCCGGGCGCCGGGGATCGGAGTGGGCGGCTCGGGCTCAGCCACGCGCGGACCTCATACCGCTGATCGTACGAGTCGCTGCTCGGACGGGTGGCGGAGTCGGCCGTAGGCTGCGGGGATGCCGACCCGTGACGCGCACTGCTCGTACTGTGGGGCCGCGTTAGCCATCGACCAGCCCTGGCCGCGGACCTGCGCGAACTGCGGCGAGACCACCTACCGCAACCCGGTCCCGGTCGCCGTGGCGGTGCTGCCGGTCGGCGACGGCGTGCTGGTGATCCGCCGCGCGATCCCGCCCCGCGTGGGCCTGCTGGCGTTGCCGGGTGGCTTCGTGGACCACGGCGAGTCGTGGCAGCGGGCCGTGGTGCGCGAACTCGCCGAGGAGACCGGGATCGTGGCCGCGGAGGCGGACGTCAGCCTGTTCGACGTGCACAGCGCGCCCGACGGCACGGTGCTGATCTTCGGCCTGCTGCCCGCGCTGCCGGCCGCGGACCTGCCCGCGTCGACGCCCAACGCCGAGGTCGCCGGCTGGGAGATCGCCCGCGCCGCCGATGACATGGCCTTCGACCTGCACGCCCGGGTCCTCACCCGTTACCTGTCGGACCGCATCACGGCGTGATCAGGCGCGGGGATGAGCCTGCTGGTACGCGGCGCGCAGCCGTTCCATCGAGACGTGCGTGTAGATCTGGGTCGTGGCGAGCGAGGCGTGCCCGAGCAGCTCCTGCACGGCCCGCAGGTCGGCGCCGCCCTCCAGCAGGTGCGTCGCGGCCGAGTGGCGCAGCCCGTGCGGGGTGGTGTGCGGCAGGCCGGCCGCCCGCGCGTACCCGCTGACCAGCCGCCGCACCACCGTCGGCTGCAGGCGGCCACCGCGCGCGCCGAGGAAGAGCGCGTCCCCGCTGGCCGGCGTGGCCAGCGACGACCGACCCAGCCGGAGCCAGTCGTCGAGTGCCTCCTGCGCCGGCTGTCCATAGGGGACGGAGCGTTCCTTGTCGCCCTTGCCGACGACACGCACCACCCGGCGTCCACCGTCGACGGCGGCGCGGTCGAGGCCGCACAGCTCGCTGACCCGGATACCGGTCGCGTAGAGCAGTTCCAGCACGGCCCGGTCCCGCAACAGCGTCGGCGCGGCCTCGTCGCCCGGCGCGAGCACCAGGTCGGTCGCCTGGTCGGCGCGGAGCACGGCAGGCAGGTCGCGGTTGCCCTTGGGCGTGGCGAGCTGGGCGCCGACGTCGGTGTCGAGCAGTCCGCCGCGGTGCGCCCAGGCGCTGAACGTGCGCGCGGCGGCGGCGCGGCGGGCAAGGGAGGCGCGGGCGCCGCCGAGCGTGCGCAGCCGTGCCAGCCAGCTGCGCAGGACGGTGATGTCGAGGTCGGCGGGGGCAGCCGCACCCATCCGCGCGGCGTGGTCCAGGAGGGAGACGACATCACCGACGTACGCGCGCACGGTGTGTGTCGAGCGGTTCTCGACGTGTGACAGATGGCGGGCGAACTCGTCGACCGCTTCCCGCATCGCCTGCGGGAGCGCCTCATGCAACGCCTGCGTCGACTTACCCATCCCGCCGACGGTCACCGCCAACCGAGCCCGCCGTCAAGCCGCCGCGCCGGTGGCTCAGGCCGCGGCGAGGCCGGCGGCGATCAGCAGGCCGAGGCCGACGACGAGGTAGACGGCGGGCGGGCGCAGCCAGCCGCCCGGGCCCTCCGGCCTTACTCCGCCGGTGGTGGCGCTGTAGAGGCCGGCCGCGAGCAGCGGGAGCCCGGCGATCAGCATCATCCCGGAGACGATGCCGGAGATCACCAGGTCGCCGGTGAACATCGAGTCGAAGAAGATCCGCAGGGCGCCGATCTCGAAGACGGCGGTGAGCAGGCCGTAGACGAGCGCCAGGGCCGGGCGCCGCGTGCGGTAGACGTTGTCGCCGGGCGGCGGGCCGGGCGCGATCGCGGGGCGGCCGAGCGCGTTGTTCGGCGTGATCGGTGGCATGACGCCGGTGGGCGCGTTGAGGCCGGCGGCGCCGGTGCCGGCCATCGGGTCGGGGAGGGGGAGCGGGGCGGGCACCGGCTCACCGACGGCCGGACGGGGCAGCTCGCCGGTCGCCGGTCCGGCGGGCTCGGGCGCGTACCCCCGCGGCGGTTCGTCGATCTGGCGCCGCACGCTGTCGGCCGGCAACGGGCGCGCGGAGGTGTTCCACGACGGCTGGTCCGACTGGCTCTCGCCCCAGCGTGGCTCGCGCTCCGGGCCACCGCCGGGGCCGGTGACGAAGCCGTTGAACGACGGCTCGGCGCCTCGGTCGGGGCCTGCGTCGCGTGGCTCGGGCACGCGGTAGCCGCCGTCGTGCCAGCCACCCTCGCCGAAGCCGCGGTCGTCGTCGTTCCACCGCTGTTGCTGCTCGTCTTCGGGATACCCCCGTCGTCCGTCCACGGGCCGCACGCTATTCGAGGTAGCTGGTCACCGGCCACCCGAGTTTCCGAAATGCGTTTTTACGCGTACTGAATCCGGTCCTGTGGGTGACCTACCACGCTTGGTCGCCTCCGGTCGTGGTTTCCACATCCGGCCGTTGTCCACAGGAGAGACCCGCCCGGGCTGTCGGCCTTGTTCGTGGACGAGCATGGTCGGCCCATGACGGTGGTACGGCAGGCGCTCGGCGCGTGGGGTGAACGGCAGGCGGCGCAGTATCTGGTCGACGAGGACTTCCGGGTCGTCGCGCGCAACTGGCGATGTCCGCTCGGTGAGATCGACATCATCGCGTGGGACGGCGACACGTTGGTCTTCTGCGAGGTGAAGACGCGGCGCGGGCTCGACTTCGGGCTGCCGGCCGAGGCGGTGGTCGGTGGCAAGGCGCGACGGCTACGCCGGCTGGGTGCGCAATGGCTGGCGGACAACGACGTACGCCCGCGCGAGGTCCGGTTCGACGTCGTCTCCGTGCTGGTCCGCCGGACGGGGCCGGTCGACATCGACCACATCCGTGGCGCCTTCTAGCACATCCGAGCGTCTCCGGCGCGGTTGTCCACAGCCGGGAGTTGTCCACAGGCCCTCAGCGCGCGCAGCCCCACATGCCTCAACGTCTATCCCCGTGAGCTACGCGAAGGTGCTGTCCGTCGGATTGGTCGGTGTCACCGGACACCTCGTCGAGGTCGAGGCCGACCTCTCTGCCGGGCTACCCGCCGTCGTGATGTCCGGCCTACCGGACACGGCTCTCAACGAGGCCCGCGACCGGGTCCGAGCGGCGGTCGTCAACTCCGGTGAGCGCTGGCCCAACCGGCGCATCACCGTCAACCTGCTGCCCGCGACCCTGCCCAAACACGGTTCCGCCTTCGACATGGGCATCGCGGCCGCGCTGTTGGGGGCGGCCGGCGAGCTACCGCTGGCCGCCCTCGACGGTGTCGTGATCCTGGGGGAGCTGGGGCTCGACGGCAGCGTGCGCCCGGTTCGTGGCGTCCTGCCGATGGTGGTGGCCGCCCTACGCGCGGGGGTGCAACGCGCGGTCGTGCCGCTGGCCAACGCGGCCGAGGCGGCGGTGGTGCCGGGCGTCACGGTCAAGGCGGTCGAGACGCTGCACCGACTGGTCGCGTTCGTCCGCGCCGACGGCGACCTGCTGGACCCGCCGGCCGAGCCACCCCCGTCCGAGCCGGCGGTGCTTGACCTCGCTGACGTGGCCGGCCAGGCCTTGGGCCGCCGAGCGATCGAGGTGGCCGCCGCCGGGGGCCACCATGTCGCGATGTTCGGGCCGCCCGGCGCTGGCAAGACGATGCTGGCCGAGCGGCTGCCGTCGCTACTTCCCGCGCTGGACGACGCGGCAGCGCTGGAGGTTTCGGCGCTGCACTCGGTGGCTGGCCTGCTGCCGGCCGGTGGGCGGTTGGTCCGGCGGCCACCGTTCCAGGCGCCACACCATTCGGCCACCCTGGCGGCCCTGGTCGGTGGCGGCTCGGGCCTGGCCCGGCCGGGCGCCGTCTCTCTCGCCCACCGCGGCGTCCTGTTCCTCGACGAGGCCCCGGAGTTCGCCACGCGGACGCTGGAGGCGCTGCGCCAGCCGCTGGAATCGGGCCGGGTGCTGCTGAGCCGCACGGGCGGCACGACCGAATATCCGGCGCGGGTCCAGCTGGTGGTCGCGGCCAATCCATGCCCGTGCGCGAAACCCCAGGGCGCCGCGTCGTGCGAATGCACGCCGCTGGCCCGGCGCCGCTACCTGGGCCGGCTGTCGGGGCCGCTCCTGGACCGCATCGACGTGCAGATCGAGTTGATGCCGGTCACCGCGGCCGACCTGTTCGTCACCACCGCGGGCGGCGAGCCGTCGGCTGCCGTGGCCGAGCGCGTCGCCAAGGCCCGAGCGGCGGCGTCGGCCCGGTGGTCGGCCGAGGGCTGGCGGGTCAACGCCGAGGTGCCGGGACCGTTCCTGCGACAGCTCCCGTGGCGGCTGCCGCTACGCACCACCGAACCCCTACGCCGCCGACTCGACAGCGGCTCCTTGTCGGCGCGCGGCTTCGACCGGGTCCTGCGCCTGTCCTGGTCGATCGCCGACCTGGACGCCCGCGACCGCCCGACCCTCGAAGACGTCGAAGAAGCCCTGGCCCTCCGTACCGGCGGCGTAAGGCACGCCGATGGCTGAGGTCGACGAGGTCCGGCGGGCGCGGGTGGCGTTGACCATGCTCGCGGAGCCCGGCACGCGGGCCGTGCATCGGCTGGTCGCACGGCACGGTCCCGCGGTGGCCCTGGCAATGGCGATGGCGGGTGATCTTCCTGATAAGGAGACCCGTGACGCGGTCGCGGCGCGCCTCGCCGCCGGTGATCCGCGCCCGGCGGCCGAGGCCGCGTTGGCGACCGGCGACCGGCTCGGCGCGCGCTTGGTTGTTCCGGAAGACGACGAGTGGCCCGCGCAGGTGTCATGCCTGGAGTGGGCCTTCATCCCCGGCGCCGACCGCCGCGTCGACAAGGAGATGGCGCCGCCGCTGTGCTTCTGGGTGCGCGGCGAGTGGCCGCTCGCCGAGGCGTTCGAGCGATCCGTGGCGATCGTCGGCGCTCGGGCGGCCACGCAATACGGCGAGCATGTCGCCACCGACCTCGCCTACGGCCTGGCCGAGCGCGAGTGGACAGTGGTCTCGGGCGGCGCGTTCGGCATCGACGCGGCGGCCCATCGGGGCGCGCTGGCCGCTGGCGGGCTGACCATCGCCGTCCTGGCGTGCGGCATCGACCGGGTCTACCCGGTGGCGCACACCGCGCTCTTCGACCGCATTCTCGAGACCGGCCTGTTGGTCACCGAGTGGCCGCCGGGCGCCGACCCGTTGCGGCCGCGCTTCCTGATCCGCAACCGGGTGATCGCCGCCGCCACCCGGGGGACGGTGCTGGTCGAGGCGGCCGCCCGCAGCGGCGCCACCCAGACCATGCGCCGGGCGTTGGCGGTGGATCGGCCGGCGATGGTCGTGCCGGGACCGGTCACCTCGGCGATGTCGGTGGGCTGTCACGAGATGCTGCGCCACGAATCTGCCCGCCTGGTGGCCAGCGCCGCCCACGTCCTGGAAGAGGTCGGCCGGATCGGCGCCGACCTGGCACCGACGCCCCAAGGGCCGGAGCACCCGCGCGACCAGCTCGACGACCAGGCGGCATTCGTCCTGGAGTCGATACCGCGCCGCGGCGCCGTCAACCCGGACGCCCTCGCGGTGAGCGCCGGCGTCGACATCCGCACCGTGCTGCGCAAGCTGACGCTGCTGGAGACGCTGGGCTTCGTCGTCCGCCGCGCCGGGGGCTACGCGTTGGCGCCGCCGCCGCGGCGCCCAGCCGAAGGCGACACGTCATGAGCACCTCGAGCGCCGCGATGCCCGCCGCGCGTCATTCGCTCCCGCGGGCCGGCTGGCCGCGCGGCCTCGTGGCGCGGCTGCTGACGGCGCGGGCGGTGATCGTCGACGTGATCGAGCTGGTGTGCGCGTCCCGGCCTGAGGACGTCGGGACGACGGGAGGAAGGGTGCGCGATGACCTACCTGACGGACGATGAGCTGAACGCGCGCTTGGCCGCGGCCCGCGCGGCCGCCGCCCAGCGGAGAACCGAGCGCACTCGCCGGCGAGCGGCGTTCGCCGAGAACCGCACGCTCGGCCTTCAGATAAGACATGCGACCAGACTCGCCCGCCTCGACCGCGAACTGGCCGACATGCCCGAACCGCTCCCACCCCCGCGAGCCGCGCCCATCCAAGCCACCGCTGACGAACCCGGCGACCTCGGGCAGCTGCGCGGCTAAACCCGGCGCCGGCCATACCGTTCAGGGCCGTGCGCGTGGCGTGCGCCGCGAGTCCGGCGGCCGGTCGATATCGCACGGGCCCTCCGCCTCGCGGCGGGCGTGTCGCCGCGCCGACGGCGGTTGATCGCCGCGTGGCCGCGCAAGGCGCGCTGTGGTCGACCGCGTGGATCACCGTGCGGCCTCGCAGCGCGACGGTGGTTGGTCGCCGCGTGGCCGCGCAAGGCGCGCGGTGGTCGACCGCGTGGATCACCGTGCGGCCTCGCGGCGCGACGGTGGTTGGTCGCCGCGTGGCCGCGCAAGGCGCGCGGTGGTCGACCGCGTGGATCACCGTGCGGCCTCGCGGCGCCACGGCGGCCGGCCTCACGCAGCCTCCGTCGCGACCGCATCCGACAGCCGGGCGCATATGCGGCATATCGGCAGTCGGTTGTCCTGGGGAAAGGACTGGCTGAGGTGGCGAAAGGGCGTGCTGGCAGACGGCGTACACTTGGGTTTTGGCGACCGCCGCAGGGCGGTCGACCTCGCGCGCCCTTCTCGCGTTCGCGTCCTTGTGGCTCGAGGTGAGCGACGGTCCCCTGGTCCCGATCTTCGATTGGGCCCACCATGGCCGACGACCGGGCGCCAGGACGCTCGGCCACCCGGCCGGCGTGACAACCAGGGACAACACGAGGAGCGCCCCACCATGGCCGTTGTGACCATGCGCCAGCTGCTGGAGAGCGGTGTCCACTTCGGGCACCAGACCCGGCGCTGGAACCCGAAGATGAAGCGCTTCATCTTCACCGAGCGTAACGGTATTTACATCATCGACCTGCGCCAGACGCTCGACTACATCGAGAAGGCGTACGACTTCGTCCGTAACACCGTTGCCGAGGGTGGCAGCGTGCTGTTCGTCGGCACGAAGAAGCAGGCGCAGGAAGCGATTTCCGAGCAGGCGTCGCGGGTGGGCATGCCCTACGTCAACCACCGTTGGCTGGGCGGCATGCTGACGAACTTCCAGACGGTCTACAAGCGGCTGCAGCGGATGAAGGAGCTCGAGGCGCTCGGCGACCTCAGCGGCACCGCTGCCGGCTACACCAAGAAGGAGACCCTGCAGCTCTCGCGCGAGAAGGACAAGCTGACCCGCACCCTGGGCGGCCTGCGCGACATGCAGAAGGTCCCGGCCGCGGTCTGGATCGTGGACACCAAGAAGGAGCACATCGCGGTTGACGAGGCTCGCAAGCTGGGCATTCCGGTCATCGCGGTGCTCGACACCAACTGCGACCCGGACGAGGTCGACTTCCCGATCCCGGGCAACGACGACGCCATCCGGTCGGCCGAGCTGCTGACCAAGGTCGTCGCCGCCGCCGTGGCCGACGGGCTGATCGCGCGGTCGGGTCGGGGTCAGCGCGGCACCGACGAGAAGCCGGAAGCGGGCGTGGTCGGCGCCGACGAGCCGCTGGCCGAGTGGGAGCGCGAGCTCCTCGAGGGTGCCGACAAGAAGGCCGACGAGTCGGCCACCGTCGCCGCCGAATGAGCTGGTCCCGGGTCCGCCCCACCGGGCGGGCCCGGCCACGACCCCACTAACCATCAAAAGAGAGAGTCATGGCTGACTTCACCGCCGCGGACGTCAAGAAGCTCCGCGATCTCACCGGCGCCGGCATGATGGACAGCAAGAAGGCGCTCACCGAGGCCGACGGCGACTTCGACAAGGCCGTCGAGTTCCTGCGGATCAAGGGTGCCAAGGACGTCGGCAAGCGCGCCGGGCGTACCGCCGCCAACGGTCTGGTCGCCCACTCCGGCCGGGCGCTGCTCGAGCTCAACTGCGAGACCGACTTCGTCGCCAAGAACGCCGACTTCATCGCGCTCGCCCAGCAGCTCGTCGAGCACGCCGCGACCGCCGGCGTCACCGACGTCGAGGCGCTGCTGGCCAGCAAGCTGGCCGACGGCCGCACCGTGGCCGACACCGTCCAGGAAGCCTCGGCCAAGATCGGCGAGAAGCTCGTCCTCAACCGCTTCGCGGTGATCGACGGCGACGAGCCGGTGGCCGTCTACCTGCACCGCAAGAGCCAGGACCTGCCGCCCGCGGTCGGTGTCCTGGTCGCCTACAGCGGCAAGAGCGACGAGGCCGCCGACGCCGACGCGCGTGGCGTGGCCATGCAGGTCGCCGCGATGCGCCCCAAGTACCTCAACCGTGACGAGGTGCCGGGCGACGTCGTCGAGTCGGAGCGCCGGATCGCCGAGCAGACCGCTCGCGAGGAGGGCAAGCCGGAGGCCGCGCTGCCGAAGATCGTCGAGGGGCGCACCAACGCGTTCTTCAAGGACTTCGTGCTGCTGGAGCAGTCCTCGGTCGCCGACAACAAGAAGACCGTCAAGCAGGTCGTCAGCGAGGCCGGCATCGAGCTCACGCGGTTCGTCCGCTTCGAGGTCGGCCAGGCCTGACCGGGTCGTCGCGCCCCCGTCCGTCAAGGGCGGGGGCGCACTCACCGGCCGGCGCGCCGGTGGCCCGCGAGGGCAATACGCTCCACCTGGCACCGCACCGGTGCCGAAGCGACGAGAGGCGGTCGGATGACGGACGTGGCAGGCGAGACGACATGGCCGGTCGAAGACCCCACCGCGCCGCCCCCGGGCAGGCCCCGCCGGGTCGTCCTCAAGCTTTCCGGTGAGGTGTTCGGCGGCGGCATGGTCGGCGTCGACCCCGACGTGGTGCAGGCCGTGGCCCGCCAGATCGCGGCCGTCGTGCGCCGCGGCGTCCAGGTCGCCGTCGTCGTCGGCGGTGGCAACTTCTTCCGGGGCGCCGAGCTGCAGAAGCGCGGCATGGACCGGGCCCGCGCCGACTACATGGGCATGCTCGGCACCGTCATGAACTGCCTGGCCCTCCAGGACTTCCTGGAGAAGGAAGGCATCGAGACCCGCGTGCAGAGCGCGATCACGATGGCCCAGGTCGCCGAGCCCTACATCCCACTGCGCGCCATCCGCCACCTCGAGAAGGGGCGCGTCGTGATCTTCGGTGCCGGCGCCGGGATGCCGTACTTCTCGACCGACACCGTCGCCGCCCAGCGGGCGCTGGAGATCCGGGCCGACGTGGTGCTGATGAGCAAGAACGGGGTCGACGGGGTCTACACCGCCGATCCGCGCACCGATCCCACGGCCAGCAAGTTCGACTCGGTCACGTTCGCCGAGGTGCTCCGGCGCGGGCTGCGGGTCGCCGACGCGGCCGCGTTCAGCCTCTGCGAGGAGAACGGCCTGCCCATGCTGGTGTTCGGCGCCGAGGGCGACGACACGATCATGCGGGCCGTCGCCGGTGAGCGCATCGGCACCTTGATTACCGCCAACTGAGTGCCACATCTTAGAAGGAGGCGACGGACCCGGTGATCGACGACACACTCCTCGAGGCCGAGGAGAAGATGGACGGCGCGGTCAACCACGCCAAGGAGGAGTTCGCCGCGATCCGCACCGGGCGGGCCAACGCGGCGATGTTCTCCAAGATCATCATCGACTATTACGGCACGCCGACGCC
The DNA here is from genome assembly GCF_029626225.1 of Asanoa sp. WMMD1127. Classification (NCBI taxonomy): domain Bacteria; kingdom Bacillati; phylum Actinomycetota; class Actinomycetes; order Micromonosporales; family Micromonosporaceae; genus Asanoa; species Asanoa sp. WMMD1127. Next base: position 3,616,799 of record NZ_JARUBP010000001.1, read on the forward strand.
GCTGACCCAGATGGCGTCCGTCGGCACACCGGAGCCGCGGATGGCGATCATCAAGCCGTACGACAACTCGCAGCTCGGCGCGATGGAGAAGGCGATCCGCGACTCGGACCTCGGGGTCAACCCCAACAACGAGGGCAACCAGCTGCGCATCATCCTGCCGCAGATGACAGAGGAGCGGCGCCGCGAGATGATCAAGGTCGCGCGGCACAAGGGCGAGGAGGCCAAGATCGCCGTACGCAACGTGCGGCGCAAGGCCAAGGAGGAGCTCGACCGGCTGGTGAAGGACGGCGAGACCGGGGAAGACGACGGTCGCCGGGCCGAGAAGGACCTCGACGACCTGACCCATCGGTACGTCACCCAGATCGACGAACTCCTCAAGCACAAGGAGACCGAGCTGCTCGAGGTCTGAGCGGGAGGTCGCCTCGGGTGCAGTAGGCTCGGCACGATTCCTCCTGGTCAGGAGATCGATAGGCGAAGGGGGGCTCGGCGACATGTGGCGTTCGACGACGGGCCCGGTTGTGGGCTGATGTCCTACTCCGACCCCTATCCGGGCGTTGATCCGCATCGGGCGCGGCACCCAGGTGTCGCGCCCGAGGAGTACGGCGGCCAGGACTTCCACGCCAACCTCGAGGTGCCGGGTTGGGCGGGCCCCACGCAGCCCGTCCCCGAAACGGACCCCGCCGGCAACGGCTTCGCCGCCGACACCGCGCAGCTGCCCGTGGTCGCGCCCCAGACCGGCAGCGGGGACGGGAGCGACCCGGGGGACGCCACCGCACCCAGGCGTCCGGGCCCCGGCCGCCGCCGCGCCGGACCAGGCCGCCCGCCGACCGTCCAGAAGACCAGCCGCGCCGGGCGCAACCTGCCCGCGGCGATCGCCGTCGGCGTCACCCTCGGCGCGGTCCTGCTCGTCTCGCTCTACGTCTACAAGCTCGCCTTCCTCGGCGTCCTCGCGCTGGCCGTGGCGGTCGGCATCTGGGAGGTCAGCCGGGCCCTGCGTGAGGTCCGCGCCCACCCGCCGACGATCCCGCTGATCGCGGGCGGGGTGCTGATGATCGGCCTGGCCTGGTACGCCGGCGCCGACGCCCTGCTCCTCGGCCTCGTGGCGACCCTGCTGGCGGCGACCGTCTGGCGGCTTGCCGACGGCCCCAAGGACTTCAGACGCGACCTGACCGCGTCCGCGCTGATCGCGGTCTACGTGCCGTTCCTGGCGGGCTTCGCCGCGCTGCTGGCGGTTCCGCCGGACGGCGCCGACCGGGTCCTGGTCGTGCTCATCGGCGTCGTGCTCTCCGACACCGGCGGTTACGCCGCCGGCGTCTTCCTCGGGCGCCGGCCGATGGCGCCGACGATCAGCCCGAAGAAGTCCTGGGAGGGCTTCGGCGGTTCGCTGACCGCGGCCGCGATCGGTACGGCCCTGAGCTGCTACTTCCTGCTCGGCGTCGACTTCTGGTGGGGCGCGCTGATCGGCGCGGCGATCAGTGTGGCGGCGGTGCTCGGCGACCTAGGCGAGTCGATGCTCAAGCGCGACCTGGGCGTCAAGGACATGAGCCGCCTGCTGCCGGGGCACGGCGGCCTGATGGACCGCCTCGACTCCATCCTGTTCGCGGTGCCCACCGCTTACCTGCTGCTGTCGATCTTCGCGCCCGTCCGCTGAAGGCGTGGTTTCGCACGCTTCGAGTCGCCGGTTCTCCAATCGGTTCGATTGCCGGACCTTTTGTGCGTTGCTGCCGGCCTGTCGGGCTATTTGCTATTCATACAACCGCGGGCCACTCCAGCCATTCGGATAAGGCAGCTTTCGGCGCGCGGACCTGGCAGCGAAGCGGAGCGAGCGGTGCGCGCGGGAGCGAGCGGTCGTGCCCACGACGAACGTGCGTCGATGAATTGGCATTTGATCTTCGGCACTATGTTCGGCCACCCGGGCAGGTGAAGGTGATCGAACAGTCGTGGGAGACTTGAGCCGCCATGACGAGCCTGCCCATCATCCAGTCCGACGCCGCCCCCGCCCGGCGCGCGGCCATGCCGCCGCGCCACCTTGCCGATCTTGATGTCGCCGGGCGCGAAGCCGCTCTGGTCGCGCTGGGTGAGCCCCGCTTCCGCGCGCGCCAGTTGTCGACCCACTACTTCGGGCGGCTGGTGCGTGATCCCGACGCGATGACCGACCTGCCGGCGGCCAGTCGGGCGAAGATCGCGGAGGATCTGCTGCCGCGGCTGTTGACGCCGGTACGCGAGATGGCCTGCGACGACGGCGCCACGCGCAAGGCGTTGTGGCGGCTGCACGACAACTCGCTGGTCGAGAGCGTGCTGATGGGCTACCCGGACCGGGTCACGGTCTGCATCTCCAGCCAGGCGGGCTGTGGCATGGCGTGCCCGTTCTGCGCCACCGGCCAGGCCGGGCTCACCCGCAACCTGTCCACCGCGGAGATCGTCGACCAGGCGGTCTATCTCGCCGGTGTGGCGGCGTCGGGTGCGGTCGCGGGATCGCCGGCGCGGCTCTCGCACGTGGTGTTCATGGGGATGGGCGAGCCGCTGGCCAACTACAACCGGGTGCTGGCCGCCGTGCGCCGGCTGACCTCGCCCGCGCCGGAAGGGCTCGGCCTCTCGCAGCGACACATCACGATCTCGACGGTCGGCCTCGTCCCGGCGATGCGCAAGCTCGCCGAGGAAGACCTCCAGGTGACTCTTGCGTTGTCGCTGCACGCGCCCGATGATGATCTGCGCGATGAACTGGTGCCGGTCAACCAACGGTGGAAGGTGGCCCAGGTGCTCGACGCCGCGTGGCACTACGCGGATCGCACGGGGCGCCGTGTTTCCGTCGAATACGCGATGATCAAGGACGTGAACGACCAGCCCTGGCGAGCCGATCTGCTCGGTCGCCTGCTGGCGGGGCGGCTCGCGCACGTCAACCTGATCCCGCTCAACCCGACTCCGGGCAGTCGGTGGGACGCGAGTGCCAAGCCGGTCGAACGCGAGTTCGTCCGGAGGCTGCGCGCGGCGGGCGTGTCGACTACCGTGCGTGACACCAGAGGTCGCGAGATTGACGGCGCGTGCGGTCAGCTCGCCGCGGCCGAGGTGACGACATGACCGCGTTCGGGGCCGCGGCCGAGCGAACTAACCAGGAGACATAGTGGCGAGCCAGGGTCAACGATTCCGCCGTCGGGCGCTGCGTCGCGGCTACAAGGTCGACGAGGTCGACGCGTTCCTCGACCGCGTCGAGGCGACCCTGGCCGGCGACCCCATCGGGGCGCCGGTCGGCGCCCAGGAGGTCCACGACGTCGTCTTCCGGGTCCGGTTCGGCGGCTATGACGAGTGGCAGGTCGACCTGCACCTCGACCGGGTCGAGCGCCAGGTCGGCGAGCTCGAGGAGCGCAACGGGCGCTTCGGCGGCCCTGACCGGATGGGCCTGCCCGACCGGATGGGTCCGCCGGATCGCATGGGCCCGCCCGACCGTCTTGGTCCGCCCGACCGCATGGGTCCGCCCGATCGTCTCGGCCCGCCCGATCGCATGGGTCCGCCCGACCGTCTTGGCCCGCCGATCCCGGCGCCGCCGGCCGGCGCGTTCGGTCCGCCGGACCGCAGCGCCGCCACGACGATGGGCGGCGGCCCGCTGCCGATGCGGCCGGTCCCGAACGACGACCCTTATGCCCGGCCCGGTCCGCCGCCGCCCTACGGCAGTGGCTTCGACGGTGGCGGCGGCTTCGACGGTGGCTTCGACGGGCCGCGCGGATACGACGGCCCTGGGGGCCCGGGCGGCCCTGGCGGGCCTGGCGGGCCCATGGGTGGTCCGTCCCGCGGGCCGAGCGCGCCCGGTATGCGCGGGTTCCCGGCCGGTGACGACGGCTACGACGGTCCGGAGCAGCCGGGTCGGCGCGGCCGGATGGACATGACCGCGGAGATCCGCATGCCCGAGCGGGGCGACGTGGGTCGCGGCGGTCCGGGGCAACCCGGCGGTGGTCCCGGCATGGGTGGCGGCCCGGGCATGGGCCCCGGGGGTCCCGGCATGGGCGGTCCTGGGCTCGCGATGGGTGGCGGCCCCGCCGGTGGCATGGGCGCGCCCGGCATGGGCGGCCCGCCGCTGATGGGCCCGCCCGGCAGCGACCTGGCCCGCGTCGACCAGATGCGACGGTCGTTCCAGGTGCGCAGGTTCGGCAGCGGCTACGACCCGTCGCAGGTCGACCGCTTCTTCGAGGACGTGCTGACCGGCATGACGGGCCGCGGCCCGGTGCCGACGACCGACGCGGACTTCGACGCGACCCAGTTCGGCCTGGTGCCGGGGGGCTACTTCGAGGCCGAGGTCGAGCAGGCCCTACTGGAGGTCCGCGACATCGTCCGGCGCCGCTGAGCTGTTCGTTGTCTCCGCCCGCCTGGCCACGCCGGGCGGGCGGATTCGTTTTCTGCGCCTGCGCCAATTTGGAGTGGTGAAGGGAGCAAGCGATCGGCGGCCGCGTCTGACTGTGGTGCGCGGGGCTGGCAGCGAAGCGGAGCGAGCGGTCCCCGGCGGGAGCGACGGTCCGGACCCCCGGCAGACCCGGGACAGCCTGGCTCTGGGTGTGACCCGGTGTCAGCCGCGCTCGGAGCGGAGGCCGACGCGGCGGAGGGCGGCGTCGCCGATGACGGCGAGGATCAGGGCCGCGGCGATGCCGTTGAGCCAGATGCGCTCGACGCCGGTGACCTCGTTGTTGCAGAACTGCATCAGCACCAGAGAGATCGCGACGACGACGGCACCGATCCGGCCGCCCTTGCGGTGGCCCGGCTTCCTCTGGTCAGGCGCGATGACCGGCTCGTGCTCTGCCACCTCGTGGCTCCTCCCTCGGCTGGGTGCGGAGATCAGTGTGGCACGCCCGTGGCGTCGAGGATCGGGCACCCCGGCTCGTCGGGTAGCGTTTTCGCCGTACGACCGACGACGCTTTTGATCTTCTTGGGGGTTTGCTGCCGTGCGAGTGACCGGGACGGGACACGCCAGCATGCGGATCGACACCCCGGCGGGGAGCATCCTCTGTGACCCCTGGGTCAACCCCGCGTACTTCGCGTCGTGGTTCCCCTTTCCCGACAACTCGCTGCTCGACTGGGAGACGCTCGGGCAGGTCGACTATCTCTACCTGAGCCACCTGCACCGCGACCACTTCGACGCGGCGCACCTCAAGCGCTTCATCTCGAAGGACGCGCGGGTGCTGCTGCCGGAGTACCCGACCAGCGAGCTCGAGGACGAGCTGCGCGAGCTGGGCTTCAAGCACTTCATCAAGACGGTGACCGAAGAGGTCGTCGAGCTCGACGGCGGCTTGAAGGTCATGATCCAGGCCTTGACGTCGCCGACGGACGGGCCGATCGGTGACTCGTCGCTGTGGGTGGAGTACGACGGCGTGCGGCTGCTCAACCAGAACGACGCGCGCCCGACCGACCTGTCGCTGTTCGCCTCGCTCGGTCACGTGCACGCGCACATGCTGCAGTTCTCGGGCGCCATCTGGTACCCGATGGTCTACGAGCTGCCGCAGGCCGCCAAGACCGCGTTCGGCAAGCAGAAGCGCGACCGGCAGTTCGACCGGACGTGGCGTTACATCGACGACCTGAAGGCGTCGCACGTCTTCCCGATCGCCGGGCCGCCCTGCTTCCTCGACGACGAGCTGTGGCAGTTCAACGACATCTTCGGCGACGAGGGCAACATCTTCCCGGACCAGTCGGTCTTCATGAAGGAGTACGCCAAGGTCGGCGGCACCAACGGTGTCGTCCTCCTGCCCGGCAGCGTCTCGGAGATCACGACGACGTCCATCGAGACGACCCACCCGACCGACGTCGACGAGTTCTTCGCCAACAAAGCCGCGCACCTCGAGGAGATGCGTGAGCGCAAGCGGCCGATCATCGCGGCCGAGAAGGCGTCGTGGCGGCACCCCGAGATCGACGTCCTCAAGGAGATGAAGCGGCGGATCGAGCCGCTCCTCGAGGAGTCGATCTATCTGGCCAAGGGCGTCGGGGGTCCGGTCCGGTTCGACCTGGTCGGCTACGACGGTGACTCGGTCGAGTCGATCGTCGTGGACTTCCCGGGCAAGGAGGTCCGGCGGTACGCGGACGAGAAGGTCCGCTACCGCTTCCGCACCGAGCGCGCGCTCGTCGAGCACCTCCTTTTCATCGACGAGGTGGACTGGGTCAACTCGCTGTTCCTCTCGTGCCGCTTCTCGGCGGCCCGGATCGGGCAGTACAACGAGTTCGTCTACGCCTTCTTCAAGTGCCTGTCCGAAGAGCGCCTGCAGTACGCCGAGGGCTGGTATGACGAGCACGAGCGCACCACCGACGCCGAGGACATCACCCTCGGCGACTGGGTCGTGCAGCGGCGCTGCCCGCACCTGAAGGCCGACCTCACCCGCTTCGGCATCGTCGACGGCGACCAGCTGACCTGCCAGCTGCACGGGTGGCGGTTCGACCTGCCGAGCGGGCGGTGCCTGACCGGCGTCGGCCACCAGATCCGGGCCCGCCGCGTCGGCGAGCCGGCGGCCACCGCTGCCGAGGGGGAGACCCCGGAGGCGGCCACCGCGCAGGCTTAGCCGCGGGCGGCGCCTGTCCGCTGGGCGGCGCCGGGGGCGCCCGTCCGCTGGGCGGGCGCGTCAGCGTAGTAGGAAGGCGAGCTCCGTCTCCCACTTGTCGATCGGCACCTCGGCCGGGTGGGTGTGGTAGATCTCCAGCCGGCACCGCCACACGTCGCCGGCGGGGGAGTCGTGCTGGTCGAACTCGAGGTCGCGTTCGTGGGCCCAGCTCAACAGGTCGGCGGTCACCTGGAGCAGCTCGTCGGGATGGCCGACGTGGGTGACCGTCGCATAGCGGCCCGCGGGTAGGACGTCGGAGAAGATCTCGCCGCTGCCCCCGACCGGCATGTTGACCGGGACGCCGGCCTCGATCTCCAGCTCGCGATCCATGTCGATCACGTTGTATTTGAGGAACGGCGCGCCGGCCGGGGCGAGGCCCCGTTGACGTAGGAAGGCCAGCACCTCCGGGATGCGGTCGGCGATGTCGGCGATGGAGCTCATCGTCACCGTGCGCTTGATGGCGACGTAGTCCTGCGCCGGACGGTCGGTCACGCTGGCCTCGATGGTCACGGCCGGTCCTCCTCGGTGGCTCGTTGCGACGCGACCATTATGGGTGCGGCCACCGACAGAAACCGGCCGGCTCAGTCGGGTGGGCCGTGTCCGGTGAACTGATCCACGTACGCGTGCAGCTCCATCTCGAAAAACGCTCCCGGGTCGGACACCGCCCAGCGCAGGTGGTGAAAGACCTCCATCGACACCAGCCCGTAGAGCCGTGACCACCCGCTGAGGAACGCCCAGGCGACCTCGATCGGCACCTCTTCGCCGTGGCTCGCGCGCAGCGGCTCGAGATGGGCGGCGAGGCGCTCCTCCATCAGCGACCGCGGCGGGGTCGGATAGCGCTCGCGCAGCCAGAGCGCGTTGATCGTCTCCATGAACGGCCGGCCGAACTCGACGCCGGGGTGGTTCTCCTCGTCGAAGCTCTCCTGGAAGGCCTGGATGCCGGGCAACGGACTGCCGAGGATGAGGCCGAACTCGGCCGGGTGCGCGACCGACCAGCCGCGAAAGGCGTGGGCCATGGCCTTGATCTGCGCCACCGGGTCGTCGCCGGCGTCCTGCTTGGCCGCGATCACCACCTCGGACAGCTCGACATAGAGATCGCCGGCCAGTGCCTCGACCAGCGCGTCGAGGCTGTCGAAGTAACGGTAGATCGCGGGCGCCGTCATCCCCATCTCGCGGGCGATGGCGCGCAGGGAGATCGCCTCGGGGCCGCCCATGACCAGCAGGCGGCGGGCCTCGTCCTTGATTTCGGAGAGGGTCGAGGTGCGAAGGCGCTCACGCCGGGTCGGCGCGCTCAATCAGCGAACTCCCTTGACTCACGAGAACGCCGTTGCCATAGTTAACGGCGTTCATCTTCCTAACGCTGTTCGTAGTTTTGCACAGATCTCTGGGGGGATCCATGTTCGCGTGGTGGGGGCGGGCGGTGGTCCGGTTCCGCTGGGGGGTGCTGGCTGCGGCCGCGGTGCTGGTCCTGGTCGGCGCGGCCTGGGGCTCGGGCGTCTTCGGCTCGCTGACGGGCGGTGGTTTCGAGGACCCCAACGCCGAGTCGACGCAGTTCCGCGAGCGCACCATCGCCGAGCTCGGCAACCAGGACGTCGACGTGCTGGTGCTCTATTCCAGCCCGACCGTGGTCGTCGACGATCCGAGCTTCCGTGACCCGGTCACCGCGACCCTGACGAAGGTCCGCGCGCTGCCCGAGGTCGCGAGCGTGACCAGCTTCTACGACACGCAGTCACCGGCGCTGGTCTCCGGCGACCGGCGCTCCACCTACGCGATGGTGCAGCTGCGGGCGACAGACCCGGACGGCAAGACCACGGCGTACGAGGCGATCGAGCCGGAGTTGGCCGCTGCCGGCATCACCACGCGGACCGGTGGCACCATCCCGTTCCTCCACGAGGCCAACAAACAGACCAGCGAAGACCTGGCGCGCGCGGAGATGTTCTCGCTCCCGGTGCTGCTCGTCCTGCTGATCCTCATCTTCGGTGGCCTCGCCGCCGCCGCGACGCCGTTGATGATCGGCGGCATCGCGATCCTCGGCTCGCTCGTCGTCGTGCGGCTGATCAACATGATCACCGACGTGTCCGTCTTCGCGATCAACATCATCACGTTGATCGGGCTGGGCATGGCGGTCGACTATGCGCTGTTCATCGTGAGCCGGTTCCGCGAGGAGCTGGCCGCGGGCCACGAGCCGCCAGCCGCGATCGCGCGCACCATGGCCACCGCTGGTCGCACGGTCCTCGTCTCCGGCCTGACCATCGCCCTGGCCCTGGCCAGCTTGCTGATCTTCCCGCAGTCGTTCCTGCGCTCGATGGGCTTCGGCGGCCTGGCCGCCGTGCTGGTCGCGATGCTGGCCGCGCTCACCGCGCTGCCGGCCCTGCTCGCGGTGCTCGGGCACCGGATCAACGCGCTGCGCATCCCGTTGCCCTGGCGCCGCGGTGGCGAGCGCGCCAGCGGCGACGGCGCGTGGGCACGGATCGCGCGGAGCGTGATGCGCCGACCGATCGTCTACGCGGCGGGCGTCATCGTCGTGCTCGCGGTGCTGGCCTCGCCGGTGCTGCGGATCGGGTTCGGCGGCTTCGACGAGCGCGTGCTTCCGCCCGGCGCCGAGCCACGCGTGGTGTCCGACGCGATCAGCGCCGACTTCGCCGGGGGCACGGTCGGGCCGATCGAGGTGCTCGTGTCCGGCGGCGGCGAGGCCGAGGCGCAGCGGCTGGCGTCGACCATCGGCACGCTGCCCGACGTCACCGGGGTCCAGCCGTCGGCCGAGGCCGGCGGGTCGACGCTGCTCAACGTCACCTACGAGGGCGAGTCGACCGGCGACGCGGCGCAGGGCGTCGTCCGGGCGATCCGCGACCTGCCGGAGCCTGCGGGCGTCGACATCCTGGTCGGCGGGCGCACGGCCGCCGACCTTGACCTGATCGACAGCCTGGTCGCGCATCTGCCGTGGATGGCCCTGATCATGGCGTCCGCGACGCTGATCCTGCTCTTCCTGGCGTTCGGTTCGATCGTGCTGCCGATCAAGGCGGTCCTGATGAACCTCGTCTCCATCGGCGCCTCGTTCGGCGTGGTCGTCTGGATCTTCCAGGACGGGCACTTCGCCGACTTCCTCGGCTTCACCCCGACCGGCTTCATCGAACCCAGCAATCCGATCCTGATGCTGGCCGTCCTGTTCGGCCTGGCGACTGACTACGAGGTGTTCCTGCTGTCCCGGGTACGCGAGGAGTGGGACCGCACCGGCGACAACACGGCATCGGTCGCGACCGGCCTGCAACACACGGGCCGCATCATCACCGCCGCGGCGCTGCTGCTGATCGTGGTGGTGGCCGGCTTCGCCAGCGGCGGGATCGCCTTCATCAAGCTGATCGGCATCGGCATGATCGTCGCGATCATCGTCGACGCCACCCTCGTGCGGCTCCTGCTGGTGCCGGCGACCATGCGACTACTCGGGCGCTGGAACTGGTGGGCGCCTGGTCCGTTGGGCGCGATCTACCGCCGTTTCGGCATCCGCGAGCTGGAGCCACACCCTGGGGCCCCGGCCAAGGAGGAAGCGCTGGCCGGGACGAGCGGCCCGAGCTGAAGCCGCTTCCGGCGGCGGTCAGGTCGCGGGGTTGGGTTGCGCGGTGGCGCGGCGCTTGGCGAGGGCCTCGTTGAGCGCCAACGTTCCCGAATAGCCGGCCAGGACGATGACGTGGAACAGGTAGAGCCACAGCAGGACCGCCACGATGGCGCCCACGGGGTCCAGGCCGCCGAAGGGGATGCCGAGGTCCAGCGGGAACGAGGTGAACAGGACGAAGCCGTGCAGGAAGCCGGAGAGGTTCGCGGCCGTGAACGAGCCCACCAGGCAGGTGGGGCGCCAGTCCGGGCGGCCCGGGCCGACCACGCGGAAGACCCAGATCAGCACCGGGGTGAGGACCAGCCAGACAGCGAGAAAGGAGAGGATGACGCCGAGGGCCAGCGACCAGCCGCCGCGGCGTACCAGGCCGGTGGTGTAGGGCAGCGACGCGATCGTGGCCAGGACCAGCGCGGGCGCCGGGGCCAGCAGGGGCAGCAGCAGGATGCGGCCGCGCCAGCCGATCAGGCGTTCGTCGGCCGGTCGGGCGACCGAGACGAACGCCCGTCGTAGGCCCTCGCCGTAGAACGATGCCGGCAGCAGCGACGCCAGCGCCAGCAACGGTGTCAGCGACAGGCCCGTCTCGATCAGGGCCCCGGCGGCGCGGTCGGCGCCGATCTCGGCCGGCAGGGTCTCCACCGCATAGGAGGTCAGGCGGCGTACCCGGTCCGCGCCGGCGATCAGGCCGGTGAGCCAGAGCGCGAGCAGCGACACCGGCACGATCGCGATCGCGGCGTAGAACGTGATGGCCGCGGCGTGCAGCGACAGGTCCCGGCCGCGCAGGGGCGCGAACGCGGCGCGCGCCACCCTTCGCAGCCCCTCGACCATGCCCTCACTTTCCCTGGAAAGGCGCCCGACACTCGTTAGCATCCCTGCACATGACGGTCTTCGAGACGGATCGCCTGATCGTTCGGCAGTGGACGGAGAGCGACGCCGATGTCGCTCGGGTCTTCGACATGATGTCGCGCTGGGAAGTTGCCCGGTGGCTCGGTGCCCACCCACGGACACTTGAAACCGAGACCGAGGCGCGCACCATGATGCGCCGCTGGCAGGAGCGGGCGTCGCCGGACGGCCAGCAGGGGATCTGGGCGGTCGACGTGCGCGACACCGGGGTGACGGTGGGCTCGGTGCTTGTCGTACCCCTGCCCGGTGTCGACGACAAACCCACCACGGACATCGAGGTCGGCTGGCACCTGCACCCCGACTCCTGGGGGCACGGCTACGCCACCGAAGCGGGTCGCGCCGCCATCGACCGCGCGTTCGCCGCGGGGCTGAGCGAGATCTTCGCGGTCATCCGTGCGGGCAACACGCCGTCGGTCGCCGTCGCCCGCCGCCTGGGCATGACCCCGATCGGCACACAAACGCGCTGGTACGGCGGCATCGAGCTCGACACCTACCGGCTGGCCGCCGACGACAACCGGGGACCCGCCCAGTAACGGAGCGGATCATCGCCCTACCCTGTCCGCCGTGCGCATCGTCATCGTCGCCCGGCCGGACCGCCGGAGGGCGAACACCGCCGCGCGGTACGCGATGCGCTGGCCACGGCGCGCCTGTTACGCCCTCGGCGCCGTGGCGGTGCTGCTCGGCCTGGTGCTGGCGGCCACCCGACCGGCCCCGACGCTCCTCGAGGCCGTCCTCGTCGCCGCGGGCCTGCTCCTGCTGATCTGCCCGAGCCTCATCGTCGCGGTGGTCCGCCTCAGGCACCGCAGGTCAACGGCGAGCGCCGCCGAGTACGAGATCGACGACGAGAGCCTGACCGTACGCCGGGAGAACGCCGAGCCGACGACGCTGCGCTGGGAGACGGTCGAGCGTGCCGCGATCACCCCGGACGACCTGCTGGTGGTCTGGCCGCCGGGGCGAACCTTCCTGGCGGTCCCGATCGCGCCGCTGTCCGCCGAGCACCGGGATGAGCTGCGCGACCTCCTCGAGCGGCGGGGTCTCGTGCGCCGCGCCCGGCCGGACCTGTGGACAACTTCGGAGCCCGACCCGCGATAGGGGAGAATGACCGGGTGACCCAAGCAAACCCGCGCGAGATCGTGTTGCTCGGCAGCACCGGGTCGATCGGCACGCAGGCGGTCGACATCGTGCGCCGCAACCCGGGGCGGTTCCGCGTCGTCGCGCTCGGCGCCGGCGGCGGCAACGTCGACCTGCTCGCGACCCAGGCGCTCGAGCTGGGCGTCGAGGCGGTCGGCGTGGCCAAGGCGTCCGCGGCACAGGACCTGCAGCTGGCGTTCTACGCGGAGGCGGCCAAGCGGGGCTACGCGACCGGCGACTTCCGGATCCCGAAGATCCTCGCGGGGCCGAGCGCGATGGCCGAGCTGGCCGAGTGGCCGGCCGACCTGGTGCTCAACGGCGTGGTGGGCTCGCTCGGGCTCGCGCCGACACTGGCCGCGCTGCGCGCCGGGCGTGTTCTCGCGCTCGCCAACAAGGAGTCCCTCATCGCCGGCGGCAGCCTGGTCAAGGCCGCGGTGACGCGGCCCGGGCAGCTCGTGCCGGTCGACTCCGAGCACTCGGCGCTCGCGCAGTGCCTGCGGTCCGGCGCCGAGAGCGAGGTCCGCAAGCTGGTGCTCACCGCCAGCGGCGGGCCGTTCCGCGGGCGTCGGCGCGCCGAGCTGACCGCGGTCACACCGGAGGAGGCGCTGGCCCATCCCACCTGGAACATGGGTCCGGTCGTCACGATCAACTCGGCCACCATGGTCAACAAAGCGCTCGAGGTGATCGAGGCGCACGAGCTGTTCGACATCGACTACGACCACATCCAGGTCGTCGTGCACCCGCAGTCGGTGATCCACTCCATGGTGGAGTTCGTCGACGGTTCGACGATCGCGCAGGCCAGCCCGCCCGACATGCGGCTGCCGATCTCGCTTGGGCTCGGCTGGCCCGACCGGGTCGCCGACGCGGCCCGGCCGGTCGACTGGACCACCGCCCACACGTGGACCTTCGAGCCGCTCGACGACGGCGCGTTCCCCGCGGTCGAGCTGGCCAAGGCGGCCGGGCGCGCGGGGCGCTGCCGGCCGGCGATCTACAACGCGGCCAACGAGGAATGTGTGGCGGCGTTCACGGCGGGCCGGTTGCCGTTCCTCGGCATAGTGGACACCGTGGCCCAAGTCCTCGCAGCAGCACCCGATTTCGGCGAACCAGGTACCGTCGATGACGTGCTCGCCGCGGAGACGTGGGCCCGGGGGCAGGCGCGTGAGCTGATCGGGTCGGCGGTGAGGGGAGCTTGATGCTGTTTCTGATCGGGGTGGTGGCCTTCGCCCTTGGCATCCTGATATCGGTCAGCCTGCACGAAGCCGGCCACATGGTCACCGCCAAGGCCTTCGGCATGAAGGTCACGAAATACTTCGTCGGCTTCGGCCCGACCATCTGGTCTTTCAAGCGCGGTGAGACCGAATACGGCCTCAAGGGCATCCCCCTCGGCGGCTTCTGCAAGATCGTCGGCATGACGCCGCAGGACGACGACGTCGACCCGGCCGACCAGCCGCGGGTGATGTGGAAATACCCGGTCTGGAAGCGCACGATCGTGATGGGCGCCGGCTCGGTCACCCACTTCCTCCTGGCGATCGTGGCGCTCTGGCTGGCCGCGATCTTCATGGGCCTGCCGAACCCCGCGATCGAGAAGCCCCAACCGGCGTACGTCAAGATCACTGATTGTGTGATCGTCGGCGCGACCGTCAACCGCGACTGCGTGCCGGGCGACCCGGCGAGCCCCGCGAAGCAGGCCGGTCTCCGCGACGACGACAAGATCACCGCGGTCAACGGCGTGCCGGTGGCGACCTACGCCGACCTGGTCAACGAGATCCGCAAGCTCCCGCCCAACAGCCAGGCGACGGTCAACTACCAGCGCGACGGCGCCGACCAGCAGGTCAACGTCAACCTCGCCTCGGTGCAGCGGCCGCCGGTCGGCGACCCCGACGGCCCGGTGACGGCGGTCAGCGCGCTCGGTGTCGCGGGTCCCAACCTGCCGCCCGGCATGCCGACGATGGTCAAATACAACCCGGTCGAGGCGTTCCCGGCGACCGCCGACTACACGGGTCAGCTCGCGGTCGGCACCGTCCAGTCGCTGCAGCGGCTGCCGCAGAAGATCCCCGCCCTGTGGGACGCCGTCACGGGCGAGCCGCGTGACGCCGACACCCCGATCAGCGTCGTCGGCGCCAGCCGGCTCGGCGGTGAGGCCGCGCAACACGGTCTGTGGGAGATTTTTGTCCTGCTGTTCGTCTCGTTGAACTTCTTCATTGGGGTTTTCAACCTCTTGCCGCTGCTACCCCTTGACGGTGGCCACATCGCGATCGCGTGGTTCGAGCGGGCGCGGTCGTGGGTGTTCGCGCGGCTCGGCAAGCCCGACCCAGGGCGCGTCGACTACTTCAAACTGATGCCCGTTACGTACGCGGTTATCCTGATAGGTGGGGCTTTCACCCTGCTGACGATCACCGCCGACATCATCAACCCGATCACGCTCTTCTAGATCTCCGCACAACCGTTCCGAGGTGAGTGTTCCTGTGACCGCAGTCAGTCTCGGTATGCCGGCTGTCCCGCCCCCGCCGCTGGCGCCCCGCCGGCAGAGCCGCCAGATCCAGGTGGGCTCCGTGCCGGTCGGTGGCGGCGCCCCGGTGTCGGTGCAGTCGATGACCACGACGCTGACCGCCGACGTCAACGCGACGCTGCAGCAGATCGCCGAGCTGACGGCCTCGGGCTGCCAGATCGTGCGGGTGGCCGTGCCGTCGCAGGACGACGTCGAGGCGTTGCCCGCGATCGCCAAGAAGTCGCAGATCCCGGTGATCGCCGACATCCACTTCCAGCCGCGCTACGTGTTCGCCGCGATCGATGCCGGCTGCGCCGCGGTGCGGGTCAACCCGGGCAACATCCGGCAGTTCGACGACAAGGTCAAGGAGATCGCGGCCGCCGCGTCGGACGCGGGTGTCCCTATCCGGATCGGCGTCAACGCCGGATCGCTCGACAAGCGGCTGCTCCAGAAATACGGCAAGGCCACGGCGGAGGCGCTGGTCGAGTCGGCGCTGTGGGAATGCTCGCTGTTCGAGGAGCACGGCTTCCGCGACATCAAGATCTCGGTGAAGCACAACGACCCGGTCGTGATGATCCGCGCCTACCGGCAGCTGGCCGAGCAGTGCGACTACCCGCTGCACCTCGGCGTGACCGAGGCCGGCCCGGCCTTCCAGGGCACGATCAAGTCGGCGGTCGCCTTCGGCGCGCTGCTGGCCGAGGGCATCGGCGACACCATCCGCGTGTCCCTGTCGGCCCCGCCGGTCGAAGAGGTCAAGGTCGGCCAGCAGATCCTCGAGTCCCTCGGCCTGCGCGAACGCGGTCTGGAGATCGTCTCGTGCCCGTCCTGCGGGCGGGCCCAGGTCGACGTCTACAAGCTGGCCGAAGAGGTCACCGCCGGGCTCGAGGGCCTGCCGGTGCCGCTGCGGGTCGCGGTCATGGGCTGCGTCGTCAACGGCCCGGGCGAGGCCCGCGAGGCCGACCTCGGCGTGGCGTCCGGCAACGGCAAGGGCCAGATCTTCGTCAAGGGCCAGGTCATCAAGACCGTGCCCGAGGCGCAGATCGTCGAGACCCTGATCGGCGAGGCCGTCCGCCTCGCCGATGAGATGGGCGCCGACCTCCCGGAAGAACTCCGCGACCTCGCCGTCGGCCCGACGGTCACCGTCCACTAGCGGCAGTCGCACCGAAGACAGCAAGCGGCTCCCCGAACCAGGCGTTCGGGGAGCCGCTTCGTTTTCGCGGCCCGCGGACCTCGCGGCTGGCGGGTGCGGGAAGGCCTGCGGACCTCGCGGCTGGCGGGCGCGGGAAGGCCTGCGGACCTCGCGGCCCGCGGACCTCGTACCTTGCGGCCGGCGGGCGCGGGGAGGCCTGCGGACCTCGCGGCCCGTGGACTTCGCGGCCGGCGGGCGCGGGGAGGCCTGCGGACCTTGAGGCCCGTGGACCTCGCGGCCCGTGGACCTCGCGGCCCGTGGACGCGGGAAGCCTGCGGACCTCGGGCCGGCGGACGCGGGAAGGCCCGCGGGCCTGAGGCCCGTGGACCTCGCGGCCCGCGGACCTCGCGGCCAGCGGACGCGGAAAGGCCCACGGACCTGAGGTCCGTGGGCCTTCGCGATCAGGAGCGGATGGCGCCCCACGAACCCCGTGGTCTCGTGGAGCTCCCCGCGTGCGGGGTCACCGGGTCTCGGGCTCTTCGGCGAGGATCGCGTAGAGCTTGCGCCGGGCCTCGTCGAGCACCTCGGCGGCGCGGGTGCGCTGGTCGTCGGTGCCGTTGCGGAGCACCTGGCGCAGGGCGTTCATGGTCCCCATCGCGGCCTCGCGGATGTCCTGCCAGCTGTTGACCGCGCCGGCGGCCTCGAAGGCGCTCCAGGGCGCCTGTTCCGCCGCGGCGGTGGCCTCGGCCTGGCCCGCCTCGGTCAGGGCGAAGCTCTTGCGGCCGCCCTCGGTGGTGCTGACGATCAAGCCCTCGTCCTCGAGCAGCTGCAGCGTCGGGTAGACCGAGCCGGGGCTGGGCCGCCACATGCCGCCCGTGCGCTGCTCGAGCTCCTGGATCATTTCGTAGCCGTGCATCGGCCGCTCGGTGAGCAGCGCCAGCAGGGCCGCGCGGACGTTGGGGCGTCGGCCGCCGCGGCCGCGTCCGCGGCCGCCGGGACCGCCGCCGGGGCCACCGAAGCCGCCGCCGAAGCCACCCCAGCCGAAGCCGCCGAAGTCGCCTCCGGGGAAGCCGTGTCCGCGCATCCGGGCGTCATGGCCATGGTGATGGCCACGATGAAGATTTTCTCGTTGGAACCTCATGGGTCCTCCTCCGATCTGTTGTCGATACGTTGACGATATATCGGCAATGCATCGCCGACAACACGTGGTGACCCAGCTCACATATCAACAGCGGCGAACGGGAGCGCCGAACCGGGGGAAGCCGTTAGCACGGTGATCTGGCACGCTTGAGAGCGTGTTGATGGTGCCCGTCCGGCAACTCGGCGAGACCGAGCGAAGCGCGGTCGAGCGCCTGCTGGACACCGACCCCTACGGCGCCGCCCAGGTCGCCGAGCGCGTCGCCGCGCGCGGGCTCGCCTGGTGGCGGGCCGACGGCCGGGTCTTCGGCTACGGGTCGCGCCGCCACGTCGAAGCGCTCTGCTGGCTCGGCGGCCACCTCACGCCCGTGCATGCCGGTCCGCCGGCCGTCGCCGCGTTCGCCGAGCGCCTGGCCGCCGAGGACCGCACCTGCTCGTCGATCGTCGGTCGGGCCGACGCCGTGCTCGGCCTCTGGGAGCGGCTCGCCGTCCACTGGGGGCCGGCCCGCGAGGTCCGGCCACACCAACCCCTGCTGATGGCCGACGCCGTGCCCGACGTGGCCGTCGACCGCTCGGTCTGCGTCGTTCGCACCGACGAGATCGACGCGCTGTTCCCCGCCGCCGTCGCCATGTACGCCGAGGAGGTCGGCGTCTCGCCCCTGCTCGACGACGGCGGCGTCGGCTACCGGCGGCGCGTGGCCGACCTGGTCCGGGCCCGCCGCGCGTACGCCCGGATCGTCGACGGCGAGGTGGTCTTCAAGGCCGAGCTCGCGGTCGTCACCCGGCACACCGCGCAGGTCCAGGGTGTCTGGGTCGCGCCCGACTGGCGCGGCAAGGGCCTCGCGGCGCCGGCGCTGGCCGCGGTGGTGCGCGACGCGCTGCGCCGGGTCGCGCCGACGGTCAGCCTCTACGTCAACGACTTCAACGAGCCGGCCCGCCGGGCGTACGCCCGATGTGGTTTCCGGCCCGTCGGCGAGTTCGCCACCGTGCTCTTCTGACGCCGCGACGAGCGTCCCAGAATCCGAGATAGTTCGGCTAATGCCCGAATGCCGGAATCAGCCCAGCCCATACCCTGAGTGACGAAGAAACCACCCAAAGTCACTGGAGGCCCGGCGTGGGCAGGATCGAGAAGAAGATCTCCGAGGGTACGACGAAGTACTACTGGTACCCCGGCGACAAGCGCGAGTGGAAACGCGCCGCCGTCGCCATGGGCATCGGCCTCGGCGTCTTCGTCGTGCTGTTCATGCTCACCCGTGACCTGCTGCCCGCCGTCGTCGGCGGCACGTCCGTCACCGCCGCCGTCACCGGCCTCAACTTCGGCCGCCGGGACGCCCGCGCCCTCACCAGCTTCCCCGGGCTCACCGGCCGGGCCGCGCGGCTCGCTGCTGTCGCGTCCACGGGACGGGCCGCCTGGCGCGGTCTCGTGCACGGGTTCGGCGGCGCCGCGGCGGCCGTGCTGATCCTCAACCTCCCGCACCGCGGCGTCATCGCCGACTGGATCCTCCCGGTGGTGCCCGCGGTGGTCGGCGCGCTCGCGCACCAGGCCGGCATGCTTCTGGAACAGCTACCGGCGGCGACGCCGGCCACGCCCGTCCCGGCCGCCGACGGAGCAAAATAGGGGGTACGACGCGTCGCCCCGCACCGCCGCATCGATTCAGTATGCTCGGGCGCGACCATGAGCCCCAGCGACATCGAACGAAGGCGGACGATGGAACAGTCGAGGGCGCTACCGACGGAGGTCGATCTCAGCCGGCCGAGCGCCGCCCGGGTCTACGACTACTTCCTGGGCGGAGCGCACAACTTCGAGATCGACCGACAACTCGCCGAGCAGATCGCGGCGCTGACCCCCAACCTGGCCGAGACCATGCGCGCCGGCCGGTCCTTCCTGCGCCGCGCGGTGGCCGAGCTGACCCGGGCCGGCATCGACCAGTTCCTCGACATCGGCTCCGGCATCCCGACGGTCGGCAACGTGCACGAGGTGGCGCAGGGCATCAACCCCGAGGCGCGCATCGTCTACGTCGACATCGACCCGGTCGCCGTTGCGCACAGCAGGTCCATTTTGGAGGACAACCCGCGCACCGCGGTCATCCAGGCCGACGTGCGCGATCCCGAGCACATCATCGCCGAGGCGCGGGCGACCGGCCTGCTCGACTTCGCCAGGCCGATCGGCGTGCTGCTGGCGGGCGTCGTCCACTTCGTACCCGACAGCGACGACCCCGACCGCCTGATGGCCGTGCTGCGCGACGCGGTGGCGCCGGGCAGCTACCTCGTCATCTCCCACTCGACGTTCGAGGACCAGCCGCAGGAGATGCTCGACGCGCAGAAGCTGTCGGCGCGCACCGCGACCGAGATCACGCTGCGGTCCAAGGCCCAGGTGGCCGCCTACTTCGGCGATTTCGCGCTCCTCGAGCCCGGCATCGTCCACATGCCACTGTGGCGGCCGGACTCGCCGGACGACGTCGACGACCACCCCGAGCGGTTTGGCGCCTTCGGCGGAGTGGGCCGAAAGCCCGCCGACCCCGCCGGCCGAAAGCCCGCCGCAGGCTGATTTCATGGCCCTCTCCGCACCGGAGATCAGCAGCTCGGGCGCGCAGCGCTACGCCGGGCGGTGGGCACGCGCCATTGCCCGGCGGGCGTTCGTACCCATGTCGTCCGAAGAGGTCGAAAAGCTGTTGGCCGGGCACGCGGTCCGGCTCGCCGAGGTGTTGCGGGCCGACGAGTTCACGGCCGAGCCGGGGCGCGAGGTGGGCCGGGCGCTGGTCGCGGTCAACCTCAGCGAGCCGGAGACGCTCGGCTGGTCGTTGCGGGCGCTGGCCGACCACCTGGTCGACGACGTGGTGCCCGGGCTCGACCGGCCCGACCTGACCGCGCGCGTCACGCAACTGCAGGCGGCACTGGCGGAGGGCTTCGCCTGGGCGCTGCGCGACCGCACGTTCGCCCAGCAGGAACGGATCAGCCGGTCCGCCTGGGAGGCGCGCAACGAGGCCGAGCAGGCGTTGCGCGACAGCGAGGCCCGGTTCCGCGCGGTGTTCAGCGGCGCCGCGATCGGCATCGGCATCGCCGACCTGTCGGGCGCCATCGTCGACGTCAACCAGTCGTTCGCCGACATGCTGGGCTACTCGCGCGACGAGCTGCGCGAGATCAACGTAAGCCGCCTGTTCCATGCCGACGACGGTCCCGAGATGTGGCGGCTCTACGAGGAGCTGATCGAGGGCAAGCGCGACCGCGTACGCGTCGAGAAGCGCTACTACCGCAAGGACGGCAGCCAGCTCTGGACCGACCTCGCCGTCAGCCTCGTCCGCTTCGACGACGGCCGGCCCCGCTTCACGGTGGCGATGGTCCAGGACATCACCGAGCGCTACGCATTGCAGCAGCGCCTGCGTTTCCAGGCCCTGCACGACCCGCTGACCGGCCTGCCCAACCGCACGCTCTTCTTCGAGCGCCTCGAGGCCGTGCTCCAGGACCCGGCCCACGACGGCCGCGTCGGCGTCTGCTTCCTCGACCTCGACGGCTTCAAGGCCGTCAACGACACGCTCGGCCACGACGTCGGCGACAAGCTGCTCGTCGTCGTCGCGGGGCGGCTCGCCGAGGCGGTCGCCGGCGCCGGCCACCTGGTCGCCCGGATGGGCGGCGACGAGTTCGTCATCCTGGTCGCCGACGTCGACGAGGACGGCGCCGCGGTCGAGGTGGCGGAGTCGGCCCTGCGCGCCGTCGCCGAGCCCGTCCACATCGGAGCGCACCAGCTCGCGGTTTCGGCCAGTGTCGGAATCGTGGACCGGTTCGCCGCCGACGGCGCCGCCACCGATCTGATGAAGGCCGCCGACACCACGCTCTACTGGGCCAAGGCCGAGGGTGGGCGCGGCCGGTGGGCCCGCTACGACCCCGAGCGCGCGGCCCGCGAGGCGACCAGCACCGCCCTGGCCGCGGCGCTGCCGGCGGCGCTCGCCCGCGACGAGTTCGTCGTGGAATACCAGCCGATCGTCTCGCTCGACAGCGGCGAGATCCGGGCCGTCGAGGCGTTGATCCGGTGGCAGCACCCGACGCTCGGGCTGCTCTCGCCAGACCAGTTCATCGGGCTCGCCGAGGAGACGGGCCTGATCGTGCGGCTCGGCCAGTGGGTCCTGGAGCGCTCCTGCGTCGAGGCCGGCCGGTGGCACAAGGAGTTCCCCCGCGCCCGGCTGATGGTCAGCGTCAACCTGTCGGCCCGGCAGGTCAGCGATCCGGAGATCGTCGACCAGGTGGCCGGGGCGTTGCGGGCCAGTGGCCTGCCGCCCGACCTGCTCCAGCTCGAGCTGACCGAGAGCGCGGTGATGGCGACCGGGGGTGAGCCGGTGCGGGCGCTGCGCCGGCTGGCCGGCACGGGCGTACGCCTCGCGATCGACGACTTCGGCACCGGCTACTCCAACCTCGCGTACCTGCGGCAGCTGCCCATCCACAGCCTCAAGCTGGCCGGGCCGTTCGTCGACGGGATGCGGGCGCAGGACCCGGCGAGCGTGGTGGCCGAGCGGATCGTCGACGCGCTGGTGCGGCTCGCGCACGCGCTCGGGCTGTCCGTCACCGCGGAGTCGGTGGAGACGGCCGAACAGGTGGAACGGTTGACCGCGCTGGGTTGTGACAGCGGGCAGGGCCGGCATTTCGGCAACCCGGTGGCGCCGTCGGCGATCGCGGCGCGGTTGCGCTCCGCGGCCCGCGAGGATTGACGTGCGGACGAGCGCGCGGGTGAGCCGCGCGCCCGTCCGCCGCCTCGCGCCGGTGCGATGAGAGAGGTGAATCGCACCGGTGCGTTCGCGCTTGCCGAGTGCGCGGAGTCGTTGGGGCCCCTCTTGACCTGAGACCAATCATGCGGTACGGCGATCGACGCGGCAACGTATTTGTCGGTGCCCACCGGCATGATGTCCCGGTGAGCCTCCTCGCCGACGTCGACTTCCGCCGCTACTGGCTCGCCCGCATGGTTTCGCTCACCGGCTCGCTGGTCACCTACGTGGCGCTCCCGGTGCTGATCTACTCGGTGACCGGCTCGAGCCTGTGGACCGCGTTCGTCGTCGTCGCCGAGGGCGTGCCCTACCTCTGCTTCGGCCTGTTCGCCGGCGCCCTGGCCGACCGCCTCGACCGCCGCCGCGTGATGGTGATCGCCGACCTGGTCAACGCGGTCGTGCTCGGCTCGATCCCGGCGGCCTGGGCGTTCGGCGTGCTGACCGCGCCACACGTGCTGGTCGTCGCGTTCCTGACCCAGATCCTGTTCGTCTTCTTCGACGCGGCCAACTTCGGCGCCCTGCCGGCGCTGGTCGGCCGTGCCCGCATCGCCGCCGCCAACTCGGCCGTCCACGGCGGCGGCACGGTCCTGGAGATCATCGTGCCCGGCCTCGCCGGTGTGCTGATCACGCTGACCGCCCCCGCGCCGCTGCTGCTCGTCGACGCGGTGTCGTTCGCGGTGTCGGCGCTGCTGGTGCGGGCGATCGCCACGCCGCTGCAGACGGGCGTGCCCGGCCCGCCGGGGGGCATGCTCCGCGACATCCGCGAAGGCGTCGTCTTCCTGAGCCGGCATTCGATCGTCCGCACACAGACCGTCATCGGCTGCCTGCAGTCGATGACGGGCGGCGCCTTCATGGGCCAGTTCGTGCCGTGGCTCGACCAGACGCTCGGCATCCGCCCGACAAACGACGCACGCCTGGGCATCATGTACGGCGTCTGGGGCGCCGGCGGCATCGTGGCCGCGGTGCTGTTCCCGCGCCTGTCGCGGCGGCTGGGCGAGCCGCGGGTGACGCTGTGGTTCCTGCCGCTCTCGGCGCTGGCCGGCCTGGCCTGCGGCCTGGCCACCAACTGGGTGGTCGCGGCGGCCATGCTGGGTCTGTGGGCCATCGTCTACTCGATGGTGGTGCTGACCGCGATCACGCTGCGGCAGCGGGTCACGCCCGACCGACTACAGAGCCGGGTCAACACCGCCGGCCGCATGATCTCGTTCGGCGTCGGCTGGCCGGTGGGCGCGCTGCTTGGCGGTCTGGTCTCGGAGGCGACCGATCCCCGGACGGCCATCATCTGGACGGCGGCCATGACGGGGATCGGGGTGGTGTTCGCGTGGCTGTCACCGCTGCGGCGGCTGGCCGGCGAGCCGATCCCGGACGCCGACGAGACGCCGACGCCCGCGCAGCGGGAGCCGGTGCCGGCGCCCGACCGCATCGAGGCGTAGGAACCGGAACGCCGGCCGAACGGTGCCGAGCCACACCCAGCGGCACTGCGGCGATTCGACGTGCGAGCGGCTTCGGCTGCCCTGAGGGCAGGCCCGCCGCAGGCGGGGACGGGCGCCGGCCCAGCCTGCGGCGGCTCCGGCGGTGTGTCGCCGGGCCGAACGCGGCTAGCCGCGGATGCGGCGGTTCTCCGGGTCGTACAACGGTTCCCTCACCACGGTGGCGTCCTGCCACCCGCCGAACATCCCTACCTCCACCCGCTCGCCAGGCTCCACAGTAGACGGAAGGTAGGCGTAGGCGATCGACGCCTCAACGCGGTAGCCGTAGCCGCCGGAGGTGACCCGGCCGACCGGTTCCCCCGCCACCCGGACCGGTTCCGTGCCCAGGCAGACGGCCGTCGGGTCGTCGAGGACCAGGCAGCGCAGGCGGCGCGTCGGGGACGCGCCCCGTAACGCGGCGCTGCCCAGGAAGTCCTTGTCGGTCCGGACCGCGAACGACAGCCCGGCCTCGTTCGGCGTGGTCTCGGGCGTGATGTCCGAGCCCCACACCCGGTAGCCCTTCTCCAGCCGCATCGACTCGATGGCCCGGTAGCCCGCCGGGCGCAGGCCGTGTGGCGCGCCCGCGTCGACCATCAGGTCCCAGAGCGTCAGGACGTACTCCGTCGGCGCGTAGAACTCCCAGCCGAACTCACCCACGAAGGTCACCCGTTGGGCCAGCACCGGCACCGGGCCCAGCGTGACCCGGCTCGCCCGCATGAAGCGGGTGTCGAGCGAGCCGTCGACCAGCGGCGCCACGATCTCGCGGGCGGCCGGACCCCACAGGCACAGGCAGCCGTACGCACCGGTCACGTCGTCTACCACCACGTCCGCGGGGGCGTGGCGGCGCAGCCAGGCGGCGTCGCGTACCCCCGAAGCCGTGCTGGTCACGACGCGGAAGTGGTCCGGCCCCAGGCGGGTCACGGTCAGGTCGGCCTCGATGCCGCCGCGGGCGTTCAGCAGCTGCGTGTAGGTCACCGCGCCCACCGGACGGGAGACGTCGTTGGCGCACATCCACTGGAGAAAGGCGGCCGCGCCAGGCCCGCGGACGTCCAGCTTCGCGAACGACGACTGGTCGAACAGGCCCGCCGCCGACGCGGTCGCCCGGCACTCAGCGGCGATCGCCGGCGACCACACCCGACCCGCCCAGCCGGCGGGACGCACGGCGTCGGGGTCCGACGGCCGCGCCGGGAACCAGTTCACCCGCTCCCAGCCGGCCTTCTCGCCGAGCGCGGCCTCCAGCGTCCGCGGCCAGATCGCCGAGCGGCGCAGCGGTCGCCCGGCCGTCCACTCGGTGTGCGGATAGACCACGTCGTAGTAGCGGGAGTACGCGTCGAGCGCCTTGGCCGTCGCCCAGGACCGGCTGGCCGCGTGCGGGCCGAACCGGCGGATGTCCATGGTGGACATGTCGAGTTCCGGCTGGCCGTCGACGATCCACTCCGCGATCGCCTTGCCGACACCGCCGGCGGCCGCGAGACCGTGCACGCAGAAGCCGGCCGCCACCCAGAAGCCGCGTACCGCCGTCTCGCCCAGCAGGAACTCGCCGTCGGGCGTGAACGCCTCGGCGCCGTTGACCACCCGCGCGATCGACGCCGAGCGCAACGCGGGCACCCGACGCCGGCCGGCCGCCCAGGACTCCGCGAACAGCGAAAGGTCCGGCGGGAACAGCGATCGCGGCGACGCCAGCGGTGGTCCCGACGACGGCCAGCACACCGGCGGCGTGCGGATGTACCCGCCGATCAACAGCCCGTCCGGCGGATCGCCGCCGCCACGGAAGTAGACGATGTGGTCCGGGTCGCGCACCGTCGGCAGGGCCGGCAGGTCGTCGAGGGGGAGCGGCGAGCTGACCACGTACTGGTGCTTGATCGGCACGACCGGGATCGCGACCCCCGCGAGCGCGCCGACGTGCCCGGCCGCCGCGCCGGCCGCGTTGACCACGATCTCGGTGGCGACCCGGCCGTGCGACGTCTCCACCGCGGCGACCCGGCCGCCGACCACCTCGACCCCGGTCACGGTGACCCCGGTCGCGATGGTGACGCCGAGCGAACGGGCACCCGCCGCCAGCGCGCCGGCCAGCGCGTCCGGCCGCAGGTAGCCGTCGCCGGGCAGCCAGCCGGCCGACCGCACGTCCGACACGTCCAGGAAAGGCATCCGCGTCGCCAGGGCGGCGGGGGAGAGCAATTCCATCTCCAGGCCGTACGTCGTCGCCGAGGACGCCTGGCGCAGCAGCTCCTCCTCGCGCGCGGGCGTCGTGGCCAGCCGGACGCCGCCGACGCCACGCCACCCGGGGTCCAGACCCGTGCGCTCGGCCAGCTCGGCGTAGAGCGACGACGAATACATGATCATGCGGGTCTGGCTGATCGTGGAGCGCAGCTGGCCTACGAAGCCCGCCGAATGCCAGGTGGTGCCCTCGGTCAGCTCGTGCTGCTCGAGCAGCAGCACGTCGGTCCAGCCCAGCCGGGCCAGGTGGTAGGCGATGCTGCAGCCCGCGACCCCGCCACCGACGATCACCACGCGCGCTTCGGTCCGCACCTGCGCAGTCCTACCACCAGAAAGGTCTGACCAAATCAGCTATCCGGTCAGTGAACTTTTAACCTCGTGAGTATTGACCCGCGTGATCACGCGGGTCAACACTCCCGCCTAGGAGAACGGGGGCATGCGGCGGAGGCGGGCATGCGGATGGCGGAGCGACCCGAGGCGGGCGACGTGCTGCGCCGCGTCTCGCTCTTCGCCGATCGTCCGGTGCGCGCCACCCCGGTCGCCGGTGGACTGTCGCACCACATCTGGCGCGTCGACACCGGTGGGCGCAGCTATCTGTTGCGGGTGCTCGACCCGGCGGTTTCCGCGGCCGGCCTGGGCATCCCGCCCGAGCAGGAGATCGAGAACACCCGGCGGGCGGCCGACAGCGGTGCCGGCGCCCGGGTGATCGAGGTGCTGCCCGACGTGCCGGCGCTCGTGCTGGAGTTCCTGCCGGGCCGCACGCTGCACGCCGACGACGTGCGGGCCGACGAGGCGATCCCCAAGCTGGCGGCCGCGTGCCGGCGGCTGCACGCCGGCCCGGCCTTCGCCAACGACTTCGACATCCTGGCCAAGCGGCGCGAGCTGCTCGACATCTGCCGCCGGCACGACCTGGGAATCCCGGCCGGCTACCACGACCGACAGTCCATCGTGGACGCGATCGGCGTCGCGATCGCGCGGCAGCCGGCCCAGGTAAGACCGTGCCACAACGACCTGCTGCCCGAGAACTTCATCGACCTGGCCGGCGACGTGCGCATCGTCGACTACCAGCTGTCCGGCAACAACGACCCGGCCTTCGAGCTGGGTGACATAGCGGCCGAGGCCGACTTCGACCCCGACCGGACGGCGGCCCTCGCGACCGCCTACTACGGCACGGAGACCGTACCCGCGCTGATCGCCCGGGTCCGGCTCAACCAGGTTCTGTCCAATGTCACCTGGACGCTCTGGTTCTCCGTGCACCACGGCCTGTTGAGCGCGCGCACGTCGACCTTCGACTACGCGGGCGAAGCGGCCGACAAATGGGCCCGGGCCACCCGCGATCTCGACGCACCCGAGCTGGGACGCCTGATCGACGCCGCCGCGGGCCGCACGGCCACCCCGTTATGACCGCCTCAAGGAGGTGTTGCAGTGACGACCACGTCGCCCGAGACGGGTGAGCAGCCACTGGACGACGATGCCCAGCGGCTCGCGGAACTCGGCTACAAGCAGGAACTTCGGCGCAAGTGGAGCGGCTTCTCCAACTTCGCCATCTCGTTCTCGATCATCTCGATCCTGGCCGGCTGCTTCACCACGTTCGGCCAGGCCTGGAACAACGGCGGCCCGATCGCCATCTCCTGGGGCTGGCCGCTGATCTCGGCGTTCATCCTGATCATCGGGCTCTGCATGTCGGAGCTCGTCTCGGCGTACCCCACCGCCGGCGGCATCTACTGGTGGGCCGCGAAGATGGGCAAGCCGGTGCACGGCTGGTTCACCGGCTGGCTCAACCTGGTGGGCCTCATCGCGGTGACCGCGTCGGTCGACTACGGCTGCGCCACGTTCCTCAACCTGACGCTGTCGGCGCTGTTCGACGGGTGGGCCGGCACGCTCAACCAGGCGTTCCTCCTCTTCGTGATCATCCTGGCGCTGCACGGCATCATCAACATCTGGGGTCACGCGATCATCGACATCCTCCAGAACGTCTCGGTCTGGTGGCACGTCGCGGGCGCGGCCGCGGTGGTGCTGATCCTGGTGTTCGTGCCGGACAACCACCAGAGCTTCCAGTTCGTCTTCACCGAGCGGTTCAACAACTCCGGCTTCGGAAACGGCGACCACAACGGGTTGATGTTCTGGTTCTTCATCCTGCCGCTGGGCTTCCTGCTCACGCAGTACACGATCACCGGCTTCGACGCCTGCGCGCACGTGTCGGAGGAGACCCGCGGCGCCTCGCACGCGGCGGCCCGGGGCCTCTGGCAGTCGATCTTCTATTCGGCCATCGGCGGCTGGATCCTGCTGCTGGCGTTCCTGTTCGCCGCCACCGACGTCGACGCGATCAACGAGGCCGGCGGCTTCTCGGGCGCCATCTTCGAGACCGCGCTGACCCCGGTGTTCTTCAAGATCGTCATCATCATCTCGACGATCGGCCAGTTCTTCTGCGGCATGAGCTGCGTGACGTCCATGTCGCGGATGACCTACGCGTTCAGCCGCGACCGCGCCGTCCCCGGCTGGCGGCTCTGGTCGAAGGTCAACCGCGACGGCACCCCGGTGTACGCGATCATCGCCGGCACCGTCGCCGGCGGCGTGCTCACCCTGCCGGCCCTCTACCAGTACAACGGCATCCCGGTCGCCTTCTACGCCGTCGTTTCGGTGGCGGTGATCGGCCTCTACCTCGCGTTCCTCATCCCGATCGCGCTGCGGCTCCGGATGGGCGACCGGTTCCGCCCGGGCCCGTGGACGCTGGGCTCCCGCTACAAGGTGCTCGGCTGGATCGCGGTGATCGAGATCGCGATCATCTCGATCTACTTCATCATGCCGTTCACCCCGGCCGCGGTCCCGTTCAGCGACGACTTCACGTGGAGCGCGGTCAACTACGCGCCGCTGGCCGTCGGCGGCGTGCTGCTCGCGGTGTGGCTCTGGTGGTTGCTCTCGGCCCGCAAGTGGTTCACCGGCCCGCGCCGTACGATCGAGGAACCGGGCGTGGCCGACGCATGGAAGACGCCCTGACGCTGCGACCCACGCGGCCGGCGCGCGTCGCCGGCCGCGCGGGATTGGGGGTACGCCCAATGCCCACCGACGCCGCCCGGAAGCGGGCCCGCCGCCCGCCTCCGGCCGCGGCCGACCCGACACCCGCGGAACCCACCGCGTCCGCCGCGACGGCCAGCCGGCAGCCCCTGGCGTCGGAGGCTGAGCTGACCCCCGCGGCGGCAAGCCGCCGGCCGCGTTCGGCGGAGGCTGGGCTGACCTCCGCGGCGGCAGGCCGCCGGCCGCGCTCGGCGGAGGCTGGGCTGACAACCGCGGCGGCAGGCCGCCGGCCGCGCTCGGCGGAGGCTGGGCTGACAACCGCGGCGGCAAGCCGCCGGCCGCGCTCGGCGGAGGCTGGGCTGACAACCGCGGCGGCAAGCCGCCGGCCGCGTTCGGCGGAGGCTGGGCTGACGCCCGCGGCGCGAACGGAGGCGGGGACGGCCGAGCAGCGGTGGCGGTCGCTGGACGAGGCGATCCGGCCCGGCCGGCGGGCGGATCCGGCCGTCACCGAGGTGGCGGGCGTGCCGCTGTGGCGGCCCGTCCGCGGGGGCAACGCCTTCGAGATCACCGTTTCGCGGCTCGCGCAGGCCATCCGGCTCGGGCTCGTCGGCGAAGGTGACCGGCTGCCGCCCGAGCGGGAGCTCGCCGAGCAGCTCCAGGTCAGCCGGGTCACCCTGCGGGAGGCGATCCGGGCGCTGCGCGAGGCCGGCTTTCTCGAGTCGCGGCGCGGGCGGACCGGCGGCACCTTCGTGGTGACGCCGGGAACCGTCGAGAAGGGACGGCGGCCGACCCGGCCGAGGCACGGCGGCGCCGCCGAGCTGGCGCGGCGGATGGGCGACGCCCTGCACGACGCGCTCGACTTCCGGCGGGTGCTGGAGCCCGGGGCGGCGGGGCTGGCGGCGACCCGGACCCTCGCGGCCGTCGACCGACAGCGGCTCGTGGCCAGCCTGACCGCCTCCCGCGACCGCGACCCGGCCACCCGCCGCGTGGCCGACTCCCGGCTGCACCTGGCCATCGCGGCCGCGAGCGGGAGCCCGTCGCTGGCCGCGGCGGTGGCCGACGTGCAGCTCACGCTCGACGGTTTGCTGGCCAGCATTCCGGTCATCAAGAAGAACCTGGACCACTCCGACCTGCAACACACCCGGGTCGTCGACGCGATTCTCGCCGGGGACGCGGCCGCCGCGCGGGCGACGATGGAGGAGCACTGCGACGGGACCGCCGTGCTGCTGCGTGGCTTGCTCGGATGATTGACGCACCAATGGTTTACGAGTAGACCTTTTGCAATGGAGGCGCGAGGAATGACCCGAGAACCGGCGCTCACGCTCGAAGAGCTCGCGGTGGCCGTCGACGGCGGTGAGATAGACACCGTCGCGCTCGCGCTGACCGACATGGAGGGCCGGCTGCAGGGCAAGCGGCTGCACGGCCGGTTCTTCCTCGACGAGGTCACCGAGGGCGGCGCGGAGGGCTGCAACTACCTGCTGGCCGTCGACGTCGACATGAACACCGTCGACGGCTACGCGATGTCGAGCTGGGAGCGCGGCTACGGCGACTTCGCGATGGTGCCCGACCTGTCCACCCTCCGCCGCGTACCCTGGCAGCCCGGCACCGCCCTGCTCCTCGCCGACCTGGCCTGGCTCGACGGCTCCGGAGACGTGAGCGCCAGCCCGCGGCAGATCCTGCGCCGCCAGCTCGACCGCCTCGCCGAGCACGGGCTGTCGGCCTTCGCCGGCACCGAGCTCGAGTTCGTCCTCTACCGGGACTCCTACGAGGACGCCTGGCAGCGCGGCTACCGCGAGCTGCACCCGGCCAACCTCTACAACGTCGACTACTCGCTGCTCGGCACCGCGCGGGTCGAGCCGCTGCTGCGCCGCATCCGCAACGAGATGGCCGGCGCCGGACTGGTGCCGGAGAGCGCCAAGGGCGAGTGCAACCTCGGCCAGCACGAGATCGCCTTCCGCTACGCCGACGCGCTCACCTGCGCCGACCACCACGTCATCTACAAGAACGGGGCCAAGGAGATCGCCGCCCAGGAAGGCATGTCGATCACCTTCATGGCCAAGCCCAACGAGCGGGAGGGCAACTCCTGCCACATCCACTTCTCGTTGCGCGACAGCGACGACCGCTCGGCGATGCTCGGCGACGGGCCGGCCCACCTGTCGAAGACGGGCCAGCACGCGCTGGCCGGCCTGCTGGCGACGATGCGCGAGTTCAGCGTGTTGTTCGCACCCAACATCAACTCCTACAAGCGCTACCAGCCCGGCTCGTTCGCGCCGACCGCGCTGCGGTGGGGCAGCGACAACCGCACCTGCGCGCTGCGGGTGGTCGGCCACGGCCAGGGCATGCGGGTGGAGAACCGGGTGCCGGGCGCCGACGTCAACCCCTACCTCGCGATCGCCGCGCTGGTCGCGGGCACGATCCACGGCATCGAGCACGAGCTGCCCCTGGAGGCGGAGTTCACCGGCAACGCGTACGGCGACGACTCGTCCCCCCGCGTCCCCAGCACGCTGCGGGAGGCGGCCGCCCTGTGGGAGGAGTCGGAGATCGCGCGCGCGGCGTTCGGCGCCGACGTGGTCGACCACTACGCCAACCGGGCCCGGGTCGAGCTGGCCGCCTTCGACGCGGCGGTCACCGACTGGGAGCTGTTCCGCGGCTTCGAGCGGCTGTGAGGGAGCACCATGACCGAGCTGGTCAACCCGGCCACCGGGCTGCCGATCGAGACCGTGCCGGCGAGCAGTCCGGCCGACACCGACGCCGCCATCGAGCGTGCCGCCACGGCGTTTCCCGCGTGGCGGGCGCTGGCGCCCGGTGATCGCGCCCGGCTGCTGCGCCGGTTCGCCGCCGCCGTGGACGCCCACCTCGAGGAGCTCGCCGAGCTGGAGGTGCGCAACTCCGGCCACACGATCGGCAACGCGCGCTGGGAGGCCGGCAACGTCCGCGACGTGCTCGACTACTACGCGGGCGCGCCGGAACGGTTGATGGGCCGGCAGATACCGGTCGCCGGCGGTCTCGACGTGACGTTCCACGAGCCGCTCGGTGTCGTCGGCGTGATCGTGCCGTGGAACTTCCCGATGCCGATCGCCGGCTGGGGTTTCGCGCCCGCGCTGGCCGCCGGCAACACCGTGGTGCTCAAGCCGGCCGAGGTCACGCCGCTGACCGCGCTGCGCCTCGCGGAGCTGGCCCTCGAGGCCGGGTTGCCGGAGGGAGTGTTCACGGTCATCCCGGGCCGCGGCTCGGTGGTGGGGGAGCGGTTCGTCACCCACCCGGCCGTCCGCAAGGTCTGCTTCACCGGCTCCACCGAGGTCGGGAAGGGGATCATGCGGGGCTGTGCCGAGCAGGTCAAGCGGGTGACGCTGGAGCTGGGCGGCAAGAGCGCCAACATCGTCTTCGCCGACGCCGAGCTGGAGCGAGCGGCCGCGGGGGCGCCGGGTGCCGTGTTCGACAACGCCGGCCAGGACTGTTGCGCGCGCTCGCGGATCCTGGTGGAGCGCTCGGCGTACGACCGGTTCCTCGAACTGCTCGAGCCTGCGGTCAAGGCGTTCCGGGTGGAGGATCCGGCGCTGGAGACCGCCGAGATGGGTCCGCTGATCACCGCCGGCCAGCGGGCCTCGGTGGCGTCCTATGTGGATGACAGCGCTCGGGTGGCGTTCACCGGCACCGCCCCGGAAGGACCCGGTTTCTGGTACGCGCCCACGGTCCTGCTCGCCGACTCGGTCGACGACCGGCACTGGCGCGAGGAGATCTTCGGCCCGGTCGTCTCGGTGCTGCCGTTCGACGACGAGGCCGACGCGATCCGGCTGGCCAACGACACCGAGTACGGCCTGTCCGGCTCGATCTGGACCCGCGACGCCGGCCGGGCGATCCGGGTGGCCCGCGGCGTCGACACCGGCAACCTGTCGGTCAACTCCAACTCGTCGGTCCGCTACTGGACACCGTTCGGCGGCATGAAGCAGTCCGGACTCGGCCGTGAGCTGGGCCCCGACGCGCTGCTCTCGTTCACCGACGTCAAGAACGTCTTCCTCGCCACAGACTGACTCGCCACAGATTGAGAGGCTCGATGAACAGGCTCCAGGACCGGGTTGCCGTGATCACCGGCGCCGGCAGCGGGATCGGCCTGGCCACCGCCCGCCGGTTCGCCGCCGAGGGCGCCAAGGTGATCTGTGTGGACGTCGGCGCCGAGGCCGGCAAGGCGGCGGCCGACGAGGTCGGCGGGGAGTTCGTGTTCTGTGACGTGGCCGACGAGGACAGCGTCCGCGACCTGTTCGACGGCGTCGCCGAGCGGCACGGCCGGGTCGACGTCGCCTTCAACAACGCGGGCATCTCGCCGCCCGACGACGACTCCATTCTGGAAACCGGACTCGACGCCTGGGAACGGGTCATCCGGGTCAATACCACCAGCGTCTATCTGTGCTGCAAGTACGCGATCCCGCAGATGCGCCGCCAGGGCAAGGGTTCGATCATCAACACCGCGTCGTTCGTGGCGCTGATGGGCGCGGCAACCTCGCAGATCGCCTATACCGCGAGCAAGGGCGGAGTCCTCGCGATGACCCGTGAGCTGGGCGTCCAGTTCGCCCGGGAGGGCATCCGGGTCAACGCGCTGTGCCCCGGACCGATCGCCACGCCGCTGCTGCTGGAGCTGTTCGCCAAGGACCCGGAGCGGGCCGCGCGGCGCTTGGTGCACGTGCCGATGGGCCGGTTCGGCCAGCCGGACGAGATCGCGGCCGCGGTGGCCTTCCTGGCCAGCGACGACGCCTCGTTCATGACGGCGGCGCAATTTGTCGTCGACGGCGGAATTACGGGGGCATACGTCACACCCCTGTAGCGATCGTTTGGCGATCCGTTTGCCGGGTAGCAATGTTATCGGGGAGGAGGTTCTCAGCAACCGTGCGACCGATCGTCGGAATTACATCCTATGTAGAACCCGCTTCCTGGGGTGTGTGGCTCGACCAGGACGCGGCACTGATCAAAAAGGCCTACGTCGACGCGGTGACCGCCGCGGGCGGCCGGGCGGTGATATTGCCCCCCGATGACACCGACGCCGACGTGTTGCGCGCCCTCGACGCCTTGATCATCGCCGGCGGGGCGGACCTCGGACCTGATCTCTACGGCGAGGCGCCCGGCCCCCTCACCGACAGCCGACCCGACCGCGACCGCGGCGAGTCCGTGCTGCTCGCGGCCGCCCTGCGGACCGACCTGCCGGTCCTGGGCATCTGCCGCGGCATGCAGCTGCTCGCCGTGACCTGCGGCGGCCGGCTGCACCAGCACCTGCCCGACGTGGTCGGCTCCGACAAGCACCGCCCGGCCCCCGGCGTCTACGGCTTCCACGGCATCACGCTGGAGCCCGGCTCGCTGGCCGCCGAGGTCGCCGGCGACGGCCCCGAGGGTGACGGTCGCGTGGAGGTCAACACCTACCACCACCAGGGCGTGGCGGACCCGGGCACGCTGACGGTCACCGCCCGCGCCGACGACGGCGTCATCGAAGCGCTCGAGGACCCGGCCAAGCCGTACGTCCTGGGCGTCCAGTGGCACCCCGAAGAGTCCGGCGAACGCCGCATCTTCGAGTCGCTGATCGACGCCGCTCGCGGCTAAAGGTCTGGGCGCCGCGGGTTTCCCACCGCGGGCCTGGCTCGACGCGCCAGCGAGTTTGTCCGGCGGGAGCGACGGTCCGGACCACCGCGGGCCCGGGACCGCCCGGTTATTGGTTTTGAATCCCGCCTTTTCCGCTAGGGTGAGCTGATGTCCCGGCCCGTGATCGGCCTGACCACCTACGCCGAAGAGGCGAGGTTCGGGCTCAACGACACGTTCGCCGCCGTGCTGCCGTTGGCCTACGTGCAGGCGGTGCACACCAGCGGCGGGCGCGCGGTGCTCATCACCCCTGACGCTCCCGACGTCGACGCGCTGGACGGGCTCGACGGCATCGTGTTCACCGGGGGCTCCGATGTCGACCCGGCGCTCTACGGCGAGCAGGCGCACCCCACGACCGTGGTCAAGTCCGAGCGCGACGCCGCCGAGCTGCTGCTGCTGCGCGCCGCGTTGGCCGCCGACCTGCCCGTGCTGGCGATCTGCCGGGGGATGCAGCTGATGAGCGTCGCCTACGGCGGGCGGCTCCACCAGCACCTGCCCGAGGTGCTCGGGCACGACAACCACCGGCCCGTGTCGGGTCCGAAGTTCGGGTTCCACCGGGTCGATCTCGCGCCCGGTTCGCTGGGGCGGCAGCTGCTCGGCGAGTCGGTGGAGGTCAACTCCTTCCACCACCAGGGCGTCGCCGACGCGGGCAAGCTGACCGCGACCGGCTGGTGCCCCGAGGACAACCTGATCGAGGTCGTCGAGGACCAGGCGCTGCGGTTCGCCATCGGCGTGCAGTGGCATCCGGAGGACACGACCGACCATCGCTTGTTCGCGGCCCTGGTCGGGGCGGCTTCCAGCAGCTGAAACCGCCTCGCGTCGGGCCTGCCGGCGGTGGCAGGATCAAGGCCATGGCCAAGTTGTACGAACGGATCGACGGCCGGTTGCGGGACTTCATCGAAGCCCAGCACATGTTCTTCGTGGCGACGGCGCCGTCCGGTGACGACGGTCACGTCAATCTGTCGCCGAAGGGCATGGGCGGCACGTTCGCGGTGCTGGGCGAGCACCGGGTGGCCTATCTCGACTTCCACGGCAGCGGGGCCGAGACGCTGGCCCACCTGCGGCAGAACGGCCGCATCACGCTGATGTTCTGCGCGTTCCAGGGGCCGCCGAACATCGTTCGGTTGCACGGGCAGGGTTTCTACACGCCGATCGGCGATCCGGACTGCGCGGCGTTGGTGGCGAATTTCCCGGACGCGCCGGATCTGGGCGGTCTTCGCGGTGTGGTCACCGTGGAGGTGAGCCGGGTGAGCGATTCGTGCGGCTATGCGGTGCCGCTGATGACCTATGAGGGTGACCGGGACGTGCTGTTGCAGTGGGCGTCACGGAAGGACGACGTGGCGTTGGCTGACTACCGCCGGAAGAAGAACGCGACCAGCATCGACGGGCTGCCGGCCTTCGACGTCGACGCGCCCGCCCCGGGCCGGCCGGCTACGGCCGCCTAGCCCGCGCTGCCCGGCGGCCGTCGAGCTCAGGCGGCGGAGACGCCGATCGCCGTCCCGATGCCATAGGTCGCCGCGGCCGCCAGCGCGCCCAGCGCCAGCTGTCGCAGCCCGCTGCCCCACCACGACCGCTTCGTGAACCGTGCCACCAGGGCCCCGGCCAGGAACAACCCGAACCCGCCGACCCCCAGCGCCACCCAAAGGTTGGACAAACCGAGCAAATAGGGTAGCAACGGAACGACGGCCCCGACCGAGAAGAAGACGAACGACAGGATCGCCGCCGTCCACGGGCTCGGGTGGTCCTCCGCGTCGACGCCCATCTCCTCCTGGACGTGCACCCGCAGCGCCTCCCGCGGGTTCTGTCGCAGGGCGTGCGCGACCTGCGTCGCCAGCTCGCGCGGCAATCCCCGCTGGACCCAGGCCTCGGCGAGCTCGTTGGCCTCGCCGACCGGGTTGCGTTCGAGCTCGCGGCGCTCCTTGGCCACCTCGGCCCGCACCTGCTCGTTCTGGCTGCGCACGCTCGTGTACTCGCCCAGCCCCATCGAGATCGCCCCCGCGACCAGGCCGGCCACGCCGGTCAGCACCAGGGTGCGCGAGCCCACCCCGCCACCGCCGACGCCGGCGATCAGGGCGATGTTGGTGACCAGGCCGTCCATGGCGCCGAACACCGCGGGGCGCAGTCGGCCCCCGGATACGTCGGCGTGATGGTGCGGTGGCGGCAGTTCCGGTTCGGTCACGGAAGGGTCAGGATCTCGTGGCCGTCCTCGGTCACGACGATCGTGTGCTCGAACTGCGCCGTCCACTTGCGGTCCTTCGTCACGACGGTCCAGCCGTCGCTCCACATGTCGTAGTCGTGGGTGCCCAATGTGATCATCGGCTCGATGGTGAAGGTCATGCCGGGTTCCATCAGATCGGTCGGCCGGGGGCTGTCGTAGTGCGGCACGTAGAGCCCGCTGTGGAACGACTCCCCGATGCCGTGCCCGGTGAAGTCCCGGACGACGCCGTACCCGAATCGTTTCGCGTAGGACTCGATCACCCGACCGATCACGTTGATCTGGCGGCCCGGAGCGACCGCCTTGATCCCGCGCATCATCGCCTCGTGGGTGCGCTCGACCAGCAGCCGGTTCTCCTCGGCGACGTCCCCGACCAGGAACGTCGCGTCGGTGTCGCCGTGCACCCCACCGATGAACGCCGTCACGTCGACGTTGACGATGTCGCCGTCCTCCAGCACGGTCGTGTCCGGGATGCCGTGACAGATGACCTCGTTGAGGCTGGTGCAACACGACTTGGGGAAGCCCTTGTAGCCCAGCGTCGACGGGTAGGCCCCGTTGTCGACCAGGAACTCGTGCACCACCTTGTCGATCTCGTCGGTGGTCACGCCCGGCTTGCAGTGCTCCCCGGCCAGCTGGGTGGCCTGCGCCGCCAGCCGCCCGGCGACCCGCATCTTCTCGACCGTCTCCGGCGTCTGCACGTGGGAGCCGCGCCAGGGGGTGGGGCCCTTCTTTCCGACGTATTCCGGTCGAGGGATCGAGGACGGCACCTGACGCAGCGGCGAGATCTTCCCGGGAGTCAGCGGAGCACGGTCGGCCATGCTTCACACACTAGCGACGCCGAGGGGTTGCTTGCCGGGGCCAGAGGGGTGTGCCAAGGTTGGTGCCGTGGATCAAGAGGAGACCGTCTTCTCCGCCACCAGCGAGGGTGATGCCGACCACCGCCGGGTGGTCGTGACCGGTGAGGTCGACATGGCAACCGCCGACCAGATGTTCCAGGCGGCGACCCGTGACTCCGCCGACAAGGTCACCCTCGACCTCCGCGCGGTCACCTTCTTCGACTCGGCGGCCATCCAGGCGCTCGTGCGCCTCACCGACCGCATCCCGCACCTCGAGGTCATCCCGTCCCGCCGGGTACGCCGCGTCCTCGACATCGCCGGCCTCGGCGACCAGAGCTGGCTGTCTCCCGAATAGGCCAAGATCAAGATCGGGCGGTCCCGGGTCCGCCGTGGGCACGACCGTCGCTCCCGCCGGGGATCGCTCCGCTGGCGCTCCGCTTGCCAGGTCCGCCCCCGGTCGCCGCCAAGGCGGCGCCACCACCGCCCCAGCGCCACCTCCGCCGGCCGCCGCCGGCTTTGAGAGAGGCGGCGGGCGCGGCACCGCCTCGGCGCCGGCTTCGCCAGCCGCGAGGCTGCGACAGGGCGCCGGGTCAGCGCCGGCTTTGCCGGCCGGGAGGCTGCGACAGGTCGCCGGGTGGGCCAAGGTCAGCGCCGGCTTTGCCGGCCGGGAGGCTGCGACAGGTCGCCGGGTGGGCCAAGGTCAGCGCCGGCTTCGCCAGCCGGAGGCTGCGACAGGGCGCCGGGTGGGCCAAGGTCAGCGCCGGCTTCGCCAGCCGGAGGCTGCGACAGGGCGCCGGGTGGGCCAAGGTCAGCGCCGGCTTCGCCAGCCGGAGGCTGCGACAGGGCGCCGGGTGGGCCAAGGTCAGCGCCGGCTTGCCGGCTACCGCCGGCTTCGCCGGCCGGGGTGAGCGGTCAGCGGTCGAAGAGGTCGCTGACTGTGCCGTCGACGGGGCGGCCGCGGTCGGCCAGGTCCTGGGCCTGGTCGCGGAGGATCACGCCCAGCTCGGCCAGGTCGGCGCCGGCCACGCCCGTGCGGTGGACCGCGTCCGCGCTGTTGCGGAAGTAGGTCCGGGTGAGCAGGCCGATCACCGTGGCCGCGGCCAGGCGGACCTCGGCCAGCACGACCAGGGCCGCGTCGCTCTCGTAGAAGGCCGCCAACCGGGTCGCCCGGGCGTGCGCCGACGCGCCCCGGCACCAGGCCTCGCGGGCCAGGGCGGTGAACTCGGCGGTGCGCGCCTCGGCGAGCCGGCCCAGGTGGACGTCGCGCAGCTGGTCCAGCCAGGCGTCCGGGTCGTGGATCGGCTTGGTGGTCACGTAGCGGTCCGCGGCCAGCGGCCACGAGGTGGTCAGGGTGCGGGCGTGCCGCAGGTATTCCTCCGCCCCCACCACGCCGAGATCGACGAGCACCCCGTCGACGCGGCGGGTGACCGGGCGGGGGCCGGCGCCGGGCCGGTAGGTGACCACGACCAGGTCCACGTCGCTGGTGTCGTGGTCGTCGCCGTGCGCGAGCGAGCCGTGCACCCCGATCGCCAGGATGTCGGCGGGATAGCGGCGGCGGGCCGCGTCAGCGACCAGCTCGGCCACGACCCAGCGCGGGTTCGCCAGGTACGGGTTCGGCTCGTCGGGCACGGCCGTCATTGTGTCGTCTCAGGTCGGGCCGATCCACTGCGATGTCATGCGGCCATGGTGGGCGCGCTCCCGGCGGGGCGCTCGTGGATGCCGCGGCGATGGCACGATGCCGGGACGTTCAGACCCGGTCCAGCCGGAAGACGTGGATGGTGCGGTGCCCCGCCCGCCGTTCGTAGGCGGCGTACCCCGGCCAGACCGCCAGCAGCCGCGCCCACGCCGCGGCCCGCTCGGCGCCGTCGAGCAGCCGAGCCCGCACGGGCACCGCAGCACCGCCGACGGTCAGCGTCGCGGCCGGCTCGGCGAGCAGGTTGAGCGCCCAGGCGGGCTGCGAACGCCGCCCCCAGTTGGAACCGACCACCAGGAAACCGTCGCCGTCGGGCAGGCAGAGCAGCGGGTTGTCGCGCGCGAGCCCGGTGCGCCGCCCGCGGGTGGTCAGCAGCGCCGACGGGATCAGGCCGAGGGCCACCACGCGGCCGCGGGTGAGCCGGCTGACGATCCGATCCAGGGGTACGAGCACCGGACCCACCCGGTAGAGGAACCGGGTGGGTCCGAGCCGGCGGGCTGTCGCCCGAAAGAGTGACATCGGCACAGTCTGCGGCTCCGGGCCGCGGTGCGGGATCCCTCAGTCGGCCCGGCGCTCGATCGGCAACCGGGCGCGGGTGAGCAGTCCCGTGCCGAGCATCGCGATCACCGGGATCGACACCAGCAGGAGCAGGACGACACCCGGCACCGCGAAGGGGTACGCGACCTCGCGCGGCCAGTTGTCGGCGAACTGCCGGTTGAACGCGGCCAGGATGGCCCAGCCCGTCCCCAAGCCGGCCGCGGTGCCGAGCAGCGAGCCGAGCCCGGCGATCACCCCGGCCTGGCTGAGCGTGAGCACCCGCCGGACGCTGGGCGCGGCGCCGATCGCCGCCAGGGTCGACAGGTCGGCCCGGCCGTCGGCGGCGGCCAGCCCGGTGGCCACGAACGTGGCCCCGAGCGCGACGATGATCGCGGCCGCGGCCAGGATCAGCGCCTCCGTCGGTACGCCCGAGGGCGGCCCGGTCTCGACCGTCGCGTACCCCTTGCCGGGCAGTTCGGCGACCGACGCCGCCAGCTTGTCCTGCGCCGCCTGGTCGGGCACCTGGCCGGTGGCGATCACGAAGCCCTCCGGCACCGTGTCGAGCGAGAGCGCCGCCACCGCCGCCGGCGACAGGTAGGTGCGCTGCAGCCCGTTCGTCGGCACGCCGTTGGCGATCTCGACGCCGGTGCGCAGCGCGTAGCCGGGCACCACCGCGGTGCGGAGCACCTTCTCGCCGCTGCCGTCGCCGGCGTCGCCCTTGACCTCGAGTGTGACGTTGCCGTTCTGGACGAGACGCGGGTCGCTGACCACGGCGCCGCCCGCCGCGAGCACCCGGGTCGCCGCCCGCACGTCGTCGTCCGCCGGCTTGGACAGCGCGCCGAGGTTGCCGCCGTCGCCGACCACCGTGGTGAATGGCATGTTGCCGTAGAGGAAGGCGGGCTGCTGGCAGCGCGGGTCGGCCAGGGCCTGCCGGGCCTGGTCCGGCGACAGGGGGCCGGTGTTGTTGGTGAACGGGCAGGCCAGCTCGGTGGGCATCTTCGGGCTGACGTAGCAGTAGGTCGCCTCGCCGTCGACCTTGGGGCAGCCGATCGTGTCGACCTGGCGCACCCCGGTCACCGCGAGGCTGCCGGCCGCGGCGGCGGTGACCCGCTCCACCGTGGGCAGGCCGGCGTCGGGCTCCATGAGCTGCACGGCGGCGTACCCCAGGGGCAGGCCGGTCCGGTAGGTGTCGGCCTGCCGGTCGGCGTCGCTGGACAGGAACACGCCGATGGCGACGCAGCCGGCCACGGCGGCCATCACCGCGGAGATGGCCGGCGCCGCGGCGGCCCGGTTGCGGGCGGTGTCGCGCAGCGCGATCCGCGGCCCGAGCGGCAGCGACCGGCCGAGCTTGGCGATCAGCCCGACCAGGGCCGGGGTGATCAGCACGAGCCCGAGCTCGCCGACGACCAGGCCGCCGAGGATCGCCTCGGCCCGCGCGGTCGCCGCGCCGGCCACCGCGACCAGTCCACCGAGGACCGCGAGCAGGACGCCCAGCACCACCCAGCGGCGGCGGGAGCGCAGCGCGCCGCGCCGGCCGGTCAGGGCCGCGACCACGTCCTGCCGGGCGGCTGCGACCGCCGGGGCGAGCGCGGCGAGGATGCCGGTGACCAGGGCGAGCGCGGCGATCAGGACGAGCGCCAGCGGATAGACCCGGTAGCCGCCGGCCCGCTCGTTGGCCAGGTAGACCTCGACCAGCGGCCGGGCGATCAGCGCGCCGGCGATGCCGAGGCCGATGCCGAGCACCGCGCCGGCCACGCCGAGCACGATGCCGTCGGCCAGCACGATCCGCCGCAGGTGGGCCGGGGTGCCGCCGTTGGCGGAGACCAGCGCCAGCTCGCGCCGCCGGCGCCGGGCGCCGATCGCGAACGCCGGACCGGCCAGCAGCACGACCTCGAAGAGGCCGAGCCCGCCGACCACGGCGGCCACCTTGAGCCCGCCGTCGATGCCGCCGGAGTTGCTCGGGAGCACGCCCTCGGGGTCGGCCGGCGGGTCCAGGATGACGCTGCGGGACTTGACGGCCATGCCGTGGGCGTTCAGCGCCCGCACCTCGGACCACGTCACCGGGGCCGGGGTGCCGACCAGCCAGTTGGCGGCCTCGTCGGGGGCCGGCAGGCGGACCATCAGCTCACCGAGGTTGCCCGGCGCCTCGACCAGGCCGACGACGGTGTAGGTCTCCGTGCGGCTGGCGTCCTGCACGGTGCCGCCGACGTGGGCGCCGAGCCGGTCCAGGCCCCGGCGGCTGAGCGCCACTTCGGACGCGTTGGCCGGTGCCCGGCCCTCGCGCACCTCGACCAGGCCCTTCGCCAGCGGGCTGGCCGCGTCGATGCCGAGCACCTCGAGGCCGCCGATGCCGGTCGCCGTGCGCATCTCGATCCACGCCTGGGTGGTCCGCAGCGCCGTGCTGCCGGCGGGCAGCTGGGCCAGCACGTCCTTTTCGGTGGGGAGGAACGGCTCACCGCTGCCGCCCGGGTTCTGCTGGCCGCTGTCCCAGTTCTCACCGTCGAGGCTCTGCCGGACCGGGGCCTTGTCGTACCAGACCAGCTGCGCGTCGGCCGACCCGATCTGCCGGTCGATCCGCTCGGCCGGCCGCAGGTCGAACATGTCGTAGGTGACCGCGGCGAAAGCCAGCCCGAACACCGGCAGGGTGATCAGCACGAGCACCATCGCCGTGCGCCCCTTCGCCCGCCGCGCCTCGCGCAACGCGATGCGCAGGGACGTCTGCCATGCGCTCATGCATCCACCCCGAGGAGCTGTTCGGGCTCGCCGACCGGGCTGGTGGTGTCGACGACGACGCCGTCGCGCAGGAAGACCACCCGGTCGGCCCACGCCGCGTGCCGGGCCTCGTGGGTGACCAGCACACCGGCGGCGCCCGCGTCGACCCGGCTGCGCAGGAGCCGCAGCACGGCCTCGCCGGTCTGCGAGTCGAGCGCGCCGGTCGGC
This sequence comes from Asanoa sp. WMMD1127, assembly GCF_029626225.1. Taxonomy (NCBI): domain Bacteria; kingdom Bacillati; phylum Actinomycetota; class Actinomycetes; order Micromonosporales; family Micromonosporaceae; genus Asanoa; species Asanoa sp. WMMD1127. Next base: position 3,659,061 of record NZ_JARUBP010000001.1, read on the forward strand.
TCGTCGGCGAGCACGAGGCGGCGGTCGCCGACCAGCGCGCGGGCGATCGCGACCCGCTGCTGCTGGCCGCCGGACATCTCGTCGGGGAAGCGCGGCGCCAGGTCGGCCAGGCCCACCTCGTCGAGCGCCGTCGCGGCCAGCTTGCGGGCCCTGCGTACGGCCATGCCGTCGAGCTCGAGCGGCAGCGCCACGTTTTCGACCGCGGTGAGGCTGGCCAGCAGGTTGAGGTCCTGGAAGACGTAGCCGACGTGCCGGCGGCGCAGGCGGGCCAGCTGCTTGCGGTTGAGCGTGCCGAGCACCTCGCCCTCGACGACGACCTCGCCCTGGCTCGGCGAGTCGAGCCCGCCGGCCAGGTTGAGCAGGGTCGACTTGCCGGAGCCGGAGGGGCCCATGACGGCCACGAGCTCACCGGCCGCGACGCCGAGGTCGACGCCGCGCAGGGCGTGCACAGCGGTGTCGCCGGTCCCGTGGGTGCGGTGGACACCGCGCAGTTCGAGGATCACAGGTGGGCCTCCGTACGCTCGTCGGCCTCTTCGCCGGCGCCGGTGGCGCTCGGTGCCGGGGGTTGGTAGCGGACCAGGCTGGCTTCGCAGTGGTCGAGCCAGCGCACCTCGGCCTCGGCCTGGAAGACCATCGCGTCGAGGATCAGCCGCCAGGACAGGTCGCCGGGCTGGTCGGAGCGCTGCTTGAGCCGGGTCAGCTCCTGCAGGGTCTGGATGGTGGCGGTGCGCTGCGTCTGCACCACCGTGCGCACGTCGACGCCGGGGGTGGTGATCGCGAGGGCCAGCTTGATCGCCAGCTCGTCGCGGGGGCGGTCGGTGCGGCTGATCGGGGTGGCGAACCAGACGTTGATCTCGGCCCGACCCAGGTCGGTCAGCTCGTACGGCCGCTGCCCCCCGTCGTTCTCCGGCAGCGGGCGCACCAGACCGTCCCGCTCGAGGCGGGACAGGGTCGTGTAGACCTGCCCGATGTTGAGCGGCCAGGTGGCGCCGGTGGACTCCTCGAAGGCGGCGCGCAGCTGGTAGCCGTACATGGGGCCGCGCTCGAGCAGCGCGAGCAGGCCGTGTCTGATGGACATGGCTACTGAGTATGCATACGGAGTATGCGGCTGGCAACTCCGACTAAGCGGGCGCTTTCCCCGGGAAGGGGACGGTGATCGGGTCGACCTTGGCGAAGCGGCGCCAGCGGGTGGCCCGCACGGCGCAGCCGGTGAGCGCGTCGAGGGCCTGCCGGCGCTGCGTGTCGACGGTGGCGCCGAGGGCCGCCCGCCAGACGGCCGCCGTCTTCTCCTCGACGGCGATCGCCACCCGCAGCGCCGCGGCCCGGTCGACGATCGGCTCCGGCAGCGTGTAGGCGGCCGCGGCCGGCGGCAGCCCCGTGCCGTGCAGCGCCACCACCAGCGCGTCGCGCAGCGTGCGGTGGGCGGCCTCGGCGGCGCGGGCGGCGGACTGCTCCGCCCCGGTCAACCGCACCCCGATCGGCCCGTACGCGAAGATGGCCGCGTATTCCGCCGACAGCGCGGCGGTCAGCTCACCCGTCACTTGAGCGCCTCCAGGTGGGTGGCCCGGGCGGCGGCGATCGAGCCGACCAGCACCGCGCGGTGGGCGGGAGTGCGCAGGCAGGCCTGCACCGCCGCGTCGTAGGCGGTCTTCTCGGCCGCCCGGAGCGCCTCGATCCGGTCCTCGACAGCCCCACCGGCGCTGGCGCTCGCGGCCGGGCTCGGCGCCGGGGTGGCCATGATCCGGGCGAGCTCACGGGCGTGGGCGTCGTGCGCGTCGGCGATCGGGGTCAGCACCCCGGCCCGGTCGGGGAAGTCGGTCGCGGCCGAGCGGTAGAGCGTGGCCAGCCGGACCGCGTCGTCGGCCAGCGGCAGCAGCGGGTCCGGCGGTGGCGGCTCGTCCGGCTCCCGGTCGAGCAGGCCGCAGCCGCCCGCCGCGCCGGCCGCGAGGGCCGCGCCGAACGCGAGCACGGCGCGACGCCGTACTCGAATGGGGTTTTTGTCGTTTTCATCACCGCCGTGCACGTGGTCAGTCAACACCATGGGCAGCCCGGTCGGGGGGTTCGGTGCGCCGGCAGGTTCGCCCGCGCCGCAGCGCGTTAGGCTCTGCGCAGCCACCGGACGCGGGTCCGGTGGCTCGACGGCATGGCGTGACGGCACGGACGTGGAGGGGTGACGATGGCACAGCGGAGCCGAGCGGCCGGCGGACGGCCCGCGCCCGGGCCCCGCCCGGCGGCGCCCCGAGGCGACCTGGCCGCGCGCCGGGCCCGCCTCCGCACCGTGGTCGAGCCGGTCGTCCAGGACGCGGGCTACGACCTGGAGGACCTCACCATCTCCCGGGCCGGCCGGCGGTTCGTGGTGCGGGTGGTGGTCGACCGCGACGGCGGCCTCGACCTCGACGCCGTCGCCGACGTGTCCCGCGCGGTCTCGGCCGCGCTCGACGCCGTCGAGGAGAGCGGTGACGAGCTCGTGGCCGGCGAATACCAGCTCGAGGTCAGCTCGCCGGGCGTCGACCGGCCGCTGACCCTGCCGCGCCACTGGCGGCGCAACATCGGCCGGCTGGTCAAGGTCGGCCCGATCACCGGTCGGGTGGTCGGCGTGGACGACGCGGGTGTCATGTTGGACGTGGCGGGCGAGCGCACGGCGATCGCCCACGACGAGCTGGGCCCCGGCCGGGTGCAGGTCGAGTTCAGCCGGGCCGACGAGGTCGCCGACGACGAGCTCGCGGAGTTCGCCGACGAGGACGACGAGGACGACGAGGACGACGAGGACGGAGTGGAGGACGAGGAGCGATGAACATCGACCTCGCGGCGCTGCGCGCACTGGAGCGCGAGCGGGAGATCCCGTTCGAGACGATCCTCGCGGCGATCGAGACCGCGCTGTTGACCGCCTACCGGCACACCGAGGGCGCCGAGCCGCACGCCCGGGTGGAGATCGACCGCAAGACCGGCGGCGCGCTGGTCTACGCCCAGGAGCTCGACGAGGGGGGCTCGGTCGTCCGGGAGTGGGACGACACCCCTCACGACTTCGGGCGAATCGCCGCGATGACCGCCAAACAGGTCATCCTGCAGCGGCTCCGCGAGGCCACCGACGAGGTGCACTTCGGGGAATATGTGGGCCGCGACGGTGACCTGGTCACCGGCGTGATCCAGGCGCACGAGGCGCGCACCGAGAAGGGCATCGTCACGGTCGACCTGGGCAAGCTGGAAGCCGTGCTGCCGCAGTCGGAGCAGGTCCCCGGCGAGGTCTACGGGCACGGCCAGCGGATCCGCTGCGTGGTCGTCCACGTGGCCAAGGGCTTCCGCGGCCCCCAGATCACCCTTTCGCGGTCCCACCCCAACCTGGTCAAGAAGCTCTTCGCGCTCGAGGTGCCGGAGATCGCCGACGGCAGCGTCGAGATTGCCGCGATCGCCCGCGAGGCCGGCCACCGCTCCAAGATCGCCGTACGCGCGGCCGTGCCGGGTGTCAACGCCAAGGGCGCCTGCATCGGGCCGATGGGCCAGCGGGTCCGCGCGGTGATGAGCGAGCTGCACGGTGAGAAGATCGACATCATCGACTGGTCGGACGACCCGGCCCAGTTCGTCGGCAACGCGCTCTCGCCGGCCAAGGCCCTGCGGGTCGAGGTGGTCGACGCCGCGACCCGCACCGCCCGGGTGACCGTTCCGGACTACCAGCTGTCGCTGGCGATCGGCCGGGAAGGGCAGAACGCCCGCCTGGCGGCCCGGCTCACCGGCTGGCGGATCGACATCCGGTCCGACAGCGAGCCGGCCGCCGAGGAGCGGGGTGTGGATCACGCAACTGAGCCGGGCGGAGCGCCCGCAGGGGCTTAGGGGTAGACTTGGTGACGGCTCGACGTGCGCGGCCGGTGCGCACCTGTGTGGGTTGCCGGCAACGTGCGCCAGCCGACGAGCTACTGCGGTTCGTCGCGGTCGGCGACGGAGATCATTACCGACTACGACCCGATCCGACTCGCAGACTGCCGGGGAGGGGCGCGCATATGCACCCCGATCCGGCTTGTCTCGCGCTAGCGTGCAAACGCCATGCCTTCGGGCGGGCGCTACGTAAAGTTGGTGTCGCTGACACCGGCGAGCTGGCCGAGCACATTCACGCGTCAACCATCACGCCCGATCATCCGACCGGGCGGGTGTCGCAGCAGCAGGGTAGGACGACCGACATGAGCACACGATGAAGTCCCAGAAATGACCAGGCTTCAAGTGCACGAGTGAGGTCGCTGCGGGTGCTGCCCGCACGGCCTCGGAGTGAGGAGTGCAGTGGCAGGCAAGGCCCGCGTACACGAGCTAGCCAAAGAGCTCGGGGTCGACAGCAAGACCGTTCTCGCCAAACTCAAGGAGATGGGCGAGTTCGTGAAGTCCGCGTCGAGCACGGTGGAGGCGCCCGTCGCCCGCCGGTTGCGCGGCGCGTTCGTCGAGGGCTCCCAGGCCCCGGCGCCGTCCGCGCCGCCCGCGGCCGGCAACGGCCGTCCGGCGCCCAGTGAGCCGAGGATCTCGGCCAAACCAACACCGCCCCGCCGGCCGACGGCCCCGCCGGCGCGGCCCAAGGGCCCGATTCCGGGCCCGCCGCCCACGCCGGTCGCCAAGCCGGCGAGCGCGCACGACATCGAGGTGGCGGCCGCCGAGCAGCGCGCCGCGCAGCTCAAGGCGGAGCAGGAAGCCACGGTCAAGGCCGCGCAGGAGGCCCGTGCCCAGGAGCGCGAGCAGGTCCGGCGTGAGCCCCCGACCGACGGCGGCGCGCCCGCCCGGCCCCGTCCGGGTCCGGGCAGTGTCCCGCCGCGGCCCGGTTCGCCGGCCAGCCGACCCAACCCCGGCCCCACGCCGGGCGGCGGTCCGCGGCCCGGCCCCAACCGTCCGCCGGCGCGCAGCGGTGGCAACAACCCGTTCGGCATCACCCCCGGTGGTGGCGGTGGCACGCGCCAGGGCAACGCGCCCGGCGGCGGTCCGCGGCCCAACCCGGCGTCGATGCCGCCCCGGCCGAGCCCGGCGTCGATGCCGCCGCGGCCCAGCCCGGCGTCCATGCCGACGCAGCGTCCCGGTCGTCCGGGTGGCGGCGCCGGTCGTCCCGGCGGTCCCGGCGGTGGCGCCGGTCGTCCCGGTGGCGGCGGCGGTGGCTTCCGCGGCGGTCCCGGTGGCGGCGGCGGTGGCGGTGGTTACCGCGGCGGTCCCGGTGGCGGCGGCGGTGGCGGTGGTTACCGCGGCGGTCCCGGTGGCGGCGGCGGTGGCGGTGGCTACCGCGGCGGTCCCGGTGGCGGCGGCGGTCCGGCCGGCGCCGGTGCGCCCGGTCGTCCCGGTGGTGGCGGTCGTGGTCGCGGCGGTGGCGCCGCGGGCGCCTTCGGGCGTCCGGGTGGCAAGCCGACCCGCGGTCGCAAGTCGAAGAAGCAGCGGCGTCAAGAGTTCGACAACCTGTCCGCGCCGACGATGAGCTCGGGCGCCCCGCGGGGCAACGGGCAGATCGTCCGGCTGTCGCGCGGCGCGTCGCTCTCCGACTTCGCTGACAAGATCGACGCCAACCCGGGCTCGCTGGTCCAGGAGATGTTCAACCTGGGCGAGATGGTGACGGCGACGCAGTCGTGCTCCGACGACACGTTGCTGCTGCTCGGCGAGCACCTCGGCTTCGACGTGCAGATCGTCAGCCCCGAGGACGAGGACCGCGAGCTGCTGGCCCAGTTCAACATCGACCTCGACGCCGAGGTCGCCGACGACCGGCTGGTCAGCCGTCCGCCGGTGGTGACCGTCATGGGCCACGTCGACCACGGTAAGACGAAGCTGCTCGACGCGATCCGCAAGGCGAACGTCGTCGAGGGCGAGGCCGGTGGCATCACCCAGCACATCGGCGCCTACCAGGTGCACGTCGAGCACGAGGGCGACGAGCGTGCGGTCACCTTCATCGACACCCCGGGCCACGAGGCGTTCACCGCCATGCGTGCCCGTGGTGCCCAGGTGACCGACATCGTGATCCTCGTGGTCGCGGCGGACGACGGCGTGATGCCGCAGACCATCGAGGCGCTCAACCACGCCAAGGCGGCCGACGTGCCGATCGTGGTCGCGGTCAACAAGATCGACAAGCCGGAGGCGAACCCCGACAAGGTCCGCCAGCAGCTCACCGAATATGGGCTGGTGGCCGAGGAATACGGCGGCGACACCATGTTCGTCAACGTCGCGGCCAAGCCGGGCATCGGCATCGAGGAGCTGCTCGAGGCCGTCATCCTGACCGCCGACGCGTCGCTGGAGCTGACCGCTCCGATCGACGGGCCGGCCCAGGGTGTCGCGATCGAGGCCCACCTCGACAAGGGCCGCGGTGCGGTGGCGACGGTGCTGGTCCAGAAGGGCACGCTCCGCGCCGGCGACTCCATCGTGGCCGGTGGGGCGCACGGTCGCGTCCGGGCGATGCTCGACGAGAACGGCAAGCCGGTCAACGAGGCGGGTCCGGCGCGTCCGGTCCTGGTCCTCGGCCTGACGGCCGTGCCGGGCGCCGGCGACACGTTCCTGGCGGCCGAGGACGACCGCACGGTGCGCCAGATCGCCGAGCAGCGGCAGGCCCGGCGGCGGGCGGCGAGCTTCGCCAACTCCCGCGGCCGCGCCACGCTCGAGACGATCATGGAGCAGCTCAAGGAGGGCGAGAAGACCTCGCTCAACCTGGTGCTCAAGGGCGACGTCTCGGGTTCCGTCGAGGCTCTCGAGGACGCGCTGTTCAAGCTCGACATTCCGGAAGAGGTCCAACTGCGGATCATCCACCGGGGCGTCGGCGCGATCACCGAAAGCGACGTCATGCTGGCGAGCGCCTCGACCGAGGCGGTCACGATCATCGGCTTCAACGTGCGGGCCTCCAACAAGGTCCGCGAGACGGCCGACCGCGAGGGCGTGGAGATTCGGTACTACACCGTCATCTACCAGGCCATCGAGGAGATCGACGCCGCGCTCAAGGGCCTGCTCAAGCCGGAGTTCGAAGAGGTCGAGCTCGGCTCGGCGGAGGTCCGCGAGGTCTTCCGTTCGTCCAAGGTCGGCAACATCGCCGGTTGTATCGTGCGGTCCGGTCTCCTTCGCCGGAACGCCAAGGCGCGCCTGCTCCGCGACGGCGCGGTCGTGGCCGACAGCGTCACGATCAGCTCGCTCAAGCGGTTCAAGGACGACGCGACCGAGGTGCGCGAGGGCTTCGAGTGTGGTCTGACCCTGGCTGGTTACAACAACATCCAGGTCGGCGACGTCATCGAGACCTTCGAGATGCGCGAGAAGCCGCGCTGATCAGCGGCTGACCGACGGGGCGGGTGGCTGCGGCCGCCCGCCCCGTTTAGGCTGTGCGCCGATGTTCACCGGAACCGCTGTCTTCGACGTCCTGCTGCCGGGCGACTCCCGCTCGCTCAAGGCCAAGCGCTCCTACGTCCGGCCGATCGTCGCCGCCCTGCGGCGCTTCGAGGTGTCGGCCGCCGAGGTGGGCGCGCTCGACCTGCACGGGCGGGCCGAGATCGGGGTCGCGGTGGTCGGCCCCGACGCCGGTCACGTCGACCGGGTGCTCGACTCCTGCGAGCGTCTCGTGGCCGGCCGCCCGGAGATCGAGTTGCTGTCCGCGAAGCGCCGCTTGCACGGTGAAGATGACTGACGGTAGTGGGCTGTCGTGCCCGGGTGACGGGCCACCGGCGGTCCGATCGCCGGGGTGCGACGCGGGTAGTGTCTGAGCGTAGGCAGGACGGCGGAGGTGACGAGATGACGGACCCGGCCAAGGTGCGCCGGCACGCCGAGCGCGTGCGGGAACTGGTCGCTTCGGTGGTGCGCACCCAGATCAAGGACCCTCGGCTCGGCATGATCACGATCACCGACGCCCGGATCACCGCCGACCTGCGCGACGCGACCATCTACTACACGGTGCTCGGCGACGCGGCGGCCCAGTCGGGCACCGCGGCCGCCCTCGACAGCGCCAAGGGCCTGCTGCGCAGCACGGTGGGCAAGGCGCTCGGGCTGCGCCACTCGCCGACCCTGACGTTCATCCACGACGACGTGCAGGACCAGGCCAAGCACATCGACGACCTCCTCGAGCGGGCCCGCACGGCCGACGCCGAGGTTCAGCGGCTGGCCGCCGGCGCCACCTACGCGGGCGACGCGCAGCCCTACAAGCTCGACGACGACGATGACGAGGACGACGACGAGGTCGCCAACGACGCCCCGATGGAGGACCGCCGGTGACCGACCTCTCGGCCACGGCGGTGGCCGCCGGCGCACCCACGCGACCGGGTGACGCCGACTGGGCCGCCGCCGTCGCGGCGGTGCGCGCCCTGCGCCCCACCGACAAGGTGCTGCTCATCTGCCACGTCAACCCCGACGGTGACGCGCTGGGCAGCATGCTGGCCTTCGGTCTCGGCCTGCGCCGCCTCGGCGTCGCCAACCTCCAGGCCACCTTCCCCGGCCCGCCGGACGTCCCCGAGCCGTTCCTGGCCCTGCCCGGGCTCGACCTGCTCGTGCCGGAGGCGGCCGCGGAGCCGGCGCCCGACCTGGTGCTCTGCTTCGACGCCGCCAGCGCGTCCCGGCTCGGCGGCCTGGTCGACCGCCTCGCCACCGGGGGCACGGCCGTCGTCCTCGACCACCACGCCTCCAATCCCGGCTTCGGCACCGTCAACATCGTCGACCCCGAGGCCGCCGCCACCGCGGTGGTCGCCGACGAGCTGCTGCGCCGGCTCGACGTGCCGCTCGACGCCGAGATCGCCGAGTGCCTCTACGTCGCGCTGGCCACCGACACCGGATCGTTCCGCTTCGCGATGACCACGCCGTCCGTGCACGAGATGGCCGCCCGCCTGCTGGCCACCGGCATCAGCCCGGGCGACATCTCCCGCCGCGTCTTCGACACCCGCCCGTTCGGCGCGGTCCGGCTCTACGGCGACGTGCTGGGCCGGGCGACGCTGGAGCCCGCCGCGGCCGGCGGCCGGGGTCTGGTGTGGACCTACGCGACCCTCGACGACCTGGCCCGCCACCAGCAGAAGCCTTACGTGCTGGAGCCGCTGATCGACTCGGTGCGGTGCGCGGCCGAGGCCGACGTCAGCCTGGTGGTCAAGCAGGTCGCTCCGGCCGAGTGGGCCGTGTCGATGCGCAGCAAGGGCGGCGTCGACGTGAGCCGGGTGGCGGTCGCCCTCGGCGGTGGCGGCCACAAGCTGGCCGCGGGATTCACCGGCCGCGGCACCGTCGACGACGTCATCGAGGCCATCCGCGCTCAGCTGGGGTAGTTTCTGTCGCCCGGGGCGGCCACAATCGTCAGATGGAGGAGTCGGGCACGGAGCTGGCGGCCGAGGCTCCTCGCGGTTGGGACCGCGCGGTGGTCACGCTGCCGGTGCTCGGGTTCCTCTCGTTGATCGGCGGTCAGCTGCCGTCCTACACGACCCGGGCCAACGTCTACACGATCTGCCTGGGCGGGGCGATGCTCTGGCTCGGCGTCTCCGGCCGGGCACGCCGGCCGCTGCCACCGCCGCTGGGCCGGGGCACCAGTTGGTGGCTGGTGCCGATCGGGATCTTCGGCGTCTTCGAGGGCAGCACCTTCCTGCTCGGCTCGACGCCCGACTTCCCGACGTTCTCGCGGCTGGCCGACCCGTTGCTCAAGGACGAGCTCATCCGCTCGGCGGGCTACTTCGCCTGGCTGACCAGCTTCTGGGCGCTGGTGCGGCGATGAGCGGGGCGGCGGCATGAGCTTGACGCGGGCCATCGCGATCAGCGGCTTCCTCGTGGCGATCGTGGCCTGTGCGGTGGTCGAGGTGCTGGCCCGGCGCAAGGGCTCGACCACCCCGACGCTCGGCGAGGTCTGCGCGCACGCGATCGCCTACGAGGTGGGCCGCGTACCGGTCGGGCGGATCGGGTTCTTCGGTTTCTGGTGGTGGCTGGGCTGGCACCTCTTCGCGCGCTGAACGATCGTTCCGCCTGGTGGGAACGACGCGCGAACCATGGGACCTGAACGTTAGCTTGGGTGGGTGACACGGCGGTAACCCGTCGTGCAGCCTCCAGGGTCACACCAGACCCGGGCTTGACGCAGCGACGCGTTCCACGCCGGCGATCCCGGCGTTGGCGGTCGAGCGATTACCCGCACGTCCTGCCCTGGAAGGACCATGTCCATGAGCAAGCGCAAGCACGAGAAGCAGAGCGACGAGGAGCGCGAGGCCGCCCGCCGGGCGCTGCAGACGTCGATGGACACCCGTCAGTAAGGGTTTCCCAAGAGGCACTGCCCCAAGGACCTGCTGTCGCGGTTCGCCGATCGGCCGAACCACGACAACAGGTCCTTGTGCGTGGGGGGCGCTTTCCGCGTAAGGCACGTGTCGGCGTTGCGATCCTTACGTGCGGCGTGTCAGGATGCCTCCCGATGGACACCGCCGTCACCTCCCGCCGGATCGCCGGCCTGGCCCTGCCGGCCCTGGTCGTGCTGGCCGCCGAGCCGCTCTACGTGCTGGTCGACACCGCCGTGGTCGGGCACCTCGGCAGCGTCCCGCTGGCCGCCGTCGCCGTCGGGGGCACGGTCCTCACGATGGCCGCCTGGCTGGGCACGATCCTGGCCTACGGCACCACCGGGCGGGCGGCCCGCCGGTTCGGCAGCGGCGACCGGGCAGCCGCGGTCGAGGAAGGCGTGCAGGCGTCCTGGCTCGCGTTCAGCGCCGGTGTGGTGATCGCGATCGGCATGCAGTTCGCGGCCGGTCCGCTCGCCCGCGCGTTGGCCGGCAACCCCGAGATCGCCGGCGAGGCCGCGCTCTGGATGCGGGTCGCCGCCATCGGCGCGCCCGGCCTGCTGCTCGCCGCCGCCGGCAACGGCTGGATGCGCGGCGTCCAGGACACCCGGCGCCCGCTGTCCTTCGTGCTCGGCGCCAACCTCCTCTCAGCGGCGCTGTGCCCGCTGCTGGTCTATCCGGCCGGGCTGGGCCTGGTCGGCTCCGCGATCGCCAACGTGGTGGCGCAGACCGTCGCCGGCGTGTGCTTCGCGGTCGCCCTGCTCCGCGAGCGGATCTCCTGGCGCCCGCACGTCCGGGTGATCGGCGAACAGCTGCGGATGGGCCGCGACCTGCTGATCCGGGGCGGCGCGTTCCAGCTGAGCTTCCTGTCGGCGACCACGGTCGCGGCCCGGTTCGGCACCGCCACGGTCGCCGGCCACCAGATCGCGATGCAGCTGTGGTTCTTCACCGCCCTCGTGCTCGACGCCGTGGCCATCGCCGCGCAGTCGTTGATCGGCGCCACCCTGGGCGCCGGCGACGCGGCGAGCGCGCGGGCGCTGGCCCGGCGCATCGGGTTCATCGGCGTCGTCTGCGGCGTGGTCTTCGCGGTGGTGATCGCGGCCGGAGCCGGGGTGGTCCCGCGGCTGTTCAGCTCCGACGCGGCCGTGCTCGACCAGGCGGGCGTGGCCTGGCCGTGGTTCGTCGCGATGCAGCCGGTGGCCGGCCTTGTGTTCGCCCTCGACGGAGTGCTGATCGGCGCCGGCGACGTGCGCTACCTACGCAACCTGACGGTGGTGGCGGCACTGGGCTTCTTCCTGCCGGCCATCTGGACCGCGTACGTCCTGGACTGGGGTCTGGCCGGGATCTGGGCCGGGCTGACGCTCTTCGTGGTCGTGCGCTGCGTGGCCCTGCTGATGCGGCTGCGGACCGGGGGCTGGGCGGTGGTCGGCGCCGTCCGCTGACGCCGCCGTTCGCTGATCTGGCAGGCTTGAGCGCCGTGACGGGTGACGGGTTGATCGTGGTCGACAAGCCGGGCGGGATGACCTCCCACGACGTGGTGTCCCGGGTGCGCCGGCTGGCGAAGACCCGTCGGGTCGGCCACGGCGGGACGCTGGACCCCATGGCCACCGGGGTGCTGGTGATCGGCGTCAACAAGGCCACGCGGCTGCTGACGTACGTGATCGGGGCGGAGAAGTCCTACGCGGCGACGATCCGGCTCGGGCAGTCGACGGTGACCGACGACGCCGAGGGCGAGGTCGTGGCGACCGCCTCCGCGGGCGCGCTCACCGACGACGCCATCCACGCGGCGCTGGGGGAGCAGCGGGGCGAGATCGACCAGGTGCCCAGCGCGGTCAGCGCGATCAAGGTCGACGGCCAGCGGGCGTACAAGCGGGTGCGGGGTGGTGAGGAGGTCGCCCTGGCCGCGCGTCGCGTGACCATTTCCCGGCTCGAGGTGCTCGGCGTCCGGCGGCTGGGCGACGTGGTCGACGTGGACATCGACGTGACGTGCTCGTCGGGCACCTACATCCGGGCGATCGCTCGCGACGTCGGCGCGACGCTGCGGGTCGGCGGCCACCTGACCGCGCTGCGCCGCACCGCCGTCGGCGGCTTCACCCTGGCCGAGGCCCGCACGCTCGAGCAGCTCGAAGCCGTGGCGCCCGACGTGGTCAACCTGCCGATGGCCGAGGCGGCCCGCCGGTTCCTGCCCACCCGGGACGCGACGGCCGACGAGGCCCGCACGCTCTCGCACGGCGGGCCGCTGGTCGCCGCCGGGATCGCCGGCCCGTACGCCGTGCTCGGTCCGGCCGGCGACCTGCTGGCAGTCGTGCGTGAGCGGGGCGACAAAGCCAAGCCGGAGATCGTCCTGGCGGCGAGCTGATTAGGCTTCCGGGTATGGAGCGCTGGCGGGGTTATCAGGCCGCACCGGGCGGGTGGGGGCGGTCCGCCATCACCATCGGTGTGTTCGACGGGGTGCACCGTGGGCACCAGGCGATCATCGGTCACCTGGTCAAACGGGCCAACGATCTCGGCGTACGGTCCGTCGTGGTGACCTTCGACCCGCATCCGGCCGAGGTCGTGCGGCCCGGCTCGCATCCGGCGATCCTGACCGAGCCGCTGCGCAAGGCCGAGCTGATCGAGGCGCTCGGCGTCGACGTGCTCTGCGTCGTGCCGTTCACACCCGACTTCTCGCGGTTGTCGGCCGAGGAGTTCGTGCACGACGCCCTGGTCGAGAAGCTGCACGCGGCGCTGGTCGTGGTGGGGGAGAACTTCCGCTTCGGGCACAAGGCCGCCGGCGACGTGCCGCTGCTCGAGCGGCTCGGGCGCACCTTCGGGTTCGCGGTCGAGGGCGCGCCGCTGGTGTCCTCCGACGGCACGGTGTTCAGCTCGACCTACATCCGCAGCTGCATCGACGCCGGCGACGTGCGGGCGGCGGCCGCGGCGCTCGGGCGGCCGCACCGGCTCGAGGGCATCGTGATCCGCGGCGACCAGCGGGGCCGGTCGATCGGTTTCCCGACCGCCAACCTGAGCGTGCACCGCTACGCCGCCGTGCCGGCCGACGGCATCTACGCGGGCTGGCTGCTGCGCCGGGGCGAGCGGCTGCCGGCCGCCATCTCGATCGGGACGAATCCCACCTTCTCGGGTCGGGAACGGCGCGTCGAGGCGTATATCCTCGATTTCGACGGCGACCTCTACGGCGAGCGGGTGTCCCTCGACTTCGTCGAGCGGCTGCGTGAGATGCGGAAGTTCGACGGTGTCGAGCCGCTGGTCACGCAGATGCACGACGACGTCGCCCAGGCCCGGCGGGTGCTCGCCGAGTGACGTGCCGGCGGCGGATCGATGCCGGGCTGGTAGCCTGGTAGCGACGTCGGCTAACCGACGCCCGGCCTCGCGTGCCTGCACGACGCCGCGGGTGCGAGGTTCGTCACCATCACAGAACGCAGGAGATCATGGCGCTCGATCAGGAGCAGAAGAGCAAGATCCGCGCGGAGTACGCGACCGCCGAGGGCGACACCGGTTCGCCGGAGGTCCAGGTGGCCGTGCTGACCAAGCGCATCGCCGACCTCACGGAGCACCTCAAGGTGCACAAGCACGACCACCACAGCCGGCGTGGCCTGCTGCTGCTGGTCGGCCGCCGGCGGCGGCTGCTCAACTACCTGCAGAAGACCGACATCAGCCGCTACCGGGCGCTCATCGAGCGCCTCGGTCTGCGGCGATGACGCGCGCGGGGGAGTGACCGTCGGTCGCTCCCCCGCTCCACAACTTCATCGAGTCATCTAACGGGCCAGCTTGACCGTCGGCGATCGGGAGTTGTCGACGCACCGGTCCTCGGTAGTGGCCCCCGGGCCCGCCGGCACTGCCGGCCTCCCCGGGCGCTTCGATCGAAGACCGGACGTCTGAGCAGCTCCCCCTCGCGGGTCGAGCCGTGCCACGACTGAAGGAGCATCACGCACCTATGACCGAGAACAAACTCGGCGACCAGCACAGCACCGCGGTGATCGACAACGGGTCCTTCGGGACCCGCGAGATCACCTTCACCACCGGCCGCCTCGCGCGGCAGGCGCCCGGCTCCTGCATCGCGCAGCTGGGTGACACCACCGTCCTGTCGACGACCGCCGCCAGCAAGTCGCCGCGCGAGCAGTTCGACTTCTTCCCGCTGACGGTCGACGTCGAGGAGCGGATGTACGCGGCCGGGCGCATCCCGGGCTCGTTCTTCCGCCGGGAGGGCCGGCCCAGCGAGGACGCGATCCTCACCTGCCGCCTGATCGACCGGCCGCTGCGCCCGTCGTTCGTCAAGGGCCTGCGCAACGAGGTCCAGGTCATCGAGACCATCCTGGCGCTCGACCCGGCCCACCCCTACGACGTGGTCGCGATCAACGCCGCCTCGCTCAGCACCAAGCTGTCGGGCCTGCCGTTCTCCGGCCCGATCGGCGCCACCCGCATGGCGCACATCGACGGCCAGTGGGTCGCCTTCCCGACCCACGAGGAGCTCGCCCGCGCGACCTTCGACATGGTCATCGCCGGCCGGGTCCTGCCCGACGGTGACGTCGCGATCATGATGGTCGAGGCCGAGGCCACCGAGCACACCGTCAAGCTGGTCGCCGACGGCGCCACCGCGCCGACCGAAGAGGTCGTCGCCGGCGGTCTCGAGGCGGCCAAGCCGGCCATCCGCGAGCTGTGCCGCGCGCAGAGCGAGATCGCGGAGATCGCCGCCAAGCCGGTCGCCGAGTTCCCGGTGTTCCTCGACTACCAGGACGACGCCTACGAGGCCGTCTCCAACGCCGTCCGCGGCGAGGTCGCCGAGGCGCTCAAGATCGCCGGCAAGGCGGACCGCGAGGAGGCCCTCGACCGGATCAAGGACGCGGTCCACGAGCAGCTCGACGGCCAGTTCGAGGGTCGCGAGAAGGAGCTGTCGGCCGCCCTGCGCTCGGTGACCAAGAGCGAGGTGCGCGCCCGCGTGCTGCGCGACCAGGTCCGCATCGACGGCCGCGGCCCCCGCGACATCCGGCCGCTGAGCGCCCAGATCGAGGTGCTGCCCCGGGTGCACGGCTCGGCGCTGTTCGAGCGCGGCGAGACGCAGATCCTCGGCGTCACCACGCTCAACATGCTCCGGATGGAGCAGCAGCTCGACACGCTCTCCCCGGAGAAGCACAAGCGCTACATGCACAACTACAACTTCCCTCCTTACTCGACCGGTGAGACCGGCCGGGTCGGCTCGCCGAAGCGCCGCGAGATCGGCCACGGCGCGCTGGCCGAGCGGGCGCTGATCCCGGTGCTGCCGGCTCGCGAGGAGTTCCCCTACGCGATCCGCCAGGTCTCCGAGGCCCTCAGCTCCAACGGCTCCACCTCGATGGGCTCGGTCTGCGCCTCGACGCTGGCCCTGCTCTCGGCCGGTGTGCCGCTGAAGGCCCCCGTCGCCGGCATCGCGATGGGCCTGATCTCCGACGAGGTCGACGGCAAGACGCAATACGTCACGCTGACCGACATCCTCGGCGCCGAGGACGCGTACGGCGACATGGACTTCAAGGTCGCCGGCACGCCGGAGTTCGTCACTGCGCTGCAGCTCGACACCAAGCTCGACGGCATCCCGTCCGACGTGCTGGCCGGCGCGCTGCAGCAGGCGCACGAGGCCCGCACGACGATCCTCGGTGTCATGCACGACGCGATCGAGGCCCCGGCCTCGATGTCGGACTACGCGCCGCGGGTCACCACCGTGAAGATCCCGGTCGACAAGATCGGCATGGTGATCGGCCCCAAGGGTCAGACGATCAACGCGATCCAGGACGAGACCGGCGCCGAGATCTCCATCGAGGACGACGGCACGATCTACGTCGGCGCGACCAACGGCCCCTCGGCCGAGGCCGCCGTCGAGCGGATCAACGGGATCGCCAACCCGACGCTGCCGAAGGTCGGCGACAAGTTCCTCGGCACCGTGGTGAAGACGGCCGCGTTCGGCGCGTTCGTCTCGCTGCTGCCGGGCCGCGACGGTCTGCTGCACATCTCCAAGGTGGGCAACGGCAAGCGGGTCGAGAAGGTCGAGGACTTCCTCAACGTCGGCGACAAGGTCGAGGTCCAGATCGCCGACATCGACCAGCGCGGCAAGATCTACCTCGACAAGGTGCGGGCCGAGGGCGAGGAGGCCCCCGCTGAGGGTGCCGCCGAGCGCCCGCCGGCGCGGTCCGGCGACCGTGGCCCGCGTGACCGCGGCGACCGCGACCGCGGCGACCGTGGTCCGAGCGGCGACCGTGGCCCGAGCCGCGGTGACGGTGGCGAAGGCGGCGGCGAGGGCGGCGAGCCCCGGCGGCGGCGCAACCGGCACCAGTGACAATGACGGCGCGTGAACGGGCCGGCGCGCAAGCGTCGGCCCGTGCGGTCACCCGCACCCTGACCACCGACCCCCTCGGCGGCACGATCCGGCGCACGGTGCTCCCGTCCGGCCTGCGGATCCTGACCGAGGCGGTGCCGGCGATGCGCAGCGTGTCGTTCGGCGTCTGGGTGTCGATCGGCTCCCGTGACGAGACGCCGGCGCAGTCCGGCGGCTCGCACTTCCTCGAGCACCTGCTCTTCAAGGGCACCGAGAAGCGCAGCGCGCTGGACATCTCGGCGCAGATCGAGGCGGTCGGCGGCGAGACCAACGCGTTCACCACGAAGGAATACACCTGCTACTACGCGCGGGTGCTGGACGCCGACCTGCCGCTGGCGATCGACGTCATGTGCGACGCGATCGCCAACTCGGTGCTGGACCCGGCCGACGTCGAGACCGAGCGCGGCGTGATTCTCGAAGAGATCGCGATGCACGAGGACGAGCCCGGCGACGAGGTGCACGACATCTTCGCCGCGGCCGTCTACGGCAAGCACCCGCTCGGCCGGCTGATCTCGGGCACCGAGGAGACCATCTCCCCGATGACCCGGCGGCAGATCGAGTCGTTCTACCGCCGCAACTACGTGGCCCCGTCGATCGTGATCGCGGCCGCCGGCAATCTCGACCACAACACGGTGGTACGCAAGGTCCGCGCCGCCCTGGCCGGCACCCCGCTGGACACCCCGGCGGCGGCCCCACGCGGGCGCCGGCCGGCCACTCCGGCGGTGCGGCTGCGCAGCGGCCAGGTCCGGGTGTCGAACAAGGACAGCGAGCAGGCCCACGTCGTGCTCGGCGGCGCGGGCATCGCCCGGCTCGACCAGCGCCGGTTCGCGCTGAGCGTGCTCAACAACGTGCTCGGCGGCGGCATGTCGAGCCGGCTGTTCCAGGAGATCAGGGAGCAGCGCGGCCTGGCGTACTCGGTCTACTCGTACGCCAGCCAGTTCGCCGACAGCGGCCTGTTCGCGGTCTACGCGGGCTGCGCGCCGGGCAAGGTGGAAGAGGTGCTCGACCTGACCCGCCGGTCGCTGGCCGCGGTGGCCCGCGACGGCGTGACCGCGGCCGAGATCGCGCGGGGCAAGGGGATGGCCAAGGGCTCCTACGTGCTCGGCCTCGAGGACACCGGCTCCCGGATGAGCCGACTGGCCAAGGGCGAGTTCCTCTACGACGACCCGCTGACCGTCGACGAGCTGCTGGCCAAGGTCGACGCGGTGACCATCGACGAGGTCAACGCGCTCGCGGCCGAGCTGTGCGGCCAGGAGATGTCGCTCGCCGTCATCGGCCCCTTCGAGGACGGGGACGTCCGGTTCTCATAGGGTTACCCCTGTGAGTGACGAGCGCGAACCCATTCGGGTCGGTGTGCTGGGTGCCCGCGGGCGGATGGGCGTCGAGGTGTGCAAGGCGGTCGACGCCGCCGACGACATGGAGCTGGTCGCGATGATCGACCAGGGCGACGGGCTGTTCAGCGCGTCCGACGCCGGCGCCGAGGTGATTGTCGACTTCACCACGCCGGACGTGGTGATGGACAACCTGCACTGGTGCGTCGACCAGGGCATCAACGCGGTCGTCGGCACGACCGGCTTCAGCGAGCAACGGTTCGAGCGGGTACGCGGCTGGCTGGCCCACAAGCCCGACGTCGGCGTGCTGGTGGCGCCCAACTTCGGCATCGGCGCCGTGCTGATGATGCAGTTCGCGGCCAAGGCCGCCCGGCACTTCGAGTCGGTCGAGGTGATCGAGCTGCACCACCCGCGCAAGCTCGACGCCCCGAGCGGCACCGCCACCCACACGGCCCGCCTGATCGCGGCGGCGCGGGCCGAGGCCGGGCTGGGCCCGGTCCCCGACGCGACCAAGGACGAGGTCGACGGCGCGCGCGGGGCCGACATCGACGGGGTGCGGGTGCACGCCGTCCGCTCGACCGGGCTCGTCGCGCACCAGGAGGTGCTGTTCGGCACGGTCGGCGAGACGCTGACCATCCGGCACGACTCGCTCGACCGCACGTCGTTCATGCCCGGGGTCCTGTTGGCCGTCCGCGCGATCCGCACCCGCCCGGGCCTCACGGTGGGCCTGGACCCGCTGCTCGACTAGGAACGCCGCGGCCTTCCTCATCCCAGGCGCAGTGGCGTGGGGAGGCCGTCTACCGTGGCGGTGCCGTCCGCCGCCACTGCCACGTCGACCGACGCTTCGCCGATCCGGAGCCCGCGCACCGACACGGCGCCGAGCGGCGCATCCTTCAGCGGGGTCACCGACACGGTGCCGGCGGGCACGTCGGGGCGCAGGCCGACCGCCGCGTGCAGCAGTGTGATCCCGGCCGCCGCGGCCCAGGCCTGCGGCCGGCACGCGGCCGGGTAGGGGACCGGCCGGCCCAGGGCGGCCCGGTCGTCGCCGCCGAACAGCTCCGGCAGCTGGTAGTCGAACGACTCCGCGGCCGCCAGCAGGCCGGACGCGAGGGTCGCGGCGGCCGCCGGGTGGCCTGCCCGGGCCAGCCGGTCGACGACGATCGCGGTGTCGTGGGCCCAGACCGATCCACAGTGGTAGGACAGCGGGCTGAACGCGGCGTCGTGCGTCGACATCGTGCGCAGCCCGAAGCCCCCGGCCATGGCCTCCGACGCGAGCAGGTCGGCCACCTGCGCCGACTCCTTGGCGGTGAGCAGGCCGGTGCCCAGCAGGTGCCCGACGTTGCTGGTCAGCGCGTCGACGGGTCGCTTGTCGCCGTCGAGCGCCAGGGCCGGGTGCGCACCGGCGGGGCCGTCGACCCAGAACGTGTCGCGGAACCGGGCCGCCATCGCGTCCGCGTAGTCGCGCCAGCGCTGGCCACCGGGCCGGTCGAACGCGTCGAGCAGGGCCGCGCCGTGCAGCGCCGCCTCGTACGCGTAGCCCTGCACCTCGACCAGCGCGATCGGCGCCGTGGCGATCTGGCCGGTGCGGAACCGGATCGAGTCGCCGGAGTCCTTCCAGCCCTGGTTGGCCAGCCCGCGCCCGGTCTCGTCGATGTATTCGAGGAAGCCGTCACCGTCGGCGTCGCCGTGTTCGGCCAGCCACGCGAGCCCCGCTTCCAGCGCCGGTAGCAGCGACTCGACCGCGGCCGGCGACATGCCCCAGCGCCAGGCGTCGTGCAGCAACGAGATCCACAGCAGCGTGGAGTCGACCGAGCCGAAATAGGCGGCCGGCAGCGACGCCTTCGTGTCGGCCCGGCGGAGCTCGTGCAGGATCTTGCCCGGCGCCTCGCCGGTGTCGCGGTCGAGGGCCGCGCCCTGGTGGGCGGCCAGCACCCGCAGCGTGCCCTCGGCGATGTCGGTGCCGAGCGGCAACAGCATCCGGGCGGCCCAGAGGCTGTCGCGGCCGAACAGGGTCAGGTACCAGGGGACGCCCGCGCCCAGGAACGTCTCGCCCGCGCCGGCGGACAGCCGCAACCGCAGCGACTCCAGGTCGTCGAGGGAGCGGGCGGCCAGGCGCTCGATCCGGCGGTCGTCGGCGGTCACGGTGGGGCGCGACCACTCGACGGGTGTCGCCGGCTCGCGCACGAGGGCCGCCGGGTCGGCGACCCGCAGCTGCCACGACACAGCGACGGCGGCACGCGGGGGCACCGTCACCGACCAGCGCAGGGTCCCGTCGTCGGCGGTGGCCGCGCCGTCGGCCGTCACGGTGACGGAGACGTTTCCCGCGGACCAGCGCAGCCCTTCGCGCGTGGCCCGGTTGTCGACCGCGTAGCCGCCCTTGACCGGCGAGATCGGTGCCAGGTCGGCGCCGAGGGCGAGACTGAGCTCGGTGGATATCGGGGCCGCGGCGGTCGACGCGACGGTGATGGTCTCGTCGAGCCCGTGCGGGACGAGGCGGCGTTCGCGGGTCACCCGTACCGTCGGATCGGGTCCGTCGTCGCCGAGCCAGCGGGCCAACCCGACGAACGCGGTCGCGCCCGGACCGAGTGGGGACGTGGCCACCGGCTCGACGGGTTGGCCGTCGAGCAGCAGCTCCGCGCGGCTGAGCACCCGCACGTCGGCGTGGAACATCCCCTGCACCCCGACCGCCCGGATCTGCCCCGACGGTTCGCACAGGACGCTGGCCGGCGCCCGCACCGTCGAGACCAGATCGTGGAGCAGCGGTTGAAGGTTGCGGTCTGGCACGAAATCTCCCGTGAACCTCAGCGCCATCTTGACAGAGCCGGGATGGCGGCGGCAGAGTGCGAAACAACCCTGCAACTTGAACGATCCAATAATGCACTTTCGACTTTGAACGTTCAAGACCACATTTCGGAAGGTCCTCAAGCATCTCGACGCTGACGCGTCGACCTGCTTTCCGGTCACGGAAGGTTAACAATGCCGGAGAAGGTCACCATTGCCACTGTGGCGGCGCACGCCCAGGTTTCGCGGCAAACGGTGTCCAATGTGCTCAACAGCCCGCACATCGTGCGGGACGAGACGCGCCGCCGGGTGGAGGAAGCCATCGCCACCCTCGGCTACCGGGCCAACCAGGCCGCGCGGCAGATGCGCACCGGGCGTTCCCAGCTGCTCGCCGTGCGTATCGAACCGACCCGCGACGGCATCAACGGCTCGGTGCTCGACCGGTTCCTCCACGGTCTGACGTTCGCGGCCGCCGCCGCCGGTTACCGGGTGATGCTCTACACGGCCGACGACCACGCCGACGAGATCAAGACCTTCGACAACCTGCTCGCCTCCTACGACCTCGACGGGTTCGTGCTGACCGGCACCGACCACGGCGACGTGCGTACGCTCTGGCTCGCCGAGCGTGACGTGCCGTTCGTGACGTTCGGCCGGCCGTGGGACGAGCCCGAGCGGCACTCCTGGGTCGACGTCGACAACGCGCACGGCACCGCGCAGGCGACCCGCCGCCTGATCGAGACCGGGCACCGGCGGATCGCGTTCGTCGGCTGGCCGGCCGGGTCCGGCGTCGGCGACGACCGGCGCGACGGGTGGCAGCGCACGATGAAGGCCTACGAGCTGGATCCGGCCGGCCTCGACCGCGGCGCCGCCGACGGCATCGCCCAGGGCGCGGAGTGCGCCCGCGACCTGCTGGCCCTGCCGAACCCGCCGACCGCCTTCGTCTGCGCCAGCGACTCGCTCGCCCTCGGCGCGCTGCAGGCCGGTGGCGGCCACCCGGCCGTCACGGGCTTCGACGACACCCCCGTCGCCCAGGCGATCGGCCTGACCAGCGTCAGCCAGCCGCTGCCGGAGGCCGCTGCCCGCTGCATCGACCTGCTCACCGACCATCTCGACGGCCGTCCGTCCGGCACCACCCAGGTGCTGCTCCAGCCGTCGCTGGTCGTCCGCACCACCGCGTAAATCCCCTTCAACCCCCTCGGGAGTACGACATGAGACGAACCCTCGGCCTGCGTGGCGCGGCCGTGGCGGTCATCGCCACCGGCGCGCTCCTCGCCTCCGCCGCCTGTGGCGACAGCTTCGACGACGGCGGCACCACCGCCCAGCAGTCGGCCGGACCCGCCGCCCTGCAGATCCTGATCGGGTCCTCCGGCGACGCGGAGACCAAGGCGGTCAAGGACGCCGCGGCGGCCTGGGCGAGCAGGAGCGGCAACACCGCGACGGTGACCCCGGCCCAGGACCTCACCCAACAGCTCGGCCAGGCGCTGGCCGGCGACAACCCGCCGGACGTGTTCTACGTCGACGCCGGCCGGTTCGCCGACTACGCGAGCGTGGGGGCGCTCGAGCCCTACGGCGACAAGGTCGACAACCCGGGCGACTTCTACCAGAGCCTCAAGGACACGTTCACCTTCGACGGCAAGTTCTACTGCGCGCCGAAGGACTTCTCGACGCTGGCGCTGGAGATCAACACTGACCTGTGGACGAAGGCCGGGCTGACCGACGCCGACATCCCGACCACCTGGGACCAGCTGACCACCGCCGCGCAGAAGCTCAAGGCCAAGGGCACGATGCCGCTGGCCATCGGCGAGACCCGTGACCGGGTCGGTGCCTTCATGGTGCAGTCCGGCGGCTGGATCGTCAGCAAGGACGGCAAGCAGGCCACGGCCGACAGCGCGGAGAACGTCGCCGCGCTGACCTACGTGCAGCAGCTGCTCAAGGACAAGCTGGCCGCGTACCCCAAGTCGCTCGACGCCGGTTGGGGCGGCGAGGCGTTCGGTAAGGGCAAGGCCGCCATGACGATCGAGGGCAACTGGATCAAGGGCGCCATGACGAACGACTTCCCCGACGTCAAGTACACGGTCCACGAGCTGCCGGCCGGCCCGGCGGGCAAGGGCACGCTGTCGTTCACCAACTGCTGGGGCATCGCCGCCAAGAGCAAGTTCAAGGAGCAGGCGATCGACTTCGTGAAGGCGATGACCACGGTCGACCAGCAGATGACGTACGCCAAGGCGTTCGGCGTCATGCCGTCCCGCCAGTCGGCGAAGGACCAGTACACCTCGCAGTTCCCGGCCGACCAGGCGTTCATCGCCGGCGCCGACTACGCGCAGGGCCCGGTCAACGCCCCGAAGATGGACAGCGTCCTGGCCGACTTCGACGCCTCGCTGAACACGCTGGCCAACGCCGACCCGAAGCAGCTGCTCGCGACGCTGCAGAAGAACACCCAGGCGACCCTGGGCGGCTGAGTTAGATGTCGACCGTTTCGACCGCCTCCGCGGACCGGGATGACCGGCCCGCGGGTGGCGGCCGGCCGGCCACCGACGGGACCGGTGGCCGGCCGCGGCGGTTGGCTCGGGGCATTCGTGCCAACGAGCGCATCGCCGGCTGGCTCTTCGTCGCCCCGGTGGTCGTACTCCTGGGGATCTTCTTCCTGCTGCCGATCGTGATGGCGTTCTGGGTGAGCCTGACCGACTGGCGGGGCCAGGGCAGCCCGTTCAAGTCGGGGGTGCCGTTCGTGGGCACCGACAACTACACGCAGCTGTTCGCTCAGGACGGGCTGGCCCGCCGCGACTTCATGACGAGCATCCGCAACAACGTCTACTACGTGGCGATCGTGGTGCCGGTGCAGACCGCGCTGGCGCTCGGGCTGGCGTTGATCGTCAACAACCGGATGCTGAAGGGGAAGGGCTTCTTCCGCACGGCCTTCTACTTCCCGTCGGTCACCAGCTCCGTGGCGATCAGCGTGGTGTTTCTGTTCATGTTCGCCAACTCGGGCGCGATCAACGGGATCCTGTCGATGTTCGGGATCCGGGGACCGGCGTGGTTCTCGGACGCGCGCGGGCTGATCCACCTGTTGTTGAGCGGCGTCGGCGTCGACAACCCGCCCGCGGCCCTGACCAGCGGCGGACCGCTCGGCCTGACCTGGTGGGACTGGCTGTCCGGGCCCAGCGTCGCGATGTGCGCGATCATGGCGCTGGTCATCTGGACGACGTCCGGCACGTTCATGCTCATGTTCCTGGCCGCGCTGCAGAGCATGCCGGTCGCCCTCGACGAGGCCAGCGAGCTCGACGGCGCCACCCGCTGGCAGCGCTTCCGCTATGTGACGCTGCCGCTGCTCAAGCCCACCATGTTCCTGGTGCTCACCCTCGGCCTGATCGGCACCTGGCAGGTGTTCGACCAGATCTACGTGATGAGCCAGGGCAACCCGGCGAAGACCACGCTGACCCCGGCGTTCCTCTCCTACCGGACCGCTTTCAAGGACTTCGAGTACGGCCAGGGCGCCGCCATCTCGTTCGTCCTCTTCCTCATCATCGTGCTGCTGACGCTGGCCCAACGCTGGATCATGCGCGACCGCGACGAGCCCCGCCGGAGGTTCCGATGGCTACGCTGACGCCGACGGCCCGCCGCCGCCGACACGGCGGCCTGGTCAACACCGTCGTCGGGTACGCCATCCTGATCTTCTTCGGGCTGGTCTTCATCTATCCGTTCGTGATCCAACTGGCGAACTCGTTCAAGACGGAGCCGGACGCCGCCGCGAACCCGCTGTCGCCTGTTCCGTCGCCGCTGACGTCGGCGGCGTTCACCCGCCTTCTCGAGGGTGACTTCCCGCTGTGGCTGGGCAACTCGGCCCTGATCACGGTGGTGGTCACGGTGGGCCGGGTCTTCCTGGACTCGCTGGCCGGCTATGCCCTGGCCCGCCTCCGCTTCGGTGGCCGTCGCGCGATCTTCGCGACGATCGTGGCCATCATGGCGGTGCCGGGGGTCGTGCTCTTCATCCCGAAGTTCCTGGTGCTCAACCAGCTGGGGATCTACGACACCTATACGGCGCTGATCCTGCCGTTACTGGTCGACGCCGCGGGCGTCTTCATCATGAAACAGTTCTTCGAATCGATCCCCTTGAGCATGGAAGAGGCGGCCCGCATCGACGGCGCGGGGGTGTTCCGGACGTTCTGGTCGGTGGTGCTGCCGATGGCTCGGCCGGCGCTGATCACGCTGACGATCCTGTCGTTCCAGGGGACGTGGAACGAGTTCCCGCATACGTTGGTCGCGGTTCAGGATCCGTCGCTGTTCACCCTGCCGCGTGGGGTGGCCAATCTGGTCTCGGGGTCGCTGGGCGCTGGCACGCAATATCCGTTGAAGCTGGCCGCGGCCCTGTTGGCCACGATTCCTGTGGCGATCATCTTCGCGATCTTCCAGCGGTATTTCGTGCGTGGCGCCACGGAAGGTGCGGAGAAGGGCTGAGTCCCTGGCGGACATGCGCTCGCGTGTAGCTACATGCGAAAGCATGTGCGCCTTTGGGACATGCCCCCCGGCCGCTGGGCTTTGGTTGCTGGGCCCGCGGCTGGACGCGGTCGCTGTCTGCGCCCTTGCCCCGTGCGGGGCGGGTAGGTCGTCGGTGGTTGCGGCTCGTGGTTGGGGTGGAGGTCCTCGTCGGGCTTCGCCTCAGGGCATCAGGATCTCCGGATGGGGACAAGGTCGTTCGTCCGGTGGGGCGCTCCACCTTGTCCCCATCCGGAGATCCTGATTGGTGCCGGGCTACGCCCGACGAGGACCTCCACCCCCCTGCCTCCGGGGAGAGGGGTGGGCCAAGGGTGGTCTCGTGGCCTGATGGTCGCGCCACTTGCGGGATCACCGACACGTGCGCGAGGCGCGAACAGCGCCAGGCCGGTTTCGCCACTGCGGTGGCGTCGCTTCAAGAAACATGTATCGGGCAAGGTCACCCGCGGCAGGTTGACCCGCGGCACGGTTTGACCTACGGCGGGGTTCGGTCCACGGCATGGTCCGGGCGACCGCATGGCTCGACTCACCGCAGGTCTCATCCAGCAGCTTCGCCGGAGGCGGCCCACCTGACGCCAGGGCAAGGCCGGACCCGAGCACGGCGGGCGGCGCACGGTCCGGCGCGGGGCGAGTTCCGATTCGGCCGCGGGAATCGACCCGGGCCAGGCCGGACTTAGCGCATGGCCTGAGCCGGGCAAAGGACTGCACCCTGGGCATGGCTCGACCCGGGGCAACAGGCCGGACCCAGCCACCAGGGCAGTTTTGACTCGCGGCACGGTTCGACCCACGGCAGGCTCCGATGCACGGCCGGGCCCGGGCGAAGGCACGGCTCGGCTCACGCAGGTCTCACCCAGCAGCTTCAGGGCATGGCCCGACCTGGGCAAGGCCGGAGTCTGGGCATGGCCCGACCTGGGCAAGGCCGGACTCTGGGCATGGCCCGACCTGGGCAAGGCCGGAGTCTGGGCATGGCCCGACCTGGGCAAGGCCGGACTCTGGGCATGGCCTGACCTGGGCAAGGCCCGACCTGGGCAAGGCCGGACTCTGGGCATCGCCCGACCCGGGCAAAAGGCGGACCAGGGCACGGTCGACCCGGCGCATGGCCTGCCCCGGGCACGGCCGGACCCCAGCGCACGGCCGGGACCAGGCATGGCCTGACCTAGCGCATAGCCCCATCAGACCTGACGAGTTCATGACGATGCGACTGCGGGCATCAAGCAGCTTGGGGCGCGACGCAGTCAAAGCCGTTGCTGCGCGCGGTTTGACTCGTCACGGGCCCGACCCCCGCGGACCCGAGCCAGCGCGGTCCAACGCCGCCTGGCGGTCGTCAGCGCCGCTCACCATCGCGGCCACCGACCTTGCTCGTCGCTCGCATACCCTTGGCCGGTGTCCGATGGAGCTGGTGGCAGTGCTCGGCCAGCCAGAGCGGTCTATCCCGGAACGTTCGACCCCTTCACGCCGGGGCACTTCGACGTTGTTGACCGGGCGCGGCGGATGTTTGATTTCGTTACCGTGCTTGTCGCCGTCAATCAGGTCAAGCGGCCCAGTCAGGCGGGGTCGGTGCGGGCGAGCGCGATCCGTGCCGTCCTGCCTGCCGGCTGGGACAACGTCGCTGTGGAGGCTTGGCACGGGCTGACCGCGGCTTACTGTCACCGCTTCAGCTGTCAAGCGATTGTTCGTGGCGTTCGGGTCTCGGGCGACTGGGTGCACGAAAGCGAGCTTGCCGCGATGAATGAGGCGTTGGGTGTGACGACCTTGCTGCTGCCGGCGCGTGCGGAGCTGATGACGATCTCGTCCACCGCGGTGCGGGCTTCGGCGGCTAAACGTAGAACCAGTTGAAGGGCGCCCAGGGGAGGTTGCGGAGAATTGAGAAGGCCAGCCAGCCGCCCATGAAGATGACGATGGCCATCGGGGGGATGCGTAGCTGCGGGAGTTTGCGGCCCGTGGTGCGTTGGACGGCCCAGGCCACGTAGAGGTAGATCAGGAACGGGACGGCGAACACGAAGAGCAGGTGGTGGCGGGCGGCGGCGCCCAGGTCGCCGTGCAAGAGGTACCAGGCTGCTCTCGTGCCGCCGCAGCCCGGGCAGTCCAGGCCCGTCGTCAGCTTGAGGACGCAGGTCGGTGGGGCGTCGGGGGCGCTGTCGGTCGGGTTGCTGACCAGCGTGTAGCCGACCGCGCCGCCGATGCAGCCCAGGACCGCCAGCGGCGCCACCCAGGTGGGGATGCGGTCGACCAGCCGCAGGTAGGCGCGGGCCACGCGGCCCCGGCGGGACGGGGCGTAGGACGACGGCGGGAGGAAGACCGGGCCCTCCGGCTCGGCAGACGCCTCGGGGGCCGCAGCCGGGCCGGGTGGGGGCGTCATGGTCGTCACGGTACACCGGCCTCGCTCGCCAGCGCGGCTCCGACGGGGCCGGCCAGGTCGCCGCCGTCCGGGGCCGCGACCGACGTCAGGTCGAGCCAGCCGGCCAGGCGCGTGAGCTCAAGAGCCAGGGCGCGGGCTGTGGCCACCCGGTCGATGCCGGGCTCTGCCCAGGCCGCGGGGACGCGCAGGACGCCAGCCTTGCGGTCGGCCTTCAGGTCGACCCGGGCCGTGAAGCGGTCGCCCTGCAGGAACGGCAGGACGTAGTAGCCGTAGACCCGTTGCGGCGCCGGGACGTAGATCTCGATGCGGTAGGTGAAGTGGAACAGGCGCTCGGTGCGGGCGCGCTCCCAGACCAGCGGGTCGAACGGGCTGATCAGACGGTCACCGCGGACCCAGCGGGGCAGCTTGGCCGCCGGGTCCAGGTAGGCCGGCTGCTTCCACGACTCGACCTTGACCGGGAGCAGGTCACCCGAGTCGACCAGCGAGGCGATCGCCGCGCGGGCGCCGGCCACGGGTAGTCGGAAGTAGTCGCGTAGCTCGTATTCCGCCGCCACGCCCAGCGAGCGCGCGGCGACCGAGACCAGGGTGCGGTGGGCCTCGGCCTCCGACGGCGTCGGCGCGGCCAGCACCGCCGCCGGCAGCACCCGCTCGGGCAGGTCGTAGACCCGGGCGAACGACGAGTTGCGCGATGCCGCGCTCACCTCGCCCGCCCAGAACAGGTATTCGAGCGCCTGCTTGACCGACGACCAGTTCCAGCCCCAGTTGGACTTGTCACGCGGCTCGTCGCGTTCGATCTCGGCCGCGGTCAGCGGGCCGGACTCGCGCACCTCGTCGAGCACCCACTTGATGAGCTCAGGCTGCTCGTCGGCGAACCGGCGCAGGCCGCCCCACTGATGCTCGCGGGCCATCCGCCAGCGCAGCGCCGGCTGCAGCTCGACCGGGATCAGCGACGCCTCGTGGCCCCAGTATTCGAACAGCATCCGCGGCCGCTGGTAGGCCGCCCGGTCGAGCAGCCCCGTCGGATAGGGGCCGAGCCGGCTGTAGAGCGGCAGGTAGTGCGCCCGTTGCAGCACGTTGACCGAATCCATCTGGAGCAGGCCGGTGCGCCCCAGCACCCGGCGCAGGTGGCGTGCGGTCGGCACGCCGGTCGGGGCCGGGTCGGTGAAACCCTGCGCGGCCAGCGCGATCCGGCGCGCCTGGGCCAATGACAACGACTCGAGTGCCACGGCATGGACGCTAGCCGACCCCTACGACAAAAATGCCAGCCGCGGTGCGCCGCCGTGCGATAGACATCCACCCATGGTGTCCATCCGCTCCGAGACGCTCGCCGACATCCCGGAGATCGCCGCGCTGCACGTCAGGGCCTGGCAGGTCGGCTACGCGGGAATCATCCCCGCGGAGGTCCTCGACGCCCTCGACGCGGGCCAGCGGGCGGCGAAGCGGCGCGAGTGGCACGGCGCGACCCAGTTCCACACCCTGGTCGCCACCGACGGCCCGGACGACGCCATCGTCGGGTTCGCCACTGTCGGCCCCTACCGCCACCAGCAGGACCGCACCAACGTCGACCCGACGATCGGCGAGCTGCTGGCCATCTATCTCGACCCCGAGCGGGTCGGCACCGGCGTCGGCCGCGCGCTCCTCGCCGCCGCCCTCGACGACCTGCGCGAAAGCGGCTACGACGAGGTCCGGCTGTGGGTGCTCGACGCCAACACCCGCGCCCGGCGCTTCTACGAGGCCGCCGGCTTCCGCCCCGACGGCGAGCGCGCCGCCTACGCCGTCAACCTGCGCTCAGGCGGCGACCCGGTGCTCCTGCCGGAGCTCCGCTACGCCCGGCGCCTCGACTGACCGCAACGGCAGGAACAGCAACAACGCCAGCGAGATCCAGACGTACGCGTTGCTGAACAGGAACCCGTCGACGCCGCCGAACCCGTGCTCCCAGGCCCAGACCAAGCGACTGCACAGCACGGCATAAGCGACCGCCGCGGCGCCCAGCAGCCACCGGCGGCGGGGGCCGGAAGCGCGCAGCCCCGCGTCGACCAGCAGGATCAGCGCCGGCAGCAGCCACACGAGGTGGTGCACCCAGGTCACCGGGCTGATCAGGCAGCCCAGCACACCGGTCAGCGCCAGCCCCTCGACCAGCGACGCCGACCGCACCCGCCGGGCCCAGACCGCCAGCGTCGCCACGACCAGGACCAGCCAGGCCAGCGACGACGGGTGCTCCGGCGACAACCGGGCGACCATGCCCTGCAGTGACTGGTTGGAGACGAAGGCCAGCGAGCCCACCCGGTTGGTGTCGAACAGCGCGTCGGTCCAGAAGACCCGCGAGGCGCCCGGGTCGACCGCGGCGGCCGCCAGCGTCGCCACCGCGGCGGTGCCCGAGGCGACGAAGAACGCCCGCCAGCGCCGGGTGACCAGCAGATAGAGGATGAACACCCCGGGCGTCAGCTTGATCGCCGTGGCCAGCCCGATGCCCACGCCGGCCCAGCGCCGGCCACCGGCCAGACCCACCAGCAGGTCGAGCGCGACCAGGAAGATCAGCAGCAGGTTCACCTGGCCGAAGGTGATCGTCTCGCGGTAGGGCTCGAACGCCGCGATCAGCAGGAACGCCACGGCGAGGACGAACCACGGGGTCCAGCCGTAGCGGTGGGCGATCGGCAGGACGAGCCAGCGGAGCAGGGCGTACGTGGCCGCGAACGACAGCCCGAGGCTGATCAGGATGGCCAGCGTCCAGGGGACCACGGCCATCGGCACCATCGCGATCGCCGCGAAGGGCGGATAGGTGAAGCCGTACTTGCTGTTCGGCTTGAGGAAGTCGTACAGCATGCCGTGGTCGTTGATCCAGTAGTTGACCGCCCCGTAGTAGACCTTGAGGTCGAAGAAGCCGTGCCGCATCGCGAACAGCGCGAGGAACACGGCGACGGCGACGGCCAGCCCGGCGACGATCGCCACCTGCCGGCGCGCGGCCCGCTCGATCACGCCGTGCTCCCACTCCGTAGGCTGACCACTCATGGCACTCGGGTACGTCCGCCCGGCGCGTCCCGAGGACGCCGGCGAGATCGCACGCATCCAGGTCGCGACCTGGCGGGTCGCCTATCGGCGGATGCTGCCCCGAACCGTGCTCGACAGTCTGGACGAGGCGTGGATCGCCGAGCGCTGGAGCGCCGCGGTCGAGCAGCCGCCGTCGCCGCGACACCGGGTGCTGGTGGCCGTCGAGCAGGCCGAACAATCGTATCTGGTCGGTTTTGCCGCCTCCGGCCCCGCCGACGAGCAGGCGCTCGCCCCGGAGGAGCCGCCGTTGCCGCAGGATGTGGCGGCCGTCACGGACCTGCTGGTCGAGCCCCGGTGGGGTCGGCGCGGCCACGGCAGCCGCCTGCTGGCCGCCAGCGTCGACCTCTGGCGCGAGGACGGCTTCACCGGCGCGGTGGCCTGGGCGTACGACGGTGACGCGGCCACCCGCAAGTTCCTGACCTCGGCCGGCTGGGCGCCGGACGGCGCGGGCCGGGCCCTCGACGTCGAGGACATGCTGGTCTATCAGCTCCGCTTGCACGTCGACCTGACGGCGGAGCAGGAACAGCCCGAAGGACCCGCCGGCACAGGCCAGGGGTCCTCGGGGGTCGGCTGACGGTCAGCTCTGCGGCTTGCCGCCGTCGTCGCGGTCACGGCGCATCGCGCGGGCGACGCGGACGGCCAGGTGGCGGCGAGCGGCGGTGCGGCGCATGGCGCGCTGCCGGTCGTGGGCGATGGACAGCAGGTGCGCGGGGTTCTCGTACATGATGGTGTCCTCTCTCAGGCGCGGTGGATGTCGATGTCGCCGCTCATCGTGCGGAGCTGCAGGGTGAGCTGGTTGCCGTTGGTGTCGTCGGTCCGCGGGTCGGCCATGTCGAGGCCGTTGCGGGTGTCGCCGGAGAGCGTGTGCACGTCGAACCAGACCCCGGTGCCGGCCTGTACGCCGATGCTGACGTCACCGGACGCCGTGCTGATCCGGGCGGTGCCGCGCTGGGCCTTGCGGATCGTGACGTCGCCGGAGGCGCTCTCGACGGAGATGTCGCCGGCGACCTCGTCGACCTGGACGTCACCGCTCGCGTACTTGCCGACGAAGCTGCCGCCCACCTGCTGCACCCGCAGGTCGCCGGAGGCCCCCTTGGACCGCAGGTGGCCGTCGACCCGGGTCAGCCGCACGTCGCCGCTGGCGGTGCCGACGACGGCGTCGCCGCCGACGTGCTCGGCACGGATGTCACCGGAGGCGGCGTCGACCTGCACGCCCCCGAGCCGGCCCTGGCAGGTGACGTCGGCCGAGGCGGTCTTGCCGCTGACCGTGCTGTCGATCGGCACGTGCACCCGGACCGCCACCTGCCCGCCGCGCAGCCGGAAGCCGCTCTGGGTCGGGGTGACGATGGACAGCGTGTCGCCCTGGAGCTCGACGGTGGTCTCGTCGGCGAGCCGGCGGGACTCGTTGGAGCGGGATCCGGGCGTGACCTCCACGACCGCGGTGGCGCGCTCTTCGGCGATGACGTCGACCGAACCGGCGTCGACCCGAAAGGCGACGGTGATCGGGCCGTCGACGGGGAACTCGGGCATGGTGAAGCTCCTTCTGGCGAGGGGGATCGAGGAGGTCAGGCCCGGCCGTAGCCGGTGATGTGCCGGCGACCGCGGCCGGGCGGAGTGGTCCAGCCGCCGGGCGGGGCGGCCTGCGGGCCTCCGCCGGCGACGGCGGCGCTGATCACCCGGACGAGCCAGGCGTTGACGGAGATGCCCTCGGCGGCCGCCGAACGCTCGGCGGCGTCCTTCAGGCCCTCGGGCAGCCGCAGCGTGATCCGGGTGACGTCACCGCTGACGTCACCTGACGTCGCAGTGCCACCCGGCGGCGGCGGGGGAGCGGGCGGCGCGGGCGGGGCCGGCGGCGTGGGCAGGTGCTCGGTGACCACGAGCTCCGGCTCGCGGCCCCGCAGCCGGAGCTCGACGCTGGCCGCGCTGAGCTTCGTGGTGACCTCGTCGGCGGCCTGGGCGAGCGCGTCGAGCAGGGCGAGCCGGGCGGCGGCGTCGATGGAGCCGCTGAGCAGCTCGGCCGCGCGGGCCACGTCGGGTCCGCCGGGCGCTGCGGCCGCGTTGAGATCGCGGCGGAGGCTGTCGACGAATGGTGCGATGTCCATGACGTCACTATGCCATCAGGATGACGTCACCGCAAGCCTTAGTGACGGCACGGTGGTGTCGCCGACCCGACCGGGCCGGCCGGGGGTTAGAGTCTGCCGAGTCGCGCGAGGCAGAGGGGGCGCCGTGCCTGAGATCGTTCCGCCGCAGGTCAGGATCATCGCCTGGACCCAGTTCGAGGCCCCGGAGGACGTGCCCTGGAGCACCGACGCCGACGGCGGCCAGGCGCTCGCCGAGTTCGCCGGCCGGGCCTGCTACCAGTCGTGGAAGAAGCCGAACCCGGCCACCGCGACCAACGCCGGCTACCTCGCGCACATCCTCGAGGTCGGCCACCTCTCGGTGCTCGAGCACGGCTCGGTGACCTTCTACCTGAGCGGCGTCTCCCGCTCGTTCACCCACGAGCTGATCCGGCACCGGCACTTCAGCTACAGCCAGCTCTCCCAGCGCTACGTGCCGGGTCGCGACGCGGCGATGGTCGAGCCCGAGGTCATCGCCTCGGACCCCGACCTGCACAAGACCTTCGTCGAGGCGGCCGAGGCCAGCGTGCGGGCCTACAACGAGCTGCTCGAAGGGCTCGAGCACAAGTTCGCCGACGAGGCCAACGGCACGCTGCGGCGCAAGCAGGCCCGCCAGGCGGCCCGCGCGGTGCTGCCCAACGCGGCCGAGACCCGGATCGTCGTCACCGGCAACTACCGAGCGTGGCGGCACTTCGTCGCGCTGCGCGCGACCGAGGCCGCCGACGTCGAGATCCGCGAGGTGGCCGTCGAGTGCCTGCGCCAACTCCAGCGGGTCGCGCCGAACGTCTTCGCCGACTTCACCATCACCACGCTGGCTGACGGCACCGAGGTCGCGAGCAGCCCCTATGCGGAGCGCTCGTAAACACGACCGGACGAGACCGGCGCCGACCAGGCGTCCGCTAGGTTTGTCAGCATGACGCAGGAGCACTCTGCCGCGCGGCCGTTCGGTGAGCTGATCACGGCCATGGTGTCGCCGTT
The DNA here is from genome assembly GCF_029626225.1 of Asanoa sp. WMMD1127. Classification (NCBI taxonomy): domain Bacteria; kingdom Bacillati; phylum Actinomycetota; class Actinomycetes; order Micromonosporales; family Micromonosporaceae; genus Asanoa; species Asanoa sp. WMMD1127. The sequence continues at coordinate 3,692,711 of NZ_JARUBP010000001.1, forward strand.
CACCTCCGACGGCGCGCTCGACCTCGACGGCGTCCAGCGCCTGGCGGTCCACCTCGTCGACGAGCAGGGCAACGACGCGCTGGTGATCAACGGTACGGCCGGCGAGTCGCCGACCACCACCGACGCGGAGAAGGAGGCCCTGGTCCGCGCCGTCGTCGAGGCGGTCGGCGACCGGGCCAAGGTGCTCGCCGGCGTCGGCACCAACGACACCCGGCACACGATCGAGCTCGCGCTCGGCGCCGAGAAGGCCGGCGCGCACGGCCTGCTCGTCGTGACGCCGTACTACAACAAGCCGCCGCAGGCCGGGCTCCACCGCCACTTCGTCGCGGTCGCCGAGGCCAGCGGGCTGCCGATCCTGCTCTACGACATCCCGCACCGCAGCGGCGTGCCGATCGAGACCGAGACGCTGGTCCGGCTGGCCGAGCACCCGCGCATCGTCGGCGTCAAGGACGCCAAGGGCGACCTGACCGCGACCTCGTGGGTGCTGGCCCGCACGGACCTCGCCTACTACAGCGGCGACGACGTCACCACGCTGCCGGCGCTGTCGGTCGGCGCGGTCGGCATCGTCGGCACCTCCACCCACTTCACCGGTCCGCAGACCAAGCAGATGATCCAGGCGTACGCGCGCGGCGACGTCGCGCAGGCCCTGGCGCTGCACCGCCGGTTGATGCCGCTGTTCACCGGCGTCTTCCGCACTCAGGGCACGATCCTGGTCAAGGCCGGCCTCGCGCTGCAGGGCCTGCCGGCCGGACCGGTCCGCTCGCCGCTGGTCGACGCGACCCCGGAGCAGGTCGCGCAGCTGCGGGCCGACGCCGCCGCGTGCGGGCTGGAGTTCCCGGCAGTCGGGGCAGCCCGATGACCCTGGCGCACCTCGAGCTCGAACCCCCGCCGCCGTTGCCGGCGGGCGGCCTGCGGGTCACCCCGCTCGGCGGCCTCGGCGCGATCGGCCGCAACATGACCGTCTTCGAATTCGACGGCAAGCTGCTGATCGTCGACTGTGGCGTGCTGTTTCCCGACGTCGAGCAGCCGGGCGTCGACCTGATCCTGCCCGACTTCGGGCCGATCATCGACCGGCTCGACGACGTCCAGGCGATCGTGCTGACCCACGGCCACGAGGACCACATCGGCGCGGTGCCCTACCTGCTCGCCCACAAGTCCGACATCCCGCTGGTCGGCTCGCAGTTCACGCTCGCGCTGGTCGAGGCCAAGCTGCAGGAGCGGCGGATCGAGCCTTATACGCTGACCGTCACCGAGGGTCGGCGCGAGCGGCTGGGCCCGTTCGACGTCGAATTCTTCGCGGTCAACCACTCCATTCCGGACGCGATGGCGGTGGCCATCCGCACCCCGGCCGGTCTGGTGCTGCACACCGGCGACTTCAAGATGGACCAGCTGCCGCTCGACGGCCGGCTGACCGACCTGGCGGGCTTCGCGCGGCTCGGCGCCGAGGGCGTCGACCTGCTGCTCTCCGACTCGACCAACGCCGAGATCCCCGGCTTCGTGACACCCGAGCGCGAGATCGGCCCGGTCCTCGACGCGATCTTCGCGAAGGCCCGCGGCCGGATCATCGTCGCCTCGTTCGCCTCGCACGTGCACCGGGTGCAGCAGGTGCTCGACGCCGCCGCCGTGCACGGCCGCCAGGTGGCGTTCATCGGGCGCTCGATGGTGCGCAACATGGGCATCGCCCGCGACCTGGGCCTGCTGCGGATCGAGCCGGGCCTGGTCGTCGGCATGGACGACGCGATGCAGGCCCCGCCCGAGCGGATCGTGCTGATGTCGACCGGCTCGCAGGGTGAGCCGATGAGCGCGCTGGGCCGGATGGCCACCGGCGACCACCGGCACATCACCGTCGCCCAGGGCGACACCGTCGTGCTGGCCAGCTCGCTGGTGCCGGGCAACGAGACCTCGGTCTACCGGGTGATCAACCAGCTTTCGCGGGCGGGCGCCAACGTGATCCACAAGGACGTCGCCAAGGTGCACGTCTCGGGTCACGCGCCGGCCGGCGAGCTGCTCTACCTGCTCAACGTCGTGCGCCCGAGCAACCTGCTCCCGGTGCACGGCGAGTGGCGGCACCTGCGGGCGCACGCCCGGCTCGGCGTCGAGTCCGGCATCTCGCCGGAAAACGTCGTGCTCTGCGAAGACGGTGACGTGGTCGACCTGGTCGACGGCCAGGCGCGGCTCGTCGGGCACGTCAAGAGCCGCTACGTCTACGTCGACGGCCTGGCCGTGGGCGACATCGGGGAGTCGCTGCTGACCGAGCGCCGGATGCTGGGCGACGGCGGCTTCATCGCGGCCACCGTGGTGATCGACTCGGTGACCGGCAAGGTGGTCGGCGGCCCGGCCGTGTCGGCCAAGGGCTTCTCCGAGAACCCGGAGGCCTTCGACCAGGTCATCCCGCTGATCACCGAGGCCCTCAACCGGGCGGCGGCCGACAACATCACCGACCCGCACCAGCTCCAGCAGGTGGTCCGCCGCACGGTCGGGCGCTGGGTCAACGACGCCTACCGGCGCCGGCCGATGATCGTGCCGACGGTCGTCGAGGTCTGACGGGTGCACCCCGGCGAGTTCCCGATCACCGCTGAGCTGGTCGGGCGGCTCGTCGCGGGCCAGTTCCCGCAGTGGGCGGGCCGGCCGCTGCGCCGGGTGCCGTCGGCCGGCACCGTCAACGCGCTCTTCCGGCTCGGCGACGACCTGGTGGTCCGCCTGCCGCGGGTCGACTGGTCGCTGGGCGACATCGAGACCGAGGCGCGGTGGCTGCCCCGGCTCGCGCCGCGGCTGCCGGTTGCCATCCCGGAGCAGGTCGCGGCCGGCGGGCCGGCAGAGGGCTATCCGTGGCCGTGGGCGGTCTACCGCTGGCTGCCCGGCACGGTGCCGGTGGAGGACAAGCTGGCCGACCCGCTCGGGCTGGCCGCCGACCTGGCGGCCTTCGTGACGGCCATGCGGGCCGTCGACCTGCCCGACGCGCCGGCCGCGTACCGGGGTGGTGGGCATTCGGCGCTCGACGACGCGGTGCGGCCCGCGCTGGCCGGGCTCGGCGGCGTGCTCGACGCCGAGACCCTGGCCGCGGCGACCGAGGCCTGGGACGCCGACCTGGCGGTGCCCGACTACACCGGCCCGCCGGTCTGGCTGCACGCCGACCTGATGCCGGGCAACCTGCTCGTCGACGACCGCGGCCGGCTGACCGCCGTGATCGACTTCGCCACCCTCGGGGTCGGCGACCCGTCAGCCGACCTGATCGTCGCGTGGAACCTGCTCACCGCCGAGGCCCGCGAGACGTTCCGGGCGGCGCTCGACGTCGACGAAACCACCTGGCGCCGCGGGCGCGGTAGAGCGTTGGCGATCGCCGTCATCGCGCTCGTCTACTACCACCGGACCAACCCGGTGTTCGCCGACAACGCCCGCTACGTGATCCGCGAGGTGGGCTCAACCCTGGGCGAGGAGTAGCCCGACCTCCTTGGCCCGGTCGCCCAGCACGGCTCGCAGCAGCCGGGCCTGCTCCTCCGGCGTGGCGACGGCGCCGAGCCGCTCGACCACCTGCTCGTCGACCTGCGCGGTCTCGGCCCGGTTGGCCGCCACGGCGGCGTCGATCGCGGCGAGGTCCTTCTTGAGCTGCGCGGCCACCTGCTCGTCGACCTGGCTCACCGCGTTGGCGATGGCCTTGACGGTGCGCACCATCCACATCGCCTCGCCCTTGCGGGGGCCGCTGCGGATGCTGTCGGCGCCGAACGTCAGGGCGTCCAGCCGCCAGGCGTCGACCTCGAGCTGCTTGGCCTGTGCGGGTGTCATGTCGTCCTCCTCGGCGAACCACGGCTTGGTGCTGTTCTCGTGTGACGGGCGGGTGTTGAAGTGCACGTGCCCGGTGTGCGGGTTGACCCCGTCGTACGCGCGCCAGCTGCCCAACCCCCACGACCGGCTGGTGATCCGCCGGTTGTAGATCACGTACTGGATCGACTCGTGCCGGAGCGCGGCGTTGATGACCTGCTGCACGTCGACGCCGTTGACGTCCATGTCCCAGGCGTCGACCGACCCGTCCTTGTCGGGGTTGTGGTCGGAGTCGGTCGCCTGGTGCGCGCGGTCGCCGATGGTGCCGTCCGACGTCTTGTCGCGCCGGGGCCAGCGGCTGTCGACCTCGGTGCGGAAGCGGGTCAGCGCGGGGTTGAGGAACCAGGCCATATGCCCGAAAGTACCGGTGTGCGAGACCTATCCGAATCCCCCGGGAGCGGGACAGCGCTCAGCCGGCCCACTCGTCGGTGACCAGGCCGAACACCGCCTCGTCGAGGAACTCGCCGGCCACCCAGGAGTTCTGCCGCAGCGTCCCCTCGCGGCGGAACCCGACCCGTTCGGCCACCGCGATCATCGCCTGGTTGTCGGCCAGCGTCTCCAGCTGCAGCCGGTGCAGCCCGCGCACGCGGAAGCCGTAGTGACAGAGCACGCGGACCGTGTCGACGGCCAGGCCGCCGCCGCGCATCGACGGCCGCAACGAGATGCCCACGTGCGCCGACCGGTTGTGCGTGTCGATGCTCCACAGCAGAGCGTCGCCGGCCAGCTCGTCGTCGGCGAGCCGCACGACGCTGAAGATGGCCGCGTCGTCACCGGGTGGCACCGGGACGAACGGCGACGCCGGTGAGCCGGGTGGGATCGGTCGCCAGGCCCGGCCGTCGGCCCGCGACCGGGTGGCCACGTCGTCGTAGAGGTCGGCGTGCAGCACCGCCACGTCGTCGTCCCGGCGGGCCCGCAACAACACCTTCTCGCCACGCAACATGCGGCGTTCGTACCCGAAGGGAGCAAACCGCGCAATAGCCTGGGCTGGTCGCGCGAACCAGGAGGCGGGATGCCGTTGCACGCGGGGAAGGCGCCCGGTCCCAAGCCGATGCACCGCGCCGGCAACATCGTCGCCACCACCGCCAACCCGGACTTCGGTCGCGAGCTGACCCTGCCCGTGCACAAGCTGGGCCCCGACCCGGTGCCGGCCGCGGTCGCACACCAGTTGATCCACGACGAGCTCCTGCTCGACGGCAACGCGGCGCTCAACCTGGCGACGTTCGTGACGACGTGGATGGAGCCGCAGGCCGGCGTCCTGATGGCCGAGTGCGCCGACAAGAACATGATCGACAAGGACGAGTACCCGCTGACGGCCGAGATCGAGCGGCGCTGCGTGGCGATCCTGGCCGACCTCTGGCACGCGCCGGACCCGGCGGGCACGATCGGGTGCTCGACCACCGGCTCCAGCGAGGCCTGCATGCTCGCCGGCATGGCGCTCAAGCGCCGCTGGGCCAAGGGGTCGATGGGCGGCAGGCCCAACCTGGTGATGGGCGGCAACGTCCAGGTCTGCTGGGAGAAGTTCTGCAACTACTGGGAGGTCGAGCCGCGGCTCGTGCCGATGGCGGGGGACCGTTTCCACCTCGACGCCGCGGAGGCCGTCGCCCGCTGTGACGAGAACACGATCGGCGTGGTGGCCGTCCTCGGGTCCACCTTCGACGGCTCCTACGAGCCGGTGGCCGAGATCGCCGCCGCGCTCGACGACCTCCAGGAGCGGCGGGGCTGGGACATCCCGATCCACGTCGACGGCGCGTCCGGCGGGATGATCGCGCCGTTCCTCGACCCGGACCTGGCCTGGGACTTCCGGCTGCCCCGGGTGGCGTCGATCAACACCAGCGGTCACAAGTACGGCCTGGTCTACCCGGGCGTCGGCTGGGTCCTGTGGCGGGAGAAGCACCTGCTCCCCGAGGAGCTGGTCTTCAACGTGAACTATCTCGGCGGGAGCATGCCGACGTTCGCGCTCAACTTCTCCCGGCCCGGGGCCCAGGTCGTCGCGCAGTACTACATGTTCCTGCGGCTCGGCCGGGAAGGGTTCCGCGCCGTGCAGCAGGCGTCGCGGGACGTGGCCACCTACCTGTCCGGGAAGATCGCCGAGACCGGCCAGTTCGCGCTGGTCAGCCGGGGCGACCAGCTGCCGGTGTTCGCGTTCACCACCGCGCCCGGCGTCACCGCCTACAACGTCTTCGACGTGTCCCGGGCGCTGCGCGAGCGGGGCTGGCTGGTGCCGGCGTACACCTTCCCGAAGAACCGCACCGACCTCGCCGTGCTGCGGGTCGTGGTGCGCAACGGGTTCTCCCACGACATGGCCGACCTGCTCCTGGCCGACCTGGACCGGGCGCTGCCGGAGCTGAAGGCCCAGCCCGGCCCGCGCCGGACCGCGGCCGACGCGTCGTCGTTCCACCACTGAAAGGGGCGCCGCCCATGTGCCGCTGGATGGCCTTCTCCGGCTCGCCGCTGATGATCGACTCGCTGCTCTACAAGCCGAAGCACTCGCTGATCGACCAGAGCCAGCACGCGGAGCTCGGCGCCGAGACCACCAACGGCGACGGCTTCGGGCTCGGCTGGTACCCGACCGACCCGGTCACCCGGCAGACACCGGGCACGTTCCACGGCGTCGGGCCGGCCTGGAGCAACCGAAACCTGCGCGACCTGGCCGAACACATCCGGTCGCCGCTGTTCTTCGCGCACGTGCGGGCCTCGTCGGGCACAGCGGTCCAGGAGACCAACTGCCACCCCTTCCGCCACGAGCGCTGGCTGTGGATGCACAACGGCTCGATCCGGGACTTCGCGCGGCTCAAGCGCGACCTGCTGCTCGAGGTCGACGCCGACCTCTACCCGCTGATCCAGGGCAGCACGGACTCCGAGGCGATGTTCTACCTGGCCCTGACGTACGGGCTGCGGGACGACCCGGTCGCGGCGGTCGAGCGGATGGTCGGGTTCGTCGAGTCGACCGCCGCCCGGCACGGTGTGGAGGACCCGGTGCAGATGACCGTGGCCACCACCGACGGGGAGCGGATCTGGGCGTTCCGCTACTCGACCGCCCACCAGTCCCGCACCCTGTTCTATTCGCGGACCGTCGAGGGCCTGCGGGCCGTGCACCCCGAGGTCGAGGCGCTGCGGGTGCTCTCCGCGCAGGACCGGCTGGTGGTGTCGGAGCCGCTGGGCGTCATGCCGGACGCGTTCCGCGAGGTGCCCGAGTCGACCTACAGCGTCATCTACGACGGTCAGGACGAGATGTCCGCTTTCAACCCCCGCTGAGCTGGGTTCGCGTACTCAGGGACCGCGCCGCTGATCCGTCATACGCTCGCAGTCGTGGGGTGGAAAGAGCTCGCGACCGCATTCCTGGTCCTGCACTTCGCCTTCATGGCGTACGTGCTGCTCGGCGGTTTCCTCGCCTGGAAGTGGCCCAAGGCGATCTGGTTCCATCTGCCGGCCATCGGCTGGGGCATCGCGCTGATCGGCTTCGGGCTCAACTGCCCCCTGACGTACGCCGAGAACTGGGCCCGCACCAACGCCGGCGAAGGTCCGCTGAACCGTGGGTTCGTCGACACCTACATCGAGGGCGTGCTCTATCCCGAGCGCTACGTGCACGTCGCCCAGGCGGTGCTGGCGCTGATCGTGCTGATCTCCTACGTCGGCTTCTTCGTGCTCAGGCGGCGGCGCCGGGCCCGTGCCGCGGCCGGCGTCGAGATGCGCGGCCAGCGGGTCGGCTAATCGGGCAGGTCCGCGACGGCCGCCGCGGCTAGGTTGGCAGGTCCGCGACGGCCGCCGCGAACGTGGTGCCCGTGGCGATCGCGGCATTGACCAGGGTGGCCAGCTGGCCGGCGGTGGCGCCGTACTCCAGGTCCGTGGTCACCTCGCCGGCCAGCAGCAGCTCGCCCTCGCCGGTGTCGTGCACGTAGGCCTTCGGCATCAGCTTGTCGTGGTTCCAGGCGTTGCAGAACTCATAGGCCTCGATCAAACGGCTGGCCGGCAGCCGCCGCTCCGCCACCACCCGCACCTGCAGGATCTCGCGCCGCTCGCCGAGCCGCTCGAACTGGATGTACGCGCCCGGCCAGCGCCCGCCGACCAGCCCGTCCTCGTCGACCGCGTAATGGTCGCCGCGCGCGTCCAGCGCCTCGACGAGCGCTTCGAGCGTCAGCGGGCCCAGCGGGGCGTCGTCGAGCCGGATCGCGCCGCTGGTTACCACCGGCAGCTCGGCCAGCCAGTCGCCGACCAGCCGGGACTGGTGGTCGGTGCCGTTGCGCGCGTCGAACCGGGCGGCCAGCGTCGCCGCCACGGAGGCGAGCACCGTGCCCAGCTCACGCACCGTCACGTCGGCGGCGGGGCGGTCGCCGTGGGTCGGCCGGTGCAGCCGGCGGTCGCCGAGGCCCTCCGCGGTGGCCCGCCGGCAGACCAGCGTGCCGGCCGCCGCGAAGCGCATCGCCGACAGCTCGTCGTAGGGGTCGTCCAGGTCGCCGAGGTGCGTCTCCAGCAGGTCGACGCCGCGCCCGGCCAGCCCGGCCAGCGCACAGAACCGCAGGTGGTCGGCGAGCAGCGGGAACGAGGCGCGGTCGAGCCGGTGCCGCCGGTAGGAGCGCAGGTGCGCCTGGGCCGCCTCGTCGAACCGGCCGAGCCGCAGGTAGGGGATCATCAGGGCGGCCAGGGCGCGGTCCGGCTGCTCGGGGCAGCTCGCCTCGACCCGCAGCACCGGCTCGGCCGCCTCGACCGCGGCCGCCCAGTCGCCCCAGGCCGCGTGCAGGAACGCCCGGTCGGCCAGGTAGCAGCTCGGGCAGAACCCGGTGTCGCCCGCCTGGCCGTCCGTGAAGAAATCCGCGTCCGGCACGGCCGGCAGCTCCGCGTCGCAGCGGGCCAGCCAGTCGCGCGCGGCGGCCAGGTCGCCCAGGTGGTCGGCGATCTCCGCCCGCAGCCGGTGGGTCGCGAACAGCGGCCGCTTGTCCTGCTCGAACCGCCGCTCCAGGTCGGCCAGCAGCGCCTGGGTCTCGGCCAGGCCGACGCCCGGCGACGCGCGGAACGTGCCGACCGCCCACAGGTGGTAGTAGCGCAGCAGGGCCAGCTCGGTGTCGGTGAACAGCATCGGCTCGCGGTCGGCGGCGGCCCGGCACCAGGCGAACAGGCCCAGCACCCGGGCGGGCTCGGCCGCGTCGAGGCAGGCGTCGATCAGGTCCAGCCGGGCCTCGAAGCCGAGCCGGACGTCGCCGGCCCGGTCGGCCGCGGTGACCACGGCGTCGAGCTCGGCCACCTTGTCGGGGCCGGGCGGCAGGTCGCGGGCGGCGGCGAGGGCGTCGCTCACAGCTTCAGCCGTTCGAGCGTCTCGGCGAGCTGGCAGCCACTGGAGATCCCGCAGGCCAGGATCTGGTCGAGCTGGTCGGCGGTGACGCCGTGCTCGAGGTCGGCGACCACCTCACCGACGACGCGTACGGTGCCGTCGTCGTTGACGTGGACGAACGCCTTCGGCCACAGCCGATCCTGGTTCCAGCCGTTGCAGAAGGTGTAGAGCGGCAGCACGTCGTCGATGCCGAAGGTCCGGCTGGCCAGCGTGCGGACCTGCAGGATCTCGCCGCCCCGGCCGAGCCGGAAGAAATAGATCAGGTTGTCGTCCCACCGGCCGACGAGGTCGCCGTCGGCGTCCTGGGCGAAGGCGTAACCGTGCCCGTCGAGAACGCCCGCGATCAGCTCGTTGGTCAGGGGCAGCAACGCCCCGCCCGCCGAATCCACGCCCGCGATAGTAGGCGCGTCGCGGCCCGAGCAGCCAGTGCCGGCGAAGCCGAGTGATTGTCACGCGGCGTGGCGCGTGGCGCGCGACCTGCTGGCCCTTACCGTGAGACCATGCCGGGCCGCGCCACGCAGACGAGCCGGCGCCGCACCGCGGCGTCGAGCCGGGCCAGCACGACCACCCGCGGGCGCACCCCGGCCAGCACCACCCGGGCCCGCTCGACCTACCGCCGGCGCCAGCCCAGCAGCGTCGGCTACCTGGTCGGCCGGGCCGGCGGAGCCCTCTGGATGGGGCTGGCGCACAGCATCGGCTGGGTCGTCCGGGGCGTCGGCCGGCAGGCCGCCACCGCCCGCGACCTCGACCCCGAGCACCGCCGCGACGGCGCCGGCCTGCTGCTGCTCGGCTGCGCGATCCTGACCTCCGTCGCGGTCTGGTTCTCCTCGGCCGGTCCCGTCGGCCAGCGGATCGAGGACGGCGTCCGGCTGTTCATCGGCGCCATCGCCGTGGCGCTGCCCGTGCTGCTGCTGATCTGGGCGATCCGGCTCATGCGGCCGCTGGTCGAGCCCGAGCACCGCGGCCGCGGCCTGGTCGGGTGGGGTTCGCTGCTGGTCGCGGTGGCCGGCATCCTGCACATCAGCCAGGCGCCGATCGACACCGCCCAGCGCGACCACGCCGGCGGGCTGATCGGCGCCGCGGTGGGGGCCACGCTCGAGCGGGCGGTCACCGCCTGGGTCGCCGTGCCGCTGCTCGTGCTGCTGCTGCTCTTCGGCGTGCTGGTGGTCACCGCCACCCCGATCAACAAGGTCCCCGAGCGGCTCGGCCTGCTCGTCGCGCTGCTGCTCGGCCGGCCGCTGCCGGCCGACTCCGACCAGGACCCCGAGCCGTTCGACGAGGACGACGAGGAGGCGGCGCCGGCCGCCCGCCGCCGGCCCACGACCCGCCGCCGGCAGGGCAGCAAGGTGCTCGGCCTCGGCGACGACGAGTCGGCCCCAGCCGACGACGACGAGGTGATCCACGACACCGTCGCGCTGCCGCGGACCAAGCCGGCCAAGGTGCCCGCCGTCCGCAAGCAGGCGCCGGAGCCGCCGGCCCACTCGCCGCTGCCGACCCGGGCCGAGCAGCTGGCCATCAACGCGGTCGAGGGCGCCTACCTGTTGCCGCCGGCCAACCTGTTGCGGGGCGGCAGCGCGCCGAAGACCCGCAGCAAGGCCAACGACGAGGTGATCGCGGCGCTGCAGGGCGTCTTCGAGCAGTTCGACGTCGACGCGGCCGTGACCGGGTTCACCCGTGGGCCGACGGTCACCCGCTACGAGGTCGAGCTCGGGCTCGGCGTCAAGGTCGAGCGGATCACCCAGCTCTCGCGCAACATCGCGTACGCCGTGAAGTCTCCCGACGTGCGGATCCTCAGCCCGATCCCGGGCAAGAGCGCGGTCGGTGTGGAGATCCCCAACTCCGACCGCGAGGACGTGGCGCTCGGCGACGTGTTGCGCTCGCACGCGGCCACCTCCGACCACCACCCGATGCTGGTCGCGCTCGGCAAGGACATCGAGGGCGGCTACGTGGTGGCCAACCTGGCCAAGATGCCGCACATCCTGATCGCCGGCGCGACCGGCGCGGGCAAGTCGTCCTGCCTCAACTCGCTGCTGGTCTCGATCCTGAGCCGGGCCACGCCCGACGAGGTGCGGCTGGTGCTGATCGACCCGAAGCGTGTGGAGCTGACCTCCTACGAGGGCATCCCGCACCTGGTCACGCCGATCATCACCAACCCCAAGAAGGCGGCCGACTCGCTGGACTGGGTCGTGCGCGAGATGGACATGCGCTACGACGACCTGGCCGCGGCCGGCGTGCGCCACATCGACGACTACAACCGCAAGGTCCGGGCCGGCCAGATCAAGGCGCCGCCGGGCAGCGAGCGGGAGATCCGGCCTTATCCCTACCTGCTGGTGATCGTCGACGAGCTCGCCGACCTGATGATGGTGGCGCCGCGCGACGTCGAGGACTCGGTCGTCCGGATCACGCAGCTGGCCCGGGCCGCGGGCATCCACCTGGTGCTGGCCACCCAGCGCCCGTCGGTCGACGTGGTGACCGGCCTGATCAAGGCCAACGTGCCGTCGCGGCTCGCGTTCGCCACGTCGTCGCTGGCCGACTCGCGGGTCATCCTCGACCAGCCCGGCGCCGAGAAGCTGATCGGCCGCGGCGACGGGCTGTTCCTGCCGATGGGCGCGTCGAAGCCGGTCCGGATCCAGGGCGCCTGGGTCAACGAGTCCGAGATCACCGACATCGTCAACTTCTGCAAGAAGCAGCGCGAGCCGGAGTTCCGGCCGGACGTGCTGACCAAGCCCGAAGACCCGAAGAAGAAGATCGACGAGGAGATTGGCGACGACCTCGACCTGCTGGTGCAGGCGATCGAGCTCGTGGTCACCTCGCAGTTCGGGTCGACGTCGATGCTCCAGCGCAAGTTGCGGGTCGGCTTCGCCAAGGCCGGCCGGCTGATGGACCTGATGGAGACGCGGGGCATCGTCGGCCCCTCCGAGGGGTCGAAGGCCCGCGACGTGCTCGTCAAACCTGATGAGTTGGAGGAGGCGCTGGCCGGTCTCCGCGTCGAATGACGCGGGCGGCCAGGCTGATCGCCGACACGACGGTCCAGGTGCCCTCCAGCAGGAGGAAGCCCCAGGACTGTTGCGACGCCGCGATCACCGCCAGGATGCCGGCGCCGGCGATGTTGAGGACGAGGTACGGGACGGAGTGCGCGTCGAGCTTGCCCAGCTGCGAGGCTGCGAATCCGGCGAGGATGAGCAGCGAGCCGATGATCTCGACGATGTCGACAAGATGCATGGTGTGGTGCGCACCGTCTTTGCTCGGCCGGGTACGGAGCGCTGCTCGTCCGGGGTGGACGCCGGTCCTGGCGCCGCCGCCTAGACCATAGCCAGGTTTGTGCGCCCGGGATGGTGGGATTCCTCACCGCGTGGGTCGTTGACCTCAACCAAGGTTCACCATCAAGGATGGTCTGGTGCCGCTGCTGCTGACCGATGCCGACGTCGTCGCCCGGCTCGATGCGCCGACGGCCGTCGCGGCCATGCGCGACGCGCTGGTCGCGGCGCACGCCGGTCAGCTGATCGCGCCACCCCGGGCCAGCGCGGTGCTCGAAGGCGGCCGGCTGGTGATGACCGCGGGACACCTCGCCGACGAGTGGTACGGGTTCCGGTCCTACGACACCTTCGGGCACGCCGACGGCGAGCAACTCGTGGTGCTGCACGACGCCCGCGACGGGCGGATCCGGGCGATCGCGGTCGGCGAGGAGATCGGCTCACGGCGGACCGGGGCGCTGGGCGGGGCGGCCGTCGACCTGCTGGCTCGGGCTGACGCGGTCAGCGTCGGGGTGATCGGGTCCGGGCGGCAGGCGTGGACGCAGGTCTGGGCGACGGCCGCGGTCCGGCCGGTGCGGTCGGTGCGGGTGTTCAGCCGGTCGGCGGCGCGGCGGTCCGCGTTCGCGGCGCGGGTCACCGACTCCCTGGGCCTCCCGGCGGTGGCCGTGGACAGCGCGGCCGCCGCGGTGGACGGGCAGGACGTGGTGATCGTGGCGACGACCAGCGAACGGCCGGTGCTGGCCGCGGCCGACCTGGCGCCGGGGGCGCACGTCAACCTGGTCGGGTTCAAGCAGCAGGGGCGGGCGGAGTTCGGGCTCGACCTGGTGGGGCGGGCCGGAGTGCTGGCCACGGACTCGCCGGCGCAGGCAGGCTCCTACGACCCGCCGTTGTTGCTGGGTGGCACGCCGCTGCGCGACCTGGGCGCGATCGCGGCCGGGGCGGCGCCGGGGCGTGCCTCCGCCGAGGAGATCTCCGTGTTCCTGTCGGTGGGACTCGCGGGCACCGAGGTGTTCCTGCTCGATCGGGTGGCCGCGCTGCTGACGTCCGCGGACGTCGGATGACGGTGACCGGCAGCCATCGGGACGCGTCAGCGTCTTGATGTCTGCGGAATCTGATCAGCACGGCCCGGTACCCTCGTTGAGTGTCCGCTTCCTCCTCGACCGATGACGCCCGTCGCCGGGTCGCGCTGCTGACCCTGGGCTGCGCCCGCAACGAGGTCGACTCCGAGGAGCTGGCCGCCCGGTTGCACGGCGGTGGCTGGGACGTGACCACCGACGGCGAGGGCGCCGACGTGGTCCTCGTCAACACGTGCGGTTTCGTCGAGAAGGCCAAGCACGACTCGATCCAGACGCTGCTCGCCGCCGCCGACACCGGCGCCAAGGTGGTCGCCGCCGGGTGCATGGCCGAGCGCTACGGCAAGGAGCTGGCCGACAGCCTGCCCGAGGCGCAGGCGGTGCTGGGCTTCGACGACTACCCCGACATCGCCGCCCGGCTCGACGCCGTCCTGGCCGGCGAGACGATCGACGCGCACGTGCCCCGGGACCGCCGCGAGCTGCTGCCGCTGACGCCCGTGGCCCGGCGCGCGGCCGCCGTGGTGCAGCCGGGGCACGGTCCGATCGTCGACGAGCACACCCCCGCCCACCTGCGCGGCGTGCTGCGGCGCCGGCTCGACCGTGGCCCGGTGGCCTCGCTCAAGCTGGCCAGCGGGTGCGACCGGCGGTGCACGTTCTGCGCGATTCCGGCGTTCCGGGGCGCGTTCGTCTCGCGTACGCCCGACGAACTGCTCGCCGAGGCCGAGTGGCTGGCCGGCACCGGGGTCCGCGAGCTGGTCCTGGTCAGCGAGAACTCGACCTCCTACGGCAAGGACCTCGGCGACCCGCGGGCGCTGGAGAAGCTGTTGCCGCAGCTCGCCGCCGTGCCGGGGATCGTCCGGGTGCGGGCGAGCTACCTGCAGCCGGCCGAGACCCGCCCCGGCCTGGTCGAGGCGATCGCGACGACGCCCGGTGTGGCGCCCTACTTCGACCTGTCGTTCCAGCACTCCAGCGAGCCGGTGCTGCGCAGGATGCGGCGCTTCGGCTCGACCGCGCGCTTCCTGGAGCTGCTGGCGTCGGCCCGTTCCCTGACGCCGTCGTTGGGCGCGCGCTCGAACTTCATCGTCGGCTTCCCCGGCGAGACCCGCGGCGACTTCGACGAGCTGGTCCGGTTCCTGACCGAGGCCCGGCTCGACGCGATCGGCGTCTTCGACTACAGCGACGAGGACGGCACCGAGGCGGCCGGCTTCGCCGACAAGGTCAAGACCGCCACGATCAAGCGGCGGTACGACAAGCTCAGCGCGCTGGCCGACGAGCTCTGCTCGCAGCGGGCCGAGGAGCGGGTCGGCGGTTTCGTCGACGTGCTGGTCGACACCGTCGCCGACGGGGTGGTGGAAGGCCGCGGCGAGCACCAGGCGCCCGAGGTCGACGGCTCGACCACCCTGGTGGCGCCGGCCGACGGCTCGGTCGACCTGGCCGCGCTCGTCCCCGGTGACCTGGTCCGGGCCCGCGTCACCGCCTCGGAAGGCGTCGACCTGGTCGCGGTGCCGGTCGAGATGATCAGCGCCGCGCGTCCGCTTGCGGCGGTCGCCCGGTGACCGGGGCCTCCGACCCCGCACCGACCGTCGCCCCTGTCCTGAACGCCGCCAACGGCCTCACCGCGCTGCGCCTGCTGCTGGTGCCGGTGTTCGTCGTGCTGACCGTCACGTCGCAGCTCGAACACGCCGGTTGGCGGATCGCCGCGTGCCTCACGTTCGCGTTCGCCTCCGCCACCGACCTGGTCGACGGCTGGATCGCCCGCCGCTACGCGCTGGTGACCCCGTTCGGCAAGGTCGCCGACCCGATCGCCGACAAGGCGCTGACGGGATCGGCGCTGGTGCTGCTGTCGTGGTACGACGCGCTGCCGTGGTGGGTCACGGTGGTGATCCTGGCCCGCGAGTGGGGCATCACCCTGATGCGCTTCTGGGTGATCCGCTACGGCGTGATCGCCGCGAGTCGCGGCGGCAAGCTGAAGACGGCCCTGCAGATCGTCGCGATCGCCTGGTACCTCTGGCCCGTCCCGTCCTTCCTGGAACCGGTCGGCTTCTGGATCATGACGGCGGCCGTGGTGGTGACGGTCGTGACGGGCCTCGACTACGTCCTCCAGGCGATCCGCCTGCGCCGCGGCGCAGGCCGTCCCGCGACGACCGACCCGGTCACGTCGCCGGACTCCCCGGCCGACTCCGCCGGCACGACCGCCTGAAACCCACCGCCGGCCGACTCCGCCGGCACGATCGCCAGAAACCCACCCGCCGGCGGCAACCGCACCGACTCACCCTGGCCGGCGACTTCGCTGCGCCCGGACGCGCGCGCCGCAAGCGGCGCGTGGTGTCTCGCGTAGCGGCTTTGCTCTGCAGCCAAATACGCAACGGGTCCGGCCAAGGGTGTTGCGTATATGGCTGCAGAGCAAAGCGTCGCGCGAACAGGGTGGCAGCGTGGCGGGTGCGGGGTTGAGCGGGCCGCGCGGGGGCACAATCACCGGGTGACAAAGCCGATTTCGCCCGAACCGAGTCAGGCCGCGCCGGCCGTACACATGTTGGTCGAACGGGGTGAGACCCTGGCCGTCGCCGAGTCGCTGACCGGGGGACTGCTGGCCGCGACGATCGTCGAGGTCGCCGGGGTCAGCGCCGTGTTCCGGGGCGGCCTCGTCGTCTACGCGACCGACCTCAAGGCCAGCCTCGCCGGCGTCCCGGAGCCGCTGCTCGCCAGCCAGGGGCCGGTCGACCCCGACGTCGCCCTGGCCCTGGCCGAGGGGACGCGGCGGGCCTGCCGGGCCGACTGGGCGATCGCCACGACCGGCGTCGCCGGGCCGGAGCCGCAGGACGACAAGCCGGTCGGGCTGGTCTACGTCGCCGTGGCGGGGCCGGGCGGGCGCCGGGTCGACGAGCTGCGGCTCGACGGGGGCCGGGCGGCCGTCCGCGCCGGCGCTGTTTCCCACGCCCTGGAACTGCTGGCCGAGCTGCTGCGTTCGCCTGCGGCGAACAATTCGCGCTCCGAGCGGGCGGGTGTCTAGGCGAGTCGGGGACAAAACGGACTTCTGACGCTCCTGGGACCTCCGGTCGCCCGGCGGGGCAGGATGTCGGTGAAGCGGAGAACGGGTACGGTTGCGGGAAGCCCTCGGCGGAGGTCGGCGGCGACGGCGGAGGGGGAGGTGCGAATGGTCCTGCTACGTCGGGTGATCGGCGACGCATTGCGCGCACGGCGACAGGGGCAGCATCGGACCCTGCGCGAGGTCTCCACGGCCGCCAACGTGAGCCTGGGCTACCTCTCCGAGATCGAGCGGGGGCAGAAAGAGGCCTCCAGCGAGCTGCTCTCGTCCATCTGTGACGCCCTCGACACCCAGCTGTCCCAGTTGCTCCGCGAAGCCAGCGACACGCTGGCGCTGGCCGAGCAGATGGAGGGCGTGCTGGTCGGCGTCGGCGACGACGAGACGCCGCCCGAGCTCGAGCCCGCTCGCGTCGAGCCGACCACGCCGGTGCTCGATCCGGCGCAGGCCCCGGAGCCCGCAGCCGCCCCGGCGGCCGCGCTGGCCACCCGGTCGACGCGCAACCAGGCCCCGGTGCGCCAGGTGGCGACCGACGGCAAGGTGTCGGTCTCGGTGCACCAGACCTCGCCGCTCAAGGCCACCCTGCGGGCCAAGCGCAACGCCGGCGGTCAGCGCGACCGCGACGTCGTCTTCGCCGCCTGAGCTTCAGATAGCCGCCGATTCCTACCGCGCGTACTGTGATCAATAGCTGCCAAGGCAGTGACCGGCTGGCGCGCGCCTGAGACTATGGAGCGACGGCCATAGGCACGGACACGAGGGGATACCGCGGACATGGCGAACCCGTTCGTCAAGGGGTGGCGTTACATGATGGCGCTCTTCGGCGCCAAGATCGACGAGTACGCCGACCCGAAGGTGCAGATCCAGCAGGCGGTCGAAGACGCCCAGCGGCAGCACCAGGCGCTCGTGCAGCAGGCGGCCGCCGTGATCGGCAATCAGCGCCAGCTCGAGATGAAGCTGTCCCGCCAGATGTCCGAGGTCGAGAAGCTCGGCTCGATGGCGCGGCAGTCGCTGGTGCTGGCCGACAAGGCCCGGGCGGAGGGCAACGAGTCCGAGGCGGGTAAGTACGAGCAGACCGCCCAGCAGCTCGCCTCCCAGCTGGTCTCGGCCGAGCAGGGCATGGAAGACCTCAAGAGCCTGCACGACCAGGCGATCAACGCCGCCGGGCAGGCCCGCAAGGCCGTCGAGAACAACCAGATGATCCTCCAGCAGAAGCTCGCCGAGCGCACCAAGCTGCTCAGCCAGCTCGAGCAGGCCCGCATGCAGGAGACGGTCGCCCGCTCGCTGGAGTCGATGTCGTCGCTGACCGCGGCACCGGGCAACACGCCGTCGTTCGACGAGGTCCGCGAGCGCATCGAGCGGCGCTACGCCAACGCGATGGGCCGCGCCGAGCTGGCCTCCAACTCGGTCGAGGGCCGGATGCTCGAGGTCCAGCGGTCGAGCCTCGACATGGCCGGCGCCAGCCGGCTCGAGCAGATCCGGGCCAGCATGGCCGGCGAGAAGCTGGGCAGCGGGGCCGAGCGCCCGGCCGTCGAGGCGCCCGCCGAGGCCCAGCAGGGCAACGGCGAGCAGCAGAAGGAGCCGGAGGCCGACGTCGCCGGCATAGCGCGCCTCGACGAGCTGCGCGCCAGCATGTCCAAGGACAAGAACCCCGGCGGATCGAGCGCCGCCGGCTGACGCGAGGGGGCACACGTGGCCGACGAGCGGGCCCGTTACTTCCGGCGACTGCGCCGGCTACGCCGCTCCGCCCGCCGCTGGAGTGTGGTGGGCGCGGGTTTCGCGGGCGCGGCCGCCGTGCTGACCCCATACGCCGGCCTGGGCCTGCCCGACGCCGCCTGGGCCGCCGCCGCGGGCGGCTCGCTGGTCCTGGCGGGTTGGCGCTGGGCCGATTTGCGCCGCGTCGCCGCGATCCCGGCCCCGCCACCGCAGGACCCGGCCATCGCCGCGGAACGCACCCGGGCGAAGCTGCTGGCCGCGCTCGAGTCGGCGCCCGGCGGCCGGTCGGCGTTGGCCGAGGTGCGCCGCCAGCGTGGCCGCTTCGCCCTGCGGGGCAGCACCGCCGCGGCCGGCTGGGACCGCCTCGACCGCGCGTCGGGGACCCTCGCCACCCTGGCGCCCCGCCTGACCGGCATGGGCGGCAGCGCGGCCCTGGAGGCCGCGGTGGCCGAGGAACAGCTACGCGACCTGGCCCACCGGGTGGCCGGCGTCGAGAAGGCGATGCGGCTGGCCCCGCCGGACGCCAAGCCGGGCCTGACCGAAGCCCACCGCGACCTGACCGAGCAGCTCGACGAGGGCGTCACGGCCTACGAGCGCCTGGTCGCGGCCGCCGCCTCCTACGTGGCTGAGGACGGCCGCCTCAGCGGCGCCCACCCGTCGGTCTCCCGCCTCACCGAGGCCAGCGACCTCCTGCGGGGCGTCGCCTCCGGCCTCGCCGAAGTCCGCGCCACCACCCCCGACCCGATCCGCGCCGCCTACTGATCTCGCCGCACTAAGGGCGGCGATGATCTTGCGATCACGGATACCGCCCCGGAGGGGACGCCGCCCCTCGCGGACGCCGAGCCCCGCGGGCGCTGAGCCTCGCGGACGCCGCCCCTCGCGGCCGCCGAGCCTCGCGGATGCCGCCATCGCGGACGCCGAGCCTCGCGGATGCCGCCCTCGCGGACGCCGGCCCCCGCGGACCCGCCGGCGCGCGGGAGCGTGCGGTCGTGCCCACCGCGGACGCGCGCAGATCAAAGATCGTCAGGTTTGGGTTGGCAGTAGGGGCACCAGTAGGTGACTCGCTCGCCCAGTTCGGCTTTCTGGATCGCGGTGGCGCAGCGGCGGCAGGGTTGGGCGCGGCGGCCGTAGACGTAGTTGGCTTCGCTCTTGCGCAGTGAGCCCGTGGTGGTCTGCAGCCAGCGCCCGCGGTTGTTGGCCAGCAGGCGTTGGGCGAGGGAGACCAGGCCGGGCAGGTCGGGCACGGCGCGCACCGGGGTCCATGGCCAGATGCCGCGCAGGAACAGCGCCTCGCACTTGTAGAGGTTGCCGATCCCGGCCAGGTTGCGCTGGTCGAGCAGGGCCTCGGCGATCGCGAGGTCCGGGTGGGCCGAGATCCGGCGCACGGCCTCGGCCGCGTCCCAGTCGGGGCCGAGCAGGTCGGGGCCGAGGTGGCCGACGAGCTCCGACTCGCGGGCGGTGGGCACGAGTGACAGGTCGTGCAGGTGATAACCGACGGCGACCGCGTCGGCCGTGCGCAGGACCACGCGGATCAGGTGGGCGGGCTTGGCGGCCCAGCGCTCACCCGGCGCGTACGCCCGCCAGGCCCCGTCCATCCGCAGGTGGGAGTGCAGCGTGCGGTCGGTGCCGGCCGGGTCGCGCAGGCGCAGCAGCAGGTGCTTGCCGCGCGCCGTCGACTCCAGGACCCGCCAGCCGGTCAGCTTGGTGGTCGCCAGCCGGGGCACCCGGAAGTCCGACGCGGTCAGCTCACCGCCGCCGATCGCGCGCTGGAGCGTGCGGGCGGTGTTCCAGACGGTGTCACCTTCGGGCACGCATCAATCCTGCCCCACGGGGCCGACGGTAATCCGCACCATGTCGCCGGGGCGCACGCCCAGGGCGACGTCGGCGGGCGCGCCGTTGGCCGCCACCGCCACCCGGCCGGCCGAGTCGATCAACAACACCAGGCCGCCGGGCGGGGCGTCGGCGA
The DNA here is from genome assembly GCF_029626225.1 of Asanoa sp. WMMD1127. Lineage (NCBI taxonomy): Bacteria > Bacillati > Actinomycetota > Actinomycetes > Micromonosporales > Micromonosporaceae > Asanoa > Asanoa sp. WMMD1127. The sequence continues at coordinate 3,712,905 of NZ_JARUBP010000001.1, forward strand.
ACGTCTCGCCGACCCGCCCGGGCTCGTCCGCGATCGTGACCGCGCTGCCCCGGGGCGCCGGGAGGGCGGTGGCGGCGAGCTGGACGTTGCCGAAGCGGTCCACCGAGAGCACCTGGGCCGCCAGCCAGCCCTCGCCGGCCTCCACGGACGGCTCCGGCAGGCGGACCAGCTCGGCCGGGTCGATGGCCGGGCCGGCGTCGGCCAGCGGCGCGCCGTCGACGAGCTGGGCGGCGGCCGGCGCGAAGATGTCGCGGCCGTGGAACGTGCGGGTGACCGTCGGGGCCCGCCATGCCGGGTTGCGCAGCTCGACCGCCTCCGCGATGCCGCCCAGCGCCTCGGCCGCACCGATCAGCAGGCCGTTGTCGGGCCCGACGAGCAACCCACCGGGGGCGCGCAGCGCGATCGGCCGCCGGGCGGTGCCGACACCGGGATCCACCACCGCAAGGTGTACGGCGGTCGGCAGGTCACCGACGGTCTGCGCGAGCACCACCGCACCCCGGGCGACGTCGCCCGGCGGCACCTCGTGCGTGATGTCGATGACCCGGGCGGCCGGGGCGATCCGGGCGATCGCCCCGTGACAGGCGGCGACGAAACCGTCGAGGCGGCCGTAGTCGGTGGTGAAGCTGATCCACATGGTCACTGGCTTTCGACGGTCAGCTCGAGGCGCAACTCGTCGTGGACCGGGATGCCGTTTTCGCCGACGGTCGGAATGCGCGGCTTCATCAGCCGGGCCCGGTCGGCGGCCCCGGGGTCGACGCCGACGATGCGCATCCCGCGCCGCTGGTAGAAGTGCAGGGCGCGCAGGTTGTCGTTGGTGGTGACCAGCCAGACCCGGCTCGAACCGGCGGACCGGGCCTCGGCCACGACGGCGTTGAGCAGCGCGGTGCCGACACCGGTGCCGGTCGCCGCCGCGGCGATGCTGACCACCTCGAGGGCGTCGCCGTCGACCCGCCAGGACAGGGCGCCGGCGAGCTTGCCGTCCGGGCCGGTGGCGATCAGCGCGGGCAACGTCCGCAGATCGATCGCCTCGTCGTGGACGACCACGATCGGGCCGCCCCAGTTCTGTTCGTGGAAGGTGTCCAGCGCCTCGCGGTCGTCGCCGCCGAAGGACTGGCGGATCTGCCAGCCGGTCGAGGGATCCATCGGGCTAGGTTGGCACACATGCGTTTGTGCATCTTCACCGAACCCCAACTCGGTGCCAGCTACGCCGACCAGGTCAAGGCCGCGCGGACCACTGAGGAAGCCGGCTTCGACGGGTACTTCCGTTCGGACCACTACCTGACCATGGGCGGCGACGGGCTGCCCGGGCCCACCGACTCCTGGGTCACGCTGGCCGGCCTGGCCCTGGAGACCTCCCGCGTGCGGCTTGGCACGCTGGTCACCTCGGCCACGTTCCGCCACCCCGGCCCGCTGGCCATCAGCGTCGCGCAGGTCGACGAGATGAGCGGCGGCCGGATCGAGCTCGGCCTCGGGGCCGGCTGGTACGAGGCCGAGCACCAGGCCTACGCGATCCCGTTCCCGCCGGTGCGCGAGCGGTTCGACCGGCTCACCGAGCAGCTCGAGATCATCACCGGGCTGTGGGCCGTGCCGACCGGTGAGCGGTTCAACTACGAAGGAAAGCACTACGACGTCGTCGACTCGCCCGGCCTGCCGAAGCCGGTGCAGTCGCCGCGGCCGCCGATCATCATGGGCGGCGCCGGCCCGAAGCGCACACCGGCGCTGGCGGCCCGGTTCGCCGACGAGTTCAACGTGCCGTTCCGCTCGGCGGCCGAGGTGTCCCGCATTTACCGCCTGGTCGACGACGCGTGCGTGCTGGCCGGCCGCACCGACCTGCCGACGAAGTCGGCCGCCATCACCGTCGTGAGTGGACGGACCGACGCCGAGGTGCGGCGGCGCTGGGGCGGCGAGGTGCTGGACACCGACTCCGGCGACGGCGCCGTCATCGGCACGCCGGACAAGATCGTCAACGACCTGGGCGCGTACGTGGAGGCCGGCGCGACGCGGTTGTTCCTGCAGCTGCGCGACCTGCGTGACATCGACCTGATCGAGCTGATCGCGGCGGAGATCGCGCCTCAGCTGACCTGATCGGTCGCCGCCGGCGCCGCCTGGGGGCTCGTTGGGGTGGGCGGCGCCGGCGCCCCGTCGTCTCTCCCCTCCCGCGGTTTCGTGGCGGCGTCCGCGTGGTGACGCGGGCGCGCGTCGGGGGCGTTCGGCAGGACGTGGTCGCGGACCGTCACGTAGACCGCGTGCACGGCCAGGACCCGCTCGACCTCGTCGAGGATCGGCGCGAAGAACTGGTGGCGCTGCTCGGCGTCGATCATCGAGGTGACCGCGAAGTACATGCTGCCGAAGCCGGCCAGCACCGCGGCGTTCTTGAGCAGGGCGAGGGGGACGGAGCCGAGCATCGCCGGATCCGCGCCGATCCACTGCGCGGCGGTCTCCCTCGTCACCACGAGGAGGCCGAGCAGCACGAAGAAGCCGAAGAGACCGAGCCCGACGACGGCGGCCTGGACCAGCTGCCGGGTGGCCAGGATGACCAGCAGGTTGGTGATCTGGCCGCTGGTCAGCCGGACCGGTGCGAGCGGCCCCTCCGGCGCCACGTCGGCCATGTCCACCATGGACAGTGGCGTGCGTTTGCAGGCGTGGCTGAGCCGTTCGGGGCGCAGGTCCTGCTCGACCCGGCCGATCTCGTCGCGCAACCGGCCGGCGCTGGCCAGGATGGTCACCGCCGCGAACAGGGCCAGCACCAGGCCGACCCGGTCCCAGCCGAGGCGGTGCATCGCCTGCCAGAGCTCACCGGTGAAGAAGAAGAACAACGTGACGAACAGCAGCATCGGCAACGCCCGCCCCTGCAGCCGCAGGCTGTTGCGCATGTCGTCGATGGCGTGCCGGACGGCGCTGCGCAGCAAGGGCAGCAGGCCGTAGGTGACCGCCAGGTAGCCGCCGGCGGTGGCCGCCACCGCCGCGAGCAGGTAGGTCGTCGTGTCGCCGCCGGTCCAGTCCTTGTCCAGGGCGGTCAACGGGACCGCGGCCAGCAGGACCGCGTAGCCGGCCAGCAGGATCCAGGCCGTGACCAGCGAGAACCGCGGCATCCGGCGGCTCCAGGCGGTCAGCGCGGGCCAGGCGGCGAGGCCGGCGACGACCGCGGCGAGCCCGACGAGGTCGCGGGTGCGGTCGCTGGCGCCGGCCGCCTGCGCGCCGAACCAGGCCAGGTCGACCACCGCCACCACGGCGAGGTACGGCACCATGCGGGGCAGGACGTGCCGGCGGAAGTCGTACCCGGAGATCATCTGTGGCACGCCGCGCCGGACGAACCAGCTCTCGGTCTGCCGGATGAGCGCGCGGGATGCGGTGAGCGGCACGCACTGATGGTGCCAGGCGGGCGCGGTGGACGCGCGCCCCACGTTCGTGTGGTGGAGGCCGGGCCGCGCGGTGGAGTAGCTTGAGCCGCGTGGAGCACGCGCACGTGATCGACGACGTGGCCGAGGTCCTCGCGACCGAAGACGAGATCGCCGCCCGGGTGGCCGAGCTGGCGGCCAGGATCGAAACCGACTACGCGGGCCGCGACCTGCTCCTGGTCGGCGTGCTCAACGGCGCGGCCACGGTGACGGTCGATCTCGCCCGCGCCCTGCACCGCCACGTGGAGATCACCTGGATGGGCATCACGTCGTACGGCGCGGGCCAGGGCGGCTCCGGCGCCGTCCGGCTGCGCAAGGACATCGACGTCGACGTGGCGGGCCGCAACGTCCTGGTGGTCGACGGCGTGATCGACACGGGCCTGACGGCCGCGTGGCTGATGACCAACCTGCGTGCGCGCGGCCCGGCGTCCCTGGAGTTCTTCGGCCTGTTCCGCAAGCCCGGCGCGGCCTCGCTGCCGGTCGATATCCGATATGTCGGGTTCGACGTTCCGGCCGGGGTGGTCGTCGGGTACGGCCTCGACTACCAGGGCCGCTACCGCAACCTGCGCTGCTGCGCCCGCCTGGCCTCACACGTCTACGAGCCCGTGCCGGCCGCGGTCGCTGAATAGGTTGACGTTCAGCAGGTGTTGTCGACCGCGCACAGCCGGGCGGCGGCGCGTTCGCCGAGCAACCGCATCTGGTCCGGGTCGTCGCTCGCGGTGAACACGGTGGCCACCAGGTCGCCGACGCGGACCACGGCGGCCACCGTCGCCGGCCGCATCGGCACCCGGCCGTCGAAGACCTGCACCTCCAGCCGGACGAGGATCGACTCGTCGCCGGCGAAGTCCTCGTCCACCACCGACCAGTCGCTGATCGCGGGACTCGCCGAGCCCGTGGCCTGCCCGCCGGCGCAGGACCGCAACATCCGGCCGATGTCGTCGACCACCCCCGTCGGGTCGGCGAACCGGCCGGCCTCCGCGAACACCGCCGCGCCGGGTCGCTCGATCTGCGTCCGGCGCAGCCGCAGGAATGACCGGTAGGACGCGATGTCCGGCGTTTCGTGCCGCAGACACTCGGCACCGCCACCGACCGGTAGCGCAGGGTACGCCCCGGGTGGCACCTCGCTGTCGGTGGCGGTGTAGCCGGGACCGACGTCCTCGGGCTGGAGCAACGCGCTCGGTGGCAGCGGGTCCGCCCCGGCCGCCGACCCGTCGGCCGTAACCGGTGGAGCTACCGGCCCGGCGATGGCGGTCAACCAGCCGGCGCCGGCCGCGATCACCAGCACACCGGCCGCGGCCAGCACCACGGGGCGCCGCCGGCGGCGGGTGTGCCCCCGCGACCGGATGCTCTCCGCCTCCGCCCACGCCACCTCCGGCAACTCGTGGTCGAGCCGGCCCGCCAGCTCGTCGAGATCAGCCATGGTTGACCTCCACCTCTTTGTCGTCCTCACCGAGCAGGGCGGCGAGGGCCGCCCGTCCACGTGCCAGGCGAGCCTTGACCGTGCCGATCGGCGCGCCGGTCTCGGTGGCGATGTCGGCGACGGAGAGGCCCAGCACGTAGTGCAGCGCCAGCGCCGTCCGCTGGGCGGCCGGCAGCCGGCGCAGCGCGTCGACCAACGCCACCGTGTCCGGGCTGGGCCCTTCGACGGGTTCGGGGGCCCCGTGCCGCGCGTAGGCCCGAGCCCGGCTCCGCCGGCGTCGCCACCGGCTGACCGCGATCCGCGCGGCCACGACCCGCACCCACGACTCCGGGTCCGGGTAGCCACCGACGGTCTCCCACCGCTGCCAGGCCCGGACGAACGCCTCCTGCACGACGTCCTGCGCCTCGGCGACGTCGCCGGTCAGCACGTAGACGTAACCGAACATCCGTCGCCGACTGCCGCGGTAGAACGCGTCGAAGTCCGCCTCGCCGGCCACCCGTCCCCCTCCGCCTTCCCGGATGAGGGAGATACGTCCGAGCCACCCGCGAGGTTGCGCGAGACGCCCCAGATCTTCACCGCCTCCGTGGCGCCAGCGCCCGACGGCGTGGGTCACCCCCGCAGCCGCAGCCCCCGCGGCGTCGCGCGGAAGCCCGCCGACGTCAGCGCATCGCGCAACGGCGACGCGTAAACCGCCTCACCGTCCGCCCGCTCGACCGACAACGCTCCCAACGCTCCCGTGTGGACCGCGTCCGCCAGGGCCTTCGCCGCCGAGGCCAGCGTCTCCGTGTCGTCCGTGAAGGAGAGCAGCGTCCGGCCGCCGCGCTCGACGTAGAGCACCAGGTCACCGGCGACCGTGACCACCAAGGCACCGGCCTTGCGCCCGGCGCGATGGCCGGTGCCGCCGCCCGGCTGACCCTCGCCCGAGTCGACCGCCCGGTCAGGCCAGGGCAGCGCCGCGCCATAGGGGTTGGCCGGATCCGTCGACGCCAGCACCAACGCCAAGCCGCCACCCCCGCCGCGAACACGACCACGGCCCGGTGGTTCCTCGACCGCCTCGACCCGGTCGTTGCGGTCCGCGATGGCGCGCAGCCGGTCGACCGCGCCCGGCACCGCGAACTGGGCCGCACCGAGCCCTTCGACGAAGTAGCCCCGGCGGGCGGCGCCGCGTTCCTCCAGGGCCGCCAGCACCGGGTAGACGGCCGCAAAGCCGCCCACCACGTTTTCGGCGGCGGCCACGCCGCGGGTGACCACCCCGTGGCGTTCGAGCAGGACGTCGGCCAGGGTGGCCGCCCGCTTGGTCGGGTCGGTGTCGCGCTCGGGCAGGCGCGACCAGCGCCCGGCCACCGTCGGCGGGCCGGTGCGGCTCGGCATCGCGGCCCGGCCCACTCCCGGGCGGCGGTAGCGGCTCCGGGGCGCGCTCGGGCGGGACCGGTGGGCGCCGCCGGCGCCCAGCACCGCCCGCAGCGGCGCCAGTGTGTCGTTGGTGAGATGGCCCGCCCAGACCAGATCCCACACCGCGGCCACGAGCTCGGCGTCGTCGGTCGAGCCGACCCGGTCGGAGAGCGTGCGGAAGAACAGCGCCTGGCCGTCGGCGAGGGCGTCGAGGATCGCGGTGTGCAGCGGGGTCAGGGCGAGGGCCTCGTCGGGGACCGGGAGCAGCAGCGGCGCCGAGTCGGCGTAGGCGAGAGTGACCCAGCCGTCGCCGCCCGAGATGGCGCCGCCACCCGCCCAGACCACCTCGCCGCTGGCGCACAGCTCGTCGAGGTAGCCCGGCTGGTAGTCGGCGACCCGGGCCGGCAGCACCAGGCGCTCCAGCGCGGAGGCCGGCACCGCCAGGCCCTGCAGCTGCTCGATCGCGGCCTCGACGGCCTCGACGCCGCGGGCCGACGAGCCGACCTGCTGCCAGCGCGGCAGGAACGTGGCCAGCACCCGGGGCGGCACCGGCTCGATCTCGCGGCGCAACGCGGCCAGGGACCGGCGGCGCAGCATCCGCAGCACCTCGGCGTCGCACCACTCGGCCCCGGCGCCGCCCGGGGAGAACTCGCCCGAGACGACCCGACCGGTCGCGGCCAGGCGTCGCAGGGACTGCTCGACCACGTAGACGCCCAGGCCGAAGCGGGCCGCCGCGGTGGTGGCCGCGAAGGGACCGTGGGTGCGGGCGTAGCGGGCCAGCAGGTCGCCGAGCGGGTCGGCGACCGGCTCCAGGTGGGCGGAGGCGATGCCGACCGGCAACGCCACACCGAGCGCGTCGCGCATGCGGCCCGCGTCGTCGATGCCGATGAACCGTTCCTCGCCGGCGATCCGGACCAGCAGCGCCCGCCGGGCGGTCACCAGCTCCTCGGCCCACGCCACCGAGGCGCCGCGCGTGGTGAGGTCGGCGGGGGAGAGGTCGCCGAGCAGGCGCAGCAGCTCGGCGACGTCCTCGGCGTCGCGAGGTTGCCGCTCCGGGGTCAGCCACTGCAGCTGGCGCTCGGTCTCGGCGACCACCGCCGGCTCGAGCAGCTCGCGCAGGTCGACCCGCCCGAGCAGCTCGCCGAGCAGCGCGGAGTCGAGGGCCAGCGCGGCCGCCCGGCGCTCGGCCAGCGGCGCGTCGCCCTCGTAGAGGAAGGCCCCGACATAGCCGAACAGCAGCGAGCGGGCGAACGGCGACGGCCGTGGGGTCTCGACCTCGACCAGCCGGACCTTGCGGGCCGCCAGGTCGCGCATGAGGCCGGCGAGGCCCGGCACGTCGAACACGTCCTGCAGGCACTCGCGGGCGGCCTCGAGCGTGATCGGGAAGTCGGCGTATTCGCGGGCCACGTCGAGCAGCTGGGCCGAGCGCTGCCGCTGCTGCCACAGCGGCTGCCGGCGGCGCGGGTCGCGGCGCGGCAGCAACAGGGCCCGGGCCGCGCACTCACGGAACCGGGCGGCGAACAGCGCCGACCCGCCGACCGCCTCTTCGACGATCTGCGCGATCTCGTCGGGGTCGAACGCCACCACGTCGGCGCCCGGTGGCTCGTCGGCCGTGTCGGGCAGGCGCACCACGATGCCGTCGTCGGAGGGCATCACCTGGGCGTCGACGCCGTAGCGCTCGCCCAGCCGTTGCCCGACCGCGAGCGCCCAGGGCCCGTTGACCCGCGCGCCGAGCACACAGTGGACGGCCATCCGCCAGTCACCCAGCTCGTCGCGGAACCGTTCGACGACCACCGTGCGGTCGTCGGGCAGCGACCGGGTCGCCTCCCGCTGCTCGCGCAGGTAGGCCAGCAGGTTGCCGGCCGCCCAGTCGTCGAGCCCGCCGGCCTTCAACGCGCCGGTGGCGGCGTCGTCGTCCTGCTTGACCAGCGTGCGTAGTCGCGCACCGATCGCCCGGCCGAGCTCGACCGGCCGGCCGATCTGGTCGCCCTTCCAGAACGGCATGCGGGCCGCCTGCCCGGGCGCCGGCGAGACCAGCACCCGGTCGGGCGTGATGTCCTCGATGCGCCAGGAGGTCGAGCCGAGCAGGAAGACGTCGCCCACCCGCGACTCGTAGACCATCTCCTCGTCGAGCTCGCCGACCCGGGCCGCGCGCTCGGCCCCGGCCAGGAACACCCCGAACAGGCCGCGGTCGGGGATCGTGCCGCCGCTGGTGACCGCGAGCCGCTGGGCCCCCGGCCGCCCGGTGAGCTGGTCGGTGGCCCGGTCCCAGACGAGCCGGGGCCGCAGCTCGGCGAACGCCGTCGACGGGTAGCGGCCCGACAGCATGTCGAGCACCGCGTGCAGCGCCGAGTCGGGCAGCTCGGCGAACGGCGCCGCCCGCCGCACCAGCACCGACAGGTCGCCCACCGACCACGGGTCGAGCGCGACCATGGCGACGACCTGCTGCGCCAGCACGTCGAGCGGGTTGCGCGGGTAGCGCAGCTCCTCGATCGCGCCCTCGCCCATCCGCTCGGCCACCACCGCGCAGGAGACCAGGTCGCCCCGGTGCTTCGGGAAGACCACCCCACGGGACACCGCACCCACCTGGTGGCCGGCCCGGCCGACCCGCTGCAGGCCGGCGGCCACCGACGGCGGCGCCTCGATCTGGATCACCAGGTCGACCGCGCCCATGTCGATGCCCAGCTCCAGGCTGGAGGTGGCGACCACGGCTGGCAATGCGCCCGACTTCAACGCCTCTTCGGTGTTCTTCCGCTCCTCGCGGGACACGCTGCCGTGGTGGGCCCGGGCGATCACCGGCGGTGCGCCCGCCGCCGCGCCGGCCTGCGCCATGATCTCGGCCGGCAGCCGGGCCGCCCCGCCGGCGGCGATCTCGTCGACCGCCTCGGCCGCGAGCTCGTTGAGCCGCGCGCAGAGCCGCTCGGCGCTGCGTCTGGAGTTGGTGAACACGATCGTCGACCGGTGCCGGGTGATCAGGTCGTAGACCCGCTCCTCGACCGCCGGCCAGATCGACGCCCGGCGCGGCGTGCCGAGCTCGTCGCCGCCGCCCGGCTCCTCGACCTCGTCGAGCCGCGTCATGTCCTCGACCGGAACCTGGACGCTGACCTCGATCGTCTTGGCGGTGACCGGCCGCACGACGTCAACCGGGTGGGCGCCGCCGAGGAACTGCGCGACCTCGTCGACGGGCCGCACGGTCGCCGACAGCCCGATGCGCTGGGCCGGCTTGGGCAGCAGCTCGTCGAGCCGCTCCAGCGACAGCGCCAGGTGGGCGCCGCGCTTGGTGGCGGCCACGGCGTGCACCTCGTCGACGATCACCGTCTCGACGCCTCGCAGCGAGTCGCGCGCCGCCGAGGTGAGCAGCAGGAACAGCGACTCCGGGGTGGTGATCAGGATGTCGGGCGGCGTGCGCGCGAAGGTCCGTCGCTCGTCGGCCGGCGTGTCACCGGTGCGCATGCCGACGGTGATGTCGGGTGGCGGCAGGCCGAGCCGCCCCGCCGCGTGGCGGATGCCGGTCAACGGGGCACGCAGGTTGCGCTCGACGTCGACCGCGAGGGCCTTGAGCGGGCTCACGTAGAGCACCCGGCAGCGCTGCTTGCGCTCGGCGGGCAGCGGCTCGCGGGACAGTTTGTCGAGCGACCACAGGAACGCCGCGAGCGTCTTGCCGGACCCGGTGGGTGCCACGACCAGCGCGTTGCGGCCCGCCCCCACCGCCTTCCAGGCGCCGGCCTGGGCGTCGGTGGGCGCGGCGAAGGCGGCGGCGAACCATTCCCGGGTCGCCGGCCCGAACTGCTCCATCACGTCCACGAAGCAATCGTGCCCGACGGGTATGACAGAAACACGCCGCGCTACCCGGGAAACGGACAAACGATCAGAAGCAACAGCAGATTTCCCGGGTCCGCGGTGGTCCAGACCGTCGCTCCCGCCGGGCAGCCAGGTCCGCGCCAGGCCGCCCCTTGCTCTGCAGCCATATACGCAACACGCCCGGCCCAGGGTGTTGCGTATATGGCTGCAGAGCAAAGGCGGAAAGCGAAGGGGTCAGGCGGCGGGGCGCAGGCGTCGGCGGAGGGCGGCCGAGGCGGCGGGCCAGTCCTCGGCGAGCATCGCGTACTGGACCGTGTCGCGCCACGTGCCGTCGGGGCGGATGCGGTGGTGGCGCAGGACCGCCTCGCGGGTCGCGCCGAGGCGGGCGATGGCCGCCTGGGAACGTTCGTTGCGGATGTCGGTGTGCCAGACCACCCGCTCCGCGCCCAGCGTCTCGAACGCCCGGGTGAGCAGCAGCAGCTTCGCCTCGGTGTTGATGCCCGTGCGCCAGGCCGACCGCCCCAGGAAGGTGTGCCCGATCGCCAACGACCGCCGCGCCGGCTCCACCTCGTAGTAGGACGTCGTGCCCACCACCTCGCCCAAGACGGCCGACCGCTGCACCCACGGCACCCGCCCGCCACCGTGCCACTCGGCCAGCGCCCCGCTCACATAGGCGGCCAGCTCCTCGCGCGAGGCCGGGCGCGGTGACGACAGGTGCTCCCACACCTCGGCGGACGCGGTGGCGGCGAACAACTCGTCCACGTGTGACAGATCCAGCGGCTCGAGAACCACGTGCGAACCCTCCAGCCGCTCCGCCGTGAGCCAGGGCGACACCGCCGGTCGTAGGTAGGCGGGCAAGGGCACCGCGACACCGGCGTCGGGCACCGGAAGACCACGGGTCAGCCGCAGCGGCAGCACGCCGGCCCAGTGCGGCAGGTCGAGGTCGTAGTCCTCCTCGCGTACGCCACCGGTGCGCTGCCGGGCCGAGACCTCGCGCAGCGGCAACGCCAGCACCGCCGTCTCGGCCAGCTCGCGCTTCGTCGGCGGCCGCGTCTCGCCCGAGCGGCCCGCGCCCAGCTTGTCGACCAGCGCCGTCATCGCCGCCCGCTTCGCCGTCTCGTCGGTGACCAGCGTCGCCACCCCGTGCGCGACCACCGACCGGTAGTTGGCGCTGTGGTGGAACTGCGACCGCGCCAGGATCAGCGCGTCGAGCAGCGTGACCGTGACGCAGACCGGCAGCCCGTCGCCGCGCGCGGCCAGCAGCGGCCGGCTGCCCGTGGAGCCGTGCAGGTAGAGCGTGTCGCCGACCCGCACGTGCAGCGTCGGCAGCACCCGCGGCTCGCCGTCGACCACGAAACCCATCGCGCAGTGGTAGGCCTCGTCGAGGATGGCGTGCACGGTGTCGGCGTCGTACGCCATGCGGTCGCGGGTGCGGGTCGCGGTGGTGCGGGCCGTCGGCGCGTACACGTTGCCTCCCGGATTTTGTTCTAGTACATTCTTGAAACTGTGGCAGCACATTATCAGATCGTCGGCGCCACGGCGGCGGAGATTTCGGCGAGCATCGAAGACGGCGTACGCACGGGCGCGCTGGCCCCCGGCACCCCGCTCCCGCCGGTCCGGGGCCTGGCCGACGGTCTCGGGGTCAGCGCCGGGACGGTCGCCAAGGCCTACCAGACGCTGCGCACCCGCGGGGTGATCGAGACGGCCGGCCGAAACGGCACCCGGATCCGCCCGCGCCCCCCGGTCACCGGCGACCGCTCGACCCTCGTGGTTCCGCCGCCCACCGGCGTCCTGGACCTCGTCTCCGGCGAGCCGGACCTGCGCCTGCTGCCGCTCCTCGGCCCGCACCTGGCCCGCCTCGCGGAGGCCGACCCGGTCGGCTACAACCACGCCGGCGTGCGCCCCGAACTGGCCGAGGCCGCCGCCCGACGGCTCGCCGCCGACGGCGTCGACGCCACCCACCTCACGCTGACCAGCGGCGCCCTGGGCGGCATCGACCGCCTGCTCGCCGCCCACCTGCGTCCGGGCGACAAGGTCGCGGTCGAGGACCCGGGCTGGGCCGCCGTGATCGACCTCGTCGCCGCGCAGGGCCTCGAGGTCGTCGGCGTGCCGGTCGACGACGACGGCCCCACGCCGTCCGGCGCCGCCCTCGCGCTCGGCGCCGGCGCCCGCGCGTTCGTCGTGACCAGCCGGGCCCACAACCCGACTGGCGCGGCGGTCAGCCGGCGGCGCGCCGCCGACCTGCGCCGGGTGTTGGCCGACCACCCCGAGGTGCTGCTGATCGAGGACGACCACTCCGCCGAGCTGTCGACGGTGCCGCTGCACCCGCTGGCCAGGGCCACCCGGAGCTGGGCGTTCCTGCGCTCGGTGAGCAAGCCCTACGGTCCCGACCTGCGGCTGGCCGTGCTGGCCGGCGACGAGGCGACGATCGCCCGGGTGGCCGGCCGGATGCGGCTCGGCTCGGGCTGGGTGTCGACGCTGCTGCAACGGGTCGTCGCCGACCTCTGGGCGGACCCCGCGGTGGCGGAGCGGGTGGCGGCGGCCCGCGACAGCTACGAGCGGCGGCGCGTGGCGCTGCGGGCGGCGCTCGACGCGCACGGCGTGCCCAATCACGGCCGCACCGGAATCAACGTCTGGGTCCCGGTGCGCGACGAGACCTCGGTGGTCACGGCGCTGCGCGACGCCGGCTACGCGGTCGCGCCGGGCTCGCTCTACCGGGTCGGGGCCCCGGCCGGCATCCGGATCACCGTCAGCCGGGTCGACGAGGACGGCATCGAGCCGCTGGCCGCCGCGGTGGCCCGGGCGGTGGGCGGGGCGCCGCCGCGGTCGTTCAGCGCCTGACCACCCCGGCCGGTGTCAGGCCTGGCAGAACGGGTAGAAAGGCCGAATGACGGCGACCGACTCCCCACCTGGGGCGCAACGGTTCATCCCGGACGAGGCGCACAGCCTGGACGACCTCAAGGCGGCCGCGCCCGGCTGCCGGGGCTGCGAGCTCTACGCGGACGCCACCCAGGTGGTCTTCGGCCGCGGCGACGCCCACGCCAAGATCGTCATGGTCGGTGAGCAGCCCGGCGACGTCGAGGACCAGAAGGGCTTCCCGTTCGTCGGACCGGCGGGCCACCTGCTGCGCCGCGCGGTCGACGAGGCCGGCATCGCGCCGTCCGACATCTACCTCACCAATGCCGTGAAGCACTTCCGTTTCGAGATGCGCGGCAAGCGCCGGATCCACCAGACGCCGGAGCGCCAGCATATCGAGGCCTGCCGCCCCTGGCTGGTCTCCGAGTTCGCGCTGCTGCGCCCCCGGGTCGTCGTCGTGCTCGGCGCGACCGCCGCGAAGGCGCTGCTCGGGCCGTCGTTCCGGGTGACGAAGCAGCGCGGTCAGGTGCTGCCGTGGCCCGACGCCGCGCAGCACCCCGACGACTTCCGGGTCGCCCCGATCGAGGGTGGCGTCGAGGTCCCGCCGGGCAAGCTGGTCGCCACGATCCACCCGTCCGCCGTGCTGCGCGCCGACGATCGCGACACCGCGTTCAACGGGCTGGTCGACGACCTCAAGGTGGTGGCGTCAGCGGCGTCGGGTCGATGAGCGAACGACCCAGGGCGTACGCGCCGAGCAGGTCCTCACCCGCATAGGCGCGCGCGGCCACTGCCGCCAAGGTCGCGTCGGCGTTGACGGCGACCGTCGTCGCGCCCAGGTGGGCGAAGAGCGGACCGTCCGAGATGGAGTCTCCATAAGCGACACAGCGGGACAGCGGCAACCCGTGCCGGGCGCACAGCTCCTCGACGATCCGCACCTTGTCGGCCGGCGTGAGGATGCCCGCCGGGTCGACCGGGCTCACGAACGGCACCGACGGGAAGCGCGACGCCACCACCTCGTCGACACCCTCCTCGAGCAGCAGGCGGGCGAAGAAGTCGGGCGACATGGTGATCACCGCCGACCGCTCGCCGCGCCGCCGGATGTCGGCGCACACCTCGCGGATCCCGGTCAGCCACGGGCTGCCGGCGTAGACGCGCGCGACGAGGTCGAGCGTCAGCCCGCGCCAGAGCCGGTGCACGCCCTCCGCGAAGCCCACCGTGTCGATCCGACCCGCCACGAACGCGGCCTCCAGCGCGGCCACCTGCTCGACCGTGCCGGTCGCCCGGCCGATCTGCAGGCTCGCGGAGCTGCCGCGCAGCAGCGTGCCGTCCATGTCGAAGACGTGCAGGACGCTCACGCGAGCAGCTCGCGGGCGGCCGCCAGGAAACGGTCCTCGGCCGCCGCCGCGGCCGGGTCGGTGTCGCGCATCGTCGGGAAGTCGTGCCGCAGACCCGGCTCGCGCCACTGCCGCACCGGTACGCCCGCCGCGGCCAACCGGGCCGCATAGGCCTCGCCCTCGTCGCGCAGCGGATCGTGCTCCGCGGTGACGACCAGCGCCGGTGGCTGCCCGGCCAGGTCGGCCCGCAGCAGGTTGACGTGCGACCGGTCGGCCGGCGACGGCAGCCACCAGCTGATCCACTCGCGCAGCACCGCCGGGTCGAGGAAGCCGTTGTCGGCCTCGGAGACCACGCTCGGCGAGCTCAGCGTCGGGTCGGCGTTGGGGCAGACGAGCAGCTGCGCGCGCAGGCCGGGCACCCGCAGCGCGGCCAGCGCCGCCAGCATGCCGCCGGACGAGTCGCCGGCCACCGCGAGCGGACCGCCCGACAGCGCCGTCAGCACCGACACGGCGTCGTCGACCGCGGCCGGCCAGGGGTGCTCCGGCGCCCGGCGGTAGTCGACCGCGACCACGCTCGCGCCGGTGGCCGCGGCGAGCCGGCGTACCTGTGGATCGTGGGTGTCGAGGTCGCCCATGACGAACCCGCCGCCGTGCAGGTAGACCACGACGGGCGTGGCATCTGGTTGGTAGACCCGCACCGGCACGCCGCCGAGCACGCGGTCCTGCGTGGGCATCGGCGGACCGGGCGTGCGCGCGGCGGCTCGGGACCGGGCGCCGGCCCGCAGCGCGGCGACATCGTCCATGCCGTCCGAGCGTAGGTCAACCGGCGGTGAGGTTGTCCGCGACCTCGCGATCCAGCTCGAACAGCGCCTGCTCCACGACCGCGGTGAGGCCGCCCTCGTCGAGCCCGTCCGCGGTCATCTCCAGCACGGCGACGGCCCCGCCGACCGGGGTGTCCTCGACCAGCAGATCGGCCCGCCACACGCCGGCGTCGTCGCGCCAGCTCGCGGAGTGGCCGGGCTCGGTCGCCGCCGGCGGCCGGTGCAGCGGCGCCGGCAACCAACCCGACACCCGGGCCGGGTCCGTCGCGGTGTTGAACACGACCTCTGGTTCGGCCGACATGCCCCGTTCCCGCCGTACGCTCACCGCCGTCCCGTACCCGCCGGCGCACCGGACAAACGCCCGCATGGCCGGGCGGCCACCGGGTACGCGAACCCCATGAACCCGGTCATCCCCGCCGACATGACGTTCGTCGGCAACGCCACCACGGTGCTCCGCCTCGGCGACTTCACGCTGCTCACGGACCCCAACTTCGTGCCCGCGGGCACCCGGCTGCATCTGGGCTACGGCGCGTTCACCCGGCGCCTCGTCGACCCGGCGCTCGACGTGGTCGACCTGGCGGCGCTCGACGCGGTGCTGCTCTCGCACCTGCACGCCGACCACTTCGACGGTGCGGCCCGCGACCGGCTCCCCAAGGAGCTGCCGATCGTCACGACGCCGCAGGCGACCCGCAAGCTGCGCAGCTGGCGGTTCAGCGAGGTGCACGGACTGCCCACCTGGGGCGAGCACACGTGGGAGCGCGGCGGGCAACGCCTGCGGGTCACCGCGGCGCCGGGGGAGCACGGGCCGGGTGTGCTCAACCGGCTGCTGCCCGACGTGATGGGTTCGGTGGTCGAGCTCGACATCAACGGTGAGAACCGGCTCCGGCTCTACATCACGGGCGACACGCTGCTGCGCCCGGTGCTCGCGGAGGTGCCCCGCCGGTGCGGCCCGATCGACGCCATGATCATCCATCTGGGCGGGACCCGGTTGCTGGGCGTGCTGCTCACCATGGACGGTGCGCAGGGCGCGGGCCTGACCGAGCTGATCCGGCCCGGCCTGACCCTGCCCGTGCACTACGACGACTACACGGTGATGAAGTCGCCGCTGAGTGACTTCGTCGACCGCGTGCGCGACCTCGGGGTGACGACGGTGCAGCCAGTCAGCCGCGGCGACACCGTCGACCTCCCGTTGCGCGCCGCGCGTTAGCCCTGGTCGGCGAGGGGCGACGCCTGCCGCGCGGCGGCGCTCGCCACACCGTCCTCCGCGCCACGCGGGTTGACCATGCCGTCGTACGTGTAGACGGCGTGGCCGTCCGCCTGCTGCGTGGTCGGGATGTAGCGGTGCACCATCCCGTCGATCTCGAGCTCGATCAGCCCGGCGCCCTCCGCCTGGAACTGTGTGCCGTCGCGGGGCCCGCCCCGCAGGATCGCGTCCGTGTCAGCCATGGGGCGGTGCGTACCCGGCGGGGTGCCCGTGAAACCGGTCAGGTCGCCTCGGCCACCTCGCCGCTGCGCCGCAGGTGCTGCCACTTGAGCAGGCCGCCGGTCAGCGCGGTGGCAGCGGCGTGCACCAGCACCAGGTACATCACCTGCCGGTAGACCAGCTGCTGCAACGGCAGCGCCCAGAGCGGGCGCAGCGGCTCGCGGTCGAGGCGGAACGCCAGGATCGCCGTCACCACCTGGATCACCAGCACCGCCAGCCACGCGATCAGCGCCTCGAACCGGTCGAGGAAGAACACCCCGTAGACGGCGACGATGTCGAGCACCGGCGCGAACAGCGGCAGCACGACCGAGAACAGCGCGATGAACGGCAGGCCGCGCCGGCCGAACCGGCCCGAGGCACCCGACTCGACCAATGCGCGGCGGTGCCGCCACATCGCCTGCATCGTGCCGTAGCTCCACCGGTAGCGCTGCCGCCACAGCTGGCCGAGCGTGTTGGGCGCCTCGGTGCGGGCGATCGCGGTCTCCTCGTAGACCACCCGCCAGCCGGCCCGGTGGATGGCCATCGTGAGGTCGGTGTCCTCGGCCAGCGTGGCCCGGCTGAGGCCGCCCGCGTCGCGCACCGCCTGCCGCCGGAAGGCGCCCAGCGCGCCCGGGATGGTCGGCATGCAGTGCAGCGTGTCGTAGAGCCGGCGGTCCAGGTTGAAACCGATCACGTACTCGATGTGCTGCCAGCGGCCGATGATCCGGCGCCGGTTGCCGACCTTGACGTTGCCGGCGACGGCGCCGACGGCCGGGTCGGCGAACGGTTGCACCAGCTTGTGGATCGAGTCGGGCGCGACGACGGTGTCGGCGTCGACCATGACCAGCAGGTCGTGCCTGGCCAGCGCGACGCCGGCGTTGAGCGCGGCCGCCTTGCCGCCGCCGGGCACCCGGACGACCCGCACGTTGGGCAGGCCGAGGCTCTCCACCTCGTCGGCCGTGCCGTCGTCGGACTCGTCGTCGATGACCAGCACCTCGATCCCCGGATGATCACCGGAGGCGAGCGTGCGCACGGCGGCGCCGATCGTCCGCTTCTCGTTGTAGGCCGGCACGATCACGGTGACCGGCTCGTTGACCTCGGGCCCCCACGACCAGGTGCGGGCGCGGCGCCGGCGGGCGTGCCGGAGGGCGAAACCGAAGAGCACCAGCGTACGAGCCAGCGTCAGCACCCCGACCAGCAGCAGGAGCACCCAGAGCAGCCGGCTGGTGCCGTCGGCGATCTTGACCGCCCAGACCAGCAGTCCGCCGCGGATCTGGTCGGAGCGGCTGGCCTTCGCGGCGGCCAGGGCCGGCGTGCCGCCGCCGAACGCGCCCTCGACGGTGGTGAACCGGTAGCCGCGCTCCTTCATCCGCGGGATGAACCGGTCGAGCGCCGCGACGGTCTGCGACCGTTCGCCGCCCGCGTCGTGCAGCAGCACCACGGCGCCGCGGTTGCCGTCCGGCGTCGAGCTACGGATGATCGCGTCGACGCCCGGCCGGGCCCAGTCGCGGCTGTCGGTGTCGTCGAAGACGGAGACCATGCCCTCGTCGCCGGCCGCGCGGACGACCGACCAGTGCTGGTCGTCGAGCGAGTCGACGCCGCTCGAATAGGGCAGGCGGAGCAGCGGGGTGTTGATCCCGGCGGCGTACGCGATCGCGGAGCGGGTCTGGCTCAGCTCCAGCCGCTGGCGCCAGCCGGCCAGCCCGGCCAGGTCGGGGTGGGTGAACGTGTGGGCGCCGACCTCGTGGCCCTCGCGCACCATCCGCTCGACGAATTCCGGGTGCCGGCTGGTCTGCGAGCCCACGACGAAGAACGTGGCCGGCACGCCGTGCCTGTGCAGCACGTCGAGCACCTGCGGGGTCCACAGAGGATCGGGACCGTCGTCGAAGGTGAGCACGATCGTCCTGTCGGGCGGGCGGTGGCTGGCGACCCGGCCGTCGCGGGTGTCGACCACGGGGCCGCCCTCGCGTACCGCCGCGGGCACCGTGCCCTGCCGGCCCATCTGGTTCTCGTTGTCGGGCGCGAACCGCGAGTTCGCGTAGGCGCCGATCGCCAACAGGTTGGCCAACACGAGCGTGGCGACGCCCGCGATGATCCAGCGGCGCCCGGAGAACCTCGAGCGCCGGGGTTCGGGTGTGACGATGTGCTGGGTGTCGCCGATCCGCTGGCCCTGCCGCCAGATGCCCATCAGCCGACCTCTGCCACCTGGGTGATCCAGAGCAGCGCCAACAGGAGCAGCACGAACAGCAGCAGGGCGTACGTGGTCCAGCGCAGCCGCTTGCCGCGGCGCCCACTGTGGTCGACGAAGATCGCCTGCGTGGCCTCGGGAGTCCGGATCCGCCGGGTGGAGACGTCGGGCTTGTCGACCCGCGCGCGCACGGCGGCGTTGCTGGTCGGTCGCGGCGCGTCCAGGCGGACCGGGTCGCCGGAGCGCGCACGACCCACGAATCGATCAGGCATGGGCAAAAGCGTAGGTTTCTCGCCGCACCATCGCATGATCAACTAACGGAATGTCTGCAATGCGACGCGACCCTGGCGATCACGGCGCGAGCGCCTCCGCAACCGCGCGGTTGAGGCCGAGCGGCGCCCAGCGCCGCGATCACCTCCGCGACCGCGCGGTTGAGGCCGAGCGGCGCCCAACGCCGCGATCATGTCGCGAGTGCCTCCGCGACCGCGCGGTCGAGGCCGAGCGCGGCGCCCTGCCGGCGGGCCCGGTCGTAGGTGACCGCGCCCAGCTTGCGGCGCAGCGTCTCCGCGTCCGGGCCGTCGTCGGGCCACGGCAGCACGTACGCGGCGAGCCAGGTCGCGCCGGACGGCGTCTGCAGGGCGGTGGCCGCGGCGATCAGCCGGACCGCCCGCTCGAGCTCGCCCTGCCGGGCGTCGAGGTCGCCGAGCCCGGCGATGAACAGCGGCGGACTGTTGGTGTCGCCCTTGCCGTAGGCCGCCGACAGCCCGTCGGCCAGGTAGTCGTGCGCCTCCGCGAAGTCGCCCCGGCCCATCGAGTTGAGCGCCAGGCTGTAGAGCGCGACCGAGACGCCCAGCGAGTCGTCGGCGACCTGGGCGGCCACCAGCGCGGCGTGGAACTCGTCGGCGGCCGTGTCGTGGTCGTCGTCCAGCAGCGCGATCGTGCCCAACCGGCTGTGGTAGATGCTGGTCTGCCAGTCGTCGCCGAGCTGCGTGCTGAGCCGGCTCGCCTCCTCGACCAGCGGCCGGGCCCGCTCGAAGTCGCGCTGGATGATCGCCAGATGGCCCAGCGGGCCGGCCGCCCGGGCGATGCCCGCCATGTCGCCGACCTCGCGCAGGATGAGCAGCGCCCGCTCCAGTCGCGGTCCGCCGCGAGCGAGGTCGCCGCTGGCCAGCGACATCGTGCCGGCCGCCAGCAGGGCCCGGCCGTAGCCGCGGCGGCTCAGGTGGTCGCTCATCTCGAAGATCCGGGTCAGGTAGCGCAGCGCCTCGTCGACATGCCCGTGCAGCCACCAGAACACCCAGATCGCCTCGCCCAGCCGCAGCGCCGACTCGGGGTCGTGGTGGTCGATGAACCAGCTCATCGCCGACGTCAGGTTGTCGTGCTCGGTCTCGAGCCGGTCGAGCAGCCCGCTCTCGGCCAGCCGGTTGAGCCGCGGCTCGGTGGCCGACGCGAACGCCAGATAGTGCCCCGCGTGGGCCGCGTGCGCCGGCTCCCAGTCGGCGCCGCCGCGGAGCTGGTCGAGCGCGAACTCCCGGATGCTGTCGAGCATCCGGAACCGCGGCTCGGTCGCCGGCTTGCTCTCCTGCCGCACGAGACTGCTCTGCACGAGCCCGTCCAGCGCGTCCACCACGTCGTCGGCGGTCGCGCCCGCGCCGACGGCGTCCGCGGCGTCCAAGGTGAACCCGCCCGTGAACACGGCGAGGCGGCGGAACAGGGCGCGCTCGCCGGGGCTCAGCAGGTCGTAGCTCCAACGCACCGTGTCGCGCAGCGTGCGCTGCCGGTCGGGCAGGTCGCGGGCGCCGCCGGTGAGCAGCTCGAGCGGGCGGCCCATCCGCTGCAGGATCGCCGCGGGCGGCAGCACCCGGATCTTCGCCGCGGCCAGCTCGATCGCCAGCGGCAGTCCCTCCAGCCGCCGGCAGATCTCCACCACGGCCGGCAGGTTCTCCTCGGTCAGGGCGAACGAGCCGGAGGCGGCCCGGGCCCGGTCGACGAACAGCCGCACCGAGCCGTAGTGGCTGACCACGTCGAGCGTGATGGCCCGGTCGGGGATGGCCAGCGGCTCCAGCGCGAACGCGTGCTCGCCGCTGATCCGCACCGGCGACCGGCTGGTCACCAGCGCCGTCACGCCCGCCGCGCCGGCCAGGATGTCGGCGAGCACCGGCGCCGCCTCGGCCACGTGCTCGAAGTTGTCGACGACCAGCAACATCTGCCGCGTACGCAGGAACGCCACGATGTCGGCGAGCGGGCGCCAGGTGCTCGAGGTGCGCAGCCCGAGCGCCCGGGCGATCGCGTCGACCACCAGATCGGGGGAGTTGACGGTGGACAGCTCCACGTAGCCGATCCCGTCGGGGAACAGCGGGCGCAGCCGCTCGGCGAGGTCGGTGGCCAGCCGGGTCTTGCCGACGCCGCCGGGCCCGGTCAGCGTGACGAGCCGCACGTCCTCGTCGGTGAGCAGCTCGGTCAGCGCGGCGGTCTCCAGGTCGCGGTCGAACATCTGGGTGCGGGCGACCGGGATGGCCGCGGGCGGCGCGGTCTCCGGCGCGGCGCCGCTCTCCTGGAAGCGCTCGGTCAGCAGCACGGCGATGTCGTGCTCGACCAGCCGGCGCAGCTCGTGGGCGTCGCCGAAGCGGCGGAAGGAGACGTCGGCGCTGGACTCGATGTCCTCGATCAACGCCTCCAGCCGCGGGTCCCGGCGGGGCGCGGGCGCCTTCACGTAGATCAGCCGGGGCATGTCGGCGGCCAGCCGGTACTCGTCCTCGATGCCGGAGATCGCCGAGCCGGGGGCGGTCCAGCCGTAGTCCTCGCCGTACACGCCGATGAAGACGTGGCTCTGGGCGATGTAGGAGCGGTAGACGTCGCGCGGCGCGTGCGGCCGGGCGCCCTGCTCGAACATCACCGGTGCGAGGTGCAGCCGCCGGATGGCCTCGCTGACGGCCTTCCGCTCGACGGCGAGCTCGTCGAGCGTGGAGCTGACGAAAACGCGTAACCGCTGGTCAGGAGTGTGGATCGGCAAGAGCTATCACCACCTATTGGCGCATTTACCACGAAAAAGCCTAGCGCTGGTCGCCACCGCGGGCAGGTAGAGAAGAACGCCGCCCCCGCCGGCTGCCTTTCCGCGCCAGGTCGTGAGACGGCTCACTGTGACGGCGGCGACAGCTTTCCGCCGGTAAGGTCGCAATGTCCACAAAGGCCCTTACGGCGGCGCGGCGTGGGCCGTTAGCCTGCCGGTCATGAATGTCGCGGCCGTCCAGCGCCACACCCTCCGGCTGCTGTTCGGCACGCAGATCCTGGCCGGCATCGGCACCACGATCGGCATCGCGGTCGGCGCGCTGCTCGCCGCCCGGGTGGGCGGCACCGCGGTCTCCGGCCTCACCTCCAGCGCGGTCGTCGTCGGCGCGGCGGCGCTGGCCATCCCGATAAGCAAGATCATGACGGGGTACGGGCGGCGGACCGGCCTCGTCGTCGCGTACGCCGTGGGTCTGGTCGGTGCGGTCCTCGTCGTGCTGGCCACCGTCGCCGACAGCCTGCCGCTGCTGCTGGTCGGATTCGCCGCCTTCGGCGGCGGTTCGGCGGCCAACCTGCAGGCCCGCTACGCCGCCATCGATCTGGCCACCCCCGACCGCCGCGCCCGCCAGCTCTCGGTGATCGTCTGGGCGACCACCCTCGGCGCGGTCGCGGCGCCCAACCTGACGTCGCTGGCCGACGACGCCGGCCGGGCCTTCGGGCTGCCGCCGCTGGCAGGCCCGTTCGCGGCCAGCGCCGTCGCGTTCGTGGTCGCGGCCGCGGTGCTGTTCGCCTTCCTGCGGCCCGACCCGCTGCTGACGGCCCGCGCGCTGACGCCGGCGGCGAACGCCGGCCGCCCACCGACGTCCCGCGACGGCTTCCGCGCGGTCTTCGGAAGCCCCAAGGCCCGCCTAGGCGTCGCCGCGGTCGCCGTCGGCCACCTCGTCATGATCGGCGTGATGTCGATGACACCGGTGCACATCGACCTCGAGTCGGGCCACGGCGACGCCGACGTCCTGCGCATCGTCGGCGTGGTGCTCAGCGTGCACATCGTCGGCATGTACGCGTTCTCGCCCGTCGTCGGCTGGCTGGTCGACCGCCTGGGCCGCCGTACGCTCATCCTGGTCGGCGCCGCGGTCCTGGTCCTGGCGTGCGCGGTGGCCGGTTTCTCGGGACACTCGACCCCGTGGCTGACCGTCGGCCTGTTCCTGCTGGGCCTGGGCTGGTCCGCGACGATGGTGGCGGGTTCGACCCTGCTGTCCGAGTCGGTGGAGGTCGACGTCCGCGCCGCGGCCCAGGGCCTGTCGGACACCCTGATGGGCGTAGCCGGCGCGGCCGCCGGCGCCCTGAGCGGCGTAGTGGTCGAGCTCGCGGGCTATCCGACCCTGACACTCCTCGCCGCTACTGCGGTAGTGCCGCTGGTCGCGCTAGCGTTACGCCCGTTGCCCACCGGGCCGGCACCTTCTTCCTCCGGCCCGGTCGGGCACCCTCCGATCCTGGACCCGGAACTCTCGGCCCCCGACGTCCCAGGCCCCGAACTAGCCCACCGCGACCCGAATTGACGACGCGGGCGGCCCTTTCTCCCCGATTGCGCTCACGGCGGCCTGATCTGTGCGACGGGGTGGCTTGTGCCATCAGCGACCGTGCTCTCTGCGTCGCCGTTCGTGCGCCGGGCGGGGCGGCCTTGCCGTTCACGAGCGGTCGGTGCGAACTAGTTCGTGCGACGGGGTGGCAACGAGCGTGCTCTCCGCGGCTCCGTTTGTGCGGCCGCGTAGCTTCGCTGCTGACGAGCGTGCTCACCGCGACTCGGGTTGAGCCGCTAGGTGGCTCCGCTCTTCGCAAACCCTGTGGGCCGCGCCCGCTCGGCGGCATCCCTGCCCCGCCTCGCCGAGGCCGCCGTCGACCCACGTGCGGCAACTGGCTACCGAGCCACACCGCCGAGCGACCGTCGTACTCCCGAAGTCCGTCTCAGTTGATTCGACGGCGCAGCCACCAGAAGCTGGCGGCCGCGAGCACCGCAGCCAGCCCCACGAACAGCGCCGTCTCCGCGAGCTGGAGCGTCCAGAACTGGCTGTCCGGGTGGTAGACCACGTCCTGCCGCAGCCCCAGCGAACCGACCCATTCCGAGCAGGAGCCGTTGGGCAGGTCCGGGCCGCAGCGGGTCGGGTCCGCCGGGCCCGTGAAGACCTGGCCGTTCGCGGTGATCGGGCGGTTGGTGATCGTCCAGGCGTTGGTGACCGGGTCGGGTTCGATCAGCATCTCGCCGCTCTGGTTGATCATTAGGGCGTCGAGGCGGTTCATGTCGAGTGGTGGTGTCTCGTGGGTCGCCGGGGCCAGGTGGGTGCGCAGCGCGAGCGGCATCGCGGCCACCGCGGCGGCATAGATCGCCAGCGTGCTCGCCATCGCCGGGACCGTGCGGCGGATCAGCATGCCGGCGGCGACGCCGAGGGTGAAGGCGAACAGCGCGTACCCGATCGGCACGATGCCCCGTGCGCCGAAGACCAGCGGCGTGATCCGGTCGGCGGCGGCGCTGTCGACGCGGCTCGCCCACGCGGTGACCGCCCAGCTGAGCAGGCCGGCCGCGGCGGCGGTGGCGGTGCCGACCAGGCCGAGCTTGGTGGCCAGCCAGCGCGACCGGGTGATCGACTGGTTCCAGGCCAGGCGGTGGGTGCCGGCCTCGAGCTCGCGGGCGATCAGCGGCGCGCCCCAGAAGAGGCCGATGAGAGGTGGGGCGGCGTACATGATCGCGAGGGTGACGTAGTAGATCGTGCCGCCGAGGCTGTTGTGGAACTGGGTCAGGAAGGCGTCGACGGCGGTGCCGCAGTCGGACTGGCAGGCGGCGACGGCCGAGTAGAGATCGGTGATCGCGTTGCCGTTGATCAGCAGCACAGCGGTGAGCACGGCCAGCGCCGCCGCCGCGACGACGGCCGGGGTGCGGAACTGGCGCCAGGTGAACCAGATCATCGGGCGGTCTCCAACTCGGGCCGGTGCGCGGCCACGGACCGCGACAGATAAGCCAGAACCAGGTCTTCCAGGGTGAGCTGCTCGACGGTCAGGCCGGGATCATCGATGGGTACGACGCTGCGCACGATGAACGTCGACTGTCGCTCCGTGTGGCTGTGCTCGATCACCTCGGCGCCGGTGGGCAGGTCGGCGGGGTCGCGGCGCGCGCCGGTCAGCCGGTAATGGGTGCCCATGAGCTCGTCGATCTCGCCGGCGACGCGTACGCGGGATGCCGTCAGCACGATCAGGTGGTCGCACACGCGCTCGAGGTCCGACACGAGGTGGGAGGAGAGGATCACGCTCGTGCGGTGCTCGGCCGTGTGCGCCATCAGGCTGCGGAGAAACTCGCGCCGCGCGATCGGGTCGAGGCTGGCCACCGGCTCGTCGAGCACGAGCAGCTCGGGGCGTTTCGCGACGGCCATGGTCAGGGCGAGCTGGGCGCGCTGGCCGCCGGAGAGCCGCCCGGCCTTCTGCCCGGGGTCGAGGCCGAGCTGGGCGATCCGCTCGTCGGCGAGGGACTGATCCCAACCAGGGTTGGTACGCGCGCCGAACCGCAGATGGTCCTTGATGGACAGACCGGCGTACGTGGGTGCGTCCTGCGCCACGAAGCCAACCTTCGCGAGTTGGCCGGGGCCGGCGCCGGGGCGGCCGCCGAGCACGGTGATCCGGCCCTCGGTGGGACTCAGCAGGCCGACGGCGAGCTGGAGGAGGGTGGTCTTGCCGGCGCCGTTGGGGCCGACCAGGCCGACGACCCGCCCGGCGGGGATCTCCAGGGTGCAGTCGGCCAGCGCGACGCGCCGCCCGTAGCGCTTGGTCAGGCCCTCGGCCCGCAACACCGGCTCGGTCATGGTGACTCCTGTAACTGGGTCCGGAACGTGGTGGCGAACAGCGCCTCGATGCTCTCGGGGTCGAGGCCGGCCGCCTTCGCCCTGGTCAGCCAGGCGCGGAGCTCCTCGCGGAGCGGCTCGACGGCCCGCCCGGCCGCTTCGTCGTTGAGGGTGCGGGCCACGAACGTGCCGACGCCGGGGCGGGCGGTGACGAGGCCCTCGTACTCCAGCTCCCGATAGGCCTTGAGCACCGTGTTGGGGTTGATCGCGACCTTGGCGACCACGTCTTTGATGGTGGGAAGGCGGTCGCCCTCGCGCAGCAGGCCGAGGCGCAGGGCCTGGCGGACCTGCTGGATCAGCTGCATGTAGGGCGCGACGCCGGACCGACCGTCCAGATGAAACTCGATCATGCTTACCGCATTTCTCTAGTTTCATAGGACTATAGAGCTTGCGGGTACGGGTGCGTCAAGGCTCGGTTTACCGTCGGTGTCACGGTTGGCGTAGCTTTCTTGGTCGGGCTTGGTCGGCTTGTCTGTTGGCCGGCTCGGTGGCTCGGGGCTCGGTGGCTCGGGGCTCGGTGGCTCGGGGTGGCTCGGTGGCTCGGGGTGGCTCGGTGGCTCGGGGTGGCTCGGTGGCTCGGGGTGGCTCGTTGGTGAAGGGGTGCGTGGGCGGTGCGGTTGACGGATTTCTGGGCGCGGCTGGAGCAGGCGTTCGGGCCGGGCTACGCGGCCAGCATCGCCGCCGACCAGGTGTTGCCCCAGCTCGGCGGGCGGACGATCGAGCAGGCGCTGGAGGCGGGTGTGGAGACGGTCGTCGTGTGGCGGGCCGTGGTGGCCGCGTACCCCGATCGGGTGCCGGCGCGACTGCGCTGAGCTTTTTTCGATCTCGTTCGTACGGATGTTCGGCGTGTCGCCACGCCTAGAACACCTGTTCGGCTATTGTCCACAGCTGGCGGTTATCCACAGGCGCGGCACGGCGGCTGTTTTCTGTCATACC
The DNA here is from genome assembly GCF_029626225.1 of Asanoa sp. WMMD1127. NCBI lineage: Bacteria > Bacillati > Actinomycetota > Actinomycetes > Micromonosporales > Micromonosporaceae > Asanoa > Asanoa sp. WMMD1127. The sequence goes on from NZ_JARUBP010000001.1 coordinate 3,739,406, forward strand.
CAGCGCCTAGGTTGTCCGCGTGACGAAGAGTTCAAAGATGCCGGCGAAGGCAGGGGTGGCGACGATGGCGACAGGGCCTGATCGGGACAAGGCGCTCGACCTTGCTCTCGCGCAGATCGACAAACAGTTCGGCAAGGGCTCGGTGATGCGGCTGGGGGAGCGGCCGGTCATCCAGACGGCGGTGATCCCGACGGGGTCCATCGCGCTCGACGTGGCGCTCGGCGTCGGCGGTCTGCCGCGCGGGCGGGTCATCGAGGTCTACGGTCCGGAGTCCTCCGGTAAGACGACGGTGGCGCTCCACGCCGTGGCCAACGCGCAGCGCGCGGGCGGCATCGCGGCGTTCATCGACGCGGAGCACGCGCTCGACCCCGACTACGCGCGGGCGCTGGGTGTCGATACCGACGCGCTGCTGGTGTCGCAGCCCGACACCGGTGAGCAGGCGCTCGAGATCGCCGACATGCTGATCCGCTCCGGCGCGCTCGACATCATCGTCATCGACTCGGTCGCGGCCCTCGTGCCCCGCGCCGAGATCGAGGGCGAGATGGGCGACAGCCACGTGGGTCTCCAGGCCCGGTTGATGAGCCAGGCGCTCCGCAAGATCACCGGTATCCTCAACAACTCGGGCACGACCGCGATCTTCATCAACCAGCTCCGCGAGAAGATCGGCGTGATGTTCGGCAGCCCGGAGACCACGACCGGTGGCCGGGCGCTGAAGTTCTACGCCTCGGTGCGACTCGACGTGCGCCGCATCGAAAGCCTCAAGGACGGCACCGACGTGGTCGGCAACCGCACCCGCGTCAAGGTCGTCAAGAACAAGGTCGCGGCGCCGTTCAAGCAGGCCGAGTTCGACATCATGTACGGCAAGGGCATCTCCCGCGAGGGCTCCCTCATCGACGTGGGCGTCGAGCAGAACATCATCCGCAAGTCGGGTGCGTGGTACACCTACGACGGCGACCAGCTGGGCCAGGGCAAGGAAAAGGCCCGCGAGTTCCTCAAGGAAAACCCCGACGTCGCCGCCGAGATCGAGAAGAAGATCCTCGAAAAGCTCGGCGTCGGCCAGGGCGGCGCCGGTGACGCGGCCGGCGGCCTCGAACTCCCGCCGGTCGACTTCTAACGGCCTGACCGGCCATGGCCGGTCGACGCAGGGGTGCCCGTTCCGGCCGAGGCTGGGACGCGGCACCACCACGCCCATCCACGCGCCCACGCCGCGCCCGCCCAGCTCCCGACGGCGAAATACAGGCCGACCCCACGGCCGACTTCGTCTGGCCGGAAGGCGCCGAACCACTCGACGACCCCTGGGGCGGCCGAGCCGCGGTCCTGGACCACGACCCGGCCGCCCCAGTGGTCGGCACCTCCCGCACTGCCGGTCCAGCCGGCGGCGTCTCCGACGGCGACTCGGCTGGCGGCGGTCGCCGCGGCGGGTCGTCCATGCGGTCGAGGGAACGCGTGGGTGATCAAGGCGACGACGTCGCCGCCGCCCACTTGGCTGGCGGCGGTCGCCGCGGCGGGTCGTCCAGGCGGTCGCGGGAGGGTGTGGGTGATCAAGGCGACGACGTCGCCGACGGCGAAGGGGTTGATGTGGACGACGGCGCTGGTCGCGGCAGGTCGCGGTCCAGGTCCGGGCGATCCGGCGCTGGTCGGGGGCGGCGGAGTGGCTTCGGCGGCGCGCCGGCCGCGCGCGCCGAGGCCGGCGGTCCGCCGCCGTCGCCGGCCGACGAGGCCGAGCGGGCGCGCGAGATCTGCCTGCGGCAGCTGGCGGTCCGCCCGCGCACGCGTGCGGAGCTGGCCCGAGCCCTGGCCAGCCGCGGCATCTCGGCGGAGACGTCGGCCGAGGTGCTCGACCGCTACGACGAGGTCGGCATCATCGACGACGCCGCGTTCTCGCGCGCCTGGGTGTCCAGCCGCCACACGGGCCGCGGCCTGGCCCGCCGGGCGCTGGCCAACGAGCTACGCAAACGGGGCGTCGACTCCGACACCGCCGGCGCCGCCCTGGAGCAACTCGACGACTCGACCGAGGCAGAGACCGCACGCGCGCTCGTCGAGCGCAAACTCCGCACGGCCCGCGGCGAACCCGAGCAAATCTTCCGGCGGCTGGTCGGCATGCTGGCCCGCAAGGGCTACGGACCGGGGGTGGCGATCCGCGCGGTCAAGGAGGCGCTGGCGGCCCAGAGCGCCGAGGCCGCCGAGTTCATGGACCAGGTCGACGTCGACGCCCTGACCGAAGCCCAATCCGCCATGGACTCCGACGCCGACATCAGCCGGTCGTCCGAACCGGACTGACCGCGACGCAATGCTGCGCCGACCGTCCTGACCGGACTGACCGCGGCGCAATGCGCGGCCCCGGAGTTGATGGTCGGCCAACGACGCCGCAACCGGCCTGGCTGGGCCGGTCACGGACCTCGGCGTGGTCGGTGGCAGTTGCCGGGTCGCTGCCCGCTGCCGCTGTCGCGGCATTGGCGCAGGGAGGATCAGCCTGCCGACGCGTCGGCTCACTGCGAGTGCGTAAGCGTGCTGGACGGGTTCGACTGCCTGCGGGCCCATCCCGCGCGCCGGGCGTCAGGACTGCGGCGCGGGTGGGGTTGCCAGGATGAAGGCGAGCCCACGGTCGAAGAGGTCGTCGTCGGTCCAGGGGCCGTCGTCCAGGTGGCCTGACGCGATCAGGGTCGGATATGCCGTCGGGTCGGTAGCGATGTGGCGGCGGGCCTCGGCGCGGGCCTGCGGGTTCTGGCTGCGGTGCCAGGTCGCCGCGGTGAGGGCCGCGCCGATCACGTAGTTGGCCACCAGCCGAGTGACCACCGCCAGCTCGACACCCGTGTAGCCGCCGCGGGCCAGGGCCGACTGCAGGAACTCCGTGCGGGCCAGGACGTTCGGGCCGAGCATTGGTCGGCCCACGAGGTTGGGCGCCCAGGGGTGGCGCAGCATGACCGTGCGCCACCTGCGGGACAGCGTGGTCAGGTCGGCTCGCCAGTCGTCGCCGGGCGGCGGCAGCTCCACCTCGCCGAAGACCTCGTCGACGGCCAGATCCAGGACGTCGTCCTTGGTCTTCACATGCCAGTACAGGGCGGTCGGCGTGACATCCAGGCGCTGGGCCAGGCGGCGCATGGTCAGACCGTCGACCCCGGCGTCGTCGAGGAGAGCGACGGCGGCCTCGACGATTCGCTCCCGGGTCAGGGGCGTCGCGCGGCGGGCGCGCGTCGGCTCAGCGCGTAGCCAGACCGCGCCGCCGCTCGAAATCGGCTTCCCGTCCACGGCCGCATCCTATTACCGTGTTCAGCTAACTTAACAATGTTAAATTAGGCGGTCGGTCATGCCGGTGATTCGGATCCAGCTCGACAGCGACAGGACCACCGCGCGTCGCGTGTTGCGGCTTCATCAGGCGGGCCAGGTCCATCACGAGTCCCGCGACGCCGCCCGCGCCGAAGCCTGGCGGCTCGGCCGGACCCCGGCCGCTGAGCCGGTCTTCGTCGGCATCACGAACGGCGAACCGGTCCGACTCGTCTACGACGTCGAAGTCCACCTCCACTCGACTCGGTGACGGCTGTGTGACCGGCCGGATTCGGCCTGAGGCGCCAGCGTCGAGGGCAGGAAGCATCCGGGCCGATGTGCGACACCGTCGTCCGGTCGTGCCAATCGGCGGCACGCGCCGTGCCCGGACCCGCAATCCCGACCGACTGGTCAGCGCGCCAGCCAAGGCGCGCGTCCGGCATCAGCGCCAGTGCCAGGCATCGCGCCTGATGAGCCGGCAGCGGCGGCACCGCCCCGGGAGAGAACCAGCCAACCTCGACCGACTCGTCGTCGTTCACCCGGGCCGCGCCACCGACCACCCGACAACCGACCCCGACAGCCAGCCACCACACCTGATCCCCGTTCGGCGCCACCGACAGATCCAGCGCCTCCACCGACAGCAGGCGCTCGACCACGACCTCGACGCCCGTCTCCTCCCACACCTCCCGCACCGCGCCGGCCGCCGGCTGTTCCCCCGGCTCGAGGCAACCGGTGGTCAACGCCCACGACCCCGTATCGGACCGACGAACCAGCAGGACCCGCTCCCGCTCGTCGCGCACAACCGCGATCACACCGGGCAGTGGCAGCGGCGCGTGGCCGACACGCTCGCGCAGCGCCACGACGAAGTCCGGAATCGGCATGGGTCGGCACCCTACGACGGCGGCGCCAACGGCCCCCTCGGCGGTGACTGTGGACGGTGGCTGTGACACCATCGGGTATCCACGTTGCGCAACGGTGCGGTTACCGACACGCCATGTGGATGTAGTTGGCAACTTCCGTGATGTTTCGAAGCGTGTTGAGCAGGGGGTGAGCGGATGAGTGCCCTATGTCCCTCGCCCAGCCGGATCATGAGTCCTTGACCGAACGGCCCCTCGCGACCTAGCCTCGCGTTACAGATTGGATTTGCCCGACCATCGCAGGCTAAGTGCACAACATAGATCGCGTAACAAGACGGCATCACTTCTGGCCAGCAAGCCAGCTTTCGGCCAGCTAAGCCAGCAAGACGGCCCGCCGAGACCATCAGAGGCGCCGGCGAGCCGGCCGCATAACCCTCTTCCGGACGGGCCGGTCCGGACCAGGGATGACAGCATTGTCGGCCAACCGGCGGCGCAGAGGCGCACCGTCGGTCGGCTCCCCACGGCCACAGCCGCCTCGGTCGGGCGTCCGTACAGCCGCGCGTGAGCGGAGGGTCACCCCCTTCCCCTCCCGCCGGACCGGTGAAGGGGAGGCGTCATGACCGGGCGACACCGGGAGTGCTCCGGTAGGGACGTCCTGGCATGACCGCGCGAAGCGATCGCAACCCCGCCGACCGCAGGGAGGCGGCGGCGTGAGAGAGCGTAGCGAGCGCAGTCAGCTCAGTCGCCGGTGCTCTTGCCCCGCCGACCGCAGGGAGGCGGCGGCATGAGCCCGCTGGACGTCGTACTCCTCTCGGCTGTCATCGTTCTCGCGGCCGCCGTCCTGGTCGGGCTCGTGCTCGGGGCCAAGGCGCTCCGTCGCCTCAACACGCAGACCGCGGCGCCGAAGCCGGAAGACCCGAACTACACGGCCGAGCGGGAGCGGCACGAGCAGTCGCTGGCGACGTTGCGCACCAAGGCCGAAGAGGCCACCTCAACCGTCGACACGGCGAAGTCCGCGGCCGCCGCCGCCCGGACCGAGGCCGCCGCCGCCAAGGCCGAGGCCTCCGCAGCCCGGGCCGAGGCCCGCCGCGTGCTCGACACGGCCCGCGCCGAGGCCGACACCCTCCTCGAACGCGCGCACAAGCAGGCCGAGCAGGACGCCGAACAGCTCCGGGCCGCCGCCCGGCGCAGTGGCGAGCGCGAGGCCGCCATGCTCGCCGCCACCACCAAGGAACACGCCGCCGACGTCGAGCGGCGGGCCGCGCGGATGGACGAGCGGGAGCGCCTCCACAGCGAAGAGGTCGAGCGGCTCACCGAGCGTGAACGCCGCCTCACCGCCGCCACCGCGGAGCTCGCCGAGCGCGAGAAGGCGCTGGCCACCCGGGAGACCGAGCTGGTCGAGGCCGAGGAGCACCGCCGCCGCGAGCTGGAGCGGGTCGCCGGCCTGACCGCAGACACCGCGCGGGTCGAGCTGATCGAGTCGATCGAGGTGCAGGCCAAGCGCGAGGCGGCGATCCTCGTACGCGACATCGAGTCCGACGCCCGCGCCACCGGTGAGCAGCGGGCCCGGCACATCGTCGTCGAGGCGATCCAGCGGGTCGCGAGCGAGCAGACCGCCGAGAGCGTGGTCAGCGTCCTGCACCTGCCGGGCGACGAGATGAAGGGCCGGATCATCGGCCGCGAAGGCCGCAACATCCGCGCGTTCGAGTCGGTCACCGGCGTGAACCTGATCATCGACGACACGCCGGAGGCCGTACTCCTCTCGTGTTTCGATCCCGTCCGTCGCGAGATCGGCCGGCTGACGCTGGAGAAGCTCGTCCTTGACGGTCGCATCCACCCGCACCGCATCGAGGAGGTCTTCGAGACCGCCAAGCAGGAGGTGGAACGCCTCTGCCAGCGGGCCGCCGAGGACGCGCTCGTCGAGGTCGGCATCACCGAGATCCATCCCGAGCTCGTGACGCTGCTGGGTCGGTTGCGCTACCGCACGAGCTACGGCCAGAACGTGCTCAAGCACCTCGTCGAGACCGCCCACATCGCCGGCATCATGGCGGCTGAGCTGCGCCTCGACGCCCCGCTGATCAAGCGCGGCGCGTTCCTGCACGACATCGGCAAGGCGCTCACCCACGAGGTCGAGGGCAGCCACGCGCTGATCGGCGCCGACCTGGCGCGGAAGTACGGCGAGTCCGACGAGGTCGTACACGCCATCGAGGCGCACCACAACGAGGTCCAGCCGCAGACGATCGAAGCCGTGTTGACGCAGGCCTCCGACGCCTGCTCCGGTGGCCGGCCGGGGGCGCGCCGGGAGAGCCTCGAGGCCTACGTGAAGCGGCTCGAGCGCATCGAGGAGATCGCCGGCGGCAAGACCGGCGTGGAGAAGGTCTTCGCGATGCAGGCCGGCCGCGAGATCCGCGTCATGGTCAAGCCCGACGACGTCGACGACATCGGCGCCGCCGTACTCGCCCGCGACGTCGCGAAGCAGATCGAGGAAGAGCTGACCTACCCGGGCCAGATCCGGGTCACCGTCGTCCGCGAGTCGCGCGTCACCGAGATCGCCCGCTAGAACCAAGCGCCGGTCCCGGGCCCGTCGTGGGCACGACCGTCGCTCCCGCCGGGCAAGCCAGGTCCGCGGTGGGTTTACCCGCCGCTCGGGCCGAGCGGGGCGGCGACGGTCGAGCCGATGGCCGGCGGTGGCTCCTTCAGCTCGATGAAGATGCTGTGCGTCGCCGTGTCGCCGATGTTCTCGCCGGCGTGTTCCTGCGCGCCCACCCACCGGGCCTCGCCGGCCCGCAGGTCCACCTCGACGCTCCGGCCGCCGGAGCTGACCTGGCGGCGGAAGTCGCTGAGCGTGACCATCACGCTGTCGGGGTGGCGGTGCACGTGCGTGTGGTCGCCGGGCTCGTCGCGGTATTCCAGCACCCGCACCCGCTCGTTCTCGAAGATCACTTTGTAGAGGCCGGGATCGGTGACGGTCGGGTCGTGAGAATCCATCGTGGACTCCTCCGCTGCGCGAGCTCGTGGGACCCGAGTCCCATATGAGACTACGGTACCATGATGGAGTGGCGATGCCATATGAGTCGACCGGGCGCACGGCGCAGAAGTCACGCACCCGACAGGCGCTGGTCACCGCCGCTCGCGACCTGCTCGCGGCCGGGCTCACGCCGCAGGTCGACGACGCCGCCCAACGGGCCGGGATCTCCCGCACCACCGCCTACCGCTATTTCCCCAACCAGCGCACCCTGCTGCTGGCGGCCCAACCCACCATCGCGCCCGACAGCCTGCTTCCACCCGACGCGCCGGCCGACGTGGGCGCCCGGCTCCACCTGCTGATGACGGCCTTCGCCCAATACAACTTCACCTGGGAGCCGCAGCTCCGCGCGGCACTGCGACTGTCGCTGGAGCCGGCCGGCGGCCAACCGATGCTGCGCCAAGGCCGCGCCATCGGCTGGATCACCGAGGCGCTGGCGCCGCTGCGCAACACCCACCCCCGGGTCGACGTCGACCGGCTCGCCACCGCGATCCGCTCGGCGACGGGGATCGAGACGCTGATCTGGCTCGTCGACATCGCCGGCTACTCACGGGAAGAGGCGGCGGACACGGTCAAGAACACCGCTCGCGCACTCCTTGCCGCCGCCGTCGCCGACGGCGAGGACCACCGACGAGACGACGGGCCTGCATAGAAAGCGGTGCCGGACGCACGGGCGCGGGCCGCGGTGCCGGACGCATTGCGCGGGCCGCGGTGCCGGACGCACGGTGCGGGCCGCGGTGCCGGATGCGCGGCGCGGGCCGTGGTGGCGGGCGCGCGGCGCGGGCCGTGGTGGCGGGCGCGCGGCGCGGGCCGCGGTGCCGGATGCACGGCGCGGGCCGTGGTGGCGGGCGCGCGGTGCGGGCCGTGGTGGCGGGCGCACGGCGCGGGACGCGGTGCCGGATGCGCGGCGCGGGACGCGGTGCCGGATGCGCGGCGCGGGCCGTGGTGGCGGGCGCGCGGCGCGGGGCGTGGTGGCGGGCGCGCGGTGCGGGGCAGGTGGCGGGGGCGCGGTGCGGGCCGCGGTGGCGGACGCACGGCGCGGACCGCGGTGCCGGACGCACGGCGCGGACCGCGGTGGCGGGCGCACGGCGCCGGCTGTGGTGGCGGGCGCGGGGCGTGGGCCGTGGTGGCAGGCGCGCGGCGCGGGCCGTGAATCCGTGCGCCACAGGCGCACGCAGTCGTTTCGCTGTCGACCACCGCTACTCTCGCCGTCGTGGAGCGCAAAATGCACGACTGGCGGATCGAGGAGCGGGAATACCAGCGACACGAGGCCCGGCGTGGCCGGCGGCATGCGTTCACCAGCCTCGAACCGGCCCGCACAGCGCTGGTCGTCGTCGACATGGTGCCGTTCTTCGTCGAGGAGAACGACTACACGTTCGGGATCGTTCCCAACATCTCCCGGCTGGCCGAGGCGACCCGCCAAACCGGCGGCACCGTCGCCTGGGTGGTGCCCGGCTTCACCGAACCGTCGGCGGTGAAGAAGGAGTTCTACCGCCCCCGCACCGCCGAGATGTTCGCCCGCAGGGGTGGCGACGGACCACCGCGCCGCCGGATCTGGCGCGAGTTCGCGGTCGCCGACGCCGACCTCGTGGTGGAGAAGACCGCGGCGAGCGCCTTCTTCCCCGGCCACTCGCCGCTGCCGGACCTCCTAGCGGCCAACGGAGTCGACACCGTGCTCATCACGGGCACGTTGACCAACGTCTGCTGCGAGTCCTCCGCCCGGGACGCGAGCACGCTCGGCTACCGCGTCGTCATGGTCGCCGACGCCAACGCCGCCCGGCGCGACGCCGACCACAACGCCGCCCTCTACACGATCTATCGCACGTTCGGCGACGTGCGTACCACCGACGAGGTCCTGGAGCTTCTAGACCGCCCCGCCGCCGCCCATCGCGTCGCCGGGGTCCAGGCGTGGCGTGCGGATGCCGCGGCGCTGGGTGCGGCGGTCCAGCCAGTTGGCCAGTGACGTCAGGGCGAAGTTGACGATGATGTAGAGGACCGCCGCCACGATCGCGGCCTGGATGACGTTGAAGTAGTTCGCCGCCACCACGTTGACGCCGAGCTGCAGCAGCTCCGGGTAGGACACGATGTAGCCGAGCGCCGTGTCCTTGAGCAGCACCACGAGCTGGCTGACGATCACCGGCAGCATCGCCCGGGCCGCCTGCGGGACCAGGATGTTCTGCATGACGGCCGTCTTGCGCATGCCGATCGCGTACGCCGCCTCGGACTGGCCCGCCGGCACCGCCCGGATGCCGGCGCGGAACGCCTCCGCCAGCACGGACCCGTTGTAGAGGGTCAGGCCGATCACCACGGACCAGAACGGCGCCACCGGGCCGTTGATCAGGAACGGCACGCCGAACGAGATGAAGAAGATCATGAGGAGCAGGGGTACGGCGCGGAAGAACTCGACGACCACGCCGGCCGGGACACTGATCCAGCGGTGCTCCGACAGCCGGCCGATCGAGAAGATCAGGCCGAACGCCAACGCGAATACCATCGCGGTAGCGGCCGCCTTCAGCGTGCCCTCGATGCCGGGGATGATGAAGTTCTGCCAGACGTCGGCCTTGGTGAACGGCTCCCAGAGGACCTTGGCGAACTGGCCCTTCTCGTCGAACTTCCGGTAGATCCAGTAGAGGAGCGCCAGGATCAGCACGCCGAAGACCGCCGTGAAGATGGCGTTGCGGACCTTGGCCCGCGGCCCCGGGTGGTCGTAGAGGACCGGGTTGCCGCTCACCGCTTCACCGCCAGTCGGTTGGCCAGCCAGCCGAAGAAGTAGCCGACCGGGATGAGCACGGCCGCGAACGTGCCGGCGAAGACGACAAAGATCAGGATGACCTGGTCACCGTTGTCGTTGATCAGCTGCTTCATGATGTTGCTCGCCTCGAGCAGGCCGATCGTGCCGACGATGGTGGTGTTCTTGCAGAGCGCGATCAGCACGCTCCCCAGTGGCGCGATCACCGCGCGGCCGGCCTGGGGGAGCACCACGATCCGCAGCGTCTGCGCGAAGGTGAGCCCGATGGCCCGCGCCGCCTCGGCCTGCCCCGCCGGCACCGTGTTGATGCCGGAGCGCAGCGCCTCGCAGACGAACGCGGCCGTGTAGACGGAGAGGCCGACCACGCCGAGCCAGAAGTTGTTGAGGTCGATGTCGTCACTCAACGAGATGGTCAGCGTGGCGTAGAGGCCGAAGTAACAGAAGAAGATGATCAGTGTCAGCGGGGTGTTGCGGAAGATGTTGACCCACGCGGCGCCGAACCAGCGCAGCACCGGCACGGGCGACACCCGCATCGCGGCCAGGACCACGCCGAGCACCAGGGCCAGCGCGCCGGACGCGGCGGTCATCTTGAGGATCCACAGGAAACCCGACACGTACGCGTCGAAGTTGGCGGGATTGCTGAATACGGGCACGCCCCGCTCCTCCCTTCGGGTGGCCTACCGCGCACGGGGCCGGCGGCGTGTCCGCCGCCGGCCCCTTCGCGTCGCGCGTCAGGCGCAGTTGGTCAGCTTGCTGGTGTCGAGCTCCGGCGCCGCGGTGCCGCTCTTGCCGAGCGTCTTGTCCCAGGCGGCCTTGTAGGAGCCGTCGGTGGCGGCGGCCTTCAGGATCTCGTTGATCTTCTCGCAGCCGGCCTTGTCAGCCTTGGCGAGACCGATGCCGTAGGGCTCCTCGGAGAACGGCTTGCCGACGACCTTGAACTTGCCGGCGAACTGCGACTGCGAGGCGTAACCCGCGAGGATGATGTCGTCGGTGGTCACCGCGTCGACCTGACCGCCGGCGAGGGCGGTGATGCACTTCGAGTACGCGTCGAAGAGCTGCAGCTTCGCGTCCTTGTAGGTCTCCTGGATGCGCTTGGCCGGGGTCGAGCCGGTCACCGAGCAGACCTTCTTGCCGGCGAGCTGCTCCGGCGCGGTGATCGTCGAGTCGGTCGGCACGAGCAGGTCCTGGCCCGCGATGAAGTACGGCCCAGCGAAGTTGACCTTCGTCTTGCGCTCGTCGTTGATCGTGTAGGTCGCGACGACCAGGTCGACCGTGCCCTGCTGGAGGTAGGGCTCACGGTTGGCCGACACCGTGGTCACGTACTGGATGCCGGACTCCTGCATCCCGAGACCCTTGGCGATGATCTTCGCGATCTCGATGTCGAAGCCCTCGTAGGCGGTGCCCGTCTGCAGGCCGAGGCCCGGCTGGTCGGCCTTGACGCCGACCTTGAGCGAGCCGGACGCCGCCTTGGCGACCACGCCGGTCGCGTTGGAGCCGGAACCCGTGCCGCTGCCGCTGCCCGTCCCCGAGCCGCTGCCGGTGCCGCTGTCGTCACCACAGGCCGCCATCGTCAGTGCGAGCACTGCCGCCGCGGCGGTGGCCGCAACGCGCGTCATCCGCATGTGTTTCTCCTCCTCGTGAAGGAGACCCGGCGCCGGTGCGGCCGGATCCCTTGGTGTGCAAAGGGAACGTGAGATCAGTGCGTAAGGATCTTGGAAAGGAAGTCCTTGGCCCGGTCGCTGCGCGGGTTGGCGAAGAACTCGCCCGGCTCGGCCTGCTCGACCAGCTGACCGTCAGCCATGAATACCACCCGGTTCGCCGCATGCCGCGCGAAACCCATCTCATGGGTGACCACGACCATCGTCATGCCGTCACGGGCGAGGGACGTCATCACGTCGAGCACCTCGCCCACCATCTCGGGGTCGAGCGCGCTGGTCGGCTCGTCGAAGAGCATCGCCTTGGGCTGCATCGCCAGCGCGCGCGCGATCGCCGCGCGCTGCTGCTGGCCACCGGAGAGCTGCGCGGGATATTTCTCGGCCTGGTTGGCGATGCCCACCCGCTCGAGCAGCGCCATGCCGCGCTTGCGCGCCTCTTCCGGCTTCTCCTTGCGCACCTTGACCGGGCCGAGCGTCACGTTCTGCAGGATCGTCTTGTGTGCGAAGAGGTTGAACGACTGGAACACCATGCCGACGTCGCTGCGCAGCCGGGCCAGCGCGCGGCCCTCGGCCGGCAGCGCCTTGCCGTCGAAGGTGATCTCGCCGGAGTTGATGGTCTCCAGGCGGTTGATCGCGCGGCAGAGCGTGGACTTGCCCGAACCCGACGGTCCGATCACGACGACCACTTCGCCGCGCCCGATCGACAGGTCGACGTCGCGCAGCACGTGCAGGTCGCCGAAGTACTTGTTGACCTTGTCGAGCACGATCAGCGGCTCCCGCGACGTGTCACCTACGACCATCGACCCCTCCCTCTGGATGGAGCCACTCTAAGGGTGACGATGTGTCAGGACGGGCCGTGAAGGGTCACGGAGCGGTAACGCGGGCCTCGCGTACGCCCGCTGGCAGGCACGATCGTTGGTATGGCGATCCCTCCGGTCCCCCCGGGGCAGGGCTCCGCGATCTGGAACTGGCACGCGGAGGCGCCCTTGACACCCAGCGTGGTCATGCGTGTGCTCAGCGTCGTCACGGGATGCGCCGTGGTCCCGTTGGATGACGACGACCCGCCGGAGGACGCGGTGCTCTGCGACGTCTGGCAGGGCGCCGGCGAGTTCCCGGTGAGCATCGACTGCTACGCGCCGCCGGTCGAGGTCGCCGAGCCCGCCGCCGCGGCCGAGGTCGCCTCGCTGCTGCGCCGCCGGGTGCTGCTCGCCGACGACACCCTGATCCCCGACCGGCACGTGCTCGCGACGGCCGACGGCACCCTGCGACCCGTACACGTGGACGTGGTCGAGACCGACGACGGCGACGCGCTCTCCAACGTGCGGCTCTGCACCGGCCACGACCCGTGGTGCCACCGCCAGCGGGTGCCCTGTCAGCAGTCGCGGTGGACCCCCGACCGGGTGGTCCCCGGCCTGGCCGCCTGACCCGGGCCGGCGGCTACCCTGTAGAGGTCATGACTACAGCCGCCGAGGCGAGCCCCCGCACCTACCAGGTGCGCACATACGGCTGCCAGATGAACGTGCACGACTCCGAGCGGATCTCCGGGCTCCTCGAGGCGGCCGGCTACGTCCGCGCGGAGGCGGACGACGCCGACGTGGTGGTCTTCAACACCTGCGCCGTCCGGGAGAACGCCGACAACCGCCTCTACGGCAACCTCGGCCACCTGCGACCGGCCAAGACGCGCCGCCCGGACATGCAGATCGCGGTCGGCGGCTGCCTCGCCCAGAAGGACCGCGGCGAGATCGTCAAGAAGGCGCCGTGGGTCGACGTGGTGTTCGGCACCCACAACATCGGGTCGCTGCCCGCGCTCCTGGAGCGCGCCCGGCACAACGCCGACGCCGAGGTCGAGATCCTCGAGTCGCTCGAGGTCTTCCCGTCGACGCTGCCGGCCCGGCGCGAGTCCACGTACGCCGGTTGGGTCTCGATCTCCGTCGGCTGCAACAACACCTGCACCTTCTGCATCGTCCCGTCGCTGCGCGGCCGCGAGAAGGACCGACGGCCGGGCGAGGTGCTGGCCGAGGTCGAGGCGCTGGTCGCCGAGGGCGTGCTCGAGGTGACGCTGCTCGGCCAGAACGTCAACTCCTACGGCGTCGAGTTCGGCGACCGGTTGGCGTTCGGCAAGCTCCTCCGCTCGACAGGCGCGATCCAAGGGCTCGAGCGGGTCCGTTTCACCAGCCCGCACCCCAAGGACTTCACGGACGACGTGATCGCCGCGATGGCCGAGACGCCCAACGTGTGCCACTCGCTGCACATGCCGCTGCAGTCCGGCTCCGACGCGGTGCTGAAGGCGATGCGCCGGTCCTACCGGCAGGAGCGCTACCTCGGGATCATCGAGAAGGTACGCGCGGCGATGCCCGACGCGGCCATCACCACCGACATCATCGTGGGCTTCCCCGGCGAGACCGAGGACGACTTCGCGCGCACCCTCGACGTGGTGCGGGCGGCCCGGTTCGCCAGCGCCTTCACCTTCCAATACTCGCCGCGCCCCGGCACGCCGGCCGCCACGATGGCCGACCAGGTGCCCAAAGCCGTCGTCCAGGAGCGCTACGAGCGGCTGATGGCCGTCGTCGAGGAGACCACCTGGGCCGAGAACCGCGCCCTGGTCGGGTCGACCGTCGAGGTGCTGGTCGCGGTCGGCGAGGGGCGCAAGGACGAGCGCACCGGTCGGATGTCGGGGCGGGCCCGCGACGGGCGGCTGGTGCACTTCGCGACCGGCGACCTGACCGGCATCCGGCCCGGCGACATCGTCGAGACGGTGATCAGCTACGCGGCGCCGCACCACCTCAACGCCGACGGCGCGCCGCTGTCGCACCGCCGCACCCGGGCCGGCGACGCGTTCGAGGCCGGTCGCGCGCCCCGCACACCGGGCGTCAACCTCGGCATGCCGAGCCTCGGCCGGCCGCCGATCCAGCCGCTGCCGACCGAATCGGCCTGCGCCGCCCACTGACCGCGACCGACCTGTTTCTGGCGCGCGGCACCGACGTGCTTCCGGTTTCCGGAGGCGGCGGCGGGCCGTGGGTTACCCGCCGCCGCGGTCTCCGGTGTCGCGTCGCTCAGCAGGCGACGCCGTTGAGGGCGACCGCCCCCGGCGCCGCCGCGGAACCGTTGGCGGTGAAGCCGATCGTCACCGACGCGCCGGCCGCCAGCGACGGCGACCAGGTCGGCGCCGCCGCGGTGACGGTGGTGCCCGACTGCGTCACGGTCGCGTTCCAGCCGCTGCCCAGCGTCACCCCGGACGGCCAGGTCCAGGTGACCCGCCACGGGTTGGCCGCCGCGGAGCCCCGGTTGGTCACCGTGAGCTCACCCTGGAAGCCGCCCTGCCAGGTGTTGGTGGACCGGTAGGTGGCGTCACAGTCGCCGGTCGGCGTCGGCCCACCGGTCGGGCCCCCGGTGGGACCGCCGGTCGGCCCACCTGTCGGCCCGCCGCCCCCGGTCGGCGGGATCAGGTACGGGCTGATGATCGACTGTTTGGCCTGGTTGACGGTCGTCCAGTCGTCGTTGGCGATGCCGCCGGTGTCACCGGAGTTCGGGTTCCACGACCAGTAGGTGAACGACATCCCGTTGACCCCACTGCCCATGTAGGACATGAGGTTGGTCAGCCACACCCGGTCCTTCGGGTCGGCCAGCGTCGAGCCGAACTCGCCCAGCATGATCGGGGCGGTGTTCTGCTTGAACAGGTAACCCCAGTACTTGTCCCAGATCCCCGGCAGGTTGGCCGGGAAGTCCGGCGCGTCGAACCAGCTCTGGTGGTAGACGGAGATGGCGTAGTCGTGCGGCGAGTAGACCAGCCGATCGGCCACCGACAGCCGCACCGGGAACTGCCCGGCCTTGCTGAGGTTGCCGCCCCACCAGCCGCAGTCCTCGTCGTTGCTCGTGTCACCGTCCCACACATTGGACAGTCCGCCGCTCGGGCAGCTCACGCCCTCGACGAAGATGAGCCAGTTGGGCTGCACGCCGAGGATGGCATTGCCGGCCCGCTCGGCGGCGAGGCGCCAGTCCCGCGCGGTGTCGCCGCAGCCCCAGCACGCGCCGGTGGCGGCCGGGTTGGTGCCCTCGGCGTGCGGCTCGTTGTGCAGGTCGGCGCCGATCACCGTCGGGTTGTTGGCATAGCGCTGGGCGAGCATCCGCCAGTCGCTGATCCAGGTGCTCTCCGGCACGGCGGCCGTGTACCAGAGCGCCGTCTGCCCCGCGCTGGTCGGCCGGTGCCGGTCGAGGATCACCCGCATGCCCTTGCTGCCGGCGTACGCGATGACCTTGTCCAGGATCTGCAGGGGTGAGTTGCCGACGAGGTCGGGGTTGACGAAGTCGTTGATGCCGGTGGCGGTGGCGCCGGCCTTGAGCGCGTCGTTGGAGAAGGGGATACGCAGCGTGTTGTAACCGAGGTTGGCCATCGTGTCGAGCTGGCTGCGCCACGGGTTGCTCGACCACAGACCGTGGAAGGTCTTGTTGTCGGTCTCCATGCCGAACCAGTTGATCCCGGTGAGCCGCACAGTCGCGCCGGTGCTGTCGACGATCTTGTTGCCGCTGGTGTGCAGGTATCCGGTGCCGGTGCCGGCCGCGAGGGCGGGCGCGCTCGACATCGTGACACCGACGAGGACGGTCGCGGCCGCGACCAGAGCCGCGACGAGATCGCCGCGGACAGGTGTGCGTTGCATGTGCCAGGGCTCCATTTCACGGGGGTACGAGACTCCGCGCGCAGACGCTCGTGCGGCGCGGCGCGTTGCCCTGGCTCCGCGCCCATTCTGATCGCAGTCGATGCCCCCGGTCAATGCCGAAGCGCAAGGAACGGCCCGTTCCTAACGCTTTTCGCATAGGAACGGGCCGTTCCTAACGCTCGACCCACCGCGGAGCTGGCAGGGACGGGCCCCGTGGGGCCCGGCCCGGTCTCCGGCGGGAGCGACGGTCCGCACCACCGCGGACCCGGGCAATAGCCCTATGTGGACTCTCAGTTGGCTTGTTCGGCCAGGTTGAGGAACTGGCGCTTCTGGTTGAGCGCGTTCTCGGCCTCGCGGATGCGCTTGGCGTCGCCGGCGTTGCGGGCGCGTTCGAGGCGCTGCTCGGCCTCGGCGACCTGCTCGCGCATCTGGGCCAGCAGCGGGTTGGCGGACGGCTCGGTGCGGCGCCAGGCGGAGTCCATCGCGAGGCGGACCTTCTCCTCGACGGCGCGGATCCGGCGGTCGAGCCGGCTGGCGTCCTCCCGGGGAACCCGGCCGGCGTCGTGCCACTGGCCCTGGATCTCACGCAGCTTGGCCTGCGCGGCCCGCGGGTCCGCGTCGACGTCGATCGCCTCGGCCTCGGTCACCAGCGCCTGCTTGCGCTCGAGGTTGCCGCGCTGCTCGGCGTCGCGGGCCGAGAAGACGGAGCTGCGGTTGGTGAAGAAGGCGTCCTGCGCGGCGCGGAACCTCTCCCAGAGGCGCTGCTCGGCCTCCTTGGAGGCGCGCGGCGCGGCCTTCCACTCGGTCATCAGCTCCTTGAGCCGCGCGGCGGTCGGACCCCAGTCGGTCGACTCGCGGAGCGCTTCGGCCTCGGTGACCAGCGTCTCCTTGGCGGTCTGGGCCTGCTTGCGCTGCGCGTCGAGGGTCGCGAAGTGGGCGCCCCGGCGGCGGGTGAAGCCGTCCCGGGCGGCGGCGAAGCGCTTCCACAGCTCACCGTCGGACTTCTTGTCGACGCCCCGGATGGTCTTCCACTCGTCGAGGATCTCCTTGAGCCGGTCGCCGGCGGACTTCCAGCCGGTGGACTCGGCGGCGATCTTCTCGGCCTCTTCGACGAGCTGGGTCTTGCGGGCCAGGGCCTCGGCGCGGGCGGTCTCCCGGGCGGCGCGGGCCTCGCCGGCCTTGGCCTCGGCGGACTCGGCGAGCCGGTCGAGCCGGGCGGTGAGCCCGTCGATGTCACCGACGACGTGGGCCTCGGGCAGCGACGCGCGGATGCGCCGGATGGTCGACAGCGAGTGGGACGCGTCGGCGGCGCCGGAGTTCATCCGGGCCTCGACGAGGTCGACCTCGGTGACCACGTCGGCGAACCGCCGGGCGAAGTGGGCCAGGCCCTCCTCGGGCGAGCCGGCCTGCCACGAGCCGACGACTCGTTCCCCCTCGGCCGTCTTGACGTAAACCGTGCCCTCCGCGTCCACGCGTCCGAAGGCCGTCCAGTCGCTCATCTGCCCATCCTCGTTCGTCCGACTCCGTCCGGGATCGCACCCTTTCGGCGTCGCCATAGCGCAGTATTGTTACCGCTGCATTGTCACAGGTCCCACCCCGTGTAAGTCGAGCGCCTATTGGCGACCGTGACCATACGGAGACCGGGGCCGGAATCACGCGGCTATGGTCTGCCGTCCCGATACCGTTATGCGGTGACCCTCGTAGCTGTCGCGGTCTGTCCTCATCCGCCCATGATCGTCCCTGAGGTGGCCGGCGGCGCCGCCGCGGAGCTCGACGACCTGCGCGCGGCCTGCGGCGAGGCGGTCTCGGCGCTCGGCCGGGCCGGTGCGCGGCAGATCGTGGTGTTCGGGGCGGATTCGGCCATGACGTCCTATGACCCACCCCAGCGCGGCTCGCTGCGGCCGTGGGGCGTCGACCTGGACGTGTCGCTCGGGCCGCACGACCCGCTGGAGAGCCACCCGTTGCCGTTGAGCCTGGTGATCGGCGCGTGGCTGCTGCGGCAACACCCGCCCCGCCAGCCCGTCATGGTCAACATGCAGGGCATCGCCGCCGACGCGTCGCCCGACGAGTGCCGCGACTTCGGCGAGTGCTGCGTCCCGGACGGCCCGTGGGCGCTGCTCGTCATGGGCGACGGGTCCGCGTCGCGGGGCGTGAAGTCCCCGGGGTACGACGATCCGCGCGCCAAGCCCTACGACGACGCCCTGGCGGCGGCGCTGGCCGGTGTCGACGTGGCCGCGCTGGGCGCGCTGGACCCGGCGCTGTCCGCGCAGCTGCGGGTGGCCGGCCGACCGGCGTTCCAGGCGGCCGCGGGCGCGGTGGCGGCAGCCGGCGGTGAGTGGTCGGGCGACCTGTCCTACTACGCGGCCCCGTACGGCGTCGCCTATTTCGTCGCCTCCTGGCAGCGCCGCGGGGCGACGGCATGAGGGAGCTTGCGACCGAATCATTCGGCTCAGTAGCCGGCTCATGCTCCTCCGAGCGAAGCGAGGCAGGCGCATGACCGTTGTCGCGGTGGTGGGGCCGACGGCGGCCGGCAAGACGGCGCTCAGCCTGGCGCTGGCTGCCTCGCTCGACGGCGAGGTGGTCAACGCCGACTCGATGCAGCTTTATCGCGGTCTCGACATCGGCACCGCGAAGCTGCCCGTGGATTCGCGGCAGGGCATTCCGCACCACGTGCTGGACATCTGGCCGGTGACGGCGCCGGCGAGCGTGGCGGAATACCAGCGGCTCGCCCGGGCGGCGATCGACGACATCCTGGCCCGGGGCAAGGTGCCGCTGCTGGTCGGCGGCTCGGGCCTCTACGTGCGGGCGGTGCTGGAGGAGTTCGAGTTCCCGGGTACGGACGCCGCGTTGCGCGCCTCCCTGGAGGCCGAGCTGGCCGAGGTGGGCGCCCCGGCCCTGCACGAGCGCCTGCGGGCCGCGGATCCGGTCGCGGCGTCGCGGATCCTCCCGACCAACGGCCGCCGGATCGTCCGCGCCCTGGAAGTGATCACGCTCACGGGCCAGCCGTTCGCGGCCGCGCTGCCGGAGGAGCCGGTGCCGTTTTATCCCTCTGTGCAGATTGGGATCGACGTGTCGACGCCCGTGCTGGACGAGCGTGTCGCGTCCCGGGTGGCGGCGATGTGGGCCGACGGTCTGGTGTCCGAGACGGCCGACCTGGTGTCCGCGGGCCTGCGGTCGGGCCGCACGGCCAGCCGGGCACTCGGATACCAGCAGGTCCTGGCGTTCCTGGCGGGGGAGTGCACGGAGCAGGAGGCACTCGCGGAGACGGTCCGGGCGACGCGCCGCTTCGTACGCCGCCAGCGCACCTGGTTCCGCCGCGACCCCCGGATCAGCTGGCTCGACGGCGCCTCGCCGGGTCTGGCCGCGGCGGCGCTGGGTGCGGTCCACGCACAGCGGGCGGGTGCGCCATGATGGGCGGCGGCAGCTTCGGGATGGGGGGCACTGTGCGGTTCTTCAAGGGCCACGGCACCGGCAACGACTTCGTGATCCTGCCGGACCCCGACGGCGTCCTCGCGCTGACGCCGTCGACGGTGGCGGCACTCTGCGACCGCCGCTTCGGCATCGGCGCCGACGGCGTGCTGCGCGTCGTCCGCTCGGCCAAGCACCCGCACGCCACCGACCTGGCCGGCGAAGCCGAGTGGTTCATGGACTACTGGAACGCCGACGGCTCGATCGCCGAAATGTGCGGCAACGGCGTACGCGTCTTCGCCCGTTTCCTGGCCTCCGAAAGTTACGTCGACGACGCCAGCTTCCCGATCGCCACCCGCTCGGGCATCGTCAACGCCACGGTGACGCCTTCCGAGGTCACGGTCGACTTCGCGATCCCGCGAGTCGGCGCGGCCTCCACCGCGACCCTGGGCGGCTTGACCTTCACCGGCACGTCGGTCGACGTCGGCAACCCGCACCTGGTCTGCACCCTCCCGACGGGCATGGCGCTCGCGGACCTGGACCTGACCGCGGCCCCGGTCTACGACAAGACCCTGTTCCCGACGGGCGTCAACGTCGAGTTCATCGTTCCCGGCGACTCTGAGGCCGCTGTTTTCGGCCACATAGCGGTGGACCGCCGCCCGGCTCCCGACTTCGGCCACATCGCCGTCGATTCGCCGCCCCCGGATCAGCGTCAGCAGGGCCACATCGCGGTGGACTCGCCGCCGCCGGATGGCCCGGTGACGCCGCCACCGGCGCAGCCGGCCCGCGGCCACATCGCCGTCGATTCGCCGCCCACGGACGAGCGTCAGCAGGGCCACATCGCGGTGGACTCGCCGCCGCCGGATGGCCCGGTGACGCCGCCGCCGGCGCTGCCGGCCCGCGGCCACATCGCCGTCGACAAGCGCCCAGCCCCAACGGGCGTCGACGCCCACGTAGCGATGCGCGTCTACGAACGAGGCTCAGGCGAAACCCTCTCCTGCGGCTCAGGCGCCATCGCGGTGGCCGCGGTAGCCCTCCACGACGCGGGCAAGCAAACCGGCGTGGTCGCGGTAGACCTACGAGGCGGCCGCCTGACGATCGAACTAACGGACCAGGCCTGCATCATGACCGGACCAGCCGTCCTGGTAGCCACCGGCGAAACCCTGACAGACCTGTAACGAACGGCGCGCCCCGCGACTACCGCCTATGCGGCGGTGTCGCGCGCTCGCGCACGCAACCGCACCTCCCTTCGCGAACCCGGCCAGCTACGTTCTAGAAACAGACCGCAGCAAAGCGCGCGAATCCACATCGGACCAGCCACTAAGCCGCAGTAGGCCGGGGACCGGGCCGCATCGAGGCGCAACCAATGGATTGTGCCGTGCCGCCGGCGATCGGGCTGACTGAGCCGGAGTAGGCCGGGGACCGGGCCGCATCGAGGCGCAACTAATGGATTGTGCCGTGCCGCCGGCGATCGGGCTGACTGAGCCGGAGTAGGCCGGGGACCGGGCCGCATCGAGGCGCAACTAATGGATTGTGCCGTGCCGCCGGCGATCGGGCTGACTGAGCCGGAGTAGGTGGGGGAGCGGGCCGGTATCGAGGCGCAACCGACGGAGGTGTCCTGCGGCCGGCAATTGGCCCGATTTGAGCCGAAGGAGGTCGGCGACCGGGCCGGCATCGAGGCGCGACCGGTGGATTATGTCGCGAGGCCGGCGATCGGGCTCTTTGAGCCGAAGTAGGCCGGGGATCAGGCCGGTATCGAGGCGCAACCGATGGATTGTGTCCCGCGGTCCGCAATCGTCCCGATCAAGCCGAAGTAGAGCAGGGACCGGCCAAACAACGAAGCGCAACGAATGGACTGTGTCCCCCGAACCGCAATCGGAGTCGATCAGGCCGAAGTGGGTCAGGGCGGGGGAGGATGTTGTGCGCGCCGACTATCAGAGGCGCGCCTTTTGCGACTTGTCGGTGCGCACAACATTCTCCCCCGCCCTAGACAGCAATCAACCGCGAAGCGACAACCCTGACGAAGACCGCGACCGATCGTGGGACGGCCGCACCCAAGACGAACCCGGCCTCCCCGGCGGGAGCAACGGCCCGCACCACCGCGAACCCGGGCAATGAAAATCAGGGCGTAGATGTATCCACGGCCGCAATAGCAGCGCTGGCCTGCGCCGCGGCCCGGACCGCCGCCGCTACCGCAACCGCGACCCGCGAGTCGAACACACTCGGCACGATCACGGTCGGGTTGATCTTGTCCTCGCCGACCACATCCGCGATCGCCTGGGCGGCGGCGATCGCCATTTCCTCGGTGAACTCCTCGGCGTGCGCGTCGAGCATCCCGCGGAACACGCCCGGGAACGCCAGCACGTTGTTGATCTGGTTGGGCTGGTCCGAGCGCCCGGTCGCGACGACGGCGGCATGCTTGCGGGCCTCGCGCGGATCGACCTCGGGATCGGGATTGGCGAGCGCGAAAACGATCGCGTCGTCCGCCATCGCGGCGATGTCGTCGCCGCTCAGCAGGTTGGGTGCGCTGACACCGATGAACACGTCGGCGCCCCGCAGCGCCCCGGAGAGATCACCCTGATAGCCGGACCGGTTCGTGTTCTCGACCAGCCATTGCCACGCCGGCGGCAGGTCCTTCAAACCGGCGTGCAGCACACCGGGCCGGTCGTACGCGATGATGTCGCCCACTCCCTGGCGCAGCAGCAGCTTCATGATCGCGGTGCCGGCCGCCCCCGCGCCGCTGACGACGACGCGCACGTCCTCCATCCGCTTTCCTACCACCCGCAGGGCGTTGGTGAGCGCCGCCAGCACGCAGATCGCAGTGCCGTGCTGATCATCGTGGAAGACCGGAATGTCCAGCAGCTCCCGCAGCCGCTCCTCGATCTCGAAGCAGCGCGGGGCGGCGATGTCCTCGAGATTGATGCCGCCGTACGCCGGCGCGATCGCCTGCACGATGCGCACTATCTCGTCGGTGTCCTGCGTGTCGAGCACGACCGGCCACGCGTCGACGCCGCCGAAGCGCTTGAACAGCGCCGCCTTGCCCTCCATCACCGGCAGCGACGCGGCGGGTCCGAGGTTGCCGAGGCCGAGCACCGCGGAACCGTCGGTCACCACCGCGACCGTGTTGCGCTTGATCGTGAGCCGGCGGGCGTCGGCGGGGTTCTCCGCGATCGCGAGACAGACCCGGGCCACACCCGGTGTGTACGCGCGGGACAGCTCGTCCCGGTTGCGCAGCGCGACCTTCGGCGTCACTTCGATCTTGCCGCCGAGGTGCAGGAGGAACGTACGGTCGGAAACCTTGCGGACGTCGACCCCGTCGAGCGCCTCCAACGCCTTGACCACCTGGTCGGCGTGGTTGGCGTCGGCGGTGTCACAGGTGAGGTCAACGATCACCGTGGTGGGGTCGGAGTCGACCACGTCGAGGGCGGTGACAATCGCCCCGGCCTCGCCTACGCAGGTGGTCAGTCGGCCGATCGCCGAGGCGTCGGCGACCACCCCGATCCGGATCGTGATCGAAAAGCCGGCACTGGGCAGGCGGGTCTGCGCCACGGGGTCCTCCGTCGTTCTTCGGCCCGGGCCACGGCGCCCGCGCCGTAGCGCATTCTTGCCCACCTAGATGGAGGTCGGCCAACCGGCTGGGCGATTTACGGATGCGCTCTCGCTGTGGGCCTGTCACGATTGGTGTTCGAGGAGGATTGTTTTGCGCACATTCCACGCTGTGGATGATCTCGCCGACGTCGACGCCACGACCGGCGAGCTGGAGCTCGAAGACCGACATGCGCTGCGCCGCGTCGCAGGCCTGTCCACCGAGCTCACCGACATCACCGAGGTCGAATACCGGCAGCTGCGGCTCGAACGGGTCGTGCTCGTCGGTGTCTGGACCGAGGGCACCGCCACCGACGCCGACAACTCGCTGATGGAGCTGGCCGCCTTGGCCGAGACCGCGGGTTCGCAGGTGCTCGAGGGCCTGATCCAGCGCCGCGGCCGGCCGGACCCGGCGACGTTCGTCGGTCGAGGCAAGGTCGACGAGCTGCGGGACGTGGTGATCTCGACCGGCGCCGACACCGTGATCTGCGACGGCGAGCTGTCCCCGTCGCAGCTCCGCAACCTGGAGCAGCGGGTCAAGGTCAAGGTCGTCGACCGCACGGCGCTGATCCTCGACATCTTCGCCCAGCACGCCAAGAGCAAAGAGGGCAAGGCGCAGGTCGAGCTGGCCCAGCTCGAATACCTGCTCCCGCGGCTGCGTGGTTGGGGCGAGACGCTGTCCCGGCAGACGGGTGGTTCCGGGCGGGGCGGCGGCGCGGGTGGCGGCGTGGGCCTGCGTGGTCCCGGTGAGACCAAGCTCGAGACCGACCGCCGGCGCATCAACCACCGGATCGCCCGGCTGCGGCGCGAGATCAAGGGCATGCGGACCGTACGCGCGACCAAGCGCGCCCGCCGCAACCGCAACGGGATCCCGGCCGTGACGATCGCCGGCTACACCAACGCCGGCAAGTCGAGCCTGCTCAACCGGCTGACCGGCGCGGGCGTGCTGGTCGAGGACGCGCTGTTCGCGACCCTGGACCCGACCACCCGGCGGGCCCGGGCGGCCGACGGGCGGATCTATACGCTCTCCGACACGGTCGGCTTCGTCCGGCACCTCCCGCACCAGATCGTCGAGGCGTTCCGCTCGACGCTGGAAGAGGTCGCCGAGGCCGACCTGGTGGTGCACGTGGTCGACGGCGCCCACCCCGACCCGGAGGAGCAGGTCCGCGCGGTCCGCGAGGTGCTGGCCGAGGTCGGCGCCGACAGCGTTCCCGAGCTGCTGGTGGTCAACAAGATCGACAGTGCCGACGAGGAGACGCTGCTGCGGTTGAAGCGGTCGTGGCCCGACGCCGTGTTCGTCTCGGCCCGCTCCGGCCGGGGCATCGACGACCTCCGCACGACCATCGAGGCGCACCTGCCGCGGCCGG
The DNA here is from genome assembly GCF_029626225.1 of Asanoa sp. WMMD1127. Classification (NCBI taxonomy): domain Bacteria; kingdom Bacillati; phylum Actinomycetota; class Actinomycetes; order Micromonosporales; family Micromonosporaceae; genus Asanoa; species Asanoa sp. WMMD1127. The sequence goes on from NZ_JARUBP010000001.1 coordinate 3,763,971, forward strand.
CGGTCGAGTTGCGCGTCGTGGTGCCCTACGACCGGGGCGAGCTGGTCGCCCGCCTGCACCGGCGGGCCAAGGTGCTGAGCACGGCGCACATTCCGGAAGGCACGGCGCTGCACGTACGCGTCGATCAGGCGCTGGCCGCCGAACTGGCGCCGTACCTGTCGGCATAGGGCGGAGATCACGAGGGGGAGGCGCGCACCCAGCACGACGTGCGACACTGGCCCGATGCCGCGCGCTTCCTCTTCGATCACGGTCGTCCTGGGCGTGGTCGCAGCGGCGCTCGGTGCCGGGTTTGGCACCGCATGGGCCGCTCCATCCCCCGGACCCGACGGCGCCGGTGCCGCGGTCCCCGTGGTGGAGGGCAAGAAGGTCTGCACCGTCAACGACTCGAAGCTGGTCGAGCTGTCCGGGCTGGTCGCCACCAAGTCCGGCTACGTTGTGATCAACGACTCCACCGAGTTCCAGAGCCGCGAGCGGGTCTTCTTCCTCAACAAGCAGTGCAAGGTCGACGACTCGGTCACCTACCCGGGTGGCGGGCCGCGGGACACCGAAGACCTGGCGCTGTCGCCCGACGGCAAGACTCTCTGGGTCGCCGACACCGGCAACAACCTCGGCAGCGACGACCCCCGCTCCAGCATCGTGCTGTGGAGCCTGCCGGCCGACGGCAGCAAGCAACCGACGCTGCACCGGTTCGTCTACCCCGACGACACTCCGCGCGACGCCGAGGCCCTGGTGCTCTCCGGCACCGGCGCCGGCACGCCCCTGGTGATCACCAAGTCGACGGGCAAGGCCGAGCTGTTCATCCCCGCCGCGGCGATCAAGAACAACAACCAGACCGGCGTCGAGATGAAGAAGGTCGGCGACCTGACGCTGCCGAAGACGGAGACCCCCAACCTGCTCGGCCCCGCCGGGCGGCTCACGGTCACCGGCGCGGGGCGGTCGCCCGACGGCTCCAAGGTCGTCGTCCGCACGTACGCCGATGCCTTCGAATGGGATCTCGCCGACGGTGGCGACGTGGTGGCCGCGCTGACCGGCGACGCCGCGCCGCGGATCACCGGCCTGAGCGACCCGTTCGGCGAGGCGATCTCCTACACGCCCGACGGCAAGCAGTTCGTCACGGTCTCCGACGGCGGCCAGCTCGGTGAGGACGAAGAGATCCAGATCCTGAGCTACGCGCCGGCCGCGGCGCCTCCGCCCGCGACCGAGGCCCCAGCCGGGGGTGCCGCCGGCGAGGGTGGCTCGTTCCTCTCCAACCTGTCGCTCAAGGACATCACGACGCTGATCGCGGCGATCGGCGTGATCGGCCTGATCCTGGTCGGCGCCGGCGTGGCCGGCATCGTCGTGGCCCGCAAGAAGAAGGCGGCCGGCGGCGACGCCGAGCCGGTGCCCGGCGCGGGCAAGGCCCGGGTGGGTCGCCAGGTCGCGCCGGAGCAGGCCACGTGGGACAAGGACGGGCCCGGCGGTCGCGTCTACGGCGGGCAGCCGAGCGGCGGCGTCTACGGCGGCCAGCCGGCCGGCGCGCCTGGGGTCTACGGCGGTGGCGGCGGTCCGTCGGGCCCGGGTGGCGGCGGCGGTGTCTACGGTGGCGGGGCGCCGCAGCGTTCCGGTGGCGTTTATGGCGGCGGTGGCGGTGGCGGTGGCGGTGGCCAGCGTGGCGGGTCCGGTGGCGTCTACGGCGGTGGCGGCGGTGGCGACGACGGTCGGGGTTATGGGCCGCCGCAGCAGACCGAGCGGCCGCGTGGGGCCAGCTATGGGCGGCAGCGCAGCGCGCCTGACGACTACGGCTACGGACCGCAGGGCCAGAACGGGCCTGACGGCTACAACGGCTACGTCGGCTCGGGCCACCACCCGGACTACCGCTAGCCGCGCGGCGGTCGGCTGCGACGCTGAGATCGCGATCCGGCTTACCGCAACTTGCTGCCGTACGGCCGGTTGCGCCGGCACTGGCCATGGCCCGGACTACCGCATCCAGCCGCGGACCGGGTTCGCACCTGCGCCGCAGGGAAGATCAGACCACCGTTGACGGCGACCACTGCAACCCGTTGCCGCAGGCGCTGGCATCCGCCATCGGGAGAAAGCGGCGGCGCGTCCGCCGTGTCAATGGTGCGGCGGGCTCGTGTGCCGCGTTGCGTGGCGGGCTCGTGTGCCGCGTTGCGTGGCGGGCTCGTGTGCCGCTTTGCGTGGCGGGCTCGTGTGCCGCTTTGCGTGCGGGCTCGTGCGCCGCTTTGCGTGCGGGCTCGTTGACGGCTGGCGGGGCTGCCATGCCGCGTTGTTGTGTTGCCCGCCGGCCCGGGCGCCGGCGGGGCGTACACCTTGGTTCGTCAGATTCGGCGTAGGACTGCGACGACGCGGCCCATGATGGTGGCCTCGTCGCCGTTGATGGGGTCGAACGCGGGGTTTTGCGGCATCAGCCAGACGTGGCCCTCGCGCCGCTGGAACGTCTTGACCGTCGCCTCGCCGTCGAGCATTGCCGCCACGATCTCGCCGTTGTTGGCGGTCGGCTGCTGCCGGACCACCACCCAGTCGCCGTCGCAGATCGCGGCCTCGACCATCGAGTCGCCCTTGACGTGGAGCATGAAGACCTCGCCCTCGCCGACGAGCTCGCGAGGAAGGGGGAAGACGTCCTCGATGGCCTGCTCGGCCAGGATCGGCCCACCGGCGGCGATGCGACCCAACATCGGCACATAGGCCGGCGCCGGGCGCTGTGCCCGCGCCGCCTCCTCGTCGACGTCGGAGGGCGGGCGCACGTCGACCGCCCGCGGACGGTTGGGGTCGCGCCGCAGGAAGCCCTTCCGCTCCAGCTCCTTGAGCTGGTAGGCGACGCTCGACGGAGAGACCAGCCCGACCGCCTCGCCGATCTCGCGGACGCTGGGCGGGTAGCCGTAGCGCTCCACCCAATCTCGGATGAACTCGAGGATGCGTTTCTGCCGAGCGGTCAGCTCGGCGGCGGTCACGTCGGGGAAGCTGCTGACCACGGGCGCCACGGCTCTGACCTCGGACGTCGCCGCGCGAGCCCGCGCGGCGCCCCGCTTGCGTGTGGCTGGTGACGCGGCCTCGGACGCGATTCTCTGCGGTTGGTGCTGCCGGCTCGCCCGGTCGTCGGTCGACACGTCCGTCCTCCCTGGTCGGCTGTGATGCCCTAATTCGCGGTTCGGGTGACCATGACCGTATCGGTGGGTTGAGACAGTTTCAAACATCTGTACGAGATCCGTGCCCGGCGTGTCGCGCATCTGGGCTCGACATCCGAACGCCTGTTCTGATAAACCATCGTACGTCCGTACTATCGAACTGGCGTTCGATCTTGGGGGTCGGGATGAGCGTGGTCGGCATTTCGGGCAGTCCCGCGGCGGTGTTGCGCAGACTTCCGGTGCGAAGAACGAAGCCGCGACTACGCCTGACCCGGCGCGGCCGGCTCGTCCTGGTGGTGCTGTTCCTGCTGGCCGTGGGTGGCCTGGCGGCCATCCTGTCGCCGGCGTCGCGTGCCGCCGATCCGGCGGGTCCGCCGGCGGTCGCGGTGGTGCAGCCGGGCGACACGCTGTGGTCGGTGGTGGAGCGGCACCGGCCGGGTAATGCGCCGTTCGCCGTGATCGACGAGGTCCGCCGCCTCAACAACCTGGACGACTTCACGGTGTTCGCGGGTCAGCACCTGATTCTGCCGGCCGAGTGACCACCTGCCGTCAGCGGCGCACTGGTTCCCGTGACGGCCTACCTGGTCCGCGTGGTTGCGGCGACGGCGCCGACCATGTCCGGGCGCATCCTGTTGCGGGATAGCCGCCTGCCACCCGACGGTGTGCACTTGGCCCATGTGCGGGTCGTGCCGGCCAGCTGCTGCGAGCGTTCTGTCGCCGTGGCGGCATGCCGCGTGACCGGGAGCCGGCGACCGCGTTGGGAGGTTCGAAGGCCCGGGATAGGCGTGCGATCCTGCCGCGACGGGTCCCGATCGTCGCGGACGTAAGACGGCTTGTCGGTGAGCGTCCGGCGCACGTCGTCGGAGTGCCGCGGACCGCATCCGGGTCTGGCTGGCGCCCTAGTGCGACGGCGGCGTAGCGGTCACAGGAGTCCCTCCCATCACGTCGCGACAGAAACGTGGCAGTGGCGACACGCCCACCCAACTTGACCGGGCGACGTGGGCGGCCTACGGTCGAACCCCTAGATGTAGTAGTTACAGGTATGTAAGTTGTCCACAGGTAGGGGTAGACTCCACAGGGTTACCCACACCTTTCCCACAAGTTGTGCACAGCGGTGTCCACCGGAGGTGCTGCGCCGTTGTCCACTGGCGTGCCCGTCGTGCGCTTACGCGGCGGCCGCCAAAAGTGTCAGAGGGTCCGGCTAGCGTGACCCGCGGGATCAGTTCAGGAGAGGAGGTCGTCGATGCGCTGCCCTTACTGCCGACACCCCGATTCACGGGTAGTCGACTCGCGTGAGGCCGACGACGGCCAGCTGATCCGGCGGCGGCGTTCGTGCCCCGAGTGCGGCAAGCGGTTCACCACCGTCGAGGAGGCCGTCCTCGCCGTGGTCAAGCGCAGTGGCGTCACCGAGCCGTTCAGCCGCACCAAAATCATCAGTGGCGTGCGCAAGGCGTGCCAGGGCCGGCCGGTCGACGACGACTCGATCGCGCTGCTGGCTCAGAAGGTCGAGGAGACCGTTCGCGCCAAGGGAGCCGCGGAGGTGCCGAGCCACGACGTGGGGCTCGCCATTCTCGGTCCGCTGCGCGACCTCGACGAGGTGGCCTACCTGCGGTTCGCCAGCGTCTACCGCTCGTTCGAGTCGCTCAGCGACTTCGAGCGCGAGATCGAGACGCTCCGCGCGGCCGCCGCCGCGCGACTAGGGGGCACCGCCGATGCGGCTGTCAACGCGGAGACGCGTACCAAGTAGAGCTTTTGAATGTGTTCGTAAACGAGGGGGCAGGTGACATGGCGGGCGACGTTGCCGCTGGCAAGAGTCGAGCGCGGGCCGTGGGGGCGACCGGGCTCAAGGTCGAGCGGGTGTGGACGACCGATGGTGTCCACCCCTACGACGAGGTGGCGTGGGAGCGCCGCGATGTGGTGATGACCAACTGGCGTGACGGCTCGATCAACTTCGAGCAGCGCGGGGTCGAGTTCCCGGAGTCGTGGAGCGTCAACGCGGCCAACATCGTCACCACCAAATACTTCCGTGGCGCCGTGGGCACCCCGGAGCGTGAGTGGTCGCTCAAGCAGCTCATCGACCGGGTGGTCAAGACCTACCGCAAGGCCGGCGAGGAATACGGCTACTTCGCGAACTCCGGCGACGCCGACATCTTCGAGCACGAGCTGACCTACATGCTTCTGCACCAGGTGTTCAGCTTCAACTCGCCGGTGTGGTTCAACGTCGGCACGCCGTCGCCGCAGCAGGTCAGCGCCTGTTTCATCCTCGCCGTCGACGACTCGATGGACTCGATCCTCGACTGGTACAAGGAGGAGGGGCTGATCTTCAAGGGCGGCTCCGGCTCCGGCGTCAACCTGTCGCGGATCCGCTCGTCCAAGGAGCTGCTCTCCTCCGGCGGCACCGCCTCCGGCCCGGTCAGCTTCATGCGTGGCGCCGACGCGTCCGCGGGCACGATCAAGTCCGGTGGCGCCACCCGGCGGGCCGCCAAGATGGTCATCCTCGACGTCGACCACCCCGACATCGAAGAGTTCGTGCTGACCAAGGCCCGTGAGGAAAACAAGATCCGGGCGCTCCGCGACGCCGGCTTCGACATGGACCTCGGCGGCTCCGACATCGTCAGCGTGCAATACCAGAACGCCAACAACTCCGTCCGGGTCACCGACGAGTTCATGCGCGCCGTCGACGAGAACGGCTCGTTCGACCTGCGCGGGCGGCTCGACGGCGCGGTGATCGAGTCGGTCGACGCCAGCAAGCTGTTCCGCACGATCGCGCAGGCCGCGTGGGAGTGCGCCGACCCCGGCCTGCAGTACGACGACACGATCAACGACTGGCACACGTCTCCCGAGACCGGTCGGATCACGGCGTCGAACCCCTGCTCCGAATACCTGCACCTCGACAACTCGTCGTGCAACCTGGCGTCGCTCAACCTGATGAAGTTCCTCCGGGCCGACGGCGGCTTCGAGGTGGAGAAGTTCGTCAAGTCGGTCGAGTTCGTCATCACGGCGATGGACATCTCGATCTGCTTCGCCGACTTCCCGACCGAGAAGATCGGCGAGACCACCCGCGCCTACCGCCAGCTGGGCATCGGCTACGCCAACCTCGGCGCGCTGCTGATGGCGTCCGGCCTGCCCTACGACTCCGACGGCGGCCGTTCGCTGGCCGGCGCGATCACCTCGCTGATGACCGGCACCGCCTACCGGCGTTCCGCCGAGCTCGCCGGCGTGGTCGGCGCCTACGAGGGCTACGCCCGCAACGCCGAGCCGCACAAGCGGGTCATGCGCAAGCACGCCGCGGCCAGCGACGACATCAAGGCGTCGGGTCCGGTGGCGACCGCGGTCGCCCGTGAGGCGTCCAAGCAGTGGCAGCAGGGCATCAAGATCGGCGAGAAGTCGGGCTGGCGCAACGCGCAGGCCTCGGTGCTCGCGCCGACCGGCACCATCGGCCTGATGATGGACTGCGACACCACCGGCGTCGAGCCCGACCTGGCCCTGGTCAAGTTCAAGAAGCTGGTCGGCGGCGGCTCGATGCAGATCGTCAACCAGACGGTGCCGCGCGCGCTGCGCAGCCTCGGCTACCCCGAGGAGCAGGTCGAGGCGATCGTCGAGCACATCGCCGACCACGGCCACGTCGTCGACGCGCCGGGCCTCAAGCCCGAGCACTACGCGGTCTTCGACTGCGCCATGGGCGAGCGCTCGATCGCGCCGATGGGCCACGTGCGGATGATGGCGGCCGTCCAGCCGTTCATCTCGGGCGCGATCTCCAAGACGGTCAACATGCCCGAGTCGGCGACCGTCGAAGACGTCGAGAAGATCTACTTCGAGGGCTGGAAGCTCGGCCTCAAGGCGCTGGCGATCTACCGCGACAACTGCAAGGTCGGCCAGCCGCTGTCGGCGGCCAAGCCGGCCAAGGCCGCGGCCTCCACCGAGGCGCCGGCCGCGGTGGAGAAGGCGGTCGAGAAGGTCGTCGAATACCGCCCGGTCCGCAAGCGCCTGCCCAAGAAGCGCCCGTCGGAGACGGTCTCCTTCTCGGTCGGCGGCGCCGAGGGCTACCTCACCGCGTCGTCCTACCCGGACGACGGCCTCGGCGAGGTCTTCCTCAAGATGTCGAAGCAGGGCTCGACCCTGGCCGGCGTCATGGATGCGTTCTCGGTGGCGATCTCCATTGGCCTGCAATACGGGGTGCCGCTGGAGACCTACGTCGCCAAGTTCACCAACATGCGGTTCGAGCCCGCCGGCATGACCGACGACCCCGACATCCGCATGGCCGCGTCGGTGATGGACTACATCTTCCGCCGGTTGGCGCTCGACTTCCTGCCCTACGAGCGCCGCGCCGAGCTCGGCATCTTCACCGCCAAGGAGCGCGCGGCCCAGCTGCGCGCGGAGGCCGAGGCCGAAGCGGCCTTCGACCACACCTCGATGGCGTCGTCGGCCCCGATCGAGGCCAAGCCGACCGACGCCGACGACAAGGGCGCTGAGGAAGCCAAGGCAGCCGAGCCGGCAACGGCCAAGGTCGTCGGGGCCGACACGGTGCAGATCGCGGCGCCGTCACCGCGGGTCGGCTCGTCGACGGAGCTGCTCGAGGCCGTGATCGGCAAGGCCGCCGACGCGCCGCTCTGCTTCACCTGCGGCACGAAGATGCGCCCCGCGGGCAGCTGCTACGTCTGCGAAGGCTGCGGCTCGACCTCCGGCTGCAGCTAGCGGAGGGCCAGAACCAAGCGAAAGGAGCCGGCCGATTGGCCGGCTCCTTTCGCGTTCGGCCGGAAGTCGGCCGCGGCTCGCAGTCGGGCCGCAGCCGTCGGGCGCGGGGGCGCACCCCGACCGGTGCTGACGGATTAACCGTGACCGGCGCGGCGGTCCGCCGAAGCGTTGCTGACCCGACCGCTGGTGGTGGCGGTTCGAGCGTGACCGGCGCGGCCGGGATGGACGTGGATCGGGTCCGCCGAAGGGTTGCGGCTCGACTGGTGGTGGCGGTTTGAGCGTTGCCGGCGCGGCCGGGCGTGACGTAGACCGGGTCCGCCGAAGGGTCGCGGCTCGACCGGTGGTGCCGCGCGTCACCGGCGCGGGGCCGGGCGTGACGTGGATCGGGTCCGCGGAAGGGTCGCGGCTCGACCGGTGGTGCCGCGCGTCACCGGCGCGGCCGGGCGTGACGTGGATCGGCTCCGCCGAAGGGACGCGGCCCCGCCCGGTGCGGCGGGCCAACCACGGCCGCGCCGCAGCCCGGCTTCGGAAGTTGAGCTCTTGGCGTTCGGCGCCGAACGCCGCCAGCCCTACTGGGTCGGGTTGTCGGTGTGCGGGCGCTTGCCGAGCTGCCGCCAGTCCGTCTCCGACATGTCGACGTCGTAGTGTTTCGCGGCCTTTTTCAGGTTCGCGAACGCCTGGTCGCGTTCCTTGTCCGTGACGTCCTTGACCTGGTCGAAGCGGGCGATCGCGTTCCGGACGTGGTCCGCGTCGGTCAGCGGCTCCTTGCGCTTGTCCGGGAAAGCGAACGCCGAATCCGGCAGGCTGCGCTTCTCGCCACTCGACAGCGTTCCTTCGTCGCCCTTGTCGGTGGGCTTCCAGGTGGTCTCCATAACAGGAGCCCTACCCACGGCGACCGCAGGCTATGCGGCGCAGGCCGTCCAGTCGACCAGCACCCGATCCGGACGTTGGGGGTCGATTCGGGCGGCGAAGGGCAGGCCGTCCTGGGCGCGGGCGAGGAAGGGCTCGGCGATCGGACCCAGATACATGGCCGGGTACGGCGGTCCGCCGTCCACCCGCCGCACCGACATCAGCACCTCGAGCACCGGCTCGCGGTCGACGAACGCGCCCGTTTCGCGCAGGTCGAACGGCTGGGCCTGGCCCGGCACGCCCGTCTGTGCGAGCTCGGCCAGGTCGTCGCGCAAGGGGAGGTGCTGCGTGGTGGTCATGCCGGTGGCGCCCTCTCGTCGTACGGATGATGCCTCTTGGGATATAACCGGCGAAGGGCATTCAGGCAGCGGACGACCGGTCCGATAGGTCCGATAGGGTACGGCCGGTGGAGCGCAAGCCCCGAGCGGACCGACCGCTGAACCAGCCGCACCCGAGCCGGATGCCCGCGGACCCGGCCGAGGCGCTGGAAATCTGCGCAGCCCATGACGCCGCGCTCGCGGCCGGTGAGGCCGGATATCTGGACCCGCGGACCGGGCTGTTCGTCCTTTCGGCCGGCTTCCTCGCGGCGCGCGGCACGTGTTGCGGTCGAGGCTGCCGGCACTGTCCTTATGTGAACTAGGGTTCGCGCCATGACTCGGTACGTCGTCATCGGGGCCGGCATCGTCGGCCTGGCCACCGCGCACCGGCTCACGCTCGACCACCCCGACGCGTCGGTCACGGTGATCGACAAGGAGGACCGGGTCGCCGCCCACCAGACCGGGCACAACAGTGGCGTCATCCACGCGGGCGTCTACTACAAACCGGGCAGCCTCAAGGCCCGGCTCTGCGCCGCCGGCCGCGCATCCATGATCGACTTCTGCGCGGCCCACGGAATCGCCCACGAGGTGTGCGGCAAGCTGATCGTCGCCGCCGACGAGTCCGAGGTGCCCCGCCTGCACGCGCTGCACGAGCGCGCGGTCGCCAACGGGCTGCCCGCCAGGCTGATCACCGCCGCGGAGGCCAAGGAGCACGAGCCCGAGCTCCGCTGCGTCGAGGCCCTGCGCGTCGAGTCCACCGGCATCGTCGACTTCACCGCCGTCTGCACCACCTTGGCCGACCTGGCCGAGAAGGGCGGCGCCACGCTGCGGCTCGGCACCGCCGTCACCGGCATCGACCGACGCCGCGGCGAGCAGATCGTGCACACCAAGACCGGCGACGTCACCGCCGACGTGGTGATCAACTGCGCCGGCCTGCACGCCGACCGGGTGGCCCGCCTCGCGGGCGTCGAGCCGCCGGCCCGGATCGTGCCCTTCAGGGGTGAATACTTCGAGCTCACCCCCGAACGGCGCGATCTCGTACGCGGCCTGATCTACCCGGTGCCCGACCCGCAGTTCCCCTTCCTCGGCGTCCATCTGACCCGCATGATCGACGGCACCGTCCATGCCGGACCCAACGCGGTGCTGGCGCTGGCCCGCGAGGGCTACCGCTGGAGCAAGGTCAACCCGCGCGACATCGCCGACTTCGCGAGCTACTCCGGGCTGTGGCGGCTGGCCCGCAAGCACTACCGGTACGGCCTGACCGAGGTGCGCCGCTCGCTCAGCCGCCGCCTGTTCGCGCAGAGCCTGGCCCGCCTGGTCCCCGCCGTCACGGAGGCCGACCTGCTCCCCGCCGGCGCCGGCGTCCGGGCCCAGGCCATCGCCCGCGACGGCGCCCTGGTCGACGACTTCCTGATCGTGGCCCGCGACCGCCAGGTGCACGTGCTCAACGCACCGTCACCGGCGGCCACCAGCTCGCTGGAGATCGCCAAGCACATCGTGGCCCAGCTCCCGGGTTGACGACGGACAACCCGGACTTCCGCACCGCCCGCCGACACCGTATGTTTTCGGGCGGCGCACTCCTGCGCGGGTCAAAGCGTCGATCGAGGAGTTGTTGTGGTCCCAGCGCACAGCCACCACAGCGACCCACCCACCCAGCCGTCCAGGGTGGATGGTCGCCGGGCGTCCCGCCTGCTCTGCGTGGGCGCGGCCCTGACCGTGGCCGTCGCCGGCTGCGCCGACGAGCCGGTCACGCCGGAGGCCGTCGCACCCCCGCTGCGCACCAACTTCCCGGCCGCGACAGCCGGCGGCGCCTGCGTCTACTTCGACTACGACACCATCGAAAAAGCGATCGGCGTACGCTTCGGCATCTCCGCCGCCAGCCAGAGCGGCCAGACCACCACCTGCGTGGTCCAACCGCAGGAGGGCGAGCTCCCCGATCTCGCGCTCACGATCAGCAAGACCAGCGCGGACGCCGACATCTTCAAGGACGAGGTCGTCCCGGACAAGGGCGCGACCGCGGTCAAGGGCCTGGGACTGGCGGCCTATTCGACGCCGGTGGCGGCGACGAAGACCAGCGGCCCGGGGCTCGAGGTCTGCTGGCTGACCAAGGACAAGCGCCTGATGTCGCTCCGCTTCACCAGCCTGCTCGACTCACCCCCACCGCCGAACTCCCTCGCCCCGCAAATGGTCGGCCTGGCCAAACAGGTCGAATCAGCCAAACCACCCAAGAAATCCTGACCACCACCCGGTCGGGCCGGGCCCTGTCGTCTCGTCGGGCTGCTCACCGCGAGCCAGGGTCGGGTGGGGCTGCTAGCGCCGGACCAACTCATCTGCTCGGGCCGCGGACCGCCGGTCGTGTCGCGGGGTGCTGACCGTGGGCCCGGGGTCATTGGTGGGGCGGCCGGCGCCGGGCCAAGTCATCTGGTCAGGGCCTCTGGCCGCACAGCGATGTGCTGGCAGCTGGCCGAATCAAGTGGAGGCGCTACCGATCGCCCGCCCGAGAAGGCCGGCGCAAGAGAAAGTTCACCGGCACGAGTGACGGCGAAGGCCGGCCCATCGGGCCGGCCTTCGACAAAGAACGGCTCAGTGCGCCGCGACGAACACCCGCGAAGCGACCTCGCGCGGCAGCCGCACCTGGTCGCCCGACCGGTCGATCATGACGCCGTCCCGCTCCTGGGCGACGGTCACGGTCGCGCCAGGATCGACACCGGCCGCGTGGAGCTGCCGCAGCACGTCGGAATCGGTCTGGACGCTCTCGCAGATGCGGCGGACGATCACCTGGCCGGTGAGGCCCGGGAACGCCAGGTTGCGCTCCTTGTTGTCGAAGCCGTCCGCTTCGGCGGGCGGGGTGCCGAGGGCGTCGAGGCCCGGGATCGGGTTGCCGTAGGGGGAGCGGGTCGGGCGGTTGAGCAGGTCGTAGACCTTCTGCTCGACCGCGTCGCTCATCACGTGCTCCCAGCGGCAGGCCTCTTCGTGGGCCTCCTCGTAGGGCATGCCGATCACGTTGACCAGCAGCAGCTCGGCGAGGCGGTGCTTGCGCATGACCGAGACCGCCTGCTCGCGGCCGAGCTCGGTCAGGTGCAGGTGGCGGTCGCCTTCGACGCGGAGCAGGCCGTCGCGTTCCATGCGGGCGACGGTCTGGCTGACGGTCGGGCCGCTCTGGTGCAGCCGCTCGGCGATGCGGGCGCGCAGCGGTGGCACACCTTCCTCTTCCAATTCGAGGATGGTGCGCAAATACATCTCGGTCGTGTCGACAAGGTGATTCACGGCAGAAGGCCCTCCTAGCTGTCGATATTACCTCGCCACGCCGACAACCCCGACGCCGCGAACGGCGCGGGGCGGGTGTTCACTGGAGCGCGTGGTTTCCGCCGATGATCTCACGATCGACCCCGATGAGTTGCGATCCGGCCTGTCCGGGACGACGGTGCTCGACGTCCGGTGGCGCCTCGGTGGCCGGCCGGGCCGTGAGGACTACGCCGACGGGCACATCCCCGGCGCGGTGTTCATCGACCTCGACACCGAGCTGGCCGGCGAACCCGGACAAAACGGCCGCCACCCACTGCCCGACCCGGTCAAGCTCCAGGAAGCCCTCCGGGCCAAGGGCATCAGCCAGCACACACCAGTCGTGGTGTACGACGCCAAGGACGGTCAGGCGGCAGCCCGCGCCTGGTGGATCCTCCGCTGGGCCGGCCACCGCGACACCCGCGTCCTCGACGGCGGACTCGAGGGCTGGACCGCCCGCCAACACCCGGTAACCACCGATGTGCCCAATCCCACCCGCGGCGACATAGAGGTCAAACCAGGCAGCCTCCCCACCCTGACCGCCGACGACGCCGCCCGGCTCGCCCGCCAGGGCACGCTGATCGACGCCCGCGTCGGCCCGCGCTTCCGTGGAGAGGTCGAGCCCGTCGACCCGGTCGCCGGCCACATCCCCGGCGCCGTGAACCGCCCGACCACGGAGAACACCACGGCCGACGGCCGCCTCCGCGACGCGCCCACCCTCCGCCACGAGTTCGCGCAAGAAGGCGTGGACGACGGCGCCCCCGTCGGCGCGTACTGCGGCTCCGGCGTCACCGCCGCCCACACCGTGCTCGCCCTGCACCGCGCCGGGCGTACCGACGCCGCTCTTTACGTCGGCTCCTGGAGTGACTGGGTGACCGACCCCAGCCGCCCGGTGGCGACCGGCGCATAGCCGCGCCGGGCATGGGAGCATGGCGCCATGTCCGACGGTGCGGTGGTGGTGTGGGACGAGGACCTGCTCGGCTACGACCTGGGTGATCATCCGTTGAACCCGGTCCGGGTCGAGCTGACCATGGCGCTCGCCCGTGACCTGGGCATCCTCGACCGCGCCGGCGTCCGCGTCGTCAAGCCGACCCCGGCCGACGACGCCGCGCTGGCCCGCGTGCACCGCGCCGACTACCTCGACGCCGTCAAGGCCGCGCCCCACGACCCGTTCTTCCGGGGGTACGGCTTCGGCACGCCCGACAACCCGGTCTTCGACCACATGCACGACGCGTCGGCCCTGGTCGCCGGGGCCACCATGGCGGCCGCCGAGGCGGTCTGGCGCGGCGACGCCCGCCACGCCGTCAACGTCGCCGGCGGCCTGCACCACGCGATGCCGGGGCGGGCGTCCGGGTTCTGCGTCTACAACGACCCGGCGGTGGCCATCGCGCGCCTGCTCGACCAGGGCGCCGAGCGGATCGCCTACGTCGACATCGACGTCCACCACGGCGACGGCGTCCAGGCCATCTTCTGGGACGACCCGCGCGTGCTCACCGTCTCGCTGCACGAGTCGCCGCTCACCCTCTTCCCCGGCACCGGCTTCCCGGACGAGACCGGCGGCGAGGGCGCCGAGGGCAGCGCGGTCAACGTCGCACTGCCACCGGGTACGGGCGACCGCGGCTGGCTGCGCGCCTTCCACGCCGTGGTGCCCAGCGTGCTGCGCGCGTTCCGCCCGCAACTGCTGTTCAGCCAGTGCGGCGCCGACAGCCACCGCCTCGACCCCCTGGCCGACCTGCGGCTCTCCGTCGACGGTCAGCGGGCCGCCCACATCGCGATGCGTGACCTGGCCGAGGAGCTGTGCGCGGGCCGGTGGGTGGCGACGGGCGGCGGTGGCTACGCCCTCGTCGAGGTCGTCCCGCGCACCTGGACCCACCTGCTGGCCACCGCCACCGGCGACCCGCTCGACCCGCTGCTCCCCACCCCGCCCGGCTGGCGCGAGCTCGCCGCCCGCCGGGCCCCCGGGCGCGAGGTCCCGCTGCGGCTGACCGACGACAGCGACGTGCGCTTCGAACCCTGGCAGCCGACGAGCGACGACGCCGTCGACCGCGCGGTCACCCAGACCCGGACGGCCGTCTTCCCGCTGCTCGGCCTCGACCCGCTCGACCCGCGCGACTGATGCTGATCCGGCCGGCCACGCGGGCGGACCTGCCCGCGGTCGCGACCGTCGTCACCGCCGCGATCGAGGCCCTCCAGCAGGGCTACCTCGACCCGCAGCAGATCGAGTCCAGCCGCGCGATCATGGGCGTCGACACCCGGCTGATCGACGACGGGACCTATTTCGTCGTCGAGACGACGGACAGGACGCTCGCCGGCTGCGGCGGCTGGAGCCGGCGCGCGACCGTCTACGGCGGCGACCACTCGACGGGCCGCGACGACAAGCTGCTGGACCCGGCCACCGAACCGGCGCGGATCCGGGCCATGTACACCGATCCGGCGTACGCCCGGCGCGGTGTCGGCCGCCTGGTGTTGAGCCGCTGCGAGGAGGCGGCCCGGGCGGAGGGCTTCACCAGCCTGGAGCTGGTCGCGACGCTGGCCGGCGAGCCGCTCTACACCGCCGCCGGCTTCACGCCCGTCCACCGCTTCACCGACGCCACCGGGGGCGCGCCGGTCCCCTTGATCAAGATGCGCAAGCCGCTCGAACCGTGACCCGGGAATCAACCGTCCGGGCCGGATGCGGCTCGTCCGTACCGACTTCGAAGCCGTCCGGGTCCGTCCGGACCCATCCGGGCCGGCCGAGCTCTGCTGTCGTGAGCGCGCGCCGGTCGCCGGCCCGGCCGCCCGACAGCGGTCGAGCCGGCACGGGAGTGCGCGACGGCGGTCAGCGTGGCGACGACACCGTGAAGGAGCACCAAGGGGTCCAGGCCGAGGCGGTGCTGGAGTTCTGCGCCCGGACCCGAAAGCGGTAGTCGCCACTCGTGATCTTCCCGGCTGGCACCTGGAAGACGAACACGCGGCCGTTGAGGATCGGCGTGCTGGCCCGGACCACCCTGTTGCCGGCCGCGGTGGCCACCTCGAAGGTGCCGGACAGGCCCGGATACGGCGCGAACGGCGGATGGGTCGCGCCCTGGGGCGTGGTGGGACTGGCCGAGAGCACGGGGCTCGAACTGGTCACGAGCGGGCGACCGGCGTCGCAGAACTGGTTCGCCTCGTAGGTGCCGTTGGAGAGCCGCTCCGCTTCGGGAACCCCGGGCGGGCTGGCGGCATATGCCGTCCCGGTGCTCATCAGTGCGATCGCGATGGGGGCGGCGCACACGATCGCCACCCGTGTTGTGCGCTTCTTCGCATCCATGTTGTCCAGTAGACGTCCATGGATGCGGCTGTGCATTTTGGAGCTGGCCGCGTTAAGCGCCTTGTAATAACCGAACGCCGATCGGGGGCCGGCCCACGGCCGGCCCCCGATCGGCGGAGCGGATCAGTAGCAGGGGTTGGGGATGCAGGTCATCGCCCGGATCCGGGTGTTGGTCAGGGTGCCCACGTCGTTGCCCGTCGCCCGGCCGTCGTCGGCGTCGAACTGGTAGTGCACACCGAGGTAGATGCGGCTGCGGGCGTTCTCGGTCGCCGCCGCGGTGAAGCTGGTGAACGTGCGCGTCACGCCCCCCGCGTTGGGATCCTCGGTGGTGCCGGTGTAGGTGACGGCGTCACCGAACTCGCCGATCATCACCCGGGCCCATGCGCCGGCGAACGTGGCGTGGCCGGAGATCCAGGCCGGGAAGCACGGCGAGGGTCCGAGCGGAAGCCAGGTCGAGTCGGGCGCGGTGTTGGGGTTCCCGTCGGTCGACGCCAGTTGGATCGCGGTGACGGGTCGCCAAAGGTCCACGGGCGTCAGGAACTTGGAGTCGCGAGCCGCGATGCCCGCGTCGGCCATGGCGAACGAGAGCAGCGCGTAAAGCCGGGACAGTCGCAACGGGTTCGTGATCCGCGTCTGCGCGACGATGCGCGTGTGGTCGAGCAGCTGCCCCGGTGGCTTGTAGGTGCCGTTGACGTCGTTGGCCCAGAAGTGCGCGATCTGGGTCTGCGTCGCCGTGCGGGTGGTGGAGTTGACCCGGCCCAGCGACTTCACCTCGTTGAACACCGTGGTGTAGGTGCTGCTGGCCAGCAGCTGCGCGTAGTTGGTGGCGCCGGCTGGCAGCGGCCGGCGGAACTGCGACCCCGAGCTCATCACGAACGGCTTCATCCGGCCGAGGTTGGGGTCGATCGGCGCCGTGCAGTCCGGGTTCGGCGTCAGCCGCCAGGCGCCCGGCACATTGTCGAAGGTGTACGTCGGTGGGGCGTTGGATCCGTCGTTGGCGCGTGCCGCCTTGACGCTGTTGATCACCTGGTTCGCCGCGTTCGTCGCGGCCTGCTGGCTGGCGGTGCCGTGCCGCGCCGTGTACTGCTGCTGGATGTACGCCTGTTGGCTCGGGAACGTGAACTTGAGCAGCTCACGCGCCGCGATACCGGCGGCCAGGTTGTCGTCGGTGTTGGGGTCGAAGACCAGCAGCGCGAACGCCCGGTCGAAGCCGGTCCCGACCAGGTTCTGCCGACTCCAGTTGGCCGAGTTGAGCGTGTCGAAGATCCCCCCGTTCATGATCGCCGCAGCGCGGGCCAGCGGCACGGGGCCGCCGCCCTGGCGCCGGAAGAGCTCCAGCAGGACGTTGTTCCAGTAGTAGACGGTCGAGACGGTCGCCGTGCTGGCCGCGGCCGAGGCGGGCTGTGGGCTTGCCACAGCCAGGCCGGTCGAGGTCAGCGCGCTCGCGAGCACCAGGCCAATCCATCGACGGATCGAGGTGCGCATGTTCACCCCCGGGTGATGACATTGATGTCCGGGAGATCGTCCCGAGGCGTGAACCCGTCCGGCTATGCGTCCGGACAAACCCGGATGTACGCGGATGGCCCCATTGCGTAGATCCGCAGGAATAGCGCGCGATCTATCGATGCCGGCCGCGTACGGTTACGTTCGTGCCACGCGCTGTGCGGCCCTGGGGGAGGGTGCGTGACGGGGAGCGATGCGTTAATGCGGGGGCGGCGGACTGATCCGCCCAACCCGCTGTCCGCCAGCACGGTCGACGAGTTCGGCGCGTGCCTGCGACAGCTCAAGAAGTGGGCAGGGGATCCGTCCTTCGGCGAGCTGGGCCGGCGCACCGGAGTCCCGCGCAGCACTCTGGCCGACGCGCTGAGCGCACGGCGGGCCCGCCTGCCGAGGCTCGAGGTCATCCAGGTCGTCGTGCGGGCGTGCGGCGGGGACGCCGGTGACCTCGCTCGATGGGAGTCCGGCTGGCGGCGGGTCCAGGAGCGTGTCGATGCGGCCGCCGTGGCCGGCCGGGAACCGCTGGGGACGACGCTGCCGAGACAGCTGCCGCGCGGGCCGACTGCGCTGATCGGCCGGGATCAGCTGGTGGACCGCCTCGGCGTGCTGCAGCGCCAGCACGCGGCGCGCGCCAACCGGTCGATGCTGGTCATGTTGGTCGGCGCGGCCGGCGTCGGCAAGACCGCGCTCGCCGTCGACTTCGGCCACCGGGTCGCCCGCAACTATCCGGACGGTCAGCTCTACGCCGACTTCTGCTGCGCGACGCCCGCCCAGATGGTGACGGTCGACGAGGTGCTGCCGATGTTCCTCGAGACGCTCGGCGTGCCGCGGGCCACCCAGCCGGCAGGGGTCGCGGCGCAGGGCAGTCTCTTCCGCTCCCTCACCTACTCGCGGCGCCTGCTGGTGCTGCTCGACAACGTGCGCGACGCCGATCACGTGCGTCCGTTGCTCACCAGCGGACCGTCGTGTGCCACCGTGGTCACCAGCCGGGACCGGCTGTCCGGGCTGGTCGCCCGGGAGGACGGCACGCGGATCACGGTGCGGCCCCTCGACCCGCCCGACGCGGTCGACCTCATCGCGCTGATGCTGCAGGACCGGCGGGGTGTGCAGGAGCCGGAGGCCATCTTCGAGCTGGCCCGGCTGTGCGGCTACCTGCCGATGGCGCTGCGGACCGCGGCGGCCAACCTGGCCGATCGACCCGACTGGCCCATCTCCGCCTACGTCGCCACGCTCGCGGCCAGCTCCCACCCCGACCCGGCGGTCCCGTTGGGCGGCGCGCACCGCCAGGGCCAGGCCGCATGACGTGCGTCCACCTGCCGTAGGGCCCGGACCCGCGGGCGTCGGGCGTCGAGCGGGCCTAAGGTGGAACAGAGGTGAGCGAACGTGTCCCAGCGTGCCACCGAGCGATCGGCGGACGTCCTGCTGAGCGACGGCACCACTGTCCACGTGCGACAGATGCGGCCGACGGACGCGCCCGGCGTGGTGGACGCGCATTCGCGTTTCTCGGAGCGGACCCGCTACCTGCGCTACTTCTCGCCGTACCCGCGGATTCCCGAACGCGACCTGCAGCGTTTCGTCAACGTGGACCACCGCGACCGTGAGGCGTTCGTCGTCGAGATCGGCGGCCGGATCGCGGCGATCGGTCGCTACGACCGGCTCGGGCCCGATGCCGGTGACGCCGAGGTGGCGTTCGTGGTCGAGGACGCCTACCAGGGCCGGGGGATCGGGCCGCTGCTCATGGAATACCTGGCGGCGGCCGCCCGGGACGCCGGCATCACCCGGTTCGTCGCCGAGGTGCTGCCGGCCAACGCGAAGATGCTGCGGGTGTTCGCCGACTTCGGCTACGAGGTCGAGCGCCGCTACGCCGACGGCGTCGTGCACCTCGCGTTCCCGATCGCCCCGACGGAGTCGTCGCTGGAGGTGCAGTGGCGGCGCGAGCACCGCACCGAGGCGCGGTCGATCGCCCGGCTGCTCGCCCCGCGGGGTGTCGCCGTCTACGGCGCGAGCGCCAGCGGGCACGGCGTCGGCGCGGCCGTGCTCGGGCACCTGCGCGACGGCGGGTTCGCCGGGCCGGTGGTCCCGGTCCACCCGAGCGCGAAAAGAGTCGGCGGGCTCGCCGCCGTGGCCCGGGCCGCCGACGCCGGTGTGCCGCTGGACCTCGGCGTCGTGGCCGTGCCGCCCGAGAGCATCGAGGCCGTCGTCGACGACGCGACCCGGGCCGGCCTGCACGCACTGGTCGTGGTCAGTGCCGGGTTCGCCGAGGTGGGGGAGACGGCCGCCCAGGACGACCTGATCCGGCGCGCGCATGCCGGCGGGATGCGGGTCGTCGGACCGAACTGCCTCGGCATCGCCAACACCGACCCGGCCGTGCGGCTCAACGCGACGCTGGCGCCGCACCTGCCGGCCCCGGGCCGGATCGGGTTCTTCAGCCAGTCCGGCGCGCTGGGCGTCGCCCTGCTGGCCGAGGCCGACCGGCGCGGGCTGGGCCTGTCGACCTTCGTCTCGGCCGGCAACCGGGCGGACGTCTCCGGCAACGACCTGCTGCAATACTGGCGGGACGACCCCGGCACCGACGTGATCCTGTTGTACCTGGAGTCGTTCGGCAACCCGCGCAAGTTCGCCCGGCTGGCCCGGGGGATCGGGCGCGACAAGCCGATCGTCGCGGTCGCCTCGCCCGCGCGCCCGCCCGGCGCCACCGAGCGCGGCCCCGACCCCGCGGCCGTGGGCGCCCTGTTCGCCCGGTCCGGCGTGATCCGGGTCGACACGGTCGGCGAGCTGTTCGACGTCGGCGCGCTGCTGGCCACGCAGCCGTTGCCGGGCGGGCGGAGGGTCGGCATCGTCGGCAACTCGCCCGCGCTGACCACGCTGGCCGCCCGGGCCTGCCAGGCCAGCGGCCTGCGGGTCGCCGACGGCTATCCGCGCGACGTCGGCCCGGTCGCCGGCGCGCACGAGTTCGGGGACCGGCTCGCCGAGGCCGCGGTCTCGCCGGACGTCGACGCGCTCGCCGTGGTGCTGGCGCCCCCGCTGCCGGGCCAGCTCGTCGACGAGGACGCGGACTTCGCGGCCACGATCGCCAGCGTCGCCCTGGCCGGTGACAAGCCGGTGGTGGTGACGTCCCTTGTGGAGCGGGTGCCGGCCGGCATCCCCGCCTACCCGTCGGTCGAGGAGGCGGCGCGGGCGCTGGGCCGGGTCGCTGCCTACGCGCAATGGCGGCGGCAGCCGTCCGGCACCATCCCGCCGCTGTCCGGAGTGGACATCGAGGCGGCGGCGCGGGCGGCGGCGCAGGACGACCGCGAGGCGCTGCTGGCGGCGTACGGGATCCGGCTCGTTCCCGACGCCCTCGTCGACTCGGCGCCGGAAGCGGTCGAGGCGGCGACCCGGTTCGGCCTGCCGACCGCGCTCAAGGCCGCCGGTCTGGAGCTGCGGCACCGGATCGACCTCGGCGCCGTCCGCCTCGACCTGCGCGACCCGGAGGCGGTCCGGGTCGCCTACCGGGAGCTGGCCGAGGCGTTCGGCCCGCAGGTGCTGGTGCAGCCGATGGTCCCGGCCGGGGTGGCCTGCGTCGTGGAGATGATGGAGGACCCGGCGTTCGGCCCGATCGTCGGCTTCGGCCTGGGCGGGGTGGCCACCGAGCTGCTCGGCGACCGGGCGTGGCGGGCCGCCCCGCTCAGCGACCGGGCCGCCGCGGCCCTGGTCGACGAGCCCAGGGCGGCGCCTTTGCTGCGGGGCTACCGGGGCGCCGCGCCGGTCGACCGGGACGCGCTGGTCGACCTGCTGCTGCGGGTCGGGCGGCTGGCCGACGAGCAGCCGCGGGTGCGGTCGCTCGCGCTGCACCCGGTGCTGGCCCGCCCCGACGGCCTGTCGGTCCTGCACGCCACCATGATCTTCGGTGACCCGGGCGTCCGCCCCGACACGGGACCGCGCCACATCTGAGCCGGAAGCCCCCCACCACGGCGGCGAGGGGCTTCCGGAAAGGCGACGGTCAGGAGGCGTACGCCTCGAGACGCTGGGCCCGGGAGGGGTGGCGCAGCTTGAGCAGCGTGACCTTCTCGATCTGGCGGATCCGCTCGCGCGACAGGCCGAACTCGCGCCCGACCTCGTCGAGGGTGCGCTGGCGGCCGTCGTCGAGGCCGAACCGCAGCCGGATGACGGCCTGCTCGCGCTGCGACAGCGTCGACAGCACGATCTCGACCTCGTTGCGGAGCATGCCCTGCGAGACCTCGTCGCCCGGCTCCTGACGGGCGTCGACGCCGACCACGAAGTCACCGAGGGCGCTCTCGCCGTCCTCGCCGACGGCCTGGTCGAGGCTGACCGGCTCGCGGTCGTAAGAGATCAGCTCGATGACCTGGAACTCCTGCATCTCCAGCGCGACCGCGACCTCGGCCACCGTGGGCTCCCGGCCCAGCGACACCGCCAGGTCGCGACGGGCCCGGACCATGCGGTTGACCTGCTCGACCATGTGCACCGGGATGCGGATCGTCCGGGACTGGTCGGCCATCGCGCGGGTGATCGCCTGGCGGATCCACCACGTCGCGTACGTCGAGAACTTGTAGCCCTTGGCGTAGTCGAACTTCTCGACCGCGCGGATGAGGCCGAGGTTGCCCTCCTGGATGAGGTCGAGGAAGGCCATGCCCCGCCCGGTGTAGCGCTTCGCGATGCTGACCACGAGCCGCAGGTTGGCCTCGAGGAGGCGGTCCTTGGCGGCGCGCCCCTCCTGGGCGACGATCTCCAGGTCGGCCCGCAGCCCGTGGGGGATGTCCGCCGTGGCGAGCTTCTCCTCGGCGAACAACCCGGCTTCGATCCGCCGCGCCAGGTCGACCTCCTCGACGGCCGTCAGCAGCTTCGTGCGGCCGATGCCGTTGAGGTACGCGCGGACGAGGTCGGCGGAGACGCCCCGTTCATCGGTGGCGTCCAGGTCGATCTGGTCGTAGTCGTTCATTTCCAGCTACCCCGCTTCCCGGCAACCCTCCGTGGTGCCGTGCGAAGAGCTTCTCGCAATGGGCGTGAAGCGGGAGTGAGGAGATTGGGCGGGTGGCATGAATCCGGGAGGGCGTTTGCCCGGCTTGTCGGTTTTGTTGACTGGATCATTGCGCCGCACCGCTAGTCTGCTCGCAACTTCACAGCAGAAAGGCACGTCGGTGGTCTTCAAGCGAATGATGCAGGCGTTGGGTGTCGGCGGCCCGTCCGTCGAGACGGTGCTCAGCAACCCCAACTGCCGCCCGGGCGGCTACCTCGAGGGCCAGATCCACGTCGTCGGCGGCGACCACCCGGTCGACATCGAGTACGTGGCCCTCGGCATGGTCACCCGGGTCGAGGTGGAGAGCGGCGACGCCGAGTACGACTCGACCACCGAGTTCCACCGCCAGCGCGCCACCGGCGCCTTCCGGCTCGAGGGCGGGCAGCGCTACGACATCCCGTTCCGCTTCGAGGTGCCCTGGGAGACCCCGATCACCGAGGTGTACGGGCAGCACCTGCACGGCATGACGATGGCCCTGCGGACCGAGCTCGAGGTGGCCCGCGCCGTCGACAAGGGTGACCTGGACGCCGTGGCCGTGCATCCGCTGCCGGCCCAGGAGCGCATCCTCGAGGGCCTCAACCGGCTCGGCTTCCGGTTCGCCCGCGCCGACGTGGAGAGCGGCCGCATCTACGGCGTGCAGCAGAGCCTGCCGTTCTACCAGGAGATCGAGTTCTACCCGTCGCCGCAGTTCGCCCGCGCGATCAACCAGCTCGAGCTGACGTTCGTGGCCACGCCGCAGCACCTGCAGGTGGTGCTCGAGCTCGACAAGCGCGGCGGCCTGTTCACCGAGGGCCACGACACCTTCGGCCGGTTCACGGTCGACTACGCCTCCGCGGAGCGGACCGACTGGGCCGCCCAGCTGCACGGCTGGCTCGAGCAGTCCCTCCGCAAGCGGGGGCTGTTCTTCTAGTAGTGAAAGGAACGGTCCGTTGTTAACGCATAGCGTTAACAACGGACCGTTCCTTTCTCACAGCTCCAGCAGGACGGTGCGCGGGCCCACGTTGACGCTCTCGACGAGCATGTGGGCCCGGAACCGCCCGGTCTCGACGTGCGCGCCCCGGCTGCGCAGGGCGTCGGCGAACGCGGTCACCAGCGGCTCGGCCACCTCGGCCGGGGCCGCCGCGGACCAGCTCGGCCGGCGCCCTTTGCGCGCGTCCGCGTACAACGTGAACTGGCTGACCACCAGCACGGGCGCGCCGAGGTCGCCGGCCGACTTCTCGTCGTCGAGGATGCGCAGCTCCCAGACCTTGCGGGCGAGCGTGTCGGCGAGCGCCGCGTCGTCGCTGTGCGTGACGCCGAGCAGCACCAGGAGCCCGTCCTCGATCGCGCCGACGACCGCGCCGTCGACCGTCACGGAGGCGCGGGAGACCGTCTGGACCAGCGCCCTCACGCCACCGGCTCCACGATCCCGCGCTCGACCAGGTGAGCCACGATCGGCCCGGCGGCCTCGGCCAGGTCGTCCTCGGCCACCTCGTGGGCGGCGGCCAGCAGGGAGATCTGGTCGCGCAGCGGCACCTGCCCGTCGGCCCCGCTGACCAGGGCCAGCACCAGCGGGTCGACCTCCTCGCTCCAGCGCAGTCCCTCCGGCATCACCAGCACCTGGCGGTCGACGGCCCACCCCTCGGCACCGAGCGTCGCCTCCTGCTGGAGCTGCAGGCCCGGTGCCGTGCGGTAGCGGCTGCCGAGCAGGTCGGCGTCGCGCACGAAGTCCTGGCGGTCGAGCCACGCCGCGATCTGGTCGCCGAGCGGCTGTTGGGTCTGCTGGCGCAGGTCCTCGACGCGGACCACCGGGTCGGCGTGCCCGCCCCGGCGCACGGTGACCAGGCCGAAGCCGATCGCCGCGACGTCGTTGGCGTCGAACCAGTCGAGCCACGCGGCCGCGCGGGCCGGGTCGCCGTCCTCGTTGGCGTCGGCCAGCCACAGACCGACGTACGTCATGGGGTCGGCGACCTCGCGCTGGATGACCCAGGCGTCGAGGCCGGTGCCGGCGAACCAGCCCGCGACCCGCTCGCCCCAGTCCTCGCCGGCGACGTGCTCCCAGTTGGCCAGGAACTGCATCACGCCGCCCTCGGTGAGCAACCCGGGCGCGGCGGCCGCGAGCTCCGCGCAGACCGCGTCGCCGGGGCGGCCCGAGTCGCGGTAGGTGTGCGTGGTCGTGCCGGGCCCGATCACGAACGGCGGGTTGCTGACCACGAGGTCGAACCGCCGGCCCTGGACCGGCTCGACCAGGTCGCCGCGGAGCATCTCCCACTGCTGGCCGCTGAGGGCGGCGGTGGTCGCCGCGAACCGCAGGGCGCGCTCGGACAGGTCGGTCGCGGTGACGGCGCCGGCGTGGGTGGCCAGGTGCAGCGCCTGCACGCCGCAGCCGGTGCCGAGGTCGAGCGCGGTGCCGACCGGCCGGCGGATCGCGGCGCCGACGACGGTCGACGAGGCGCCGCCGATGCCGAGCACATGGTCGGCGCGCAACGGCTGCCCGGGCCGGGCCGACGAGGGGACGTCGGAGAGGACCCACCAGGCATCGCCGTACGGCTCGAGGTCGACGCCCTGCCGCACCCCGCCGCCCGGCGCCGCCTCGACCAGCCCGGCGTCGAACGCCTCGGCGAAGTCGACGGGCGCCAGCGCGGCCGCGACCGCCTCGACCTCCTCGGTCTGGCCGCAGACGAACAGCCGGATCAGCGTCGACAGTGGATCCCGGTCCTCGGTGATCCGCAGCGCGGCCCGGAAGTCGTTGCGGGCCACGGCCGCGGTGGCGGCGGGCCCCAGCCGCGCGGCGATGCCGGCGGAGGTGAAGCCGGCGGCGCCGAGCGCGTCCTTCAGCCGGGCGACGCCATCAGGAGACAGGAGCATGTCGGACACGTACGGCATCCTGCCATGGCGGGTGATCATGACCGCGCGGTGGCAGGGTTGCCGCATGGTCAGCCGTTTCACGCAGTGGACCCTGGACGTCCGCGACCCGGCCCGGATGGCGGCCTTCTGGTCGGCCGCGCTGGGCTACGAGATCGACGCCGACGGCCAACACCTCCGCCCGCCGGCCGACGCGCCGGCTGGGTCGCTGACGGTGTGGCTGCAACCGGGCGCGGGCGCGAAGCGGGACAAGAACCGCGCCCACCCGGACCTGCACGCCCCCACCGGAGACGTGGCGGCGGAGGTCACCCGCCTGTTGGCCCTGGGCGCCACCCGAGCCGACGTGGGCCAAACCGGCGACGAGGGCTTCACGGTCCTCACCGACCCGGAAGGCAACGAGTTCTGCCTGATCCACCACCCCTGGCGGCGCGACTGAACCCAAGCGCGTCGATGCCACGATCCTCGTAGCATCGACGCATGTTGTACGCCGTGCCGGCGCTCGACGGCGACGACAATCGAGTGTTGGGCGAGATCGAGTCACTCCATGCCGCGTTCTTACAGTTCGGTCGGGCCGGCGAGTGGGTCGGTGGCGTCCGTAAACGCCTGTTCGCCAGCGCCATCCGCGGTTCCAACACGATCGAGGGCTACACGGTTTCCCCCACCGCGGCGACGGCGATCGTCGACCACGTCGCGGTCCCGGCCGACGTGCCGGAGGAGGCCCGGGAAGCGGTCCGTGGCTACCGGGACGCCCTGACCTGGGTCACCCAGACCGCGGACATGGCGTCCTTCGCCTACAGCGAGACGGCCCTGTCGGCCCTGCACTTCATGATGATGCGGTTCTGGCCGGAGCGGGCCCCGGGCCGCTACCGCACCCGGGGCATCGTCGTGACCGGCGCCGACCCGCTGGTGCCGGCCTATGTGGGTCCCGACGCCGACCGCATACCCGGTTTGATGTCCGAGCTGGTCGACTGGCTCAACGCCGGTGACCTGGCCGCCCATCTCCTCGTGCGCGCGGCGATGGCGCATCTCAACCTCGTGCGGGTGCATCCGTGGCGGGACGGCAACGGCCGCATGTCGCGGTGCCTGCAGACCATGGTCATCGCGCGTGGTGGCCGGCTCGCGCCCGAGTTCTGCTCCATCGAGGAGTGGCTCGGTTTCGAGCTCAACACGGTCGACTACTACCGGGCGCTGCAGGAGACCGGCGGCACCTACGAGCCCGCGACCGACGTGCACAGCTGGGTCCGGTTCTGTCTCCGGGCGCACCATCTGCAGGCTCAGATCGTCGACCGGCGGCTGCGCTACGGGCAGGAGGTCTGGGCGGCGCTCGCCGAACTCGTGGCCGGAAGCGGGTTCCACGCCAGAACGGTCGCCGCTCTCTACGCCGCCGCGACCGACCATCTGCGGCGGGAGATCTACGCCGGCGCGGAGGGATTGTCCCGCGATCAGTCCGTGCGCGACGTGCGGGCCCTCGAACGGGCCGGGTTGCTGACCGCGGTCGGATACGGCGCGACGCTGGCCTACGTGGCCGCCGGCCCCGCCCGGGAGATCGCGGATCAGGTGGCCGCCGGGCTGACCGCGCCGGCGCGCGAGCCGTACGGACGCTGAGGGCCCCTCCCGCACGAGGCGGGAGAGGCCCTCGGTGATCGAACGCGCTAGATCGAGCCTTCCTTGCCGACGTAGGCCGGGCCCGCGCTGCTGCGGGCGGCGGCCGTGGTCGGGCGTTCGGGCAGGGCTGACGTGTCGAGGGCGAACGTGAGGATGGCCGTCGCCATGGCGTCGGAGTTCACGTCCAGGGCCTCGAGGTTGAGGTTGCCGAGCATGTCGTACTGGCGGTCCAGCTCGGCGTAGAGGGCCGCGTCCGCGCCGTTGCGGACCGGGAACAGGCTGTCGCAGGGGTCGTGGTAGCACGGGTCGTACTGCTCGCCCTCGACGCCGCCGTAGTCGGCGACGTCTTCCGCCGTCTTCAGGACCTCGGCGCCGGTGAACAGGCCGCCGGCCGGGATGCCGACGCCGGCCGCGATGAACGGGCCGTAGTCGGAACGGCCGGTGAAGTCGGCCGCCCTCGTGGGCAGGCCGCGGTCGGCGAAGAAGTCCTGGAAGACCGCTTCGATCTCGGCCGAGCCGGGCGGGCCGGCCGGCGAGCCCTGGCCGGCCGAGTCGTCGCCGTCGTACACCCCGAGGATGTAGTTGGGCGACGCGATCATGTCGAAGTTGAGGTAGAGCGCGATGTCGGAACGCTGCGCGGGCGTCAACTGCCCCACGTAGTACGTCGAACCGACCAGGTTGGACTCCTCGGCGCCCCACCAGGCGAACCTGGTCTTGTTGGGCGTCTTCGTCCTCGCCATCTGCAGCGCGACCTCGAGCAGCGCCGCGGAGCCGCTGCCGTTGTCGTTGATGCCGACGGTGTCCGGCTCGGAGTCGAGGTGGGCGCCGGCCATCACGACGTCGGTCGCGTCGCCGCCACGGGACTCGGCGATCACGTTCTCCGTCTGGCGTACCTCCGACGTGGTGTCGGCCATGATCCGGACGGTGAGACCCGGCGTGTTGGCGAGCGCCTCGCCGGTCGCGTAGGACACGCCGACGGCCGGGATCGCGGCGGGTGCGCCGAGCGTGGGCAGCAGCAGGTTGTAGCGGTCCGGGTTGGCCTCCGGCGTGCCGTTGCCCTGGTTCATCAGGATGGCCGCCACGGCGCCGGCCGCCTGGGCGTTGGCCACCTTCAGGCCGAAGGAGCAGTTGGTGCCGCCGCGCTGCAGCAGCACGATCTTGCCGGTCACCACGGCGGGGTCGAAGTCGCCGGCCTCGCAGCCCGACGTCGATGTCCGCGGCGGGTCGAGCGCCAGGTCGACGGGTACGACCGCGGCCGTCACGTCGGCCGAACCGGAGTAGTCGGCCAGGCTGTAGGTGACGCCCTCCTCGTACACCGTCGGGTTCGGGGAGACCTGCTCGAAGGCCGAGCCGAACTCCTCGAAGAAGTTGAACGAGAACGGCTGCCGGGTGACCTCGTAGCCGGCCAGCCGCAGCAGGGTCGCCACGTAGTCGGCGCTGCGGTCGTAGCCGACGAGGCCGGAGCCGCGATTGCCCCCGCTGAGGCTGCCGATCGCCTGGAACGCGATCTCGTGCCGGAGCACGCCACCCAGCGTGACCGCCTTGGTGAGCTTGCGGACGGAGTTGTTGTTGGAAGCTGCCTGCGCCGGGTTCGTCAGCGCCAGGGCACCCACCAGACTGGCGGCCCCGATGACCGCCAGGGTTTTGCGGACGGTGCGGAACACCACGATGTGCACTCTCCTCGCCGTTCGCCGCACCCGGCCCCCATGCCCCCGTGCCGGGTGGATCCACGACGATCGCATAGACCGGCGATGATCAAAACCGCCGTTCGGTCGAGCGGATCACACCATCCTGAAATCGGCGAAGTCGAATCCGGGCGCCACGACGCAGCTGACCAGCACGGGCTCGTCCCGCAGCGGCGCCGCGGCCTGCCACACACCACCGGGTACGCGCAGCTGCGGGCGCTCGCCACCCGCCACGTCCGGCCCGAGCACACTGGACCCGACCGCTCCGGGCGAGTCGCCGGCGCCGCCGAGGCGCAGCGTGAGCGGACCGCCGGCGTGCCACAGCCACAGCTCGTCCGAGCGGACCACGTGCCAGGCCGACTCCTCGCCGGGGAACAGGGCGAAGTAGATGCCGGTGGCGGCCGCGCGCGGGCCCGCGTACCCGGGCGGGGTGAAGGTGTGCGCGGACCGCCAGGTCTCCGCGAACCAGCCGCCCTCCGGATGCGGCTGCAGGCCGAGCTCCGTGATCCAGGGATGCGTCATGCCGGCGACGCTATCTTCCGTCTTGCTTACTCGCGTGCGTATACTCGCATGCGAGTAAAGGAGAGCCATGGCGCGGAAGATGACCAACCTGCTCGGCCTCGCCATCCTGGCGACGCTCGTCGAGCGACCCATGCATCCCTACGAGATGGCGTCGCTCATGCGGGCCCGCGGCAAAGAGCACGACATGGAGATCAAGTGGGGGTCGCTCTACCGGGTCGTGGAGAGCCTGGCCCGGCACGGCTTCGTCGAGGCGTTGCCGGCCGAGCGGCAGGGCGGGCGGCCGGAGCGCACGGCGTACCGGCTCACCGAGGCGGGCCGGGCCGAGCTCGTCGACTGGACGCGCGAGCTGGTCGCCGTGCCGGACCGCCGGCCGGGCCCGTTCGTCGCCGCGCTCTCCGTGCTCGGCGTGCTGGCCCCCGACGACGTGGTCGACCAGCTCGGCGCCCGCGAACACCGACTCGCGGCGGACCTGGCCGAGGCCGAGCGGGCGATGGCCGGCTACGCCGCCGCGGTGCCGCGGCTGTTCCTCGTCGAGGGGGAGTACGAGCTGGCCATGCGCCGGGCCGAGCTGGCCTGGGTGCGGGCGTTCCGGGCCGAGCTCGTCGAGGGGAAGCTGCCCGGCCTGGACGAATGGCGGACCTATCACGAGACCGGCGAGCTGCCGCCCGCGGTGGCGGCGCTCGCGGCGTTGGGCGAGGAGGAGACGCGGTGACGGACATCAAGCGGCGCAAGCTGATCGGCGAGATGGAAGGGCCCATGGCCCGGTGGTACGCGAAGCAGCGCGGCTCCGACGCGCAGCTGGTGCTGTGGCGGCAGCAGGCGGCCGAGCTGGCCGAGGACCTCCCGTCCGGTGCCGCCGTGCTGGAGGTGGCGCCCGGCCCCGGCTACCTGAGCATCGAGCTGGCCCGGCTCGGGTTCGCCGTGACCGGCCTCGACATCAGCCGGACCTTCGTCCAGCTGGCCACCGACCGGGCGCGGGCCGAGGGCGTCCAGGTCGAGTTCCGGCACGGCGACGTCGCCGACCTGCCGTTCGCCGACGACAGCTTCGACCTGGTGGTCTGCCAGGCGGCGTTCAAGAACTTCGCCAGCCCGGTGACCGCGCTGGACCAGATCCACCGGGTGCTGCGACCGGGCGGCGTAGCGGTGGTGCTCGACATGAACCGCGGCGCGACCGACGACGACATCCGGGCCGACGTGGCCGGCATGCGGCTCAACCGGGTCAACAGCGCCTTCACCCGGATGGCGCTGGGCGGCCTGCGCCGGCGTGCCTACACGGCCGCCGACTTCGCCCGGGTCGCCGCCGACAGCGCGTTCGGCGACAGCGCCGCGCACGCCGACGGCATGACCCTGGAGGTACGGCTGACGAAGGCCGCCTGACCGCGGGTCACCGTCCGGGGCGACCGTCGGCCAAGATGGTGCGCATGACGTTCTCGCTGCCCATCGCCCCGGAGGCCAACGCGCTGCTCGACCGGAGCCCGCTGGCGCTGCTGATCGGCATGACCCTCGACCAGCAGGACAAGCTGGAGAAGGCGTTCTCGTCGCCGTACGTCCTGGCGCAGCGGCTCGGGCACGAGCCGACGGCCCGGGAGATCGCCGACTTCGACACCGAGGAGCTGATCCGGCTCTTCGCGACGCCGCCGGCTCTGCACCGGTTCCCGAAGGCGATGGCGACCCGCACGCAGGAGGTCTGCCGCCAGCTCGTCGAGCGTTACGACGGCGACACCGCGCGGCTGTGGACCGAGGCGAGCGACGGCGCGGACCTGTTCAAGCGGGTCGCCGCCCTGCCTGGGTTCGGCAAGCAGAAGTCGCAGATCTTCGTCGCCCTGCTCGGCAAGCGCTACGGGGTGCGGCCGGCGGGCTGGCGGGAGGCGGCTGGCGCCTACGGGGCCGAAGGGTCGCACATGTCGGTGGCCGATATCGTCGACGAGGCTAGCCTTGGCAAGGTGCGCGACTACAAGAAGTCGGTGAAGGCGGCGGCGAAGTCTGTCGGGTAAACGCCGGATCCCTCGTTTGGGCGTGTCTGGCCCGTGCCACACAGGCGCGTTCAGGATACCGTGGCAAGGGCCCGTGACCCAGCGCTGAGTCATCTTTTCGACACGTAGCGTCAATAGATCCACGTCAGAGGCGGGTTGTCCGAGCGAGATCATTGACGCGGCCCCCTTGGGTGCCGGCACACTGTGACCAACCAAGGTGTGACCTGGGTCCCCCGGGGGCATCTAGGGAAGGCCGCAGCACCACCGGGTGTTGCACGATAGGTGAGCAAAGACCGAAGAAGGATGTTCATCGGTGACGAAGGAGGAAGGCGATGACCCCCACTCTCACGCCGCCGCCTGAGACGGTGGTTCCCCCAGCAACCGATGAACGGTGCGATCGGTGCAACGCGGCCGGCAAGCTCCGCATCACGATGGCTGGCGGAGGCGAGCTCGTGTTCTGCGGCCACCACGCCAACAAGTACGCGGATGACCTCGTCAAGATCACCGTTCAGTTCGCAGCGGACCCGGACTTCGAATGGCGCGGCGCCGACCTGATGGCGTCGAACTCGTCGAACTGATCCGACCGATACTCAAACCGGGCCGGACCCCTCAAGAGGGGCTCCGGCCCGGTTTCTTCCGCCAAGAGCGCGGGCCGGACCCCTCAAGAGGGGCTCCGGCCCGGTTTCTTCCGCCAAGAGCGCGGGCCGGACCCCTCAAGAGAGGTCCCGGCCTGGTTTCTTCCGCCAAGAGCGTTGGCTGGAACCCCTCGAGAGGGGTCCCGGCCGGTTTCTTTTCCGCTAAGGGCACTGGCTGGCTGGAGACCCGCGCGAAGGGCTCGGGCCGGTTCCTGCCGGGCCGAAGGCACGGGCTGGCCCGGATTCCGCACGAAGGGCTCTTGCCGGTTTCTTCCGGCCAAAGGCACGGGCTGGTCCGGATTCCGCACGAAGGGCTCTTGCCGGTTTCCGGCCAAAGGCACGGGCTGGCCCGGATTCCGCACGAAGGGCTCTTGCCGGTTTCTTCCGGCCAAAGGCACGGGCTGGCCCGGATTCCGCACGAAGGGCTCTTGCCGGTTTCTTCCGGCCAAAGGCACGGGCAGGCCCGGATTCCGCACGAAGGGCTCCGGCCGAGGGCGCCGGCTGGCCGGAACCCGACACAGGTTCCGGCCGGTTCGTTTCGGCTCAGAGGGTCTGCACGGTGGCGATCCGCTCCTCGAGCTGCTCGATCGTCGCCTGGGCGCTGGGCGGGCCCCCGCAGATTCGCCTCAGCTCCGCGTGGATCTTGCCGTGGGGCAGTCCGGTCCGGTGGTGGTGCGCGGCGACCAGAGCGTTGAGCTGACGGCGCAGGACGACCCTTCGCTCGCCCGCCGAGACCGGCCCCGGCGGCGCCGCGGTCATGCCGGCCACGCGGGCCCCACCGGCCCCGTCCGCCATCGCGGTCGTCGTCGACCGGCGGCGTTGGGCCGCCAGTTGGTCAGCCTGGCGCTTGTTGAGCAGCGTGGCCACCTGGTCGGCGGTGAGCAGGCCGGGCAGGCCCAGGTATTCCTCCTCCTCGGGCGTGCCGGCCAGCGCGCCGGTGCCGAACGAGGCGCCGTCGAAGATCACCTGGTCGAGCTCGGCGGTGGCGGAGAGCATCTCGTGCCGCTTGGTCAGCTCACCGCTGGCGTCCTCCGCCTTCTGTGCCCGCTCCAGCAGCTCGTCGTCGAGGCCGTCCTCGCTCTTGGGCGCGCCCAGCACGTGGTTGCGCTCGGCCTCCATCTCGCTAGCCAGCCCGAGCAGGTGCGGCACGCTCGGCAGGAAGACGCTGGCCGTCTCACCGGGCCGCCGGGCGCGGACGAACCGGCCGATCGCCTGCGCGAAGTAGAGCGGGGTCGAGGCGCTGGTCGCATAGACGCCGACGGCCAGCCGCGGGATGTCGACGCCCTCGGAGACCATCCGGACGGCAACCATCCACCGCTGGTCGGAGGCCGCGAACTCAGCGATCCGGGCCGAGGCGCCGACGTCGTCCGAGAGCACCACGACGGCCTTCTCGCCGGTGACGCGTTCGAGCACCTTGGCGTACGACCGGGCGTTCTGCTGGTCGGAGGCGATCACCAGGCCGCCGGCGTCGGGCATCCCACCGGCCCGCTTGATCTGCAGCCGCGCGTCGGCGGCCCGCAGCACCTGTGCCATCCAGTCGCCGGTCGGGTCGAGCGCCGTGCGCCAGGCCTGGGCGACCAGGTCCTGTGTCATCGGCTCGCCGAGCCGGGCGGCCAGCTCGTCGCCGGCGCTGGTGCGCCAGCGGGTCTCCCCGGAGTACGCGAGGAAGATGACCGGCCGGACGACCCCGTCGCGCAGCGCGTCGGCGTAGCCGTAGACGGAGTCGGCCCTGGACCGCTGCAGGCCGTCGTCGCCGCGCTCGTAGGCCACGAACGGGATCGGGTTGTCGTCGGACCGGAACGGCGTGCCGGTCAGCATCAGCCGCCGGGTCGCGTTCTCGAACGCGGCCTTGACGCCGTCGCCCCAGGACCGTGAGTCGCCGGCGTGGTGGATCTCGTCGAGGATGACGAACGTGCGCCGCGTCATCGTGCGCCGCCGGTGCACCTGCGGCGCGATGCCGACCTGGGCGTAGGTGACGACCGCGCCGTGGAAGTCGGCCGACGAGTGCAGGTCGGCGTTGCGGAAGGCGGCGTCGAGCTGGATGCCGACCCGGGCCGCGGACTGCGCCCACTGGGTCTTGAGGTGCTCGGTCGGCGCGACCACGGTGACCGCGTCGACCGTGCCGGCGTCGAGCAGCTCGGCGGCGATCCGCAGCGCGAACGTGGTCTTGCCGGCGCCCGGCGTCGCGACCGCCATGAAGTCGTCGGACCGCCGGCGCAGGTAGTCGACCATCGCCTTGCGCTGCCACGACCGCAGCGCCGGGAACGACTCCAGCGAAGGCTTGGCGACCACGCGGCGTTCCCCCCTACGTCACGAAAAACGCCCTCGCGGTGAGGCGAAGGCGGGTCTCAGCATAACCACGCCGGGAGCTTGATCCCCAGCAGACACAAGGGTGACGAACGGCTCAGGTCGGTGGCGTGTTGTTCCAGTGCCGGCGCAGCGCGACCAGGCGGATCGCGAAGACCAGCACGCCCGCGCCGACCATCGGCCAGCCGGTCAGGTCGGCCCGGTGCAGGGCCGTCACCATGACCGCGCCGGCCAGCGCGGCGACGGCGTAGATCTCGCGGCGCAGGACGATCGGGATCTCGCTGAGCAACAGGTCCCGGGCGACGCCGCCGCCGATCGCGGTGATCATGCCGAGCAGGCAGGCGCCGACCGGCGGCACCCCCGCGCGCAGGGCGACGAGGGTGCCGGTGACGGTGAACAGGGCCAGGCCGGCCGCGTCGAGCACGACGACGACGCGGCGGAGGCGGGCCAGCTGGGGGTGGAAGAAGAACACGGCGACCGCTGTGAGAGCGGCCACAAGGGCGTAGCGCCAGTCGTCGAAAGCCAGCGGCGGGCTCTGGTCGACGGCCAGGTCACGGACGATGCCGCCGCCCAACGCCGCCACGAAGCCGACAAAGCAGACACCGAACAGGTCCAGTCGCTTGACCACTGCGGCGGATGCGCCGGAAGCGGCGAACACAGCGACGCCGAGCAGGTCGGCGAAGAGGAGTGCGGCGGTGGCTGACACCGCCGAACTCTAGATCACCCTTCGGGCTTCGGGTCCTGGTCGTAGAAGCGGTTGTCGTCTTCGAAGATCTCTTTGCACTCGGGGCAGACCGGGAAACGGCTGGGGTCACGTGAGGGGACCCAGACCTTGCCGCACAGCGCCTTGACCGGGGTGCCGAGGACCATGGCCTCGGTGATCTTGTCGCGGTCGGCGTAGTGCGAGAACCGCTCGTGGTCGCCCTGCTCGAACGGCGTCTCGACGGGACGCTCGAGAATCGTGCCGCTGGTTTCGGGGCTAGGACTGGTCACCAATCAAGTCTGCCAGGTAGGTGCGGTCGCCGCACCTGGCCACCCGTACGGTGACAACGTGAACGACTTGGTATTGGCGCCGGAAGTGGCGGAAGCGCTCGGCGTCGGCAACCCCGTGGTCGCGCTGGAGAGCACGATCATCGCGCACGGGCTGCCCCGCCCGGACAACCTCACGGTCGCCCGCGAGATCGAGGCGACGGTGCGGGCCGCCGGCGCGGTGCCGGCGACCATCGCGGTGCTCGAGGGGCGCGTGCACGTCGGCCTGGACGACGCCCAGCTGAGCCACCTGGCCGAGGCCGACCACGTCGCCAAGCTGTCGGCCCGCGACCTCGCCGTGGCCGCCGCGAAGCGGGTCGACGGCGCCACCACGGTCGCCGCCACGAGCGCGATCGCGGCCGCCTCGGGCATCCGGGTGTTCGCCACCGGCGGGCTCGGCGGCGTCCACCGCGACGCGCCCTACGACGAGTCGGCGGACCTGGTCACGCTGGCCCGCACGCCGATCGCGGTGGTCTGCGCCGGGGTCAAGTCGATCCTGGACGTCGGCGCGACGCTCGAACGGCTCGAGACGCTGGGCGTCGCCGTCGCCGGCTACCGGACGCTGCGTTTCCCGGGCTTTTACCTCACCGACAGCGGCTTCCCGGTGGACTGGTCGCTGGACTCGCCCGAGGAGGCCGCCCGGGCGATCACGGCGCGGGCCGCGCAGGGCGTGCACCACGGTGCGCTCGTGGTGGCCAACCCGCTGCCGGCGGACCAGCAGCTCGACCCCGCCCTGCACGACCGCACGCTGGCCGAGGGGATGGCCGCGCTGGAGGAGCAGGGGGTGACCGGGAAGGCGGTCACGCCGTTCCTGCTGGGCTGGTTCCACGAGCACACCGCCGGGGCCAGCCTCGACGTCAACGTCCGGATCATCCTGCGCAACGCCGACCTGGCCGCCCGGATCGCCGCCGCTGCCGCATGAACGGCCGCGTGGCCGTGCTCGGAGATCTGGTGACCGACGTGGTCGCGGTGCTGGCCGAGCCGCCGGCGCCGGACACCGACACCGCCGCGGCGATCCGCTTCACCGGCGGCGGCCAGGCGGCCAACACGGCGGCCTGGCTCGCCTGGCACGGCGTCCCGGTCACGCTGCTGGCCGCGGTCGGCGACGACGCGGCCGGCGCCGCCCGGCTGGCCGAGCTGGCCGCCGCGGGCGTCGACTGTCCGCTGCCGCCGCGCCCGGGAGCGCCGACGGGCACCGTGATCGTGCTGGCCGAGGGCGGCCGGCGGACCATGGTCACCGACCGCGGCGCCAGCCTGCTGCTCGACCCGGACGAGGTCGCCGCCGCGCTGGCCGTCGGCGGCGCCGGGCACCTGCACCTGTCGGGGTACGCCCTGCTCGACGAGCGGTCGCGGCCGGCCGGCCTGCGGGCGCTGGCGGTGGCCCGGCGGTTGGGGCTGACGGTGAGCGTCGACGCGGCGTCGGCCGCCCCGCTGCGGCAGGTGGGCGGCGCCGCATTCCGGTCCTGGGTACGCGGCGTCGACCTGCTGCTGGCCAACGAGGACGAGGCGGCGGTGCTGGCCGCCGACCGGCGGGACCGGCCCCGCGCACTCGCGGCCG
Source organism: Asanoa sp. WMMD1127 (assembly GCF_029626225.1). Taxonomy (NCBI): domain Bacteria; kingdom Bacillati; phylum Actinomycetota; class Actinomycetes; order Micromonosporales; family Micromonosporaceae; genus Asanoa; species Asanoa sp. WMMD1127. The sequence goes on from NZ_JARUBP010000001.1 coordinate 3,800,260, forward strand.
AGCTCGGCGCGGCGGTGGTGGTCAAGCTGGGCGCGGCCGGCGCGATCTGGGCCGGCCCGGGCGGCGACGCGGAGGCGGTGCCCGCCGTCAGCACGGCCGTCGTGGACCCGACCGGCGCCGGCGACGCGTTCGCCGCGGGCCTGCTGGCCACGTGGCTCGCCGGCGGCGACGCGCGGGCCTGCCTGGCCGCAGCCGTCGCCGCGGGCGCGCGGGCCGTGGTCACGGTCGGCGCCCGCCCCTAGGAGCGGGCGAGCGCCGCGATGTCGGGGTTGTCGAGGACGTGTTTGGGCGGGCCGGTGCGGGCGACCGCGAGCATCGCCCGGCCGACCTCCTCGGTCGTCACCACCTGGCGCGGCGCGATGCGGCGGAACAGCGGGATCAGCCAGCCGAGCGCGGCCATCCCGACGCGGTAGACCCGGTTGCGCGGCTGGATGCCGTGCAGCGGCTGGATGAAGCCCGGCCGGAACATGTAGCCCTTGGGGAACCGCTCCAGCAGCTCACGCTCGGTGCGCCCCTTGACCTGGGCCCAGCGCTGCCGGGAGGTCTCGGAAGTGCCCGCGCCCGAGACGTAGACGAACGTCGGGTCGGGGGAGCGGGCCGCGAGGGCGTCGGCGACGCCGAGGGTCAGATCGTGCGTGATCCGCTCGTAGGTCTCGGCGCTCATCCCGACCGACGACACCCCGAGGCAGAAGAAGCAGGCGTCGATGCCGGCCAGCGCGTCGCCGGCGCCGTCGAGGTCGAACAGGTCGGTGACGACGACCGAGTGCAGCTTGGGATGCTCGGCCCGCAGCGGCGAGCGGCCCAGCGACACCACTTCGGACACGTCGGGCGCGAGCAGGCATTCGCGCAGCACGCCCTGGCCGACCATCCCGGTCGCGCCGGTGAGCAGGACCCGCATGGCGCTCAGGCCGCGTTGTTGCGGGGCAGGGTGGCCAGCGCCCGGCGCAGGTCGGCGAGCGACACCGTCGCCGAGTCGTCGAGGTCGGCCAGCCCGGCCTCGATCCACTGGCGCATCAGCGTGGTGACGCCGATCCCGCGGGCGTCGGCCGCGGCCCGGACCCGCTCGTAGGTGGGCAACGGCAGGCGCACCGACCGGCTGACCATCGGCTGCTCGCTGTCGGGCGCCGGGAGGTCACCGGGGGTGCCGTTGCTGATCAGGTCGGCGAAGTCGTCGCCGCCTTCGTGGAACCGCTTGATGGCCTGGTCTCTGTCCACGGTCAACGCCTCCAACGGGTCACGTCCTCGTAGCGCTTGGCCTCGCTGTCGGTCATGTCGCGCGCCGAAAGGATGTCGTAGTCGTGGTCGTCGTGGACCGTCTCGGCGAGCAGGACCACGAGCCGCCGGCCGCGCCGGCTGGCGGCGTAGACCACGGTGAGCTCGTCGAGGCGCCGGATGACCCGCTGCGTGCCGTGCAGGGCCTCCCAGACCTCGCCGGGCGTCACCTCGTAGACCGCGAGGTTGCTCAACGCGTCGTCGGTGAAGCTGTACCGGCGGCCCACGCTCTCAACGTACCACGGACGTAACACGGACCGCGCCGTCGTCGCGGCACGCTTCTGGTGACAGGATGGAAGAGTGAAGCGCCCGGCCGCTCGACCAGTAGTCATCACCGACGCCGCGCGCAGCCAGGACGACCAGCTGCGCAGCCGGACGCATCGCTACGTCTTCATGATGCTGACGCGAGCCGTCTGCGTGATCGTCTTCGCGGTGCTCGTCGGCACCCGGCCGCCGCTGCTCTGGCTCTGGCTGCTGCTCGTCGGCGCGGCCGCGGTGGTGCTGCCCTGGCTGGCCGTCATCCTGGCCAACGACCGGCCGCCCAAGGAGAAGTACCGGCATTTCTCCAAAGGCAGCTCGAGCCATAAGGAGAAGCCGGCGCAGCCGAGCCTGCCGACCCAGCCGGCGAGGGACGACGATTCCGCGCCGCACAAAACAATCGACGCGGAACCGTAACCTTCGAGCCGCTCAGTCCAGGTAGTCGCGCAGGACCTGCGAGCGCGACGGGTGGCGCAGCTTGGACATCGTCTTCGACTCGATCTGGCGGATCCGCTCGCGGGTCACGCCGTAGACCTGGCCGATCTCGTCGAGCGTGCGCGGCTGGCCGTCGGTGAGGCCGAACCGCAACCGGACCACGCCGGCCTCGCGCTCGGAGAGCGTCTGCAGCACCTGCTGGAGCTGGTCCTGCAGCAACGAGAACGAGACCGCGTCGACGGCCACGACCGCCTCGGAGTCTTCGATGAAGTCGCCGAGCTGGCTGTCGCCCTCGTCGCCGATGGTCTGGTCGAGCGAGATCGGCTCCCGTGCGTACTGCTGGATCTCGAGGACCTTCTCCGGCGTGATGTCCATTTCCTTGGCGAGCTCTTCGGGGGTGGGCTCGCGGCCGAGGTCCTGGAGCAGCTCACGCTGTATGCGGCCGAGCTTGTTGATGACCTCGACCATGTGCACCGGGATGCGGATGGTGCGCGCCTGGTCGGCCATGGCGCGGGTGATCGCCTGCCGGATCCACCACGTCGCGTAGGTCGAGAACTTGTAGCCCTTGGTGTAGTCGAACTTCTCGACGGCGCGGATCAGACCCAGGTTGCCCTCCTGGATCAGGTCGAGGAAGGCCATGCCGCGGCCCGTGTAGCGCTTGGCCAGCGAGACCACGAGCCGGAGGTTGGCCTCCAGCAGGTGGTTCTTGGCGCGCTCGCCGTCGCGGGAGATCCAGCCCAGGTCGCGGGTCAGCTGCGTGGGCAGCTTCTCCTCGCCCTCGTCGGCGGCCCGCAACCGCTCGGAGGCGTAGAGGCCGGCCTCGATCCGCTTGGCCAGCTCGACCTCCTGCTCGGCGTTGAGCAGCGGAACCTTGCCGATCTGCTTGAGGTAGGCCCGGACGGAGTCGGCGGAGGCGGTCAGCTCCGCGTCGCGGCGGGCCTGCTTGAGCGCCTCGGACTCCTCGTCGTCCCACTCGAAGTCGTTGTCGGTCGCGGCCGAGGCGGCGTCGGTGGCGGCCGCCTGGGCCAGCTCGGCCGGCTCCTCCACGACGACGTCCTCGATCTCGGCGGCGAGCTCCTCGGGATCGATCTCTTCGCCCTCGGCGGGGGCCTCACCGGGCTCGGCGGGCGTCCCGTCGGCGTTCTTGGCCGCCGGCGCCTTGGTCGCCTTGGCCGCTGCCTTGGCCCGGGTGGCCTTGGCCGGCGCCGCCTTGGCCGCACTCGCGGCCGGCGCCGCGCCGTTGGCCGCCGGTGCGTCGTCGGTGGCGGCCGGTGGCGCCTGCTTGGGCGGCGCGGTCTTCTTGGCCGCCGTGGTCTTCGCGGTGGTGGCCCGGGAGGCGGGCGTCGCCGAACGGGCCGCGGCGACCTTGCGCTTCGTGCTCGCGGAGCCGTCGACCACGACGGTGATGCCGGCGTCGACGATGGCGCGCAGGATCTTCTTGGCCTGGGCCGGGGTCACCTCGGCCGACTCGACCGTGCGCTGGACCTCCGCCGACGTGATGTGACCGCCTCCGCGCTGGGCGTGGGCGATCAAAATCTCGGTGATCGAGCGGACGTCTGCGCCGGTTTGGCGTGGCTCTGTCACGAATGACCTTCCGGAGGCGATCGAGCGGGCACAGCCGGTCGGAACCAGCGATGCGGTGGGCCAGGTTTCAAAGGTAGTGGGCCCCCGAGCCACGAACCGGCCTGCGCGGGAAGTTCGTGACAGGTGGGCAGGCGTGAATTGTAACGCCGTCGCTGGCGAAACATCGCGCGGCGCACGACCGTAGAGCGGCCTGGCCGCTGAAGGCGGCTGCCGGAGGAGAGCGAGCGATGGACTTTGTCAGAATCGTAACCGGAACGAAGGGGGCCCCATGACCGACACGACGCCCGCTCCGGCGGAGCTTTTGGCGATCGCGGTGACCGTCGCGCGGGAGGCGGCCGACACCGCGCGGGCCATGCGCGCGGACGGCGTCTCCGGCGTCGCCACGAAGTCGACCGACACCGACGTGGTCACCGCCGCCGACCGGGCCGTCGAGCGCCAGGTGATCGCCGCGCTGGGCGCGCTGCGGCCCGGCGACACGGTTCTCGGTGAGGAATACGGGGGCTCCGACGGCCCCGGCGCGGTCCGCTGGGTGGTCGACCCCATCGACGGGACGGTCAACTACCTTTACGGCCTGCCGCAGTACGCGGTGTCGCTGGCCGCCGAGGTGGATGGGGTGGTCGTGGCGGGCGTGGTCCGCAACGCGGCCACCGGCGACGAGTGGACGGCCACGCTGGGCGGCGGCGCGTTCCGCGGCCGGCGGCGGCTGGGCGGCTCCGCGCAGACCGAGCTCGGGCAGGCGCTGGTGGCCACCGGCTTCGGCTACGACGCGAAGCGCCGGGCGCACCAGGCCGAGGTGCTGACCCGGTTGATCACCCGGGTCCGCGACATCCGCCGGTTCGGCGCCGCGGCGATCGACCTGTGCCTGGCGGCCGAGGGCAGCGTCGACGCGTACTTCGAGAAGGGGCTCAACCCGTGGGACCACGCGGCCGGCGGGCTGATCGCCGCCGAGGCCGGGTTGCTGGTGGGTGGGCTGACCGGTCAGCCGGCCGGCCCGGACATGCTGGTGGCGGCGCCGCCGGCGATCTTCGGCCCGCTGAGCGGGCTGCTCGCCGAGTTCGACGCCGCCGGCGGTCCGTGAGCCGTTACGGGGCGGGGCAGGCCTGCGGCGGCAGCTTCGGCTCGCCGGCCGCGGCCAGCTCCACAAGCGACTGGTTGACCTCGGTGGTGGTGGCCAGCTGCTTGAACTGGTCGCCGATCACCACGTCGACCACGTCGTCCTTGCGGGCCGGGTCGTATTCCGGCTTGGCCTCGTCGAGGAAGTAGGCCCGGATCACGTGGGCGCCGGCGACCGCCTTGGGCCCGAAGCGCAGCAGGGCCACCCCGTCGACGGCCGTCTTGGAGTTGCCCTTCTTGACGACCTGGAACTTGCGGTTGGCGAAGTCGCTGCCGACCGACTCGGCGAGATTGACCTTGTCGGTCGCGTTGAAGACATTGATCTTGATGTCTTCGGCCTTCTTCAGTGTCAGATCCACGACCGGCCAGCCCTCGGGGCACTGGGCCGCCAGGGTGCGCCCCTTCTGCGAGTCGTCGACCAGCGCGTAGACCACAAAGGCCACAGCCAGCACCGCGAGCACGCTCACGACGACGAGCGCTCGCACTCGCGCAAAGGTCATAATCTCGCTCCCGTGCAGGTGACGGCGGTGGTGCTCGGTTGGCATGCCTGGTGGCGTGGCCTCGGTCACCCGGTCTGCGACCGAGGTTAACGGTTGTCCGCCCGACGCGCGGAAACACCCATGACATCCCCGGCGCGCCGAACGTGATCCACGGCCGCAGACACCTATCTTCGTGTCGCCTGAGTCACATCGGGAACAACTTCGGGCCAAAGAGCGTCTTAGTGGGCCACGAGGGCGGTATACATGCCTCCCGCAGGGGCAGGTAAGGTACCGCGCTCGCGGGCGCCCGTCGTGCCCCGCCCGAAGTTTCGCGGCCGACCGGGAACCGAAACACCGTCGCTTGGCGTTACACCTAGGCGACTTATCGATACGGGAGAGTGAGACCGATGGCCACCGACTACGACGCCCCGCGTCGCGACGAGGTCGACCTCGGCGAGGACAGCCTGGAAGAGCTCAAGGCCCGGCGCACGGACGCACAGTCGGGCGCCGTTGACGTCGACGAGGCCGAAGTGGCCGAGAGCTTCGAGCTGCCGGGCGCCGACCTCGCCGACGAAGAGCTCACGGTCAAGGTGCTGCCGATGCAGCAGGACGAGTTCCGCTGCGCGCGCTGTTTCCTTGTCCACCACCGCAGCCAGCTCGCCTTCGAGCGCAACGGCGATCTGATCTGCCGCGAGTGCGCGTAACCGCCGATTGACCACCATGGCGGCGACCCGGGGGTGGGTCGCCGCCGACGACTTCGACCTGCGGGCGTGGCCCGGACCTGCTTGACTCGTGACAGGGCACACGAGCTGAAGGGGTACGGATGAGCCACGCCGACCGGTCCACGGGCGAACCAGACTCCGCGGCCCCGCCGGTGTCTCCGCCCGAGACCCCGTCCACGAGCGACGCCGAGCTCGGTGACACCGTCGCCAAGCTCACCGCCGACGACCTCGAACCCGGCGCCCGCAAGCGCCTCCTGGGCCGGCTGGTCGGCCAGGTCCGCGCCCGGGGCGTGGGTGACCTCTTCAAGCCCCGCGCCGCCGTCAAATGGGTCGCCGACGCCGTCGGTGACGTCGCGCCGTACCTGCCGGTCCGCGACCTCGAGACGCTCCGCCGGCACCATCCCGGGCTCGACGACGACAAGCTCGCCGAGCGGCTCGTCCGCAACGCCAGCCGCGCCACCGCCAGCGTGGGCGCGGCCGGGGGCGGCGTCGCGGCGATCGAATGGGCCGCCACGCCCACCCTGCTCTCCGCCCCGGTGCTGCTGGCCGCCGAGACGGTCACCGTCGTGTCGATCGAGATCAAGCTGATCGGCGAGCTGCACGAGGTCTACGGCCAGTCGGTGCCGGGCAACGGCGTCGAGCGGGCGATCCCGCTCGTGATGGCCTGGTCCCAGCAGCGCGGGGTCAACCCGATGGTGCCCGGCGTCGGCATCGGCGCGGTGCTCGGCACCGCCGCCCGCAAGGAGATGCGTGACCGGCTGCTGCGCCGGCTCGGCCGCAACCTGACCACGCTGGGCCCGTTCCTGACCGGCGCCGCGGTCGCCAGCTATCTCAACGGGCGCGCCACCAAGGCGCTGGGCGAGCAGGTGATCGCCGACCTGAAGAAGCGCAAGCGCAAGATCATTGAGGGTGAGCAGCGCTGACCCGTGCGCTGATGACCCCGGCCAGCCGCACCGGGTCGCGCGAGCTGACCACCCAATATGGCGTCGGGTCGGCCGGATCGTCGATGACCACCTGCACGGCGCCCGAGATCCACGGCCGCTGCACCACGAACGCGAGCTCGTGGCTGCCGACGCCGAGCAGCTCGCGCTTGCCGGCGGCGTCCAGCGGCACCGCGTCGGTGACGAACGACAGCGGGATGTGCGCGTCGTCGACGACCAGCTCGCCGCCGGTCACCGCCACCCGGATCCGGCCGGCCCGCCAGAGCCCCAGCAGGGTCAGCGGGATCAGCACCACGAACGGGAGCCACGCGCGTACGCCGCCGGCGCCCATCCACACCTCGAGCGCGAGCAACGCCGCGACCGCCACCCCGCACGGCCACAGCCACCAGGGGAGCCGTAACCGCTCGGCGTAGTCATCGGTAGCCACGATGTCCGAGGGTACGGCGCGACGTACGCTCGGCACCCGGCAGGATAGGAACGACCGCCTCGGCGGACCCGACAGAAAGCTGACACCGTGACCGACGCCGCCGTCCGGGTGGCAGTGCGCCAGCTCGACCCGGACCTCCCGCTCCCGTCGTACGCCCATCCCGGTGACGCGGGCGCCGACCTGTCGGCGGCCGCCGACGTGGAGATCCCACCCGGTGGCCGGGCGCTGGTGCCGACCGGCGTCGCGATCGCCCTGCCGGAGGGCTTCGTCGGCCTGGTGCACCCGCGCTCGGGGCTGGCCAGCCGGATGGGCGTGACGGTGCTCAACGCGCCGGGCACGGTGGACGCCGGCTACCGCGGCGAGATCCTCGTCAACCTCGTCAACCACGACCCCGCGACGCCCGCGAAGATCTCGCGCGGTGACCGCATCGCCCAGCTTGTCGTGCAACGCGTCGAGCGGGCAGACTTCCACGTCGTCGAGACGCTGCCGGGATCCGCACGCGGATCGGGCGGCCACGGTTCGACCGGCGGCGTGGCGGCATCTTCGACCCTGGAAGGGCAGGCGCACTGATGTTCTCGCGAGGCGGATCCGGGCGGCACGCGCGCGGCGAGGGCGGCGGCCGCAACAGCCGGTCCGACCGGCCGGCCCGGGGCAGCGCGTCGGTGCCCCAGCCGTCGTCGGCGGCGCCGTCCTACGGCCCCTACGACATCTCCGAGGCACCGTCCGGTGTGGAGCGACTCGACCTCGGCAGCCTGCAGATCCCGGCCGTGCCCGACGTCGAGATCCGGGTGCAGGCCAACCCCGACGGCGCCGTGCAGCAGGTCGTGCTGGTCAACGGCGACAACGCGCTGCAGGTCGGCGTCTTCGCCGCGCCGCGCAGCGAGGGCATCTGGGACGAGGTGCGCGACGAGATCCGCAAGTCGCTGTTCAGCGAGGGCGTCGCCGCCGAGGAGTCCCAGGGTGAGTACGGCCCGGAGCTGCGGGCCCGCGTGCGCACCGCCGACGGGCTGACCGACCTGCGCTTCCTCGGCATCGACGGCCCACGGTGGATGGTCCGGGGCGTGTTCCAGGGCCCGGCCGCGACCGACCCGTCGCGGGCCGGTGTGCTGGTCGAGTGCCTGCGCGGCCTGGTCGTCGACCGGGGCCACGAGGCCAAGCCGGTGCGCGAGCCGCTGCCGCTGCGGCTGCCCAAGGAGGCCAGCGAGCAGGTGCACGAGCAGCAGGCCGCGCCCGAGCCGGCGCCATCGCCCGCGCCGCCGGCCAACGGGGCGGGACCCGGGTCGGGTCCGCGCCGCCGCCCGTCGCCCCGACCGCGCTGAGCGATCGATCGACGTCGCCGCGTAGCCCGCTCGCCGCGGGGAGGTGGGTGACGGCCGTCACGCGTACGCTGAAAGGGGCGTGCGCCCGGCCGGGGCGTCGAGGAGAGTGAAGCCGAAGGTCATGGCCATCGACCAGAGCCGCACCTCGCTGCGGCGGTTCCTGCAGCGGCTGACGGCTGACGAGGAGACGCTGGAGGCCGAGAGCCTCCAGCGGGAGAGCGCGAAGTCCGGCTGCATGCCGGCCGGGCTCTGCATGCGGGGCCAGGTCGTGGCGCTCACCGGGCGCCTCAAGACCGTCGTCTACACCCCGCGCACCAACCTCCCCACGCTCGAGGCCGACCTCTACGACGGCAGTGACGTGGTGACGCTGGTGTGGCTGGGCCGGCGGCACATCGCCGGGATCGAGCCCGGGCGACAACTGACCGCGCGTGGTCGCGTCGCGGTGCGGGATGACCGTAAAGTCATCTACAACCCGTACTACGAGCTGGAAGCCACCAGATGACGTCTTCGCCGCGCGCCGCCGACGAGTCCACCCGCGACCCCGACGGCGAGGAGCCGCTGCCGCCCTTCGGCGAGATGGTGGCCCAGCAACTCGGCGGCTGGCGGGGGCTGGTCGAGTCCAGCGTGCCCGTCATCGTGTTCGTGGTCGTCAACATCCTCTGGGAGCTCAACCCCGCGCTGATCGCCTCGGTCGGCGTCGCGGTGGTGATCGGCGCGATCCGGCTTGCCCAGAAGCGGCCCATCCGGCACGCCGTCAACGGCCTGTTCGGCATCGCCCTGGGCGCCGTGATCGCCTGGCGCACCGGCGAGGCCCGCGACTTCTACCTGCCCGGCATCATCCAGAGCTACGTCTTCGCCGCGGCGCTGCTTATCTCGGCGGCGGTGCGACAGCCGCTGGTCGGCTGGGGCTGGTCCGTGATCATGGCCGGCGGGAAGTCCGACTGGCGCGAGGACCGCCGGCTGATGCGCACGTTCATCTGGCTGACCGTGGTGTGGGCCGTGGTCTGGATCCTCAAGGTGAGCGCGCAGGCCTGGCTCTGGTACGACAAGCAGGACGACCTGCTCGGCGTCGCGCGGCTGGTGCTGGGCACGCCGCCCTACATCCTGCTGGCGCTGTTCACCGTGGCCGTGGTGCGCCGGGTCACCCGCGAACGCCCGCCCGCGGTCGAGAGCGCCTGAACACCAGCCACGCCCCCGCGCAGACCGCGGCCGAACAGGCCAGGGCCACATCGGTGTCCGCCGCCGCGCCCATCACCGCCACGCCGAGCGTGGCACCGACCTGCCGCACCGCGTTGAGCAACCCGCCCACCGCACCGGCCGTGCCCGGCGGCGCCGCCTGGACCACTGCCGTGACCAGCGCGGGCAGAACCAGCGAGACACCGGTGCCAGTGAGCAGGAGGCCGGGTGCGAGCCACGGGTAGCCGCCGGCGGCGAAGACCGTAGCCGCCAATGCGACGCCACCCGCGCTCAAGGTGGCGAGACCGGCCAGGATCGGCCTCCGCGGGCCGACCCGGGCCACGAGCCGGCCGGTGAATGGTGGGTTGGCGACGAACGGAACCGTCAGCGGGAGCAACGCCAGGCCACTGGCCAGCGGACCCAGGCCCCATTCGCGCTGGAGGAGCAACGGCAGCACGAACAGGCCGCCGGTGAGCGCGAAGGTGACCGCCGCCGCCGCGAGCAGGCCGGAACGTACGCCGGGGGAGCGCAGCAGGGTGCGGTCCAGCACCGGCGTGCCGCTCCGCCGGTCGAGCGCGCCGAACAGCGGAGCGGCGACGGCCAGGCCGGCGACCGACAACGCGGTGTGCGGCCACGCGCCGACACCGGCGGCGATCACGCCATCCGTGAGCAACGCCAGCACGGCCGCGGCGGTCAGCTGGGCCGGCCAGTCGATGGGGCGGTGGACCGGTGGCGCTGCTGTGACGCGTCGGGTCAGCGCCAGCACCGCGAGCCCGATCGGCACGTTGGCGAGGAAGACCGCACGCCAACCGGCGCTCGCGACCAGGGCGCCACCGACCACCGGGCCCACCGCGACCGCGGCGCCGCTGATCGCGGCCCAGGCCGCGATCGCCCGGGCCCGGGCGGCGGGCGCCGGATGGTGATGGGCGATCAGGGCGAGTGAGGCCGGGACACAAGCCGCCGCGGCGGCGCCTGCCAGCACCCGCAACGCGATGAGCGTCCCCAGGTGCGGCGCCAGCGCGCTCAGCAGGCTGGCCGCGGTGAACCCGGCGATGCCGGCCCGGAACAGCCGTCCGGCACCATGCCGGTCGGCGGCGGCGCCGGCCGCCAGCAACAGCGCGGCGAACGCCAGGGTGTAGGCGGTGGTGATCCATTGCAGGCCCGCCCGGCCGGCGCCGAGGGAGGCGGCCAGGTCGGGTTCGGCCACCGCCAGCACCGTCAGGTCCAGCAGCACCATGAAGTAGCCGAGCGAGATGCCGGTCAGGGTAAGTGGGAGCACGGGAGCAACGGTGCGATCGGCGGCCACGTCGGCTCCACCGCGCGAGCCGCAGGCGGCGTTCGGAATTTCCGCATGCGCGGCGCGCTTGATCCACCGTGTGGAGCTCGCCCAACTGAGGACGTTCGAGGCCGTGCTGCGACACCGGACGGTGACGGACGCGGCGGTCGCGCTCGGCCTCGCGCCGTCGTCGGTGTCGCAGCAGATCAGGACGCTGGAGGCCGGCCTGGGCGTGAGCCTGTTCGAGCGGGGCCCGAAAGGCATGAGGCCCACGGCGGCCGGCGACCGTCTGCGCGGTTGGGCGCGCTCGCTTCTCGACCAGGCCGAGCAGGCCCGGCTCGCCGTCCGGGGCGAGCGCCAGCGGCTGCGCGTCGGCGCCCTGGAGACGCTGGCCGGCACGCACCTGCCCGGGGTGGTCGCCCGGCTCGCCGCCCGCCGCCCCGACCTGGCCATCGAGCCGCACACCGACCGCAACCGGTCCGGACTCCTCGCGGATCTCGTGGCGCTGCGCCTCGACGCCGCCCTCCTGCTGGACGCCGGCGCACGCCTCGGCGGGCTCGGCTTCTCGGCGCCGGCGGAACCGCTCACCTACGTCGACCTCGGACCGGTGCCGCTGGTGCTCGTCGCGGCGCCTGGGCACCCCCTCGCTGGCCGGCCCTTGACTCCAGACGAGCTGACCGGCGAGCGGTTGCTGGTCAACGTGCCGGAGTGCTCGTTCTGGATGGCGGCGGACCAGGCGCTCGGCCCGGTGCCCGAGCGGGCCCGGGTCGGTGGGGTTCCGGTGATGCGGGCCTGGGCCGAGCAGGGGCTGGGCATCACGCTGCTGCCGGCCTTCGCGGTCGGCGACAGCCTGGCCGCGGGGCGTCTGGTCCGGCTCGACCTGCCCGTCCCCGACCTGAGCCTCCGGCTGGTCTGGCGGGCCGACCGCGAGCGGCTCCCGGGCCTCCGCGACGTGCTCTACGCCGCGGCGGCGGGTTAGGGCCTGTCCTGCCGATCAACGCGGCCTGCGACGGGCCCAGCCGCCGCCTGGCGGCGTCCCAGAATCACCCGGATACAACACCGGTATCCGGGCAATTCTGGGCCACCACCAGACGACACCTGGACTCCGTCTCGGCTCACGTTGATCGGCAGGACAGGCCCTAGCTGACGGCGCGGCGGCCCGCGGCCTCCGGGCCGAGGATGACCGCGCGGACGGCGTCCTCGACCTCGGCCGTGCAGACGAAGATGAGCTCGTCGCCGGCCTCCAGCGGGTCGTCCGGTGTGGGCACCAGCACCCGGCGGCCGCGCAGGATGGCCACCAGCGCCGAGTCGCGGGGGAGCGGGACGTTGCGCACCGGCAGGCCGACGTAGGGCGCGGTCGGCGGCAGGGTGATCTCGACCAGGTTGGCCTCGCCCTGCCGGAAGGTCATCAGGCGGACCAGGTCGCCGACCGTGACCGCTTCCTCGACCAGGGCGGCCATCAGCCGCGGCTTGCTGACGGCGACGTCGACGCCCCACTGCTCGGTGAACAGCCACTCGTTCTCGGCCCGGTTGACCCGGGCGACCACCCGCGGCACCGCGAACTCGGTCTTGGTCAGCAGCGAGACGACCAGGTTGACCTTGTCGTCGCCGGTCGCGGCGACCACCACGTCGCAGCCCGCGACGTTGGCCTCCTCGAGGCTGGCCAGCTCGCAGGCGTCGGCCAGGATCCACTCGGCGGCCGGCACCCGCTCGGGGCGCAGCATCTTGGGGTTGCGCTCGATGAGCATCACCTCGTGGCCGTTGCCGACCAGCTCCGCGGCGATGGAGCGGCCCACGTTGCCCGCTCCGGCGATGGCGACCCGCACGGTCAGTGCCCCCCTTCCGGCGCGGCGCCGGCGACCTCGGTCACCGACGTGGCGATGTCGTCGGTGACCAGCATGAACAGCTGGTCACCCTCCTGGATCACGGTCGACGCCGTGGGCAGGGTCCCGATGCCGAACCGCATCAGGTAGCCCGTCCGGGCGCCGATCGCGTCCTCCAGCGCCCGCAGCTGGCGGCCGATCCAGTCCTTGTGCACCGGCACCTCGATGATCGAGACGGTGCTGGTCGGGTCACGGAAGATCTCGACGTGCCCCTCGGGGACCAGGTGCCGGATCATCCGGTCGGCGGTCCAGCGGACCGTGGCCACGGTCGGGATGCCCAGGCGCTCGTAGACCTCGGCGCGCTTCTGGTCGTAGATGCGGGCCGCGACGCGCGTCACACCGAACGTCTCGCGGGCCAGCCGGGCCGAGATGATGTTGGAGTTGTCGCCGCTGGAGACGGCGGCGAACGCGTCGGCCCGCTCGATGCCGGCCTCCCGCAGGACGTCGCGGTCGAAACCGACGCCGGCCACCGTGACGCCACCGAACTCGGGGCCCAGCCGGCGGAAGGCGTCGGGGTTCTGGTCGATCACGGCGACCGAGTGGCCGCGGTCCTCCAGGGTGTGCGCGAGCGTCGAGCCGACGCGACCACAGCCCATGATCACGACGTGCACCGGTGACACCCCTTCCACGGCGGTTTTGCGGCCGATTGACCGTACCCCCTGATGGCGGATCTCCGGACCTCGGCACCGCTCGGCAACGCTGATCAGCCCGCCGTACCCTTACCCGTTGTGGTTAGACCCACCTCGGTGATGAAGCGCCTGCTCCTCGGTCGGCCGTTCCGGTCCGACCGGCTGCAGCACACCCTGCTGCCCAAGCGGATCGCGCTGCCGGTGTTCGCCTCGGACGCCCTGTCCAGCGTCGCCTACGCGCCCGACGAGATCCTGCTGACGCTCTCCATCGCCGGCGCCTCCGCCTACGTGTTCTCGCCGTGGGTGGCCCTGGCCGTGGTCGTGGTCATGCTCACCGTGGTCGCCAGCTACCGGCAGAACGTGCACGCCTATCCCTCCGGCGGCGGCGACTACGAGGTCGCCACCGTCAACCTCGGCCCGAAGTTCGGCATCGGCGTGGCCAGCGCGCTGCTGGTCGACTACGTGTTGACGGTGGCCGTCTCGGTCTCGTCGGGCGTGGCCAACCTCGGCTCCGTCGTGCCCTGGGTGGCCGAGCACAAGATCGGCGTGGCGATCGGCGCCGTGGTCGTGCTGACCGCGATCAACCTGCGCGGCCTGCGGGAGTCGGGCACGGCGTTCGCGATCCCGACGTACGGCTTCCTGATCGTGATCATCGGCATGCTGCTGACCGGCTTCTTCCGCATCTTCGTGCTCGGTGAGGACCTCCGGGCCCCCAGCGCCGGCCTGACCATCGCCGCCGAGCACGACGTGACCGGGTTCGCCATGGTCTTCCTGTTACTCCGGACGTTCTCGTCCGGCGCCGCGGCCCTGACCGGCGTCGAGGCGATCTCCAACGGCGTGCCCGCGTTCAAACCGCCGAAGAGCCGCAACGCCGCGACCACCCTGCTGCTGCTGGGCACCGTGGCGGTCACGATGCTGGTCGGCATCGTCTATCTCTCGCGGCTGACCCACCTCCAGTTCATGGAGGACCCGACCCGGCAGATCGTCGGGGGAGCCGGCGACTACGTGCAGAAGACGGTCACCACCCAGCTCGGCGAGACGGTGTTCGGCGCCGACTCGATCCTGCTGTACGTGGTGGCCGGCGCGACGGCGCTGATCCTGTTCCTGGCGGCCAACACGGCGTTCAACGGCTTCCCGGTGCTCGGCTCGATCCTGGCCCAGGACCGCTACCTGCCCCGCCAGCTGCACACCCGGGGCGACCGGCTGGCCTTCTCCAACGGCATCATCTTCCTGGCCGTCTGTGCCGGCGTGCTGATCTTCGCGTTCCAGGCGGAGGTCACGCGGCTGATCCAGCTCTACATCGTGGGCGTGTTCGTCTCGTTCACGCTGTCCCAGGCCGGCATGATCCGGCACTGGAACCGGCTGCTGCCCCGCGAGCGCGATCCCGAGGCCCGCCGGCGCATGCTGCGGGCCCGGGCGATCAACACCTTCGGCGCGTTCCTCACCGGCACGGTCCTGGTCATCGTGCTGATCACCAAGTTCCTGCTGGGCGCCTGGATCGCGATCGCGGCGATGCTGGTGATCTACGTCGTGATGCTGGCCATCCGCCGGCACTACGACCGGGTCTCCCGCGAGCTCGCGCCGGACGAGGGCCGGCCGATCCTGCCCGCCCGCAACCACGCCGTGGTGCTCGTCTCCAAGGTGCACATGCCGACGCTGCGCGCGGTCGCGTACGCCCAGGCGACCCGGCCCGACACCCTGACCGCGGTGACGGTCAACGTCGACGAGAAGGACACGCGGGTCGTCCAGGCGGAGTGGGAGCGGCGCCAGGTGCCCGTCCCGCTGACCGTCGTCGACTCGCCCTACCGGGAGATCACCCGGCCGATCATCGACTTCGTCAAGCGGGTCCGCACCGACTCGCCGCGCGACGTGGTCACCGTCTTCATCCCCGAGTACGTGGTCGGCCACTGGTGGGAGAACTTCCTGCACAACCAGAGCGCCCTGCGGCTCAAGGGCCGGCTGCTGTTCGAGCCCGGCGTGATGGTGACCAGCGTGCCGTGGCAGCTCGCGTCGAGCCAGAGCCGCGACCTCGACCGCCTGGACGCGACCCTGATCCGCGGCCCGGCCCGCGGCCCGCGCAACCGGGGCGGCCACAAGATCGACTCGTCGGGCCTGCCGCGCGCCGACGGGGACGCGGCGGCCGGCGGCGCCGACGACGGGACGCCCGCGTCGAGCCAGGCGGACCGGTCGTGAACCCCGGCGACCGCGAGCCGATCGGCGAGGCGGAGCGGATCACGCTGACCGTGGGCGCGCCGGCGCACGGCGGGCACTGCGTGGCACGGCTCGACGGCCAGGTCGTGTTCGTGCGGCACGCGCTGCCCGGCGAGCGGGTCGTCGCCGTGGTCACCGAGGTGCACAGCGGCTACCTGCGGGCCGACGCGGTGGAGATCCTCGAGCCGTCGCCGGATCGGGTCGCGCCGCCCTGCCCGTACGCCGGGCCCGGGCTGTGTGGCGGTTGCGACCTGCAGCACGCGACCGCCGACGCGCAGCGGGCCTGGAAGACCGCGGTCCTGCGCGAGCAGCTCACCCGCCTGGGCAAGCTGGGCGACGACGAGGTCGACGCGCTCGGTGCCGCGGTCGACGGGTTGCCCGGCGAGCTGACCGGCTGGCGCACCCGGGTCCGCTACGCGGTCGACGCGGCGGGTCGCGCCGGCCTGCTCAAGCACCGTTCGCACGAGGTCGTGCCGATCGACCGCTGCCTGATCGCCCACCCGGCCATCCAGGCGCTGCCCGTGCTGGACCGGCAGTGGCCGACCGCCGACGCGGTGGAGACGGTGGCGACCTCGGGCGGCGACGTCGCGGTGCTGGAGCGGCCCGGTGGCGAGGTGCGCACGGTGCGTGAGGACGCGCTCGGTCGCACGTGGACGATCGGCGCGGAGACGTTCTGGCAGGTGCACGCCGCCGCGGCGGCGACGCTGGTCGGCGCGGTGCTCGACCTCGTCGGACCGCGGGCCGGCGAACGGGCCTGGGATCTCTACGGCGGCGCCGGGCTGTTCGCGGCCGCGCTGGCCGAGCGGGTCGGCCCGGACGGCCGGGTGACGCTGGTGGAGTCGGCGCCGGACGGGGTGGCCGCGGCCCGGGCCAACCTCGCCGACCTGCCGTGGGTCGAGGTCGTGGCGGCGAAGGTGGAGACCGCGCTGGCCCGCCGCCGGGTCGCCGGCCCGGTCGACGTGGTGGTGCTCGACCCGCCGCGCACCGGCGCGGGCGCGCGGGTGGTCGACGCGCTGGCCGGTTCGGGGGCGCGGGCGGTCGGCTACGTCGCGTGCGACCCGGCCGCGTTCGCCCGCGACGTCCGCACGTTCCGCGAGCGCGGTTGGCGGCTCGCGGAACTGCGCGGCTACGACTGTTTCCCGATGACGCACCATCTCGAGTGTGTCGGATTGCTCGTCCCGAATTAGTTTTCGGAATCAGTTTCGGTAATTGACCCCCGAACGGGGGTCAGCGTTGCGGTGCGGGGATCCTGCGGGGCCGGGGAGGGACGAAGCTGCCCTCCGTTTCCTGGCCGGCCGCGCGTGACGCGGCGCGCCGGTCACGGAGCCGGATCCAGCCGATGACAAGCAGGATCAGCGGGAGCAACGGCAACGCGATGATCGCCAGAACGATCAGCGCGATCAGTTGTCCCACGGCGTACTTTCCGGAAACGCGCGAGGAACCTGACATGTGGGCAAACCTTTTGGGGAGGGAAACTCTGCGCCCATCGTACGTCCTTTCGCGCTTGTGCCCTATTTATCACCCGACCGGAAAATCGCCGCCCCTGCGCATCGATCATGGCCATAGCGTGGGCTTTTGAAGATCCGCCGAGGAGCGGGGCCCGGTTCGCCGCCGAAAAATTGTCGCGGTCCCGTCAACAAGACTTGCCCGATCGGGCCGCCGGGCCGCCCGTTCGGGCCGCCGGCCGGCGCGGATAGTCCCATCGGCGGGAGCGTGGTGGCCGGGTCACGGACCGTCCACATGACGGAGACCGGCTGTGCCGCTACTGAACGTGAAAACTCCACGCTTTGCAAGAAGGGAGATTCGGTGAAGACGATCTCGGATCGGGGTGCGGCAGGTGCATACCCCGATACACTTGCCGGTCATGAGCGTTGAAGAGGGTCGGGCCAGTCTGTTGTCCGCCATCCGCGGCCCACAGGACCTCAAACGGCTCTCCGCCGAGGAGCTTGTCCTGCTCTCCGCAGAGATCCGCGACTTCCTCGTCGCGAAGGTCTCCCGGACCGGCGGCCACATCGGCCCCAACCTCGGTGTCGTCGAGCTGACGCTGGCGCTGCACCGGGTGTTCGACTCGCCGCGCGACAAGCTCCTGTTCGACACCGGCCACCAGGCCTACGTGCACAAGATCGTGACGGGGCGCCAGGCCGGCTTCGACCAGCTCCGCCAGCGCGGCGGGCTCTCGGGCTACCCCAACCAGGCCGAGAGCGAGCACGACCTCATCGAGAACTCGCACGCCTCGACCGCGCTGAGCTACGCCGACGGCATGGCCAAGGCCTACGCCCTGCGCGGCGAGGACCGCAGCGTGGTCGCCGTGGTCGGTGACGGCGCGCTGACCGGCGGCATGTGCTGGGAGGCGCTCAACAACATCGCGACGGCCGGCAACCCCCTGGTCATCGTCGTCAACGACAACCAGCGGTCCTACGCGTCGACCATCGGCGGCCTGGCCGACCACCTCTCGTCGCTGCGGCTCAACCCCGGCTACGAGCGGGTGCTCGACCTCGTCAAGGAGTCGCTGGGCTCGACGCCGCTCGTCGGCAAGCCGCTCTACGAGGTTTTGCACGCGGTGAAGAAGGGCATCAAGGATGCCGTGGCGCCGCAGGCCATGTTCGAGGATCTCGGCATCAAATACGTCGGGCCGGTCGACGGCCACGACATCGCCGCCGTGGAGTCCGCGCTGCGCCGCGCCAAGGGCTTCCGCGGCCCGGTCATCGTGCACGCGGTGACCCGCAAGGGCTACGGCTACCGCCCCGCCGAGGAGGACGACGCCGACTGCCTGCACGGTCCGAGCAGCGCGTTCGACGTCGAGACCGGCCAGCTGCTGGCCGCACCCAGCGTCAAGTGGACCCACGTGTTCGCCGACGAGCTGGTCGCGATCGCCGACGAGCGCCCCGACGTCGTCGGCATCACCGCCGCGATGGCCGAGCCGACCGGCATCGCCTCGCTGGCCCGCAAGCATCCCCACCGCGTCTACGACGTCGGCATCGCCGAGCAGCACGCCGCGACCTCGGCCGCCGGCCTCGCCCTGGGCGGCCTGCACCCGGTGGTCGCGGTCTACGCGACCTTCCTCAACCGGGCGTTCGACCAGGTGCTGCTCGACGTGGCCATGCACAAGCTGCCGGTGACGTTCGTGCTCGACCGGGCCGGCATCACGGGTCCCGACGGGCCGAGCCACTACGGCATCTGGGACATGTCGGTCTTCGGCGTGGTGCCGGGCCTGCGCATCGCCGCGCCCCGCGACGCCGCCACGCTGCGCGAAGAGCTGCGCGAGGCGGTCGCCGTCGACGACGGGCCGACCATCCTGCGCTTCCCGACCGGCGCCGTCGCCGCCGACCTGCCGGCCGTCCGCCGGATCGGCCAGGTCGACGTGCTGCGCGAAGACCGCCAGAAGGACGTGCTGCTCGTCGTGGTCGGCGCCTTCGGCCACCTCGGCGTCGAGGTCGCGACCCGCCTCGGCGAACACGGCTACGGCGTGACCGTCGTCGACCCGCGCTGGGTCCGCCCGGTGCCGGCGGAGCTGGTCACCCTGGCCGCCAACCACCGGCTCGTGGTCACCGTCGAAGACGGCGTGCGCACCGGCGGCGTCGGCGACGCCCTGGCCAAGGCCATGCGCGACGCCGACGTCCGGGTCCCGCTGCGCGACCTGGGCGTGCCGGCCGCGTGGCACCCGCACGGCAACCGGGCGCAGATCCTGGCCGACCTGGGCCTCACCGCCCAGGACGTCGCCCGCGAGGTCACCGGCTGGGTGTCCCGGCTCGACGACACCGCGCCGCCCGAGGCCATCAACGCGCCGGCCGCCCAACGCGACAACGTCGGCCCGAGCCGTTAGACGATGTCCGAGCGGCCGGGCGAGTGGGTGGTGATCGATCTCGGCGCCGCCCACGGCTCGGTCGACGAGGACCAGGCGCCCGGCCTCCGGCAGCGCCGGCGCGCCTGGCGGTGGCGGCTGGTCGCGACGGCCACCGCCCTGCTGCTGGTCTGCGGCGGCGCGGCCACGGCGAGCCCGCCGTTCCGCGCCACCACGACCGTCCCGGCCGAGGCCGGCGCCAGTGTCTCGGTGGCCGGCGACCTGCTCGTGGTCGCCGATCCCGCGCCGCTGCCCGAGGCGGTCACGGTGCCCGGTGGGGGCGCCGGCGGCGGGGCTGAGGCGGGCCTGACCGAGCTGCGCGGGTACGCCCTCCCCAGCGGCGCCGAACGCTGGCGGCTCCGGCTGCCCTCCGCCATGTCCCATTCCGCCAGCCGCGTCGGCGACCTCGTCCTCGTCGCGTCCCGCGACTCGATCCGCCGGCAGACCGGCACCACCGCGGTCGACGCCCGCACCGGCGAGGTCCGCTGGAACCGCGACGACGCCGTGCTGACCGTGCCCGGCGCCGGCGTCGGGCTGGCGGTCGACGAGGTGCGCAGCGCGAGCGGCGCGGGCCGCCGGGTGGCCGGCCGCATCGACGCGATCGACCTGGCCTCCGGGCGCCGCCTGTGGCACGTGCGGGTGCCCTCGACCGCGGTCGCGCACGTCGTCGCCGGCGACCCGGCCCTGGCCGTGCTCGTCCTGGACTCCGGCCGGGCCGAGGTGCACGACCTGGTCAGCGGCGCGCTGCGCGGCTACGGCAAGCTCCCGGCGGCCGACTACGCGCCCGACAACCCGCGCCTGGTCGACGACGGGTTCGTGCTGCGGCACCCCGACAGCCGGCCCGGGCAGCGGTCCGCGCTCAGCGCCTACAACCTCGACAACATCGGGCTCGAGTGGAGCCGCCCCGACCGGGTCCGCGACGTGCGGTGGTCCGACTGCGGCGGCAACCTGTGCGCGCGTACGCCCGACGGGATCTGGACCCTCGACGTCCGCGACGGCGAGCTGGCCTTCGCCGGCGGCGACGGGCTGCCCTGGCTGCCGGTGCGGGGCAGCGCCGACCAGCTCGTCTTCCGGCTGCTGCCGGACGAGCGGGTGGCCGTGGCCAGCGGCGGCACCAGCGCGGCGCCACGCCCGCTGGGCACGCTGCCGGCCGGCAACCGCGACTGCCGGGCCGGCGACGGCGCCCTGGTGTGCCGGGCGGCCGACGGCCACCACCTGGCGATCTTTACGAGACCGGCGTCCTGAGGGCCGGGCCGTGCAGCCGGGCGGCACCATCGAACTCGGGCCGGTCGTCACCGTGCCCGACGCGAGCCCGGCGATCGAGGAGGAGCTGCCCCGGCGACCGCCGTTCTGGGCCGCCCTCGTCGTGCTGGCGGCCACTTTCCTGGCGCTGGGCGGCTCGCTGGTGCCCGAACCGCCGCTGACGGCGACGGTCACCCGCCTCGGCGGCGCGGGCTCCTCGTTCGCGGTGGCCGGCGACCGGCTCTACCTCATCCGCCGGCCCAGCGAGACGTCGTCGACGCTGACCGCGATCCGGCTCCCCGACGGGGCGGAGCTGTGGACCGCGCCGTACGCGCCGACCGGCGAGCGGCTCATCCGGCTCGACACGGCGGGCCCGGTGGTGCTGGTCTCCGGCGGGGAGACGACGGGCCGGATCCGGCGCACCGACGCGTACGACGCGGCGACCGGCCGGCGGCTCTGGTCGGCGCCGGAGGAGATCGTGGTCGACGCCGAGGCCAACGCCGGCTATGCCAGCTCCGCCGACCCACCCCGGCTGCGCGCCCTGGACCTGGCGACCGGCCGGCAGCTCTGGTCGACCGCGCCGGACGACCGGTTCACCTTCACCGCGATCGGTGGCCCGGCGCCGGTGGCCGGCCGCATCCCGCCCCGGGCCGCGCCGGAGTCGGAGACCAACGCCGTCGGCGGCGCGGGCGGCGCGACCGTGGTGGGCGGCGCGGCGGGATCCGGCAGTGGTCGGGGCGGGCGGCTGGCGGTCTTCACGCGCTCGGGGCGGATCGAGCTGCGGGACGCCCGTTCCGGGGCGGTGCTGCGGGCGGCCAGTCCGCTGGGCGCCGCGGTGCTGCCGTTGACGGGGCTCAGCGTGGGCGGGCGGCTGGTCCTCTGGTACGCCCACCACGGCGGCACCGGCATCGCCGGCCTCGATCCCGAGACGCTGGACGTGCGCTGGCGGATGCCGTACGACATCGACGGTGGCGGCATCGGCCGGTGCCTGTCCCTGGTCTGCCTGAGCAGCCAGGGCGACGTGCTGGCCCTCGACCCGGTCACCGGCCGGCTGCGCTGGCGGGTCGAGGAAGTCAGTTTCGTGGTCGAGGCGCGCGGCCAGCTCGTCGCGCTGGGCGCCGTGCCGGGCGGCCTCGGGCCGGTCCGCTCGGTCGATCCGGAGACCGGCGCGATGGTCGCCGACCTGCACGGCTGGCGCACCGGCGGCCGGGGCGACCCGGTCGTCACCCGCATCCCGATCGGCGCCGCCCGCACCGTGATCGGCCTGCTCGGCCCGGCGCCGGGCGTGCTCCGGCCGCTCGGCACCGCGGCCGAGGTGCTGCTCTCCTGCCAGTCCGGTCCCGCGGCCATCGTCTGCCGCACGGCCACCGGCACACTGCGGATCTGGGCCGTGCGGCCCGGGCGCTAACTTTGCTCACACGGGCTTGACGTGGGTTGAGGGAGGGTGTTCCGGTGCGGGTGCTGGTGGTCGAAGACGAGCGCAACCTGGCCGACGCGATCGCGCGCGGGTTGCGCCGACACGGTCTGGCGGTCGACGTGGCCTACGACGGCACGTCCGGCCACGAGATGGCCTTCGTCACGCGCTACGACGTGGTCGTGCTCGACCGCGACCTGCCGGGCGTGCATGGCGACCAGATCTGCGCCGACCTCGTCTCCTCGGGCGCGCTGACCCGGGTGCTGATGCTGACCGCGAGCGGCACGGTCGCCGACCGGGTCGACGGCCTGCAGCTGGGCGCCGACGACTACCTGCCCAAGCCGTTCGCCTTCGACGAGCTGGTCGCCCGCGTGCGCGCCCTCGGCCGCCGGGCCACGCCGCCCGCGCCGCCGGTGCTGGCGATCGCCGACCTCGTGCTCGACCCGGCCCGCCGGGTGGCCACCCGGGCCGGTGCCGCGGTCGACCTGACCCGCAAGGAGTTCGGCGTGCTTGAGGAGCTGCTCAAGGCCCGCGGGGCGGTGGTGTCCAGCGAGGAGCTGCTGGAGCGGGTCTGGGACGCCAACACCGACCCGTTCACCACGACGGTCCGGGTCACGGTGATGACGTTGCGCAAGAAGCTCGGCGAGCCGCCGCTGATCGAGACGGTGGTCGGCGCCGGCTACCGGATGCCGGGGGAGCTGGTCACATGACGGTTTATGCGGCGGCCCGGGAGCGGTGGCCCCGGCCCACCTTGCGGCTGCGGCTCACGCTGCTCAACGGCGTGGTGGTGGTGGCCACCGGGCTCGTGCTGATCCTGCTGGCCTGGCTGCTGGTCGGCGACGCGATCCACCCCGCCGACCAGCTCCAGCCGGGCGCCTTCGTCGACCTCGCCGACGGCCGGCGGCTGGACGCCGCGGCCTGGCAGGCCCAGGTGGTCGACGCCGCCTCCCGCGAGCTGCTCTTCAAGGGCCTGTTCGCCCTGCTGGTGACCAGCCTGGTCGGCGTCGCCGCGGCCTACGCGGTGGCCGGCCGGGCGCTGCGCCCGCTGCACCAGGTGACCGCGACGGCCCGCCGGCTCGGCGAGCAGACGCTCGACCAGCGGATCCGCTACACCGGGGCCGACGACGAGATCGCCGAGCTGGCCCGCACCTTCGACGCCATGCTCGACCGGATCGCCTCGGCCTTCGAGGCCCAGAAGCGCTTCGTCGCCAACGCCTCACACGAGCTGCGTACGCCGCTGGCCGTGATGCGCACCGAGATCGACGTCACGCTGGCCGACGACGAGGCCGACGAGGCCGAGTTCCGTCGCATGGCGACCGTGGTGCGCGACGCCTCGGAACGCGCCAACGGCCTGGTCGACGCGCTGCTGGTGCTGGCCCGCAGCGAGGCCCAGCGCGGCCGCCGGCTGGCCCGAAAGGTGCCCACGGACCTGGCCGACGGCCTGCGCGCCGCCCTGTCCGCGGTGGGCCGTGAGGTCGACCGGCTGGGGCTGTCCGTGACGACCGACCTGGCCCCGGCCCCGGTCGTCGGCGACCCGGGCCTGCTCGAGCGCCTGGCCGGCAACCTGGTGGAGAACGCGACCCGCTACAACCACCTGCACGGCCGGCTCTGGGCCCGCACGGGCACCGACGGCGAGCAGGTGTTCCTGGTGGTGGGCAACACCGGCTTCGAGGTCGACCAGGGCGACGTGCCGGGCCTGTTCGAGCCGTTCCGCCGCGGCGGCCGCGAACGCACCGGCGCCCGTGGGTCCGGCCTCGGCCTGTCGATCGTCCGCGCGGTCTGCGACGCGCACGGCGGCACGGTGACGGCGACCCCACAGGAGGGCGGCGGCCTCGAGGTCCGGGTGACCCTGCCGGCCGCCAGCGTCACGCCGGTGGCCGCCGGCAGCGCCGTGGTGGGCGACGCGAAACCACGTTGATCTCGGCGGCCGTCGCTGGCACGGTGGCGGCCATGACGAACCGCATCCACCACCTCAACGTCAAGTGCCGCGACCCGTACGAGTTGGCGGGGTGGTGGTCCCAGGTGATCGGCTACCCGCGCTCCGACGAGGACTTCCCGGGCGACCCGGAGGCCATGTTGATCGCGCCCGACGGCGGCGGTCCCGGCATCCTGTTCTGCCACGTCGACGGCGACCTCGTCACTCCTAGCCGGCTCCACCTCGACCTGCAGCCGGCCGACCGCACCCGCGACGAGGAGGTCGAGCGGCTGCTCGGCATCGGCGCCACGCTGGTCGGCGACCGCCGCCGCCCCGACGGCACCGGCTGGGTGACCCTGGCCGATCCGGAGGGCAACGAGTTCTGCGTCGAGCGCAGTGCGGAGGAACGGGCCACCACGTGAGATCGAGTCACGATCGGGACACACGTTGTGTCCCGTGGCTGACGGAGGGCGCGTGGCGGATGCGCGCACTGGCTACGATCCGGCAGTCCGCGTGAGTCTCCTGGGGAGCCGTGATGTCCGACCCTTACAACCAGCAACCGTCGTACGGCTCCCAGCCGCCTTACGGTCAGCAACCGCCGCAATACGGTCAGCAGCAGCCGCAATATGGGCAGCCCTATGGCGAGCAGCCCCCGCAGCAGCCGCAGTACGGCGGCGGCCAGACTTACGGCTCGCCGCAGCAGCCGGGCACCTACGGCCAGCCGCAGCAGCCCAGCTACGGCGGTGACTACGGCCAGCAGCCCGACTACGCGCAGCAGCAGCCGTCGTCCGGGGCGCCGTACGGGCCGTCGTCGGGCGCGCCGTACGGGCAGCAGCCCTCGTCCGGGGCGCCCTACGGCCAGCAGCCGGGCTACGGCGCGCAGCCGGCCTACGGCCAGCCGCCGCAGCAGCCGACCTACGGCGAGCAGCCCTACGGCGGGCCGCCGCTGCCGCCGACCGCGCCGCCGAAGAAGAGCAAGGCCGGCAAGATCGTCCTGATCGTGCTCGCCGTCGTGCTGCTGCTCTGCGTCGGTGGCGGCACCGCGCTCTACTTCGTCCTGCGCGACCCGGTGAAGGAGGTCGTCGCGGCGGCCAACACCCGGGTGGTCGCGCCCGACACGCTGGGCGGCAAGCCGAAGATCACCGACCCAGAGCTGCAGAAGGCCGTCGACGACATGAAGTCCCAGCTCAACTCGGAC
Organism: Asanoa sp. WMMD1127; assembly: GCF_029626225.1. Lineage (NCBI taxonomy): Bacteria > Bacillati > Actinomycetota > Actinomycetes > Micromonosporales > Micromonosporaceae > Asanoa > Asanoa sp. WMMD1127. The sequence continues at coordinate 3,825,595 of NZ_JARUBP010000001.1, forward strand.
CTGCCCAACGCGACCAGCACCGCGGCCGCGTTCTACGGCGACATCGCCAAGCAGGAGCTCGTCATGCTGGTGGCCGCGTCCGGTGTGGTCGCCGACCCGGCCAAGGAGCTCGACGACACGTTCACCGACATGACCGCCAGCGGCTTCACGGTGAAGAACATCAAGACGGTCGAGGCCGGCCCGCTGGGTGGCAGCGCCAAGTGCGGCGACGGCGTGATCGCCGACGCCGGCGCCGAGGTGCCGCTGGGCGTCTGCGCCTGGGCCGACAAGGGCAGCGTCGGCATGATCGGCATCTACAACGCCAAGGGCGACGACGCCAACAAGACCTTCCTCTCGATGCGTGCCGAGGTCGAGAAGCAGTAACAGCTCAACGACAAGGCCCCCGGGGACACGTCCCCGGGGGCTTTTCGTCGAGCTGTTAAGAACGGTCCGTTCCTATGCGGAAAGCGTTAGGAACGGACCGTTCCTTGCTCTCAGAGGCGGCCGGTGGCCGCTAGGTGCGGCGTGATGCCGCCCAGGTGGAACGGCCAGCCCGCGCCGAGGATCAGGCACAGGTCGATGTCGCGGGCGTCGGCCACCACGCCGTCGGCCAGCATCGTGCGGACCTCGTCGGCGATCGCGTCGAGCGCCTTGTCGCGGACCTGCTCGGCGGTCAGCGGCGCGTCGCCGACCTGGAGCAGCGCGACCACCGACTGGTCGATCTCGCCCTCGCGGTCGGTCAGCGACCGGCCGCTCTCGACGATCCGGCCCAGGTTGTCGCTGACGCCGAAGCGGTCCGGGAACGCCGCGTGCATCGTCTTCGCGACGTGCAGCGCGACCGGCGGGCCGACCATCGTGAGCAGCGCCAGCGGCCGCATCGGCAGGCCCAGCGGGTCGAGCGCGGTGTTGGCCACCTCGACCGGCGTGCCGGCGTCGATCGCCGCGTAGATCTCGCCCAGGAACCGCGTCAGCAGCCGGTTGACCACGAACGCCGGCGCGTCCTTGACCAGCACGCAGGACTTCTTCAGTTGCTTGCCCACGGCGAACGCGGTGGCCAGCGTCGGGTCGTCGGTCTGGCCGGCCCGGACGATCTCGACCAGCGGCATCACCGCGACCGGGTTGAAGAAGTGGAAGCCGACGACCCGCTCGGGGTGCTCGAGGTCGGCGGCCATCTCGGTGACCGACAGCGACGAGGTGTTGGTCGCCAGCACCGCCTCGGGTGACACGATCTTCTCGAGCTCGGCGAAGACCTGCTTCTTGACGCCCAGCTCCTCGAAGACCGCCTCGATGACGAAGTCGGCGTCCGCGAAGGCCGCCTTGTCGACCGAGCCGCTGACCAGGCCGCGCAACTTGGCCGCCGTACCCTCGTCGATCCGGCCCTTGCCGTGCAGCTTGTCGATCTCGCCGTGCACGTAGGCGACGCCCTTGTCGACCCGCTCCTGGTCGAGGTCGGTGAGCACCACCGGCACCTCGAGGCGGCGGGCGAACAGCAGCGCCATCTGGCCGGCCATCAGGCCCGCGCCGACCACGCCGACCTTGGTGACGGCGCGGGCCAGCGCCTTGTCGGGCGCGCCGGCCGGCCGCTTCGCGCGTCGCTGCACCAGGTCGAACGCGTAGAGGCTGTTGCGCAGCTGCGGGCCGGTGACCAGGTCGCCGAGCGCCTCGTCCTCCGCGGCCGTGCCGGTGGCGAAGTCGGCGTCCTTGGCCAGCGCCAGCAGCTCCAGCGCCTTCTCGGCGGACGCGACGGCGCCGTGGAGCCGCTCGTCGAGCTGCATCTTGGCGAAGTAGAGCACGCCGTCCCACATGTCGCGGTCGATCTCCGGCCGCTCGACGGTGATCTCGCCCGCCACCACACCGGCCGCCCACTCCAGCGAGCGCTCGAGGAAGTCGGCCGGCTCCAGCAGCACGTCGGCGAGGCCGAGCTCGCGGGCCTGCGGCGGGCGCAGCGTCTTCTGCGTCAGCGGGTTCTGGATGATCACCTGGGCCGCCGGCGCGATGCCGATCAGGTTGGGCAGCAGCTGGGTGCCGCCCCAGGCCGGCACGAGGCCCAGGGAGACCTCGGGCAGCGCGAGGGCGTTGGCCCCGCTCGACAGCGTCCGGTAGTGGCAGTGCAGCGCCACCTCGAGGCCGCCGCCCATCGCCACGCCGTTGACGAACGCGAACGTCGGGATCGCCGACTCGCGCAGCCGGTTGAACACCCGGTGCCCGTAGCGGCCGAGCTCCACCGCCTGCTCGCGCGACTGGATCAGCGGCATGCCGGTGATGTCGGCGCCGACCGAGAAGATGTACGGCTTCCCGGTGATCGCGATGAACGCCGGCTCCAGGGCAGTGGCCGCCGTGATCGCCTCGTCGAGGCTGGCCAGCCCGCCGGGGCCGAAGCTGTTGGGCTTGGTGTGGTCGAGCCCGTTGTCGAGCGTGATGAGGGCCGCCTTGCGGCCCTTGACGGTTACGGCGCGCACCAGCGCCCTGGTGACGACCTCGCTGCTCACTTGGCGCCCTCCCAGGCCGGGTTCTCCCAGATGACCGAGCCGCCCATGCCGATGCCGATGCACATGGCGGTGATGCCGTACCGCACCTCGGGGTGCTCCGCGAACTGGCGCGCGAGCTGCGTCATCAGCCGCACGCCGGACGAGGCCAGCGGGTGGCCGACCGCGATCGCGCCGCCCCACTGGTTGACCCGCGGGTCGTCGTCGGCGATGCCGAAGTGGTCGAGGAACGCCAGCACCTGCACGGCGAACGCCTCGTTGAGCTCGAACAGCCCGATGTCCTCGATGGACAGACCGGCGATCCGCAGCGCCTTCTCCGTCGCCGGGATCGGGCCGACGCCCATCACCTCGGGCTCGACACCCACGAAGCCGTAGGAGACCAGTCGCATCGCCACCGGCAGGCCCAGCTCGCGGGCCGTGTCCTCGGCGGCGATCAGGCTCGCGGTCGCGCCGTCGTTGAGGCCGGCCGAGTTGCCGGCGGTGACCCGGCCGTGCGGGCGGAACGGGGTCTTGAGCGTGGCGAGCTTCTCCAGGCTGGACTCGCGCGGCGCCTCGTCAGCGGTGGCGAGGCCCCAGCCCAGCTCGGGGTCCCGGATCGCGACCGGCACGAGGTCGTCCTGCAGCTTGCCGTTCGCGTACGCCTTGGCGGTCTTGATCTGGCTGGCCAGGCCGAACGCGTCGGACCGCTCGCGGGTGATCCCCGGCAGCCGGTCGTGCAGGTTCTCGGCGGTCTTGCCCATCACCAGCGCGCTCGGGTCGACCAGCTTCTCGGCGAGGATGCGCGGGTTGGGGTCGACGCCCTCGCCCATCGGGTGGCGGCCCATGTGCTCGACGCCGCCGGCGATCGCGACGTCGTAGGCGCCCATCGCGATGCCGCCCGCGACGGTGGTGACGGCGGTCATCGCGCCGGCGCACATGCGGTCGATGGCGAAACCGGGCACGGTCTTCGGCAGGCCCGAGAGCAGGGCGGCGGTGCGGCCGATGGTCAGGCCCTGGTCGCCGATCTGGGTGGTCGCGGCGATGGCGACCTCCTCCACCTTGTCCGGCGGGAGCTGGGGGTTGCGGCGCAGCAGCTCACGGATGCAGCGGATGACGAGATCGTCGGCGCGGGTGTGCGCGTACATGCCACCCGCCTTTCCGAACGGGGTGCGAACGCCGTCGACGAACGCGACGTCGCGGACAGAACGGGGCACGGGTCTGGGCCTCCTCATCGGGTGACTGACCAGTAATGCTACTCGCCAGTAACCTCGCGCGGGGCGTGGAGTGGGACACAACGCCGTGGTTGGTAGGGTGCGGCGCATGAAGGTCTTGATCGCGGGCGGGGCGGGTTTCATCGGCAGCACGGTCGCGTCGGCCTGCCTCGACGCCGGGATCACCCCCGTGATCATCGACAACCTGGTCACGGGCCGGCGTGAGTTCGTGCGGGACCGGATCTTCTACGACGGCGACATCGCCGACGGCGCCCTCATCGACCGGATCTTCGCCGAGCACCCCGACATCTCCGCCGTCGTGCACGCGGCCGCGCTGATCGTCGTGCCGGAGTCGGTGGCCGAGCCGGTGCGGTACTACCGCGAGAACGTGTCGAAGTCGCTCGACCTGATCGAGCACGTGACGCGCAACGGCTGCCAGCGCTACCTGTTCTCGTCGTCGGCGTCCATCTACGCGCCGGGCGCCGACTTCACCGTCGACGAGACGTCGGCGCTGCGCCCCGAGTCGCCGTACGCCCGGACCAAGGCCGTCATGGAGTGGGTGCTGGAGGACTGCACCAACGCCTATGACCTGCGGGTCATCTCGCTGCGCTACTTCAACCCGATCGGCGCGGACCCGAAGATGCGCACGGGCCTGCAGTACGCGAAGCCCACGCACCTGCTCGGCCGCCTGATCACGGCGCTAGAGGCGGGCGAGGAGTTCCAGATCACCGGCACCGACTGGCCGACCCGCGACGGCAGCGCGATCCGCGACTTCATCCACGTCTGGGACCTGGCCCGCGCCCACGTCGAGGCCCTGCGCCGCTTCGACGAGGTGCTGCCCGTGTCGGGCTCGCGCCGTTATGACGTGCTCAACCTGGGCACAGGCACCGGCACGACGGTCCGCGAGTTCGTGGCGGCCTTCCAGCGGGTCGCCGACCGCCCGCTGCGCGTGGCGGACGCCCCGTCCCGCCCGGGCGACGTGGTGGGCTCCTACACGCGCACGGAGAAGGCACACGCGGCGTTGGGCTGGACCCCGGACCACACGGTCGAGGACGGCATCCGCGACTCCCTCGACTGGTCCGCCAACCACCGCCCCAAACTCCTCGGCGAGTAGGCCGTGTGCAACTCGTTGCATGTCGAATGCAGCGAGTTGTAGCCTGGTCGTGGGCGGTGATGAGGATGGCTTCGCAGACGATCGGCTTCGCGGTTTCCGACGAGGATCGGGAGCGTCTCGACCGACTGGTCGAGCACTTCGGTGGCGGCAACAGGTCGGCCTACCTTCGGGCCACGCTCAAGGTGATGGAGTCGCTGCTGCGCGCCGAGCGCCTACGCGAGCTACAGGCTGCCAACCATCGGCGACTAGCCGAGCGGGGCATCGCCCCCGAGGATTTGCCTGACCTGATCCGAGACGCCTACAAGGGAGCGAGCGGGTGAGCCTGCCCGGGCCCGTCGCGACGCCCGTCGTCTTCGACGTCAATGTGCTCGTCCAGGCGATCGCGTCCGGCAACAGCCCTTACCTTTCGTGGCCGTCGCCACCACCGACGTCAGGCAACCCGTTCGCCGACTGTCTCGGCATCGTCAACGACGCCGCGGAGTTCGCGCTCTGGCTGTCGCCGCACGTCCTCGACAACACGACCCGTGTGCTGATGGCGGTCGTCGGCACCCCGACGACCGAAGCCGACGACTACCGCGCGATCCTGACCGAGATGGCCGAGGCGTCCGGCGGCGGCGTTGTGCTGCCGCCGCGCACAGTTCACGACTGTCCGGACCACGAGGACAACCTCGTGCTCGACCTGGTCGCCGATGTCGGTGCCCTCCTCGTCGTCTCCGAGGACACCGACCTCACCGCGATGTCCCCGTGGCGCGGCGTGCCGATCCTCAGGGCACGCGAGTTCGCCGGTCGGGTCGACGCGATGCGCCGCCACCGACGCTGATGGCCGACGTCGTGCCATAACGGGCGCGACCAAGGCTGACGGGGTCAGCCTTTGGGGGCCTCCAGGGCGGCGGCGAGGTCGGTGGCGATCAGGGAGACCTGCCACGCCCGGGCGCCGTAGCCGCGGAGGGTGGCCGAGACGGTTTCCGGGGTGATGTCTTCCGGTGGGGTCCAGGCCAGGCGGCGGATCGAGTCCGGGGTGATCAGGTTTTCCGGCGGCAGCTTGTGTGCCGCCGCCGTCGTCGTCACCACCTCGCGGCAGCGCGACAGGCGGGCCGCGGCCACCGGGTCGCGTTCGGCCCAGCGGTGCGGTGGGGGCGGGCCGTCGATCGGTGGGTTGGTCGGCAGGGCGTCGTCGGGCAGGCCGCGGGCCGTGTCGAGGGCGTCGAGCCAGATGCGGGCCAGCCGGCGCACCGAGCGGCCGCCGAAGCCCGGCAGCGACAGCAGCGTGCGCTCGTCCTTGGGGTCGATCTCGGCCGCCGCGATGATGGCCGAGTCCGGCAGCACCCGGCCCGGCGCCGAGTCGCGGCGGGCGGCGATGTCGTCGCGGGCGTACCAGATCGCGCGCACCCGCGCCTGGGCCCGCGCCCCGCGGATGCGGTGGATGCCGGAGGTGCGGCGCCACGGGTCGGGGCGGTTGCGCGGCGGCTGCGCGCCCCAGGCGACCAGCGCCGCGAACTCCTCGGCGGCCCAGTCCTGCTTGCCCTGGGCGACGAGCTCGGCGGCCAGCGCGTCGCGGAGGTCGACCAGGAGCTCCACGTCGAGGGCGGCATAGGAGAGCCACGACTCCGGCAGCGGGCGGCTCGACCAGTCGGCGGCGGAGTGGTGCTTCTCCAGCGCGTACCCGAGGAGTTGTTCCGTCAGCGCGGCCAGGCCGACGCGCTCGAAGCCGGCGAGTCGACCGGCCAGCTCGGTGTCGAAGAGCCGGCGGGGGCGCAGGCCGAGGTCGGACAGGCACGGCAGGTCCTGGCTGGCGGCGTGCAGCACCCACTCGGCGTCGGCGATGGCGGCATCGAGCGTACGCAGGTCGCCCAGCGGCAGCGGATCGATCAGCACGGTGCCGGAGCCGCCGCGCCGGAGCTGGACCAGGTAGGCCCGCTGGCTGTAGCGGTAGCCCGAGGCACGCTCGGCGTCGATCGCCACGGGGCCGGTGCCGGCGGCGAAGCGGGCCACGGCTTCGGCCAGCTCGTCGGGCGTCTCCACGGGCGCGGGCGTGCCCTCGCGTGGGGCCGTGAGCAGCTGCGGCGCGGGGCCGGCCGGGGCCGCGGCCGGAGGCTCCGGGGCCGTCGGGCCGTCGGGGGAGCCGGTGGAGGGGCCGTCCGCTTCGGGGGAGGTGGGCGACTCGTCCCCCGCTCGGCGTGCGGCCCGACGGCGCAGGGGTGGTTCGTCGGTCACCTGCCAACCCTAGTAGGCGCGCCGTCACGCATCGGACAGCCGGGTCGGCGCGTCGGGAGGTGCGGTACGGTCGCGCGGGGGCCCAGTCCGGTGCGACGGGAGGGAGCGGAGATGTCCGCCGGGGACGAGCGCACAACCGACGGCCCGATCTACCGGCCCACGGAGCGGGCCGGTCTCGGAGCGCCGCCTTATGCCCCACCTGGCCCGCGTGGTCCGAGCGAGCGGGTTGCCTGGACCCCGCCGGAGTACGCGCCACCGGCCCCCCGCCACCCCGTCGACGCGGGACCCGTCCCACCCCGCCCGCGGTTCGACCCCGGGCCGCCGTTCGGCCCCGGCGTGGTCACGCCACCCCCGCCGGCGGAGACCCGGAAAGGTGAAAACCGCCGCTGGGCCGTCGGTGCGACCTTCGCCCTCGTCGTCCTGCTGGCCGGCGTCGTGGCCTACCAGGCCGTCCGGATCGAGCAGCTCGGCGACCGGCTGGCCGCCAGCGAGCGGACCCAGGCCGACGACCGCGCCGCGGTCGCGGGCCGCCTCGACGGGCTCGACGGACGGGCGGCCGATCTGGAGAAGAAGGCCGGCGCGGCGTTCAACCCGGAGGCCATCTCCAGCGCCGCGCTGCCCAGCGTGTTCCGGGTGGCCTCGGGCGACGTGACCGGCACGGCGTTCGCGGTGGGCAAGCAGGCCGGCGGCAAGACCAACCTGATCACCAACTTCCATGTGGTCGAGGGCGTCTACGACGGCGGGGGTCGCGAGGTGTTCCTGGAGCGGGCGGGCAAGCGCTACCCGGCCACGATCGTGTCGGTCAACCGGGGCGGCGACGTGGCGCACCTGCGTACCAGCACCAAGATCAATGGTCTCGTCACCGCCAAGGGCGGGGTCAAGTCGGGCCAGCCGGTGGTCGTGGTGGGCGCGCCGCTGGGTCTCAGCGACTCCGTGACGACGGGCGTGGTGAGCGCGGTGCGCGAGCTGCCGGACAGCAACGGCCCGATGATCCAGTTCGACGCGCCGATCAACCCCGGCAACTCGGGCGGCCCTGTGATCAACTCGGCCAAGCAGGTGGTGGGCATCGCCACGGCGAAGGCGCAGAATGCCGAGGGCATCGGGCTCGCGGTGCCGATCAAGGTCGCCTGCGACGCCTTCAAGATCTGCTGAACCGGTGCGGCCGCCGCGATCTCCCTTTCCGCGGCGGCCGCACCCGGTGGGCCGCCGGCTTAGGGCCTATCCGGTGGAGCACCACCCTGATCCACCGGATAGGCCCTAGCTCGGCGTCAGGGTCTGGTCGGTGAGGTGGGGCCAGGCGACGCCGGTCAGGACGGTCATGCCGGCGGCGGCCGCCCAGAACGGGGCGGTCAGGGAGGTGGCGCCGGCCAGCGCGCCGCCGGCCAGGGTGCCGAGTGCCGCCCCACCCAGGTCGAGCATCGCGTAGGTGCTGCCGACCCGGCCCCGCAACGCGTCCGGCACGAGTCGTTGGCGGATCGACATCGTGACCACGCCCCACACCGTCGTGTGCACGCCGAACAGCACCAGGACCGCGGTGGCGACCCATGGTGTCCGGGTCGTCGCCAGCACCACCTGGGTGGCGATCTCGATCAGCAGGCCCACCCGGAGCAGCGAGCCGGGGCCGAACCGGGCGCGCAGCCGGGTGGCGACCAGCGCCCCGACCAGCCCGCCGACGGCCCAGATCGAGAGCAGCACGCCGTACGCCACGGGGGTCAGGCCCAGGCGCCGCTGCGCGTAGAGCACGAACGTCGCGAAGGCCGCGCAGAACAGCAGGTTCATCACCGCGAGGCAGACGGCGAGCAGCCGCAGGGCCGGGCGTTGCCAGAGCGCCAGGAGTCCTTCGCGGATGTCGGCCCGCAGGGTGCTCCGGGCGCGCGGGGCGGCCCGGCCGGGCAGAGGCCGGAGCAGCGCCAGCACCCCGCCCGCGGCCAGGAACGTGATCGCGTCGAAGCCGAACGGGACCGCCGCGCCGACCACGAAAAGGTAGGCGCCGAGCGGTTTGGCGGCGAGCTGGTTGCCGACGGTGAACGTGGCGAAGAGGCGGGCGTTGGCCCGCTCCAGGTCCGCGTCCTCCACGATGGCGGGCAGGATCGCGCCGTACGCCGGGTCGGCCACCGTCTCCCCGACCCCGAGCAGGAGGAACGCGGCGTAGACGAGCGGGATGCCGGCCGTACCCGACCACACGGCCGCGGCGAGGCCGAACATGATCGCGGCGCGGGCGAGGTTGGCCAGCAGCACCACGCGGCGGCGGTCGAGGCGATCGACGTACGCGCCGGAGATCGGGGCGAAGAGCCACGGAAGTTGTTGCACGAAAGCGGCGCCGGCGACGAGGGCCGGGTCGTCGGTCAGGGAGGCGACGAGCAGCGGGCCGGCGATCATCGTGACGCCGTCGCCGATGTTGGAGATCGCGGAAGCGGACCAGAGCAGACGGAATTCGGTGCTGAGCACAGAGCTCTCCTCGGGAAACCGGGCAGGGGAAATCCGCCCGAGTCACACCGAGGCTCGAGAAGGGCCGGGAGACGTCAGGCGGCGGGCGCGGTGCCGCGGAAGCATCGACCGCCAACGATCGAGTTGCGGTCGACCATAGCGGAGATCGGCGGGCAAGACGACCGTGAAACGATGGGGGCGATGACGACGACGACGCACACCGACTCCGCCCTGGTCCGCGCCGCCCGGGGTCAGGACGCCCCGCACACGCCGGTCTGGTTCATGCGCCAGGCCGGGCGCTCGCTGCCGGAATATCGGGAGCTGCGGGCGGGCATCGGGATGCTCGAGACGATCCGCCGTCCCGACCTGGTCACCGAGATCACGCTGCAGCCGGTTCGCCGGCACGGCGTCGACGCGGCGATCCTGTTCAGCGACATCGTGGTGCCGGTCGCGGCGGCCGGCGTGGGCGTCGACATCGTGGCCGGCACCGGGCCGGTGGTCGACGAGCCGATCCGCGCCCCGCAGGACGTGGCCCGGTTGCGCCGGCTCGACCCGGTCGACGTCTCCTACGTCGACGAGGCCGTCCGCCTCAGCACCGCCGAGCTGGGCGACACGCCGCTGATCGGCTTCGCCGGTGCGCCGTTCACGCTGGCCAGCTACCTGGTCGAGGGCGGGCCGTCGCGGACGCACGCCAAGACCAAGGCGCTGATGTACGGCGACCCCGACACCTGGCACGCCCTCTGCGCCCGGCTGGCCGAGAACGCGCTGACCTTCCTCCGCGTGCAGGTCGACGCCGGCGTCGCCGCGGTGCAGCTGTTCGACTCGTGGGTCGGCGCGCTGTCCGAGGCCGACTACCGCCGCTTCGTGCTGCCGCACTCGTCGGCCGTGCTGGCGGGGCTGGCCGAGACGGGCGTGCCGCGGATCCATTTCGGCGTCGGCACGGGCGAGCTGCTGGGCGCGATGGGCGAGGCCGGCGCCGACGTGGTCGGGGTCGACTGGCGTACGCCGCTCGACGTCGCCACCCGCCGGATCGGCCCCGACAAGGCGGTGCAGGGCAACCTCGACCCGTGCACGCTGCTGGCGCCGTGGGAGGTCGTCGAGGCCGAGGTGCGCCGGGTGCTCGACCAGGGCCGGGCCGCGCCGGGGCACATCTTCAACCTCGGTCACGGCGTGCTGCCGGAGATCGATCCGACGGTGCTGACCCGCGTCACCGCGCTAGTACACGAGCTTTCCGCGAAATAAGTCGGTTTTGTCCGCGCCGGCCCAGCCGATCTTGCCAGGGCCCCCGGCGTGCCCTACCCCCATGGCGCCCGCATCCATGCATAGGCTGCGGTCATGGCTCCGACAGCGGTTCCCGACGTCTTCGCGAACGCCGTCGCCAGCCTTCGCGCCGCGACCCCGCGCGCCGAGATCGTCCTCGAAGAGGTCGGCGCGCCCCAGCGGCTGGCGCCGTTCACGTTCGCGCTCAGCGCCTCGGTGACCAAGCCCGACGACGACGAGATGGCGACGGGCCGGCTGATCCTGCTCCACGACCCGGCCGGGCACGAGGCCTGGGAGGGCACGATGCGGCTGGTCACCTACGTGACCGCCGAGGTCGACGTCGACATGGCCGCCGACCCGCTGCTGCCCACGGTCGGCTGGACGTGGCTGACCGACGCGCTCGACGCCCAGGACGCGCACTACCGCGCCATCGGCGGCACCGTCACCCAGACCATGTCGACCCGGTTCGGCGACCTGGCCGGCCCGCCGACCGCCGCCGACATCGAGATCCGGGCGAGCTGGACCCCCACCGACGACGACCTCGGCGCCCACCTGCTGGCCTGGTCGACCCTGCTGGCCTCGACGGCGGGCCTGCCGCCGCCCGGCGTCACAGCCCTACCCGGCCGCCGCACCGCCTGATCCTCGCCGCCATATGGTGGTGCCATGCGAAGCGTGGCGGTGATCGGTGGGGGCATTGCCGGACTGGCCGCCGCGGTGCGGATCAGGGATCAGGCGCCCGACGTGCGTGTCACGGTCTTCGAGCAGGGCGCGACCCTGGGCGGGAAGCTGCGGACCGGGGAGCTGGCCGGGTCGCCGGTCGAGCTCGGCGCCGAGGCGTTCCTGGTAAGGGACGCCGCGACCGGTGCGGACTCGCCCGCGATCACGCTGGCCCGGCGCGTCGGGCTCGGTGCCGACCTGGTCAACCCCGCCGTCGGGGCCGCGGCGCTCGCGGTCGACGGCAAGCTGGTGCCGATGCCGCGCGGCACGCTGACCGGTGTTCCCGGCGATCTCGCCGCCCTTGAGGGCGTCGCGCGCGTCGCCGACCACGATCTCGACGCCGGGCGGCCGTTGCTCGCCGAGGGTGCGGACGTCGCGGTCGGCGCGTTGGTCCGGCGACGGCTGGGCGACCAGGTCGTGGACCGGCTCGTGGACCCCATGCTCGGCGGCGTCTACGCCGGTCGGGCCGACCAGCTCTCGTTGGCCGCCACCATGCCCGCGCTGGCCCAGCAGGCCCGGGTCGAGGGCACCCTGACCGGCGCGGTGAAGGCCGCCCAGGCCGCGTTCCCGCGGGTGCCGGGCGGCGCCGTCTTCGCCACCGTGCGCGGCGGCGTCAGCCGGCTCGTCGAGGCGGCCGCCGCGGCCTCGGGCGCCGAGATCCGGCTCGGCGCCACGGTCCGCGAGCTCGCCCGCACGCCCGAGGGCTGGCGGTTGACCGTCGGGCCGACCCGCGACCCGCAACACGTGACCGTCGACGCGGTGGTGCTGGCGGTGCCGGCCCGGCCGGCGGCCCGGCTGCTCGCCGCCGTGGAGCACGTCGCGGCCGAGCGCGTCGGCGCCCTCGACTACGCCAGCGTGGCGTTGGTCACCCTCGCGCTGCCCCGCCCTGAGCTGCCGGAGCTGTCCGGCTTCCTCGTGCCGGCCGAGAACGGCACCGCGGTCAAGGCCGCCACCTTCTTCTCGACCAAGTGGGCCCACCTGGCCCGGCCTGACGGGGTCGCGCTCGTTCGGGCCTCGGTCGGCCGCTACGGCGACGAGCACGTGCTGCAGCGCGACGACGCCGAGCTGGCCGCGATCGTCCACAGGGAACTGTCCAATTTGGTCGAGCACAGCCTGCCGAAGCCGTTGGAGACGAAGGTGCAGCGGTGGGGCGGGGCGTTGCCGCAGTACGCGCCCGGGCATCTCGACCGGGTCGCCGCCGCTCGGGCCGCCCTGCGCGCGAGCGCGCCGACGGTCGCCCTGGCCGGCGCCGGCTACGACGGGGTGGGGATCCCGATCTGCGTACGCTCGGGCGAAGCCGCCGCCGACGCCGTGCTTGCCGCCCTGCGGGACCCGCAGCGACGCGGCTGAGAGAGGATGAAGGCATGACGGAGCAGACCAACGCCGCCCGGATCCGGGAGCTCAACGACACCATCCGCTACACGATGTGGTCGGTGTTCCGGGCCGCGGAGCCGCTCCCGCCGACCCGCCGCGCCGGCCTGGCCGCCGAGGTCGACACCCTCTTCGCCGACCTGGCCAGCAAGGACGTCGTGGTCCGGGGCACCTACGACGTGTCGGGCCTGCGGGCCGACGCCGACGTGCTGATCTGGTGGCACGCGCCGACCAGCGACGCGCTCCAGGAGGCGTACGCCCAGTTCCGCCGGACCGCCCTGGGCCGGCACCTGGCGCCGGTCTGGTCGCAGCTGGCGCTGCACCGGCCGGCCGAGTTCAACAAGAGCCACCTGCCGGCGTTCCTGGCCGGTGAGGACGCCCGGGCCTACGTCTGCGTCTACCCGTTCGTCCGCTCCTACGAGTGGTACCTGCTGCCCGACGAGGACCGCCGCGACATGCTCGCCGAGCATGGCCGGCAGGCGCGTGGTTTCCCGGACGTGCGGGCCAACACGGTGGCGTCGTTCGCCCTCGGCGACTACGAGTGGATCCTGGCCTTCGAGGCCGACGAGCTGCACCGGATCGTCGATCTGATGCGTGAGCTGCGCGCGTCGCGGGCCCGCCGGCACGTGCGCGAGGAGGTCCCGTTCTACACGGGCCGCCGCCGCAGCATGAGCGAGCTGGTGGAGGCCCTGCCTTAAGGGCCTCCAGGCGGGTCAGCGGCGCTTCCTGTTGCCCCTTAGGGCTGGTAGGGCGGCGCTACTCCCCAGCCCCAGTGGGGCACGGGCGCGTGCTCGGCCGGCGTCGCGCCCGGCTGCGAGTTGGCCATCGCGATCCGGGTGCCCCATTCGAGATAGCCGACCAGCGCCGCCCGGAACTCGGGGTCGGCCGGCAGCCGGGCGTCGTCGGCGGCGAGGCTCATCAGCGACGCGAACCGGTAGCGGTGCTCGGGCGTGATGCCGAGGTTCCGGTGGTGGGCCAGCATGTTCTCGTAGCCGCCGAGCTTGTCGGTGTAGTCCGCCGGACCGCCGAACACCTCGGACCACCAGGTCGTGACGTGGTCGCGGTGCGCCGCCGTGACGCCGCCGGGGAAGAACGGGCTCAGCAGGTCGTCCCGCTCCACCCGGTCGTAGAACGCGTTGATCATCCGAGCGATGGCCTCCCGGCCGCCTGCCCACTCGTACAACGTCGGGGTGGTCATGCCCCCAAAGCTATGCCGCCCGGGCCATCGGAACGTGCGGGATGCCGTCCTCGAGGTAGCCCTCGCCGCTGATCGTGTAGCCGTAGCGGCCGTAGAAGCCGGCCAGGTGCGCCTGGGCGTCGAGGACCGACGGGCGGGCGCCGACGATCTCCAGGGCCGCGTCCATCAGCCGGCCGGCCAGGCCCGAGCCACGCCCCTCCTTGGCCACCACGACGCGGCCGATCCGCTGCACGCCGTCCGGCTCGGCCAGCACCCGCAGGTAGGCGACCGGGAGGCCGGACCGCGCGACCCAGACGTGCCGGGTCCCGGGCTCGAGGTCGCGCCCGTCGATGTCGAGGTACGCCGCCTCCTGCTCGACGATGAACACCGCGCAGCGCAACTCGAGCAGGCGGTACAGCGTGGTCGTGTCGAGGTCGGCGAAGGACGCCACCCGTACGTCTTCGGTCCGGGGCTGCATGACCAACGAGCATAGGGACCCTCAGCCGGGGTGCGCGCCCACGGTGTCGGTGATCTTCGCCCCCTCGGCGCCGGCCGAGGCCCGCGAGCAGTGCGCGCAGCAGAAGAACCGGCCGCCCACCTCGACGCCGTGGCCCACGATCTTGACGCCACAGTGCTCGCAGATCGGCGCGAGGCGCTGGATGGCGCATTCGAACGAGTCGAAGACGTGCCGGTCGCCGCTGATCGTCGTCACTTCGAACGACAACCAGTAGTCGTTGCCACAGGTTTCACACACGGCCATGGCGTCGGCCCCCCAATCGCGTTACCCGCAGCGTGACCCGAGGCGGGGTGGGCGGGCAACCGGAACGCCGGATTTGCGCAGGTGAAACATCGAAAAACGCCCGGTGTGTCGGTCCGTCCATGTCCTCGTCCGGGCAGGGAAGCTCCAAGAGGTTGTGTCCTTACCGGGAGGAGCCGACATGATCAAGAGAAGCAGACTCTTCGGCAACAAGACCCGCGTGACGTTCAGCCTGCCCAAGGACAACCCGGTCGGGCCGGTCAGCGTCGTGGGTTGCTTCAACGGCTGGGAGCCCGGCCGGCACGAGCTGCAGCCGCGGCGGGACGGCACCCGCACGGTCACGCTCAACCTCGACCCGGGCGAGTACACGTTCCGTTACCTCGCCACCGGTGGCGTCTGGCTCGACGACGAGCAGGCGGACCGGATCGACGGGCACGGTGGCCGGATCGTTCTCGGTCACGCACAGTAAACACCTGAAAGACCGGTCAACGGGGCACTAACCTCTCCGGATGACCGCCGAAGAGATTGTCGTACCCCCGGCTCTCGTGGCCGCCCAGGTCCGGTTCCGCGGCGAAGCGGGCCGGGCCTGGGTGGAACGGGTGGCCGGCGTGGCGGCGGACTACCTCGACCGCTGGCGGCTGCGCCGGGACGGCCCGACCCGCAGCGGCGTGGCCGGGCTCGTGCTTCCGGTGATCACCGATGACGGCACGCCGGCGATGCTCAAGCTCCAGGACACCGACTGGGACCATCCCGGTGAGGGTCTGGCGCTGCGCACCTGGGCCGGCGACGGCGCCGCCCGCCTGCTCCGCGAGGACCCGGAGACGTGGACCCTGCTGATCGAGCGCCTCGACCCCGACCGCGACCTGCATGCGGTCAAGGACGACACGGCGGCGGTACGGGTGATCGCCACGCTGCTGAACCGGCTCAACGCGTACACCGCGCCGCCGGAGATTCCACGGCTGGCCGACCGGGCCGAGAAGCTGATCGCCGACGCGCCGCTGCTGGCGGCCCGGCTGCGTGACCCGGCCGAGGGGCGCCTGCTGCGGCGGTGGGCCGACCAGGTCGCGGAGGTGGTCGGCGACGCGGGTGACCGCCTGCTGCACTGGGACCTGCACTACGAGAACGTGCTAGCCGGCGGCCGGGAGCCGTGGCTCGCGATCGACCCCAAGCCGCTGGCCGGCGACCCGGGCTTCGAACTGGCGCCCGCGTTGTGGAACCGGTGGGACAAGGCGGCGCCGGTCCGCACGGTCCGGCGCCGGTTCGACGTCATGGTCGAGACGATGGGCCTCGACCGCGAGCGGGCGGCTGTCTGGACCGTCGGCCGCAGCCTGCAGAACTCGATCTGGTCCGTCGAGGACGGCGACGTCGCGCTCGAACCCGAGCAGGTGACGATCGCCGAAGCGGTCACTCGGCGGGGATGAGCCGCATGCTGACGGAGTTGATGCAGTAGCGGGCGTCCTTGGGCGTGAACCCCTCGCCGTCGAACCGGTGGCCGAGGTGGGAATCGCAGTGGGCGCAGCGAACCTCGACCCGGACCATGCCCAGCGACCGGTCCTCGATGTAGCGGATCGCGCCCCGGATCGCCTCGTCGAACGACGGCCAGCCGCAGTGCGAGTCGAACTTCGTGCCGCTCTCGAACAGCGCGGCGCCGCACGCCCGGCAGACGTACGTGCCCGGGGTCTTGGTGTCGACGTATACGCCCGTGAACGGCCGCTCGGTGCCGGCCTGACGGAGCACCCGGAACTCCTCCGGGTTGAGGCGCACCCGCCACTCGGCGTCGGTCTTCGGCAGCTCGTCGGTGGGGATTTCGGACACGGGGGAGGACTTGTCGGGTGCCATGCGTTCCACCGTACGACCCCCTTCGCGCGGAAGCCGATTACCAAGGTGTGACCCCGTCGTTGACAGTGCATGCGAACCCCGGCCCGAGCGGCCCGTGGTGAAGCGGAGCAGCCACTTCCCGGCGATCCGCTGCGTTTCCGCCCGACCTGGCGCCAGGCGCTGGGGCGGGGGATGTGGGTGGGCCTGCTGGTGGCCGGCGCGCTCGCGCTGACCGGCCTGGCGGCACTGCTCGCGCCCGTCGTGGCGCACTGGATCACCGGCGTCGAGCCGCAGCGCACGGTGCCGCCGCAGGCCTGGTGGGCGCTGGTGGCGCCGGTGCCCCTCGGCGGCGTGCTGGGCCTGCTGGTGGGCCGGCGGGTCGGCACCGACCTCGACTCCGCCGGGGTGTGGGCGGTGCCGGGCGCGCTCGGCGACTCGGCCGCCTGGCAGCGGGTCGTGGAGGTGCGGATGGAGCGGCGCGGCCGGCGCACGGTGGTGGCGTTGCCACTGGTGGACGGGTCGATCGTCCGGCTGCGGGCCCCGTACGACGGGCACCTGCTGGGGCGTGACCCGGAGTTCGAGCGCAAGCAGTTCCGGATCCGTCTGCTCTGGGAGACCCACCGGTACGGCTGACCCTGCCCGGGTGATCTGCTCCCGGCTGCTTGGGCGTTTTCGGACAAAGCCATCTAGGCTCCGACAAATGCTCCTCTCGGTACGAACTTTCCGGACGACAGGAACAGGATCATGACGATCAAACGACGGCTGGCGGCCAGCGCTGCCCTGCCGGCCGCCGGCCTCGCGGTCGTGGCCGGCGCCCTCGCCCTCACCGGCCAGGCGGCCGGCGCCGCGCCACTCGGCGACGGCATGGCGCCCGCTGACAACGGCGACGGCACCGCCGCGGCCGCCGCGGACCGCGCCCAATCCGTTGCCGACGAGGCCCGCGACGCCGCGCTCGACGGCGCCGCCCTGCTGCCACCCGCCGCCGACCCGACCGGCGACGAGGCCGCGACGGACGAGGAGGGCCCGGCGGAACTGCCCGCGGCGGCCAGGTTCGGCAGCGGCGTCTCGCACATCGCCAGCGGCCAGAACGCCGGCATCCTCAACGGCACGCAGGTGGTCGTGCCGATCCAGATCCCGGTGAACGTCTGCGGCAACAGCCTCGCGGTGCTCGGCGGCGCGGCGGCCTCGTGCGGCGACGACGACGAGGAGGAGCCGCCGGCCCCGCCGGTCGACGAGGAGCCGCCACCGCCGACCGCGCAGGAAGAGCCGCCGCCGGTGCCGCTGCCGCGGCCGGTCGCGGAGCCGCCGGCCGCGCAACCCGAGCTGCCGAAGACCGGGCTGCCGGTCGGGTCGATCGCGGGTCTGGGCGGGGTCCTGACCGCCGGCGGCGCGGCCATGCAGTTGGCCGGCGTCCGCCGCGGCGCCCGCTACGTCGGCCGCCACCGCCGCCGCCCCAGCCCGTCCTGACGTTTCGCGCGGCTTTGCTCTGCAGCCACATACGCAACACCCCGCTCGTGGGGGTGTTGCGTATGTGCAAGCGTTGATCTTCGGCGACGGGACCGTCGTCGCGCGCGCCGTCTGACACGATCGCGCGATGGGCGGAGAAGAGATCGAGCTTCGGGTCTGCTGCGGCGTCGTGGTCATCGACGAGCGCGACCGGGTTCTGCTCATGCGGCGTGCCGGCGAAGGCACCTGGGGCCTCCCCGGCGGCGGGATGGAGCCGGGCGAGACCTGGGAGCAGACGGCCCGACGCGAATGCAGGGAAGAAACCGGTTGGGACATCGATCTGGACGGACTGCTCGGCCTCTACAGCGATCCCGCTACACAGACCCATCGCTACCCGGACGGCACGATTGTGCAGTGCGTCGGCGCGGTGTTCCTGGGCAAGCCGCGCAGCCGGACCGCCATGCCGGACGGTGAGGCCACCGACCTCGGCTGGTATCCGCTCGAACGGCTTCCGGCGCCCTTGTTCGGGCCTGACGTGCCCGTCCTGCGCGACGCGATCCGGCGGCGGGACGCACCCTTCGTCGACTAGCGGCAGCCACCACGGACCGACGCTCCCGCGGGCTTACTCGGACCATTCCGAAACAGGACGGGCCCCCGGCGGGCCGCGGTCGGGGCTTAGGGTCGAGGGCATGCCGTCGAAGAAGGCCGCCGCTGTCGAGGTTGAGGTCGCCGGGCACGCCGTGCGGCTCAGCAGCCCGGACCGGGTGATGTTTCCGCGGGCCGGCTACACCAAGCAGGACGTGTTCGACTACTACCTGGCCGTGGGCGACGGGATCATGCGGGCGCTCGACCACCGCCCGACGACCCTGCAGCGGTTCCCGGACGGGATCGACGGCGAGGCGTTCTACCAGAAGCGGCTGCCGGCCCGCGGCACGCCCGACTGGCTCACCGGCGCCGAGATCACCTTCCCGAGCGGCCGCACCGCCACCGAGCTGTGTCCCGTCGACCTCGCCCACGTCGCCTGGGCCGCGCAGATGAACGCCGTGGTCTTCCACGCCTGGCCCGTCCGGGCGGCCGACCCGGACCACCCCGACGAGCTGCGGATCGACCTCGACCCGCAGCCGGGCACCGACTTCGGCGACGCGGCCGAGGCGGCCGGTGAGCTGCGCGCGATCCTCGAAGAGCTGGGCACGACCGGCTGGCCGAAGACCTCCGGCGGTCGCGGCGTGCACGTCTACCTGCGGATCGAGCCACGGTGGACGTTCGTCGAGGTGCGCCGGGCGACGATCGCGCTGGCCCGGGCGCTGGAGCGGCGCCGGCCCGACCTGGTCACCACGAGCTGGTGGAAGGAGGAGCGCGGGGAGCGGGTGTTCGTCGACTTCAACCAGATGGCCCGCGACCGCACGATCGCCTGCGCCTACTCGCTGCGGGCCAACGCGCGGGCCACCGCCTCGACGCCGGTGACCTGGGCCGAGCTGCCCGACGTGGAGCCGGACGACTTCGACCTGCGTACGCTGCCCAAGCGGTTCGCGGAGATCGGCGACCCGCACGCCGGGATCAACGACGCGGCGTTCGACATCACGCCGCTGCTCGAGTGGTCGGCGGCCGACGAGCGCGAGGGCCGTGGCGGCGACATGCCCTATCCTCCCGACCACCCCAAGATGCCGGGGGAGCCGCCGCGGGTGCAGCCGAGCAAGAAGAACCCGGCCAACTGGACCGACGAGGGCTAGAGCAGAAGCTTCATGCCCTCGTGGGTCGCGGCGAAGCCCAGTGACTCATAGAACCGCTGGGCGTCGGCCCGCCGCTTGTCGGTGGTGAGCTGCACCAGCGAGCAGCCAGCGACACGGGCCTCGGCCACGGCCCAATCGATCATCCGGCGACCCAGGCCGGCGCCGCGGTGTGCGGCCGCGACGCGTACTCCCTCGATCTCCATGCGCGTGCCGCCGCGCCGGGTCAGCGACGGGATCATGATCAGCTGCAGCGTGCCGACGACCTCGCCGCCGAGCTCGGCGACGACCACCGTGTTGCGCGGATCGCCGTCGATGGCGTCGAAGGCCTGCCAGTAGGCCGCGTCGACCTCTTCGGCCACCGTCTCCCGCCCGGCGCCGATCGGGTCGTCGGCCAGCAGCGCAACGATCGCCGGCAGGTCGGCCCGGGTAGCGGGCCGGAAGATCACGTCAGTCACCCGCGAAGCGTCGCACACGCGCCGGTCAGCCCCGCAGCCGCGCGTTGAGCCGGGCCGCCTGCCGGGTGAGATGGGCCCGTTCCGGGACGTTGGGCGCCGACCGGGCCGCCTCGGCGTAGAGCCGGGCGGCCTCGGCCAGGTCGCCGGCCCGCTCGTGCAGATAGGCGGCGGCGGCCGTGTGGCGCGGCAGCGTGGGGTCGACGTCGGCCAGCGCGGCCAGGCCGGCCCGCGCACCGTCGGCCTCGCCGACCGCGACCGCCCGGTTGAGCCGCGCCACCGGGCTGTCGGTCAACCGCACCAGCTCGTCGTACCACTCGACGATCTGCACCCAGTCGGTCTCGTCGGCGGCGCGTGCGTCCGCGTGCAGCGCGGCGATGGCGGCCTGGGCCTGGAACTCGCCCAGGCGGTCGCGGGCCAAGGCGGCTTGGAGCACGTCGACGCCCTCGGCGATCAGCCGCGTGTCCCACCGGCCGCGGTCCTGCTCGGCCAGCGGCACGAGACTGCCGTCAGGCCGGGTGCGGGCCGCGCGCCGGGCGTGGTGCAGCAGCATGAGCGCGAGCAGGCCGGCCACCTCCTCGTCCTTGACCTGCGCGGCGAGCTGGCGGGTAAGCCGGATCGCCTCGGCCGCCAGGTCGACGTCGCCGGAGTAGCCCTCGTTGAAGACCAGGTAGAGCACCCGCAGCACGGTGCCGAGGTCGCCTGGCTGGTCGAGCCGCACGCCCGCGACGGTCCGCTTGGCCCGGCTGATCCGCTGGGCCATCGTCGCCTCGGGCACCAGGTAGGCGGCGGCGATCTGCCGGGTGGTCAGGCCGCCGACCGCGCGCAGCGTGAGCGCGACCGCCGAGGCCGGGGTCAGGGACGGGTGCGCGCAGAGGAAATAAAGCGCGAGCGTGTCGTCCGCCGCCTCGGCCGGGCCGGGGGTGGGCTGGCGGTCGACCAGCTCCTCCCGCCGGCGCCGGGACGTGTCGGCCCGGGTCGCGTCGAGGAACTTGCGCCAGGCCACCGCGACGAGCCAGCCCTTGGGGTCCCGGGGCGGGTCGGCCGGCCAGCCGCGCACCGCCTCGACCAGCGCGTCCTGGACGGCATCCTCGGCCGCCGCGAAGTCAGCTCCGCGGCGGACGAGGATCCCGATGACCGTGGGGGTGAGGGTCCGCAACAGGGACTCGTCCACCGTGCGTCACTCCGTGATGGTCGGGGGCTCACCCAGGAACGGGCGCAGCTCGAGCCACTCGTGGATCGGCTTGCCGCCGGCGCCCGGGGCCGCGGACAGCTCGCCGGCCAGCTCCACCGCGCGCTCGTAGCTGTCGACGTCGATCACCATCCACCCGGCGATCAGGTCCTTGGTCTCCGCGAACGGGCCGTCGGTGACCGGCGGCCGCCCCTCGCCGTCGTAGCGGACGAACGTGCCCTCGGGGGACAGCGCCTGGCCGTCGACGTACTCGCCGGTGCCCTCGAGCCGGGCCGCGAAGTCGCGCATGTAGCCGATGTGGGCCTCGACCTCCTCGGGCGTCCACTTGTCCATCGGGACGTCGTTGACCGCCGCCGGCGCGCCGCGGTAGTGCTTGAGCAGCAGGTACTTCGCCATCGTGGTTCTCCTCGTTCGATACGGCCATCGTGCCGTGTGCACTGCGGGGACGGAGCCGCGCCCCGGTTCTCGACATCCGGCGACAAACAATTTTCCGGCCGGTCGCAGGACCTCCCCGCTGGCGGCCGGGGTGCATGATGATGCGCCATGAGGGCCCTGCTGTTCCCGTTCAAGGCGATCTACCGCGGGTTGGTCTACTTCGCCAACTCGCCACGGACGCTGATGCTGTCGTACGCCCTGATGATCGTCATCGCGGCAGCGCTCTACAGCGTGTTCGAGAAGGTCGGGGTCGGTGACTCGCTCTGGTGGGCGGTGGTCACCGCGTCGACGGTCGGGTACGGCGACATCTCGCCGGACACCTGGCAGGCGCGCGCCATCGCGGTCGTGCTGATCTCCACGATGGTGCTGCTGGTGATCCCGCTGATCACGGCGCACTTCGCCAGCAAGCTGATCGTCGACACCGACGCGTTCCGGCACGACGAGCAGGAGGAGCTGAAGAACAACCTGCGGGTCGTGCGCCGGCTGCTGGAGGAGATGGCCGCCCGCGACGGCGTCGCGCCTATTTCGCCGGGCAGCGCTTCCCCTCCGGCGGCAGGGTCTGACTGAGCAGGTACGCGTCGACGGCCTCGGTGATGCAGGCGGTCTGCGGGTAGGCGGTGTGCCCCTCGCCCTCCCAGGTCAGCAGCCGGCCCACGCCGAGCATGCTGGCCAGGGCGGGCGCCTGGGCGTAGGGCGTCGCCGGGTCGCCGGTCGTGCCGACGACCAGGATGGGGGCGGACCCGGTGGCCGGCCCGGTAGGATAGGGCTCGTGCCCGCCCGGCCAGACCGCGCAGGTCAGCATGCCGACCGCGAGCGGCGCCCCGAACAGGGGGATCTGCGAGCGCCACTCGCCCTGCAGCGTGCGGACCTGGTTGACGTCGGGCACGGTCTTCTGGTCGGCGCAGTTGACGGCGATGTTGGCGTCGAACAGGTTGGAGTAGGTGCCGTTGGGCTCGCGCTCCGCGTAGGAGTCGGCGAGCCGGAACACCTCCGCCGGGTTGCCCTCCTCGAGCGACTTGATCGCGCTGGCCAGGGCCTGCCAGCCCGACTGGGTGTAGAGCGACGAGATCACCGCGTAGAACACCCAGCCGGAGGTGGCCTTGCGGCCGCCGGCGCCGGTCACCGGTGACACCTCGGCCTTGTCGATCGCCGTGGTGACCGCGGCCTTGGCGTCGGGCGCGATCGGGCACTGGTCGGGTGTCGCGGTGCACCACTTGGCGAAGTTGTCGAAGGCCAGCGCGAAGCCCTTGGCCTGGCTCTCGGAGCCGGCCTGGAAGTTCTGCCGCGGGTCGACGGCGCCGTCGAGCACCAGGGCCCGCACGTTCTGCGGGAAGAGCTGGGCGTACGTGGCGCCGAGCAGCGTGCCGTAGGAGTAGCCGAGGTAGGTCAGCTGCTTGTCGCCGACGGCGGACCGGATCGCGTCCATGTCGCGGGCGGCCTGCACGGTGGAGAACAGCTTGAGCTTGTCGCCGTATTTGGCGCCGCACTCCGCCCCAATGCTCCGGTTGAGGTCGACCAGGCCGTCGAACTGGGCCTGGGTCTCGGGGTCGGGCACGTAGCCGAAGCTCTCGTCGAGCTGGGCGTCGCTGATGCACTCGACCGGGCTCGACCGGTTGACCCCGCGCGGGTCGAAGCCGACGATGTCGAACCGGTCGGTCACCTCGGCCGGGATGCCCTGGAAGGCCGCGCCGAACGACAGGTAGACGGCCAGGTTGACGCCGGACGCCCCGGGACCGCCCGGGTTGACCACCAGCGAGCCGATCCGGTCGTGCTGCTTGTCGGACCGCACCCGGATCAGCGCGAGGTCGAAGGTCTGGCCGTTGCCCTGGTCGGCCCAGTCCTGCGGCACCTTGAGCGTGGCGCAGTCGTAGCTCATCCCGTTGGCGCCCCGGCCGACGAGCTGGGCCGGCACCTCGGGGCACGGACGCCAGGCCGGCTGGCCGGACGCGGCGGGCGCGGGCTGGGCGCTGGGCGCCACGTTGCCGCCCGAGTTGGGGGCGATCACCGGCACGGTGCAGCCGGTCAGCACGAGCAGGCCCGCGAGCAGACCGAGGGCGAGGAGGCGCAGCCGCAGACGCACTAGGAGACTCCCGTCCCGGCGGCGGGGTCCCCGCCGAGAACCTCGTCGACGTTGAACCGGACCGGCCGCTCCAGCTGGTCGTAGCCGCAGGAGCGCGGGTCGCGGTCGGGCCGCCAGCGGACGAACTGGGCGGTGTGCCGGAACCGGTCGCCCTCCATGGCGTCGTAGGCGACCTCGACCACCAGGTCGGGCCGCAGCGGCTCCCAGGCCAGGTTCTTGCCGCCGGTCCACCGGCTCACCCCGCCGGGGCGGCGCTGGCCGGTCGCGCTGGTCGGGCCAACCTGCTGCTCGTCGCTGTCGGGGTCGATCCACGGGTGCTCGGCCGGCTCGCGGTGGTCGGCCAGCTCGTCGAGCAGCTCCGAGCGGCGGGCCATGCTGAACGACGACGAGACGCCGACGTGGTGCAGGGTGCCGTGCTCGTCGTAGAGGCCGAGCAGCAGGGAGCCGACCACCGGGCCGGACTTGTGCCAGCGGAAGCCGGCGACGACCGCGTCGGCCGTACGCGCGTGCTTGATCTTGAACATCAGCCGCTTGTTGGGCTCGTAGGCGATGTCGGCCGGCTTGGCGATCAGCCCGTCGAGCCCGGCGCCCTCGAAGATCTCGAACCAGCGCTGCGCGGTCTCGATGTCGTGGGTGGTCGGCGTGACGTGCACCGGCGAGCGGACGCCGGCCAGCGCCTTCTCCAGCCTGGCGCGGCGGGTCGAGTAGGGCTCGTCGACCAGGCTCTCGTCGCCGAGCGCGAGCAGGTCGAACGCCACGAAGTCGGCCGGTGTCTGCTCGGCGAGCAGCTTGACCCGCGACGCGGCCGGGTGGATCCGTTGGGTCAGCCAGTCCCACTCGAGCTTGGGCTGCTGCCCCTCCGCGCGGTGGATGACCACGATCTCGCCGTCGACCGCGCACCGCTCCGGGAGCTGGGCCTTGGCCTGCTCGACCACCTCGGGGAAGTAGCGCGTGAGGGTCTTGCCGCCCCGGCTGGCCAGCTCGACCTCGTCGCCGTCACGGAACACGATGCACCGGAAGCCGTCCCACTTGGGCTCGTAGCTCATGCCCTCGGCCTCGGGGATCTGCGGCACGCTCTTGGCGAGCATCGGCTCGACCGGCGGGTTGATCGGCAGGTCCATCTCACTGAGTCTTCCAGATCGCGGCAGCGCTGTGGTGCGCCCGGTTCAGCTCACCACGACGGCGGCCACCCAGATGATCGCGATGGCCAGCGCCGCGCCGAGCTCGACGAGCATCGCCAGGCCGGCCGCCTTGATCGCGTGCTTGGTCGACGGCCAGGCCAGCTTCGAGTCGCCGAGGCGGGCCAGCTCCGCCAGCCAGACGCCGGCGACGAAGCCGATGACCAGGCCGACCACGGGGATCACGAAGAAGCCGACGATCGCCAGCACGCCGCCGAGGAGCAGGGTCTTGTTGGGTACGCCGCTGCGCTTGAGGTTGCGCCCCGGCCAGGCGTACTTGACCACGATGCCGAGGATGACGATGACCGTGGCCAGCGCGAGCAGGCCCCAGCGGGCGCCGCCCTCGCCCACGAAGATCGCCCAGGCGACCGCCGCGGCCCAGGTCAGCAGCAGGCCGGGCAGGAACGGGATCACGACGCCGAAGACGCCGATCACCATGGCGACCCCGCACAGGATCGTGATGTTGGTTTCGGTCGCCGTCAGATCCATCCGGGAACTTTCTCAGAGGACGAAGGCATCGGTCCAGAGCTGTCCCGATCGACCGGAGAGCGCGTCGAGCAACGCCACCGCCTGCTGGTCGGTCAGCGCCGCCACGAAGTCGACGATCGCCCGCCCGCGGGCCCGGGCGGCCCGGTCCGGCGTGCCCGCCGGCAGCTCCGCCTCGGCCAGCTCGACCAGGTCGTGCAGGCGCTGCGGCAGCCGGGCCTCCTCGGCCGGGTCGACGATCCAGGCCAGCAGCGCCTCGACCAGGGTGGCCAGCAGCCGGGCCTGGCCGCGCTGGTGCAGGGCGAGGTCCGGCCGGTCCAGCACGAACCGGTGGTGGATCAGCTTGAGGATCTGGACCTCGTGCCACTGCGGCCGGTCGAGCAGCACGTAGCCGGAGCGCACGGCCGGGTTGTCGGTCAGCCGGACCGCGTCGACCAGGCGGCGGGTCCAGCGGGCGGAGAACCGGGCGACGTACTGCTCGGCGGCGACCGAGCCGTCGAACGGGTCGGCCAGCAGCCCGTCGACCAGGTCGTGGCGGACCTGCTCGACCGCGTCGGCGAACGCGTCGTCGTCGGTGATCCACCGGTCGCGGCGGTGCAGCCGGCGGCGCAGCTTCTCGATGGCCACCCCCGCCTGGCGGCTGCCGGCGTCGAGCGCGCCGTCGGAGAGCCCGCCGAGCCGCTTGGTCTCGCGCTGCCAGCCGATCAGCTCGGCGGCCACGGTGCCCTGCTGCAGCACGCCGACGCGGTGGAAGTCCTCGACGTCGTGGATCGCGTAGGCGATGTCGTCGGCGGTGTCCATGATGGACGCCTCGACGGTCTGCTGCCAGTCGGGGATCCGGCCGGCGAACGGGGCCCGGGCCTGGCGCAGGTCGTCGACCTCGGTCGTGTAGGCGCCGAACTTGGCCGAGCCGCTCGACGGGTCCCAGTCGGGCGCGGACGCCCCACGCGGCGGCGGGCTCATCCGCCGTGGGTGCGGGTCCGGATAGTCGAGCCGGGTCCAGGGATACTTCACGATCGCCGCGCGTACGGCCGCCGTCAGGTTGAGCCCGATCGTCGCGGCGCCGCGGATCTCGGTGCTGGTGACGATCCGGTACGACTGCGCGTTGCCCTCGAAGCCGTCGGGGAGCCCGAGCCGCTCGCGGGCCAGCCGGTCCAGCACGGCCTCGCCGAGGTGCCCGAACGGCGGGTGGCCGAGGTCGTGGGCGAGCGCGGCGGCCTCGACGACGTCGGGGTCGCAGCCACCGAGCTTGTCGAGCAGGGCCAGGTTGTCGACGTCGGCGGTGAGCCGCTCGGCGATCGCCCGGGCCACCTGGGCCACCTTGAGGCTGTGGGTCAGCCGGTTGTGCACCAGCAGGCCGCTGCCGCCCGGGCTGATCACCTGGGTGACCCCGCCCAGCCGGGCGAAGAACGGCGAGGTGACGATCCGGTCGCGGTCGGCGCGGAACGGGCTGGCGGCCAGATCGCCGGGCGAGGTGCGCCCGGTGTCGAACAGCCGCCGGGCGCGGGGGTCGACCGGCTCCGACATGATCCGACGCTAGCGCACCGCCGGTTTCGCGAGGTGAACCAGGCCCGGACCGCGGTCGAGGGTGCGCCGCGCGAAGATCGTGTACCCGTTGCGCTCGTACAGCCGGATGTTGTCATGGCTGGCCGCGCCGGTGAACAGCTCGAAGCGGCGGGCATCCGGGTGCGCGGCTTCGACCGCCCGCAGCATCCGCCGGCCGAGCCCCTGCCCGCGCAGGTCGGGCGCCACGGCGAGCCGGCCGATGTGGCAGGTGCCGGCGGCGTCCAGGCGGCCGCGCCCGACGACGACCAGCCGGCCGGCCAGGTGGCGACCGACGAATACGGTGTCGAGGACCGCGGTGAGCTCGGCCAGCGTCTCGGTGAGCACCGGTAGGTGCGGATCGTCATAGCGCTGCGCCTCGCTCAGGAATGCCGCGCGCTGCAGCGTGAACACCTCGCCGGCGTCGGCGGCGTCGGCCCGTCGGATCTCCATGCGGCCAGCACAGCGTCCCGTGTCGGAGGCCACATCCGGCGACGCCGGCACGTCTCGACACGTGGGACTTGAACGTGTTCAAATGATCTCGTGACACCGCTCGTGAACCTCGTCGACGCCCTCGCCATGCTCTGGCTCGTGCCGCTGGCGCTCGGGCTGGTCGGTGTGCCGGCGCCCGTCCGACGGCTTTGGCCGTGGGTCGCGTCGCCGGGCGTCGTGGCGTTGTGGCTGCCTCGCGGTGTGGGGGCCGCGCTGCTCGCCGTGCCCTATCTCGTGCTGACCGTCGCGCTGGCGGGGCTCGCGGTGCGTCGGCTGCGCCGGTTCGCGGCGGCCGACGTGGCGGTGGCGACCGGGCTGGCCGCGCCGGTGATCGCCGCCTCGGCGCTGGTGGCCGAGCGGGCGGGGCACCGGCTGCTGGGCTTCCCGCTCGAGACGCTGGCGCTGACCGTGCCGCACCTGCATTACGCGGGCCTGGTGGCGGCCCTGGTCGCGGCGCTCGTTTGCCGGGCCACCGGCGACTCGCCGCTCGGCCGGGCGGCCGCCTGGTGCGTGCCGGCCGGCACCGGCATCGTCCTGGTCGGCTACTTCGTCGGCGACGCGATGGAGTTGGTCGGGGCGGCGGTGCTGACCGCCGGCATGTGGCTGGTCGCGGCGCTGACGGTGACGCGGATCGGGCCGCGGGCGCCGCGCGGGGTTCGCATGCTGTTCCTGACCTCGTCCGGCATGCTGGTGGTCACCATGCTGCTCGCCCTCGACTGGGCCGCCGGCCACGTGTTCCCGGTGCCGCACCTGTCGATCGGCGCGATGGTGGCGACGCACGGGGTACTCAACGCGGTGGGCTTCGCGATGTGCGCGCTGCTCGCCTGGCGACGGACGGAGACGACATGAGTTCCCTGACCTACGCCGAGGTCGGCGCGACCGAGACGGGCGTGCTGCCGGCCGGCTACGGGCACCTGCGCTACCGCACGAGGGTGGGGCACGACGTGTTCGCAGCCGCCGCCGAGGCGGTGCTGACCTGGCGGATGCACCGCGCGGCCGGCATCCGGGTCGAGACCTCGGCGGACCGCGCGGCGCCCGGCGTCGACGTGACGATGCACATCGGCCCGATGCGGGCGCCGTGCCGGGTCGTCTGGGCGGTCGACGAGCCGGGCCGGGCCGGCTGGGGCTACGGGACGCTGCCGGGGCACCCCGCCCGCGGCGAGGAGGCGTTCGTGGTCACGCAGGAGGCCGACGGGACGACCTGGTTCGAGGTCATCGCGTTCAGCGTGCCGGCAAGCTTCCTCATGCGGGCGGGCGGCCCGGTGGCCCGGCTCTTCCAGCGGGCGTACGCGGCCTGGAACGGCCGCGCGCTGCGCAAGCTCGTCAACAGCTAGAACTTCGCGAACGAGCGGATCGGCATGCGGGGGCCGAACTTCGGCGCCATCAGGCCGCTGGCCTCGAGCAGCATGCAGACCCGGCCGCGGTGGCCGCGGAACGGCTCCAGCAGCTCCAGCATGCGAGCGTCGTCGCCGCGGGCCTCGCCGGCCAGGTTCCAGGCCACCGTGTTGGGGATGTGGAAGTCGCCGACGCTGACCGCGTCCGGGTCGCCGTAGGCGATGCGCACCACCTCGGCCGCGGTCCAGACGCCGATCCCGGTGATCGACCGCATCCGGGTGGTGGCCTCGGCCGCGGTCGCGCACCGTTCGATAGCGGCGGCCGCGGCGGCGGCCCGGCGCAGCGTGTCGGCGCGCTTCTGCTCGACGCCGAACGGATGGAACACCCAGTAGGGCTGGGCCGCGATCACCTCGGGCTCGGGCGGGAGCGTCAGCCCCTCGACCGGCCCGGGCGCCGGGGTGCCGAACTTCCGGACCGTCGCCGAGTAGCCCCGGTAGGCCTCCTTGCCGGTCACCTTCTGCTCGAAGATCGCCCGCATCAGCCGGGGGAAGACGATCCCGGTGGTCGGGATGCGCCGGCCGCGGTGCACTCGGGCCAGCTCGCGGACCACCGGGTGGGCGGCGGCCAGGTCGGCGAAACCGGACAGGTCGTCGCGCAACCCGGCGACCGCGTCGGCCTGGTCGACCACCCAGCCCTGACCCGGCCCGTACCCGGTGGCGGTCAGCTCCTGCCCCTGCCGGCGCAGCGCCAGCGTCGCCGGGCCCTCCGGGGTGTGCGTCGCCCACCAGAACGTGTCGCCGGTGAACCGGGCGCAGGGGTCCCAGCGGCTCATCGGGATCGGACCCACCGAGCCACCGAGGTGGTAGCCCTCCGGAACCCGCATCACCCGCACAGCGTCAACTCTCGCACGCCTGTGTCATTCGACGACCTCGGGTCGGGGGCCGAACATTCCGACCGGAGGTGGGGCCGAGGGGGTGGCGTCCGCGTCGGTGACGACCGGGGCACCGCTCGCGAAGCGGGTCAGGTCGTCGCCCGCGAGCAGGCGGCCGGGGAACCAGTCGCCGGCGACCCGGCGGGCCAGCTCGGGCGTCGGCAGCGCGGTGTTGGCCGCGGTCAGCACCAGGTTGCCGAACCGGCGGCCGCGCAGCACCGAGGAGTCGGCCACCAGGGCGGCCTCGGCGAAGACGGCCGACACCGTGGCGACCTGACCCTTGGCCAGCGCCATCGGCGGGCCGTCGGTCATGTTGACCAGGTAGCGGCCGTCGGGGTGCAGCACCCGGGCCGCCTCCCGGACGAACTCGACCGAGCGGACGCTGGCCGGGGTGCGCGCGCCGGCGAAGACGTCGACGATCACCACGTCGAACTCGTCGTCGCGGGCCCTGGTCAGCTCGGTGCGGGCGTCGCCGATCCGGATCCTGAGTTTGCGGTCGGCCGGCCACGGCAGGTGCGTGCGGACGAAGTCGACCAGCTTCGCGTCGGCCTCGACGACCAGCTGGCGGCTGCCCGGGCGGCTCGCGGCCAGGTAGCGCGCCAGGGTCAGCCCACCGCCGCCGAGGTGCAGCACCCGCAGCGGCATCAGCGGGGGAGCGGTCAGGTCGAGGGAGGCCGCGATCCGGCGCACGTACTCGAACTCGAGGTAGGTCGGGTCGTCGAGGTCGACGTGCGACTGCGGCGCGCCGTCGACCAGCAGCGTCCAGGCCCGTGGCCGGTCATGGTCGGGCAGCAGCTCGACGACGCCCGCCCCGATCTGGGCGACCACCCGTCGCTCCTGCCCCCGCTGCCGACCCACACCCAGAACTTAGTCTGCTCGCCGACCCCTCCGGACCCGACGCGGGGAGCGTGTAAGAGGGCATGGCGGCGCAGGACTCGTTCCGCGACTATGTCGCGGCCCGGCTGACGGGGTTGTCCCGCGCCGCGTACCTGCTCACCGGCGATCGGCACCTCGCCGAGGACCTGGTGCAGCAGGCGCTGATCCAGGTGGCCAGCCGGTGGGAGAAGATCTCGGCGGCCGGCGACCCCGACCCGTACGTCCGGCGGGTGCTCTATCACCAGCACGTCTCGTGGTGGCGGCGCCGCCGGCTGGTCGACCAGCCGCACGCCGCCCCACCCGAGCGGGCGGTCGCCGACCAGGCGGTGTCCGACAAAGACACCGAGCTCACCGTGCGGCAGGCGCTGCGCCGGCTCACCCCGCGGCAGCGGGCGGTGCTGGTGTTGCGCTACTTCGAGGACCTCACCGAGGCGCAGACGGCCGAGGTGCTGGGCTGCTCGGTCGGCACGGTGAAGAGCAACACCCGCGACGCGCTGGCCCGGCTGCGGGCCACCGCGCCGGAGCTCGACGACCTCCGGGGGGCGCGATGAGCCAGGAGCGGCTGCTGAAGGAGCTGGCCGAGGAGATGCCGCCGGCCCGGCTCCCGGCGGACCTGTGGGACACGGGCCGCCGGCTGCGGCGCCGCCGGCGGATCGGTTACGCGGTGGCGGCGGTGCTGGTGCTGGCGCTCACGCTGGCGCTGCCGGAGGTGGCGGCCCACCGGCGGGCCGCGGTCGTCCCCGCGGACGGGCCCGGCGCGGTGCCGTCCGGGGTCGAGCTGCCCCGGGCGTGGCAGGCCAAGGTCGGTCAGTGGCCGGCCGGTCCGGGCGGCCCGGCCGCGCTGGTGTTCTACACCGACCAGACCCGCTATTTCGAGAGCACCGGCGTGGCGGTCGGCCGGAACGGCAGCTACCGGCTGATCTACCTGGACATCGGCGAGGGCCACGGCCTGCTCACCCCAGACGGCCGTTACTACGTGCGACCGGGCCTGCGGTTGCTCGACCTGTCCACCGGGGCCGAACGGCAGCTGGGCAGCGAGCCGATGGTGGGCTATCCGATGGCCTTCTCGCCCGACGGCACGGAGCTGTTGGTGGGGGTCTCCAACGACGACGGCGTGATCACCTACGGCGACGACACCGTTCCCGACAACGATCCGGAGAAGCCGGACGACCTGGTGGCGGTCGACATGCGCACGGGCGCGCGGCGGTACGTGGCGGTCGGGCGGCTCAACAGCTACAACGTGGCGGCCTGGTCGCCGGACGGCAGCCGGATCGCGGTGGAGGGACCGTTCGGCAGGGGCGACACGGGGCGCCGCCTGTCCGTCATGGACGCTCGGACGGGCGCCCCGATCTGGACCGAGGACAATGCCGCGCCGTGGCGCCGGCTGGCCGGCCGGGGCGCCTGGACACCGGACGGCCAGCTGCTGGCGATGCTCGCGGCCGAGGGCTGCGAGCAGCGCTGCGACCTGGTCGATGAGACGGCCCACCGCTGGCGCCTCGAGCTGGTCGACGTCAACACCGGCAACGTGGTCACCGCGCCGGTGCCGATCGAGGGTGTGCCCGGGGATGTCGTCGGCTGGCGAGACGGTCGCGACGCGGTGCTGACCTACGCGCCGAGCCGGGCGGACTACTACCACCGCAACCTGGTCGCGCTGCGGCCGGACGGCGTGGTCGAGACCCTCGTCGAGACGCCGACGCGCGTCTCCGGTGTCGAGGTGCCGGACGACCTGCTGCGCGCCGGCGCGTTCGGGGGTGCGCGGCCGGAACCGTCGCCCTGGGCGGCGCCGGCCTGGGCCTATCTCGTCGTGGCGGCGCCCTGCCTGCTGGCGCTGTGGATCGTGCGCCGCGTCCGCAGGCGGCGTCAGCGGCGGGTGTAGCGCAGGAGCAGCAGGTCGTCGGCGGCCATCGCGTGGTGCAGCCGCAGTCCGACCGGGCCGCCGTCGCGCTGCGGCCCGGCGGTGATCCGGCTCGCGCCGGGGCCGGTGAGCAGCGGGGAGATGGTGACGCAGAGCTCGTCGACCTGGTCGGCGGCGGTCAGCGTGCCGAACAGGTGCGGGCCGCCCTCGCAGAGGAGCTGGCTCAGCCCGCGTTCCCGCAGCGCGGCCAACCCGGCCACGATGTCGACGTCGCGCTCGCCGACGCGTACGACGTCGGCGACCTTCGTGAGGCCGGCCGGCTCCGGCGCCGCCGCCGAGGTCAGCACCACCGGCCGGACGGGGGCCTCGGTGAACACCGGCGCGGTCGGGTCGACGGCCAGCCGGTTGCTGACCACCACCAGCGTCGGCGCTTCGGGCAGCCCGCGCTCCCGGCGCCACGACCGGCGGCGCTCGTCGAGCTTGACCGCGCGGTAGCCCTCGTGCCGCATCGTGCCCGCGCCGACCACCAGGCCGTCGCAGACCATCCGGAGGATGCCGAAGACCCGCTTGTCGGCCGGGCCGGACAGCCCCGCCGAGTAGCCCTCGACCTCGACCGCGCCATCGACGCTGGTCACGAAATTGACACGAAGCGTCGGCCGCTCCGATCGCCCGTACCACGTGGTGAGGGCTTCGTCGTCGAGCTCCGTGCCGGGCGCCTGAGCTGCGTCGACGCTCCACAGCGCGCGGATCGTCCGGTCGCTCATCCGGCGACCGCGGCGGTGCTTGGGACGGCGGTGCCGGGGGTACGGTGCTGACAGTCGCAGCTCATCCGGCCAGCCTATCGAGGACCCCGCGCATGCCCCGGCAGATCTTCCAGGTCAAGGTGACGCTGGCCGATGTGCTGCCCGAGGTCTGGCGGCGGGTGGAGTTGCCGGGGGCCTACACGCTCGACCGGGTGCACCGCGTGGTCCAGCTCGCGATGGGCTGGCAGGACTACCACCTGCACTCGTTCGAGGTCGACGGCGTGCAATACGGCGAGCCCGACCCCGACGGTGAGCTCGCGGTGCGCGACGAGCTCGAGGTGCGCCTCGACGCGGTCGCGCACAAGGGCACGCGGCTGCTCTACACCTACGACTTCGGCGACTGGTGGGAGCACGACCTGCTGGTCGAGGACGTGTTCGTGGCGGAGCCCGACGAGCGCTACCCGCGGTGCCCGGCCGGCGAGCGGGCCTGCCCGCCGGAGGACGTCGGCGGCGCGTTCGGCTACGCCGAGCTGCTCGTCGCGCTGCGCGAGCAGGACCATCCGCGGCATCTGGAGCTGCGGCAGTGGGTGGGGCGCTGGTTCGACCCGGACGGCTTCGACCCGTCGCGGGCGACAACGCTACTGCGGCGCCTCACATAAACGTCTCAAAAGGATGAAACAGTCTTTCATCTCATCCGGCACCGCCCCGCGCGTCGGCTGGGAGCGAGTCGTACTGATGTTGCAAGATGCGAGTCGTGGTATCGGTGGGAGCGATGGGTGAGCAGAGTGCGGTCGGTCGGGTGCTCGGCACCTCCGACGCCACTCCGCTGCAGTTCTGGACGGCCGTCACGCCGGGCAGCTACCTGCAGCTCGACGACGTCGTGGTGACCACCCGCGAGCTGCCCGACCGCCCGCCGGTGCGGATCGCCGGCGTGGTGACCCAGGTGCGGGCCCGACACGAGGGCGCGGTCTTCGACTCCGACGTCTTCGCGATCGCCGACGGCACGCTTCCCGCCCAGGTGCAGGAGGCCGCCGAGATCACCGTCACCCGGGTCGACCCGGAGCTCTACGTGCCGCCCGCGCCCGGCGCCCTGGTCCACCGAGCCACCGGCGACCTGCGCGCGGCCGCGCTCCACTTCGACCGGATGGAACGCCAGATCCCGATGGGTACGGGTCGCGACGGCATCCCGGTCTACCTCAACGCCGACTTCCTCGACGGCAGCCGCGGCGCGCACGTCTCGATCTCCGGCATCTCGGGCGTCGCCACCAAGACCAGCTTCGCCACGTTCCTGCTCTACTCGGTGTTCAACTCGGGCGCCCTGGGCCCCGACTCGGTCAACGCCAAGGCGCTCATCTTCAACGTCAAGGGCGAGGACCTGCTCTTCCTCGACCACCCCAACGTCAAGCTCGACGACAGGACCACGGCGGCGTACGCGGCCCTCGGCCTGCCGGCCAAGCCGTTCGCCGACGTCCGGGTCTACGCGCCACCGCGGCTCGGCGACGCGTCCGGCACGCCCGACGTGAGCAGCCGGCTCTCCGGCGTCGACAGCTTCTACTGGACGCTCGAGGAGTTCTGCGCCGAGCGGCTGCTGCCCTACGTGTTCGCGGACGCCGACGACGAGCGCCAGCAATACACGATGGTCGTGCACGCCGTCACCGCCCACCTGGCCCGGCACGCGGTGCCGGCCGACGGCGGCATCGCGCTCGACGGCACGCGGCTCGGCTCCTACGCGGACCTCGTCGACTTCGTGGTCGCCCAGCTCTCCGACGACGAGACCCGGTTCACCTGGACGGGCAGCGCCGTCGGGCTGGGCACCATCAACGCGTTCGCCCGCCGCCTGATCGCCAGCAAGCGTGACCTCGGCCGGCTGATCCGCGGCGACCTGGCCACCCGCCGGCCGCACCAGATCAACACCGACGAGAGCGCCCAGGTCACCGTCGTCGACCTGCACAACCTGCCCGACCGCGCCCAGCGGTTCGTGGTCGGCGTGACGCTCAAGAAGGAGTTCGAGCGCAAGGAGAAGAAGGGCACGGCCAAGCCGCTGCTGTTCGTGGTGCTCGACGAGCTCAACAAATACGCGCCGCGCGAGGGCTCGTCGCCGATCAAGGAGGTGCTGCTCGACATCGCCGAGCGGGGCCGCTCCCTGGGCGTGATCCTGGTCGGCGCCCAGCAGACGGCCAGCGAGGTCGAGCGCCGCATCGTCACCAACTCGGCGGTCCGCGTGGTCGGCCGGCTCGACCCGGCCGAGGCGTCCCGGCCCGAATACGGTTTCCTGCCGCCCGCCCAGCGGCAGCGGGTGCTGCTCGCCAAGCCCGGCACCATGTTCGTCAACCAGCCCGACATCCCCGTGCCGCTCTGCCTCGAGTTCCCGTTCCCGTCGTGGGCGACCCGGCACTCCGAGGCGGGCGCGGCGCCGACCGGCTCGCTGCGCTCGGTCACCCAGTCGGCCGACCCGTTCGCGGTGGTCGGCTCCCGGTCGGGCGCGCTGTCCGACGACGACATCCCGTTCTAGTTCAGGAGGTTCGCGTGCGCATTCTGCACACCTCGGACTGGCACGTCGGCAAGGTCCTCAAGGGACAGTCGCGGGCCGAGGAGCACGTCGCGGTGCTCGCCCAGGTGGTCGAGATCGCCCGTGCCGAGCAGCCTGACCTGGTGATCGTGGCCGGCGACCTCTACGACACGGCCGCGCCGTCGCCGGACTCGACCCGGCTGGTCACCCGCGCGCTGTCGGCCCTGCGCCGGACCGGCGCCGACGTGGTGGCGGTCGGTGGCAACCACGACAACGGCGCGGCGCTCGACGCCCTGCGGCCCTGGGCCGACGCCGCGGGCATCACCTTGCGGGGCAGCGTCCGGGAGAACCCGGCGGAACACGTCATCGAGGGCACGACCGCGGGCGGCGAACGCTGGCAGCTGGTCGCCCTGCCGTTCCTGTCGCAGCGCTTCGCGGTCCGCGCGGTCGAGATGTACGAGCTGACCGCGGCCGAGGCCACCCAGACCTACGCCGACCACCTGTCGCGCCTGGTCGGCAAGCTGACCGAGGGGTTCTCCGCGTCGGGCGTGGTCAACCTGGTCACCGCCCACGTGACCGTGCACGGCGCCAGCCAGGGCGGCGGCGAGCGCGAGGCCCAGACCGTCATGGGCTACGCGGTGCCGGCCACCGTGTTCCCGCCCAGCGCGCACTACGTGGCGCTCGGCCACCTGCACCGGGCGCAGGCGGTCCTCGGGCCCTGCCCGATCCGCTACAGCGGCAGCCCGCTCGCCATCGACTTCGGCGAGGGGGAAAACGTGCCGGCGATCTCGATCGTCGACGTCACCGCCTCGACGCCCGCCAAGGTCCGTGAGGTGCCGGTGACGGCGGCCGTCGCGCTGCGCACCGTGCGCGGGACGTTGGAGCAGCTGGCGTCGCTCAAGACCGGCGAGGCGTGGCTGCGGGTCTACGTGCGGGAGACGCCGCGGGCCGGGCTGCGCGAGGAGGTGCAGGAGCTGCTGCCGCGGGCGCTTGAGGTCCGGATCGATCCCGATCTGGTGCCGTCGACGCCCGGACCGCGGGCGGAGGAACGCGCGGGTCGGTCGCCCCGGGAGCTGTTCGCGGCCTATCTCACCAGCCGTGGGGTCGACGACGAGGGCGTGCAGGAACTGTTCGACGAGCTCTACGAGGAGGCGTCGGCATGAGACCCCTTCGGCTTGATATGGCGGGGTTCACGGTCTTCCGTGATGAGACGACGGTCGACTTCACCGATGCCGACTTCTTCGCGCTGGTCGGCCCGACCGGCGCCGGCAAGTCCACTGTGCTCGACGCCATCTGTTTCGCGCTCTACGGGCAGGTGCCGCGCTGGGGCAGCAGCCGGGGCATCGCCAACGCGCTGTCGCCGTCGGCCACCGAGGCCCGGGTGCGGCTGGTGTTCGAGTCCGCCGGCGCCCGCTACGTGGCCACCCGGGTGGTGCGCCGCGACAGCCGGGGCAACGTCAAGACCGGCGGCGCCGGGCTCCAGCAGATGCC
Source organism: Asanoa sp. WMMD1127 (assembly GCF_029626225.1). NCBI lineage: Bacteria > Bacillati > Actinomycetota > Actinomycetes > Micromonosporales > Micromonosporaceae > Asanoa > Asanoa sp. WMMD1127. Next base: position 3,862,878 of record NZ_JARUBP010000001.1, read on the forward strand.
CGACAACTTCGACGTGTCCAAACTCGACACCGGCATGACCCCGGAGGACCTCGGTGACGTGCTGGCCGGGACCCCGGGTGAGATGGACGACGCAGTGTTGCAGGCGGTCGGGCTGCCGTACGAGCAGTTCACCAGCTGTGTGATCCTGCCGCAGGGGCAGTTCGCCGACTTCCTGCACGCCAAGCCGGCGACTCGGCAGCAGATCCTGGTCAACCTGCTGGGCCTGCACGTCTACGAGGACATCCAGAAGCGGGCCACCGCCCGGGCCCAGCAGGCCGACGCCGACCTGCGCGCAGTCGACCAGCTGCTGGCGGGCCTCGACGACACCTCCGACGAGGCCTTGGCCGAGGCGGCCGACCGGGTCGAGGCGATGCTCGCCCTGGCCACGCGGGTCACCGACGGCATGCCGGCGCTCGACGAGGCCCGCCGGGTGGCGTCGGCGGCGGCCGCCGGGCTGACCGCGCTCGACGACGAGATCGCCCTGCTGGAGCGGGTCCGCGCGCCCCGCGGCGTCGCCGCCCTGGCCTCCGCGGCGGCGGCCGCCCGCGACGACGCGACCGAGGCGGCCGACGCGGTCACCGCGGCCGAGGAGCGCGAGGAGAAGCTGCGCGGCGAGCTGGCGGCGGCGGGCGACCCGGCCGCGCTGCGCCTGCTGTTGCGCGCCCACGAGGAGCACGACGCCGTGCGCGCCGAGCTGTCCGGTCTCCACAGTGGAGTCTCCGCCGCGACGGCGGAGCACCGGACCGCGGAGGCCGCCCTCGAGAAGGCGCGGGCGGCGGCGCTGCGCACGGCGGCGGAGCTGGATGCGGCCCGGCGGGCCTACCAGGACGCGCAGGCGGCCGACCGGGCGGGCGCCCTCCGCGTCCACCTGCACGCCGGCGCGCCGTGCCCCGTGTGCGAGCAGCCGGTCGCGACCGTCCCGGCGGTGCCGTCGACCTCGGCCGTGCCCGCGGCGGAGCAGGCCGGCCACGCGGCCAAGGCGGCCGACGACAAGGCGCAGGCCCAGGTCGCCGAGCGGGAGAAGGCGGCCCGCGCGCTGGAGCGCACCCTCGACCGGGCCCGGGCGCAGCACGAGCAGCTCGAGTCCCGGCTGGCCGCGCTCGACGCGCAGCTGACGACCTCACCGGGCGTCGCGGCCCTGCGCCGCGAGCTGGCGACCCTGGCCGCGCTGCAGAAGTCGCTCGACGGCGCGGTGGCGGCGCTGAAGTCGGCCCGCGAGCAGGCCCGCACCGCGAACGCGGCCCGGTCCGCCGCCGAGCAGCGGCTGACCCAGGGGTGGCGGGAGTTCGACACCGCCCGCGACGGGGTGGCCCGGTTCGCCCCGCCGGCGGCCGCGCGCGAGGATCTCGCGGAGTCGTGGTCGGCGCTGGCCGAGTGGTCGGCGGCCGAGGTGGAGAGCCGCCGGGTCGCGCGTACCGCCCTCGCCGATGCCGCCGCCGACGCGGACGCCGCGGTAGCCGACGCGCGGTCGCGGCTCGACGCGGCCTTCGTCGACGCCGGCCTGCCGGCGCCCGACGACCACGTCCGGGCGGCGACGGTCGCGGTCGAGCGGGCGACCGCCGCGCACCAGCGGGTCGAGGAGCGCCGCGCCCAGGCGCAGGGCCTGCTCGACAAGCGCACCGCGCACGAGCACGACGGCCAAATCGCCAAGTCGCTCGCGAGCCACCTGCGGGCCAACAACTTCGAGCGGTGGCTGCTGGAGGAGGCGCTCGACCTGCTGGTCGAGGGCGCGTCGCGGATCCTGCGGGAGCTGTCCGGCGGGCAGTACGACCTCGTTCACGAGAAGGGCGAGTTCTCGGTCGTCGACCACCACGACGCCGGCCTGCGCCGCGGCGTGCGCACCCTGTCCGGCGGCGAGACGTTCCAGGCGTCGCTGGCCCTCGCGCTGGCGCTGGCCGAGCAGCTGGCCGGGATGTCGACGTCGGCCGCGAGCCTGGAGTCGATCCTGCTCGACGAGGGCTTCGGCACGCTCGACGCCGCGACCCTCGACACGGTCGCCGCGACGCTCGAGGGCCTGGCCGCCCGCGGCGACCGGATGGTCGGCGTGGTCACCCACGTGCCGGCGCTGGCCGAACGGGTGCCGGTGCGGTTCGACGTCACCAAGGACGCCCGCTCGGCCCACATCACCCGGAGCGGGATATGACGGAATACTTCATCGACAACTGGGACCCGGCGTACGGCGCGTCGTTCGAGACCTCCACCGCGCCCGCGGCGCAGAGCAGCGCCCAGGTCAACACCGACGTCGAGCTGCCGGCGGCATCGTGGCGCCCGCTGACCGCGCCACCGACCGTCCGGGCCCCCGACGTGGTGCTGCTGGTCGACGGCGTGCGCCGGATCGACGCGACGCTGTGGACCCGCGAGGACGACGGCACGTCCCACCCGGGCCTGGCGGCGTCCTACGCGGCGGGCGTGGTCCGCTGCGACCTGCGCGCCGGCGCCGCCACGATGGCCGGCACGCTCGTCGAACGCGGCCTGTTCACCACCTCGCCGACGGCGACCGACATCGCGGCCGGAGCGGTCCGCTACGGCGTGCGCCAGATCTCCGGCGCCCCTGACCCGGCCCGCCTGGTGCCGGCGGTCCAGGGCCCGCTGACCGCGCTGGAGGTGGCGGTCTCCACCCAGGTCCGCGGCGAGTCCGACGACCTGCTGGTGGTCGACGGCCCGCTGCGCAACCGCCGCCAGCTGACCCGCACGATCGGCTACGTGAAGACGCAGCAGAGCCAATATCTCGACGCGACGCTGACCAACGTGGTGACCGCGCTGCGCCCCGGCGAACGCTCGCCGGTCTTCCTGATGGGCACGGCCTGGGGCGGCTACACCTGGTACCTGCGCCTGCCCGGCCCGACCGGAGCGCCGTGGGCGGGCATCGTGCGGGTGGAGTGCTCGACGGAGCTGCCGTCCCAGGAGGCCATCGAGCTGGCCGACCTGTCCCTGGTCACCCTGCCGCGCTTCGCCTCGACGCCCTACAAGGACCCGCGGGCACCCCAGAACCTGATCCCGATCGCAGGCCTGGAACGCCGCCTCCGCGGCCTACTCGGCGACTCCCGCCTTCTGCACCGCGCCCTGACCCTCGCCGCCGCCCGCAGCGCCGCGGTGCCCGTGGGGCGATAGCGCTTGTGTTGACGACGCTGTTGCGCCGACTCGGCGCGGGCCCGTGGACCGACGAGGACTACCTGGCGCTCGGCGAGACGGTGCCACGCGTCGAGCTCATCGACGGCGGACTGTTGATCAGCCCTCGGGGCGAACCGGGGCACCAGCATGTCAGTCGTCAGTTGGCGTTGGCCCTGCATGCCCCGGCCCGGGCGGCGGGGCTGACCATCTATCCGGCGGTAAACGTCCGGCTCCAAGTCGATCGGATCGTGATACCGGATCTGGTCCTGGCCGCGACGGACGAAGACGGTCTGCTGATGAATGCCGCCGACGTCGCACTCGTTTGCGAGATCACCTCCCCGGAGACGGCCGTGACCGATCGAGTGGTCAAGACGCAGCTGTACGCCGACGCCGCCATCCCTTCCTATTTGCTCGTCGAGCGGACTCTGTTTTCGCTCACGCTCACGCTGTTCCAGCTGTGCGGGAGCCGGTATGCGGAGGTCGGCACAGCGCACCCTGGTCAGTTGCTGAGTCTCACCGAGCCGATTCTCGTTGACCTTGAAGTCGATCACCTGAGCTGACAGTGCTCGCGTGGCCGAAGTGGAGCTCCGGGTCGGTGACGCGGTCGGCGCGGAGGAGTTTGACGTCCGTGTGGTAGTTCATCGAGGTCAGCCAGGGCAGGCGGTCGCCCTGGCGAGGCAGCTGGTCGATGACGCGGCGGATGTAGCCGGCGCCGAAGTCCAGGAACGGGCGGGTGGGCATCGCCGGGTCGGCCGGGTCCGGGCGGCAGATCTCGTAGCCGTGCTTGTCCATGTGGGCCAGCAGCAGGCAGAAGTGCTCGCAGAGCAGGCCGACCTTGAGCGTCCACGACGAGTTGGTGTAGCCCACCACGAACGCGAAGTTCGGCACCCCGGAGAGCATCATCCCCTTGTACGCGATCGTGTCCGGGATGTTGACCGGCGTGCCGTCGACGGTCAGCGTCACGCCCGCCAGGGCCTGCACGTTGAGGCCCGTCGCGGTGACGATGACGTCCGCCGGCAGCTCGCGACCCGACGCCAGCCGGATGCCGTGCTCGGTGAACGTCTCGATCCGGTCGGTGACCACCTCCGCGCTACCGTCGCGGATCGACGTGAACAGGTCACCGTCCGGGACGAGGCACAACCGCTGATCCCACGGGTTGTACGGCGGCCGGAAATGCTCGTCGACCGGGTAGCCCTCGGGCAGCTGCCGCGCGTTGAACCAGCGGATCAGGCGGCGGGCCCGCTCCGGGTGCCGCTGGCAGAAACGCCAGATCCAGCGCTGGGTGGCGATGTTCTTGCGCCTCGTCCAGGCGTACCCCTTCTCCGGGCCGAGGTATTTCTTGAGCGCGTTGCCGAGCGCGTCCCTGGCCGGCACGGAGAGGATGTAGGTCGGCGTGCGCTGCAGCATCGTCACGTGGGCCGCGGTGCCCGCCATCGCCGGGACGATGGTGACCGCGGTCGCCCCGCTGCCGACCACGACGACCCGCTTGCCCGCGTAGTCGAGGTCCTCGGGCCAGTGCTGCGGATGCACGATCGCGCCGCGGAACCGTTCCTGGCCCTCGAACCGCGGCGTGAAGCCCTCGTCGTAGCGGTAGTAGCCGCCGGCGCAGAAAAGCCAGCGGGCGGTGAATGTGACCGGCTCGCCGGAGACGTCCACCGTGACCGTCCACAGTGCTGTCCCCGAGTCGAACGCCGCCGCGCGTACCCGGTGGTGGTAGCGGATGTGGGGGTCCAGGCCGTTCTCCGTGGCCGTCTCGCGCAGGTAGGCCAGGATCCGCGGCGCCGACGCGATCGCCTCCTCGTCGCGCCACGGCTTGAACGCGTAGCCGAACGTGTGGAGGTCGGAGTCGGAGCGCGTGCCCGGGTAGCGGAACAGGTCCCAGGTGCCGCCGGACGCGCCGCGGGCCTCCAGGATCGCGAACGTCTTGCCCGGCAGCGACGTCTTGAGGTAGCGCCCCGCGCCGATGCCGGAGATGCCGGCGCCGACGATCAGCACATCGAAATGCTCCACCGCCATCCGTTCATGGTCTGCCTCACCGTCGGGCCGCCGCGAGGACGATCTGCACTCCGATCACCCCTGGCGTGGTGCGAACTGCACCACTAGCCTGCGGGGATGTCGTGGGAACCGCCGTCACCCCGGGTGCGGGAGCTGATCCGGGCGGGTGCCGAGATCGCGCTGCACCCCCGCCCGGAGTGGCTCGCCGAGATCGACGCGGCGACGCTCGCCGGCGAGGCCCGCCGGCCGATCGCCGGCGACCCGGTGCTCGCCGCCGCCACCCGCCGCACCAACCGGTCCAACCTGCTCTTCTGGGCCGCCGCCAACGTCCGCGCGCCGGGCCAGCCGGTGCCGGCCAACGACGAGGCGGCGCCGCTGTCGATCGCCCGCGACCTGGTCCGGCGGGGTCTGGACGAGTCGGCCCTGGATGCCTACCGGGTGGGTGAGGCGGTGGCGGCCCGGCTCTGGACCCAGATCGCCTGCACGCTGACCGACGACACCGCGGAGCTGCGCGAGCTGCTCGACGTCTCGTTGCGGTCGATCGCCGCGTTCGTCGACGCGACGGTGACGGCGATCTCGCTGCGGATGCGGGCCGAGCGGGCGGCGTTGACCCAGGGGAGCCACGCCGAACGTCGGGAGACGGTCATGCTGCTGCTCGACGGCGTGCCGATCACGGGCGCGGACAACAAGCTCGGGTACGCGCTGGACCGCACCCACACCGCCGCCGTGGTCTGGACCGACGACCCGGACGCCGACCTCCGCCAGCTGGACCGGGCCGCCGACGCGCTGGCCGGCCCGGCCCGCCCCCTGATCGTGCTGGCCAGCGCCGCGACCCGCTGGGTGTGGGTGCACGGCGCCGCCGACCCGGCGCGGCTCGACCGGCTTCCGCCGGCGGTCCGGGTCGCGCTCGGCGCTCCGGCGCCCGGCGTCGACGGTTTCCGCCGCAGCCACCTCGACGCGCTCACCACGCAGCGCCTGCTGGCCCGGCTCGGTGCGGCGCACCGGGTGGCCGCGTTCGCCGACGTCGAGGTGGTCGCGCTGCTGACCCAGGACCCGGAGGGCGCCGACCGGTTCGTCACCCGCACGCTGGGCGGGTTGGAGTCGGCGCCCGCCGAGATCAGGGCGGCCGTGCGGGCCTACATCGCGGAGCAGTGCAACGCGTCCCGCGCCGCGGCCCGGCTGTTCACCCACCGCAACACGTTGCTGCGCCGGCTGGCCCGCGCCGACGCGCTGCTGCCCCGCTCGCTCGCGGGCCGCGCCGTCGAGGTCGGCGCGGCCCTCGAGATCCTGCACTGGCGCGGCTAGTCGACGCGCCAGCCGTCGCGGTACTCCACAGTGGTGAGAGCGACCTCGTCGTGCCAGCCGCCGGGCACCGGCGCGACCCGCACGCGCGCCGGCCGGTCGACCAGCACGCAGAGCTCGTCGCCCGGCCACCACCAGCCGGTGGCGCGGGCGAGGTCGGCCCATTGTCCGAAGTGGTCGGACGTGTCGGCGTCCCAGCCGGCTAGGCCGAGACGGCGCAGGGTGTCGTAGTAGCCGATCCAGCACGCGTCCTGCTGGCCGTACCAGCAGACCGGTGTGTCCGGCCCGAGCGCCGCCCGCACCGGATGGCGGAAACCGTTGCCCAGGCTGCGATGCAGGGCGCCGCGGACCGCCTGGTGCAGCACCACCGGCAGTGGCACGCCCCGGGCGAGCGCGTCCAGCGGTGGCAGCTCCGGCCAGCGTTCCTGTTTCTTGCCGGGCCGGCGCGGCGGTGACAGCTCCGGATCGGTGTGGGTCACCCCGGCGCTGAGCGCCGCCCGCAACCGCGACGCGACCGTGGCGACGTCGCTGGCCAGCACGGGCGGGCCGACCGGGCGCCGGATCCACTCGTAGAGGTCGTCCAATGTGGGCCAACCGCGGACCAGGGCGAGCGCCTTGGCGGGGGAGTCGACCCACTCGAACTGGGGCCGGGGCCGGCCGATGCGGGCGTAGATGCCGGCCACGCTGTGTTCGGCGGTCTCCCGGTCAGCGGGCGAGCCGGACAGGCCGTGATCGAGCCATTCCCGGCGAATCAGAACTGCTTCGCGCCAAATGTCAGCGGCGTCACCACGCCGCGCGGGCGCGGTCATCGAACGAGGGCGTCGCCGCCCTTTCGGTAGGAGATCATCCGCTCATGGTGCCACAGCGTCGCCCGCTGTTGGTAGGGTCCCGAAGATCCAGCCGTCCCTTCCCGCGGAGTCGCAATGATCATCTTTGGTGTGTCGGTCTTCTACATCTTCGGCCTGATCGGCACCGGGCACTTCCACTGCCCGCACTGCGGCGGCGACCGGGACTACGAGCACCGCACCGCGCGCCGGTTCTTCACGCTGTTCTTCCTGCCGGTGATCCCGCTCGACAAGGTCGGCGAGGTGGTGCGCTGCAAGACCTGCCGCACCAAGTTCGACCCGATCGTGCTGAGCCGCCCGACCACCGCCCAGCTGGCCAGCGCCCTGCCGGCCGGCATGCGCGCCGCGGCGTCGGTCGTGCTGCGGGCCGGCGGCCTCAACGACGCGACGGCCCGGGCCGCGGTCGACGCGGTCCGCGAGGCCGGCGCGGGCGACTACGACCTCGCCCACGTGCAGGCCGACGCCAACCAGCCGATCGAGTACGCGGCCGAGCCGCTGCGGGCCCTGTCGGCCAACTTCACCCAGGACGCCTGCGAGCGCCAGCTCGCCAACGCCGTGCGGATCGCCCTCGCCGACGGCCCGCTCAGCCAGCCCGAGCGCGACGCCGTCCACTGGATCGCCGACAAGCTCGGCATGACCCCGGCCCACGCCACCGGCGTCATCGCCACCGTGGAACAGTCCATCCGCGGTTAGCCGATGTCCCGCACCTCGATCACCCGGGTCGTCGGGGCGGCGTCGGCGATCGCCTCGCGGTGGGCGAGCCGCTCCGGGTCCCGCATGAACGACTCGTAGCCGGCCCGGTCGGCGAAGCGGATCAGGTGCACCTCGGTCGTGCCGGCGGCGTCGCGGGTCCGGCGTTCGAGCGTCCCGCGGTGCCGGCCGAGCAGCGCCAGCACCTCGTCCTCGTAGCGCCGCCCCGCCTCGGCCTCGGTCATCTCCACGATGGCCACCAGCAGCAGGCCCGACGGCGGGCGCTCCAGCCAGACCTGCCCCGGCCAGCCCGGCCGGTCGCCGGGCTCGCGGCGCAGCTCGGCGAAGCCGAGCCGGGCGTAGAACCGGGCGGCGGGCTCGTTGCCCTCGAGGTACGACAGCCGCACCGGCCGGTCGGGGACGGCGGCGACGAGCGCGGCCAGCAGCGCCCCGCCGGCGCCCCGGCCCTGCGCGGCCGGCCGCACGTAGAGCCGCCAGATGATCGGCACCGGGCCGCGCTCGTCGAGGTTGCCCACGCCCAGCACGTCGTCGCCCTCCGCCGCGACGAGCACCGTGGTCTCCGCGATCGCCCGCCGCGTCGCCTCGGTCGACCACCACGTCGCCAGTCCGTGCGCGACGTAGTCGTCGCCGGCGAACGCGTACGTCGCCGGCCAGGTCTCGTGCCCGACCGCGACGATCGCCGCCACGTCGTCGGGTCCCGCCTTCCTGATCTCCATGAGGACCCAGCCTGCGGCACCGCCGGCCTCAGATCAACGATCCGCCCGCGGCGCGGATGTTCTCGCCGGTGATCCAGCCCGCGTCCGGCGTGGTCAGGAACGCCACCACCGCGGCCACGTCGTCGGGTCGGCCCAGCCGCCCGAGCGCGGTCCACTCCGTCGCCAGGGCCAGCTCCTCGGCGCTGTTGTGGGCCCGCAGCAGGTCGGTGTCGGTGGCGCCCGGCGAGACCGTGTTGACGGTGATGCCGCGCGGCCCGAGCTCCCGGGCGGCGACCGCGGTGACCTGCTCCAGGGCCGCCTTGGTGGCGCAGTAGAGCACGTTGCCCGGCGCGGGGACGGCCGTGTTGAGCGTGGAGATGTTGACGATCCGGCCACCGTCGCGCATCAGCGCGGCCGCCCGCCCGACCGCCAGCAACGGCACCTTGACGTTGGCGGTCATCGCCCGGTCGAACTCCTCGGCGGTGACCTCGCCGATCGCGGCGGGCACGATGATGGCCGCGTTGTTGACGAGGATGTCGAGCCCGTCCTGGACCGGCGCGAACATGGCGTCCAGACAGGACAGGTCGGTCTGGTCGGCCCGCACGGCGACCGAGCCGGGACAGCGGTCGACGACCTCGTCGGCGGCGACCTTGTCGCGCGCATAGGTGAACACGACCCGATGCCCGGCCGCGGCGAGGCGTTCGACGACGGCCCGACCGATGCCCCGCGAGCCGCCGGTGACCAATGCGGTGGATGTCATGCTCCGGGACGCTACGCGCATCACGACCAACTCAGCCGAGTCTGTTACAGATAGCGTGACAGCATGCGGACGATGACCGCCACGGAGGCGGCCCGTAATTTCTCCGGCTTGCTCGACGCCATCGAGTGCGGCGAGACCGTCATCATCACCCGACACAATGATCCCGTTGCCGAGATCGGACCTGCCCGCAGGCGGACCGGTGCCGACCTCCGCACGGCGCTTGCCGACATTCCAGCACCCGACGAGCGGTTCGAGGACGACATCGCGGCTGCGGTCGCATCGCTGGAACCTGAGCGTGGCGACCCGAAGGTCGGCGCCCCGTAGAAGGGCCTGTTCATCGCGGGCGGTCGAGGGCGTAGGCCACCGCCGAGGCCAGGTTGTCGGCCGTGCCCTGGGCCCAGGCCGCGGCGTGCGCGCGGGTGTCCAGGTCGGCGCGGCCGTCGGGCCACGCCGGCACGTACGCCCGCATCCAGGCGGCGCTGGCCAGCGTCTGGAGCTTGCGGGCGGCGGCGACCAGGCGCACCGCCCGGTCCGGCTCGCCCTGCCGCGCCGCCAGGTCGGAGAGGGCCTCCAGGAACAGCGACGCGCCGGCCTCGTCCCGGGCGTCGGCGGCGACCCGCAGGCCCGACTCCAGGTAGGCGTCCGCGGTGTCCGGGCTGCCGCCGGCGAGCGAGGTGACCGCGAGGCTGTAGAGCGCGACCACCTCGCCCAGGTGGTCGTGGGTCTTGCGCGCCATCCGCAGGCCGTCGCCGAACTGCTCGATCGCGGCCGGGTAGTCGCCCTCGTTGAGCGGGACCAGGCCCAGCCGGGCGTAGTAGAGCGAGATCATCCACTCCTCGCCCAGCCGCTCGCTGATCCGCTTGGTCTCCTCCAGCAGCTCACGGGCGACCCCGTACTCCCCGCGGGCGATCGCCAGCTGGCCCAGCATGCCGGCCGCGCGGGCGGTGGCGTCGTCGTCGCCGAGGTCACGCAGCAGCGGGAGGGCGCGTTCCAGCTGGGTCCGGCCGCGCACGTGCTGCCCGGTCATCACCGCGATGGCGCCGTCGCCGAAGAGCGTGTGGGCGTACGCCCGCGGGGAGAGCGAGTCCGCCTTCGCCAGCACCCGCTCGATGTTGCGGGCGCCCTCGTCGGTGTGGCCGCGCAGCCACCACAGCACCCAGACGATCCAGCCCAGCCGCACCGCGTCCTCGAGCTGGTCCGTGTCGATGAACCAGCTCATCGCGGCCCGCAGGTTGTCGTGCTCGAGGTCGAGCTGGTCCACGGCCTGCGGGTTGGTCGACGTGCGGCCCAGCGGCGGCGCGGTGCGCTCCGCGAACTCCAGGTAGTGCCGCGCGTGCCGGTCGTGAGTGCCTTCCCAGTCGCCGGACTCGCGCAGCCGTTCGAGCGCGAAGTCCCGGATGATCCCGAGCATGGTGAAGCGCGGCTCCCGCTCGCCGCGCTCCTGCGTGACGAGGCTGCTCTCGATCAGCGCGGTCAGCGCGTCGAGGCCGGCGTAGCGCTCCGGCACCCCGGCGACCGCGCGCGCCGCGTCGAGGTCGAACGGGCCGGCGAAGACGCCCAGCCGGGCGAACAGCTCCTGCTCGCCCGGCGGGAGCAGCTGGTAGCTCCAGGCGATGGCGTCGCGCAACGTCCGCTGGCGGGCCGGCAGGTCGCGGGCGCCGCCGGTCAGCGTGCCCAGCCGGCTGCCCAGCCGGTTGAGCAGCGCCCCCGGGGTGAGCACGCGGACCTTCGCGGCGGCGAGCTCGACCGCGAGCGGCAGGCCGTCGAGCCGCCGGACGATCTCGGCGATCGCCGCCGCATTCTGCGGATCCAGCGCGAAGTCGGCCTTGACCGCGCGGGCCCGTTCGACGAACAGCCGGGCGGCGCCGTCGCGGCGGACCGCGACCATCGGTTCCTCGCGCGGGTCGGGCAGCGGCAGCGGCGGCACGTCGAACACGTGCTCGCCGGTCAGTCGCAGCGGGATCCGGCTGGTCGCGAGCACCGTGACGCCCGGCGCCGCGTCGAGCAGCGTGGCCAGGGCGGGGGAGGCGTCGGCCAGATGCTCCATGTTGTCGACGACCAGGAGCAGGGAGCGGTTCCGGAGGTACGTGACAACGTCGTCGAGTGGCGGCCGGTTCGGCACCGTACGCAGCCCGAGCGACTGCGCCAGCGCGGCGGCGACGAGGTCGGGGTCGGTGACGCCGGACAGGTCGGCGAACCGCACTCCGTCGGCGAACGTGTTGCGCAGCGCCGAGCCGAGCTCCATCGCGAGCCGGGTCTTGCCGACGCCGCCGGGCCCGGTCAGCGTCACCAGCCGCACGTCGTCGCTGGTCAGCAGCGTGCGCAGCGAGCGCTGCTCGGCACTGCGGCCGAGCAGCGGGTTCGGTGGCACCGGCAGCTCGTCGCGGGGCGCGGGCGCCAGTTCCTCCTCCCCGGCCGGGCGCGGGTTGAAGCGTTCGGTGAGCAGCAGCGCGATGTCCTCGCCGACGACCCGGCGCAGCTCGTCGGCGCTGCGGAAGTGGCGGTAGCTGACCCGGGCGTCGTCGCGTATCCGGTCGAGCAGCGCGGTCAGCCGGGGGTCGCGGTGCGGCGCGGGCGACTTGACGTAGATGAGCTTCGGGAGGTGGCCGGCGATCCCGAACTCCTCCTCGATCCCCGATATCTCGGCGCCGGGCGCCACCCAGCCGTAGCTCTCCCAGTAGACGCCGATGAACAACTGGCTCTGTTCGACGTAGGCGCGGTAGACGTCGCGCGGTCCGTGCGGCCGGGCGCCCAGCTCGAACATCACCGGCACGAGCCGCATCCGGGCGACCGCGTCCCGCACGGCGAGTCGCTCAGGCTCGAGCTCCTCCAGCGTCGACGAGACGAACACCCGCAACCGGTGGTCCGGTGTGTGGATCACCGCCATGAAAAACCATCACATCCCCCCGTGCGGCCAACGAAGCTACCCCCGAGCAGCAGCAATCCGTACGGCTGGTCCCACGCAGTGCGACGGTTTTGGCCCTGAGAGCGCTCCCATAACGGTTTGGGAACGCTCCCAGTACCCGGTATTGACGGGGACGAAACTGATCGGCAATCTCGTGGGAGCGCTCCCGGCGGACCCTGGTCCGACGAATCCGTGTGGCGCCGACCAACCCCACCACTGAACCATCTCCGACCTGAGAGGGGTCCTGGATGAGCGTCACTAGGCGCGGCAACAGGCTGGTCGCGCTCGCCGCAGTTGCCGCTACCGCGCTCGCCGTCACTGCCTGTGGCAATGACGAGGGCGCCGGCAGCAGCAGCGCCGGCGGCAAGCCCGACAAGCTGGTCATCGAGACCTTCGGCGAGTTCGGCTACGACGAGCTGGTCAAGCAGTACGAAAAGGACACCGGCATCAAGGTCGAGCTGCGCAAGACCGCACAGCTCAACGAATACCGTCCCAAGATCGTGCGCAGCCTGGCGACCGGCAAGGGCATCGCCGACATCGTCGCGCTCGAAGAGGGCGTCCTCAACGAGTTCAAGATCAACCCGACCAACTGGGCCGACCTGACCCCGCTGGTCAAGGACCACAGCACCGAGTACCTGCCGTGGAAGTGGGAGCTGGGTAAGGCCGCCGACGGGCGGCTGATCGGCCTGCCCACCGACGTCGGCAGCCTCGCGGTCTGCTACCGCTCCGACCTGTTCAAGGCGGCCGGCCTGCCGACCGAGCGCGACGCCGTCACCGCGCTCTGGCCGGACTGGCCCGCGTTCATCGAGACCGGCAAGAAGTACCGCCAGGCGACCGGCAAGGGCATGCTCGACTCGGTGACCACCGCGGCGAGCGCGATCACCTTCCAGGTCGGCGGGGACATCTTCTACGACAAGGACGACAACATCGTCGCCGACAAGAGCGCGGCCGTGAAGCAGGCGTGGGACACCTCGCTGCAGATGGTCGACGCCAACATCACGGCGAAGACGGCGACCTGGTCGCCGGAGTGGAGCGCGGGCTTCAAGCAGGGCACGTTCGCCGCGACCTTCTGTCCTTCGTGGATGCTCGGCATCGTGCAGGACAACTCCGGCGCCGAGAACAAGGGCAAGTGGGACGTCGCCGGTGTGCCGGGGAAGTCGGGCAACTGGGGTGGTTCGTGGCTGGCTGTGCCTGAACGGGGGAAGCACAAGGCCGAGGCCGCGAAGCTCGCGGAGTGGCTGACCAGCGCGCAGAGCCAGGTTGCGGCGTTCAAGCTCAAGGGCCCACTGCCGACCAACCTCGAGGCGCTGAAGAACCCGGAGTTCCAGGCCTACACGAACCCGTACTTCAGTGACGCGCCCACCGGCAAGATCTTCGGCGGCAGCGTCGAGGGCATCAAGCCGGTCCACCTCGGCCCGAAGCACCAGGCCGTGAAGGAGCAGGCGATGGAGCCGGCGCTCCGGGCCTACGAGAACGGCGAGGCCAACGCCAGCGCCGCCTGGGAACAGTTCATCAAGGACGCCGCGACACAGGGCGCCTTCTGAGCAAGCCCACCCGGAAGGGCCCCTCGATTCCGCAGGGGCCCTTCCGCACGGTCGCAGAAAGGACCCAGGATGGCTCTCGCCACCCCCGCGCGCCCGGCGGCGCCTCCGCCGACGCGGCCCCGGCACCGCACCACCGGCAGCGCCAAGCGCGCCCGCTGGGACATGAAGTACTCGCCGTACCTCTACATCGCACCGTTCTTCCTCGTCTTCGGCGTCTTCGGGCTCTACCCGATGTTGCGCACCGCCTGGATGTCCCTGCACGACTGGGACCTGATCGGCGCGCACACCTTCATCGGCTTCGACAACTACGCGGCGCTGATGAAGGACGAGTACTTCTGGAACGCGGTGGTCAACACCCTCGGCATCTTCGTGGTCGCCACGGTGCCACAGTTGATGCTCGCGCTGTTCCTGGCGAACATGCTCAACCGCACACGGCTGCGGGCCAAGACGCTGTTCCGGATGGCCATCTTCGTCCCGAACATCACCTCGGTGGCCGCCGTGGCGATCGTCTTCGCGATGCTCTTCCAGCGCGACTTCGGCGTCGTCAACTGGCTGCTGAGTTTCGTCGGCGTCGACGCCATCGACTGGGACGCCGAGCGCTGGAGCTCGTGGACCGCGATCGCGTTCATGGTCGACTGGCGTTGGACCGGCTACAACGCGCTGATCCTGCTGGCCGGGATGCAGGCGATCCCGCGTGACCTCTACGAGGCGGCCGCGCTCGACGGCGCGAGCCAGTGGCGCCAGTTCTGGCGGATCACGCTGCCGATGCTCACGCCCACGTTCCTGTTCGTCGTCCTGCTCTCGACGATCGGCGGCCTGCAGCTGTTCACCGAGCCCCTGGTCTTCGGCAACGGCAACATGCGCGGCGGCACGCAGCGCGAGTTCCAGACGATCGCGATGTACATGTACGAGAAGGGCATCAACAGCCTCAACACGGCCGGCTACGGCGCCGCGATCGCCTGGGCGCTGTTCCTCCTCATCGGGATCATCGCCGCGATCAACTTCGCCCTTGTCCGCCGTACCGTGAAATGAGGGAGCGCACGATGGTCGCGGCCTCCGCCCGCCTCTGGAAGACCAGCCCCCTGACCTACATCGCGTTGGTGCTCGCGGTGCTGGCGTCGATCTACCCGTTCTACTACATGTTCGTCATCGCGACGCGCAGCCTGGACTCCATTAACTCGGTGCCGCCACCGTTCACGCCGAGCGGCTCGTTCGGCGAGAACTTCCAGCGTGTGCTCGACAACGACGCCGCCAACTTCGTCAAGGGTCTCGTCAACTCGGTCATCGTGTCCACAGTGGTCACCGTGGCGGTGGTGCTGACCGGGACGCTTGCCGGGTTCGCGTTCGCCAAGCTGCGGTTCCGCGGTCGCGGGCCGCTGCTGGTGTTCATCGTGGTGACGATGATGGTGCCCACCCAGCTCGGCCTGATCCCGCTCTGGGGCATGATGTACGACTTCGGCTGGCACGACAGCCTTCGGGCTGTCACGATTCCGTTCCTGGTCACAGCGTTCGGCGTGTTCATGATGCGCCAGTACGCGACCCAGGCGGTGTCCGACGAGCTGATCGAGGCGGCCCGGGTCGACGGGTGTAGCACGTTCCGGATCTACTGGAACGTCGTGCTGCCCGCGCTGCGCCCGGCCGCCGGGGTGCTCGGCCTGCTCACCTTCATGGACACCTGGAACCAGTTCCTCTGGCCGTACGCGGTGCTGTCCAACGAGAACCCGACGCTGCAGGTCTCGCTGGCCTTCCTGTCATACGCCTACTACACCGACTACTCACAGGTATTCGCGGCCACCGCCGTCGCGACCGTACCCCTGCTCCTCGTGTTCATTTTCTTCGGCCGTCAGATCATCGGCGGCATCATGGAAGGCGCCGTCAAGTCGTGACAACGTTCCCGCCCGACTTCCTCTGGGGCGCCGCCACGGCGGCCTATCAGATCGAAGGGGCGGCCACTGAAGACGGGCGTACGCCCTCCATCTGGGACACCTTCAGCCACACGCCCGGCCGGACGGTGAACGGCGACACGGGTGACGTCGCGTGCGACCATTACCACCGGTGGCGCGACGACGTGAAGCTGATGTCCGAGATCGGGCTCCGCTCCTACCGGTTCTCGCTGTCCTGGCCGCGGATCCAGCCCGGTGGCACGGGCGCAGCCAGCCAGCGGGGGCTCGACTTCTACAAAGGACTCGTCGACGAGCTGCTCGACCAGGGCATCGAGCCGTGGGTGACGCTCTATCACTGGGACCTGCCGCAGGAGCTCGAGGACGCGGGTGGCTGGCCGGCGCGGGACACCGCGCGCCGGTTCGCCGACTACGCCGCGCTGGCCCACGAGGCGCTCGGCGACCGGGTGCGCTACTGGACGACGTTCAACGAGCCATGGTGCTCGGCGTTCCTCGGCTACGGCTCGGGCGTGCACGCGCCGGGCCGGTCCGACCCCGGCGACGCGGTGCGGGCGGCGCACCACCTGATGCTCGGGCACGGGCTCGCGGTGCGGGCTCTCGGCGCCGCGGGCATCACGCTCAACCTCTACGCGATCTCGCCCGCCTCGTCGTCGGCGGTGGATGTCGACGCCGCCCGCCGCATCGACGGGCTGGCCAACCGGATCTTCCTCGACCCCTTGCTGCGGGGCGCCTATCCGGAGGACGTCGTCGCCGATCTGGCCGGCGTGACCGATATGTCCCACGTACGCGATGGGGATCTGGGTCTGATCTCCGCGCCGATGCCGATGCTCGGCGTCAACTACTACAGCCGCCACGTGGTCGCGGGTCCGGTCGAGGGGGTCGAGCCCGAGCCGTACTGGCGCAAGCAGACGTCCTGGCCCGGCAGCGAGGACGTCCGGTTCGTCACCCGTGGGCTCCCGGTCACCGACATGAACTGGGAGATCGACGCGCCGGGCCTCGTCGAGACGCTGACCCGGTTGCACGCTGAGTATCCGGCGGTGCCGCTCTATGTGACGGAGAACGGCGCCGCGTTCGTCGACCAGGTAAGCGACGGCGAGGTGCCCGACCCCGCGCGCGTCGCCTATTTCGACGCCCACCTGCGCGCCTGCCACGAGGCGATCGCCGCCGGAGTGCCCCTGCGGGGCTACTTCGCCTGGTCGCTGATGGATAATTTCGAATGGGCGTGGGGTTACACGAAGCGTTTTGGCATGATCCATGTCGATTACGCGACGCAGCTCCGCACTCCGAAGACCAGCGCCAGGTGGTACGCCGAAGTGATCCGACGTAACGGACTGGCCGCAGAATAAGCGCGGTGGCAGCCGGCGGAGGAGCGAGAAGATGACGACCCAGCGCACCCGGTCCCTCGGCCGACCGACCCTCGACGCGGTGGCCGCGCGGGCCGGGGTCGGCCGGGGCACCGTCTCCCGGGTGGTCAACGGCTCCCCACAGGTCAGCCCGGAAGCCCGGGCGGCGGTGCAGGCGGCGATCGCCGAGCTCGGCTACGTCCCCAACCGCGCCGCCCGGGCTCTGGTCACCCAGCGCACCGACTCGGTCGCCCTGGTCGTCTCGGAGTCCGAGGAGCGGGTCTTCACCGAGCCGTTCTTCGCCGCGATCGTCCGCGGGGTCAGCTCGGGCCTGCTCGACACCTCGATGCAGCTGTGGCTGGCGATGGCCCAGTCGCCGGCCGAGCGCGAGCGGATCGAGCACCACCTGACCAACCAGCACATCGACGGCGTGCTGCTGCTCTCCCTGCACGACGCCGACCCGCTGCCCACGTTGCTGGAGCAGCGCGGCCTGCCGGCGGTCCTGGGCGGCCGCCCGGCGCGGATGCTGGAGCCGGGCGCGCAGGAGGCCTACTACGTCGACGTCGACAACGCCGGCGGCGCCCGCCAGGCGGTGCAATATCTGTTCGGCCGCGGCCGCCGCCGGGTCGCCACGATCGCCGGCCCGCAGGACATGGGCGCCGGCGTCACCCGGCTGGCCGGCTACCGGCAGGCCGTCGAGGCCACCGGCGGCCGGCTCGACGAGAAGCTGATCGCCTACGGCGACTTCAGCGAGGCGAGCGGCACCGCGGCGATGCGCCGGCTGCTGGAGGACAACCCGGAGCTCGACGCGGTCTTCGCGGCGTCGGACCTGATGGCCTACGGGGCGCTGCGCGCGCTGCAGGAGGCGGGCCGCCGGGTGCCGGAGGAGGTCGCGGTGGTCGGCTTCGACGACGCCCCGATCGCCCGCCAGGCCAACCCGCCGCTGACCACGGTCCACCAGCCGGTCGAGGAGATGGGCCGCGAGATGGCCCGGCTGCTGGTCGCGCGCATCCGCCGTGAGGAGATCCCCCAGCCGTACGTCCTGCTCGACACGTCCCTGGTCGAGCGCGAAAGCGCCTGACCGGTGCCCACCGCCCTGTGCGTGCCGCAGTGGCAGGGCTCGAGCGCGGCCAACGCTCTTAGCCTGTCGGCCGGCGCCCACCAGACGGCGGCGCTGCTGCCGTGCGACACGGTGGTGACGGTCCCGGTGGCGTCCGGCCCGGGCGAGTTCGAGCAGGGCGTGAAGGCGCTCGACGTGCTGATCGCCAACCTGGCTGCCACCCGGTCGGCGCTGGCCACGATCGCGGGACCGGTCTTCACGGCGGGCGGTGAGTGTGGGGTCGACCTGGCCCCGATCGCGTCGGCCCGCGCCCGTCACGGCGACGACCTGACGGTGCTCTGGTTCGACGCACACCCGGACCTCTTCACGCCACGCACGCTGCCATCGGGCTCCTTCCACGGCATGGTGCTGCGCACGCTGCTGGGGGATGGCCCGGCGCCGCTGGTGCCGGCCGCGCCGTTGCGGCCCGAGCAGGTGGTGATCGCGGGCCTACGGGCGGGGGACCGGAGCGAGCTCGCCTATCTGGCGGGGTCGGCCATCCGCGCCCACGGTGTCGCGGACCTGGAGCGTGCGGTGGACGGTCTGTCAGGCCCGGTATATGTCCACGTGGATCTGGACGTGCTGGATCCGGCGGCGTTCGGCTCGGTCGGCTATCCGGAGCCGGACGGCGTGGCGCCGGACCGGTTGGCGGCCCTGCGGTCGGGGCTGGACAACGTGGTCGGGGCCGCCATCACCGAACACGCCCCACCCACCGACACCCCTGATCCGGCAGAAGCCGCCATCATCCGCTCATTGGCCGCCGCGCTGCGCTTCGCCTAGCCTTCCGGCCGCTCCACCTCGACCAGCACGCCATCGACCAGGGCACGCCGGCCAGCGTGCAGCCGTGACAAACTGTGAGTGGCACTACGAGAAGAAGCGGGAGGTGCACCAGCCGTGACGGCGACGTCCCTAGAACACGTCGGTCCGTGGACCGAAGACGAGTACTTCGATCTTGGTGAGACCCTCCAGCGCATCGAGCTGTTCGATGGGAGTCTTCTCGTGAGTCCGGCGCCTAGCAAACGCCACCAGCGGGTGAGTCGTCTGTTAGCGGCGATGCTGGACGAGACGGCCGAGCCGGCTGGCCTCACGGTCTACGAGGCGGTCAACCTTCGCCTCAGGGCCAATCGAGTGGCCATCCCGGATCTCGTCGTGGCGGACACCGACGACGAGGGCTCGATCGTCGAGGCCGCTGAGGTGCGGCTCGTGGGCGAGATCGTCCCGCAGAGTAACGCGATCGCCGACCGGGTTCTGAAGCTGCACCTCTACGCGATGGCGGGGATCCCCGCCTACCTCCTCGTGGAGACCGAGTCCGCGGCACCCGTGCTGCGGTTGTTCGTGCTGCACGGCGAGCACTACGTCCTCACGGCCGAGGCAGGTCCCGGCGATCGCCTCCGAGCGACCGATCCCCTGCGGCTGGACATCGAGGTCGCGCGGCTCGTCTAGGCGGAAACTCTAATGATCTGCCGTCCACGGCTGACGACAATTGGCGGATGGACAAGGGCGCCGTTGTCAGGGTCGCTGATCTGCGGGTCGCGGTCGAGCGGCTGCTCGCGGAGGTCGAGCGTGACCGCGGCGCCGAGGTCGACCTGGGGGCCGACTACTACTTGGTGGTTCCGCTGGAAAGCGCCTACGAGCTCCACGCCGGGAGTCCGCAGCTCACGATGGGGCAGCTCAGCGACGACGTCGCTTCCCTGAGGGAGCTTCTCGAGCGCGACGACGTGTGCGTCTGGCATGACCTCGCGCATGTCGTCGGCATCCTGACCAGGCTGGCGGCGCTCGACCTCGCCGCTACTCCTCCCACACGTTGACCAAGGGCAGGCCGCGGGCGGTGCGGGCCGAGTCGACCATCCGCTGGATCAGGGCCGTTTTCGCCTTTGTGTACGCGTCGCCCTCGTCGGCAGAGGCCGCCAGCGCTCGCTTCAGGTCGCCGTAGGCCGCGCGGTCGACCGCGTTCTCCCGCAGGTGGTCGCGGAGCAGGCGTTGGTTGCGGGTCTCCCAGGAGGCCGCGTCGACGATGTGCAGGTGGTAGGCGACCGGCGCCCCTTCGCGGCGGTAGAAGAGGCGGTTCGGCATCGTCGGCTCGCTGCGGTCGAAGCCGATCGCCGCCAGGGCCGCCGAGGCCGACTCGACCGCCGGCACCGACGGCGCCGCGGCCATCAGGTCGATCACCGGCTTCGCCGCCAGGCCCGGGACCGCCGTGCTGCCGATGTGTTCGATCGCCACGACGAGCCCGGCCAGCGCCGCCCGGACCTCGTCGATCGCGCGCGCCGCGTAGGACGGCCAGACAGGGTCGTAGTCCTGGACCTCGATCACGATTGGGCGCGCCATTCGTCGGCGAGCATCGCGAAGGCGACCTCTGTCGTCCACTCGCCCTTGAACCACTCGTTGTGCACCAGCCGCGCCTCCTGGCGCAGGCCCAGGCGGCGCAGCACCTTGGCCGACGGCTCGTTGCGGTCGTCGATGCGGCCGACGATCCGGTGGAGGCCCAGCTCGTCGAAGCCGAGCCGGAGGAGGGCGCGAGCGGCTTCCGTCGCGTACCCGTTGCCTTCGAAAGCGGGGTTGACCACGTAGCCGATCTCGCCGCCGCGGTGCACGCGGCTGTGGAAGAACAGCACCACATCGCCGACCAGCTCGCCGGTCTCGGCGAGCTCGATGCCGAGCGTCAGCGCCTGGCCCTCGTCGGTCAGCGACGTCGTGGCCCAGATTCCGGCCAGCCGGTCGGCGATCACCTCCGCGGACATCGGCGCGAAGGGCACGTAGCGGCACACCTCGGGGAGGCTCCGGTAGGCCAGCAGCGCTTCGGTGTCGGCCGCGGTCAGCGGGCGCAGCAGGAGGCGCTCGGTGCGCACCGGATAGGTCGGATGCAACTCGAGCTTCGGTTCGTGGTTGAGCACGCCGACCATGGTGCCAGGCCACGAGTCCGACATCAGCCCGCTCAGAACGTGATCGAGGTCCGGGCCAGCACGTAGGCCGGCAGGCCGGACGCGAACTCCTCCTCGTCGAGGCCCCGCCAGACAAGCACGACGCCGCCAGCGGCGAATACCCGACCCGGGCCCGTTTCCTCGGCTGCGAGCGCCGCCTCGACACCAGTCTCGCCGCCGATCGTGACCTGCCGTTCCGCGGTCGCCGTTCCACCGAACCCCGGTATGGCCAGCAACGTGTCGAGCGCCCGTCGCGCCTCGCCGTCCTCGTAGGTGTAGACGCGAATGAAGCCCAGCACGCCCGCTGGCTTGGCGTCGATCTCGCACCGCAGCGTCACGCCGTCTTCCGTGAAGCCCACGCCGGAGGCGTCCTTCGGCGTCCAGGCGGCAGCCGTCGACAGCGTCGCCGGGATCGCGCAGGCGGTGCCGGGCCCGATCCGGCCGCCGGCCGCCGCCGGCGCCGGGTCCGTGAACGTGGCGTCAGCCGCGACAGCGTCAGTCGTTGCCGGCGACGCGGTGGATGCGGACGCCGCCGGGTCCGCCACCGTCGGATCCGCGGCGGAACCGGCACCGCAGGCGCCGAGGAGGAACACCGATGCCACCAACGTGGCCAGAGGCGTGATGCGCACGCGGCGATCTTGGCACGGCTCCTCGTGGACAACAATCCGCGGCCGCTAGGCCACCTGCCCGGCCGCCGTGCGAGGCCTGTCCGGCGGACCTCGCCGGACCACCGCCCTGATCCACCGCGAGGCCCTAAGCCACCGACCACTTCCGCAGCTCGCGGCGGGCCAGCGACGCCCGGTGCACCTCGTCCGGGCCGTCGGCCAGGCGCAGCGTGCGGGCTGACGTCCAGAGCGCGGCCAGCGGGGTGTCCTGGCTGACCCCGGCGGCGCCGTGGGCCTGGATCGCCTTGTCGATCACCCACTCGGCCATCGACGGCGTCGCGATCTTGATCGCCTGGATCTCCGTGTGCGCGCCCTTGTTGCCCACCGTGTCCATCAGCCAGGCGGTCTTGAGCACCAGCAGTCGGGCCTGCTCGATCCGGACCCGCGACTCGGCGATCCAGTCGCGCACCACGCCCTGCTCGGCCAGCGGCTTGCCGAACGCCTCGCGCGACGCCACCCGGGAGCACAGCAGCTCCAGCGCCCGCTCCGCCATGCCGATCAGCCGCATGCAGTGGTGGATCCGGCCGGGGCCGAGCCGGGCCTGGGCGATGCCGAAACCGTCACCCTCGGCGGCGATCAGATGCGAAGCCGGCACGCGTACGCCGTCGAAGGTGATCTCCGCATGCCCGCCGTGGGTGCCGTCGGTGAAGCCGAACACGGTCATGCCCCGCAGCACGGTCACACCCGGCGTGTCCCTGGGCACGAGGATCATGCTCTGCTGCTTGTGCCGCTCGGCGTCGGGGTCCGTCTTGCCCATCACGATGAAGATCTCGCAGCGCGGGTCCATGGCACCCGACGACCACCACTTGCGGCCGTCGACCACGTAGGAGTCGCCGTCGCGGCGGATGGTCGTCGCGATGTTGGTCGCGTCCGACGACGCCACCTCGGGCTCGGTCATGCAGAACGCCGACCGGATCGTGCCCTCCAGCAACGGCGTGAGCCAGCGGTCCTGCTGCTCCGGCGACCCGAACTCGGCCAGCAGCTCCATGTTGCCGGTGTCGGGGGCGGCGCAGTTGAGCGCCTCCGGCGCGATGTGTGGGCTGCGACCCAGCAGCTCGGCCAGCGGCGCGTACTGCAGGTTGGTCAGGCCGGCCCCGCGCGCGCCGGGCAGGAACAGGTTCCACAGGCCGCGCCGGCGGGCCTCGGCCTTGAGCTCGTCGATCACCGGCGGCCGGGTCCACGGGTTGTCGGCCTGCGCGACCTGCTCCGCGAAGACCGCCTCGGCCGGATAGACCCGCTCGATGAGGAAGTCGTTGACCGCCTCGTGCAGCTCGCCGGTGCGTTGATCGAACCCGAAGTCCATCAGCCCTCCACGGATGAGAGTGCGGCCAGCCCGTACGAGGTGAGCGGCGCGGCCATGTCGGCGAACCGCTCGAAGCCCTCGCCGACCGTCTGGCCGAGCGTGAATCGGTAGTAGATCCCTTCGGCGATCACGGCCAGCTTGAAGCAGCCGAGCGCCACGTGCCAGTCGAGGGGGCCCACGTCGACGCCACCCGCGGCGACGTAGCGGTCGATCAGCTCGGCGCCGGTCGGGAAGCCGGCCCGCGGCCCCAGCCCGTCGGAGACGACGCCCGCGGCCCCGGCCGCCGCCGGACCGCCGAGCACGTCCCAGTAGGTCAGCAGCAGGCCCAGATCGGTCAGCGGGTCGCCGAGCGTGGCCATCTCCCAGTCGAGCACCGCCCGGATCGCGCCGCCGTCGGGCGCGACGATCAGGTTGTCGAGCCGGTAGTCGCCGTGCACGATCGCGCCGGGTCCGACCGGGTCGGGGATCGTCGCCGCCAGCCGGTCGCGCAGCGCGTCGACATCGGGCAACGGCCGGCTGCGGGACTTGTCGAGCTGCCCGCTCCACCGCTTGACCTGGCGCGCCAGGAAACCGTCGGGCCGGCCGAAGCCGCCGAGCCCCACCTCGTCGGGCTTGACGGTGTGCAGGGCCGCGAGCGTGTCCATCATCGCGTGCGCCAGGTCGCGCCGCCGCGCCTCGCCGAGCGGGTCGGTCTGGGCGCGGCTGCGGAACACGGCGCCGTCGACCCGGCGCATCAGATAGAACGGCGCGCCGATCACCGAGTCGTCGGGACAGAACCGGATCGCCTCGGGTACGGGCACCGGCGTGCCGGCCAGCGCGGAGATCACCCGGAACTCGCGACCCATGTCGTGCGCGGTGGCGAGCACGTGGCCCAGGGGCGGGCGGCGGAGCACGAGGTCCTCGCCACCGGCCACCACGTGGTAGGTGAGGTTGGAGCGGCCGCCCGGGATCAGGGTCGCGGACACGGGGGTGCCCAGGTAGCCGGACAGACTACGCAGATCGAGCCCAGCCGGCCCCTCCGAGGTCATCTGAACAGTTGAGGGCACGCCGTTCACGGTGTCAAGCCGAGGTTGTAGCTGTCGAGACACGGCTCGGCAACAGGGACGAAATGGTCAACCCGCAGGCTGGTACCCAACGCGAGCGAGGGAGACGGGATGTTGTTGCGGCTGCGGGTGACCCTGCCGGACCGCCCTGGAGCGCTCGGTCAGGTGGCGCGCACGCTGGGCGTCGCCGGTGCCGACATCGTCCAGGTGGTCGTGCTGGAACGGCTGGGTGGCCGGGCCGTCGACGACTTCACCGTCGTGTGGCCGGGCAGCAACCGGTTGGAACGCCTGCGCGCCGGACTCGGCGCGATACCGGGCGTGCACGTCGACGGCATCTGGCGGGCGATCGGCGCGCCCACCACCAGCGGCCACGACGCGGAGCTGCTCGGCCAACTCGCCGCCAACCCGGCCGACGGGCTGGCCACCCTGGTCGACGCCGTGCCGGGGCTGCTCGCCGCGGACTGGGCGGCCGCCGCCGTGGTGCCGGCCGACTGGGCGGCCCGGACCGGCTCGGCGCCGGGCGTGCCCCCGGCGGTCGCCTGTGCGAGCTGGCGGGCGCCGGACCCCCTGCGCCTCCCCGAGGTCACCCCGCTGCGGGCCCGACCGATGGACGGCCCCGGCGACCTCAGGTACGCGGCCGCGCCGTTCGGCCGGGCGGGCCTGGTGCTGGTGGCGGCCCGCGGCGCCGGCGACGAACTGCCCGCCGCCGCGTTCCACGTCAGCGAGGTCGACCGACTGGCCCAGCTGGTCCGCGCGGCGGCGGTGATCCTGGGCGACCGGCTCGACCTGGTCGCCGCGCCACCGGTCGCCGCGGCCTGAACCACCGACGACTACAGGAAGGAGGACGGCATGACACTCTGGCGGATCCGCGCGACGGTCGACGACCGTCCGGGCTTCCTCTCCGTGCTGACCGCGAGCCTCGCGCTCAAGGCGGTCAACATCCTCGCCGTCCAGGTGCACACCACCGAGGCCGGCGCGGTCGACGACTTCCTGGTCGACGCGCCCGGCTCGATGACCGAGGCCGACCTGCGGACCGCGGTCGAGCGGGGCCGCGGTCGCGACGCGTGGATCGTTCCCGCCGAGGCGGAGGGGCTGGCCGACGAGCCGACCCGGGCGCTCGGGTTGGCCGCCCGGCTGGTCCGCGACCCGGACGCGCTCGGCGACGCGCTGCGGGCCCTGCTCGACGCCGACACGGTCACCTGGCGGCCGGCCGGCCCGATCCGCCCCGGCATGCGGGCCGGCTCGATGGCGCTGCCGGACCCGACCGGTGGGCGCTACGACGTGGTCCGGACGGCGCCGGGGTTCACGCCCGCCGAGTACGCCCGCGCGCAGGCGCTGGTCGAGGTGGCGGCGGCCGCGGCGGCCCGGGCGGCCGACACCGGCACCCTGCTGCTCCCGGACGGCGCGGAGATCACCCTGCGCCCGGCCACCCCGGACGACCTGGCGGCGCTGATGGCCATGCACGAGCGCTGCTCGCCGGCCACCCGGCGCAGCCGATACCTGACGGGCGACGGCGTGCCGACCCCCGCCCAGCTCGCCCGGCTGCTCGACGCGGGCCGCGTGCAGACGCTGGTCGCCGCCGGCCCCGAGGCCACCTCCGTCGTCGCGATGGCCAACCTGGTCGTGGAGGGCTCACTGGCCGAGCTGTCGGTGATCGTCGAGGACGGCTGGCAGCGCCGGGGCGTGGGCACCGCCCTCGTGCGGCGGGCCTTCGCCCGCGCCGAGCGGCTCGGCAGCGCGGCCGTGCTCGCGCATACGGGCGCCGGAAACCCCGGCCTCGAACGCACGCTGCGCCGGCTCGGGCACGTGGTGCCGGTGCGGCGCGACGGCGCGGTGGCCAGCGTGGCGGTGCCGCTGCAGGGCGGCCAACGGACTCCGGCGTCGACCTGACGCCGGGCAAGGCTCCGACGGAACCGGTTCTGGTGCAGGCCCGGGGACGCCGGGGGTAGGGGATGGGTCCGGGTCCCTTCCCGTGGGACGGCGGGAAGGGGCCCTTCCTCGCGGGCGCGACGCTGGTTCGGCGTCGCGCCCGCGAGGTGTTTCAGGCATAGATAAGGGGGCGGATGCGCCCACATCCGCCCCCTCGTGTCCTCCGCTGCGCGTAGTCGCGCGCGGCTCCACGGACAGCTAAAAGTCTAATGCCCGATAACACCTATGCGTCCCGGCCGAAAGGTCGAAGGGGCTGGTACCACCGTGTGGCGGCACTCGCCGGTGTGGCGGAAACGGGTGTCGTGCGGCAAACGTGCACGGGGCGCGGCCGGGCGGAAATCGGGCGCGCGGGCGGCGTACCGCGGATTAGCCTTTCCAGGATGACGACGTTGACCGGCGCCCTGGTGATCCTCCGCTCGGCGACCGATGCCGACATCGCCCCACTGTCGGTGATCCGCTCCGCGCCCGAGGTCACCCGGTGGTGGGGTGACGAGGACGACTATCCGGCGGCGGTCGCCGAGGACCTCGAGCGCACCTTCGTCATCGAGTTCGAGGGGCACACGGTCGGCGCGGTGCAGACCTACGAGGAAGAGGACCCCATGTACCGGCACGCCGGCATGGACATCTACCTCGAGCCGACCGTGCACGGTAAGGGCATCGGCACCGACGCGGTGCGCACCATGGCGCGGCACCTCGTGCGCACCGAGGGCCACCACCGACTGGTGATCGACCCGGCGGCGGCCAACGCGGCGGCGATCCGGGCCTACGAGAAGGTGGGCTTCAAGCGCGTCGGCGTGCTGCGCCGCTACGAGCGCGGGCCGGACGGCACGTTCCACGACGGGGTGCTGCTCGACCTGCTCGCCGAAGACCTCGACGACTGACTTTTTGACCAGGCGTCGGCAATTGTGGTGAAGTGCGCGGCGTGAGCGACGCGTGGACCGGCCCGGTTCTGGTCACCGGCACCGACAGCGGGGTGGGCAAGACCATCGCGACGGCCGCGATGGCGGTGGCGGCGCAGGCGGCCGGGCTTCGGGTGGCCGTGGTCAAGCCGGCCCAGACCGGTGAGCTGTCCGACGTGGACACCGTGCGGCTGCTGGCCGCGCCGGCCACCGCGCGCACCCTGGCGTCGTTCGCCGAGCCCCTGGCGCCGCTGACGGCGGCCCGGATCGCGCAACAGGAGCCGCTGGAGCTCTACACCGTCGTCGACGCCGTCCGGGCCGAGGCGGAGAAGCACGACGTGGTGCTGGTCGACGGCGCCGGCGGCCTGCTGGTGCCGATGGGCCTGCGTCCCTCCGGCGAGCCCTGGACGATGGCGGACCTGGCCGTCTCGCTGGACGCGCCGGCTGTGGTGGTGGCCAGGGCCGGCTCGGGCACGCTCAACCACATCGCGCTCACGCTGGAGGCGCTCTCCCGCCGGGCGGTCACCGCGGGCGTGGTGCTCGGCGCCTGGCCGGTCGAGCCGGAGCTCGTGCACTGGTCCAACCTGAGCGACCTCGTCGACAACCTGGTCGGCGTGTTGCCCGACGGCGCCGGCTCGATGGAGCCGGGCGTGTTCGGCCGGTCCGCGCCGGGTTGGCTCACCCCGACGCTGCACGGGGTGCTCGACGACTGGCGGGCCTGGGCGGAGAACATCGACTGATGACCGATCTCGTGTACGCGTTCGTCCGGCTGCACGCCCGGCTGGCGCCGGTGCCGCTGACGCCGGAGATCCTGCTGCACCAGGCCGACGAGCCGATCGGGCTGTGGGAGCTGACCGAGGGCGAGTTCCGCAGCGAGCAGCCGCCGCCGTTCTGGGCGTTCGCCTGGGCCGGCGGGCAGGGGCTGGCCCGCTACGTGCTCGACAACCCGGAGGTGGTCGCCGGCCGCCGGGTGCTCGACGTGGCCTGCGGCTCGGGCCTGGTGGCCATCGCCGCCGCCAAGGCCGGCGCCGCCTCCGTGCGCGCCGTCGACATCGACCCGCTGGCGATCGCGGCGGTCACCGCCAACGCGGCCGCCAACGGCGTCCCGGTCACCGCCGAGCGGGCCGACATCCTCGACGGTCCCGCCGACGCCGACGTGGTGCTGGCCGGCGACGTCTTCTACAGCCAGGCGTTCGCGACGCGGATGTTCGGCTTCCTCCGGCGGGCGCGCAAGGCCGGCGCCGACGCGTACGTCGGTGATCCGGGCCGGGCCTTCCGCCCGCACGCGGCCGGCACCGAGGTCGCCTCCTACGAGGTGCCGACGACGATGGCCCTGGAGAGCGTGACCACCAAACGCACGTCCGTCCGGCGCTTCTAGCCGCCCGGCCGGATCAGTCTGATCCCGTTGACCGGGGCGCGGACCATCGACATCAGCGCGGCCGGGGCCTCGTCGAGGGTGAGGTCGTCGGTGACCAGCTCGTCGGGGCGCAGGGTGCCGGCCTCGATGAGCCGGAGCATCTCCGGGTACGCGTGTGCCGGCATCCCGTGGCTGCCCAGCAGCTCCAGCTCGTAGGCGATGACCCGGTCCATCGGCAGCGCGGGGCGCCCGGTCACCGCCGGCAGCAGCCCCACCTGCACGTGCCGGCCCCGGCGGCGCAGGCACTCGATCGAGGTGACGCAGGTGACCGACGAGCCGAGCGCGTCGAGCGACAGGTGGGCCCCGCCGCCGGTGCGGTCGCGCACCGCGGCCGCCACGTCGGCCGGCCCGCCGGGGATCGACGACGCGTCGAGCACCTCGCTGGCCCCCGCCCGGGCGGCCAGCTCCAGCGCCCGCGGCGCGATGTCGACGGCGACCACCCGCGCGCCGGCCGCCGCGGCCACCATCACCGCCGACAGCCCGACCCCGCCACAGCCGTGCACCGCGACCCACTCGCCGGGCGCGACCCGGCCCTGGTGCACCACCGCCCGGAACGCCGTGCCGAACCGGCACCCGAGGCTCACCGCCGCCGCGTCGCTGACCGCGTCGGGCAGCCGCACCAGGTTGACGTCGGCGTGCTCGACCGCGACCAGGTCGGCGAACGAGCCCCAGCGCGTGAAACCCGGCTGGCTCTGGTGCTCGCAGACCTGCTGGTCGCCGGCGAGGCAGCTCGCGCAGTGCCCGCAGGCGCAGATGAACGGCACGGTGACCCGGTCGCCCGCTCGCCAGCGGGTGACGCCCGCGCCGACCGCGGTGACCACGCCGGCGAACTCGTGGCCCGGCACGTGCGGCGTCGTGATGTCGGGGTCGTGGCCCCGCCAGCCGTGCCAGTCGCTGCGGCACAGCCCGGTCACCGACACGCTGATCACCACGCCGCCGGCCGGCGGGGTCGGGTCGGGCACCTCGCAGACCCGCGGCGGGGATCCGAAAGCCTCGTAGTAGACGGCGCGCACGCGGTCAGGTTACGCCGTGTGCGAGCGGTTCTCAGGCTGGCGAGGCCCACCTCGGGTCGCGTCCGAACGCCGCGATCAACTGGTCCTGCGGCAGCGCGTCGGAGGGCACCGGGACGGCCGGCCCGATCGCCCCGCTGGCCCGGTAGCCGCCCTCGTTGGCCGGGAACCAGTCGGCCACCTCGTGCACGAGGTCGGTGTCGAGGTTGCGGTCCGCGCCGGTCGCCGCGGCCAGGTCCCAGCCGTGCACGAGGTGGTCCGCGAGCAGCTGGCGCACGTACTCCTCGGCCGGCGTCATCCCGAACGACAGCTCGACCGTCCGGTTGAGGGCGCCCGGTGCGGTGACCGCCGCGACCGACTCGGCCGCCGCGTCCCGGGCCGCCGACACCGGGTCCGCGCCGAGCAGGTCGCCCTCGAACCGATTGCCCACCGAGCCCAGGCTCGCCCCGTTGAGCAGCGGCACGGACCAGCGGTCCTCGTAGACGAGGTGGTTGACGAGCTCCCGCACCGTCCACTCGGTGCACGGCGTCGGCAGCGACCACTGGTCGGGCTCGATCCGCGCCACCTGGTCGCCGAACCGGCCCAGAGCGCGGCGGTACGCGGCGATGAGTTTCATAGGCCTGATTCTGCTCCGGTCCGGGGCGGCGCCGATGGCGATCGGTCGAACTCAGCCGGTCGTGGCGCCGGCCGGGCGGAGCGTGCCACGGGCGGCCCAGGCGACCGCCGCGCCGGCCGCGACCACGCCGACCGCGCAGGCGCCGGCGACGGTCAGGCCGTGCGGCGTGCCCAGCACCGGCTCGAGGGCGGTGCCGGCCAGCGCCGAGCCGGCCGCGAAGCCCAGGTAGACGGCGGTGTTGGCCCAGGTGAACGCCTCGGCCCGGGACTCGTCCGGCGTCAGCTGGGCGACCAGCGTGAACTCGAGCGTCGTGGTCGGCGCGACGAACAGCCCGGCGAAGAGCAGCAGCACGGCCAGCGTCCACAGGTTCTGCTGGAGCAGGATCACGCCGAAGCCGGCGACGTTGCCGAGCATCAGGATCCCGTACTGGCGCCAGGGCGGGGTGCGGAACGTGCGGCCGGCGTACCAGAGGCCGCCGGCGATCGAGCCCGCGCTCCACACCGCGATCAGCAGGCCGGCCTCGTCGGCGTGGCCCTCGACGGCGGCGTGGGCGGGGATCGCGACCTCCATCAGCCCGTACGCGACGGAGGCGAGCCCGGCCACCGCCAGCACGACCAGCATCCCCGCCGACCGCACCGGGCTGACCCGCCGGCGGCCCGGCGCCGGGGGAGCGGGCCAACCCCGCCGCACCGGGGCCGCGGTGGCCAGGCCGATCGCGCCGGCGGCGGTGACCACGGCGGCCACGAGCGTCGCCACGTACGCGTCGGCCAGCGCGGTGATCAGGCCGACCACGGCGGGACCGACCACATAGGTCAGCTCGACCGCGATGGCGTCCAGGGCGTACGCCATGTGCACGTGCTTCGGGGCGATCCGCGGCAGCACGGCGCGCGTGACGGGGTCGATCGGCGGGTTCACCGCGCCGGCCAGCCCGGCCAGCACCACGGCCAGCCACGCGGATCCGCCGGCCCGCAGGGCGAGCACGAGGCCGACCAACAGGGCCGCCTGGGCGAGGCCGCACCAGACCAGCACGCCCACCGCCCGGCCGCGGTCGGCCAGCCGGCCCAGCACCGGACCGACGACCGCGGTCAGCGCCGAGTTGGCCGCGGTGGCCAACCCGGCGGCGCCGTATGAGCCCGTGCCGGCCGCGACCACCAGCACGAACAGCAGGGTGAGCATGCCGGTGGGCAGGCGGCCGATCACCGACGGCACCGCGACCCGCCCGACGCCGGGCGTCCGGAGCAGGTCGCGGTAGCGACGGAGCGCTGCTGGCACGCCCGCTCAGCCGGCGAGGTTGCGCAGTTGGAGCAGTTCGTCGACCGCGCTGTCGAGCAGGTCGCCGGGGTGGTCGCGGAGGATGCGCGGGGTGGCCAGCAGGGTGTCGTGCCGGCCGGGCGGGCCGGCGAGCACGGGCCAGAGCCCGACGTTGGCGCAGCTCTCGGCCGCGTCGGCGGCCCAGGCGGGCGGATCCACCATGGACACGAAGGAGCCGTCCTCGATGGACAGGATCAGATGGCTGGCGACCAGCGCTGTGGTCAGCGCGACCTCGTGGCCGTCGGCGCCCGCGCGGGTGCGGTTCTCCACCCAGACCCGCAGCCGGAGCGCCGGATGCGGCGCGGGCACGGGCTGGGCGCTCACGTTGAGCATCGCGCACAGCGGTCGCCGGTGCCGGACCACCTGCCCGACCAGCGCGCCGCGGGCGTCGTGCAGCTCGCGGCGGTCGAAGCCGCCGGGCACCCGCACGGTGTGCCGGGCGCCGTGGCCGCGCAGCATCGGGCCGTCCATCTCCAGGCAGACCTCGTGCTCGACGGGCTCGTCCCAGGACGGGACCGCGGCGCCGTCGACCTCGAGGGAGCCGACCGGCTTGAACCGGCCGTGGTCGGGCAGCCAGCGGTAGACGCTGCGCCGGCGCACCTGGAGGAACCGGAGCAGCACGGTGAGCCGGACGTGGTCGCCGGCCTCGACCAGGCACTCGGTCTGCGCGGTGGCCGACAGCGACTCGTCGGCGGCCGAGCGGTCGGCCGGCATCAGGAGGCCGAACTGCCAGCGGCTCGGATCGCGCTGGCCGGCGGCACGGTAGGGCCGGAGGACCGGCCCGGCACGCAGGACGGTGTCGGCGATGGTCCGCGCCGAGTCGATGTCCATGAGCGCTGCGGCACCTCGGATTCTTTGGTGGGCGGCGGTGGTCCCACGGGGCAGCGCGTGGTGGTGCGGAGCTGGGGTCTGGCTTGGTCGGGCAAAAGCGATCATGTCGGCCGTTTCGGCCAGCATATGCCGGCCTCCGTCGATCGCTCAAGACCGCTCCGCCGTGTCGCCCGGACAGTCGTTCACCCGCACGGATGACCAGGGCGGTCACCGCTTGCGGCACTCCGCGATGCCGCGAAAACTTGGGTCCCGCCAACCCTCCGTTGTGGAAGGCGGCGATGGCCCGTGAGCGCGCCGGACGACCTGTCGACTGACCGCACCGCCGAACGCGCGTGGATCTGCGCCCGGCGGATCCGCGAGCGGCGGCGCCAACTCGATCTCACCCAGTCCGACCTGGCCGGTCTGCTGGCCCAGCGCGGCCTGGCGCTCACCAACCGCACGGTGAGCGCGATGGAGAACGGCCGGCGACTCGACCTGGGCAAACTGCCCGACCTCGCGGCGGTCCTGACCTGCTCGGTCACCTACCTGCTGGGCTTGACCCGCGACCCGGCGCGCTGGGAACCCGACTAGAACACGACCACCTGGCGCGTCGTCGCGCCGGTGGCGAGCAGGTCGAAGCCCGCGTTGATGTCGTCCAGCCGTAGTCGACCGCCGAGCAGCAGGTCGGCGGGGAGAAGGCCGGCCTGATAGAGGGCGACGTAGCGCGGGATGTCGCGGCGGGGCACCGCGCCGCCGAGGTAGGAGCCGCGCAGCGTGCGCTCCTCGGCCGTCAACGAGACCGCCGGGATCGACAGCGTCTGCCGCGGGTCGGGCAAACCCACGGTGACCGTGGTCCCGCCTCGGCGGGTGGCGGCGTAGGCGGTCGCGAGCACCGCCGCGCTGCCGACGGCCTCGATCACGACGTCGCCGCCACCCAGGGTCAGATCGCCGACCTCGGCGACGAGGTCCGGCCCGCCGGCGAGGGCGTGCGTCGCGCCGGCCGCCCGGGCGACCGCGTGCTTGGTCGTCACCGGATCCACGGCGACGATCGGGTGGCAACCCGCCGCCCGGGCGCCCATCACCGCAGCCAGGCCGACGCCGCCGAGGCCGAACACCACCGCCGCCGTCCCGGGGCGGGCCTGAGCGGTGTTGACGACCGCACCGACGCCCGTGAGCAGCGCGCAGCCGAACAGCGCGGCCGTGTCCAGCGCGAGCGAACGGTCGACCCGCACGACCGACTCCGCCGCCGCGACCGTGTGCGTGCTGAACGCGGACACGCCGAGGTGGTGGTGCAGGTCGCGGCCGGCCCGCGCGAACGGCCGCCGGCCGGAGAGCAGCGTGCCGGCCGTGTTGGCGGCGGCGCCCGGCTCGCAGAGCGCCGGCCGCCCGGACTGGCACGGCGGACAGCCGCCGCACGCCGGCACGAACGCGAACACGACATGGTCGTCGGGTCGCAGGCCGCGTACGCCCGGGCCCACCTCGGTCACCACGCCGGCCGCCTCGTGGCCGAGCACCATCGGCACCGGCCGTGGGCGCGAGCCGTCGACGACCGACAGGTCGGAGTGGCAGAGACCGGCCGCCGCGACCCGCACGAGCACCTCGCCGGGCCCGGGCGGGCGCAGGTCGAGATCGCCGACGGTGAGCGGGCGGCTCTCGGCGTACGGCCTGGCGCGGCCGCTCTCCTCGAGCACGGCGGCCCTGGTCCTGATCACAGCCCGGAAGCTAGGCAGCGCGTCGTTCCATGTCAACGGCGCTGTAAAAGGTCTCACGTGTGTCGTGGTCCGGGGCGTTGGCGCGGCCCGCCGATACTGAGTCCATGATGGGCAAGTCGCACGCGCTCTCCGGAGCGGTGGGTTGGTTGGGCGGTTGTGCCGGGCTCGTGGCGGCCGGGCAGGCGGTGTCGCCACTGTCGATCGTGGCCGGTGCGGCCGTGGCCGGCGGGTTCGCGCTGCTGCCCGACATCGACCACCCGGGCTCGACGGTGTCGCGCACCCTCGGCCCGATCACCCGGCTGATCTCGCGGGGCGTCTCCGACGCCGCGGCCGCGTTCGGCAAGGCGACCTGCGACCACTGCGAACGGCGGCCCGGCCAGGGTGGGCACCGGCTGATCACGCACACGGTGCCGTTCGCCCTGGGCGTCACCGTGCTGGCCGCGCTGGCGGGCCGGCTGTGGGGCGTGACCACCAGCATCGTGATCGTCGGCTTCGCCGTCTGGCTGGCCACCCACACCGCCCTGCGGCCCAACACCCGTTCTGAGATCGTCGACGCGCTGATCCCGGGGCGGATCCGCGGCCGCCGGGCCCGGAAATACTCGGCGGCCCTCGGCTCGCTGATCGCCGCCGTCGTCGTCGCGGTGACCGTGCGCGAGGTCGCCGAGCCCGGCGCGAGCTGGTGGTGGGTGGGCCTGGCGGCCGGCTGGGGCACGCTGGCGCACTCGCTCGGTGACTCGCTGACCCACTGGGGCAGCCCGCTGTTCTGGCCGGCCCGGGTCCGTGGGTGCACCTGGCGCACGGTCGGCACACCGCGCTGGATGCGCTTCCGGGCCGGCGGTCCGGTGGAACGCTGGCTGGTCGCGCCGGTGATGGGCCTGGTCGGGCTGGCGGCGGCGTACGTCCTGCTGGCGCCCGTCGCCCGGAACTATCTCGGCTATCTCGGGTAGCGCACGCCGGTGAAGTTGACCCGCAGCGTGTAGACCGACGTGGTCGCGGTGATGAAGAGGTGGTTGCGCTGCGGGCCGCCGAACGTCAAGTTGCTGACGATCTCGGGCACCAGCAGCTTGCCGAGCAGGCCGCCGTCGTCGGGGGAGAAGCAGTGCAGGCCGTCGTGCGCGGCGGCCCAGACCCGGCCCTTGGCGTCGACCCGCAGCCCGTCGAAGGAGCCGTTGTCGCACGTGGCGAACACCTCGCCGCCGGTCAGCTCGGCGCCGTCGCCGACCGCGAACCGCCGGATGTGCTTGCGCCGCGTGTCGGCGATGTAGAGGGTCCGCTCGTCGGCGCTGAAGGCCAGCCCGTTGGGGCGTTCGAAGTCGCCGGCGACCAGCCGCACCTCGCCACCCGGGTCGATCCGGTAGACGTGGCAACCGTCGAGCTCCGGGTCGGCCTGGTTGCCCTCGTAGTCGGTGGTGATCCCGTAGCTGGGGTCCGTGAACCAGATCGACCCGTCGGCCCGCTCGACCACGTCGTTGGGACTGTTGAAGCGCTTGCCCTGATAACGATCGGCGAGGACGGTGATCGTGCCGTCGGGCTCGGTGCGGGTGACCCGCCGGTGGCCCTGCTCGCAGCTCACCAGCCGGCCGGCCCGGTCGACGGTGTGCCCGTTGGTGTAGCCGGCCGGCTGCCGCAGCGCGCCGACCGCTCCCGTCGCCTCGTCCCAGCGCAGCAGGCGGTCGTTGGGGATGTCGCTGAACACCAGGTAGCGGCCCGCCGGGAAGTAGGCCGGGCCCTCGGTCCAGCGGCCGTTGGCGAAGAGCCGCTCCAGGAACGCGTCGCCGTCGGTGCGGCCGAACCGGTCGTCGAGCGGCTCGAAGCGAGCCGGCACCCGGTCCACCTCGCGTCGAACGTCGTATGGCGTAAGCATGCGCGTACCGTATCCTGTTCGGTGTTGTCGGCGGAAGATGGGATGGAGTTCGGATGGACCAGGCGGATGCCATTCTGCTCGCGGAGCTGCAGCGCGACGCGGCGCAGCCCTACAGCGCGTTGGCGGCCGCCGCGGGCCTGTCTACGGCGGCCACCCATGATCGGGTACGCAAGCTGCGTGAACGCGGCGTCATCCGGCGCACCACGATCGAGGTCGACCCGGCGGCCGTGGGCGCGTCGGTGCTGGCGTTCGTGCTGGTGCGCAGCGAGCGCTGGGTCGGCGACGCGGACACCCGCGACGCGCTCGCGGCGATCGAGGAGATCGAGGAGGCGCACGTGATCGCCGGCCCGGCGTCGCTGCTGCTCAAGATCCGCACGACCGGGACGGTGGAGCTGCAGGACGTGCTGCGCCGGCTGCACGGCGTCGGCGGCACCGAGACGATCGTGGTGCTCGAGTCCTTCTTCGCCCGCCCCGTGCGCATCACCCGTCCCTAGCTGGCCGAAGCGGCCGTGGGCGGCGGCGTGCTGCTGAATGCTGGAAACATGGCTGAAAACGGGGTTGCTCCGCATTCGTCCAACGGCCACGACGGCAACGGTCGCGGTGACGTGCCCGTCAGCCACGACGAGGACGTCTTCCTGGACGTACCCAAGCTCCAGGTCGACAAGATCGAGCTCAACGTGGCGAACCTGCGGGCGCGGGTGTCGCTCAACGCCGAGGTGCTCAGCCTGCTCAAGCTCAACGTCGGTGTGGATGCCGCGATCGACCAGGTCCACGTGCTCGTCCAGGGCGTGGAGGCGGAGGCGCAGCTCAAGGTCCGGCTGGAGAACGTCGCGCACATCATCGACAGCGTGCTCGGCACCATCGAGGCGCACCCCGAGATCATCACGCCGCTGGTGGAGAGCGCGGGCCAGGCGGTGCGCGAGGTCGGCCGTGGCGCCGGTGGGGCGGTCCGGGAGGTCGGCAGCGGCGCCGGTGGGGCGGTCCGCGACGTCGGTGGTGGGGCCGGTGAGGCGGTGCGTGAGGTCGGCACCGGTGCTGGCGGCGCGGTGCGGGACGTCGGTGGTGGGGCCGGTGACGCGGTCCGCGACGTGGGTGGCGGCGCCGGCGAGGCGACCCGGGAGATCGGTGGCGGGGCCGGTCAGGCCACCCGCTCGGTCGGCGAGGGCGCCGGCGAGGCCACGCGCGACGTCGGCCAGGGCGCCGGTCGGGCCACCGGCGACGTCGGTTCCGGGGCCGGCAAGGCGGCCGGGGACGTCGGGGCCGAGGCGGGCAAGGCGGCGGGGGACGTCGGTGCCGGGGCGGGCAAGGCGGCCGGGGACGTCGGTGCCGAGGCGGGCAAGGCGGCCGGCGGCGTCGGCGAAGGTGCCGGCCAAGCCGCCGGGGAGGCCGCGGGCCAGGCGCCGCGGGCCGCCGGCGAGGCTGCCGGCGCCGGTAAGCAGGTGACCGAGCACGCGGCCGAGGCCGAGACCGAGGGCGACTCCCCGGACATCTCGGCGGAGTCGACGGTGGCGGCCGACCGCGAGGAGAAGAGCGAGGGCGGTAAGCGGCCGCCGCGGCGCGCCGGGTTGCCCCGGCGCAAGCCGCGGAACTGGTGAGCTAGCTCGCCGCGCGGACGCGGGCGCCGGCCTTCTTCGGCGCGGCCTTCGCGGCCTTCTTGGCGGCATTCGTCGCCTGCTCGGCCTCGTCGCCCTGGTCCTCGTCCTGGCCGGACTCGCCCTGGTCGCCCTGGTCCTGGTCGGCCTGGGCATCCTGGTCGGACTGGTCCTCGGGCCGGTCGGCCTGATCTCCGGCCTGGGCCTGCTGATCGTCGCCGCCCTGGTCCTGGTCGCGGTCGTCGTCCTGGACCACCTCGCCGTCGCGGATCTCGCCGCGCCAGCCCTGCACGCTGTCGGGGTCCAGGATCGTGTCGCGCATGACGTGCCGCACGAAGTGCTTCATCTCCAGGCGGGCCCGCCGGCCGGGCGCACGCCAGAGGTTGCCGGTGCGTTCGAAGAAACCCTGCGGGTGATATTCGAGGACCACGAGGATCCGGGTCAGGTCCGGCGTGACCTCGTGGAACGTGACCGTGCCGTCGACGGAGCCCTTGTCGCCCTTGGACTTCCAGACGATCCGCTCGTCGGGCACCTGCTCGACGATCGTGGACTCCCAGGTGCGGTGCGACCAGAACACCTGGGCCTTCCACTTCATCTTCTCCGGGGCCTCCTGGTCGATGTCCTCGACCTTCTTCATGAAGGAGGGGAACTGCTTGAACTCCGTCCAGGTGTTGTAGGCGACCGACACCGGCACCCCGACCTCGATCGACTCGACGATGTTGGTGACCTTGAGGTCGTTCTTGCTGCCCTTGTCGTCGCCGCCACCGCCGCCGCCGAAGGCCTGTTTGACCTCCTCCTTACCGCCGGTCAGCCCGGCGCCGAGCATCGCCTTGACGGGCGAACCGCCGCCCTTCATCGTTTCCAGGCCCTTGTTGAGCGCCGCCTGGCCCGGACCGCTGCCGCCGGCCGCGTACTCCGTGAGCTTGTCGGTCAGGCCGCCCATCCGCTCGTTGACGCGGTCCATCGCGCGGTCCGCCAGCGCGGTGGCCATGCTCTGCAGCCCTTCGACCAGCTTCCCGGTGACCTTGCCGCCGCCGTTGCTGTTCCCGTTCCCGTTGGCTCCCTGGCTCACTTGTCCTCCCCTCCGGCCCCGGTCTGGCGCATGGCGGCCGCCCGCTCGCTGAGCCGCTCACCGATCCGGTCGGCGGAGCGGGTGACGGCCGTGATCGCCGCCGTCTTGCCGGCGCCACCGAGCTTGCCCACCAGCCCTCCACCGGACCTGCCCTGTTTCTGGGCGTCGCCGCCCTGTTCGCCCCCGCCCTGCGGGCCGCCGTTGCCGCCGCGGAGCGCCCGCCCCGTCGCGGCCGCCGCGCCGAGCATGAGCGCGGCCTTCAGCTTGTGTCGCCGACCAAGGACGTATCCGGCGCCGACCGCCAGCGCCGCCTTTCCACCTGGCTTCATGATGCTTGCCTCCGTCGTACCGCCATCTCGGTCGTCTACCCCCAGGCTTAGCGGCGAAACGCGGCGTACGTCCGGAAGGCCGCCTTTGTCGATTGCGGTCGATCTCTGAGTCGTGGAGAGAGTCCTGTGGCGCGAGGCAACTTTCCGGGATGCCGAGCCGTGGTAGGTGCGTGACGGACCACACCACGCCCCTGTCCGCGGCGGACGCGTCCTACGTGGCATTCGTCGAGACGGCCTGGCGACGCCATATCCGGCTGGCCATGCTGCTCACCGGCGATCGGCTGCGGGCCGAGGAGCTGCTCCAGGACAGCCTGGTCAGGATGTACGAGCGCTGGCGCAAGCTGTCGCGGCTCGACGACCTGCACGCGTACCTGCGCCGCTCCCTGGTCAACAACCACACGTCCGGCTGGCGCCGGCGACGCCGGGAGAGCCTCGTCGCCGACCTCCCCGACCGCGCGGGCCCCGGCGTCGACCTCGACCCGGCCGCGGACGAGCTTCGCCGTGCGCTGCTCGCCCTGCCGCCCAGACAGCGGGCCGTCGTGGTGCTGCGCCACTACGAGGACCTGTCGGAGCGGGCGGTCGCCGAGCTGCTGGGCTGCTCGGTCGGCACGGTCAAGAGCCAGCACTCGCGGGCCCTGGAAAAGCTTCGGCAACTCGTGGAACAACCCACCTACAGCAGAAACAGGTGAACCGAATGAACAACCTCGACGAGCGCCTCGCCGACGGGTTGCACGGCATCGTCGACGGCGAAGGCGACTCCGCCCCGCCGGTCGGCACGCTGCTCGAGCGGGGCCGGCGCGCCCGGCGTCGCCGCAGGTCCGCGATCGCGGGCTCGACGCTCGCGGTGGTCGCGCTGGCGGCGGTCGGTGTGGCGGCGGTCGCCCAGCCGAGCCCGGTCGGCGAGCGCACCGCGGCAGCCACGACCCCCACCGGGTCACCGCAACTGCGGTTGGCCTCGGCCTTCGAGACCAGCAAGGACATCAGCTACCGGATCCGGGTGACCACCGGCGAGCTGACCTACGAGGGGGCGTTCGACCCGCGGACCGACACGGGGTACGTCCGGGTGCCGCTCGACGACTCGGTGATGACCGAGCTGCTGGTCGACGGCACGCGGTACGTCGGCGGCGAGCGGCCCCAGGGCGAGCTGCCGCCGGACAAGGACGGGCCGGGCGAGACCTACGGCCGGTACGGCCAGTACCCGGGCCGGCACGACCACCTGTCGCTCGTCGCCGAGGCCGGCACCGTCCTGGGCGCCGCCGCACCCGATCCGGCCGCGCTCGGGGAGGCGCTCCG
This sequence comes from Asanoa sp. WMMD1127, assembly GCF_029626225.1. NCBI lineage: Bacteria > Bacillati > Actinomycetota > Actinomycetes > Micromonosporales > Micromonosporaceae > Asanoa > Asanoa sp. WMMD1127. The sequence goes on from NZ_JARUBP010000001.1 coordinate 3,902,875, forward strand.
GCAGGCCGATGCCACGGTGACGGAGAACGGCGACGGCACCCTGCACTTCGCCTACCGGGTCGAGCGCGCGGACGGCTCCAACGCGGTCGCCGGCGACGTCACCCTGGACGCCGACGGCCGGATCGGCAAGGTGACGCTCACGGACACCTGGCAGTCGACGGTGAAGAACAGCACGGGCACGTCGACCGCGACCCTCGACCTCTTCGACTACGGCGTCGAGGTGCGGGTCGACCGCCCGACCGACGTCGTCCCGGCCAACTGACCAACCCCTGGGAGGGCCGCCACGGCGGCCCTCCCGCCTCCTGCTGCGGTCCCGGCGAGCGCTTCTGCCCGCTCGCGGCGGCAAACGCCGCAAGCGTCCCCAGCGCCGGCCTGCCGCGGTATGTCAGGAGCGAACCAGGCCTGGCGGAGCTGGTCAGCCGGCTCGGCTGACGTCTTCGACCGCCAGGTGGTGGAGGTAGCGTGACTGGTCGAGCCAGCTAGTCCGCAGCAGGGGGCCCGCCTCGGTCAGCGGCACGAAGCGGCAGGTGACCGGCAGGCCGGTGTCCCAGGCGGCCGGATCGCCGATCACGGTGTGGGTCCAGGCGTCGCGGGGCTCGTCGGTCTCCAGATGGAAATAGAGCGCGATGAACGGGTTTCCGTTGCCGTAGTGGTCGAGGTCCGTGCCGACCAGCCCGCGGTGGACGAGCGCGCCGCTGATGCCGGTTTCCTCGATCGCCTCTCGGACCGCGCCGTCGTCGGGGCGCTCGCCCGGGTCCACGCCACCGCCCGGGACGTGGTGGCCCGCCTCCGGTCGCGTGGGATAGGCGAAGACCAGCAGCTCGACTCCCGCGGGGCCGGATCGGGTCACATAGGACGATGCCCGTACGCGTGGCTTCTGCACCGCTCGGGTCTACCGTGCGCCCCGCGACGCCGGCAATCCGGTTTTCTCGAACGGGGGCTTTACAGGAACAGTTAACAGTCTTAATAATTGGGCACCCATCGATATGTGGAGGCCCGCATGCGTCGTACCAGATCGATCGTCATGGGTTTGGTCGCGATCGTGGCCGCCGCTGCCGGCGCCGTCGCGATCGCTGGCAGCGCCGCGGCGGCGGGTCCGACCGCCACGTTCACCAAGGTGTCCGACTGGGGGTCCGGGTGGGAGGGGCGCTACACGGTCAGCAACGGCGGCACGACCGCGCTGACCTCGTGGGCCGTCGCCTTCGACCTGCCGGCCGGCGCCAACGTCACCACCTTCTGGGACGCGGACCTGACGCGGTCCGGGCAGCGGTTCACCTTCCGCAACAAGTCGTGGAACGGCAGCGTCGCGCCGGGCGCCTCCGTCTCCTTCGGATTCAACGGGTCCGGTGCGGCGACGCCGACCAACTGCACGCTCAACGGGGCCTCCTGCGGTGGCGGTGGGCCGACGACGCCGCCGACCTCGAACCCGCCGACGTCGAACCCGCCCAACCCGACCGTTCCGGGCGCGCCCGGTTCGCCGCGGGTCACCGGCACGACCAGCAGCTCGATCTCCCTCGCCTGGAACGCGCCCACCGGCACCGTGAGCGGCTACCGGATCTACGAAGGCAGCGCGTTGCGGGCCACCGTCAGCGGGACCAGCGCCACCATCGGCGGCCTGGCCGCCAACACGACGCACACCTATGCCGTCGCCGCCTACAACAGCGTCGGTGAGGGCGCCCGCAGCGCCGGTGTGACCGGCACGACCAACGGGACCACCCCGCCGCCCACCGGCCTGCCCAAGCACGCGCTCATCGGCTACCTGCACGCGAGCTTCGCCAACGGCTCCGGGTATTTGCGGATGGCCGACGTGCCCGCCGACTGGGACATCATCAACCTGGCGTTCGGCGAGCCGACGAGCGTCACCTCCGGCGACATCCGCTTCCAGCTCTGCCCGGCCAGCGAGTGCCCCGGCGTCGAGACCGAGGCCGAGTTCATCGCGGCCATCCGCGCCAAGCAGGCAGCCGGCAAGAAGGTGCTCATCTCGATCGGCGGCCAGAACGGCCAGGTGCAGCTGACCACGACGGCGGCCCGCGACCGGTTCGTCAGCTCCGTCGCCGCCATCATCGACCGGTACGGCCTCGACGGGCTGGACATCGACTTCGAGGGCCACTCGCTGTCGCTCAACACCGGCGACACCGACTTCCGCAACCCGACCACGCCGGTGATCGTCAACCTGATCTCCGCGATCCGGACCCTCAAGCAGCGGTACGGCACGCGCTTCGTGCTCACGATGGCCCCGGAGACGTTCTTCGTCCAGCTCGGCTACCAGTACTACGGCTCCGGCCCCTGGGGCGGGCAGGACCCGCGCGCCGGCTCGTACCTACCGGTGATCCATGCCCTGCGCGACGACATCACGGTGCTGCACGTGCAGGACTACAACTCCGGGCCGATCATGGGGCTCGACAACCAGTACCACACCATGGGCGGCGCCGACTTCCACATCGCGATGACCGACATGCTGCTCGCCGGCTTCCCGGTGGCGGGCAACACGGCCAACGTCTTCCCGCCGCTGCGCGAGGACCAGGTCGCCTTCGGCACCCCGTCGTCGGTCAGCGCCGGCAACGGTTACGTCGCACCGGCCGGCGTGCAGCAGGCGGTGAACTGCCTGGTCAGGGGGCAGAGCTGCGGCGGCTACACCCCGCGCAGCGGCACCAACCCCAACTTCCGCGGCCTGATGACCTGGTCGATCAACTGGGACAAGTTCTACAACTGGGAGTTCCGCCTGGCCCACGAGCCGTTCCTGAACTCCTTGCCATAGCTGAGAATTCATGTAAGGAGCGCTCAGGGAACACTTGACGTTCTTCGCCCTCCGTGATGTTGGCCGACGGCACGCCAGTCATCAGGAGGACACATGGGCCACGGCCATGGGCACCACCACCACCATCATGACGAGGTCGGGAGCGGCGGCGGCGACCTGCCCGCCGCTCTCGACCTGTCGACCCCGGACGAGGAGCTTCGCCCGGAGGACCGGACCCGTCGCGCGTTCCTGCGCCGGGCGGGCCTGCTCGGCGCGGGCGTAGCGGCCGCGGGTGCGTTGGCGGGTGCCGGCGTCAACGCTCTGCCGGCTGCCGCGCACGGCCGGGACGACGAGCACGGCGGCGGGGACGACAAGGACGGGAATGACGGCAAGAGCGGCAGCTTCAGGTGGCTCGCCGGTGACCACCACATCCACACGCTCTACAGCAGCGACGGGCTGTACCGGGTCGTCGACCAGGTCCAGCACGGCCGGGCGTACGGCCTGGACTGGATGGTCATCACCGACCACGGCAGCGCGGCGCACGCCAAGATCGGCGTCGAGAAGGTCAACCCCGACATCCGCAACGCGCGCGAGGCGTTCAAGGACACCCTGGTCTTCCAGGGTCTGGAGTGGAACATCCCGGCGGCCGAGCACGGCACCGTGTTCGTGCACCCGGGCCGCAACGAGGTCTCGGTCCTCAAGGAGTTCGAGAACTCGTTCGACTCGAGCGTCAAGGGCGCCGGCGACTCGACGCCGGCCAACGAGGCGCTGGCGATCTCGGGCCTCAACTTCCTCGAGGACGCCGTGCGGCGGGGCAAGGTCGAGCACGCGCTGTTCCTGGCGAACCACCCGGCCCGCAACGGCATCGACTCGCCCCACGAGGTCCGCGGCTGGCGCGACGCCGCCCCCGGCATCGCGATCGGCTGGGAGGGCGCGCCCGGTCACCAGGCGGCCGGCCTGTCCAAGGCGAACGGCGGCCCCGGCAGCGCCCGCGGCTTCTACGGCAACAGCCCGTCGGCCAACTCGTTCCCGTACCCGCTGGAGAGCTACCGCACCTGGGGTGGCTTCGACTGGTTCACCGCGACCGTCGGTGGCCTCTGGGACAGCCTGCTCGCCGAGGGCAAGCCGTGGTGGATCACCGCGAACTCGGACGCGCACACCATCTTCCTGGAGACCGCGGTCCGGGGCAGCACCGACTTCAACGCACTCGGCCACTACTTCGACCCGGTGCACGGCGGCACGATCAACACCACCAACGGTGACTTCTGGCCGGGCTACTACAGCAAGACCCACGTCGGCGCGACGACCGACAGCTACAAGGCCGTGATGGACGGCCTGCGGCTCGGCCGGGTCTGGGTCGACCACGGTGGCCTGCTGGCCGGGCTCGACATGCGGGTCCGCAAGGCCGGCGACCGGTCGCGCGACGGCGGCACGCCCCTGGGCGGGACCGTCTCCGTCAAGCGGGGCACCGCGCTCGAGCTGGTCATCTCGATCGACCTGGCGGTGCTGCCGAACTTCGCGGAGTTCGTGCCGAAGCTGGCCCGCGTCGACGTGATCCGGGGCAAGGTGACCGGCCGCGTCCAGGACAGGGACACCTTCACCACCCCGAACACCCGCGTCGAGAAGTCCTTCGAGGTCGGCGCGGGCCAGAAGAAGGTCTCCTTCACGTACGCCCTCGGGCGCGCCGACAGCTCTTACTACGTGCGGGTCCGGGGCACCGACGGCAACCGCGTCGCGCCGGGTTACCTCGGCACGTCGGTCGACCCGCACGGCCCGGCCATCGACGTGGTCGGCGACGCGGACCCGTGGGCCGACCTGTGGTTCTACACCAACCCCATCTTCGTCGAGACCCACTGACATGATCCACGTCGGATTCGACCGTGGCGACAGCGACGTGCGGGCGGCGGAGCACTGGCTCGTCGAGCTGATCGGCGACCAACGGGACCGCGTCGTCGCCTGCACCCACCTGTTGCGCGTGCCGAGGCCGCACGTGGCGTTCAGCATCGCGCTGCCGTCGGGGGTCGAGGTGGACCTGCCACCCGTTCCCGGCGGCCTCGCCGACGCGGCGGCCCTGGCCCGGGAGGAGCACCTCTCGGGGCAGGGCGGCCGCGCCTTCGCCTACCCGGGCCGCGACGCCTGCGTCGGCGTGCTGAGCGTCGCGGAGCTGGTGGACCGCAGCGCGATCGAGCGGGTCACCGTCATGGGCGGCGCGCCCGCGACGCCGGACACGCTGGTCGAGACCCGGGACCATGTCCGTCCCCTGTGGATGGCGGGCCGGCTCACCCTGGTCACCCTGCCGCACGTCGGCGGCCGGATCGCGCCGTTCGAGATGCCGGCGGAGATCCCCTGCTGCGCCCTGCACTAGGGTGGCGAGGATGGCGGAGTTCGTACTCGTCCCCGGCGCGCGGCTCGGGGCCTGGGCGTGGGCCGACGTGGTGCCGCAGCTGCGCGCGGCCGGCCACGGCGCCCACCCGTTGACGCTGTCCGGCCTCGCCGAGAAGCGGGGCGTGCCGGCCGGCCAGCAGACCCACGTGCGGGACATCATCGACGAGGTCGAGCGCCAGGACCTGCGCGACGTCGTCCTGGTGGGACACAGCTACTCGGGCATCCCGGTCGGGCAGGCCGCCGAGCGGATCGGTGACCGGCTGGCCCGCGTGGTCTTCCTCGATTCCAGCGTTCCGGTCGACGGCGAGGCGTTCGTCTCGGCCTGGCCGGACGACGGCGCGGCGATGGCGGCACTGTTCGCCGCGAACGGCGGGTTCTGGCCGGTCCCGCCCGCGACCCACTTCGCCGGTCACGGTCTCACCGACGAGCAGATCGCCCGGATCGTCGCGGGCGCGACGCCGCACCCGGGCGCCACCCTGACCGAGCCCGCCAGCCTGGCCGGGTCACTCGGCGAGCTGCCGGCGACCTACGTCCACTGCCTGCTCCCGGGCGACGAGCTCGACGACGACGTGCGCGAGCTGCTGACCAGCGAGCGCTGGCGGCTGGTCACGATGGAGACCGGTCACTGGCCGATGTTCTCCCAGCCCCGCGAGCTGGCGGGGATCCTGCTCGACGCGGCGGAGCGGCATCCACTGATCGGTTGACCCGGCGAATCCACCGCCGCCGCCCGCCGGATCGCCGGCTGGTCGGTGCCCGCGCGGCCCCGGTCCCGGGACCGTTGAGGCATGACAACGGTCATCGAAGTGCACGAGCTGCACAAGAGGTACGGCGCGAAGGTCGCCGTCGACGAGGTGTCGTTCCAGGTCGAGGAAGGCGAGATCTTCGGCATCCTGGGCTCGAACGGCGCGGGCAAGACCACGACCGTCGAGTGCGTCGAAGGGCTGCGCCGCGCCGACCGCGGCACGATCCGCGTGCTCGGGCTCGACCCGGTGCGCGACCGGGCCGAGCTGACCCAGCAGCTCGGCGTCCAGTTGCAGGACGCCCACCTGCCCGACAAGCTGCGGGTCGGCGAGGCGCTCGACCTCTACCGGTCGTTCTACCGGCGACCGGCCGACCCGGCCGCGCTGATGGCGGCGCTGGGGCTCGACAGCATCCGCAACACCCGCTTCAGCAAGCTCTCGGGCGGCCAGCAGCAGCGGCTGTCCATCGCCCTCGCGCTGATCGGCAACCCGCGGGTCGCGGTGCTCGACGAGCTGACCACGGGCCTCGACCCCCGCGCCCGGCGGGAGACCTGGCGGCTCATCGAGGACGTCCGGGCCAGCGGGGTCACGATCCTGCTGGTCACCCACTTCATGGACGAGGCCGAGCGCCTCTGCGACCGGGTCGCGGTGATCGAGGCCGGCCGCGTGCGGGCCGTCGACACCCCGGCCGCACTGATCAAGCGAGCGGCCGCCGACCTCGGTGTCGAGCGGGCCACGTTGGAAGACGCCTTCGTCGCACTCACCGGGGAGCAGACCGATGTCCACTGACGCCCTGCGCCGGCTCACGGCCGCCGAGTTCATCCTGTTTCTGCGGGACAAGGTCGGGCCGATCTTCGGCCTGCTCTTCCCGACCGCGCTGCTGTGCGTCTTCGGCAACATCAACTTCTTCACCGACCCGAAGAACGGCATCGACGGGCAGCCGCTGCTCTACACGTACACGCCGATCCTGGTGGGCTTCGTGATCGCGATGCTCGCGATCAACACGCTGCCGCCGACCCTGGCGACCTACCGGGAGCAGGGGGTGCTGCGCCGGCTGCGGACCACCCCGGTCGGCCCGGCCCGGGTTTTGGCCGCGCAGTTCGTGATCTGCCTGGCGACGGCGCTGGTCTCGGTCGTCCTGTTGCTCGCGGTGGCGCGGCTGGCGTTCGACGTGCCCCTGCCCCGGCAGCCCGTGGCGTTCGCGTTGAGCGCCGTGCTCGCCGCCCTCGCGCTGATCGGCATCGCGGTGCTGGTCGCCGCCGTGACGCCGACCGGCAAGGCGGCCAACGCGATCGGGTCGGTGCTGTTCTACGTGATGATGTTCTTCGCCGGCCTGTGGCTGCCGATCGAGGCGATGCCACCGGTGCTGCGGCACGTGAGCGAGGCCACACCGCTGGGCGCGGCCGTCCAGGCGCTGAGCGACGCCACCGCCGGCGACTGGCCACCGGCGTGGCGGCTGCTCCTGCTCGGCGGCTACGTCGTCGTGACCGCGCTGCTCGGCGTCCGTCTCTTCCGGTGGGAGTAGGTTCCAACCATGCGGAACGCGATGCCGCTGGAGAACATCACCCCCAACGAGGCCCGGTGGTTCCGGTACGCCAACCTCGCGCCGTACGGGCTGCTGGTGATCCTGGCCGCCGTCAGCCCGTCGCTGACCGACTCGCCAGCTGAGACGCTGCTGGTCCTCGGGCTCTGCCTGCTCGCGGCGGTCTGGGTCCTGTGCCTCTACACGCTGCGGCCGGCCGCCCGGGTGCGGCCGGTGCCGATGGTGGTGTTCTTCCTCGGGTTCCTGGCCATCCTGCTGGCGCTGGTGGTGATCGCGCCCTGGTTCGGGTTCCTGACGCCGGCGGGCTACTACTTCGCGTTCGGCGTGCTGCCGTGGCCGTGGCGGATCCCCGGAGTGGCCGCGGTCGCCGTGGCGGCGGGCACCGCGCAGGCGTCCGGCATCTCGATCGACGGCCCGTCCGGAATCGCCTGGCACGTCGCGATCATCCTGGTCAACGCGGCCCCGATGTGCGCCTTCGCCTACGTCGATTGGCACAGCGACGTGGAGCGGGTCGAACGCCGGCGGGCCATGGCCGACCTGAGCGAGGCGAACCGGCGCCTGGAGGCCACCCTGGCCGAGAACGCCGGCCTGCACGAGCGGTTGCTGGCGCAGGCCCGCGAGACCGCTGTCCACGACGAGCGGCAGCGGATGGCGGGGGAGATCCACGACACCCTGGCGCAAGGGCTGACCGGCATCGTCACCCAGCTCCAGGCGGCCGAGCAGGCGGCCGGCGAGCCCGACCGGTGGCGGCGGCACCTGTCGGCCGCCACCGACCTGGCCCGCGAGAGCCTGCGGGAGGCCCGGCGCTCCGTGCACGCCCTGCGGCCGGAGCCGTTGCGGGGCGCCCGGCTGGCCGAGGCGCTGGCCGGGGTCGCCGACCAGTGGTCGGTGCGGCACGGCATCCCGGTCGAGGTGACCACGACCGGCACGCAGCGGCCGATGCCGCCCGACGTCGAGCTCGCCCTGCTGCGGACGGCCCAGGAGGCGCTGGCCAACGTGGCCGCGCACGCCGGCGCCGGGCGGGTCGGCCTGACGTTGTCCTATCTGGACGGTGAGGTCGCGTTGGACGTGCGCGACGACGGGTGCGGCTTCGATCCGGCCGGTCCGCCCGCGTCGGCGAAGGGCGGCGGCTACGGGCTCGTCGCCATGCGGCAGCGGATCGAAGGCGTGTCCGGCACGCTCCAGGTCGAGTCGGAGCCGCGGGTCGGCACGGCGATCTCAGCGGCGGTGCCGGCATGATCACGCTGTTGGTGGTCGACGACCACCCGGTCGTCCGCAACGGGCTGACCGGCATGTTCGCCAGCGATCCCGACTTCGACGTGGTTGGCGAGGCCGGCGACGGCGCCGAGGCGGTGCGGCTGGCCCGGGCGCTGCGGCCCGACGTGATCCTGATGGACCTGCGCATGCCCGGGACGGACGGGGTCACCGCGATCGGCGACCTGGCCCGGCTAGGCGTCGAGAGCCGCGTGCTGGTGCTGACGACCTACGACACCGACAGCTACGTGGTGCCGGCGATCGAGGCCGGGGCGACCGGCTACCTGCTCAAGGACGCGCCCCGCGACGAGCTGCTGCGGGCCGTGCGGGCGGCGGCCCGCGGCGAGTCGGTGCTGGCGCCCGCCGTGGCCGGACGGCTGATGAACCGCGTCCGGGCGCCGGGCGCCGGGCCGCTGAGCCAGCGCGAGCTGCAGGTGCTGGAGCTGGTGGCCGGCGGCCGCACCAACCGCGAGGCGGCCGCGGCGCTGTTCATCAGCGAGGCGACCGTCAAGACCCACCTGCTCAACATCTATGCCAAGCTCGGCGTCGCCGACCGTGCGGCGGCCGTCGCCGAGGCCTTCCACCGGGGCCTGTTGACGCCCAAGGGTTAGGGCCTATCCGGTGGATCATGCCGGCGCTCCGGCGGGCCCAGACGACGACCGACCGCACGTGGGGAGGGGTCGGATACAACACCGGTATCCGACCCCTCCCCACGCACGCCCGGACGCCGCCTGGACCTCGCCGGAGCACCACCCTGATCCACCGGATAGGCCCTAGTCGCGCCGCCGCCCCCTGGGGGAGAGGCGGCGGCGCACGCCGGGTGCTGTGCCGTTCGTGGTGACCCCGGCGGCGGCCGCTCGGCTTTGCGGAGAGAAGCGACCGCCGATGGGTACGCACGGCCGCCGCTCCTGGTTCAGTAGCTGAAGGTGGTCGCTCCTTCGTCGCCGATCCACTGCCACATCGGCACCGTGCCACCGAGCTCGGCGTTGTCGACCAGGTCGCCCTTGTCGAGCTTGCGCGAGTCGAAGCAGATCGGGCAGACGAGCAGCTTGCCGCCCGCGGCGGCATAGCGCTTGACCAGGTCGGCCAGCGGCGGGCAACCCTCGCAGGCGACACCGGTGGCGACCCCGTTGATGGCCAGTCGGGTGGCCTCCTTGGTCAGGAACATCAGTGTCGGCCGGCCCTGCTCCGCGGCCCCGACCGCGACCAGGAAGGCGACGGTGACCTTCTCCGGGTCTTCCAGGCCGGTGATCAGACTGACGACGGCTTTTCCAGGCATGATTCTCCCCCTCGGGTTTGGCTCCTGGCTTACACGCTAGGAAGCCGAGCCGTTCGCGGAATGGGGAGAAATCCCTAACTTGTGTGCGCGGGCCGCCGCCTGCGCCCGGCTGCGCACACCCAGCCGCGCGAGCACCGCCGACACGTGATGGTCCACCGTCTTCGGGGCGAGCCGCAAGCGGCTGGCGATGTCGGCGTTCGACAAGCCGTCGGCGAGGAGCCCGAGCACCTCGGCCTGCCGGGTGGTGAGCCCGGCCGGATGCCGGGCCGTCGTCGCCCGCGGCCCCCGCGGCACGGCGGCCATGCCCCGGCGGCGCAGGTCGCCCCGCAACCACGTGGCCGCCTGGGTGGCGCCGAGCGCGTCGAGGCCACGCAGCGCCTCGCTGGCGGCCGCCCGGTCGCCGAGCGCCAGGGCCTCCCAGCGCAGGAACCGGCCACCGCGCCGGTCCCACTCCGCGGCCGCCGCGGGCCAGTCGCCGGCGATCATCGCGCGGTACGGGGCCAGCGCGTCCACGGGCGCACGGTCGCCGCCGCCGGCCTGCCAGAACCGGAACGCCAGCTCGCCGCTGTGCGGGCCGGCGTGCTCGCGGGTGGCCCGGTCGAGGGCGTGCGACAGCTCGGCGGCGGCCCGCTCGGGTTCGCCGTACCAGCGGAAATGCTCGGCCCGCGCGCTCTTGGCCGGGCCGACCCACTGCATCTCGCGCGACGGGCGGGCGTGCTCGTCGGCCTCGTCGAGGTGTTGGCGGGCCAGGGCGCGCTCGCCGCGGGCGCCGTGGATCCGGCCGAGCACGACCAGCGCCGGCACGCGGCCGATGCCACCCTGCGCCGGGAGCCGCAACGACTCGTCGGCGTCGGCGAGCGCGCCGGCCCAATCGCCGGCCTGGAACCTGACCGTGGCGCGGGCGCCGAGCAGGCACTGGAGATAGCCGGCGAGGTCGTGCTCCCGGGCGTCGGCCACGGCCCGGTCGAGCGCCGGCGCCGCGTCCGTGAACCGCGCCTGCTCGGCCAGGACGCCGGCGATGTTGAGCAGCGCCCGGGTCGCCTGGACGGCGTAGCCGCCCGCGACGGCGGCGGCGTGCGCGGCCTCGAGCTCGGCTCGCCCGCCCGGCCGGTCGAGCTGCATCGCCGAGGTGCCGACGTTGATCGCGGCGTGCACTGCCGTCTCGCGGTCGCCGAACCGCTCGGCCAGCGCCCGCGCCCGGTCGCCCAGGTCGATCGCCTCGTCGAAGGCGTAGTCGAACATCCGCAGGCCCGACTGGTTGCTGTAGGCCATGGCCAGCTCCTGACCCGGCGGCAACGCCTCGAGCACCGCCACCGCGCGGTCCGCCGCGGTGCGGGCCTCCGCGCCTTCGCCGGACCACCAGGCGATGCGGGAGAGCCACCGCCAGGCCGCGCCGATCGGTTCGGGGTCGCCCAACCGCTCGCGGATCGCGATCGCGGCGCGCTGCGGCGCCAGCCCGTCGGCCGCGGCGCCGGCCAGGTAGGCCGCGATCGCGAACCGCTCCAGCAGACCGGCCCGCTCGGCCGGCGGCAGGCGGTCGGCGTGCGCCACGGCCGCCCGGTAGTGCTCGGCCGCCTCCCGCCGAGCGCCCTGCCGGGCGGCCTCGGCCGCCGCGACCTGTCCCCAGTGGAGGGTGGCGGCGGCGTCGCCGGCGGCGCGGGCGTGGTGCGCCACCCGGCCCGGGTCGACGCCGTCCGCCGCGGCCAGCGTCTCCAGCGCCAGGGTGTGCAGGGCGGCCCGCCGCCGCGGGGCCAGCGCCTCCTCGACGGCCGTGCGCAGCAGCTCGTGGCGGTAGGCGACGCCGTCGCCGGCGGGCACCAGCACGCCGCCGGCCACGCAGCGGTCGACCTGGTCGTCACGGCCGACGAGCAGCGCCTTGTCGGCCCGGGTGGGCACCACGGCGACGAGCTCGGCCAGGTCGCGGGCCGCCGCCGGCAGCGCGCGGATCCGGTCGAGGATCAGGCCGCGTACGGTCTCCGGGGCCCCGTCGCCAGCCGTGCCGAGCAGTTCGGTGAGCAGCAGCGGGTTGCCGCCGGTGAGCGCGAGCACCGTCTCGGCGTCCCGTCCGGCCCGGGCGGCCTCGGTGGCGACGCGGGCCGCCGACAGCGGGGTCAGGGTGATCCGCGTGCCGCGCAGGGCGGCCAGCACGCGGTGCAGCGGGTGGGCCGCGCCGACCTCGTCGTCGCGATAGGTGACGACCAGCAGCGCGTTGCGCCGGCCGATCCGGCGGCCGAGCAACACGAGCAGGTCGAGGGTGGCCTCGTCGGCCCAGTGGGCGTCCTCGACGACCAGGATCGGGCGCACCGCCGGGTGGTCGAGGTCGTCCAACAGCGCCGCGAGGATCTCCTCCGGTGTCGCGCCTGCCGCGAGCCGGTCGGCGAGCGGGCCACCGCCGCGCTGGCGGGCGATGTCGTGCACGGGACCGAGCGCCCGCGGGGTGACCAGCGGGTCGCACCATCCCCAGTGGAACCGGGCCCGGCCGCCGGCCCGCCGGGCGAACTCGGTCACCAGCGCGGACTTGCCGACGCCGGCCTCACCGGCGACCAGCGCGACCCGCCCACCGGCCGCGCTGGCCCGCAGCAGCTCGTCGAGCACGCCCAGCGGGGCCGCTCGCTCCCACAGCTCCACAGGCCGATGGTCCCACCCCGTGGCACCGCGCACCCATGGCCGAACGGCTCGACGAACGCGGGCCGGGCGCTGGGCGCGGCGGTCATTCCCCGGCTGGGCCGGGATCCGGTGCCGCCGGGGTGGTGTTCGTGCCGATCGCGCCCCCAGCCGTCGCGCCGGGTCTTCGCGCTGTGGCGGGCGCCACGGCGGCGCGGCCGTCAGTCGTCGCGGTCGTCGACGCGCTGCAACAGGCCGTGGGTGAACCAGAGCCGGTGGCGGTCGGTCTCGACGAGCCAGCGGGCGGGGACCTCGGGGTCGACCTGGCGGGCGTCGGGCCAGCGGGCGAGGGTGTCGGCGACGACGCATGACCAGGGTGCGGGCGTCTCGGGCAGCGGCGGGGTCGGCGTGTCCGGCCCGCGGGCCAGGGTGCCGTCGATGACGACGTTGGCCGCGCCGACGATCGCCTGCCAGCGGAGGTCGGGCCAGAGGGGGAGGCGCCAGTGGCAGACGGTCGCCGTGACGTCGCCGAGGCGTACGGCCTCGAGGTGGTCCTCCGGGCCTAGCACCGCGTGCAGCAGGTCCAGGCCGCGCGGGGCGCGCGGCGAGTGGAGCATGGTCTGCCACCGGTTGAAGGCGGCGAGGTAGTCGGCCTTCGTGGCGCCGAGCCGGGTGTACGCGTTCCTGACCAGCTCCGGTTGGTAGTCGGCCATGCGCCGCAGCAGGGTCATGGTGAACTCCCGGCGCGCGAACCCGTACACCCGGTCGAGGCTATTCGCTCAGGCAGAAGGGGTGACCCTCCGGGTCGGTGAGGACGACCCAGGTGTCGCCGGGCTGGCGGTCGGGCCTGGTGGCGCCGGCGGCGATGGCGCGGTCGACCGCCTGGCCGAGGTTGTCGACGGACAGGTCGAGGTGCACGTGCGTGCCCGGCGCCGGCCAGCTCGGGCCGCGGTAGTCGGCGACCCGCTGGAAGCCGAGCTTGATCGGGCCCTCGCCGAACACGTGGAAGTCGTCGTCCTGGTGGGTGGCCGGCCAACCGGTCAGCTCGGCGTAGAAGGCGGCCAGCTTGGCCGGGTCGGCGCTGTCGAAAACGATCGTGGAGATGTCCATGGCTCTCAGCGTCGCGGCTTCGTGGTGCGGGCGGCTTGAAGATTCTTGTCGTACGTGGGTCGTAGCGTGCTCGCATGCAATCCGGGCGGCGGCTCGCGGCGGGGTCGGGGTTCACGATCACGTCGATGACCTGCACCGACGACCACACCCGCTGGTCGCCGGTCGAGTCCCGCACCGGGCACGCGGTCGTGCTCCCGGTGCGTGGGCGGTTCCGCCGCATGGTCGACGGGGTGGGCGTCGACCTCGACCGCACGGTGGGCTATGTCGCGGTGCCCTTCGCCGAGGAGCGCTTCGCCCACCCGGTCGGGGGCGACCTCTGCACCGCGGTGGCGGTGTCGGCCTCGCTGTGGCGTTCGGTCGCCGGCGATCGTCGCCCTCGGGCCGCTGTCTACGTCGACGGCCCGTTGGAGCTGGCGCACCGGCGTCTCCTGCGGGCGACGGCGTCTCCTGATCGGGACTACCGGTTGGTCGAGGAGTTGGTGGCGGTCCTGGGCCGGGTGGCTCGGCAGGTCTCCACCGCGCCGGTGCCGGCCGGGGTCGGGGCCTCGGCGGCCGATCGGGTGCTCGTCGCTCGGGCTCGTGGCCTGCTCGCCGGTGACGACCCGTCGGCTCGGGGGCTGATCCCGTTGGCTGCCGGCCTGGGGGTTTCGCCTTATCGGCTGAGCCGGGCGTTCTCGCGGGAGATGGGGGTGTCGTTGACGCACTACCGCAACCGGCTGCGGGTGGGGCGGGCACTCGACCGGCTGTCCGCCGGCGAGGCCGACGGGGCCCGGCTGGCGGCGGAGCTGGGCTTCGCCGACCAGGCCCATCTGTGCCGCACCGTCCGCACCCACCTGGGCCACACCCCCACGGAGGTGCGGATGCTACTGAGCGGATAGCGGCGAAGCCGCCGGCGCCAGGCGGCGGGTCACGACGTGGAGGGCGTGGATGGCGTAGCCGACCAGGCAGGCGGCCAGGATCGGATGCACCAGCACGGCCAGCAGCGCGGCGAGGGCGACGACGCCCGTCGCGCCGGCGACCGCCGCGGGCCGCGCGGCCGCGGCCTCCCGCAACGCGCCCCGCCACCCGACGACCGCACCCGACGCGGCGCCGCCGGCGGCCGCGCCAAATCCCGCGCCGGCGGCCGCGCCAAATCCCGCGCCGGCGCCCGCGGCGGCGCTGACGCGGTCGCCGGTCGCCGGCGCGCGTCCGCCGATTGCGGTGGCGGCGAGGTTGCGGCCGAGGGCGACCAACGCGAGCGCCGCATACCCCGCACCCAAGCCGGCGATCACGGCGGTCACCCCCAACAGCACCGCCCCGCCCGGCACCGCGCCGCCGGACAGGGCGGCGACGTCGACGGCGATCAGCCACACCCCACCCGCGACCACCGCGGTGGCCAGGGCCCCGGGAAGCAGGGCGCGGCGGAAGACCCGCGCCGCCGCGCGGATGCCCGGCCAGCGGTCGTGCACGAGGAAGTGGTGCATGGCGTAGCTGGCCGTGGCGAGCGCCGCCCCCGCCGTCAGCACGGCCAGCGACGCCACCACCGTCAGGAGGCCGAGGACCGCTACATCGGTGGCGACGCGTACGGTGTCGCGCCAGTCGGGCTTCATCCCTTCAGGCCGCTCGTGTTGATGCCTTCGACCAGCAGGCGTTGGAAGGCCACGAAGAACAGGAAGACGGGCACCAGCGACAGCAGCGACATCGCGAACATCGGGCCGACCGCGCTCTCGCTCGTGGAGTCGATGAACAGGGTCAGCGCCACCGGGACGGTGTAGTCGCCCAGGTCCGACAGGAACACCAGCTGGCGGAAGAAGTCGTTCCAGGTCCAGATGAACGAGAAGATCGCCGTGGTGACCAGGGCGGGCCGGCTCAGCGGCACGATCACGTGGGTGAAGACCGTGTAGGGCGACGCTCCGTCGATCTTCGCGGCCTCGTCGAGCTCGTAGGGGATGCCGCGCATGAACTGGACCATGAGGAAGACGAAGAACGCCTCGGTGGCCAGGAACTGGGGGACCAGCAGCGGCAGGTACGGCCACGGTCCGCCGACCCAGTCGAGCTGCTTGAACAGCACGTACTGCGGGATGATCAA
This sequence comes from Asanoa sp. WMMD1127, assembly GCF_029626225.1. Lineage (NCBI taxonomy): Bacteria > Bacillati > Actinomycetota > Actinomycetes > Micromonosporales > Micromonosporaceae > Asanoa > Asanoa sp. WMMD1127. The sequence goes on from NZ_JARUBP010000001.1 coordinate 3,918,595, forward strand.
GACATGCCCGGGCAGCAGCAGCGTCCCGATCATGATGGCGAACCAGAACTTGCGCAGCCGGAAGCGCAGGCGGGCGAACGCGTAGGCGGCGACCAGGCAGGAGACCGCGTTGCCGACCACGGTCAGCAGCGCCACCATCGCGCTGTTGGCGAAGAAGCGGCCGAAGCTCACGTCGAAGTTCTGCCAGCCGTCGCGGAAGTTCCCGGGCGTGAACACGTCCGGCCACAGCCCGATGTTGGTCGCGATCTCCTCGCGCGACTTGACCGACGTGCCGATCATCCACAGCAGCGGATACAGCACCACCGTGAGGATCACGATCAGGATCACCAACCGCACGACGGTACGGCTGCCCGTGCGCGTCACCGGTCCTCCCCGTCCGCGTAGTGGACCCAGAACCGGCCCGTGGTGAACAGCACCACCGTGATCAGCGCGATCGCCACCAGGAACACCCACGCCAGTGCCGACGCGTAGCCCATCCGCAGCTCGGTGAAGCCCTTGATGTAGAGGTTGAGTGTGTACATCAGCGTCGAGTCGACCGGCCCGCCGGTCCCGTTGCTGAGCACGAAGGCGGCCGTGAAGCCCTGGAAGCCGTTGATCGTCTCCAGCACCAGGTTGAAGAAGATGACCGGCGACAGCATCGGCAGGGTGACCGCCCGGAACTGCCGCCACGCGTTGGCGCCGTCGACCGACGCCGCCTCGTAGAGCTCGACCGGGATCTGCTTCAGCCCGGCCAGGAAGATCACCATCGGGGCGCCGAACTGCCAGATCGCCAGCGCCATCAGGGTTTCGAGCGCGAAGCGCGGGTCGTTGACCCACGGGGCGCCCTCGATGCCGAACAGGCCGAGCAGCGAGTTGAACGCGCCGTCGCGGTTGAACATGTTGACCCAGACGATGGCGAGCGCGACGCTGCCGCCGAGCAGCGACGGCAGGTAGAACAGCCCGCGGAACAGGCCGACACCGCGGAACGCCCGGTTGAGCAGCAGCGCGACGCCGAGCGCGGCGGCCAGCTTCAACGGCACGGCGACCACCGCGAAGGTGATCGTCACCCGCACCGCGTGCCAGAACGACGGGTCGGCCGTGAACATCGTGCGGTAGTTGTCGAAGCCCACCCACTCGACCGCGGAGAAGTCCGAGAGCGCGTCGTAGTTGGTGAAGGAGAGATAGAGGGACAGCAGCATCGGGACGGCGGTGATGCCCATCAACCCGAGCAGCCACGGCGACAGGAAGACGTAGCCGGCGAGGTTCTCCCGGCGGCGCGGGCCACCCCGGCCCCGCCGACTGGCGGGACCGGGGGAGGCGGGGCCGGTGGGCAGGGCCGCCGGCGGCGCGGTGCTGATGGCCAAGGGTCAGGCCTGTCCGATCGCGGCCTTGCAGGCGGCGATGTATGCCGCGGCGGCCTGTTCCGGACTCTGGCGACCGAACTGCACCTCTTCGGCGGCCTTGATGAGCTCGGAGCGCACCTTGCTGTGCCCCTTGAGCGGCACCTGCGGCGACGCGCCGAACTTCGCGCCGAGCTCGGTCTGCACGGCGATGGACTGCTTCATGTTGGCGTCCGTCACGGTCTCCGACACCGCCTTGCGAATGTCCAGGTTGGACGGCAGGCCGCGGTCGGTGCCGAGCACCTGGGCCGCCTCGGGGTCGTTGGACAGGAAGTTGATGACGTCGACCGCGATGTCCTTGTGCTCGCTGCCGCGGAACACCGAGAAGTACATGGACGCCCGGGCCCACTGCGCGCTCGGGTCACCGGGGTAGGCGACCACGCCCAGCTCGTCCTTGGTGTTCTTCTTCAGCTCCGGCATCTGGTTGGCCCACACCCACGAGGTGCCGGCCTTGCCGGTGACCACCAGCTGCTTGCTGATGTCGGTGACGTTGCCCTCGTGGATGACGTCGGGCGTCGGGGTCGCGCCCCGGTCCCGCGCGCCCTTCCAGAGGGTGAACCAGCCGGCCACGTCCTGCTCGGTGAACCCGAGCTGCTTGTCCTTGTAGAGGTCCTTGCCCTGCTGGCGCAGCCACACCCAGAACGCCTTGTAGTCGGCGCTCGGGTCCTGGGTGCCGGGCACCTTGGCGACCTTCGACACGTTCTCGGCCCAGGCGATGTGGTCCTCCCAGCTCTGGCCCGTCGTCGGCGGCTGCAGCTTGTGCTTGTCGAGCAGCGTCTTGTTGTAGACCAGGCCCTGCGTGTTCTCGCCGAACGCGACGCCGGCCAGCTTGCCGTCGACGACGCCGTACTGCCATAGGCTTTCCGGGAACTTCGACAGGTCGAGCTTGCCACCGTCCTTGTAGGACGTGAGGTCGAGCGTGACGTTGCGGGACGCGTACTCCGTGAGGTAGTTGTCGTCGATCTGGAAGAGGTCCGGCGCGTCGCCGCCGGCGGTCAGGGTGGCCAGCTTGTCGAAGTAGCCCTGGTTGGCCTGCCACGTCTTCTTGAACGTCACGTTGGGGTGCTTCTTGGTGTAGAGCGCCAGCGCGTCCTCGGTCAGCTTCGCGCGGCCCTCGGCGCCCCACCAGAAGATGGAGAGCTCGATCGGCTTGTTGGGATCGTCGGCGGCGCCGCCGTCGTCACCGCACGCGGCGGCGGTCAGCGCGAGGGGGATGGCGACGAGCGCGGCCAGCAGGCGTCGCCGCAGGCCAGGCCCGGAAAAGGCGGTACGGTGGTGGCGCGTGGCCGGCTCGACCGCACGCGGGGATGGTGCGCGGTGCATGTGCGCTCACTCCTTGGCGTAGGAGGCGACATCTCCGGGGGCGGCGGCGACCACGCCGCCCGGGTCCGCATGGCTGTGCGGACCCGGGCCCGGCCCCGTCGAGTCGCGGATGACCAGTTCGGTCTGCAGGGTTACCTGTGCGGTGGTGCGGCGGTCGTCGCCGTGCGCGAGGAGCATGTCGACGGCCGCCCGTCCGGCGGCGGCGGTTGGAGTCGCCACCGTCGTCAGCTTGGGCCGGGTGAGGCGGCTCAGCGAGATGTCGTCGATGCCCACCACGCTGATGTCTTCCGGGACCCGGCGGCCCTGGATCGAGAGGCCTTCGATGAGGCCGATGGCCATGAGGTCGTTGTAGGCGAGGACGGCCGTGACGCCGGAGCGCGCGATCTGCTCGGCGACGGCCATGCCGCCGTCTTCGGTCGGCAGGTTGGGGCCGAAGACGGTCAGGTCGGCGTCGCCGGCCCGCGCCGCCGACATGGCCGACCGGCGGATCTCCCGGCTGGTCCACGAGCCGCGGGGGCCGGCGACCAGGGCGATCCGCCGGTGGCCGAGCCGGCCGAGGTGGTCGATGGCGAGCCGGGCGCCCTGCGCCACGTCCATCACCACGGTCGGCAGGCCGGTGAGCTGGCGGTTGACCACCACCAGCGGCACCTCGCGGCTGAGCTGCTCGATCAGGCTGTTGCTCATCCGCGGGCTGCACAGCAGCACCCCGTCGACCTGCTTGGCCAGGGCGCGGACCAGCCCTTCCTCGACGCTCGCGTCCTCATTGGTGTCGGTCACGAAGATGTGGTAGTCCCGTTGCCGGGCCTGGCTTTCCGCGGCTTTGATCAGCGGCGGGAAGAACGGGTTGGCGATGTCGGCCACGATCAGGCCGATGTTGTGCGTGCGCCCGGTGATCAGCGCCCGGGCCGCCCGGTTGGGTCGGTAGCCGAGGTGCTCGGCGCAGGCCAGCACGCGGCTGCGGGTCTCCGGGTTGACCAGGTGCGGCGCCGAGAACGTGCGCGAGACCGTGGAGATGTGCACCCCGGACTCGCGCGCGACGTCGCGGATGGTGGCTGGCACGCGGAAACCCCTCCCGAGGTGTGGTGGCGGTCACTCAAGTGCGCCAATTAATGCAAACGGTTGCGTGACTGTCAACGGTCTCTTGTTGCGACTCGGTTGCGGGCGCGATCCCGGCGGGCACTTAGGACTGGCATAGCCGGGTATAACGGACAAGACATTGACGGGTACGACGGCTGCGTGGTTAGTTTCCTGCAAACGTTTGCAGATCGCGAAGGGAATCGTCGATGCCTGACGGGCGACGTCGCTACGCCTTGGTCGGCGCCGGGGCGCGGGCCGGGATGTTCCTGCGCGCGCTGGCCGTCGACCACGCCGACCGGGCCGTCGTCACCGCCCTCGCCGACGTCAACCACACGCGGATGGCCGCGCACAACCGCTGGCTGGAGGAGCTCGGCGCGGCACCGGTCAACACCTACGCCGCCGCCGAGTTCGCCGCGATGCTGACCAGAGAGCGGGTCGACGAGGTGCTGGTCACCAGCGTCGACGCGACCCACGCCGACTACATCGTGGCGGCCCTGCGGGCCGGCTGCGACGTGGTCACCGAAAAGCCGATGACCACCGACGTCGACGGCTGCCGGCGCATCCTGGCCGCGGTCGAGGAGACCGGCCGGCGGGTGCGGGTGGCCTTCAACTACCGCTACAACCCGTTGCACGAGGCGCTGCGCGAGCTGCTGGCCGGCGGCGAGATCGGCGAGATCGGCTCCGTCCACTTCGAGTGGTTGCTCGACGTGCGGCACGGCGCCGACTACTTCCGCCGCTGGCACCGTGCCGCGGCCAACTCCGGCGGGCTGCTCGTGCACAAGTCCGGCCACCACTTCGACCTCGTCAACTGGTGGCTCGACGCGACGCCGGCCACCGTCTTCGCGCAGGGCCGGCGGTTCTTCTACGGCCCGGAGGGGCGCCGGCACGGCTACGCGCGCGACTACGCCCGCGGGCACGGCGCGCCCGAGGCCAAGACCGACCCGTTCGCGCTGCACCTCGCCGACAACCCGCAGCTGCGCGCCCTCTATCTCGACGCCGAGGACGAGGACGGCTACCTGCGCGACCAGAACGTGTTCGCGCCCGGCGTCACCATCGACGACGACCTCGCCGTGCTGGTGCGCTACTCGACCGGCGCCACCATGACCTACCACCTCACCGCGTACGCGCCGTGGGAGGGTTATCGCGTCATGGTCAACGGCAGCCGGGGCCGCCTGGAGCTCGAGGTCGTCGAGAGCGACCACGTCAGCCCGGCCGGCGCCAGTGAGGTCAAGGGCGCCGCCGTGCACGGCGAGGTCGCCGCGGCCGAACGCGGCCGGGCCCGGCTGACCGTCCATCCGTTCTGGGCGCCGCCCCGCGAGGTGCCGGTTCCCGGTTACCGCCGGGGCGGCCACGGTGGCGCCGACGCCCGGATGACCGCCGTCCTCTTCGGCGGCGCCACGGACCCGATGGACCGCTCGGCCACGGCCCGCGACGGCGCGCTGGCGCTGCTCACCGGGTTGGCCGCCAACCGTTCGATGGCGACCGGCGCTCCGGTGGCCGCCGCCGACCTGCTCGATCCGACCTGACCGCGAGGGAGTGCATGTCCGACCTGCTTTTTCCGGCCGAGCCGGGTCAGCGCGCGATCGCCCGCGAGCTCTACGAACTCGCGCGCGACCAGCCGCTGATCTCGCCGCACGGCCATGTCGACCCCGCCGTCCTGGCCGACGACGAGCCGTTCCCCGACCCGGCCCGGCTGCTCATCGTGCCGGACCACTACCTGACCCGGATGCTGCTCAGCCAGGGCATCCCGCCGGCCCGGCTCGGCGTGCCGACCCGCGACGGCGAGCCCACCGAGACCGACGGCCGTGCCATCTGGCGGCTGTTCGCCGCCCACTGGCACCTGTTCCGCGGCACCCCGTCGCGGCTCTGGCTCGAGCGCACGTTCGAGACCGTCTTCGGCGTCACCACCCGCCTCACGCCGGAGACCGCCGACGAGGTCTACGACGCGATCGCCGCGCGCCTCACCGAGTCGGCCTTCCGGCCCCGCGCGCTGTTCGAGCGCTTCAACATCGAGGTGCTGGCCACCACCGAGTCGCCGCTGGACGACCTGGCCGCGCACGCCAAGCTGGCGGCCGACGGCTGGGGCGGCCGGGTGATCACCACGTTCCGCCCCGACGACGTGGTCGACATGGAGTTCGAGGGCTGGGCCCAGCGGGTGGCCCGGCTCGGCGAGGTGGCCGGCGAGGACACCGCCACCTACAAGGGCTACCTGGCCGCCCTGCGGTCGCGCCGGGAGGCGTTCATCGCGGCCGGTGCGACGTCCAGCGACCACGGCCACCCGACCGCCCGTACCCTCGACCTGGCCCCCGCCGAGGCGGCCCGGCTGTTCGCCCGCGGCCTGCGCGGCGAGGCGGACGCGGCCGACGCGGAGGCCTTCCGCGCGCACATGCTCGTCGAGTTCGCCCGGATGTCCATCGAGGACGGTCTGGTGCTGCAGCTGCACCCCGGCGCGGTGCGCAACCACAACCGGTGGCTGCACGGGGCGCACGGCCGCGACGTGGGCGGCGACATCCCGCAGGCGACCGAATACCTGCACGCGCTCACCCCGCTGCTCGACGCCTACGGCAACGACCCCCGGCTGCGCGTGGTGGTCTACACGCTCGACGAGTACACGTTCACCCGGGAGCTCGCCCCGATCGCCGGTGGCTATGCCGCGATCTATCTCGGCGCGCCCTGGTGGTTCCTCGACTCGCCCGAGGTGCTGCGCCGGTTCCGCGAGGCGGTCACCGAGAGCGCCGGCTTCTACAACACGGCCGGCTTCGTCGACGACACCCGCGCGTTCTGCTCGATCCCGGTGCGCCACGACGTGGCCCGCCGGGTCGACGCCGGCTTCCTGGCGCGGCTGGTGGCCGAGCACCGGCTGCCGTTCGACGAGGCCGCGGAAACCATCGTCGACCTCGCGTACCGGCTGCCCAAGCGGGTATTCCGGCTGGGAGATGAGCAGTGACCACGATCCGCGCCGTGGAGGTGCACGACGTCCGGTTCCCGACCGCGGCCGCCGGCGACGGCTCCGACGCCATCAACCGGGGCGACTACTCGGCGACCTATGTGGAGCTGAGCACCGACGGCCCGCTGGTCGGCGCCGGCTTCACGTTCACCAACGGCCGGGGCAACGAGCTGACCTGCGCCGCCGTCCGGGCGCTGGCCCACCACGTGGTCGGCCGGGACCTGGCCGGGATCGCCGCCGAGCCGGTCGCGTTCTGGCGCTCGCTCACCGCCGACCCACAGCTGCGCTGGCTCGGCCCGGAGAAGGGCGTCATCCACATGGCGACCGGCGCGCTGGTCAACGCCGTCTGGGACCTGCGGGCCAAGGCCGCCGGGATGCCGCTCTGGCAGCTGCTGGCCGAGCTGCCGACCGAGGAGCTGGTCGCCAACGTCGACTTCCACCACATCACCGACGCGCTCACCCCCGACGACGCGGCGGCCATCCTCGACAAGGGTCGCCACGGGTACGCCGAGCGGCTGGCCCAGGTGCGGCGGGACGGCTTCCCGTCGTACACCACGTCGGTCGGCTGGCTGGGCTATCCCGACGAGAAGGTCCGCGAGCTGACCCGGGCCGCGTACGCCGAGGGTTGGCGGGCCATGAAGATGAAGGTCGGCGGCGACCTCGACGACGACGTGCGGCGGGCCCGGATCATCCGTGCCGAGATCGGCCCCGACGCGCTGCTGATGATGGACGCCAACCAGGTGTGGGACGTCGACGAGGCGATCGCGGCGATGGCCCGGCTGGCCGAGGTAGACCCCTACTGGATCGAGGAGCCGACGCACGCCGACGACGTGCTCGGCCACGCCCGCATCCAGCGTGCGGTGGCCCCGATCCGGGTCGCCACCGGCGAGGTCGCGGCCAACCGGGTGATCTTCAAGCAGCTGCTCCAGGCCGAGGCGATCGGGGTCATGCAGATCGACGCGTGCCGGGTCGGCGGGGTCAACGAGGTGCTCGCCGAGCTGCTGCTGGCGGCGAAGTTCGGCGTGCCGGTCTGCCCGCACGCCGGCGGCGTCGGCCTCTGCGAGCTGGTGCAGCACCTCGCGTTCTTCGACTACCTGCGGGTCGGCGGCTCGCTCGACGGAAGGATGGTGGAGTACGTGGACCACCTGCACGAGCACTTCGTCGACCCGGTGCGCACCCGGGGCGGCCGCTACCTCCTGCCGACCGAGCCCGGCTACAGCGCCACGATGAAACCCGAGTCGGTCGCCGAGTTCTCGTTCCCCGACGGGCCGGTGTGGCGATGAACCCGCTGCTCGGTCTCGGCTCGCTGCGCCGGCTGCCGGTCGAGAGCCGGCCGCTGGTGCGGCCCGGCACGGTGCCCGCCGGCATCGTGCACATCGGACTCGGCGCGTTCCACCGGGCACACCAGGCGCTCTACACCGAGGAGGCGCTCGCGGCCGCCGGCGGCGACTGGGGGATCGTCGGCGTCGCGCCCCGCTCGACGGCGGTGGTCGCCGCGCTCGAGGCGCAGGACCTGCTCTACAGCGTCAGCGAGGTGTCCGCGGAGGGCACCCGGGCCCGGGTCGTCGGGGCGTTCGCGGGCGCCCGGGCCGCGTCCGCCGACCCGGACTCCGTCGTGGCCCTCCTCGCCGACCCGGCGATCCGGGTGGTGACGCTGTGCATGACGGAGAAGGCCTACCGGCTCGACCCGGCGACCGGCCGGCTGCTCGACGACCCGGCGCTGGACGCGGACCTGCGCGGTGACCGGCCGCCGACCACGGTGCCGGGGCTGCTCTTCCGCGGCCTGGTCGCCCGGTCCCGCACCGACGCCGGCCCGATCGCGATCGTGAGCTGCGACAACTTCTCCGCCAACGGACGCCGCACGGGCGGCATGCTCGAGGCGGCGTACGCCCGCGCCGGGCACGACGACTCCTGGCTGCGCGCCAACGTGCGCTGCCCCGGCACGATGGTCGACCGGATCGTGCCGGCCTCGACCGACGCGAGCCGGGCCGCCGCCGCCGCGCTGCTGGGCGTGCGGGACGAGGTCGCGGTCTACGGCGAGCCCTACCGGCAGTGGGTGATCGAGGACGACTTCCCGGCCGGGCGGCCCGCCTGGGAGACCGCCGGCGCGGTGCTGACCGACGACGCCGGGCCGTGGGAGCGGCTCAAGCTGCGCTCGCTCAACGGGGTGCACTCGGCCATGGCCTACCTGGGCGCGCTCGCCGGGTGCGAGACGATCGCCGACGCCTACCGGATGGCCGGTCTCGCCGACGCGATGCGGCGGTTCGTGGCCGAGGACGTGGCGCCGAGCTTCACCCCGCCGGACGGCGTCTCGGTGGTGGAATACGGGGAGTCGGCGCTGGAGCGGTTCGCCAACCCGGCCATCGTCCACCGGACCACCCAGGTCGCCATGGACGGCTCGCAGAAGCTGCCCCAGCGGGTGCTGGAGACGATCCGCGACCGCCGGGCGGCGGGCGGGGTCCCGCGCTACGGCGCCCTGGTCGTCGCGGCCTGGATGCGGTACGCCCGCGGCGTCGCCGACGACGGCCGGTCGCTGACCCTCGACGACCCGCTGGCCGACCGGATCCGCGCGGCCGTGGCCGACGCCCCCGCAAGCCCGGAGGGCCTCGCCGACGCGCTGTTCGGGCTGACCGCGGTGTTCCCCGCCGACCTGGCGGCCGACGAGACCGTGCGCGGTCTCGTCGTCGAGTGGCTGACCGAGCTCGACAAGCACGGCGTGGAGTCCACACTGGCCGGTGTGCGATGACCACGGGGGCGCGGGTCGCGCTGATCGGCGCCAACGGCCACGGCCGCTGGCACCGGCGGCGGCTCGCGCCCCGGCACGAGGCGGGCGAGATCGTGTTCGCCGGCATCGCCGAGCCCAACCCGGTCGACCCGGACGCGCCGGTGCCCGCGGACACGCCCGTCTTCGGCGATCATCGTGAGCTGCTCGCGAACGCCCGGCCCGACGTGGTGGTGATCTGCACGCCGCCGGGCAGCCACCTGCCCATCGCGCTGGACGCCCTGGCCGCCGGGTGCGACGTGCTGCTGGAGAAGCCGCCGGTGCTGTCGCTGGCCGACCACGAGCGGCTGGCGGCGGCCCTGGCCGAGACCGGCCTGGCCTGCCAGGTGGGCTTCCAGGCGCTCGGGTCGGCCGCGTTGGACGAGCTGCGCGCGTCCGTCGCGGGGGGCGCGCTGGGCCGGCTCACCGGCGTCGCCGCGGTGGCGTCGTGGCAGCGCGACGACGCCTACTACGCCCGCTCGCCGTGGGCGGGCCGCCGGGCCGTGGACGGCGCCCTGACCAACCCGCTCGGCCACGCCGTCATGCAGGCCCTCGCCATCGCCGATCCCTTGCTCTGCAGCCATATACGCATCACCGGTAGCGGGCCGACAGGTGATGCGTATATGGCTGCAGAGCAAGGGGCGGCGACCCTGCCGAGTCGGATCGAGGTCGAGCGGTACCGGACCCGGCCGATCGAGAGTGACGACACCGCCGTGCTGCGGCTGACCGTCCCGGGCGGGCCACCGGTCGTCGTCGCCGTCACGCTGGCCGGCGAGGAGTTCATCCCCGGTGAGGTGGTCGTCACCGGGGAGCGGGGGAGCGCCACCTTGGAATACCCGACCGACCGCCTGCGGCTGCCCGGCGAACCCGGCCTGCGCGAGGTGCCCGGCCGGGTCGACCTGCTCGACAACCTGCTCGCACACCGGGCCGACCGGGCGGGCGTCCCGTTGCGGGCGCCACTGGCCGCCACCGTGGGCTTCACGGCGGTGGTCGACGCCCTCGGTGACGCGCCGCCGCCGGTGGCGCTCGACGCCGGTGTCGTCAGCGACATCGGCGCCGGGCCGGCCCGGATCCGCTCCATCGGCGGGATCAACGACGTGCTCCGCCGGGCCGCGAACGGGCTCGCGCTGCCGTCCGAGCTCGGCGTGCCGTGGGCCCACCCACCGCACACGGAAACGGTTCTGCAAACCACGGGGTCAACCGCCCACCTGAAATAGGGCCAATAGGCGCCTACCCGACCGTTTCGACGGTCGGGCCCATTGGCATTGCCGCAATTCTCTGCAACATACCTGCACATCGACAGCATTGACACTCATAAAGACCGATACCTATGTTTCAGAATAGGTTTCCAGGTTGCGAACGGAGTGTCTCAATGCGATTTCGCAGTCTCGCCGCCAGCGTGGCCGGCGTGCTGGTCGTGGCCTTCGCGGCGCCTGCCGCAGCCGCCCCGACCTCTATGATCGACCGCTTGGCCAGGCAGATCCTGCCGGCCGGCGACGGTTGGGCGGCGGACGGGGCCGGCACGACCGGTGGCGCCGCGGCCACCCCGGAGAATGTCTTCCACGTGACCGACCGCGACGAGCTCGCGGCCGCGGTCGCCGGCCCCGATCCCGCGATCGTCGTCGTCCACGGCACCATTCTCGGCAATGCCGACCCGTCCGGAGCGCCATTGTCGTGCGCGCAGTTCGCCGATCCGGCGTACTCGTTGGACGCCTTTCTCGCCGCCTACGACCCGGCGGTGTGGGGCCGCGTCGCGCCGAGCGGACCGCTGGAGGAGGCCCGGGTGCGCTCGGCCGCCAACCAGAGCGCGCGGGTGCGGGTCAACGTCGGCTCCAACAAGACCATCATCGGTGCCGGCGCCGCCCGGCTGAACGGTGTCTTCCTGCGCCTCGACGGCAGCGCCAACGTGATCATCCGGAACATCACCCACGAGGACACCCGCGACTGCTTCCCGGTCTGGTCGCCGACCGACGGCGAGGCCGGCAACTGGAACGCGGCGTACGACAACGTCTGGATCCGCAACTCGCAGCACGTCTGGATCGACCACAACACGTTCACCGACGCCGACAACCCCGACTCCGCCCAGCCGCTCCACTTCGGACGGCCCTACCAGGTGCACGACGGGCAGGTCGACATCACCAACGGCAGCAACTACGTGACGGTGTCCTGGAACCGGTTCACCAACCACGACAAGACGATGCTGATCGGCTCGACCAACACGCCCGGCGCCGACGTCGGCGCCCTCAAGGTGACCCTGCACCACAACGAGTTCGACGGCAGCGTGCAGCGCGCGCCTCGGGTCCGGTTCGGCCAGGTCGACGTCTACAACAACCTCTACCGCGTGCCCGTCGCCGAGCCCTACGAGTACAGCTGGGGCGTCGGCGTCCAGTCGGCCATCTACGCCGAGAACAACTACGTCGCGCTCGGTGCTGGCGTCGCAACGGACGCGTTCGTCTACGACTGGGGCGGCACGGCGCTCACCGAGGTCGGCACCTGGGTCCGCTCGGGCTGGTCACTGCCGCGGCCGGCCAGCCTGCTCGCCGCCTACAACGCCACGCACGACCCCGACCTCAGCCCCGACGCCGGCTGGACGCCCAGCCTGCGCGCGGGTCCCGTCCTGCCCGCGCCGGCAGCCGCGCTCGTGGTCGAGCTGTGCGCGGGCGCCCGCCGCCTACCGACCTAGGAGAGCCTCGATGAGAAGACGTCTGGCCGCCGTCGCGGCGGCCGCTGCCCTCGCCCTGCCGCTGAGCGTGGTCGGGATGAACATGGCGTTCGCCGCGCCGGTGTTCGCCGACAGCTTCGACGACGGCAACGCCAACGGCTGGTCGCGGTCGGGCGGGAGCTGGTCGGTGGTGAGCGGGGCCTTCCGGCAGTCGAGCACCGGCGCCAACGCCCGCGCCCTGGCCGGCACCACGTCGTGGACCGACTACACCGTCACCGCTCGGGTCACGCCGATCGCGTTCGGCTCCACCGCCCGCACGGTCGGGGTGGCGGCCCGGGTGCAGACGTCGAGCAACTACTACGCCCTGGTGCTCACCGGCGGCGGATCCGTGCAGCTGCAACGGGTCTCGGGCGGCACGGCGACGGCCCTGGCCACCGGGGTCGTCGGGGTGACGCCGGGCACCGCCTACGGCCTGAGCCTGCGGGTCGCCGGCGGTCAGCTCTCCGGCGCGGTCAACGGCGTGACGCTGGTGCGGGCGACCGACAGCACCTTCGCCTCGGGGCGGATCGGCCTGGTGGCGTCCTACGCCAGCGCCGCCTTCGACGACGTGGCCGTCGAGACCGGCGCCGGGCCCGACCCGACCACGCCGCCGCCGACCGACCCGCCGCCCACCGGCACCTGCCGGGTCAGCGGCACGCCGAGCGGCTTCGCCACCGTCGACGGCACGACCACCGGCGGCGCCGGCGGCCCGACGGTCGCCGTGGACACCGCCGCCGAGTTGCTCACCGCGATCGCCCGGACCGGCCCCGTCACGATCTGCGTGCACGGCACGATCGCCCTGCCGGCCGGGATGCACGACGTGGCCAGCGACAAGTCCATCGTCGGCGTCGGCGGCACGGCCGGCATCACCGGCGGCGGCTTCAACATCGGCGGCCCGGTCTCCGGTGCCACCACGCCGCCGGCCGACGCCGTGCACAACGTGATCATCCAGAACCTGTCGTTCCGCAACGCCAGCGACGACTCCATCAACGTGCAGATGTTCGCCCACCACGTGTGGATCGACCACAACGACCTGGCGCAGGGCTACGACGGTCTGATCGACATCAAGCGCGGATCGTCCTATGTGACCGTGTCGTGGAACCACACCCACCACCACACCAAGAACATGCTGCTGGGCCACGACGACAGCAACGGCGCGCAGGACGTCGGCCGGCTCAAGGTGAGCTACCACCACAACTGGTTCGACGCGACGCCGCAGCGCAACCCACGGGTCCGGTTCGGCGAGCCGGTGCACGTCTACAACAACTACTTCTTCTACAACACCGACACCGGGGTGGCGTGCCAGGCCGACGCCGGCTGTGTGGTGGAGGGCAACTACTTCGAGAACGTCGAGGAGCCGGTGACCAACACGTACGCCGGCCCGCGTGGCCGCTGCGTCGCCCGGCTCAACGTGTTCGCCGGTGAGTCCGGCGCGCCGGAATGCTCGGGCACCGTGCAGGAGCCCAGCGCGTACTACGCGTACACCCTCGACGACGCTTCGGCGGTCAAAGCGCTCGTGACCGCCGGCGCCGGGGTCGGCAAGGTCTGACCCCGGCGAAGGTGCCGGCGGGTCAGTGGCGACCGGAAGGCGTCACGAGGCGGCAGCCTCGAGACGGCTGAGGACCACCGGAGACCCGGCCCGCCGGCACCGCGCAATCAGGTACGGAAGGCGTTCTCAGCCCGGGCCTTCCGCACCCTCAGAGATCGACAACTATCGATCAAGGAGGAATCCGTGTCACCCACGTCAAGACGCCGCGGTTTGCTGGCGGCTCTCGGGGCCGGAGTCGCCGCCGCGGCGCTGGTCCTCGGCATGACCACCGGCGCCAGCGCCGCCACCCTGCTCTCCGACGACTTCGAGGACGGCAACTCGGCCGGGTGGACCACCAACGGGGGCAGCTGGTCGGTGGCCACCGACGGCTCCCGCGTGCTCCGCCAGAGCAGCACCAGCAGCGACGCCCGCGCCATCGCGGGCACCGCGAGCTGGACAGACTATTCCGTGCAGGCGCGGGTGAAGCCCATCGCCTTCAACGGCAGCAACCGGTTCGTCGCGGTGCTGGCCCGGGTGCAGAGCAGCACGAGCTACTACTACCTGGCCCTGCGCTCCAACAACACCGTCGAGCTCAAGCGGCTGGTCGGCGGCTCGTCGACCACACTGGACACCGCCTCCGTCGGCGTGAGCGCGGGCACCTTCCACACGCTGCGGCTCGAGGTGGCGGGGTCGCGGCTGCGCGGCTACGTCAACGGCACGCTGCTCACCGAGGCCACCGACACGCGGTGGGCCAGCGGGCGGGTCGGCGTGGCCACCTTCTACACCACGGCCAGCTTCGACGACGTGCTCGTGTCGACCGTCGGCAGCGGCGAACCAACGGGAGAGCCGACCGGCGAGCCCACGGGTGAGCCCACCGGTGAGCCGACGACCGGGCCCACCAACCCGCCGCAGCCGAACGTGGCCGACGGCTGGGCCTCGGTGAACGCCTGGGGCCAGAACGGCACCAGCGGCGGCGCCGGCGGTCCCACCGTGACGGTGACCACCGCCTCCGCCTTCCTGTCGGCGATCGCGCAGGCCGGCCCGCGCGTCATCCAGGTGCAGGGCATGCTCACGCTGCCCGGGCCCATGCACGACGTCACCTCCGACAAGACGATCGTCGGGCTCGGCTCGGGCTCCGGCCTGACCGGCGGCGGGCTCAACATCGGCCTGCCGATCGACGACGACGTCACCGCGCCGCCGGCCAACGCCGTGCACAACGTCATCGTCCGCAACCTGAACTTCCGCGGCTGGCCGGACGACGCCATCAACGTGCAGATGTTCAGCCACCACGTCTGGATCGACCACAACACGTGGACGACCGGGTCCGACGGCGGCGTCGACGTCAAGCGGGGCTCGTCGTACGTGACGATCTCCTACAACCACGCCGACGGCACTGACAAGAACATGCTGCTCGGCCACGACGACGAGAACGCCGCCCAGGACACCGGCCGGTTGAAGGTCTCCTACCACCACAACTGGTTCGACGCGACCAACCAGCGCAACCCGCGCGTCCGGTTCGGCGACCAGGTGCACGTCTACAACAACCACTACAACGACACGGGCAACTACGGCGTCGCGTCGACCGAGAACGCCGGCGTCATCGTCGAGGGCAACTCCTTCGTCAACGTCGACGACCCGTTCCACCTCGGTGAGGCGTCGTCGGGACCGGGCCGGATCGTGGCCCGCGCCAACTGCTTCACCAACTCCGGCACCGGCGAGGCGGGCGGCAGTGTCTCGGCGGTCCCGTACGCGTACACCCTGCTGCCCTGTGCCCAGGTGCAGTCCACCGTGACCGCGCAGGCCGGCGCGGGTCGGATCTGAGGAGACAGCTGATGACGAGAACGGCACGCCGCGGGCTGCTCGCGGTGACAGCGGCGGCCCTGGCCGCCATCGTGGTCGCGTTCGGCCTGGGCGGCGTGGCCCAGGCGGCGACCCTCTTCTCCGACGACTTCAACGACGGCAACGCCAGCGGCTGGTCGAAGTCCGGCGGCGACTGGTCGGTGGTCAGTGACGGCACACCGGCGTTCACGCAGTCCAAGACGGACAGCGAGCTCGCCCGCGAGTTCGCCGGGCAGACGAGCTGGACCGCCTACTCGGTGCAGGCCCGGGTCAAGCCGTTGGCCTTCAACGGCAGCAACCGGCTCGTCGCGCTGGCGGCCCGGTCGTCGTCCGCCACGAAGATGTACCGGCTGGCGCTCACCAACGCCAACCGGGCCGAGCTGCAGGCGGTCGACGGCTCCGCGGTCACCGTGATCGGCTCGGCGGCGCTGACGGTGTCGACCGGCACCTGGTACACGCTGCGGATCGACGCCAACGGCAGCACGATCTCGGGCTTCGTCAACGGCAACCGGATCGCGTCGGGTAGCAACAGCGCGCACAGCGCCGGCCGCATCGGCCTGGTGACCGTGTTCGCCTCGGCCCGGTTCGACGACGTGGTGGTCAGCTCCGAAGGCTCGACCAACCCGACCGACCCGCCGACCGGCAACCCGACCACGCCGCCACCGACCGGTGGCCCCACCACGCCGCCGCAGACCGGCCTGGTCGGCTGGGCGACGCAGAACGGCGGCACCACCGGCGGCGGCAGCGCTTCGGCCACCACGGTCACCAGCGCGGCGGCCCTGACCAGCGCGGTCGGGGCGAGCGGGGCCGCGGTGATCCGGGTCAGCGGCACGATCTCGTGCTCCGGCATGATCCGGGTGCGGTCCAACAAGACCATCCTCGGCAACTCCGGCGCGACGATCTCCGGCTGCGGCTTCACCGTCAACGGCGACCGCAACGTCATCATCCGCAACCTGTCGTTCCGCGGCTGGGCCGACGACGCGATCAACGTGGAGCAGTCGGCGACCAACATCTGGGTCGACCACAACAGCTTCACCGACGGGTACGACGGCGCGGTCGACATCAAGCGCGGCTCCGACTTCGTCACCGTCTCGTGGAACCGCGTCTTCGGCCACGACAAGTCGATGCTGCTCGGCCACTCCGACGACAACGCGTCGCAGGACGTCGGGCACCTGCGGGTGACCTATCACCACAACTGGTTCGACGGCTCGGGCACGCGCCACCCGCGCGTGCGCTTCGGCAACCCGGTGCACGTCTACAACAACTACTACTACAACAACGAGTACGGCGTCGCGTCCACGATGGACGCCGGCGTGCTGGTCGAGGGCAACTACTTCGAGGGCGTCGACGAGCCGACCCTGGTCGGTTACGCGGACTCCGACCCCGGCGACCTCGTGCAGCGCAACAACGTCTTCGTCGGCTCCGGCGCACCGCAGAGCGCGGGCAGCACGGGCGGCATCCCGTACTCGTACCAGCTCGACAACCCCAACAACGTCAAGTCCATCGTCACGAGCGGGGCCGGCGCGGGCCGGATCAACCCCTGACCGTGGTGGCGGGGCGGCCCTCGCGGCCGCCCCGCCACCCGCCACCGTCTGGAGGACGCATGCGCACACCCATCCGGCTCGCGGCGGCCGCCGGCGCCGCGCTGCTCGTGGCCACCACCCTGACGCCGACCGCGGCGGCGGCCACCGGGCCGGTCGGCTTCGCCGCGGTCGCCGGCTACGGCCAGGCGACCACCACCGGCGGCGCGGGCGGTCCCGTGGTGACGGTCTCCACCACCGCCGCCTTCCTCGACCACATCGCCCGGCCCGGCCCGTACGTCATCCAGGTGTCGGGCTCCATCACGCTGCCGACCGGCCGGACCGACGGCATGCACAACGTCACCTCCGACAAGACGATCGTCGGCCTGGGCGCGACCGGGCGGTTGGTCGGCGGCGGCCTCACCATCGGCCTGCCGGTCGACGACGACGTCACCGCGCCACCGGCCGACGCCGTGCACAACGTGATCATCCGGAACCTGTCCATCACCGGCGCGACCGACGACCTGATCAACGTGCAGATGTTCAGCCACCACATCTGGATCGACCACAACGACCTGTCCAACGGCGACGACGGCGCGGTCGACATCAAACGCGGCTCCGACCTCGTCACCGTGTCCTGGAACAGGTTCCACGACCACGACAAGACCACCCTGCTCGGCCACGACGACGACAACGCGGCCCAGGACACCGGCCGGCTGCGGACGACCTACCACCACAACTATTTCGACGGGTCCGACCAGCGCAACCCGCGCGTGCGGTTCGCGCCGCTGGTGCACGTGTTCAACAACTACTACCGCGACAACAGCTACGGGGTCGCCTCGACGAACAACTCCGGGCTGTACGTGGAGGGCAACTACTTCTACAGCGTCAACAACCCCGGACGGGTCGACTTCAGCGGGCCGTTGGGCCGCCTGGTCGAGCGCGACAACATCCTCGTCGACTGCAACCACGCGATCGAGACGCGCGGCACGGTCACCGACCCGCGCTCGGTCTATCCCTACACGGCGGACGCCGCGGCGGCCGTGCCCACGATCGTGCCGGCCGGCGCCGGCGTCGGAAAGGTGAGTGGCTGATGAGACGAGCCGTCATCGCCGCGCTCGGCGCGGCCGCGCTGGTCGGTGTGCTGCTGTCGTCGGCCGCGCAGGCGGCGACGCTGTTCGGCGACGACTTCGCCGACGGCAACGCGTCGGGCTGGTCGACCTCCGGCGGATCCTGGTCGGTGGCCGGCGGCGCCTACCGGCAGTCGAGCACCGGCGCGGACGCCAAGGCGCAGGCGGGCTCCACGACGTGGGCCGACTATGCCGTGCGGGCCACGGTGACCCCGGTCGCGTTCGGCTCCTCGGCACGATCGGTCGGGGTCGTGGCGCGGGCCCAGAACACCACCACGTTCTACTCGCTCGTGCTGGTCGGCGCGGGGCGGGTCGAGCTGCGCCGGGTGTCCGGCGGTAGCGTCACCGTGCTGTCGTCGGCGGCGACCGGGGTGACGCCCGGCACCGCCTACCAGTTGACGCTCACCGTGGCCGGGTCCGCGCTGCGCGGCGCGGTCGGGGGGCAGGAGCTGGTGGCCGCCACGGACAGCACGTTCGGACGCGGCCGGATCGGGCTGGTCGCCTCCTATGCGGGCGCGGTCTTCGACGACGTGTCGGTGTTCACGGGCGCCGGGCCGGACCCGACGCCGACCGCCACGCCGACCGCCACGCCGACCGGCGGCCCGACGACGCCACCGCCGCCGCCGCCGCTGCCCGGCCGGCCCGACGGCTTCGCCAGCGTCGCAGGGCTCGGACTGTCCGGCACGACCGGCGGGGCGGGCGGTCCGACGGTCACGGTGACGACGGCCGCGGCGCTCGCCGAATTTGCCGGCGCGCCGACTCCGTACACCATCATGGTTTCCGGTCGGATCGCCATTGACGACATGGTGACCGTGGTGGCCAACAAGAGCATCATCGGCGTGGGCAGCACTGCCGAGATCACCGGTGGGGGTCTGCAGCTCGGCACGACCACGCGGCCCGGCAACAACGTGATCATCCGGAACATCCGGTTCAGCGACGCCTCGGACGACTCGATCAGCGTCACCAACGCCGCACACCACGTCTGGATCGACCACAACGAGTTCCTGCCGGGCTTCGACGGCTCGGTGGACGTCAAGCGGCAGTCGACGTTCGTGACGGTGTCGTGGAACCGGTTCACGGGCACCGACAAGTCGATGCTGCTCGGCCACTCCGACTCGTACCCGGCGGATGTCGGCTATCTCAAGGTGACCTATCACCACAACCTTTTCGACGGCGCCAACCAGCGGCATCCACGGGCGCGCTTCGGCGAGCCGGTGCACGTCTACAACAACTACTACCGCGACATCGGCCTGTACGGCGTCGCGTCCACCGAGAACGCCGGTCTCGTGGTGGAGGGCAACTACTTCGAGAACGTGGCCTTCCCGTGCCACTCCGTCAGTGGCTACGCCGACAGCGGTCCGGGCCGGCTGGTGCAGCGCGGCAACGCGTTCGTCAACTCCGGCGTGTGCGAGGCCGGGGGAGCGGTGCAGGAGCCGTCCGCCTACTACTCCTACACGCTGAGCCCCGCCTCGTCCGTCCCGTCCGCGGTGACGGCCGGCGCGGGCGTGGGGAGGTTGTGATGCGCGTCCGTGCGGCGCTGACCGCGCTGGTGACCGTCGTCGCGGGTGTCGTGCTGGTCGCCGGCTCGGCCAGTGCGGCGCCGCTGCTGAGCGACGACTTCGCCGACGGCGACGCGGCCGGCTGGTCCACCTCGGGCGGTTCCTGGTCGGTGTCCGGCGGCGCCTACCGCCAGTCCGGGCTCAGCAGCGACGCGCGGGCCCGGGTCGGTTCGGCGGCGTGGACGGACTACACCGTGCGGGCGCGGGTGACGCCGGCCGCCTTCAACGGCGCCAACCGGTTCGTGGCCGTGGTCGCCCGGGCGCAGTCCGCGACCAGCTACTACTACGTGGCGCTGCGGTCCACCAACGCGGTGGAGCTCAAGCGGTTGGTGAACGGGACGGCCACGACGCTCGACACAGCCCCGTTGACCGTCACCGTCGGGCAGTCCTATGTGGTCACTTTGACCGTCGCCGGCTCGCGCCTGTCGGCCGCGGTGGACGGCGCCGAGCTCGTCTCCGCCTCCGACACCCGCTTCACCGCCGGCCAGGCCGGGGTGGCCACCTACTACGCGGGCGCGGCCTTCGACGACGTCGTAGTGGAAACGGTCGGCTCCGCACCGCCCACCCCGACGGTGCCGCCTACGGAGCCGCCACCGGCGGGTGCGGCGGACGGGTTCGCCTCGGTTGCGGCGTTGGGCCTTTCCGGGACGACCGGTGGGGCGGGCGGGCCGACGGTCACGGTCGACACGACCGCCGAGCTGCTCGACGCGATCGACACGACCGGGCCCATGACGATCCAGGTCTCCGGGCGCATCACGATCAGCAGCAAGCAGGGGGTGCGGCCGAACAAGACGATCGTCGGCATCGGGGCGGCGCCGACCATCGCGGGCGGTGGTTTCGACTTCTACCGCTCGTCCAACGTGATCGTCCGCAACCTGACGTTCGTCGGCGCCGAGGACGACGCCGTCAACGTCGGCCAGGAGTCGCACCACATCTGGATCGACCACAACACGTTCGTCGCGCCGGTCGACGGGTCGATCGACATCGTCCGGGGCGCCGACTACGTGACGGTGTCGTGGAACCACTTCGCCGCCACCGACAAGAGCATGCTGGTCAGCCACTCGGACGGCGCCGCGTCCAGCGACGTCGGCCACCTGCGGGTGACCATCCACCACAACTTCTTCGACCGTTCCCGGCAGCGCCACCCGCGGGTCCGGTTCGGGGAGCCGGTGCACGTCTACAACAACTACTTCCTCGACAACGAGCTCTACGGCGTGGCGTCGACGATGAACGGCGGCGTGCTCGTCGAGGGCAACTATTTCTCCGGCGTGCCGTTCCCGTGCTTCTCGGCCGGCGGCTACGCCGACAGTGGGCCGGGGCGGCTCGTCCAGCGGGCCAACGTGTTCGTCGACTCCGGGCCGTGCGAGGTGGCCGGAACCGTGGTCGAGCCGCGCACCTACTATCCATACACCTTGGACAGTGCTGCCACCGTACCGGCCCGGGTCACCGCGGGGGCCGGCGCGGGCAAGCTGTAGCCACCTGCTCGGCGGTGAGGGCACCGTCGGCGACGAGCACCGTGAGGCGCCGGGCGACCGGCGCCTCCGGCGTGACCGGCAGCGGGCGCGCGAACGCCAGCGCGGCGCAGACACCCGGATAGATGCCGGTCCGCACGAACCACCGGTCGTCGCCGGCCAGACCCTGGAACACGAGGGTGTAGGGCCCCGGCCCGGTCAGCGCCAGCCACTCCGCCGTGCTGCCGTTGACGTGCTCCTCGCCCGCCGCGTCGGCGGTGAACACCCGGGTCTCGCCCGGCGCCGCCCGCCAGAAGAAGCCGCCGTAGCCGGCGCCGTCGGGTCGCCCGTTGGTGGCCGGGCTGCCCAACTCGATCGGCCGCCGCGCGGCCAGCGTGAAGTCGACCGACAGCACCCAGCCGAGATCGGCCGGCGTCGCGCGCAGCTGCCGCTCCTCGGTCAGCAGCACGGCGCCGTCCTTGTCGCGCCACTCCATGGTGTGGCGCAGGCCCTCGTCGGCGGGGAGCCAGCCGGTGTGGACGATCGCCCCGTGGTCGTCGAGCCAGGTGTAGCCACGGTCGCGGACGTAGGTGCGGCCGCCCCACAGGTTGGCGCCGGCCACGTCCTGCAGCGCGACCGAGACGCCGAGGTGCCAGACGTGGTCGTCGGGCGCGAAGTCGGTGACCGGCGTGCCGCCCAGCGTCCGCACGGGATGCAGGTAGGGCCGCGGGCCCTGGATCCGGTCGACCTTCGGGTCGACCACATAGGACGCGACCGGCACGCCGCCGACGGTCAGCTCGGTCACCCCTCCACCGTCTCCCGGTAGCCGCGCAGCGCCGCGTCGAGCACCTCGTCGCCGGGCCGGGCCCACACCTCGGCGGAGAACACCTCGACCTCGACCGGGCCGGTCCAGCCGGCGGCGTCGACCGCGCGGCGGAACCGGCGGTTGTCGACGCAGCCGTCGCCGGGCAGGCCGCGGCCGAGCAGCACGCCGGCCGGCAGCGGCGTCACCCAGTCGGCGACCTGGAAGCAGGCGATCCGGCGCTGGCGGCCGGCCCGCTCGATCTGGGCCCAGACCTGGTCGTCCCACCACAGGTGGTAGGTGTCGACCACGACACCGACCGCGTCGACCGGATGCGGCGCGGCCAGGTCGAGGGCCTGGCCGAGGGTGGAGACCACACAGCGGTCGGCGGCGAACATCGGGTGCAACGGCTCGATCGCCAGGCGTACGCCGGCCGCCAGCGCGTGCGGAACCAGCTGGCCGATCGCGTCGCCGACGTGGGCGCGGGCGCCGTCCAGGTCGCGGCTGCCCTCGGGGAGGCCGCCGGAGACCAGCACCAGCACCGGCGCGCCGAGCGTCGCCGCCTCGTCGATCGCCCGGCGGTTGTCGTCGAGCCAGCCCGGGTCGGCGAAGAAACCACCCCGGCACAGCGAGGTGACGGACAGGCCCGCGTCGCGTACGAGAGCCGCGGTCTTCTCCAGGCCGAACGCGGCCGTCTCCTCGCGCCACAGGCCGACGCCGCGCACGCCGGCCCGCACACAACCGGCCACCAGGTCGGGCAGCGGCCAGTGCTTCGTGGTGGCCGAGTTGAGGGCGAACCGCTCGCTCACGGCCGCACCCCCACGGTGGTGGCCCAGGCCCGGGCGCGACCGGCGGCGAGGTCGGCGTCGGGCAGCACGCCGGCGGCGTCGGCCAGCCGGATCAGCGTGGCCAGGTGGCCGGGGGAGCGGCCGCTCTGCAGCCCGCCGACCATCGTGAAGTGGCTCTGATGGCCCGAGAGCCAGGCCAGGAACACGATGCCGGTCTTGTAGTAGAAGGTGGGCGCGCCGAAGACGTGGCGGGCCAGCGGCACGGTCGGCCCGAAGATGTCGTCGTAGCCGGCTTCGTCGCCAGCGTCGAGGGCCTGCAGCGCCGCCGCCGCCGGGGCCGCTATCGCGGCGAAGATACCCAGCAGCGCGTCGGAGTAGCCGTCGCCGTCGCCCTTGATGAGCGCGGGGTAGTGGAAGTCGTCACCGGTGTAGAGCCGCACCCCGGCGGGCAGCCGGCGCCGCAGGTCGACCTCGAACGCCTCGTCGAGCAGCGACACCTTGATGCCGTCGACCTTGGCCGCGTGCGCGCCGATCAGCTCGAGCACCGTGGCGACCGGGTCGGCGCCCCAGTAGCCGGCCAGCGCCGGGTCGAACATCTCGCCCAGCCAGTGCAGCACCACCGGCCCGGCCGCCTGGCGCAGCAGCTCCGCGTAGACGTCGAGGTAGTCGTCGGCGTGCCGGGCGGTGGCGGCGAGGTGGCGGCTGCACATCAGCACCGGCGTCGCGCCGGCCGCCTCGACGTCGGCGAGCTGCTCGGCGTAGGCCTTGCGGACCTCGTCGAGGGTCGTCGGGCCGGGCGGCAGCTGGTCCGTTGCGACGCCCGCGACGATCGGCCCGGTCGCCGCGGCGGTGGAGCGGCGGATCAGCTCGCGGGTCGCCGCGTAGTCGAGGCCCATGCCGCGCTGCGCGGTGTCCATCGCCTCCGCCACCCCGAAGCCGTGCGACCAGAGGTGGTGGCGGAAGGCGAGCGTGGCGTCCCAGTCGAGGGCGGCCTTCGTGCCCGGTGTGTTGTCGGCCCGTGGGTCGGCGACCACGTGCGCCGCCGCGTAGGCCACCCGGCTCGTGAACGGCGCCCCCGGCGTCGCCCAGGCCGCGCCGGCGCCGGTGAAGGTGAACGGGCCGTCGGGCAGGACCACGGTGGTCATGCGGTCAGCTCCGGGATCTCCATCCGCCGGCCCTCGCGCGCCGACCGGGCGCCCAGCTCGGCCAGCTGCACGCCCCGGGCGCCGGCCCACAGATCCCAGGCGTACGGGGCGTCCTCGGCCACGTGGCGCAGGAACAGCTCCCACTGCTCCTGGAAGCCGTTGCGGAACTCCTCGTTGTCGGGGACGACCTGCCACTGGTCGCGGAACCGTTCGGTGACCGGGAGATCGGGGTTCCAGACGGGCTTGGGCGTGGTCGAGCGGTGCTGCACCCGGCACTCGCGCAGGCCGGCCACCGCGCTGCCCTCGGTGCCGTCGACCTGGAACTCGACCAGCTCGTCACGGTAGACCCGGACGGCCCACGAGGAGTTGACCTGCGCGACGATGCCGCCCTCGATCTCGAAGATGCCGTAGGCCGCGTCGTCGGCGGTCGCCTCGTAGGGCTGGCCCGCCTCGTCCCACCGCTGGGGGATGTGCGTGGTGATGTGGGCGGTGACCGCGCGGACCGGACCGAAGATCTGCTCGAGCACGTAGTGCCAGTGCGGGAACATGTCGACGACGATGCCGCCGCCGTCGGCCGACCGGTAGTTCCACGATGGACGTTGCGCCGGCTGCCAGTCGCCCTCGAACACCCAGTAGCCGAACTCGCCGCGCACGCTCAACACCCGGCCGAAGAAGCCGCCCTTGACGAGACGGTCGAGCTTGCGCAGGCCCGGCAGAAAGAGCTTGTCCTGCACGACGCCGTGCTTGACGCCGGCGGCGTCGGCCAGCCGGGCGAGCTCGACCGCGCCGGCCAGGTCGCCGGCGGTCGGCTTCTCGGTGTAGACGTGCTTGCCCGCCGCCACCGCCGCGCGGATCGCCTTCTCGCGGGCGTTGGTCACCTGGGCGTCGAAGTAGATCTCGACGTCGGGGCGGGCCAGCGCGGCGCCCAGGTCGGTGGTCCACTCGGTGAGGCCGTGCCGCTGGGCGATCGCGCGGAGCTTGCCGTCGTCGCGGCCGACCAGCACGGGCTCGGGCCACAGCCGCGTCCCGTCGCGCAACGGCAGGCCGCCGGCCTCGCGGATCGCGAGCAGCGAGCGCACCAGATGCTGCCGGTAGCCCATCCGCCCCGTCACCCCGTTGAGGACGATGCCGACTGGTCTGCGATCCACGAGCAACCTCCCGAGGTAAGCGCTTTCCCGAGCAACGTATCGATGTCGATGGGCCTAGGCAAGGGCTTTCCCGTATGATCTCGGCGTGGCCACGCTGGACGACGTCGCGCGCCGGGCGGGCGTCTCGACGGCGACCGCCTCGCGCATCATCAACGGCAGCAGCAAGCCGGTCAGCGCGGCCCTGCGCGACCGGGTCGAGGCGGCCGTGGCCGATCTGCACTACGTGCCCAACGCGCACGCCCGCCAGCTCGCCCGCTCCGAGCGCACGGCCGTCGGCGTCGTCGTCCACGACGTCTCCGACCCCTACTTCGCCGAGATCACCCGCGGCCTGCAACGCGTCGCCACCACCGACGGCCGGCTGGTGATCATCTGCAACACCTACCGCGACCCGGCCCGCGAGCTCGACTACGTCGAGCTGCTCCGGGCCCACCAGGTGGCGGCGATGGTGCTGGCCGGTTCGGGCTACCACGACGCCGGGTTCGCCCGGGCGCTGCGCGGCAAGCTGCGGGCCTACGAGCTGTCCGGCGGGCGGGTCGCGGTGATCGGCCGGCACGACCGGGCCGGTGACGCCGTCGTCCCCGACAACGAGGCCGGCGGCTTCCTGGCCGGCGAGCACCTCTACGCGCTCGGCCATCGCGACATCGGCGTCATCGCCGGCCCGCGCAACCTGACCACCACCACGGACCGGCTGACCGGCCTCCGCCGGGCCGCCCGCGCGCACGGCCGACCCGCCCCGAAGGTCTGCTACGCCGACTTCGACCGCGACAGCGGCGCCGCGGCCACCGCCGACCTGCTCGCCGCCCATCCGCGGATCACCGCGATCGCGGCGCTCAACGACTCGATGGCCGTCGGTGCGCTGGCCCACCTGCGGGGGGCCGGGCGGCGGGCCAGCGTGATCGGCTTCGACGACATGCCGATCGCCCGCGACGTCACGCCGGCCCTGACCACCATCCGGCTGCCGCTGGCCGACATGGGCGCCCTGGCCATGTCGCTGGCGCTGTCGGCGCCGTCGCCGAGCCCGCGGGTCGAGCGGGTGCCGGCCGAGCTGGTCGAGCGGGAGAGCACCGGCCCGCCGGACGTTTCCGCGACCGGCGCGCCGGGCACCATCGGTCGATGAGCCGCCGACGTGCCCTCGTCCTGCTGACGGTCCTGACCGTGGCCGGGTGCTCCAGCGCCGGCACCGGCAACCCGCCGACCAGCCCGCCGCCACCCACGAGCCCGGCCGCTCCGACGAGCGCTCAGGCGTCGCCGGGCGTACCCACCACGATCCCGGTCCGGGCCTTCTTCGCCGTGCCCGAGCCGATGCGGGCCGGTGAGGTGCGCGGCCACGCGGAGGTCGAGGAGGCGCTGCCGCGGCTGTGCGGCGACGAGTTCGCCAGCGCGGGGGAGACCGCGGCCGGCGCGGCGGTGCGGTCGACCTACCGCCGGCGCGAGGATCCGGCCGAAGGCATCCCGCACGGCGTGCTGTTCCAGACGATCCGGACCTACCCCGGCGACGGCGCGGCGTCGTTCCTGACCCGGCTGCGTGCGGACCTGACGTCGTGCAAGACGTTCCGGCGGGACGACGTCGACTTCCGGGTCCGCACCGCGCCCATGCCGGGCGTCGGCGACGAGGCGCTCTGGATCGACCTCATCCAGCCGCAGACCGACCTGCCCGGCAACCCGATCGGCGGCGACCAGGTCAACCGCGTCGTGGTGCTGCGGGTCGGCGACACGGTGAGCGTCCTGCGGGACACCGAGTACGAACGCTCCAGCAGCATCCCGGCCGTCGTCGACGAGTTCGCCCGGGGCGTCGTCACGGCCATCGAGGACTGGCGCCGCTGACTACGATGCGCGCGTGTCGCTGCCGCTCCTTCTCGTCGCCGCCGCCCTGACCGGCGCGGCCTGGGGCACCCTCCTACCGGGCCTGATCTCCCGGTACGCGGTCGCCTGGCCGGAGGACGCGGAGCACCCCCCACCCTGGCGGCGCACCTGCCCGCACTGCGGCGCGGACCGGCCGAGGTGGTGGCGGGCATCGGGTCGGTGCCCGACGTGCGGCCGCGCGCCGAGGCCCGGCCGCCTGCTCCTGGCGCCAGTCACCGCCGCGACCCTGGCGCTGCTGGCCTGGGCCGTCGGGCCGACGGCCGAACTGCCGGCCTTTCTCCTCCTCGGCGCCCTGGCGGTCCCGCTGGCCGCCGTCGACCTGCGGGTGTTGCGGCTACCCGACCCGTTGGTCGGCGCGCTCGGGGGTGGCGGGCTGGCGCTGCTCGGTCTCGCGGCGGTCGTCGAGGGCACCGCGGGCGCCCTGCTGCGCGCGCTGGCCGCCGCCACGGCCTGCGGCGCGCTCTACGCGTTGCTGGCGATCGTCCTGCGCGGCCAACTCGGCTTCGGCGACGTCAAGCTGGGCGCGGCCCTCGGCCTCTATCTGGGGTGGTTCGGCTGGTCAGCGGTGGTCGCCGGCGTCGTCCTGGCCCCGGTCGTGAACCTGCCGCTGGTGCTCGGCCTGCTGGCCACGGGCCGCACCGATCGCCGCGCGTCGGCACCATTCGGCCCGGCGATGCTAGCCGCCGCACTGGTGGCCGTCACCTTCGTCGCCCAAACGTAGCCGACCGGTCACTCTTGCCCTCCGTCAAACGTGTCGTGGTCGTGTGGCCACTTCTAGCGATCATCCAGTCGGGATATCGACCAGCGACGGACTGACAGAGATCTCTTCCCGAAACAGACTCATGTGCGTTCCCGGCCATGTCCCGACACTCACAATGGAGTCTTTTCCGATGATCGAACTGATCAAGCGGTTCGCCATGCAGCGCGATCGTGACCGCGGCGCCACCGCGACCGAGTACGCGCTGGTTCTGGGGTTCATCGTCGCGGCGCTCATCGTCGTCCTCGCCGTCTTCGGCCCGTCGATCGCCCGCACCTTCGACAAGGCGTGCGACAAGGTCGCTCCCACGGACACGTGTCGCGAAGGGTAGTCCGCGCAGGTGAGGCCCCGGCCGGCCGTCGTCGGTCGGGCCTCGCCAGGCGGCGGCGTGATCGAGGAGCGGCGGCCGTCGAGGCGGCCCTCGTCTTCCCGATCCTGCTACTGCTGATCTTCGGGATCATCGATTTCGGACGGATGCTCAACGCCCAGATGAATGCCACGGAAGCGGCGCAGCAAGGCGCCCGGATAGCGTCGTTCGGCGAGCGCCCCGACACCCGGATTCGCGAGATCGCCGGCACCGAGGCCCGTATCGCGGCCGAGGTCTGCGCGCTCTCCGCGACCGGCTCGACCGATGCCGACGTGACCGTCACGTACCCCTTCGAGTTCGTCACCCCGGTGGGTGCCTTCGTGTCCCTGCTGGGCGGC
The DNA here is from genome assembly GCF_029626225.1 of Asanoa sp. WMMD1127. Taxonomy (NCBI): domain Bacteria; kingdom Bacillati; phylum Actinomycetota; class Actinomycetes; order Micromonosporales; family Micromonosporaceae; genus Asanoa; species Asanoa sp. WMMD1127. Next base: position 3,947,018 of record NZ_JARUBP010000001.1, read on the forward strand.
GGCGGGCTCGGCGGCACCGTCGAGCTGACCGGCCACGGAGTCATGCCGTGCTCCTGAACCGCCTCCGCCATCTGGATCGCCGAGGCGACCGGGGGGCCGTTGGCGCCGTCGTGGCGGTGTTCTTCGGCTTCGGCGTCGCGCTCGGCGTCTGCGCGCTCGTCCTCGACATAGGGCTCATCGCGGTGGCGCGTAAACAACTCCAGACCGGCGCCGACGCCGCCGCCGTCGAGGTGGCCCGGACCTGCGCGACCAGCGCCGCCGCTTGCGGTGGCGCGGACAGTGGCGACACCGCCATCGCGTACGCACAGGAGAACGTCCCCGACGGCGCGGCGACGGCGGTGGTCTGCGGCCGTGGGGAGGGCCTGGCCGAATGCCCGCCTCCGGCCGGCGCCGGCGCCTGTGCCCAGCCGGCGCCCGAGACCGGCGCCTACGCCGAGGTGCACACCAGCATCCTGCGGGCCGACGGCTCGACGCTGCTGCCGCCCGTCTTCGCGCAGGCGGTCGTCGACGGCTTCGACGGCGCGGCGGTGACGGCGTGTGCCCGGGTCACCTGGGGGTCACCCGCTGCCGCCCGCGCGCTCGCGCTGACCGTCTCGACGTGTGACTGGCAACGGATGACCGACGGCGGGGCGCTGCCCAGCGCGGAGCAGGCCATCCCGCTGTTCGCCGACACCGATCCCGCCGCCTGCGGCCGGGCGGGTGCCGGGGCCGGCGACCCGGGCGGTTTCCGGTGGGTGGCCGGCGCCGACGCGACCTGCCGCACGGCGACGTCGGCCGGCGCGCAGTTGCGGGTGACGGATCCGACCGAGCGGCCGACGGCCTGCCTCCCGGCACTCGAATCGCTGGTCGGCGAGCCCGGCCGGCCGGTGGCGGTGCCGATCTTCTCGGCGGTCAGTGCCGCCGGCGACTACACCGTCCGCGGCATCGCGGCGTTCGTCGTGACCGGCTGGCAGCTGCCCGACTCGGCGGTCCCGTCGCCACGCATCACGACGTGCGACGACGGCGTGGACTTCTGCGTATTCGGCTTCTTCACCCGGGCGCTGGTGCCCGGCGGAGGCACGGTCGGCGGGCCGGACCTCGGCGCACAGATCACCGCACTCATCGGCTGACCGCGACAAGGGGATAGACCACAGATGAACCGACGCATCATCGCGGTGCTCGCCGCCGTCGTCCTGGCGGCGGTCGGGGCCGGCGCCGTCCTGCTCTACGTGCGGTCGGCCGACAACCGGGCCGTCGCGGGCAAGCAGGCGCGCACCGTGCTGGTCGCCGAGAAGCTGATCCCGGCGGGCACCAACGGACGTGCGCTGCGGGACGGTGGCTACCTCCGCCAGACTCGGATGCCGGCCGAGACGGTACCGGACGACACGCTGGCCACGGTCGAGGGTGACCTCGACGCGCTGGTCACCACGGCCGCCGTGCAGCGGGGACAGCTGCTGATGCGCACGATGTTCGGCACCGCGGTCAACCGCTCCGGCCTGGCGATCCCTGACGGCAAACTGGCGATCTCCGCGAAGGTCAAGTCGGCGGTGTTCGGCCCCGGCGCCGTGCGGGCCGGCACCCGCGTCGCGATCTTCTACACCTACACGCCGGTCGCCGTGGGCAAGCTCGACGAGGTGTCCGGCAGCGGCCTGGAGCGCGGTCGCGACGTCAACAACGTCACCCGCCTGCTGATGACCGACATCGAGGTGATCTCGGTGGGCGCCGCCGCCGGCGAGGGCGACGGTGAGGTGGCGCGGCCGGCCACCGCCACCACCGGCGGGGGCGACGTGGCGATCACGTTCGCGCTCGACCAGCGGCAGGCGGAGATCCTGGCGCACGCGACCGCGCTGGGCGGTCTCCTCAACGTGGGCCTGCTGGGCGACTCGTCCGACGTCCGCCCGGACCGCGGCGTCGACAACGGATCCCTCTTCGGGAAGGCGGGATGAGATGACCATCCTCTTCGAGCCGAACCGGCAGTGGTCGGCGCATCTGGCCGCATTGCTGGGCGGGAACGTGCACGCCGTCGGGCAGCTCGCGGATCTGCAGCGGCTGCTGGTCGACCTGCCCGCCGAGCCCTTGGTCGTCTTCGGCCCGAGCGCGCCCACCTCGGTCGCGCTGGAAGTCGCGGCGCAGCAACGGCTGCAGCGACCCGCCCTCGGGGTGGTCCTGCTCCGCGAACGGCTGGACATGGAGACGATGACGCAGGCGCTCCGCGCCGGCGTGCGGGAGGCGGTCGACGCGCACGACGCCACCGCCGTGCGGACGGCCTGCAGCCGGTCGCTGGAGGTGTCCCGGCAGCTGACCGGAGCGGTCGCACCGGTGGCGGCCCCACCGGCCGAAGCCAAGATCGTCACGGTCTTCTCGGCCAAGGGTGGCTGTGGCAAGTCGACGCTGGCCACCAACCTCGCCGTCTGCCTCGCCGACGGCGGCCGGCGGCGGGTCTGCCTGGTCGATCTGGACCTCGCGTTCGGCGACGTCGGGATCATGCTTCAGCTCTCGCCCGACCGCGGGATCGCGGACCTGGTCGCCTCACGGGACCGGGTCGACCCCGGCCTGGTCCGGGCACTGCTGACGTCGTACGCCCCGGGTGTCGACGTGCTGCTCGCTCCCGTCGGTCCGACCGAGGCCGAACGGATCGACCGCGACCTGGTCGTCTCGGTGCTGGCCGCGGTCCGCACGATGGCCGACTACGTCGTCATCGACACGCCCGCCCACTTCACCGAAGGTGTCCTGGCCGCGCTGGACGTGACCGACGTGCACGTCCTGGTGGCGACGCCAGACGTGCCGGCGCTGAAGAACCTGCGGATCGCCATGGACATGCTCGACCTGCTCGGCCTCGGCCAGGACAACCGCCTGGTCGTGCTCAACCGCAGCGACGCGAAGGTCGGCCTCTCCGGCGCCGACATCGAACGCGTGCTGCAGAGCCGCATCAACGGCCACATCCCGTCGAGCCGCGACGTGCCCATCGCGATTAACCGCGGTCGGCCGATCGTCGTCGAGAAGCCGACGCATCCCGTCAGCAAGGCGATCCGGGACCTGGCGAACGGTGCGATCGCCCAGCAGGCCGCGGGCCGCGGCGGTCGGTGGCAGCGGGCGCGGGCCGGCCGGGCGGGTGGGCGATGAGCCTGACCGACCGGCTCACCCAGCGGCACCACGCCGGCGGCGACAGCGGCACCTGGCCGATCCGCAACGGCGCGGGTTCCGCGGCCGCTCTGCGGGTGCGCGTGCACCGCGAGCTGCTGTCGATCCTCGGTCCCCAGCTCTACGACCAGCGCACCGGCGACCAGGCGCTCGAGCAGAAGGTCCGGGAGACCATCAACGACGTGCTGGCCCGGGACGACTCGCCGCTGGCGGTGGCCGACCCAGCCCGCGTCGCCGCCGAGCTGATCGACGAGATCCTGGGTCACGGCCCGGTCGAGCCGCTGCTGCGCGACCCCGACATCACCGAGATCATGGTCAACGGGCCGAACCGCATCTTCGTGGAGCGGTTCGGTCAGATCCACCAGGTCGACGCCGCGTTCGTCGACGAGGACCACCTGCGCCGGGTCATCGACCGGATCGTGTGGCGGGTCGGGCGGCGCGTCGACGAGGCCAGCCCGATGGTGGATGCCCGCCTGCCCGACGGCAGCCGGGTCAACGTCGTGCTCCCGCCGATCGCGCTGGACGGCTCCATGCTGACCATCCGCAAGTTCGCGCGCGAGGCGTTCACGGTCGACGATCTGATCAGCTTCGGCACGCTGACCCAGGAGGTCGCCCAGCTGCTGTACGCGTGCGTACGCGGCCGCCTGGATGTGGTGATCAGTGGCGGCACCGGCTCGGGCAAGACGACGACACTCAACGTGCTGTCCGGGTTCATCCCGGCCAACGAGCGGATCGTCACCATCGAGGACGCCGCCGAGCTGCAGCTCCGCCAGGACCACGTGCTGCGGCTCGAGGCCCGCCCGCCCAACATCGAGGGCCGCGGTGAGATCAAGATTCGGGACCTGGTCCGCAACGCGCTGCGGATGCGCCCGGACCGGATCGTGGTCGGCGAGGTCCGTGACGGCGCCGCGCTCGACATGTTGCAGGCGATGAACACCGGCCACAATGGATCGTTGACGACGGTGCACGCCAACGCGCCGCGGGACTCGCTCGCCCGGCTCGAGACCATGGCCATGATGGCGGGCCTCGAGCTGCCGGTGCGGGCCATCCGCGAACAGCTCGCCTCGGCGATCGACGTGATCATCCACCAGGACCGCATGCGCGACGGCGCACGACGCGTCACGCACATCTCCGAAGTGGTCGGCATGGAGGGCGACGTCGTCACGCTGCAGGACCTGTTCGTCTTCGACCATCGGGCCGGCTTCGACGAGCACGGCCGGCACCGGGGCACGCTGCGCTGGACGGGCCTGCGGCCGCGGTTCCTCGACACGCTGGCCGACAGCGGCATCCCGGTGCCGGCCAGCGTCTTCGAGGGCGCGCCGTGGTGACCCGGCGGCTGGTGGCGGTGGTCACCGGCGCCCTCGCGGCGGTGCTGCTGGCCGCGTCGCCGGCGCATGCGGACAGCACACTCGCGGTGTCGGTGGCCGACGTGCGCCCTGGCCAGGTCCGGTTGGTGGCGGCGCTGCCGGGCGGCGTCAATGGCCGGATCCCGCCCGTGACCGTCTCCGTCGACGGCCATGCGCTCCCCGCCGCCGTCCAGTCCGGCGCCGTGCCCGGCGCGCCGGTACCCGTGCGCTCCCTGACCGTCGTGGTCGAACCCGGCCTCGATTCGAGCACCGACGCATTGGTCGCGCTGGCCGGGGCCGTGCCGGCGGACGTCGCGCTCGGCCTGGTCGTCGCGGCCGACCCGCCCGTGGTCGCCGTGCGGCCCACGCGGGATCGGGCCGCGTTCCGGACCGGGGTCTCCGACCTGCCCGCGGGCGCCGACGCCGACCTGGGGGCCGCGTTGCGCGTCGCCGGGACCCTGGGCCCGGCCGGCGGCGAGCGCCGGCTGTTGCTGCTCGCTGCCCCACCGAGCGACGGCGGGTCCGGAAACGCCCCGCCGCCGACGGGCCACCGGGTCGACGTGGTCACCGTGGGCCCGCTGGGCGACCTGCGACAGCTGGCCGTCACCAGCGGGGGCAGCTCGCGGGCGGCCACGGCGGACACGCTGGCGAGCGCCGTCCGTGCCACCGCCGCGCTGCCCGCGCTGTCCACCATCTCCGTGGCAGTGCCCGTCGAGCTCGGCGGCGCCGCGGCGACGGTGCGCGTCAGTGCGGGATCGGGCGCCAACCGGGCGACTGCCGACGTGGACGTGCGGTTCGCCGAACCGCCGGCGGACCCGGCGGCGGCCGGTGGCGGCCCAGGATCGTTCCTGGCCGGCATGGGACCCGGCACGCTGGGCGGGCTGATCTTCGGCGCCCTGCTGGTGGCGATCCTGCTCGTCGTGTTCGGAGCCGGCGGCACCACTCGGCAGCGTCGCCTCGACCAGGTTCAGCGCTTCCGAACGGCTGGCCGGGGTGGACCCGGCGGCGCGCCGGTCCCGCCCGGCGCGGGCATCGCCGGCACCGTGTCGAACCTGGCCCGGGCGGCGGGCGACGACCAGCGGGTGGCGAAGCGGCTCGACGACGCGGGCATCGCGTTGCGACCCGGCCAGTGGCGGAAGATCCAGATCGTCGCCGTCGTGGTCGGCGCTGCCGTGCTGGGCCTGCTGCTCGGTCTGCTGGGGATCCTCCTCGGCGCCCTGCTCGGTCTCCTGCTGTCGATGGCCTATCCCCGGTTGCTGGAGCGCCGCCGCAAGCAGGCGTTCGCCGACCAGCTGCCGGACGCGCTGGCGCTGATCGTCGGGTCGCTGCGGTCGGGCTTCTCGCTGTCACAGGCGCTGGACGGCGTCGTGCGGGATGCCCCGCCCGGTCCGCTCGCCGTGGAGCTCGGCCGGGCGATGTCCGAGGTGCGGCTCGGCGCCGACCTGGCGGACGCGCTGGAGCGGGCCGCCGTGCGGGCCGACAGTCAGGACCTGGCCTGGGCCGTTATCGCGATCCGGATCCAGCACGAGACCGGTGGCAACCTTGCGGAGACACTGGAGACCACTGTGGACACGATCCGCGAACGGGCCCGGCTCCACCGCCACGTACGCGCGCTCTCGGCCGAAGGCCGGCTCTCCGCGTACCTCCTGATCGCTTTGCCGATCGTGATCGCCGGGTGGATGCTGCTGGTCAGTCACGACTACGTCAGCGTGCTCTGGACCACCACCGTGGGCCTGGTCATGCTCGTCGGCGCGGTCGTGCTGATGACGCTCGGCGCGTTCTGGCTGTCCCGCTGGCTGAAGGTCGAGGTCTGAGCATGCTGCTGCTGGTAGGGGTGGTCGCGATCGCCGCCGCGATCGCGGTCGTCGGCGTCACGTTGACCGCCGGCAACCCGCACGAGGCGGTCACCCGAACCATCGACACGGCCGACCGCGGCTACCGGGTCGCCGGGGTCGAGGCGGTCAACCCCGCCGCCGGCGTGTCGCTCCCGCCCGCCGCGTACGCCCTCGGGCAGGCGCTGGGTCGCGGTGGTGTGTCGGCCTGGCTGGCGCGGCGGTTGGACCAGGCCGGCAATCCCGCGTGGCTCAGCGTGCCCAAGGTGATCGCCTACCAAGGCCTGCTGGTGGTCGTCGGCGCGGCGGTGGCGTTCGCGCTCGCGGTGCTGTTCGCGACGCCGCTGACCTGGCCCGTGTGGGCGCTGGTCGGGGCTGCCGCCGGTTACGCCGCCCCCGCGCTGCTCGTGCTCCATCTCGCTCAGGAGCGGCAGGAGCTGCTCCGGCGTACGCTGCCCGATGTGCTGGACACCCTCGTGGTGACGGTCGAGGCCGGGCTGGGTTTCGAGGCGGCGCTCGCGCAGGTGGTGCGCAACGGGCGCGGGCCGATGGTCGGTGAGTTCGCCCGGGTGCTGCACGAGATGCAGATCGGCCGGTCGCGGGTCGACGCGTTGCGGGAGATGGCGGCGCGCACCAACGTGACCGAGTTGCGGGCCTTCGCGTCCGCGGTCGTGCAGGCCACCACGCTGGGCATCCCGATGGGCAAGGTGCTGCGGCAGCAGTCGGCCGAGATGCGGGTGCGGCGCCGGCAGCGGGCGGAGGAGCTGGCGCAGAAGGTGCCGGTGAAGATCCTCTTTCCGATGATCTTCTGTATCTTCCCGGCGCTGTTCGTGGTCGTCATCGGACCGGCCGCCATCAAGATCCTGCAGGCGTTCGGTGGCTGAGTCAGCCCGCCTGGGGCAGGTCGCCGCCGCCCGCGAGCTTCGCGCGGATGCGGGCCACGTGGGTGCGCACCGTGGACTCGTTCAGGCCCAGCCGGCGGGCCACCTCGGCCTGGCCGAGGCCGGTGCGCACCAGGTCGTGGACCTCCTGCTCGCGCGGGCTCAGGGCGACCGACCGGGTGCGGCGCAGCGCCGCGTTCAGCGTCTCCGCCGAGTAGCTCACGCCGCCGGACAGGCAGGTCCGGATCGCGGCCGCCACCTCGACGACCCCGGCGTCGCGCGGGACGTACGCGGCCACGCCCGCCGCCAGCGCCCGCTCCAGGAGGCGGCGGGTGGCCGCGCCGACCACCAGGACGGGAACGCTCAGGCGCTGGGCCAGCGCGATGCCGTCGCCGTCTGGCAGGCGCAGGTCGACGGTGACCACGTCGGGGGCGAGGGTCTCGACGACCCGCAGGGCCTCGACCGCGGACGCGGTGCGGCCGGTGAGCTCGGTGTTGGGCAGGGTGGCGACCGCGCGGCTGATGGCGAGGTGAGTGGTCGCGTTGGCGTGGATGGCGAAAAGGGTCGCCATTGCACCACTCCGATCCGGTCGAATCCTTCCTGGGCCCCGTGTGAAGTCCTGTCGACGGTACTTGACATGCCTATGGATGGGCCTAGCGGACGATTAGGCGTCGATTAGGTCTTCCTTAAATCGCCAGTGGCGATCTATTTCGGACAACAGGTCGACGCAGCCGGGAGGAGGCCTCGGAATCGTGGACGACGAGACGATCGGCGCGCGCTACCGGCTGATCCGCCGGCTCGGCGCCGGCGGCATGGGGGTCGTCTGGCAGGCGTACGACCGGGTGCTCGACCGCGACGTCGCGATCAAGCTGCTGGCGGCCCAGTTCGCCCGCGACCCGGAGTTCCGCCGCCGCATCCTCGCCGAGGCGCGGGCCGCCGCGCGGCTGAGCCATCCGCACATCGCCAGCGTCTACGACTACGGCGAGACGGCGGACGGCGGCGAGCCCCGGCCCTACGTGGTGATGGAGCTGCTGCACGGCCGCTCCCTGGAACAGCGGCTCAAGCGGGGCGCGGTGCCGGTCGAGCCGGCGCTGCGGATCTGCGCCGAGGTCGCGTCGGCGCTGGCCGCGGCCCATGCCCGGGACGTGGTGCACCGTGACGTCAAGCCGGGCAACGTGATGCTCGCCTCCGGCGGCGCCAAGGTGGTCGACTTCGGACTCGCGGCCGTGGCCGGCAAGCGCGACGCGATGGAGGGCGAGCTCGTGCTGGGCACGCCGGCCTACCTGGCGCCGGAGCGGCTCGACGGGCGCCCGGTGGTCGCCGCCACCGACGTCTACGCGCTCGCGCTGCTGCTCTACCGCCTGCTCGCGGGGCGAATGCCGTGGACCGCCGAGACCAGCACGCAGATGCTCGAGGCGCACATCTATCTCGAGCCGGCGCCGTTGCCCAAGCTGCCCGGTGTGCCGCCGGTCGTCCGCGACCTGCTCCACCGCTGCCTCAACAAGGAGCCGGACGCCCGCCCCGTCAGCAGTGAGGTGACCGTGACGCTGGCCCGCGCCGCCGGAGTGCGGGTCCCGCTGGAGGGACTCGAAGACGTCGACCCGGACGACGGCGACGACATCGACGACTCGCCGGGGAGCGGCAGCCTCGGTTCGCGTACGACCGCGGACCGGCCCCGGATCGTCGGCGGGCCGCCCCGGACCGGCCGGGAGCCGTTCGCCGCGCGGCTGGGCGCCGACCTGGACGTCGCGCTCGACCACGTCAACCTGCGCCGCCAGGCCAGCGAGATGCTGCGCGGGACGGTCGGGTTCGACCTGGCGATCTGGGCGGTGCTCGACCCGTCGACGCTGATGTGGTCGGCCTGCGTGGTCGACGGCGGGCCACACGACCAGGCGCTGGAGCGCGAGCTGTTCGCCAACGAGTACACACAGGACGATGTGCTCAAGCTCGTCGACCTGGTCGGCGACCAGCGGATCGGCACACTTCACGCGGCCACGCACGGCGACCCGACGCTGAGTCCCCGGTTCCGCACCGTGCTGGGCCCGCGCGGCTTCACCGACGAGCTGCGGCAGTCCTTCTACGACGCCGACGGCACCTGGGGCGCGCTGTTCGCCTACCGGACGGACGGCCGGTTCAGCGCCGACGAGGTGGCCCAGCTCGCGCCGGCCGGCCGGCTGTTCGGGGCGGCCCTGCACAACGCGCTCGCCCGCGGGCACGCCGCGACGGAGCCGCCACCCGCAACCGCGCCGCCGGCCGAGGCGCCCCGGTCCGGCCGGTTCCGTCTGCCACGTCAACGCCGCAACCGCGGCCCTGGCCTGGGTGAGCCGCCGGCCGCGGCGCCGGTCGCGCCCGACTCCGAGACCGGCCGTCTGGTGCTATCCCCCGACGGCCGGCTGCTGGACGTCACGGCCGCCGCGCGCAGCGTCCTCGACGCGGTCGAGCTCGACCGGGTCGGCAACGCCGTCGCCAAGGGCCGCCGGACCGGCCTGGTCGACACGTCGGGCGGCCTGCGCTACGACGGCCGGTGGCTGGCCTTCCACGCCGTCGACCTGGAGAGCGCGATCGCGGTCAGCGTCGGCCGCATCCGGCCGCACGAGATCGGCGCCTTCGTCGTGCGGGCCCGCGGCCTCCAGGCGTGGCACGAGAAGATCCTCGGCGCCGTCGCCCGGGGCCGCAACACGCGGCAGATCGCCCGCGAGCTGAGCCTGTCGGTGTACGCCGTCGAGGACGGCCTGACCGAGCTGCTGACCGCCTTCCGCGCCGGCAGCCGGGCGGAGCTGCTGAGCAGCCTGTTCTTCGACCACTACGTGCCGTTCCACGCCTCCGACGTGCTCGTCCGGCGGGGGAATGCGCCCGACGCGGGAGGCGGGCACTCGAAGCTGCCCTGATCCGCCCCCGCCCGCGTCGATCGGTGCGAGCCTGGAGGGCATGGCAGCACTTTCTTACGAAACCTATGTGGCGCCGGCGAAACCGGTGGTTTCCGATGACGTGCCGGCCGGGGAGACCCGTGAGGTGTGGTCTCCGACCAGCGCCACGCTGATCCACGGCGAGCGGGAGGCGGTGCTGGTCGACGCGCTGCTGACCGACGGCGAAGGCGACGACCTGGCCGACTGGGTCGAGGACGCGGGCCGGGAGCTGACCGCCATCTATGTGACGCACGGGCACGGCGACCACTTCTTCGGCGCGGCGGCCCTGCTCGACCGGTTCCCCGACGCCCGGCTGGTGGCGACGCCCGAGGTGGTCGACGTGATGACCGAGCAACTGCGGCCGGAGGTCCTGGACGGCTTCTGGCGGGCCCGGTTCCCCGACCAGATCGGCGATCCGGTGGTGGCCGAGCCGCTCGACGGCGACACGATTCCGCTGGAGGGCGAGGAGCTGCACGCGGTCGCGCTCGGGCACAGCGACACCGACCACACGACCGCGCTGCACGCGCCGTCGATCGGGCTGGTGGTGGCCGGCGACAGCGTCTACAACGGCGTGCATCCCTACCTGGCCGAGGCCGGGCCTGGGGCCGACCGGCTCGGTGGCTGGTTCGGCGCGCTCGACACGGTGGCCGCACTGCGGCCGCGGGTGGTGGTGGCGGGGCACAAGGCGCCCGGCGCGCCGGACGCACCCGGCGACGTCGACGCCACCCGCGACTACCTGCGGGACTGGGCGGAGGCGGTGCGCCGCACGGGTGACGCCCGGGCCCTTTACGACACGATGGTCGAGCGATACCCGGACCGGATCAACCGCGCGGTCCTCTGGCACTCGGCCGAGGCCGCCAAAGCCTGAGGACCGGCGCGGCGGGTGCCCGCCGCGCCGGCCCGTTCGGTCAGACGGAGATCCGGCCCGCGCCGGCTCCCGCCGTGACGCTCGCCTTCACGCCGGAGGCGCTGTCGAGCTGGTACGAGTAGGGAATGCCGGCGACACTGCCCCCACCGCTCTCCGGGGTGCCGGAGCCGGTGAAGTAGTTGTTGCGCTGGACGATCGCGCCGTCGTCGGAGTCCGCGTAACCGACGAGGGTCGGCTCGTCGACGCCCTCGAAGTAGTTGCCCTCCACCAGCACGCCGGCGCCCATTGTGGACGCGACGCCGTACTCGTTGTTGTGGTAGTAGTTGTTGTAGACGTGCACCGGGTTGCCGAACCGGACCCGCGGGTGGCGGGTGCCGGAGCCGTCGAACCAGTTGTGGTGATAGGTCACCCGCAGGTGGCCGCGGTCCTCGCTCGCGTTGTCGTCGCTGTGCCCGAGCAGCATCGACTTGTCGTGCCCGTAGACGCGGTTCCACGAGACGGTCACGTAGTCGGAGGCGCGTTTGACGTCGACCGCGCCGTCGTACCCGTTGGTGAAGCTGTTGTGGTCCACCCAGACGCGGGTCGAGTACTGCACGTTGATCGCGTCGTCGTCCCAGTCGCGGAACGAGATGTTGCGGATGATCACGTTGCTGGCGTTGGCGACGTTGAGCCCGCAGCCGTCGATCACCGCGCCGGCGTTGCCGAGGATGGTCTTGTTGGAGCCGACCGAGATCATGCCGGAGCAGGAGATCGTGCCGGACACCCGGACCACCCGGGCGGTGCTGCCGGAGACCGCGCTGGACAGGGCCGACGAGCTGGTGACCGTGGTCGCCGCGGCGCTGCCGCCACCGGTGGTGCCACCTCCCTGGGTCGCCCAGCCGACGAGGCCGGTCTGCGGCGGGGTGCCGCCGCCGCCTCCGCCGCCGACCCGGTTCAGCGACCACTGCTGGTTCCAGCCGCCGAGGTCGGCGTACTGGGAGATGATGCCGCCGTCCGCGGTCGACCACTCCCAGAGGTCGAGCGCCTTGCCGCTGTGCCGGTTGAGCAGCTTCACGAAGCGGCTGTCGGTGTCGCGCACGGCGAAGTGCTGCCGGGTCGTGCCGTTGTCGGTGTTGGCCACGAGCTGCGCGCCGTCCTGGGCGTTGGGCAGCTCGAGGACCTTGCCGCTGTGCCGGGAGCGCAGCTTGTAGTAGCCGTTGCCGGCGTCCACGAACTGCCACTGCTGTGCGTTGTTGTCGGTGCGGGCCCACTGCACGATCGGGGCGCCGTCGGCGGTGTTGAAGTTGTAGAGATCGACGGCTTTGCCGCTGTGCCGGGAGACCAGCACGTAGTAGGCACCGGTGTCGATGGTCGCCGCGTGCGCGGGCGCGGCCACCACCTGCGTGACCGCGACGGCTGCCAGCAGGCCGAGGGCGGCCGCCAGCAGCGCGCGTACGCGGCGCGCGGGAGCGGATGGTTGCATTGTGAAAAGACCTCCATGCCGAGTCGCCGGCGGGGCTGGTCGCCGGCTTGCGTGAGTTGGCCAGGAAAGCGCTTTCCTCGGGCAACGTAGGGCTTTACAACCATGCTCGTCAATGCTTTGACGCGTGCAGGAAGTTTGCAGCCGTCGTGATCTTCCCTGGTCGGCGCTATCGTCAGCGGCATGCGGGTGGTCAGCCGGGAGCGGATCGTCGAGGGCGGCTGCGTGTTCTTCCTGCGGCACGCCACAGTGGACATGGGCGGCCTGGCCGACAGCCTGGCGGTCAGCCGGGCGACGCTCTACCGCGTGGTGCACGGCCGCGACCCGCTGCTCGGCGACGTGCTCTGGCGGCTCGGCGAGGCGACGTTGGCCCGTGCCCGGGCGCGGACGACCAGCCCCGGCATCGAGGGCGTGCTGGAGACCACCCGCCGGTTCGCCGGGCAGCTGCGGCAGGCCGAGCCGTTCCTGGCCTTTCTGCGGGCCGAGCCGGCGACCGCCGCCCGGGTGCTGTTCACGCCGGCCGGCGGGGTGCACGCCCGCGTCGTCGCCGCGCAGCGGGGCATCCTGGCCGCCGCGGCCGGTGTCGGCTGGTCGCCGGGCGACCTCGACAGCGCCGCCTACCTCTACGTGCGGATCATCGAGTCGGCCCTTTACGCCGAGCTGCTCGGCGGCGGCCCCGCCGACCCGGACACCGCCGAGCGGGCCGCGCGCGCCGTGCTGGAGGCATGCTGAGACGGCCGTCGCAGCTTGCCCGCCGGCCGTAGCCGCTCGCATCGACGACCACTTATGGTGCGGCCATGACTCGTCCCTGGCGCCGCGTCGCCCTCGCCACCGCCGCCGGCCTGGTCGGATCCCTGCTCACGGCCGCACCGGGCCAGGCCGCCGCCGCACCGGGCCAGGCCGCACCGGTCCTCCGCGGTCCGATTCCGGTGGGGGAGACGCACCCCTTCTTCTCGACGCCGTTCGACCTCGCCCGGCACGGCTACGTGGAGGAGGAGTTCTACCTCGCCGGCGCCGCGGACGGGTGGGACACCGCGGGCAACCAGGTGGCCACCGACGTGCCCTACCAGACCCGGCTCGTGGTGCGCCGCCCGGCGAGCCCGCGCGCGTTCAGCGGCACAGCCCTGGTCGAGTGGCAGAACGTGACGGCCGGCTACGACCTCGACGCGCTGTGGAACCCGGAGGCGACCGTGCGCGCCGGCCACGCCTGGGTCGGCGTCTCCGCCCAGCGGGTCGGCGTCGACCAGCTCCGCGGCTGGAGCCCGGCCCGCTACGGCGCGCTCGACGTGACCGGAGGCGGGCGGTTCGTGACCGACGAGCTGTCCTACGACATCTTCGCCCAGGCCGGCGCCGCGATCGGCCAGCGCCTGCGGGCCCGGACGCTGCTCGCCATCGGCGCCTCGCAGTCGGCGTCGCGGATGACCGTCTACTACGACCGGGTGCTGCCCCAGGTGCGGCCGGTCTTCGACGGCTACGGGTTCATCGTCGGCTCCGCGCCCACCCGGGTCGGCGCCGAGCCGGTCTTCCAGGTGCTGTCCGAGACCGACGTGCGTACGCCCGTCCGCCCGGCCGACACCGACCGCTTCCGCCGGTGGGAGGTGGCCGGCGGGGCGCACAGCGGCCACAACGGCCAGGTCTACCGGGCCCCGATCCAGGAACGCGACCTCGGCGCGGCGCCGGTATACACGTGCGCCCAACCGCCGTTCAGCCGGATCCCGGTGCAGCACGTTACCGCCGCGGCGTACGCGCACCTGGAGCGCTGGGTCGAGCGCGGCACGCCGCCACCGACGGCGCCGCCGATCGAGTTCAACGCCGACGGCACGAAGGCCCGCGACGAGCTGGGCCTGGTCCGGGGCGGCATCCGGCTGTCGCAGCTGGCGGTCCCGACGGCCCTGAACACCGGCGACAACGCGGGCGAGTCGTTCTGCTTCCTGTTCGGCACGCACCAGCCGTTCGACGAGGCCACATTGGACCGTCTTTACAGGACTCACCTGGGTTACGGCGCTCGGGTGGTGGCCGTCGACGCGCGCAACATCGTCGCCGGCTACCTCCAGCCCGCCGACGCGGCACAGAACCTGCGCGAGGCCCTGCGATCCGACGTCGGCCGCTGAAGAAGCCGGCGGCGCCGCAGGGCGCCGCCGGCTCAGGCGTCGCGGCGCCGGAAGAGGGCCCCGGCGGTGACGACGACCAGGGCGACGAAAACCGCGAACACCCCACCCGACGGCCAGCGGCTGAGCAGGCCCACCTCCGACGCCAGGCCGCCGGACGCCTCGCCGGCCGCGCTGACCAGTTGGAGGCCCGCGGTGAACGGCAGGAACTTCACCGCCGGCGTCAGCCAGTCGAGCTGCGGCACGTAGGACAGCCGGAAGACGAGCTGTTCGACGATCATCGGCGTCACCAGCAGCACCACCAAGGCCCCGGGGACGCCCCGCAGGAGCTGGCCGAGCGCGACCCCCAGCAGCGCCCAGCCGGCCGCCAGCAACAGGTAGCCCGACACCGTCGGGTCGGTCACGTCCGGCGGCAGGTCCCAGAACGGCAGCGTGGCGGCGATGTTGAGCACCATCGACAGCGCGGCCGTCAGCACCGCCGTGCCCGCGACCACGATCAGCTTGGCGGTGAACAGGGTGACCCGCTGCGGCACCGACGTCAGCGTCGGCTGGATCGTGCCATAGCGGTAGTCGTGGCCCGAGGCGAACACCCCCAGCACCGCCAGCAGGACGATCGCCATCGGCACCGGCGCGTGGGCCCCGCCCCCGGTCACCACCGCCACCACCACGTCGTGGGCCGGCGTCCCGTGCCGGGTCGCGTAGGCCGCCAGGAACGCGATCGCCGCGTTCACCAGCAGGGCCGAGCCGATCAGCCAGTACGTGGACCGCAGCGTACGCAGCCGCACCCACTCGAAGCGCAACGCGTCCGTCATGCCGCACCGCCCGGCGCCTGCGCGACGTACTCCTCGGCGTCGCCGGTCGCCGTCATGAACGCCGTCTCCAGCGAGGCGGTCGCCGTGGTCAGCTCGTGTACCCGCACCCCCGCGCCGAACGCGACGTCGCCCACCGCGGCCGCGTCGGCGCCGTGCACCCGCAGCGCGCCGTCGTCCAGCGGCTCGGCGCTGACCCCGTCGAGATCCCGCAGCGCGGCTGCCAGCACGGAGACCGACGGCGTGCGCACGAGGACCGTCGACTGCGTGAACTCGCGAACGAACCCCTCGACCCGGCCGTTGTAGATCATCCGACCCCGGCCGACGACGACCAGCTCGTCGGCCATCAGCGACATCTCCGAGAGCAGGTGGCTGGAGACGAGAATGGTCCGGCCCTCGGCGGCCAGCGCCCGCAGCACGTCGCGCAGCCAGTGGATGCCGTGCGGGTCCAGGCCGTTGGCCGGCTCGTCGAGGATCAGCGTGCCCGGGTCGCCGAGCAGCGCCTGGGCCAGGCCGAGTCGCTGCGCCATGCCGAGCGAGAAGCCCTTCGGCTTGCGGCGGGCCACGTCGGCGATGCCGACGAACTCGAGCACCTCGTCGACCCGCGCGGCCGGGATCGCGCTGCCGGCGGCCAGCATCCGCAGGTGGTTGCGGGCGGTGCGGGTCGGGTGGAACGCCTTCGCCTCGAGCACCGCGCCGATCTCGCGCATCGGGTGCCGAATCGTGCTGAACCGGCGCCCGTCGAAGAGGGTCTGGCCGGTGCCGTGGTCGAGGTCGAGCATCAGCCGCATGGTGGTGGACTTGCCGGCGCCGTTGGGGCCGAGGAAGCCGGTGACCATGCCGGGGCGGACCTCGAACGTGAGGTCGTCGACGGCGACCTTCGCGCCGTACCGCTTGCCCAAGCGGGTCGCTGAAATCATGCCGGCAGGATCGCCCAGGGTTGCTGTGTCCCGGCTGAGAGTCGAGAGTGGTGGCGTGAAACGGGCCCTGGCCGCACTGACCGTCGCCGCGTTCGTCACCCTCCTGGTCGACGTGCTCGCGGCGCACCGGCCCGCGTACGCCATCTTCCCGGCCGGCGTGTTCGTGCTCGCCGCTACCTTCGGCTTCGCGCTGGTCGAGACCCGGGCCGAGCGCTGGCCGCGGTACGCGTACATCGTGCTGCTCTTCCCCCTCGGCGGCACGGTGTTCGCGACCTCCGGCGCGTCTGTCGGCGCCACGCTGATGCTGGTCGTGCTGGTCAGCCAGACCACCCTGCTGCTGCCGATGCCGGCCGTGGTCGCGGTGGTCGCGCTCGTGCCGTTCTTCCACGCGGGCATGGCGTTCGCCGAGGGCCTGCGCGAGGGCCTCGGGCTGCTGGCCGCCGCCGTGTTCGCCGCCGTGCTGACCAAGCTGCTGATGCGCGAGCAGTCGGCCAGGGCGCAACTGCGGGAGTACGCGACGCAGGTCGAGCGGCTCGCCGCGGCGCAGGAGCGCAACCGGGTGGCCCGCGACATCCACGACGGACTCGGGCACGCGTTGACGGTGGTGCAGATGCAGATCAAGGCGGCCCGGGCGGTGCTGGCCAGCCAGCCGGAGCGGGCCGACGAGGTGCTCGCCAAGGCCCAGGACCAGGCCGAGGAGGCCCTGCGTGAGGTGCGCCGGTCGGTCGGCGCGCTGCGCGAGCCGCGGCCGGCGGTGCCGCTGCCGGAGGCGCTCAAGGCGCTGGCCGCGGAGACCTCGGCGGCCGGCGTGACGACCGAGCTGAGCGTGACCGGCACCGTGCGGGCGCTCGGCCCCGAGACGGCGGAGTCGCTGTTCCGGGCGGCCCAGGAAGGCCTGACCAACGTGCGCAAACACGCCGGCGCGAGCCGGGTGGAGCTGACCCTCGACTACTCGCGGCCGGCGGCGGTGCGCCTCGAGGTGCGCGACGACGGCGCCGGCACGGCGGGGGAGGGCGGCACGGGCTACGGCCTGCTCGGCGTACGCGAACGCGCCACGCACCTCGGTGGCCGGATGAGCCTGGAGTCGGCGCCGGGCCAGGGCGCCACCCTGCTCGTCGAGGTGCCCGGATGACCGTGCGCGTGTTGCTCGTCGACGACCAGGCGCTGTTCCGCGAGGCGCTGGCGATGCTGCTCGGCGTGCGGGCCGACGTCGAGGTGGTGGGCGAGGCCGGTGACGGCGCGCAGGCGCTGGCCCGGGTCGCCGAGACGGCCCCCGACGTGGTGCTGATGGACCTGCGGATGCCGGTGCTCGACGGGGTGGCGGCCACCCGCCGGTTGAAGGTCGACCATCCCGGCGTACGGGTGATCGCGCTGACCACGTTCGACGACGACGAGGACGTGTTCGCGGCGCTGCGCGCCGGTGCGGTGGGTTACCTGCTCAAGGACGTCTCGTCGGAGCGGCTGGTCGAGGCGGTGCTGGCGGCCGCCCGGGGCGAGTCGGTGCTCCAGCCGTCGGTGGCGGCCAAGGTGGTGGCCCGGATCGCCACCTTGCCCGTCGACGAACCGAGGCCGCCGCAGCCGCTGGTCGTGCCGCTCTCCGACCGCGAGCTGGACGTGGTCCGGCTGCTGGCGCAGGGCCGCAGCAACCGCGAGATCGCGGCGGCGCTCTACCTGGCCGAGGGCACGGTCAAGAACCATGTGACCAACGTGCTCGGCAAGCTCGGCGCCCGCGACCGCACCCAGGCCGCCCTGCGCGCCCGCGCCCTCGGCCTCCTGTGACCGCCGGGGTCATGACCCCGGTCATGACCTTCGGCACCTGGCACGGCGGCCGGCACCCGGGAGCATCGACGTCACCGAACGAGAGCTCACGAGGGGACACCGATCATGACCGCCGCCGCGCAGCCCACCCGCACGGGCCACCTCCGCTTCGCCCTCCACTACCTCGAGATGGTCGTCTCGATGTTGGTCGGCATGTTCGCGCTCGCGCCGCTGTGGCCGGCCGCGGCCACCGCCCACCCGGCCGCCGACGCGCTGGTCATGGCCACCAACATGTCGATCGGCATGGCGGTCTGGATGGCGATCCGCCGGCACGCCTGGCCCCGGATCGCCGAGATGGTGGCCGCGATGTACGCGCCGTTCGTCGTGCTGCTGGTGCCGTACTTCCTCGGCGCGCTGTCGGGGCACGGCCTGATGATGGGCGGCCACGTGCTGATGTTCGTGACAATGCTGGCCGCGATGATCTGGCGCCGCGGCGACTATTACCACCACGGTCACCACTGACGCGAATAAATGAGTCGGCCGGGAGCGAACTCGCTCCGGCCGACTCTTTTTCCTTTTGCTTATTTCTTCCTTAAGAATTGCACGGGTCAGGCGACTGACGCGAGGCGGCGCGGCGCCGGCTCCGAGATCTCCTGGTGCTGCGGGGTCTCGGTGCGCATCGGCAGCGGGACCGCCTGCATGGGGGGCAGCGGGGTCGCGATCATCGCGCGGGCCAGCGAGGTGAACGCGTGCGCCGCGTTGACCGAGACGAGGCCGACCAGCCGGTCGTCGCGGTGGTAGCCGACGACCACGCCGGACCGGGCCTTGTCGCGCCGGTGCCGCTTCAGCTCGCTGATCGAGACCTCGCCGTCGGGCACGAGCTCGCCGCAGACCTGGATGCGCAGGCCCCACTGCTCGGTCCAGAAGCGCGGGATGACGGTCACCGGGCCGGCCTCGCCGTCCTCGGCGAGCAGCGTCCGGGCAGCCCCGCGGCCCTGCTCGAGCGAGCTGATCCAGTGCTCGGCCTTGCGCGGGGTGGGCCCGTAGCGCAGGTTGGGCCAGCTGGCGACGGCGCCGCAGGCGACAACGTCCTCGAGGCCGATCACCCGCAGGCTCGGGTCGCAGGCGACGCCGTTGGACAGGTCGATACCGGCGTTCTCCAGCCAGCCCGTGTCGGGCCGGCCGCCGGTGGTCGCGACCACCACGTCGCCGATCAGGTTCTCGCCGTCGTCGAGCTGCACCATCCAGCCGTCGCGGAACCGGTTGGCGGAGGCGACCCGGTGCCCGAGCCGGAAGTCGACGCCCTCCTCGCGCATCACGTCGGTGACGTGGCCGCCGATCTCCTCACCGAGGGCGCGGGCCATCACCTGGTGCTTGGAGTCGATGACGACGCAGTCGCGGGCCATCGAGCGCACGGCCGAGGCGACCTCGGAGCCGGTGATGCCGCCGCCGACGATGATGACCCGCTCCGCGGTGCGCAGCGCGCGCCGCAGGGCCCAGGCGTGCTCCAGGTTGTGCAGCAGGTGCACACCCGGCTCCGCGGCCCACTTCGGCATGCTGGGCGACGAGCCGGTCGCGATGACCAGGCCGTCGTACGCGAAGGACTCGCCCGTGTCGGTCTCCACCCGGTGGTTGTCCGGGTCGAGGTCGATCGCCGTGCGGCCGAGGTACCAGGTCAGGTCCTCGTCGTGGAACGGCATCCGGGTGTCCTGCGGTCGCTTGTGGCCGGTCAGGATGCCCTTGGAGCACGACGGACGGTCGTACGGGCCTTCCTTCTCCGCGCCGAGCATGGCGATCTCGCCCGGGAACCCTTGGCGCCGCAACTCTTCGGCCGCGGCGACGCCGGCGCGCCCCGTCCCGACGATGAGAATTCGGCCGTAGTCCGCGCGCCTGATCCGCCGCGTCATCGGTCTCCCCTGCTACGTCGACGTGGACCGGCGCCCGAGCCCGCCGGAATCCTTGTTGGGCCGGTCAACGGCTGCTCGGCCGGCTCAGTCCGCTTCTGGGTCACCACCGTGGTCGCGGTCCGGTTGAGCTGGATCGCCCGGGCCGGACACACCTCCACGGCTCTGATCACGTCACTTGCCAGGTTGGGCGGCACGGTCGCCTTGTAGGCCAGGCGCCCGTCAGCGCGCAGGGCGAACACCTTGGGCGCCTCGTGCTCGCAGAACCCGAACCGCGCGCACCGGTTGCCGTCGACGTTGACCAGCAACTCGTCGCCGACGCCGGCATTGCCGTTGCGCCGGTTGGCGGACTCCTGCCGCCAGTTGAGCCACATGGGCGTCGTCGTCATCCACAACAGCAGCGTGATGACGAAGGAGCCGAGCACCGCGCCCCAGCGGATCCCCGTGGCCATCTCCGAGCCGGACATCAGCACGTGCCCGACCAGCAGCATGTAGGCCACGTAGTTGAACGCGTGGAACGCGCGCCACCTGGTGTAGCCGATCTTCTTCTGGATCAGCACCGAGATCGTGCACGCCGCGAAGAGCTCCAACGAGATCACGCCGACGCCGATGCCGATCGGGTCGTACGGGTTGGTGAACGGCACCACCACGTCGATCAGCCTGACCGTGCCCATCGGGCCGGCGAGCTGGGTGAAGCCGTGCACCACGCCGAGCGTGAGGCCCAGCAGGGCGATGGTCTGGTGGATGCCGTAGACGGTGGCGTGCTTGATCCGGCTCTGCGCCCAACCGTTGCGGAGCATGAGTCCCCAGAGGACCGCCAGCCAGAGCAGGAAGAGCGACAGGAACCCGACCGCGGCCGCCACGATGTGCACGGACTCTTGCGCATTGCGCACGGTGGATCCTCCGTTGTTCGCGACGGGAAGTGGGGACAACGCAAGTATGGTGCCGACCGTCGAATTGTCAATCTGGTGTCGTCGCCCGTTTCGGGGGTAGTTTTCCGTGGCCAACACGCTGCGAAACGAGTGCCGGACAGTCGGTTCGCGAACTATAAATTTCGTTTAGGCGCGGCCTAGGGGTTCCTTCACTTAAGCCTTCTCTAATTGACAGGTGTTTATCGTCATCCTTCGTGTCGAGGCGCGGCTGCGGCCGCCGACGTCGAGGGAGTGAAGGTGGAAGTCCGCCAGCTGGTCGGGTTGGGTGCGCGAGCGGTCGCTCTGGCGTCGTTGGTCGTGCTGGTGCCGGCGACCGCCGCGTTGGCGATCGACCGGCAACAGGCCGCGGCCCCGGCGGCGATGAGCCACCCGGGTCACGTCGCGGGCATGAACCACGCCGCGCACCAGGCGGCGATGGCCCAGGCCACCTGGGACCTCAAGCACGCCGAGCACATGGCCGCGATGAACGCCCTCGAGCAGGTGCTGAAGACCTCGACGCTGCTCGCTCCACCGGAACAGCCGCTCCCGGTCCCGGTGCCGCCGGACGTCGCGGTCTCCGAGAACGGCAAGTACGGGCCGCTCGGCCCCGCCGACATCGACCTGGTGGTCAAGGTCCGGCTGGCCGGCCTCTGGGAGCAGCCCGCCGGCGACATGGCGGTGAAGAAGGGCCAGAGCCCGCGGGTCCGTGAGATCGGCAAGATGATCGCCGAGCAGCACGCGGTGCTCGACCAGCTCGACCGCAACGCCGCCGCCAAACTGGGCATCGCCCTGCCGAACGAGCCGAACAACGACCAGAAGTTCTGGCTCCAGGAGATGGCGGACGCCGAGGGCGCCGAGTTCGACTCCGTTTTCGTCGACCGCCTCCGGGCCGCACACGGCAAGGTCTTCTCCGTCATCGCCGACGTGCGGTCCGGAACCCGCAACGACGTCGTCCGCGAGCTGGCCCAACAGTCGAACCAGTTCGTCGCGACCCACCTGACGCTGCTGGAGAGCACGTCCATCGTCGACTGGAAGCACCTGGCTCTGCCGCCGGAGCCCGCCGACGGCCCCGTTCCCGCCGCCGGCTACATCAAGAGCGGTGTCAGCCCCACAGTCATCTGGCTGGTGTTGGGAGCGGCGCTGGTCGCCGGCACCATCACCACGCTTCGCGTAGTCCGTCCCCGATGAAAACCGCAACGGTGAGTGTCCACATGGAAGGTGACACGGAATGACCAGAACCAGGCAGCGCCCCCGCAAGAACCGGCGGTTCATCGCCGTGTTCGCGACGCTGGCGGTGTTCGCCGGCCTCGTGGCGGTCACCCAGGTCTCGCTGGCCGGTAGCTGGCGGCGCAACAACAACAGCCTCCCGGTGTGCCCGCCGTCGGCTGCCGCCCCCGCGACCTCGCACGACCACAGCAACGAGCAGGACCCCGACGCGACGCCGCCGGCCGACGCGCCGCCCGGCGAGGTGGCCGGCGCGGCCGGTGACGGCACCACGGGCGACGCCCCGCCCGCCGACGCCGAGTCGCCGGCCGCGGACGCCCCGGCCGAGGACGCCGAGGCGGCGGCCACGACGCCGGCCGCGCAGCAGCAGCAGCAGCAGCGACGCCGTGACGGCGACCGGCAGCGGTGCCGGCCGGCCAGCACGCCGACCAGCACGACCGGCGGCGGCTCCAACGGTGGCGGCTCCAACGGTGGCGGCTCGAACGGTGGCGGCTCGAACCCGGGCAGCACCAGTGGCCCGACCACCAACCCGACCAGCACGACCAGCCCCACCTCGGCGCCCCCGCCGCCCACGCTGCCGGAGACGCTCGGCAACACCTGTGAGGGCACGCAGCTCCAGGAGCACGACGGCTTCCAGAACGGCCCCCGCTGCGTGGGCACGCAGTTCGGTGAGGTCGGCGCCGTCGAGGACAACCCGACGCTGCTGATCAGCCGGGCGCCCGGCCTGGTCCGGGTCAACCAGCAGTTCGACATCCAGGTCAGCACCCGCAACCTGGTCCGTGACCGGTTCCTGCCGGCCGCAGCCGGTGGCTACTACAAGGAGAGCTCGCGGCTGACCGAGGAAGGCCTGCAGCGCGGTCACTTCCACGTCGCCTGCCGCCTGCTCAGCGGCCGCCAGGCCCAGGACCCCGCGCCGGTGCCGGCCTTCTTCAAGGCGGTCGAGGACGGTGGCGGCGGCGCCAACCCCGACACCGTGACCGTGACCGTTCCTGGTCTGGCCGCGGCCGGTGTGGCGCAGTGCGCAGCGTGGGCCGGTGACGGTTCGCACCGCATCCCGATGATGGTGCGGGCCAACCAGATCCCCGCGTTCGACTCCGTCCGGGTCGTCGTGCGCTAGCAACAACGGAGCACTACCGCTGCGGCAGGGCCGGGCGTCGGGCAGCCGGCGTCCGGCCCCCGCGGCAGCACCACCCGATCCGCGAAGGGTGCATGATGGACCACCGACCCGCGCCGGTACGGATCCGAGCGCTCACCGGGGTCTACCGGTTCGACTCCGGCGTGCGGGGCGGAGCCGGCCTGCTCGCCGCCCGGCTGACCGGTGCCGGCTGCGCGTTGCGGGCCCTGACCCACCACGGCCTGCTCGTCAATCCTGAGTGGACGGCGATGGCGGCGGAGCTGATCGTCCCCATGACGCTCACCCATCTCGACCTCACCCCGGAGGCGGTCCACGCGATCGCCCGCGACGGCCGCCCCTGCGTGCTGGCCGAGACCCGCGCCGGCACCGTCCCGCTGCTGGGTCCGGCCGACCTCACCTGGATCGGCGGCCGGGTCACCGTCTTCCTCGACGAGGTCCGCCGCGCCGCCCGCGACGCCGGCCTGACCTGGACCATGCGGATGTGGGACAACAGCCCGGCCCCGCGCTACGCGGCCAACTCCGCCTTCTGACCGGGATCAGTAGCGCCAGCGGGTCGCCGCGACCACCGTCTCGTCGTCGGCACCCTCGAACAGCGCGATCTCGCCACGCCGCACCGTTGCCACCGTGTCGATCACCGCCGGGCCCAGCGCCGCCGCGAGCACCTCGTCGGCCTCGAACGCCACCACCGCGGCGGTGAGCGACTCCGGGAGCCGCTCGATGCCGCGCTCCGCGCGCTCGCCGGGCGCCAGCACCGCCGGGTCGACCGGCACCGGATCCGGCAGCCGCGCGGCCGCCGCGACGCCGGCCCGGCCGGCCGCGAGCAGACCGGCCAGCAGGAGATAAGGGTTCGCCGCCGCGTCGACGCACTTCACTTCCAGGTTGGCGTTGGGACCGGCGATCATCCGCAACGCCGCTTCCCGATTCTCCAGGCCCCAGCACGCGTACGCGCCGGCCCAGAGCGACGGCATCAGCCGCAGGTAGGACGCGACCGACGGGGCCCCGAGCGCCAGCAACGCCGGCAGCCGGTCCAGGATGCCCGCCGCGAACGCCTCGCCGACGCGGTCGAGCCCGAGCGGCCCGCCACCGCCCGACATCAGGCTCGCGCCGTCGCGCCACAGGCTCAGGTGCACGTGCCGCCCGTTGCCCACGGCGCCGGCGACCACCTTGGGCGCGAACGACGGGCGCAGGCCGTGCGCGGCGCTCACCGCCCGGATCGTCTCCTGCGCCAGCACGACCGTGTCGGCCGCGCCCAGGGGATCCTCCGGCGCGACCGAGACCTCGAACTGGCCGTGCGCGTACTCCGGGTGGATCTGCTCGACCGCCACGCCCTGCGCTGCCAGCGCCGCGAGCACCTCGCGCAGATAGGGTGCCAGCTCGACCAACCTGATCATCCCGTACGCGGGCCCGGTGGTGGCCGGCGTGAACGCGTCGCCGGGGCCGCGCGAGACGCACCACTCGACCTCGAACCCGGCGCGCACGTGGATGCCGTCGGCCCCCAGCCGCCCCACCTCGCGGCGCACCAGCCAGCGGCCGTCCAGCGGGTGCGGCACGCCGGCCTGGTCGAAGCGCTCCGCCGGCGCCCACGCCCAGCCCGGCGTGGCGGCCAGCGGCACCAGCCGGTCGAGGTCGGGGTGCAGGCGCAGGTCGCCGACCGGGCCGCCGGCGAACCGGCCGAGCACCGAGCCGTCGTCGACCAGGAAGGTGTCGAACACGGGCGCCGCGCCGGCGCCCCAGGCGGCGGCGTGCGGGAGCCGGGCGAGCGGCACGGCCTTGACGCGGGTGATGCCGCTGGTGTCGACCCAGGTCAGCGCCACACCGTCGACACCGTCGGCGGCCAACCGGTCGACCGCCTCCCGTGCGCGATCGGCCCGGCTGTCGCGCTCGCTGGCCTCCACGGACCTAGGTTAGGACGGTGGACCTGCTGGTGGACCATCATTGCCACGGCGTCGTCACCCGGGATCTCGACCGGCCGGCTTTCGAGCGCTGGCTGACCGAGGCGGACCGCCCGGCGCCGGGCACGACGTTCTTCGACTCGGGCCTCGGCGACACCCTCCGCGCGCACTGCTTCCCACTGCTCGACCTGCCGCCCACCGCCGCGCCGGACGACTACCTGGCCCGCCGCGCGGAGCTCGGGCCCGCCGCCGTCACCCGGCGACTGCTGCGCGCCGCGGGTCTCGCCGCCGTGCTGGTCGACACCGGCTACACGCCCGAGCCGTTGACGGCCCCGGCCGAGCTGGGCGAGGCGGCCGGCGCGGCGGCCTACGAGGTGGTCCGGTTGGAGTCGGTGGCCGAGTCGCTCGGGCCCACGGTCGACGCCCACGGGTTCGCGGCCGACGTTCGGGACGCGCTGGCGTCGGCCGCGGCCCGGTCCGGGACCGTGGCGTTCAAGTCGGTGGCGGCCTACCGGGTGGGTCTCGGGCTCGGTGACCGGCGCCCGACCGACCGGGAGGTGGCGGTGGCGGCCGGGCGGTGGCTCGCGGCCGGCGGCGGTCGGCTCGCCGACGAGACGCTGCACCGGTTCCTCGCGTTCGCGGCCCTCGACACCGGACTCCCGTTGCAGTTCCACACCGGCCTCGGCGACCGCGACGTCGACCTGCGGGCCTGCGACCCGGTGCTGCTGGCGCCGTGGCTGCGAGCGGCCGAGCCGACCGGCGTGCCGGTGCTGCTGCTGCACTGCTACCCGTTCCAACGGCACGCCGGCTACCTGGCGCAGGTGTTCCCGACCGTCCACATGGACCTCGGGCTGACCACACACAACGTCGGCGCCCGGGCCGGCGCGGTGCTGGCCGAGGCGCTCGAGCTGTGCCCCTACGGCAAGTTCCTCTATTCCTCCGACGGTTTCGCCCTGCCGGAGCTGCATTTCCTCGGCGCGGCGCTGTTCCGGGCGGCGGCCGACGCGGACCTGGTCCGGCGGACCACCGAGAACGCCCACCGGGTCTATCCGGCGGTGGGCGGAAGGGGCCCTGGCCGATAGGGTCCCTTCCGCCTCCTCACACCGCGCGTCAGCGGCGCGGCCTCTGTGGGATCCGCGGGAGCACGTACGGCGGGCCGCTGTAGATGAGATCCGCCTTGAGCTCGAAGTACGCCCGTTTCGGCTGGTAGTTCTCGTCCATGATGGTGGCCATCCCCTCCGGCGGGTCGGAGAACCAGCCGGGCACCCACGAGTGCTTGTCGGTGAAGCCCCACACCGTGTACGAGAGGCAGTGGCGGTCCGCCAGGCACGCCTGGAGCAGCGCGCTGTAGTTGGCCGCCGAGGCCTGGAGGCGCGGGTTGATCTCGTTGCTGTCGCCCGCCTGCACGCCCTCGGTCAACTGGCTGCGCACGTCGACCTCGGTGAACGCGGTGGCCACGCCGAGTCCGGCGAACTTCTTCAGCGCGGCCGCGACCTGAAGGGTGCTGTAGTTGCCGTACTGCGTGCCGAGGTGGCCCTGGCTGCCGACGCCATCGACCGGCACGCCGTCGCGGCGGAGCTGCCGGACCATGTCGTAGACGAACTGGGTCTTGTCGTTGGCCGGGTCACCCGAGCCGAACGCCTCGATGTTGTAGTCGTTGTAGAACAGCAGCGCCTTGGGGTCGGCGGCGCGGGCCCAGCGGAAGGCGTCGGCGATGTAGCCGGGGCCGAGGTGCTGCGCCCAGAAACCCTTGTAGTGCAACGTCGGCGGGTTGTCCCACGGGTCGCTGACCGCCTCGTTGACCACGTCCCACTGCCAGATCTTGCCCTGGTAGCGCTTGACCACCGTCGTGATGTGCTTGCGCAGCAGGTCGCGCAGCTCGTCGGTGCTGATGGAGCCGTCGTTGACGCCGTCGGTGAGCCAGGCTGGCAGCTGGTTGTGCCAGACCAGCACGTGGCCGCGGAGCTTCTGGTTGTTGCGCTTGGCGAAGGCGACCAGCTCGTCGGCCGGACCCCAGTTGTACGTGCCGCGGGTGGGCTCGAGCTCCGCCCACTTCATCGCGTTCTCGGCGGTGACCGAGGAGAACTCCTTGGCCACGGTGGCCCGGTACTGCGGGTCGGCGCTGTCGTTGAGCGCGGCCAGGTCGACCGCCGTGCCGAGGTAAAGGTTGTGCCGCAGGCCCAGGGTGCGCAGGCTCTGCTGGGCCGGGTCGACCGGGTGGCTCGCCGTGGCGGGCGCCGCGCCGGCCACGGCGGCCGCCATGATGACGACCGCGCCGGCGACGAGCCATCGTTTCAGCTGCATGTGCCCTTCCCTTCTCCGGGGGTGACCGGCGGGTTGGGGCCGGTCGGGCCGATAGTTGCGGATTGAGTTCCGTAACTTTTCCGAAACGTAGCGGCCGAGATTGCTCCTCGTCAATCCAAAAGAGTTCCGGAAATCGGACGGGCGCAGCGCTGGCGTGGATCAACTCTCCCGGTACGTCGCCTCGTCGAAGTCCGCGTGGACGCCGTCGGCGCCGAGGTCCTGCACCCACAGCCCGAGAAACGCCCCGGTGAACCCCCAGGCCGCGGGCTCGCCGTCGACGATCATCGCGGCGTGCTCGTCGGAGAGGATCGTCGCGTCGAGCGCGACCGGCAGGTCGCGCCAGCCGTCGCCGTCGGCCAGGTCGTAACCGAAGCGCACCACCGGACCGTCGAACGTCGCCCGCAGGCCGACCCGGGTCGCCCCGCCGGCGTCGACGGTCAGCCCGGGGTGGGCCGTGCGCCGGCCCCGGTCGCAGCTGAGCAGCTCCACCACCACGCGGCCGTCGTCGGCCCGCGTGAGATAGAGGAAGTGCCAGTTGAGCGTGTTGTAGTAAGCCGTGACGCCGGCCAGGTGCCGGTGGTCGCGGGGCGCGAACTCGACCACCGTGGACAGTTCGCAGTGGACGGCGCCGACGCGGCGGGCGACCAGGCTGGGCCGCTGCCGGCCGACCGGCGACTGGCCGCCGTGCAGCCGCAGGTGTGACGGCCGGCTGGTCAGGTCGACCCAGTCCGGGCTGGCCGGCCGGCGCAGCGTCGACCACCACGGCCCGAGCTCCGGGCCGTCGAAGTGGTCGGTCGCCGGCTCGTCGGGCCAGGGGTGGGGCGCCAGCGCCGGCGCCGCGACCTCGTCGGCCGGCACGCCGCCGTCGATCCGCGGCCACCCGCCGTCCGGCCACTCGACCCGCTGGATCGCCGTCTCCCGACCCAGCACGCAGTTGCCCAGGGGAGTGGCGGGGCGGGCGGCCAGGTGCGCGAGGTACCAGTCGCCGTCGGGCACGCGTACCAGGCTGCCGTGGCCCGCCTTCTGCAGCCGGAGGTCCGGCCGGCCGGCCGAGGTCAGCAGCGGGCCGGCCGGGTCGACCTCGTAGGGCCCGAACAGGTCACGGGAGCGGGCCACCGTGACCTGGTGCTCCCAGCTCGTCCCGCCCTCCGCGGTGACCAGCCAGTACCAGCCCGCGTGGCGGTAGACGTGCGGTCCCTCGGTGAGGCCCACCGCCGTACCGGTGAAGATGATCCGCGGGTCGCCGACCAGTTTCCGGGCGGCCAGGTCGTAGCGCTGGATCTCGATGCCGCCGAACCGGTCACGGTCGGGCCGCCAGTCGGCGCTCAGGCTGAGCAGCCACGTGCTGCCGTCGTCGTCGTGGAACAGCGACGCGTCGAAGCCGCGGCCGTGCAGCGGGGTCGGGTCGTCCCACGGTCCCTCGATCGCCGGCGCGCTGGTGTGGAAGTTGCGGGGGTCCCAGTAGCCGCTCGCGAAGCTGGCCACGTCGCTGTAGACCAGGTGGAACCGGCCCTCGTGGTGGGTCAGGTCGGGGGCCCAGACGCCGTTGGAGTCGCCGGCGCCGCCCAGGTCGAGCAGGCGGCGGTCAGTGATCACGCCGCCCAGCGCGCGCCAGTGCACGAGGTCGCGCGAGTGGTGCAGGCGGACACCCGGATACCACTCGAACGTCGAGGTGGCCAGGTAGTAGTCGGTGCCCACCCGCAGGATCGACGGGTCGGGGTTGAAGCCGCGCAGGACCGGGTTCTGGATCGACCGGGCGGCGGTGGCGGTGGCTGCGGTCTCGGTCGACATGGGCAGCGTCCCTTCGCGTCCGCTTCCGGTGACTTCCGGAAGCCCCTCGCTCGCGCGATCGGTGCGCGTTCCGAACAAGGTACCGGCTTACATCGAGATTCGACAGTTCCTTGACCGGCAGATGCCCACGTCGTAACGTCGCCGCCATACCGGAAATCAGGCTGAAAGTTTCAGCACCGAATCGCCGGGTGTCCCGGACTGATCGACGGCCGTAGGCTCCACCTATGAGGCTCCGAACATGAAGAAGGGGCGATCCATGTCCGCTGGCGGCTCCGCCCCTGGTGGCACGGCCTCCGACGACAAGAGGACGGTCACCATCGCGGCGATCGCGCGCCTCGCCGGGGTGTCCGTGCCCACCGTGTCGCGCGTCCTCAACGGCCGCGCCGACGTCTCGCCGCACACCCGCAAGCGGGTGGAAGACCTGCTCAGTCAGCATGGTTACCGGCGTCGGCCGCCCAGCATGCGGGCCAACTCGGGGCTCGTCGACCTCGTCTTCAACGACCTCGACAGCCCGTGGGCGGTCGAGATCATCCGCGGGGTGGAGGACGTCGCGCACGCGTCCGGCGTCGGCACCGTCGTGTCGGCCATCCACCGCCGCACGTCCTCGGCCAAGCAGTGGCTCGACAACATCCGCACCCGCTCGACCGAGGGGGTCATCTTCGTGACCTCGACGCTGGAGCCGCCGCTGCAGAGCGAGCTGCGCCGGCTCAACATCCCGGTCGTCATCGTCGACCCCGCCGGCGTGCCGCCGCAGGAGGCGCCCACGATCGGCGCGACCAACTGGGTCGGCAGCCTGCACGCCACCGAATACCTGATCGGCCTCGGCCACCGCCGGATCGGCTTCATCGGCGGCCCCCCGCAACTGATGTGCAGCCGGGCCCGGCTCGACGGCTACCGCGCGGCGCTCGAGTCCGCCGGCATCCCGATCGACGACGCGCTGATCAGGCCGGGCAACTTCTATCACGAGGCCGGGTTCTCCGGTGGCGCCGAGCTGCTGGCGCTGGCGCGGCCGCCGACCGCGATCTTCGCCTCCAGCGACCAGATGGCCCTCGGCGTCTACGAGGCGGTGCGCCAGCGGCAGCTGCGCGTGCCCGACGACATCAGCGTGGTGGGTTTCGACGACCTGCCCGAGGTGCGCTGGTGTTCGCCGCCGCTGACCACGGTCCGGCAGCCGCTGGCCGAGATGGGGCTGCTGGCCGCCCGCACCGTGTTGCGGTTGGCCCGGGGCGAGCAGATCGAGAGCCCACGGGTCGAGCTGGCCACGGAGCTGATCGTCCGCGACAGCGCGGTCGCGCCCGCCGAATGACCTGGTAACCATCCAGAGTGGTCTCTAAGCTCGGTGGGATGAGCGATCCAGCTGCCGCGCTGACCCGGGAGGTGCGCGACCGGGTGGCGGCCGCGCCCGACCCGCGGCTGCGCGAGATCCTCGACGCCGCCGTGCGCCACCTGCACGGTTTCGCCGCCGAGGTCGGCCTCACGCCCGACGAGTGGCTGGCCGGCATCCGGTTCCTGACCGCGGTGGGTCATCGCTGTGACGCGCAGCGCCAGGAGTTCATCCTGCTGTCCGACACGCTCGGTCTCTCGTCGCTGGTCGAGACCGTGGCGCACCCGTCCGGCGCGGCCACCGAGGCGACCGTGCTGGGCCCGTTCTACGTGCCCGACGCGCCGTGGCGGGCGGCCGGCGACTCGATCGCGGTCGCCGACCCGGGCGGCCAGCCGGTGCTGGTTCGCGGCCGGGTCCGGGGCCCGGCCGGTGCCGGGTTGCCCGACGCGGTGCTCGACGTCTGGCAGTGCGCGTCCAACGGGCTCTACGACGTGCAGGATCCCGCGCAGCCGCGGGGCAACATGCGCGGCCGGTTCCGGGCCGACGGGACCGGCGGCTACGCGTTCCGCACCAGCCGACCGGTCTGCTACCCGATTCCCGACGACGGTCCGGTCGGTGAGCTGCTGCGGGCCGGCGGGCGGCATCCGTGGCGGGCCGCACACATCCACGTGATCGTCTCCGCCGCCGGCCATCAACCGGTGACCACCCACCTCTTCGACGCCGAGGGCTCCTACCTGGACAGTGACGCCGTCTTCGGCGTACGGCCCAGCCTGGTCAAGGAGTTCCTGCCACAGCCCGACGGCAGCACGCTGGTCGAGCACGACTTCGTCCTGCGGGCGGCCTAGATGGACGTCGTCGAGCGGGTCGTCACCGACCGCGGCGAGCTGGTGCTGCGCCGTGACGCCGAGCACTACGAGCTGATCAGCAACGGGGTGTTCCTCATGGACACCCGGGCCGGCGAGTCCGAGCGCACGCTGGTCCGGGCCGCCCTCGGCGCCGCCGCGCCCGGCGCCCGCCTGCTGATCGCCGGCCTGGGCGTCGGCTTCTCCCTGGCCGAGGCCGTCTCCTCCGGGCAGCCCGCCGAGATCGTTGTCGTCGAGATCGAGCCGGCCGTCGTCGCCTGGCACGACAGCCATCTCGCGCCCTACAGCGGGGGAGCGCTGCGCGACCCGCGGGTCCGCGTGGTCACCGCCGACCTGGGCGGCTGGCTGGCCACCACCGACGAGCGCTTCGACGCCATCTGCCTCGACGTCGACAACGGCCCCGACTGGACCGTCTTCGACGACAACGCCGCCCTCTACGGCGACGCCGGCACGGCCCTGCTCCGCAACCACCTCAACCCGGGTGGCGTGCTGGCGGTCTGGAGCGCGAGCGCCTCCGCCGCCTACATCTCGCGCCTGTCGGCGACCATCGGCCCGGTGGAGACGGTGCTGACCGAGGTCGACCGTGGCGAGCCCGACGTCGTCTACCTGGCCCGCGTGCCCGCGTGACCCCACGCGAGCTCAACCGGGCGACGTTGGACCGGCAGCTGCTGCTGCGCCGGTCGCCGATGTCCGTGGGTGCGGCGGTGGGCCGGTTGCTGGCGGTCCAGGCGCAGGAGCCGGCCTCGCCGTACCTGGCGCTGTGGAACCGGGTCGAGGGCCTGCGCGCCGCGGACGTCGACGCTGCCTTCGCCGACGGGACGCTGGTGCGCGCGTCGCTGCTGCGGGTGACGCTGCACGCGGTCTGCCGCACCGACTGGCCGGCCGTGCACGCCGCGATGACGCCGCTGTTGCGCGCGGCGCGGCTGGCCGACTACCGCTGGCTGGAGAGCGACCTGACGCCGGCCGAGGCGGAGACGGCGCTGGCCCGGCTGGCGGCGTTCGCCACCACCCCACGGCTCGGCGCCGACATCCAGCGCATGCTCGACGGCACGGTCGGCGACCCGGCCCGGATGTGGTGGGCGCTGCGCACGTTCGCGCCGCTGCACCACGTGCCGACCGGCGGCCCGTGGTCCTTCCGCCAACCGGCGTCCTTCGTCGCCGCCTCCGGCTCCGCGGACCATGCTCGCTCGGTGCGGGAGCTGGTGCGCCGCTACCTCGCCGCGTTCGGTCCGGCGTCCACATCGGACGTGCTGGCGTACACCCGACTCAACAGCGCGCGGATCAAGGCGGCCGTGGCGTCGTTGGGGTCGGAGCTGACCCTCCGCGACGGCCTGCTGGACCTCGCCGACGCGCCACCGTTGCCGCCGGCGGACACCCCGGCCCCACCGCGACTGCTGGGGATGTGGGACAACGTCCTGCTGGCGTACGCGGACCGCACCCGGCTCATCCCGGCCGACTACCGCCCCCTCGTGGTGCGCCGCAACGGCGACGTGCTGCCGGCGCTGCTGGTCGACGGCTACGTCGCGGGCGTCTGGCGCCCCACCGAGGGCGGCATCGAGGCCACCGCCTTCCACCGGCTGTCCGATGCGGACTGGGCGGGCCTGGCCGCGGAGGCCCGATCCCTGACGGCGTTCGTCGGCGACCGCGACCCGGCCCTCTACCGGCGCTATGCGCACTGGTGGCGCAAGGGCATCCCGGCCGCCGAGGTCCGTCTCCTGCCGGCCTGACGGTCACCGCAGAGCGGCGACCAGGGCTTACCAGCTGGGGAGCTCGTGTGCCTGCCGGTAATGGGTCGCGGTGGTCCGCAGGTGGACGCCGCGTTCCGCCAGCGCGGCGGCGAAGCGGGCGTAAGGGGCGTAGGCCTCGTTGCGCAGCATCCAGCCGCGGTAGATCGCCTCACCGGCGTCGCGCGGCACTTTCGCGACACCGCCGCTCGCGTCACACCGCGCCAACGCGTCGTGGTCGACGAGCGCGACGTCGAGACCGGCGGACCGAGCGTCAGCGCAGGCCGGCGTCGCGGGCACGGACGATCGCCTGGGCCCGGCTGGCGACCTGGAGCTTGCTGAAGATGCTGCTCACATAGTTGCGCACGGTTTTGGCGCTCAACGACAGCTCGTCGGCGATGACCTCGTTCGACAGGCCGCGGGCCATCAGCTGCAGCACGTTGCGTTCGCTCGGGGTGAGGTCGGGGAAGGGTTCGGCGGTGCGGCCGGCCGCGGCGAAGAACGCCATGATGCGGGTGGCGACCGCCGGGCTGAAGATGGCGCCGCCGCCGGCGACCGCACGGATGGCCCGTGACATCTCCTCCTCGTCGGTGTCCTTCAGCACGTAGCCGCGCGCCCCGGCGCGCAGGGCGGCGAAGACCGAGTCGTCGTCCTCGAACATCGTCACCACCAGGATGTTGGTTCGCGGGGCCACGACGACCAGCCGGCGGATGGCTGCCAGGCCGTCGCCGCCGGGCATGTGCAGGTCGAGGAGGATCACCCGGGGGCGCAGCTCCTGCGCCAGACGCACCGCCTCATGGCCGTCGGCCGCCTCGCCGACCACCTCGATCCCGGGCAGGGTGCCCAGCAGCGCGCCCAAGCCACGGCGGAACATCGGGTGGTCGTCGGCGATCAGCACCGTGATCGGCTCAGTCATCGGAACCCCGCCGCGACGGAGGGACGGGAAAACTGGCAGCGACCCGGGTCCCGCCGCCTGGCGCCGGCCCGATCTCGATGGAGCCACCGAGCTCGGCGACGCGCTCGCCCATGGATCGGTGCCCGATCCCGGCCAGGTAGCCGCCGGGCAGACCACGGCCGTCGTCGGTAACGGTCAGCGTCACCACCTCGCCGGTCACACCCAGCTCGACCGTCGCGACGGTCGCGGCGGCGTGCCGTGAGATGTTGTGCAGCGCCTCGGCCGCGATCCGGTAGAGCGCCACCTCCACGGCGGCCGGCAGCGCGGGCATCGGCTCCGGCGCCCGAACCACCCGGGGCGGCCCGTCGACCGGGTGCAGGTGGCGCACCGCGTCGATCAGGCCGAGCTCGTCGAGCATCGGCGGGCGCAGCTCGTACACCAGCCGCCTGATCTCCGCCGTCGCCCGGCGGACACCGGTCCGCAGCTCTTCGGCCAGGTGTTCCGCGGCGTCCGGCTGATCGCGCAGGGTGCGTTGCAGCACGCCGAGTTGCAACGCCAGCGAGGCGAGCGTCGGCCCGAGGCCGTCGTGGAGATCGCGCCGGATCCGGCGACGCTCCTCCTCGCGCGCGCTGACCAGCTGT